>CAYSOF010000006.1:0-34694 GCA_964432595.1 uncultured Binatia bacterium (SeqCode) | reverse complement strand
GCCCGACCGCCCGAACCCCTTGCGATAGGCCGGCGGATCGCTGCCTTTCGATCGTTCGCTGATGTCATCGCATTCCCAAGCAGCCGACGGCGAGTTGGCGCCGCTGTATACGCGAGCGTTTTGGACGGCGTGTCTCGTGCATTTCATGGCGGGGATGAGCCTCAGCATGTTCGTGCTGATGCCGCTGTTCGTGCGGTCGCTCGGGGGTGGGGAGATCGTCATCGGGCTGCTGCTCGGGGTCGGGACGGCGGCGAGCGTGCTCGCGCGGCCGACCATCGGGACGCTGCTCGATACGCGGGGGCGACGCGAGGTGCTGCTCGTCGCGGGGACGCTGAACGTCGTCTCGTGGCTGCCGTTCCTGGTCATCGAGGCGATCGGCGTCTGGATCTTCGTCTGGAGCATTCTGCACGCCGTCGTCTGGGGCGCGTTGTTCGCGGGCTTCTTCACGTATGCCGCCGACCTCGCGCCGCCCAGCCGACGCGCGGAGGGAATCGCCGTGTTCGGCGTGTTCGGGATGGCGCCGAACGGGCTCGGACCGTGGCTCGGCGAGACCATCATCGCGGACGCGGGCTTCGACGCGTACTTCCTCACCGCGGCGGCGTTCGGCCTCGCGTCGACGCTGCTCACGCTGCTGATTCCGCGGCGGACGACGATCGTCGCCGCCACCGAGACCGTGAAGCGCGGGACGTGGCACGACATGCGCGACGCCGTCGCGCAGCCCGGCCTGCCGCGCGTGCTGGTGACGTTCCTTCTCTTCGGAATCGCCATCAACGCTGCGTTCTTCTTCGTCGCGCCGTTCACGCGCGACCTCGGCATGGCGCGCGCGGCGCCGTTCTTCACCGCATACGCGGCGACGAGTGTCGTGATCCGCGTCTTCGGCCGTCGCATCCTCGACGTCCTCGGGCCGCATCGCGTGTCCATCCCGGCGTTCGCGCTGTTCGCGTTCGGGCTCGGCGCGCTCGGCCTGCTGCCGCGCGACGGCGTGCTCGTCGCCTGCGGCGTCGCCTGCGGCGCCGGTCACGGCACCTTGTTCCCGGTGCTGAGCGCGCTCGCCATCACGCGCGCGCCGGTCCACATGCAGGGCACCGTCGTCAGCCTGACGACCGCGGCGCTCGACCTCGGCGCCGTGATCGGCACGCCGCTCTGCGGCATCGCTGCGCAGCTCGCGGGTTACCCGGCGATGTTCGGCGGCGTCGCGGTGGCGAGCATCGCGGGGCTGGTGCTGATGGCGTCCGATCGCACCCGGACCGGATGAAATTCGCCTTGCTTGCTGCGGAGACGCTTTGGTACTCCCCTGGCGCACTCTCGACGGCGTGCGCATCGAGGGTGCCCGTGGGCGTCGTCTCGCCGCCGCCGACGTCGTGTGCGTTCGACGCCGGCGGCGGGAAGCTGCGCGCGGATGGCAGTCGGGCAGAGCTCCCGCTACTCGCTTGCGCACCCCCAAGGCGCGGGATAGCCCTGACGACCGCATGATGATCAGGCTACTCGCCACGACCGTGCTGATCCTGGCCGTCCTGCCCGCGCACGCCGACGTGCGATCCGATGCCGTCGCACGCCTCCAGCAGCGCTACGACCGCACCGAGACGCTGCAGGCCGACTTCCAGCAGACCGTCGAGTCGGCGACGCTCGCCGGGACGCTCGAGTCGAAGGGCACCGTCGCATTCGAGAAGCCGAATCGCATGCGGTGGGACTACACGTCGCCCGACCCGCAGCTGATCGTCGGCGACGGTGAGACCCTGTGGATCTATCAGCCCGACCTGAAGCAGGTGATCAAGGCGCCGCTGAAGGAGGCCTTCACCTCGACCACGCCGGTGACCTTCCTGGCCGGCCTGGGGCAGGTCGAGCGCGACTTCGACGTCACGCTCGAGGGGGACGAGCCCGAACAGTGGCTCCTGCGGCTGGTCCCGAAGAAGAAGGACCAGGGCCTGGGGGACATGGTCCTGGGCGTCCGCAAGTCCGACGCCAGCGTGGCCGAGGCCCGCATCAAGGACCCGGCGGGGACCACCACCCGGATCCGCTTCTCCAACGAGAAGCTGAACGCTCCGGTGGACGCCGACCGCTTCAAGTTCGCTCCGCCCCCCGGGGTTGACGTGGTGCGCCCACCCACCTATTGAGCGCGGCCGCATGCCGTCCTTCGACGTCGTCTGCAAGCTCGACCTGCAGGAGGTCGACAACGCGGTCAACCAGACCCTGCGCGAGGTCGGCCAGCGATTCGATTTCAAGGGCTCGAACTCCGAGGTCCGCCGCGAGGAGCACACGCTGCACCTCAAGTCCGCGGACGAGTTCAAGGTGAAGGCCCTGGCCGAGATCCTCCGCGAGAAGCTCGGCAAGCGGCAGGTACCGGTGAAGGCGCTCGAGTCGAAGCCGATCGAGTCCGCGCTCGGGGGCACCGCGAAGCAGCAGATCCTCCTGCAGCAGGGCATCTCCAGCGAGAAGGCCAAAGAGATCGTCAAGATGATCAAGGACGCCAAGCTGAAGGTGCAGGCGTCCATCCAGTCCGATCAGGTGCGGGTCACGGGCAAAAAGCGCGACGACCTCCAGACGGTGATCGCGCTGCTCCGCGACAAGGACCTCGGTATCGCGATGCAGTACGTGAACTTCCGCGACTGAGCGTCCCGGTGAAGCGCGTCCACCTCCTCACGCTCGGCTGTCCGAAGAACCAGGTCGACAGCGAGGTCATGCTGGGCGTCCTCGCGCGCCAGGGCCACGAGATCGTGATGGACCCCGACGCCGCCGACGTCCTCGTCGTCAACACGTGCGCCTTCATCGGCCCGGCCAAGGAGGAGTCGATCGACGCCATCCTCGACGCCGCGCGGACGAAGGCGGCGCAGGAGGGACGGCGGCTCGTCGTGACGGGTTGTCTCGCGCAGCGCTATGCCGACGAGCTCGTGCAGGAGCTGCCCGAGGTCGACGCGTTCGTCGGCACGGGGGACATCACCCGCATCGCCGAGGCGATCGACGCGCCACGGGCCGGCGAACCCGTGGTCTACCGCGGCGCGCAGCACGAGCTGCCGGCGCACGGCGTCTCGCCGCGGGTGCGGACGGGCGCGTGGTGGACGGCGTACCTCAAGGTATCCGAGGGCTGCGACCATACGTGCAGCTTCTGCATCATCCCGAAGATCCGCGGACGGCACGAGAGCCGGGCCATGGACGATCTCCTGGCCGAGGCGACGCATCTCGCGGCCGACGGCGTCGTCGAGCTGAACCTGATCGCGCAGGACCTGACCGCCTACGGCCGCGACCGGCGCGACGGCTCGTCGCTGGCGGTCCTGCTGAAGGCGCTCGCGACGCGGGTGCCGCAGGTGCGCTGGCTGCGGCTCCTGTACGCGTACCCGGCTTCGGTGACCGACGAGCTGCTCGAGGTGCTCGCCACCGAGCCGGCCGTCTGCCGCTATCTGGACATGCCGCTGCAGCACATCGCCGACGACATGCTGCGGGCGATGCGCCGCGAGCGCAGCGGGGACGCCATCCGGGCGCTGGTGCGGCGGATCCGCGACGCCGTTCCGGGCATCGCGCTGCGGTCGTCGTTCATCGTCGGGTTCCCGGGCGAGACCGACGCGCAGGTGGACGAGCTGTGCGCCTTTCTCGAGGAAGCCGAGTTCGAGCGCGTGGGCGTCTTTCGCTACTCGCCGGAGGAGAACACCCACGCGGCGACCCTGCCGGGCCATCTACCGGAGAAGGTCACCGCCTTCCGTTGGGAACGGGTCATGGCTACCCAGGCGCGCGTGGCCGCCCGGCGGGCGCAGTCGCAGGTGGGGCGCGAGGTCGACGTCCTCATCGACGCCGAGGGCCCGCGCCGCACGCTGGTGGGCCGCACCAGCCAGCAGGCGCCCGAGATCGACGGCGTCGTCCGCGTGCGCGGTCGGGCCGCGCCGGGCGATCTCGTGCGCGTGCGCATCACGGGCGCCGACACGTACGATCTGGAAGGCGAGATATGCGCTTCCGACATTGACACGGCGGGTCCTACGCCGTAGGTTCCGCCTCCCCTCGGAGGGGGGATGCGATGCGTAAGGCGTTTCTGAAGAAAGCTCGCGAGACTCTGGAGGGCATGCGAGGCCAGCTCCTGCGCAACGTCCGGCAGGATCTCAACGAGGTTCGCGACGCCAGCAAGGACGAGGGCATGGACACCTACGACCTCGCCAGCGACGCGCGCGACCGCGAGATCAGCCTGATCCTCACCGACCGGGACCGCGACAAGGTGCAGGCCATCGACGAGGCGCTCAGCCGCGTCGACGACGGCT
Organism: uncultured Binatia bacterium (SeqCode); assembly: GCA_964432595.1. GTDB lineage: Bacteria > Desulfobacterota > Binatia > DP-6 > DP-6 > DASYLJ01. The sequence continues at coordinate 30,453 of CAYSOF010000006.1, read as the reverse complement.
CCTACGGCGTGTGCGAGAGCTGTGAATCGGAGATCGCCGAGGCCCGTCTCCTGGCGCTGCCCTTCACCCGCCTCTGTGTGAACTGCCAGGGTGAGCGGGAGCGCGAGCAGAAGCTCAACCGGCGCTTCGAGGAAGACCGCAGCTTCCGCCGTCTCGGCGGCGGCGAGTCGGACGAGGAAGGCTCGTAGACCGGCGGACGTCGCCACCGCCGGAGCCCGCCACCTTTCGCGGTTCCGGCATTCGGGTAAGGTCGCCGTCGCACGCCGGCCGCCCGCTGCAGTCCGTCCCGTACGCGTGCCGCCGGCTCGGGTCGTCCCGTGCATGACGCGCACGTCTTCCTGAGCGCCCTCACCGTCGTCCTGTGCGTGGCGGCGGTGACGACGGTCGTCTTCCAGCGACTCCACCAGCCGGTCGTCCTCGGCTACATCCTCGCCGGGCTGATCGTCGGGCCGCACCTGCCGATCCCGCTGGTCGCCGACACCAACGTCGTCCACACGCTGTCGGAGTTCGGCGTCATCCTCCTGATGTTCTCGCTCGGGCTGGAGTTCAGCCTGCGGAAGCTCTTCCAGGTCGGGCCGACGGCGAGCGTCACGGCGATCGTCCAGTCGAGCATCATGCTCTGGCTCGGCTTCGTCATCGGCCGCGCGTTCGGGTGGACGACGCTCGAGAGCCTCTTCACCGGCGCGATCATCGCCATCTCGAGCACGACGATCATCGCGAAGGCGTTCGACGAGCAGGGTGTCGGCGGGCGGCTGCGCGAGCTGGTCGTCGGCGTGCTGATCGTCGAGGATCTGATCGCCATCCTGCTCATGGCGACGTTCACCGCCGTCGCGTCCGATCGTGGCCTCACCGCGCGGGAGCTGGTCGTCACGACGGCACGGCTCGCGGCGTTCCTGGTCGGCCTGGTCGTCGTCGGGGTCCTGGTGGTGCCCCGCACGGTGCGGCTCGTGATCCGGCTGAACCGCAAGGAGACGACGCTCGTCGCGAGCGTCGGGCTCTGCTTCGCGATCGCGTACCTCGCGCAGGCGTTCGGCTACTCGGTCGCGCTCGGCGCGTTCATCGCCGGCTCGCTGGTCGCCGAGTCGGGCGAGGAGCGCACGGTCGAGGAGCTCGTCGAGCCCGTCCGCGACATGTTCGCCGCGATCTTCTTCGTCTCGGTGGGTATGCAGATCGACCCGGCGCTCGTGCTGGCGCACTGGCCGGCGATCCTCGTGCTCACCGTCGCGATCATCGTCGGGAAGACGTTCGGCGTCTCGCTGGGCGCGATCTTCACCGGCAACGGGCTCCGCACGTCGGTGCAGGCGGGCATGAGCCTGGCGCAGATCGGCGAGTTCTCGTTCATCATCGCGAGCCTCGGCCTGACGCTGCAGGCGACGGGCACGTTCCTGTATCCCGTGGCCGTCACCGTGTCGGCGCTGACGACGCTGCTGACGCCGTGGCTGATCCGCGCGTCGGGCCCGGTCGCGAACCGCGTCGACGACATGCTGCCGGCGTCGCTGCAGACGTTCGTGTCGCTCTACGGCACCTGGCTCGAGAAGGTGCGGACGGCGCCGCGGTCGAACACGGCGACCGCGCGGCTCCGCCGCATCGCCCGGCTGCTCGCGTTCGACGCGCTGCTGCTCGCGGCGATCATCGTCGGCACGTGGATGTCGATGGGGCGGATCGCGACGTTCGCGCAGCGCAGCCTCGGCTGGTCCGACGACGTCTGGCCGCGCCTCGTCGTCGTCGGCGTCGCGGCGTTGCTCTCCTTGCCGTTCTGCGCCGGTCTCGTGCGGCTCGCGCGCAGCCTCGGCCTGGCGCTGGCCGAGCTGGCCTTCCCGCCGAAGGAAGGCCGCGCGGTCGACTTCGCGGACGCCCCGCGTCGCGTGCTCGTCGTCGCGGTGCAGCTCGCGATCGTGCTGCTCGTGGGCGCGCCGCTCCTCGCGCTCACGCAGCCTTTCCTGCCGCCCGCGGCGGGGGCCGCGGTGCTGATGCTCATGCTGACCGGCGTCGGCGTCGCGTTCTGGCGCAGCGCCACGAACCTCGAGGGGCACGTACGGGCCGGCGTGCAGGTGATCGTCGAGGTGCTGGCCGCGCAGTCGCAGTCGCGCGAGGTGTCGCATGCACCGCTGGCCGAGATCGATCGGCTGTTGCCGGGCTTCGGCGCGCTCGAGGCGTTCACCGTCGCGACGGGCAGCCACGCGCTCGGAAAGACCCTGGCGGAGTTGAACGTGCGCGGCGCCACCGGCGCCACCGTCCTCGCGATCACGCGTGACGGACGCCGTCACGTCGTGCCGACCGCGACGGAACGCCTGGCGGTCGGCGACGTCCTCGCACTCGCGGGATCGCAGGAAGCGATCGCCGCCGCGCGCGAGCTGCTGGCATGAGTCGAGCCGAGAGCGTCTAGCTCTGTGGTCGGCGCCACAGCATGCCGCGGTATGCAAAGCTCGTGCGGCCCACGGGTACGACTGACGGTCGGGCGGCTGGGAGCGAGGCATCGGGCGATGCCATGACACGGTGTCGATCGGCGGATCATGAGTGCCACCTGTGCCGCGCAAGCTTCGCTTGCCGCGGCATGCTGGTCGGGCGGATCACACAGGCTACACGCTCGCGTCCGACCCCGACGCGAGACGAAGTCTCGTGTCGGCGCCTAGAACGCGACGCCGCGCAGGCCCGCGCTGAGCACGACGGCGACGACCGCGCCGACGGCGACGCTCAGCACCGCGTTGCCCGGCTCGAAGCCCTGCACGCGCTCGACGCCGCGGACCTGCAGGTACCACGCGTAGATCCACGCGAGCACGGCCAGCCGCGGGAGCCAGAAGAACACCGCCGGCGCCATCGCGTAGGCGACGACGCGGAAGATCGGCTCGAAGCCCTCCCGTCCGCCGAACAGCTGCTGCGTGACGACGGTGAGGATGCCGGCGATCACGAACGCGGCCACGATGGTCCAGATGAACGCGCCGATGGTGGCGACCACGCTCCACGACACCAGCAGGACGCCCGCCGCGTTGATCGCCGCACAGATGGCGAGGAACACGAGCGGCTCGTTCAGCCCGCCCGCCGTCGGCATGGACGCGAAGAACGTGCGCGGATCGGACATCACGCTGCGCCACGTGTCGGCGAAGGAGGGACTCTCGGAGGGCATCTCGACGGTGGTGCCGCCGAGCATCTCGGGCGATTCGTCGGACATGGCAAGGTGATATAGCGGCGCCTGTCCGATTGGTCCATGACCATGCCGACGTCTCTCTCGCTGCGCTCGGCCGCCCGCACCTGCCTCGATGCGGCGCTCGCCGCCGTCGATCCCGAGCGACTCGTCCGCGCGGCGCTGCGTCCCGTGGATGGCGGTATCGCGCTGGCCGAGGGGAGCGCGCGGCATGCGGGGCCCGTCGTCGTCGTCGCCGCCGGCAAGGCGGCGCTCGCCATGGCGCGCGGGGCCGGCGTGCGCTCCGGCCTCGCGATCGTGCCGCACGGCGGGGCCATCGGGGGACTCGACGGCGTTCTCGTGCGGACGGGCGGCCACCCGGTGCCGGACGCTTCCTCCGAGCGCGCGACGCGCGAGCTGCTCGATCTCGTGACGGCGGCGGGGCGTGACACGCTCGTCGTCGTGCTGCTGAGCGGCGGCGCGTCGGCGCTGCTCGCGGCGCCTGCGCCGGGCGTCGGCCTCGAGGACAAGCGGCTCCTGACGCAGCGTCTGCTCGCGTCGGGTGCGGACATCACGGCCATGAACGTCGTGCGGCGCCATTGCTCGCGCGTGAAGGGCGGGGGCCTGGCCCGCGCGGCCGCTCGGGCGGCCGGCGTGTGGACGCTGATCCTGTCCGACGTGGTCGGTGACGATCCCGCCGTCATCGCGTCGGGGCCGACGGTCGCCGACCCGACGACGTTCGCCGAGGCCGACGCCGTTCTCGCCCGCTGGCTCGATCCCGCGGACGTGCGGCCGGCGATTCGCGCGCATCTCGACGCGGGCCTGGCGGGCAGGGTGCCGGAGACCGTGAAGCCCGGCGATCCGCTCGTCGCACGCGGCGTCGTGCGCGTACTCGCCGGCAACCGGACCGCCGTCGGCGCCGCGGCGAGCGCCGCGCGCGCGCACGGCTTCCAGGTGGACGTGGTCGACGAGCCGCTCGCCGGCGATGCGTCGGCCGCAGGCCAGGCAGTGGTCGCCCGGCTCGCCGCGGCGCCGCGCGACCGGTCCGTCGCCATCGTGCTCGGCGGCGAGACCACGGTGCGCGTCGTGCCGGGCGGGGCCGGCGGCCGCTCGCAGCAGCTGGCGCTGTCCGCGGCGCTCGCCCTGGCGGGGCACCCCGGGGTGGTCCTCGCGGCGGGAACGGACGGAGTGGACGGTCCGACCGACGCGGCCGGCGCTTGCGTCGACGGCGGAACCGTCGCCCGGGCGGCGAGTCGCGGCATCGATGCGGCGGCGGCGCTGGCGCGCACCGACAGCCACCCGTGCCTCGACGCCGCCGGCGATCTGCTGCGCATGGGGCCCACCGGCACCAACGTCGCCGATCTGGTGGTCGCGCTGCGTCACGCGTGCTAAGCCCCCCGGGATGCGCTCCGGCGCCGCCAACGTCTCCGAGCTGTTCGTGTCCTTCCAGGGGGAAGGGGTCCATGCGGGCCGGCGGCAGCTGTTCGTCCGGTTCGGCGGCTGTCCGCTGCGCTGCCGGTGGTGCGACACGCCCGACAGCCTGGTCCCGGTGCCGACGTGCCGCGTGCTGGGCCCCGACGGCGAGCACCATCGTCCGAATCCGCTGTCGGTCGCGCAGCTCGACGCCCTGGTCGACGGACTCGTCGCGGCGGCGCCGCCGCTGCACGCGATCGCGGTGACCGGCGGCGAGCCGCTGTCGCAGGCCGACTTCCTGGTCGAGTGGCTCGGCGCGCGGCCGCGCCGCCTGCCCGTGCTGCTGGAGACGGCGGGCATCCTGCCGGCGCGGCTCGAGCGCGTGCTGCCGCACGTCGCGATCGTGAGCCTCGACGTGAAATGCCCGAGCAACACCGGCGAGCGCCCGCTCTGGGACGAGCACGCCGCGTGTCTGGCCCTCGCGATCGACGGTGCGCGCGACGTCTACGTGAAGATGCCGGTCGACGAGCGCACGGCGCCCGACGAGGTCGAGCGGGGCGCGCGGCTCGTCGCCGACGTCGACCCGCGCGTGCCGCTCTACCTGACGCCGCTGACGCCGTCCGACGGGACCGCGCTGCAGATCGGCATGGCCGGTCTCGAGCAGCTGCACGCCATCGCCAGCCGCCACCATCCCGACGTCCGGGTGCTGCCCCAGCTCCACAAGGTGCTCGGGATTCCATGAGCACGTCCCGTCGCGTCACGCTGATCACCGGCGACGGCATCGGGCCCGAGGTGACCGCCGCCGCCGTCGAGGTGATCGCCGCTGCCGGCGGCGCGATCGTCTGGGACAGGCAGCTCGGCGGCAAGGCGGCCTTCGAGGCGCTCGGCACCGCCGTCCCCGACGAGCTGATCCGCTCGATCCGCCGCAACCGCGTCGCGCTGAAGGGGCCGCTCGAGACGCAGGTCGGGCGGGCGGGCTATCGCAGCGTCAACGTCGGCCTGCGGAAGACGTTCGATCTCTATGCGAACGTCCGGCCCATCCGCAGCCTCGACGGCGTGAAGACGCGCTTCACCGACGTCGACCTGGTCGTCGTGCGCGAGAACACCGAAGACCTGTACTCGGGGATCGAGCATCAAATCGCGCCGGGCGTCGTCGAGAGCGTCAAGGTGATCACGGCCCGGGCGTCGAAGCGGATCGCGAAGCACGCGTTCGAGCTGGCCAAGCGCGAGAAGCGTCGCACGGTGACGGCCATCCACAAGGCCAACATCATGAAGTTGTCGGACGGGCTCTTCCTGCAGTGCGCCCGCGCCGTCGCGAAGGCCTACCCGCGCGTCGAGTACCGCGAGCTGATCGTCGACAACGCCTGCATGCAGCTCGTGCTGCGGCCCCAGCAGTTCGACGTCCTGCTGCTCGAGAACCTCTACGGCGACATCGTCTCCGACCTCTGCGCCGGGCTGGTCGGCGGGCTCGGCGTCGTGCCGGGCGCGAACCTCGGCGACAGGGTGGCGATCTTCGAGGCGGTGCACGGCACCGCGCCCGACATTGCCGGCAAGAACATGGCGAATCCGCTGGCGGTGATCTTCTCGAGCATCATGCTGCTGCGGCACATCGGCCAGTCGAAGCCGGCGGACCGGCTCGAGCGCGCCGTGCACCGCCTGCTCAAGGAAGGCCGCGTGCGGACGCGCGATCTCGGCGGGAAATCGACGACGACGGCCGTCGCCGAGCGCATCGTCCAGCTGCTTTGACGCGCCGTGACAACCGGGGGACCGTCGGTTACGATGCCTGACGTGAGCACCCACGACGGGGCCGCCTGGCGGGCGGCCGCTTTCGACCGGCTGAGCACCGAGCGCTTCGACGTCCTCGTCATCGGCGGCGGCATCAACGGCGCAGGCATCGCGCGCGACGCCGCAATGCGCGGCCTGCGGACCGCCCTCGTCGAGCAGAGCGACTTCGCGTCGGGCACGTCGAGCCGCTCGTCGAAGCTGATCCACGGTGGACTTCGGTATCTCGAGCAGGGCCATATCGGGCTGGTGCTCGAGGCGACGCGCGAGCGCGAGCGCCTCCGCCGGCTGGCGCCACACCTCGTGCGGCCGCTGCGCTTCGTCTACCCGCTCTATGCCGGCGCCTCGCCCGCGTACTGGAAGCTGGCCGCCGGGCTCTGGGCGTACGATCTGCTGGCGGGAATCCGCAGCGTGAAGCGGCACCGCATGTTGCGGCCCGCCGCCGTCCGCGAGGCGGAACCCGGGCTGCGCACCGAGGGGCTCACGGGCGCCGGCGAGTACTGGGACTGCTGGACGGACGACGCGCGCCTCGTGCTGGAGACGTTGCTGTCCGCGAGCGAGGCGGGGACGGTCGCCGTGTCCTACGCCAAGGTGACCGGGCTCGTGAAGAGCGACGGTCGCGTCGTCGGCGCGCAGGTGGTCGATCGCCTCGGCACGCGCGAGGTGACGATCCGCGCGCGGACCGTCGTCAACGCGGCCGGGCCGTGGGTCGACGCCGTGACGGCGCTCGACGAGCCGACCGCCGCACCGCTGCTGCGGCCGACGAAGGGCGTGCACGTGGTCGTGCCGCGCGCGCGCATCGGGAACAACGCGGCGATCGTCCTCAACGCGGTGCAGGATCGCCGCGTGATGTTCGTGATCCCGTGGGGCGAGCAGTCGCTCGTCGGAACCACGGATACGGACCACGAGGGCGGGCCCGACGTGCCGCCGGTCGTCGAGGCGTCCGACGTCGCCTACCTGCTCGACACGGTGAACCACTACTTCCCGAAGGCCGACCTCACCGCCAAGGACGTCGTGAGCGCGTTCGCCGGTCTCCGGCCGCTCGTCGCGCCGCCGCCGGGCCGGGAAGCCGACCCGTCCGACGTGTCGCGCGAGGAGGAGATCTTCACGTCGCGCTCCGGCCTCGTCTCGATCGCCGGCGGCAAGCTGACGACGTACCGTCTCGTGGCGGCGCAGGTCGTCGACCGCATCGCCGCGGCGCTGATCCGTACCAGCGACGGCGAGCCGATCGGCCCGTCGCGCACGGCCGCCCGTCCGCTCGCGGGCGGCTCCACGCCTCCCGAGGTGCACGCCGCGAACGCGATCTCGCGCGACGGCCACGGTCTGACGAGCCCGGTGATCGGCCACCTCGCGGGCCGCTACGGCGGCAAGCTCGCGGAAGTCCTGGGTCTGGTCGCGCGCGACCGGGCCCTCGGCGCTCCGGTCCTGCCCGCGTTGCCCGATCCGCGTGCCGAGATCGTGTCGGCCGTCGAGCGGGAGTTCGCCGTCACGCTCGAGGACGTGCTTCGCCGACGCACCCAGATCGCGCTGTTCGATCCGACCGCCGGTGCCGACGTCGCCGGGCAGGTGGCGACGCTCATGGCCGGCGCCCTCGGCTGGAGCCCCGAGGCGGCGCGCGCCGCGGCCGACGCCTACGTCGAGGCGGTCCGCGAGGACCAGCGCCGGTGGCGCTGAACGTCGCGCGGGAGAAGCCGGCCGATCGGAAGAAGCGCGCGGCGGCGATCGGCCGGGCGCTGGCGAGGACCTACCCGGACGCGTGGTGCGAGCTTGACCACAAGGATGCGTGGCAGCTCGTGATCGCGACCATCCTGTCGGCGCAATGCACCGACAAGATGGTGAACCAGGTCACGCCGTCGCTTTTCGCCGAGCTGCCGACGCCGAAGGCGCTCGCCGCCGCCGATCCGGCGCGCGTCGAGGTGCTGATCAAGCGCACCGGGTTCTTCCGTCAGAAGACGAAGTCCATCCAGGCCGTCGCACGCGCCGTCGCGGACGAATTCGGCGGCACCGTACCCGATACGATGGATGCGCTGACCGCGCTCCCGGGCATCGGACGCAAGACGGCGAACGTCGTGCTGGGTACCGCATTCGGGCAGCCGGCCATCTTCGTCGACACCCACGTGAATCGGCTGTCGAATCGCCTCGGCCTGACCGTCGAAGACGATCCCGTGAAGATCGAGCGCGACCTGCAGGCGTTGCTGCCGCCGAAGCAATGGACGCACTTCGCGCATCGGCTGATCCACCACGGACGTCGCGTCTGCCACGCGCGCAAGCCGCTGTGCGGTCAGTGCTCGCTCGCGCGCTGGTGTCCGCGCGTCGGCGTCACCGTCTCCGCGTGATCGACGTCGCCTGATGTGCTGCCCATTGGGACGATGCGATCGCGCATCTGCGCGGTGCGCTGCAGCAGAGCCATAGGCGTAGCTCTCCAGCTTCGCAGAATTCCCGCGAGCACGCTGGAGATGACTCGCGCGCACGGGGCACGGCGTTTGCTGTGCGGCCCGCGCTTGCGCCGGACGTCGCGGGAGGTTCGCCGCGCTGCGCGCACCATTTCGCCGCCTCCACGCTGGCCAGCAGGATTGTTCAGCGATTCCGCCAGGTTCGACTTGGCAATAGGCGCCCGGATTCCCCGTCGAATGGGTGTCGGAGCGTAACGGATCGTGCGCGTTCGCACTGTTTAAGGCGAACGATCGTTAGATTCACGTTGACATCCCGCCTGTCGGACGTTAGGGTGCGGCGCCCGAATCGGATGGCAATCCAGAGGGTTATGGAGAAACGGGGGGCAATGGCCGTCTACACCGCCGTCGATAGGACCGAGCTTGCGGAGCTGATCGAGGACTACGGCCTGGTGAAGCTGTTGGCCTCCTCCGGCATTCCCAACGGCTCGGTCAATTCCAACTACCTTCTCGAGACGTCGCGCGGAAAACATCTGCTGCGCATCGACGAGGTGAAGGGCGAGCTCGACGTGAAGCGCGAGCTCGACCTGCTGATCTTCCTGCGCAAGCACAACTTCCCGTGTCCGCAGCCCGTGGCCGATCGCAAGGGTCGCTGGTATCGCGAGACCGCCGGCAAGTGCCTCTCCGTGTATCGCTGGGTCGACGGACAGGTCGTGCGCACCGATCGCCTGACGTCGAACCGCCTGGAGAACGTCGGCCGCCATCTCGCCGATCTCCACACGATCGGCAAGAGCTACAAGAAGGGCATCGACAACCGCTTCAGCTACGAGCGCATCTCCGACCTCTACGGCGAAGTGCGCGACAAGCTGCCGTCGTACTTCCGGAAGATCGTCCGCACGCTCGACGACGAGGTCGATTACCTGCAGCACTACCTCGAGAACAAGCTGCCGAAGGGCATCATCCACGGCGACCTGTTCCACGACAATCTCATCTTCAAGGGCGACAAGCTGGTCGCCATGCTCGACTTCGAGGCCGCGTGCCGCGGCAAGTTCATCTTCGATCTCGCGACGGCGGTGAACGCCCTCTGCTTCGACCGCGACGGCTACGATCTCAAGCGGTTCGAGTCGCTCATCACTGGCTACGAGTCGCTGCGGCCGCTATCACTCGCCGAGTGGGACGCCTTCCCGAACGAGCTGCGTCTCTCCGCGTTGCGCTTCACGGTCACCCGCCTGCGCGACTTCTTCCTGAACCCGGTCGACGAGAACCAGCGCGTCGACAAGGACTTCCGCGAGTTCTACGAGCGGCTGCGCATCCTGCGCCGCGAGCGCGACGGGGGCATGGAGGGCCTGCTCATGGCGATGGCCACCGGGTACGACTACCGGAAGTACCAGCGCGTGAAGGCGCTCGAGAAGAAGGGCTCGAAGTAGCCCCACGGGGCATCCCGTGAAGATCCGCGATCTGTTCGGCGCGGGACGTCCGCTCGTCTCGTTCGAATTCTTCCCGCCGAGGACGCCGGAGGGCGAAGTCGGCCTGATGCGCACCATCGAGGCGCTGCGCCCACTCGAGCCCGCGTTCGTCTCGGTGACCCGCACGGGCGGCAAGCCGCGCGAGGCGTCCGTCGAGATCGGCACGCGCGTCCGCGCTCTCGGCATCGAGGCGGCGGCGCACGTCACCTGCATCGAGGCGACGCGCGACGACATCGCGCGTCACTGCGAGCTGGCGCTGTCGCGTGGCATCCAGAACTTCGTCACCATCCGCGGCGACCGGCCGCCCGATCCCGACTTCCGCCCGCCGGCCGACGGCTTCACGTACGCCGTCGACATGATTCGCTTCATCAAGGAGCGCGGCTACGACATCTGCCTCCTCGGCGCGGGGCATCCGGAAGGCCACCCCGAGTGCCGCGACCTCGATCTCGGCATCGAGCACCTCAAGATGAAGGTCGACGCCGGCCTCGACGTCGTCGTGACGCAGCTCTTCTACGACAACGACGACTTCTTCCGCTTCGTCGATCGCGCGCGGAAAGCCGGCATCCAGGTGCCCATCGTCGCGGGCTTCATGCCGATCACCAACGTCGCGCAGATCCGGCGCATCACCCAGCTGAGCGGCAACCAGATCCCGCCCGCGTTGAGCGCGGCGCTCGACGAGGTGAAGGACGATCCGGCGCGGGCGATGGCCGTCGGGATCGAGCACGGCACCCGGCAGTGCGCGGCGCTGGTGCGGGGCGGCGTCGCCGGCATTCATTTCTACACGCTGAACCAGTCCCCGGCGACGCGAGCGATCCACGAGAACCTGCGCGCCGACGGCCTGCTGGGCGCCTGAGCCCCCGCGTCCGCGCCTTGCCCAAGCGCGACCCATCGGTTAGCTCCCGGGGCATGGACGACCACGCCCTCGAGGCGCACGTGGCCGGCATCCTGAAGGCCATCGATCCCGATCCCGGCCGCGAAGGGCTGCAGCGCACGCCGTTGCGCGTCGCGAAGGCGCTGTCGTTTCTCACGCGCGGGTACCAGCAGGATCCCCACGAAGTCATCAACCAGGCGCTCTTCACCGAGGAGTACTCGGAGATGATCGTGATGAAGGACATCGACTTCTTCTCGATGTGCGAGCATCACATCCTGCCGTTCTACGGGAAGGCGCACGTCGCCTACCTGCCGAACGGCAAGATCGTCGGCATCAGCAAGCTCGCCCGCCTCGTCGAGGTGTTCGCGCGCCGGCTACAGGTGCAGGAGCGCATGACGACGCAGATCGCGGCGACGATCCAGGAGCAGCTCGATCCGGTCGGCGTGGGCGTCGTGCTCGAGGCGGAGCACCTCTGCATGCGCATGCGCGGCGTCGAGAAGCAGAACTCCAGCGTCACGACGAGCGCCATGCTGGGCGTGTTCCGGTCGGAGCAGAAGACGCGCGAGGAGTTCATGACGCTCATCGCGCGGCGGTGAGCGACGCGGACCTCGCCGCGCGATGTCGCGAGCTGCTCGGCTCGTACGACGGCGCGTTGGCGGTGCTGAGTCCCGGCGCGGCGGCGCCGGACGCGGCCGGCGCCGCCGTGGTGAGCTTCGTCGGCGCCGTCGCCGATCCGGCAGCGCGCCGCGCGCTGCTCGAAGGCCTGCGGCATGCGCTGCCCGCCGGCGCACCGCTCGTCGTGGTCGACCACAACCAGCCCCGGCGCGCCGTCGCGCGCGTCGTCGGCTGGATCGTGCTGCTGCTGCGTGGGCTGCCGCCGGTGCGGGCGCGCTATCCGACGGCGCGCGAGCTGGCGGCGCTGGGCTTCGTCGTCGAGCGCCTCAGGCTCGCCGACGGCGAGCGCGTGCAGCTCGTCGTGGCGCGCGTGCCGGGCTGACTCAGAACCACGCGAACCAGGGCGTCGGAGTCACGCCGGGGCGGTCGACGATGATCTGGAAGTGCGGCAGAAGCTCGCCTTCCGCCCGGCGCCAGCGCGCCAACGCGATCGCATGGTCGATCTGCGATTGGATCTCCGCGGCGCGCGCGTCGGTGAGGCGCGTCTGGAAGTCGAGCAGATCCTTCGTGGTCGCCATGCCGACCTCGTGACGCTTCGTCTGGTTGCGCAGATTCTCCTCGGCCAGCTCTCGGGCGACGCGCGACGTGTCGATGCGCTGCCGGCTGGTGAGGACGTCGGAGACGGCCTGCCGCACCTCGAGCGTCACGTCGGAAAGCAGCTGGCGGTGGTTCAGCTCGGCCTGGTGCAGCTCGATCTTGCTGCGGGTGTTGCGCGCCTTGGCGGTGGCGTTGTCGATCGGGACCTCGAGCTGTACGCCGAAGTTGTAGGTCTCGAAGTCGCCCGACGTGAGACGCCGGTACGCGTCGCGCCGCGGTCCGGCGAACTGCGAGGGGACGTCGCGCTGCGAGCAGCTGTAGACGTTGACCGCGAGCATCGTGCATCCGCCGAGGTCGCGGTCGCTCAGGAAGAGGTTGCTCGCCCCGATCGCCGTCGGGCGATCGGTGCCGCTCAGCCCGTTCACGCTGTAGCCGCCGACGAAGTCCAGCCGCGGCAGGAGCTGGTTGCCGGTGATCCGCTCGTTCAGCTGCCGCACCTCGACGCCCTTCGCGGAGGCCGCGACCTCGGGCCGCTCCTTCAGCGCCGTGGCGAGCGACTCGTCGACGTCGGGCTCGACGTCCTCGCGGTCCGCGGCTTCGATGGGCTCCAGAGTGCGCGGAACGAACGAGGCGTTGGGCCGGAAGAACGCGATCTGGGCCAGCCGCTGTCGTGCGATCGTGAGATCGTTCTGCGCGACGAGGAGCTGCTCCTCGCGGCTCTTGGCGTCGGCCTGCGCCTCGAGCACCGAGACGGGCGCCAGCAACCCGACGTCGACGCGCGCCTGGTTCTCCGACACCGTCCGCTCGGCGAGCTCCCACGCTTCTCGCCGCGCCTCGACCGCTTCGCGCCGCCCGACGACGGCCCAGTACGCGACGATGACCTGCAGCACGAAGTCGGCGACGTCCGCCTCGTATTGGTAGTACGCGGCGTCGGCGGTACGCTCGGCGGCCCGCACGATGAGGTACGAGAAGTCCCATCCGAAGTCGCGCAGCAACGGCTGCACCACCGAAAAGCCGAGCTGCGGCGTGTACTGCGGCCGGAGCTGGATGAAGCGCGCGTTGTTGTCGAGTCGCTCGTTCAGGAAATCGACGTCGAGACGCGTGCCGGTGCGCATCAACTTCCGCAACCCGACGTCGGCGGTGCGCGTTTCGATCTTCGACGTGACGATTCCCGAGAGCGCGCTCGGGTTCGGCGTGACGATCTTCGAGTAGAGGATCTGGCTGTCGAGGACCGGATCGAACTGGCCCTGCGCCTCGAGCACGTCCTGCTGGACGCGTGTCGGCTCGAGCCGGCGCGCCGCGATGCCGGGGTTGTTCTCGAGCGCGATCGCGATCGCTTCCTTCAGCGTGACGTTCTGAATCTCGTCGTCGTGCGTGATCGTCGACGGTACGGCCAGCGCCGGGTTCGCTTCGAGCTGCGTCTGCCACTGCTCGGAGAGGACGCTGAACCGGAACGGGGAGGGCGGTGCGGGGGACGGGCCCTCGGCGCCGACCGAGGTTGCCAGGGCAAGGACCAGGGCGGCGCTGATCCCCCACCGGCCCCCAGACGACTTCATCACCGGTCGCGGGTACTGGATCGGTGCGCACGAGTCAACGCGCGCGAAGCCTCGTCGGAGCGCCTTGACAGAGCGCGGACGTCGCGGCTAAACCCAGAGCCCTTCGCACGACTGGCGTTGCGTGGAATCGACCACGAGGGAGTGCTGAACGACCAGCGGGCCGAACGCCTGGGCCCCTCTGGCAAGAACGAACCAACTGCCAGGTCCAGGCGCATGATCAAATCCTACCTTTTGGCCCCAGGCCCCACCCCAGTGCCTCCCGAGGTGCTGGCAGCAATGTCCCTCCCGGTGATCCACCACCGGACCCCGCAGTTCGCGGGGGTGCTCGCCGAGGTCCAGGAGAGTCTCAAGACCCTCTTCGGCACGAAGCAGGACGTCCTCGTCCTCGCGGCCTCCGGCACCGGCGCGATGGAAAGCGCCATCACCAACCTCTGCTCGCCGGGCGACGAGGTCATCGTCGTGAACGGCGGCAAGTTCGGCGAACGCTGGACGAAGCTCGCCCAGGCGTACGGCGTCACCCCGCACGAGATCACCGTCGAGTGGGGTCGCGCGGTCCGTCCGGAGCAGGTCGCCGCCGCGCTCGAGGCGCACCCGAAGGCGCGCGCCGTCTACATGCAGGCCAGCGAGACGTCGACCTGCGTGCTGCATCCCGTCGCGGAGATCGCCGCGCTCACGCGCACGCGCGACACGCTGCTCGTCGTCGACGGCATCACCGCGGTCGGCGTCGTCGAGCTGCCGATGGATCGGCTCGGCGTCGACGTGCTGGTCACCGGCTCGCAGAAGGCGCTGATGCTGCCGCCCGGCCTCGCGTTCATCGCGCTGTCCGAGCGCGCGTGGGCGGCGACCGCCACGGCGAAGCTGCCGCGCTTCTACTTCGATCTCAAGAAGGAGCGGAAGGGCGTCGCGGAGAAGTCCACCGCGTGGACGCCCGCCATCTCGCTCGTCCAGGGCTTGAAGGTCGCGCTCGGCATGATGGAGGCCGAAGGCTACCCCAACGTCTGGGCACGGCATGCGCGGCTCGCGCAGGCCACGCGCGAAGGCGCGTTGGCGCTCGGCCTCGGCCTGCTGGCGCCCGACGCGCCGAGCCCGGCCGCCACCGCCGTCACGTTGCCCGCGGGCACCGACGGCAGCGCGGTCTTCAAGTACCTGCGCGACAAGATGCAGGTGACGTTCGCCGGCGGCCAGGACCAGCTGAAGGGCAAGATCATCCGCCTCTCGCACCTCGGCTACGTCGGTGCGTTCGACATCGTCACCGGTCTCGCCGCGCTCGAGCTCGCGCTGCACCACTTCGGCGTGAAGATCGAGCTCGGCAAGGGCGTGGGCGCGGCGGAGCGGGTGCTGGCGCAGGGCCTCCCGGCCCGCTGAGGAGGGCACGATGGCCTACCGCGTTCTCCTGAGCGATTCGCTCGGTCCCGAAGGGCTCGCCCGGCTGCAGGAGCAGCCGGACCTCGATCTCGTCGCGCGGCCGGGCCTCAAGCCCGCCGAGCTGCTCGAGATCATCCCCGAGTTCGAGGGGCTCGTCGTCCGCAGCAGCACCAAGGTGACCGCCGAGGTCATCGCGCACGCGAAAAAGCTCCGCGTGATCGGCCGCGCCGGCATCGGCGTCGACAACATCGACGTCGAGGCGGCGACGAAGCGCGGCATCGTCGTGATGAACACGCCCGGCGGCAACAACGTCACCACCGCCGAGCACGCCATCGCGATGCTGCTCTCGCTGGCGCGCAACATCCCGCAGGCCGTCGCCGACGTGCGCGCCGGCAAGTGGCCGCGCGAGAAGTGGATCGGCACCGAGGTCTGCAACAAGACGCTCGGCATCGTCGGCCTCGGCAACATCGGCACCATCGTCGCCGAGCGCGCCGTCGGGCTGCGCATGAAGGTCATCGCGTTCGACCCGTTCGTCACGCCCGAGGCGGCCGCGCGCATGCGCGTCGAGCTCGTGTCGCTCGACGACCTGTTCACCCGCGCCGACTTCATCACGCTGCATACGCCGCTCACCACGGAGACGCGCGGCCTCGTCGGCCGCGAGTCGATCGCGCGGATGAAGAAGGGCGTGCGCATCGTCAACTGCGCGCGCGGCGGCATCGTCGACGAGGCGGCATTGGCCGAAGCCATCGAGTCGGGCCAGGTCGCGGGCGCGGCGCTCGACGTCTTCGAGAAGGAGCCGCCGCCGGCCGATCACCCGCTGCTGCAGCTCGACCGCGTCATCTGCACGCCGCACCTCGGCGCGTCCACGGCCGAGGCCCAGGTGAACGTGGCCGTCGCCATCGCGCAGCAGGTGGGCGAGTTTCTCACGAAGGGCACGATCAACAGCGCGGTGAACGCGCCGTCGCTGTCGCCCGAGGTGCTCCAGGTGCTGCGGCCGTACCTCCTGCTCGCCGAGAAGCTCGGCGCGCTGGCGGCGCAGCTCCGCAAGGAAGCGCCGGAGGAGATCACGGTCCAGACCACCGGCGAAGTGGCGGAGCGTGAGGTGAAGGCGCTCGGCACCGCGGTGCTGCGTGGCCTCCTCGACCAGGTCATCGACCTCGACCTCAACTACACGGTCAACTACGTGAACGCGCCCACCATCGCGCGCGATCGCGGCATCCGCGTGGTGACGGCCGTGGCGTCGGAGTCGGCCGACTACGCGAATGCCGTCCGCGTCGAGGTGAAACGCGTGGGCGGTGCCTCCACGATCGTGCAGGGCGCGGTCTTCGGCGCCGGTACCGTGCGCCTCACGCGCATCGACGACTTTCGCATGGAGGCCGTGCCCGACGGGCACATCCTCATGCTGCACAACCGCGACGTCCCCGGCGTCGTCGGCCGCGTCGGCACGCTGCTCGGGGAGAACGGCATCAACATCGCCGGCCTCGAGCTCGGCCGCGAGAAGGTCGGCGGCATGGCGCTGTCGCTCTTCCACGTCGACGATCCGGTTCCCGCCGAAGTGCTCGCGCAGGTGCGGACCCTGCCGCAGATCGTATCGGCGGAGCTGCTGAAGCTCTGAGGGGACGCGATGTCCACCACCGCCATCATCGGCACGCAGTGGGGCGACGAGGGAAAGGGCAAGGTCGTCGACCTGCTCGCCGCGCGCGCGGACATGATCGTCCGCTTCCACGGCGGCAACAACGCGGGCCACACGCTCGTCGTGAACGGCGAGAAGACGGTGCTGAACCTCGTGCCGTCGGGCGTCCTGCATCCCGGAAAGGTCTGCGTCCTCGCGGCGGGCATGGTGATCGACCCCAAGGTGCTCGTCGGCGAGATCGACGCGCTCCGCGCGCGTGGCTACCTGGCCGAGGACAAGTGGCTGCGCATCAGCGAGCAGGCGCACCTGATCATGCCGTGGCACCGCGCCATCGATCACGCGCGCGAGCGGCTGCGCGGGTCGGGCGCCATCGGCACGACCGGCCGCGGCATCGGGCCGGCGTACGAAGACAAGATGGCGCGCACCGGCATTCGCGTCGGCGAGCTGTTCGACGAGCAGGGCTTCCGCGAGCTGCTGGAGACGGCGCTGCGAGAGAAGAACGGCTACCTCGAGGCGATGCTCGGCGAGTCGCCGCTGTCGTTCGACGACATCCTCGCGGAGTACGCCGGCTTCCGCACGCGGCTCGCGCCGTTCGTCGGCGACACGGGCATCGAGGTGCGGGCCGCGGTGTCGCGCGGCGTGCGCGTGCTGCTCGAAGGCGCGCAGGCGGTCATGCTCGACGTCGACCACGGCACGTATCCGTACGTGACGTCGTCGAACGCCGTGCCGGGCGCCGCGTCGGCGGGCGCCGGCATCCCGCCGAAGATGATCGGCCGCGTGATCGGCATCGCGAAGGCGTACACGACGCGGGTCGGCGGTGGCCCGTTCCCGACGGAGCTCACCGACGCGCTCGGCGAGCGGCTCCGTGCCGACGGCGACGAGTACGGCGCCACGACGGGCCGTCCGCGCCGCTGCGGCTGGTTCGACGCGGTGGTCGTGCGGCATTCGGTCGCGCTGTCCGGGCTCGACGCGATCGCGCTCACGAAGCTCGACGTCCTCACCGGCGTCGACCCGCTCCGCATCTGCGTCGCCTACGAGATCGATGGCAAGCGCCGCGACCTGCCGCCGATGACGCGGCACGGCTGGGAGCGCGCGAAGCCGATCTACGAGGAGATGCCGGGCTGGCGCGACGAGCTCGGGACGGCGCGCGCGCTCGACGAGCTGCCGGCCGCGGCGCGGAAGTACATCGACCGGCTCTCGGCGCTCGTCGAGGCCCCGGTCACGCTCGTGTCGGTCGGCGCGGGCCGCGAGCAGACGATCCGTCTCGGCGACGTGTTCTGAGTCGGCTAGGGTGGGGACATGGCGTCCCTGCTCGTCAACGTCGACATCGCCGACGTCCGCGCCGGCATCGCGTTCTATACCTCCGCCTTCGGTCTCACCGTCGGCCGGCGGCTCGGGCCGTCGATCGTCGAGCTGCTCGGCCTCGATGCGCCCATCTATCTGATCGAAAAGCCTGCCGGCTCGACGGTGGCGCCGGGCGCCGGCCCGCGCGACTACGGGCGGCACTGGACGCCCGTGCATCTCGACGTCGTCGTGGACGACCTCGACGCGGCGGTGCAGCGCGTCGAACGCGCCGGCGCACGACGCGAGCGCGAGGTCGGATCGCACGTGTGGGGTCGCATCGCCTACTTCGCCGATCCGTTCGGCAACGGGTTCTGCCTGGTGGAGTTCTCCGAGCGCGGCTACGACGCGATCGCCGATCCCGAAACGCGTTGACGTCCCCGGATCCGGGACGGTACGGTCCTCGCCCGGGGGGGGATCGCGATGACTCGTACGCTCGCAACGCTCGTCTGCTTCGGCGCGCTCGTGGTCGCCGGCGGAACGTCGCATGCCTCGGGTGCGCTGGACGTCAGCTTCGCGACGACGTCCCTCGTGCCGGGTGCCGGCGGCGTCGTGACCACGCTGGGGGCGATCCGCCTGCAGCCCGACGGCAAGGTGGTCGCCGGCGGTGCCGATGGAAACTTCCTCACGCCCGCGTTGGACTTCCTCCTGGTGCGGGCGATGCCGGCCGGCGGTTTCGATCCGTCGTTCGGAACGGGCGGCATCGTGCGCACGTCGCTCGGCGCGTACGACGAGATTGGCAGCATCGTGCTGCGGGCGGACGGCTCCATCCTCGCCGCCGGTGGCTCGGGACCGAACAACGGGAGCACGACGGCGGTCCTGTTGCGCTACGAGGACGACGGGACGCCCGACGCGACGTTCGGCACGGCCGGCATCGTGACGACGGGCCTCGCAGGCTCGGCGACGTCGCTCGTCGAGCAGCCCGACGGCGCGCTCGTGATCGTGGCCGGCAACGTGATCGCGCGCTTCCTGGCCGACGGAACGCCCGACGCGTCGTTCGGCATGGGTGGCATCGTGGACGCCGGACATCGCGTGAACGGGGTGCTGCGCCAACCGGACGGCGCGCTCGTCGTGGCCGGCCAGTCCGGCAACGACCTGCGGCTGCTCCGCGTCCTCCCCGACGGCGCCTCCGATCCGACGTTCGGGACCGGCGGATCGGTGACGATCCCGTTCCCGGGCTTCGTCGCGGTTCAGGATTTCGAGCGGCAGCCGGACGGTCGGATACTGGTCAGCGGCCAGGTGGGATCCCCGTCGACGCTTCTCCTCGCGCGAGTGCTCGAGGATGGAACCCCCGATCCGAGCTTCGGCGTCGGCGGTGTGCTTCAGACGATCGAGACCGGATTCCTGGCGGCGCTGGGCGTGGACACGCAGCAGCGCATCATCGGCGGGGGACGCGCGGGCAGCGCCCTCTTCGAGCGATACAGCACGACGGGGGTGCCCGACGACGCCTTTCCGCTGGGCTTTGCCGAAGCCAATCGGGCGGTGGTGGGCCTCGTGATGCAGCCCGACGACCGGTTCGTCGCCTCCAAGCTCGTGTACTACTACGCCATCATCAACGGCATGCCCACGCTGTCTGCGATCGGCGCCGAGATCAATCGCTACCATGGGGCGGGTGCGTGCGGTGATGGCACGGTCGATCCGGGAGAACTCTGCGAGCCCACGCCGGGAGATCCGTGCTGCGGCGCGAGCTGCCGCTTCACCACCGCGCCGTGCGCATCGGACGACAACACGTGCACGACCGACCGCTGCGAGGGCGGCGCGTGTACCCACACGCCGCTGCCGAACAACATGACGCCGTGCAACGACGCGAGCCTGTGCACGGATGGCGATCGGTGTCTCGACGGCGTCTGTACCGGCTTCCCGGTGTCCGTGCCGCCCTGCAAGCAGTGCGTCCCCGAAACCGGCGCGTTCGTGGCTGGTCCGCGCCCCGGCTGCAAGCAGACGACCCAGCCCGGGCGGTCGTCGCTGACGATCAAGGACGTCGCCAACGCGGCGAGCGACAAGGTCACGTGGAAGTGGACGCGCGGCGAGGCCACGACGATCGACGAGCTCGGCGATCCGGTCGCCACGAGTCCGGTGGACGCGCACCACGACCTGTGCGTCTTCGACGAGTCGGGAGCAGACCCGGTGCTCGTGGCGGCGCTCGTCGCGCCGGCTGGGCACACGAGCTGCGCGAAGCCGCCATGCTGGAAGCAGCGCGGCAGCAAGCTGACGTACAAGAGCGGCCCGCCGAATTTCAGCGGCGTCGCCGGCATGCTGCTCGGGGCCGGGACGGCCGGGAAGTCGTCGATGCGTGTCACCGGAAAGGGCGTGAACCTCTTCGCCACGAATCCCTACGCCCCACCGCCATCGTCGCCATTGCCGCTACCGCTGCGGGTACAGCTCGGCGCGTCGGATGGTGCCTGCTGGGAGGCCACGTTCTCGGCGAGTGGCGTCCGCTCGAACGCGGGCGGGAAGTTCGTCGGTACGTCCGACTAGGCGAAGCTACAAAGCGCCACCGGTGGTCGCTCTCCGTCCCTCGGCGGGCGCGACGCGCGCCGCGGCATGGGCATTGCTGCCTTTCGACGGATCAGTCCGACGGAAGGAGATTCACCATGGCCACGGCAGCGGTGGGCAGTGCTCACCAGACGGAGCGACGGTGTGAGCCGTCGCGCCCGACCCCCGCAGGAGGACATTCGGACGAGCGGCTCGCGCGCGCGCTCGGCTGGTTCAGCATCGGCCTCGGCCTGACGGAGGTGGCCGCGCCGCGCCGGCTCGGCGCGGCGATCGGTGCGCCACAGCGCCCGGGCCTGACCGCGGCGTTCGGCGTGCGCGAGATCGTCACCGGTCTCGCCATCCTCGCGAAGCCGCGTCAGCCTGCCCGGATGTGGTCGCGCGTCGGCGGGGACGTGCTCGATCTCGCGACGCTCGGGGCGGCGTTCATGGCCGGCGGCTCGCCCGGACGGCTGGCGGCGGCGACGGCCGCGGTCGCGGGCGTCACGCTGCTCGACATCCACGCGAGCCGCCGGCTGCAGCGGCTCGCGCAGGGCGACCGCGCCGACCGCTTCGAGGCGTCGATCGCCATCGGCCGTCCGCGCGACGAGGTGTACCGCTTCTGGCGTGACCTCACGAACATGCCGCGCTTCATGCCGCAGCTCGTTTCCGTCGAGCCGCGCGACGAACGCACCTCGCACTGGGTGGCGCGCGCGCCCGGCGGGCCGGCCGTCGAGTGGGACGCCGAGATCTTCGAGGATCGCCCCGGCGAGGTCATCGCGTGGCGTACGCTGCCGGGATCGACGATCCAGCATGCGGGCGCCGTGCGGTTCGTGGACGCGCCCGGCCGTCGTGGGACCGCCGTGCGTCTCGAGATGGGCTTCGACCCGCCCGGCGGGCCGCTGGGTGCGCTCGCGGCGTCGATCTTCGGCGAGATTCCGCGCCAGCAGATGCAGAACGACCTGCGCCGGCTGAAGCAGCTCATCGAGACCGGCGAGATCCCCACGACCGAAGGACAGACGTCGGGACGCCGGCGCGACGAGCTGAAGAGGGCGACGTCATGAAGGCGGTGTGCTGGAACGGCAAGAAGAACGTCGGCGTCGAGAACGTGCCGGAGCCGACCATCCTGAATCCCCGCGACGCGATCGTCCGCATCACGACCACGGCGATCTGCGGCTCCGACCTGCACCTCTACAACGGCTACGTGCCGACGATGCAGTCGGGCGACATCCTCGGTCACGAGTTCATGGGCGAGGTGGTCGAGGTCGGCCGCGGGGTGGACAACCTCGCCGCCGGCGACCGCATCGTCGTGCCGTTTCCCATCGCCTGCGGCGGCTGCTTCTTCTGCGGTCGGCAGCTGTACTCGCTGTGCGAGAACTCGAACCCCAATGCCTGGATGGCGGAGAAGATGTGGGGCTACTCGCCGTGCGGCATCTTCGGCTACTCGCACATGCTGGGCGGCTATGCCGGCGGGCAGGCGCAGTACGCGCGCGTACCGTATGCCGACGTCAACCACGTGAAGATCCCGGACGGCCTCTCGGACGAGCAGGTGCTCTTCCTGTCCGACATCTTCCCGACCGGCTACATGGCGGCCGAGCAGTGCGACATCAAGGCGGGGGATACCGTCGCGGTGTGGGGCTGCGGTCCCGTCGGGCTGTTCGCATTGAAGAGCGCGCTCATGCTCGGCGCGGAGCGGGTGATCGGCATCGACCGCGTTCCGGAGCGCCTGCGCATGGCGCGCGAGTCGTGCGGCGCCGAGACGATCGACTACGAAGCCGTCGACGTCCACCAGACGCTGCGCGAGATGACCGCACATCGCGGCCCGGACGCGGTGATCGACGCGGTCGGCATGGAGGCGCACGCGCCCGGCCCGCAGTACGCCTACGACCGCATGAAGCAGGCGATGATGCTCGAGACCGATCGGCCCATCGCGCTCCGCCAGGCGATCCAGGCGGTCCGCAACGGCGGCGTCGTGTCGGTCGCCGGCGTCTACGGAGGTTTCATCGACAAGATGCCGATGGGCGCCATCGTCAACCGGTCGCTAACGGTGCGGAGCGGCCAGACGCACGTGCAGCGGTATCTCCGTCCGCTGCTCGACCGGGTGCAGCAGGGTGAGATCGACCCGAGCTTCATGATCACGCACCGCCTGCCCATCGACGACGCGCCGACGGGCTACGACATGTTCATGAACAAGCAGGACGAGTGCGTGAAGGTGGTGCTGAAGCCCCACCAGTGATCACTTCGGCCGCGGCGATGCGAGCTCGCGATCGGGTACGACGAACGTTCCGTCGCGCAGGGCCCGCATCGTCGCGGTGACCGCTCGTGCGACGTTGCGGACCTCCTCCTGCACGTCGACGTCACGGTCGAGCGCCTCGTGGCTCGTCGCGTAGGGCTCGTAGTAGCCGATGTAGCGGTCGAGCGTGCTCTTGTCGCCGCTGCGGACGAGGCCCATCCAGTCGAGCCAATCGCAGAGCGATCGGCGCAGCGCCTCGGCGCCGGCGACGTCGCCATGGACGACGACGCCGTAGGCGCGTCCCGCGAGGTGCTTTGGATACGGCCAGTCGTCCAGCTCGAGCGCCTTCGCCTGTGCGGCGTTTTTGCCGTGCGTACTCGTCGGATCGGGGTTCCCGCCGTCGGCGCAGACGAGACGGTCGATCATGAGCTTGAGCCCGCTCGGCGCGCCGTACCAGTACACGGGCGTGATCAGGACGATGCCGTGGGCGAGCGTCCAGCGCTCGTAGATCTCCGCCATCCAGTCGTTCGTCTGCCCGGCGGCGTGATTCGGGTAGCAGGAGCACGGCCAGTGGCAGAGCGGCATCGCCGTCGACACGCAGGCTTTGCACGGATGGATCTGACGGCCGTACTCCGACGTCAGCAGGCTCAGGTCGAGGACGTCGACGTCGATGCCGTCGGCGAGGAACGTCTCGCGCGCGATCTCGGCGAGGCGCCACGTCTTCGAGATCTCGCCGGGGCACGTACCGGAATTGCGCGAAGAGCCGATGACGATCAACGCGCGCGTCGGCGTCGCGCGATCGGCCTGCCGCGCGGCGGCGGCCTGCAGGCGGTCGCGGGTGGCGATCCAGTCGACCGAGAGATCGTAGTCCGGGTCGGCATAGCCGCTCCCGGCCCTACGCGTGCGCGGCGCCTTACGCCCGTCGGCGTACGCCTCCCACGCGATGCCTTCGATGCGCGCGAGGGCGTCGGCCGCGGCGGCGAACGCGGGATCGTCGAAGCGCGCGCGGAAGCGCCGCCCGAACTCGTCGCGGCCGAGCTTCGCGGGTTTGGGTGTCTCGCGTACGGACGGTGGATGCATGCCTCCTGCGCTTAGCACGCACGCCGAACGGCGCATGACCCTTGTGCGTGACGGCAACGGCGTGGTCTGGTGCGGGCGGGGGTGTCGACATGCGAAGCCCTGCGTTGCTGCTCGTCGCCGTGCTGATCGGGCCCGCCTGGGGACAGGAGACGTTCGAACTGCCCTTCGTCTCGGCGGACAGCGGACTCGGTGCTCTCGCGTTCCAGGCCGACGGCTCGATCGTCGCGGGTGGCTCGATCCAGGCCGATCTGGCCATCGTGCGGGTCGTCGACGGCGTCGGCGATCCGGCGTTCGGAACGAACGGCGTGGTGCAGACGCCGATTCTCGGTGGTGGCGCCGTCAGGCACGTCGCCCTGCAGTCGGACGGCGCTATCGTCGTGGCCGGACATGCCGGTGGCGATCTTCTGCTGGCGCGCTACACGGCCGGAGGAACGCTCGATCCGACGTTCGGCATGAGCGGTATCGTGGTGGACGCCGCCGCCGATGAGGCGACGGGCCTCGCGCTGCAACCCGACGGTGCGATCGTCGCGGCGACTCCCGACGCCGTCGTCCGTTACCTCTTCGACGGGTCGCCCGACCCGTCGTTCGGCATCGGCGGCGTCGTTGATGCGCCCGCCGGCGTGACGGTGACCGCGCTCGTCCTGCAACCGGACGCCGCCGTGGTCGCGGCCGGTGAGACCGCGGACACGTTGTGGCTCGCGCGGCTCCTCTCCGACGGGTCGCTCGATCCGACCTTCGGCACCGCCGGCATCGTCACCACGACGGTCGGCCTGAACGCACGCCTCATCGGGATGGCGCGGCAGCCCGACGGTCGACTGGTCGTCGTCGGCCGTGGTGGCGGCCAGAACGTGCTGGCGCGCTA
Organism: uncultured Binatia bacterium (SeqCode); assembly: GCA_964432595.1. GTDB lineage: Bacteria > Desulfobacterota > Binatia > DP-6 > DP-6 > DASYLJ01. Next base: position 5,656 of record CAYSOF010000006.1, on the reverse strand, counting down.
TTCGAACGACGGATCGCTCGACCCGACGTTCGGCGATGCGGGCGTCGCCGCGGTCGACGGTCTCTCGCAGATCGTCGGGATTTCGCTGGAGCCTGCGGGTCGCATCGTTCTGTCCGAGAATCGGGTCATCATCATACCTCCGACCCCGAACCCGTTCCGCTTCGGTGTGCTGCATCGGTATCTGGCGAATGGTGCCGTCGATCCGTCTGCGGCCCCCATCTCGTTGGGATTCGGCCAGGAGCGGTCGCTGGCGGCGATTGGGACGGACGCGATGGGTCGCATCGCGACGGCCGGCATCAGCTTCTTCTTCGACTCGCCCGGACACGGGGTGCTCGCGACGTTCGGCGTGCTGGACGTCTTCGGACGCTGCGTGTTCGATGCCGAGCCCGTCCCGTGCGACGACGGCAACGCCTGTACCGACGACGACACGTACCAGTGCTCGACCGACGTCTGTGCGGGACAGCTGCGCACGACCGACGCGCCCTGTCTGGCCTGCGATCCCGACACCGGCGAGCTCGTCGGGCAGGTGCGCACGGGGTGCAAGCGCGCGACGCTGCCGCGACGGTCGAAGCTCACGTTGAAGAACGCGTCGTCCCTGCACGGCGACGCGTTGTCGTGGCGGTTGACGAAGGGCGAGGCGACGACGCTCGCCGAGCTCGGCGACCCGGTCGGTGCGTCGCCGGACGCGCAGACGCAGTACGATCTGTGCATGTTCGACGAATCGGGTCCCACGTCGGTGCTCGTCTTCGCCGCCACGGCCCGGTCCCACGAGTGCTCGCGTCCGCCGTGCTGGAAGGCCACGTCGCGGGGGCTTCGATATGCGAGCGCTCCGAATGCGTCCGGCCTGACGAGGATGACGCTGACGGCCGGCGCGTCCGCGCTGAACGTCACGGGGAAGGGCAGTGCGCTGTTCGCCCCGAACGAGTCCATGCCGTCGCCGCCGTCGTTGCCGTTCGCGCTGCCGTTGCGCGCGCAGCTCCGCGCATCGGACGGCGTGTGCTGGGAGGCGACCTTCTCGCCGGCGGGCGTGCGGACCAATACCGCCGCCAAGCTCGTCGCGACGTCCGACTAGCGCGCGATCGCCACGCCGCCGTCCTTGCGCGGATCGCCGGCGCCGCTCGGCGCGCCGTCGCGGCCGATGCCGGCCGCGGCGACGGCACCGATCGCCCGGAACTCCTTCACCGTGTTCCCCTGGAGCGTCAGCACGCGGCGCGCGGCCTCGGGGATCCCCGGTTCGACGAGCACGACCGGCGGCACCGCCTGGTCGTGGATGCGCGGCGCGGCGACGGCGTCGGGCAGCGAGCGGTCGAACGCCAGCACGCCGAGAATCACCTGCAGCGTGCCGGAGATGATGAACGGGCCGCCCGAGCCGCCGACGACCAGCTCGGGCCGGCGCTCGCGCAGCACGATCGTCGGCGACATGCTCGACTGCGGGCGCTTCCCCGGGCCCACGGCGTTGGCTGCCGAGCCGATCAGGCCGTAGACGTTCGGGATGCCCGGTGCGACGGCGAAGTCGTCCATCTCGTTGTTGAGGATGATGCCCGTGCCGGGAACGACGATGCCGGCGCCGAAGCTCGTGTTGATCGTCGTGGTGAGCGCGACGGCGTTGCCGGCCGTGTCGACGACCGAGACGTGCGCCGTGCCGGCGCCGCGCGCGGCCTCGGTCTCCGGCTGGATCCGCTGCGTGGCGCGCAGCCGCTCGCGGATCTCGGCCAATCGCGCCGGCGCGAGCAGCCGGGCGACCGGCACGTCGGTGAACGCGGGGTCGCCGTACCAGCGCGCGCGGTCGGCGAAGCTCTGCGCCATGGCGCCGGCGAGCAGGTGGAGCCAGGTGGCGGTCTCGGCGCCGAGGCTCGCCGGGTCGTCGTGCGCCAGGATGCCGAGCGCCTCCAGCACGATGCCGCCCGAGCCCGGCGGCGGCATCGTCAGCACCTCGCGGCCGCGATAGGTGCCGCGGAGCGGCTCGCGCCAGACGACGCGGTAGCGCTTCAGGTCGGCCGTGGTGAGCACCCCGCCGCGCGCCTGCACCGCGTCGGCGATCGCGGCGGCGGTGCGCCCCTCGTAGAACGTGCGCGCGCCGCGGGCGGCGACCGTCTCGATCGTCTTCGCGAGATCGGACTGCACGACGCGGAACTCACCGCCGGGCACGGTGCCTTCGGACGTGAGGAACGTCGCGCGCAACGCGGGCTCGGCGGCGAGGAACTCGGCGCTGCGCTCGATCTGACGGCGCAGCGCCGGCGCGTCGTCCAGCACGAACCCGTCGCGCGCGAGGCGGATCGCCGGCGCGAGCACGGTCGCGAGCGGCACGCGCCCGAACCGTTCGTGCAGCGCGACCCAGCCGGCGATCTCGCCGGGCACGCCGACGGCGAGCCCGCCCTTGCGGAGCTTCGACTGGTCCGGCTTGCCGTCGGTGACGTACTTGTCGGGCGTCGCGCCGGCCGGCGCCACCTCGCGGTAGTCGAGCACCGCGGCGCCGCCGTCGGCGTTTCGGACGACCGCGAAGCCGCCGCCGCCGACGCCGCACGACTGTGCGTGGACGACACAGACGGCGGCCGAGGCGGCGATGGCGGCGTCGGCGGCGCTGCCGCCGGCGCGCAGCACCTCGGCGCCGGCGTCCGCGGCGAGCTGCACCTCCGTCGCGACGACGCCCGGGTTTGGACGCGCCGCCGCGGGTGAGACCACGGCGACGAGGAGGGCCAGCAGTGCGACGCGCGGCACGGCGTCGTGCTAGCGCGCACGTGCGGCTGCGGCAAACGCTTGCCGGTGGACCCGCGTGTGCTATTGGGCGCTCGACATGCCGAAGCCGCCGAGACGGCGCACGGGCGCGGAGCCGTTCGGAGAGAAGGAGTTCTACCTCGAGGAATTCCGCGGCCGCACCGTGCTGATCGCCGTGTCGCCCGCCGTCGTCACGGCGCGCGCGTCGCTGCGCTCGCTCGGGCAGACCGTCGCGACGCTCGCGCGCAACGACACGCGCGTGCTCGTGTGGTGGCCGCAGGTCGTGCCGGGCGCCGAGCGACGGCTGCTCTCGGCGCTCGGCCGCCCGTCGACGAAGGCGCGCGGGAAGGTCGTCCGTCACCGCAAGAAGAAGAAGGTGCGCGCGACGTCGCCCATCGTGCGCGTGCGGGTGTCCGACCTCGCCATGCCCGGCGGGGACGCGCGGCTGCGCGGCGCGCTGTGGTCGCGGCTCCGGCAGGGCCGCCTGTGCGTGCTCGGCATCAGCGGGCCGGCGGCGTTCCCGCGCCACCCGACGGAGCTGGCGGCGGCGTTGCGCATTCCGAAGGTCGTGCTGGTCGACCCGCGGGGTGGGCTCGAGGCGCCCGGCGGCCGGCTGTCGTTCGTCGACGAGAACGTGCTCGACACCGTGCTGCGCGAGGGGCAGGCCGAGTGGACCGGTATCGGCGACCGCCGCGCGCTGCTCGTCGCCGTGCGCGACGCGCTCGACGGCGGCGTCGAGCAGGTGAACCTCTGCTCGCCGGACGGCATCGCCGAGGAGCTGTTCACCTACGTCGGCTCCGGGACGCTCTTCACCGAGGGCGACTACACGCGCGTCGGTCCGCTCGGTATCGACGACTTCGCGCAGGCGGAGCGCCTCCTGGAGCGTGGCGAGCGCGCGGGCCTCCTCAAGATGCGGACGCCGGAAGAGGTGGCGCACGTCCTGTCGGCGGGCTACGGCGTCACGGTCTGCGGACGCCATCTGGCCGGTGTGGCGGGCCTCCTCACCGTGCCGTACGTCAACGAGCGGGCGGGCGAGATCGTCGGGCTGTACACGATCACGCGATTCAAGGGCGAGGGCATCGGCGAGCGGCTGGTCGAGCGCATCCTCGCCGAGGCGGAGTCGATGGGACTCGAGTACGTCTTCGCGGTCACGCTCGACGAGCGGGCGCAGCAGTTCTTCGAGCGGATGGGCTTCGCGCGCGTCGATTCCGACGCGGTGCCGCCGAGCAAGTGGAAGGGCTACGACGAGCGGCGACGCGCACGCGTCGTCACGTATCGCCGGCGCCTCGCCGCCCACGGCGTCGCGGAGCGCGCCTCGTGAGCGGCTGGCTCCGCGCCCTCGGCGCGCTGGTGCTCCTCGCAGGCCTGGTGACCGCGGCTGTCTGCACCATGCTCTTCGTCGGCGACGCCAACTACTACGAGGTCGTGGCGGCGTACGAACGCCACCCGAACCACGCCATCTTCCAGGCCGAGTACTGGGCGGCATCGGCCCGCCACTGGGCCCTGCTGGCCGCCGCCATCGCCGGCGCCTTCACGGGCGTGACGATGGGATCCCTGCTTCTCGGCGTCGGCGAGCTGCTCCGCAGACGCTGAACGTGCGTGCCACGCATGCCGCGCTGGCTTTGCCAGCCGCGGCATACAGGTCGGGCGGAAACGAACGCTCCACGCTCGCCCTGGGCCAGGACATGGTCCTGGCCCAAATAAAAAGAGCCGGATGGACCACACGGCCCATCCGGCTCGAAACCTCGCAGCGAGAGGGCTGCTTCAGGCGGGGCGCTTGAAGAGGGTCTGCATCTTCATCGCGAGACCCATGTCGCCCGAGATCTTGAGCTTGCCGCTCATGAACGCCATCTGCCCGTTCAGCTTGCCGGTGGTCATGTCGACGTAGTCCTGCGCCGCCATCGACATCGTCATGTTGGCCGACGGCGCCGTGCCCTGGCTGACCTCGGCCTTGCCGTCCTTGATGGTCACGTACCACTGACCACCGTTGTCACCGCTCAGGTTGAACTGGATGGTGGCGTTCACGCCCTTGGCCGCGTTGGCGTCGAGCTGCGCGGGCATCGCCTCGAAAATATCCTTGGGGGTCATTACCAAACTCCTCCTCGTTGTGGTGGTGGGGGCTGACCGGCTTAGGTAGGCTGGGTTCGCCAGGGTTGTCAAGATGAGCGACCTGCTCGACGCGACGCGCGATCGGCTCGCGCACATCGGCCTCGATCTCGTCGGCGTCGCGTCGGCGTCGGCCTACGATGCGACCGTCCCGGAGCGGCACCGGTTGTCGTCGATCGCACCCGAAATGCGCAGCGCGATCGTCATCGGCAACGGTGGACGGGCGTTCTGGGATGCGTTCCAGCGCGCTCGACCGAGCGGATCGCAGCATCCGCTCGACGCGTTCACGCGCGCCGCCGTCACCGAGGCGCTCGACCCGCTGCCCGCCGGCGCGCGGCTCGTCTTTCCGTTCGACTACCCGGGAACGCCGGTCTCGTTCGTGCACCTCGCCGAGTGCGCGGGCCTCGGACGGCGCAGCCTGCTCGGCGTGCTCGTCCATCCCGAGTACGGCCCGTGGATGGCGCTGCGCGCCGCGGTGCTGCTCCCCGACGCGCTGGCGCCGACGGCGATGCCGGACTTCGACCCGTGTCCCACGTGCATAGCACGTCCCTGCATCACCGCATGCCCCGCCGGCGCCGTGAGCGCGGACGGCTGGGACGTGCCGGGCTGCATGGCGTATCGCCTGCGCGCAGTCGACGACTGCGCCGGCGGCTGCCACGCCCGTATCGACTGCGTGCTCGGTCGCGACCACCGCTACCCTCCCGAGGCTATGGCGTTTCACCAGCGGGCAGCACGCGCGACCATGGCGTCGCTGGAGCGGCGCTGACGGCCGCAGCAGTGTGCCGCGCCGGCTTCGCCGCAATGCCACTCACTTAACGGCTCGCCGGCGGCGGGA
>CAYSOF010000005.1:160573-351075 GCA_964432595.1 uncultured Binatia bacterium (SeqCode) | reverse complement strand
CGTCGCTATGCCGGTGCGTTGAAGGACTTCCTCGGCGTGCTGGGCAAGGCCCGCACGGGACGTCCGGCGCCGGTCGCGTTCCGCAGCCGCGCCATCGAAGACGCGGTGTGAGCGCCGGCCGCCGCTGCCATCGCCCGCTCACTCGACCAGGAACTGCGTCGCGTCGTTGCGGAAGGGGCGTAAGGCGTCGGCCAGCGCCTTGCCGGCCATGCTGCTCACGGTGCTCGGCGAGTCGCATGAGAGCTTCGACATGCTCTCCTGCACCGACCCGGTGTAGGTGTTCGTCACCTCGCGCGGCTCGCCGGTGGTGACCATCCGGATGGTGACGCGCGCGCGTGCGAGCACGTCGGTCGACGTGGCGCCGTAGATCAGGGCGCCGATGCCGCCGGTCAGCATGCTGAGGAAGAACACCGTCACGACCATCGCTTCGTGTCCCGGCACCTCCCAGGCGAGCTCCTCGAGCGTCGGCTCGACGACGACGGTGACGCCGTCCCCGCGCAGGGCGTCGAGCGAGCGCGTGCCGGCGTCGACGACCTGCCGGACGGCGCCGGTGCTCGCGACCTCGTCGCCGACGGCGCGTCCGACGAGCTCCGGCACCGACCCGTCGACGGCGTCGTCGACCTTCTTGTCCGTGCGGCGGTCCATCACCGGGCGCATGGCGACCAGCGGACCGTCCGGTTTCGTGACGGCGGCCGGAAACCGATAGGCGAACGGCACGCGGCCGCAGCCGGCGAGCAGCGCCACCACGAGCGCGAATGCCGTGCATCGCAAGCGTAGCATGGTGAGGCGTCCTACCTGGGAGCGAGAAAGGAAGTCCAGGATCCGCGGACGGACAGGATGCGCTAGCTACCCACGGCCGACTGGAGCGCGTCCGGCCGGCGCACGCGGTTGTAGACGTCCTTGTAACGCTCCCAGAACCCGCGGTGCCTTCGCTTGCTCCTGAGGTCGTTGAACGGGTAGCGCGCGCCCGGACGTTGCCGGAGCACGTACGTCGCGAGGAAGTCGATCGGGAAGATGAGCAACGCGGTGACCGGGTGGAGCAACATCGGTATGTAGAGCAGGAACGACGCGAGCTTCACGCCGAAGTAGGGGCAGCTGTTGCTGACCGGAATCATGGCCCAGTAGCCGAAGAGCAGCTGACAGACGACCGCGCCCGCCAGCACGTAGCCGTCGATCCACCCGTGCAGGAACAGGGACACGGCGACGGCGACGGCCAGCAGCTGGTATCCCAGGTAGGTGAGCGCGAGCTGCCGCACCAGCGGGAACCCCTTGTGCTGGGTGAAGACGTGATCGACGAACTCGGTGCACTTGTCGATCTTGTAGCGCCCCGTCTGGCGATACTTGTCGGGGTTGTTCGGGTAGCTCAGATACTTCGCCACGTCCCGCAGGCTGCGGCACGACGTCACGCTGAGCTCGATGCCGAGCTCCCGCGCGACCTCGTCCGTGTAGAAGCCGTAGTAGGTCAGGTGGTCCCGCGGGCCCGGCGCGGTGGTGACGTAGTACTTTCGGTTGTAGCGCGCGATCTTCTCGTCGAGCCGATCGGCCATGCCCGCGCGGAACGGCTCGTCGGTGATCATCCGGTGGATCAGCAGTGACTGCATCTCGGTGATGCTGGAGAGGCCGCCAGTGAGCGGCCGCGTGTACCCGAGCAGATAGACGTTGGTGAGGGCGCGCGGAATGACACCGAGATGGCTCTCGCGATACACGTACTCGTAGTCGACGACGCGTCCGTCCCGCTCACGGGTGATCCGCGGCAATCGCGGCGCCTCGGCGTCTCCCTTGATCAGATGATCGTAGTGGACGACCGTTCCGTCGCATTCGATCGTCTGGTTCGCCTCGTCGACGGTGGTCGCGGCTTTGCTCCAGAGCTTCACGAGGCCTTCGGACACGAAGAACGGGAGGTCGTTCAGCAGGAAGCCTTGCTTGATCCGCTCGGGAAGATCGTCGGCAAACTGCCGCGCGTACGTGTCGATCGGCCAGTGCTTGATCGCGATGATGCCGTTGGGAACCTTCGCCTTGGGCGGCCGATCGGCGCCGATCACGCGCCGCGAATCGCCGAAGGGAACGTGGAAGGCGTCCGGCGTGAAGAGCCGTCCCAGCACGTGCTGGATCCCGCGCACGAGGGCCATGAACGCGGCGATGGGCTTGAAGTTCGGGACGACCTTGTACATCGGCACGAAGTTGAAGTTGATCACCGCGCCGTAGAGGCGCGGGAAGCTGCGTGCCATCTGGTGCGCCTCGAGTTGATCGACGGTGTAGCTCGTGTCTCCGATGTGGATCATCTTGTCCAAGGCCAGGAAGCCGTTCTGCAGACAGATGATCTCGTTGTCTCCCGTCACCAGCTTCGAGATCAGGAGGTTGGCGGAGTCGCCGATCGTGTCGAGCACGACGGTCTTGCCCCGGATGCTGCAGTCGAACGTCTTGAGCGATTCCACCACACGGCGCCGATAGGCCGTCGAGATCACGACGTGCTTCGCCTTGAAGCGCTCGCCGCCGCTCGTGTGCACGATGCTGTGGTCGTCGTGGTTCTCGATCAGCGTGACGCGGTCGTCGACGATGCGATCCTGGTACCTGCGGTAGTACCGGAGATGCATGTCGTAGAACTCCTGCGCGGTCGGGTAGCGGTCTTCGCTGAAGTCCTCGACGAGGTCGAACGTGTAGAAGCTCGTGTAGTACGAGCTCACCAGGTCGAAATCGATCCCGCCCGAACGCGTCAGCGCGGCCCAGACCGACCCGTCCTTTTCCGAAACGATCGTGTAGCGCACGCCGGAGATGTCGAGCTCGCGCAGGAGCGGGATGGCGGAGAAGCCAAACCCCACGAGCAGAACGTCCGTCTCCTTCATCGACTACCCTCCGAGCTCGCCGCAGGTACGAGCCGGTCGATTTGCCCACCCTATCGCGGGGCGGTCAAGATTGGCTCGCTCGGCAACGATCGTGGCTCGCGCGGCAAAGCACGCATCGCCGGCGTCGCGTAGACTGACCTTCGACGACACGCGCGATCGAGCGCGCGGTGCCAGCCGGGAGACCCGGCGGAAGGAGGCGGATGGTGCGGTATGGCGTGAGGAGCGGTGTGGTGGTCCTGGTGGCGTGCGTGGCGACGGCGGCAGCCGGAACCAAGCCCACGAAGTACGAGGCGTTCGCCAGCCCGCAGCAGGAGTCGGGTCCGGCCAGCGGTTCGACCAGCAAGGGGCAGGCGACGATCACGTTCGACCCGTACCTGACCAACGCCAAGGTCGAGTTCAGGCTCGTCGACCTCGATCCCGCCGAGATCACCGGGTTCCACATCCACTGCGGCGTCCCCGGCCAGCTCGGGCCGATCATCGTGGACTTCGGCCAGTTCGGCGCCTTCACGGACCTCTTCGACGACGGTCGCATGCGCGTCACCCTGCGCAACGACAACCTGACCTTGGCGAAGTGGCCGCCGGACGCCGCACTGCCCGAGGGCTGCGCGACGAGCGTCTTCGCCCCGGGCCAGTCGAACACGATCGCGGGCCTCGAGGCGCTCTCACGCGCCGGCTTGCTCTACTTCAACGTGCACACCGGCAGCGGCCAGGACGACACGTACTTCTACGGCCTGATCCGCGGCCAGATCTACCCGAAGGAGGGCAGGCCCTGACGTGTGTCAGGCGGTGCGCGCGTCGGCCCGCCGCGGCAGCTTCCAGTTCGGCCGCGGGAAGTGGCACGTGTAGCCGCTCGGATAGCGCAGCAGGTAATCCTGATGCTCGGGCTCTGCCTCCCAGAACGGACCGGCCGGCCGTACCTCGGTGACGACCGGCCCCGGCCAGAGGCCGGAGGCGTTCACGTCGGCGATCGTCTCCTCGGCGACCCGTCGCTGCTCGTCGGAGGAGTAGTAGATGCCGGACCGGTACGACGTGCCGACGTCGTTGCCCTGCCGGTTCACGGTCGTCGGATCGTGGATCTGGAAGAAGAGCTCCAGCAGATCCCGGTACGAGAGCTTCGCCGGATCGAAGATCACTTCGATCGCCTCCGCATGCGAACCATGGTTGCGGTACGTCGCATTCGGCACGTCGCCGCCACTGTAGCCGACACGCGTGGCCACCACGCCCGGCAGCCTGCGGATCAGGTCCTGCATGCCCCAGAAGCAGCCGCCCGCGAGAATCGCTGTCTCCGTCTTCGCCATCGTCGTTCCTCCTGTCGAATCGTTGTGGCTATCCGCGTGGCCAGGGCACGCCCTCCGGCGCGCCACGGTCGAGCTCGTCGGGTAGCGGCTCGCCGTCGGCCGTGAAGCCGAGCGACACCGAGTTGATGCAGTAGCGGAGACCCGTCGGCGGTGGGCCGTCCGGAAACACGTGTCCCTGATGGCTGCCGCACCGAGCGCAGACGAGCTCCGAGCGCACCATGCCGTGACTCGTGTCGCGCCGCTCACGCGAGTGCTCGGCGTCGAAGGGCGCCGTGAAGCTCGGCCACCCGGTGCCGCTCTCGAACTTCCGTCCGCTGAGGAACAACGGCAGGCCGCAGAGTCGGCACGTGAAGATGCCCGGGCGCTTCTCCTTCAGGAAGACGCCGCAGTACGGGGCCTCGGTGCCCTGCCGGAGCAGCACGTCGGCTTCCTCGGGGGTCAGGGCTCCTTCGAGACGCTTGCGCTGCTCCGGCGACGGCGGCGTCAGATCGAATCCCGCGCTGGATCGTGCGGCCATCGATGTCCGGTACCCCGACCAGGGAGCCCCGGGCAAGCCGCCCCCCATCCCGCCCGTGTCGAAATCGCCGGGATCCGATCGACTCGGGGACGAAGGAGTGACGCATGAGGAAAGTCATCGTCGGTGCATTCATCTCTCTGGACGGAGTCATGCAGGCCCCCGGCGGCCCGGACGAGGATCCCAGCGGCGGCTTCCGGTACGGCGGATGGGTCGCGCCGACGGCGGACGTCGACCCGGTGTTCGGCGAAGAGATCGGGAAGCTGTTCGGCGAGCCGTTCGATCTGCTGCTCGGCCGGCGCACCTACGAAATCTTCGCGGCGCATTGGCCGTATGCCGAGGCCGGGCCGTACGACGACATCGCGACGACCTTCAACCGGATCACCAAGTACGTGGCGACGCGCAAGGGCGTCGACCTCACCTGGACCGGGTCGGTGGCGCTGCGCGACGCCGTCACGGACGTCGCGACGCTGAAACGGGCGAACGGCCCGGCGTTGGTCACGCAGGGCAGCACCGAGCTCGTGCATGCGCTGCTCGCCGCTGGGCTCGTCGACGAGATCCGCACGTTCACGTTTCCGCTGCTGCTGGGCAAGGGGAAGCGCCTGTTCGCCGACGACGCCGAGCCGCGCGCGTTCGAGCTCACGCACAGCGCCGTTTCGCCGAACGGGATCATCCATGCGACGTACGTGCGGGCGGGGGACGTGCAGACGGCCACCGTCGGCGGCGCGGAGGACCCGTCGCCGGCCGAGCTGGCGCGGCGCGAGAAGCTGAAGCGCGAAGGGTAGCGGCTCCAGAAATGGCGTCAGCCGGGACCTCTTCGATGCGACGCCGGACGCCGGCGTGATCGATGCTCCGCGCCGCACGATCCGGCGCCCGCCCTGCGCGGCTTGTCTGCGCCGCGCGACGGTGCGAAACACCCGTCGTGGAGCCCGGGTTCACGCACGTCGTCGCGCTGGGCGTGAGCTGCCGCGTCACCTACCAGCTCCGCACCTACTTCCGCTCGGGCGTCTCCTATCCGTTCGACTGGTGGATCTCGCCGTTCGACGGATTGACCCGGTACGTCGCGAGCCTCGATGCCGACCGCATCTTCCGTGCGGATGCGCTCGTCGAGGAGGTCGCCGACGGCCACGTGCAGGCGATCGTCAGCCGCGAATTCGGCATCTCGCTCTTCCACGACTTCCCGCGCGTCGCGGTCGGCGCGCCGATGCGCGTGGTGTCGCCGGACTGGCGCGGTCACATCGACGCCGCGCGCGTGCTGCACCGCCGGCGGCTCGATCGCATCCTGGCGCTCGACGAGCCCGGCAACCGCATCCTCTTCGTGCGACACCGGCCGGACGATCCGCTCGACGTCCGCCGCACCCAGGACACCGTCGACGCGCTCTGGGCGGCCCTCGTCCGTCGCTGGCGGCGCGCGCGGGTGGGGCTGCTCCTGGTGAACTTTCCGGACGTCGCGCGACCCGACGCCGGCGTCATGACGGCGACGATCAGCGAAGAGCCCGGTCCTGGCGGCGAGGCGTGGCGCGGCGACGATCGCGCGTGGGCGTCCGGACTCGCGGCGCTGGGGATCCCGCCCGCGCGCGTCGACGACGTGACGTTCGTCACGCCGTCGCCCGGCGAGACCGATTAGTCCGGCCCGCGATGCGCGGGGAACCCCTCGAGCACCATGTCGGTCTCGTCGGTCAGGTAGGCGTAGCCGACCGATTGCCAGCGGCAGTCGGGGTCGAGCGTCTCGTAGCGCCGGCGACGCGCGGCGCGATCGGCCGGGTCGATCATACGCGCGTGGTAGACGATGAGGTCGGCGACCCGGAAGGCGCCGTCGGGGCCACGCCCCTGATTCGGCGCCCACGGACCATGGAGCTCGGCGTCACCCGGATCGTGGTCGGCAAGGAGGCGGAACAGCCGCGGGCTACGCTTCCGGCCCCAGATGCCGTCCGTACGATAGCGCTCCGGACTGTTCCACAGCTCGCGGATGTGCACCGCGAACGCGAGGTGTCCCTCGCGATCGGCGGCGTCGATGACGGCGTCGGCGCGCGGGCGGAATCCGCGCTCGATGCGCTCGTCGGCGTCGAGGGCGATGACCCACTCGGCACCGTGTCGTGCGGCCGCGTCGAGGAGGAGGCGCTTGTTGCGGGGCTCGTCCCACGCGTGCGGCGTTCGTGGCGCGATGCGGAGCAGCTCGAGGACGCCGGGGTGGCGCTCGAGCAGCGCGTCCGAGCCGTCGGTGGAGCCGTCGTCCAGCGCGAGGATGCCGTCGACGTGCGGGGCGACCGACGCGAGGAATCCAGGCAGAAATCGGCGCTCGTCGTGGCACTGGAGCAGGCAGACGAGCCGCCGCCGTGGCGAGGGAGCCTCGGGCTCGCGCCCGGCAGGGGCGGCGAGGGCGCCCGCCGCGTAGGCCGCGGCACCCGGGACCAGCCACGGCGCGCTCCACAGAAGCGGCAGCCAGTCGCGCGCCGGCGTGGCGCGCGCCGTCGTGCGGAACGACGCGAGGACGCGTCCGAGCGCGTTGGCCGCGACGCCGCCGCGCGTGGCGGAGCCGAGCGCGGCATGCACGCGCGACATCCGATGCCCGCGGCGGTACTGGTCGCGCAGGAACGCCGCCGGCCCGGTCGGATGGCGATGCAGCGAGCGGACGTCGCCCCGGAAGACGAAATCGGTGCCCGCGCCGAGACGCTGATGCAGCTCGCTGTCCTCGCCGGCGCGCAGCCCTGGACGGAAGCGTCCGTGTCGCGTGAACAGCGTGCGCGCGTAGGAGGCGCCGTAGAGCCGGCGTGCCGGAGGCGCCGTGCCCGGCAGGCGGGCGGCGAAGAGCAGGACCTGGGTGGCGGTGGCCCACGGGTTCCAGCGCTGCGGTTGGACGACCGCGCTGGCCACGACGTCGGCACCGGCACGGTGTGCAGCGAGCCGTCCCGCCACCCATCCCGGCGCGGCGACGCAATCGGCGGCGAGAAACGCGATCCAGCGTCCGTGGGTCGCCGCGATGCCGACGTTGCGCGCCGCGCCGGGCAGCAGCCGCCGCGACGTCGAGACGACCGGGACGTCGAGCCCCGCCTCGCGGAGAAGGCCCGCGACTCCGGCGCTGCCGGCGCCCGAGGCCACCACGACGATCTCGGGCATCGGTCGCTGCTCGCGCAGCGAGCGCACGGCGTCGACCAGCGTTCCCGGCGCGCCGAGCGCGAGGACGACGACGCTCAGGTCGCGCCCGTCGCCGATCGCCCCAGCATCGGCGCCGACGGACGCCGCCGGCGCGCGCCCGAGCAGCCGGCGAGCGACGCGCAGGCGGACCGAATGCTCGGGGAGCGCCGCTCGCCGCACGCCCCACAGCATCGGCAGGAGGACGCGGACGGCGCGACCCGACGCGAGTCGGGTGAGCTCGTCGCGGATCGCGGCCGTCTCGGCGCGCGACGCTGCCAGCTCGCGTTCGACGGCCGCCGTGCGTTCGCGTTCGGCATCGAGCACGACGGCGGCCTCGCGAGCCGCCGCGGCGATCGTTTCGCGGCTGCGTACCTCCGCGGCGGCGACGGTGGCGGTCGCCGCGTGACGGGCCGCGAGTACGGCCTCGCGCTCCTCGAGCCGCGGGCTCGGCATCGTGGCGTTCACCCAGCGGAGGTAGGTCGCGAACGCCGCCTGCGCCGCATCGCGTGACGACGGCGCGGCCGCCGCATCGGCGATTGCGCGCGCGTACACGTCGACGATGCGGTCGACGGCGGCCTCGAGCCCGGCCTGCTCCCGGACGACGGCGCTGACGCGCGTCGCCTCGGCGGCGTCGTAGCGATCGATCTCGTGCGCGAGGCGGGCGGGGTCGTGGGTTGGGGTGAGGACCTGCAAGCCGAAGTTGCCGCGTCGCAGGGCCGGGAACGCAGCCACGTCGACCAGGCCGCCGATGCCTTCGACGTCGCAGAGGACGACCGCGGCGCCGACCGCCATCGCTTCGAGCGCGCTGCGCCCGCGGGCGAACACCAGATCGTACGCCGGCAGCCGCAGCTCGGGGTCCAGGACCGGACGGCCGCAGGTCAGGCCGAGCTGATCGAGCACGATGCCGCGCTCGGCACACACGCGGCGCAGGTCGTCGACCCAGCCGTCGGACGGCGCCGAGTTGCTGAGCAGCAATGCCTGCCGCGGGCGCGCGGGTAACGGGCCGCGCGGCCGGAAGCGCGACAGATCGACGAAGTTCGGGATCGTGTCGATGCGGTCCGGCTGGACGCCGGCTTCGGTGACGAGGCGCTCGCGGGTGAGGTCGCTCACGGCCACCCAACGACGGATGGCGGGATGCGCGGGGGGCGGCGCTTCCTCCCACGGCAGGAAGCCGTGACAGAAGTACACCGTGGGCGTCGCCGGAAAGCGGGCGAGCGCGGCCATGGTGGCGAGGTGATGCTGCCCGTGGATGACGTCGGGCGGCTCGGCCACGCGCGAGAGATCGTCCACGACCGGGATGCCGCTCGCGCGCAATCCGTCGGCGACCGGTCCGAGATGCGTCGAGCACACGATCGGGGCGTGGCCCCGCGCACGCAACGCGCGTGCGACGTCGCAGACGTAGAGCTCGCTGCCGCCAGGCAGAGCGAGCCGGATGGTGACCAGCAGAACGCGCATCGATCCCGACCGTCGGGCGGCCCCATCCTTGCCCGGATGGGTCGGAACGATGCAAGGCGAAACGATGCAACGTCCGGACGCGAGCGTTGACGCCGGGTGGCCCTGCGGCGCATGACGCGGGTTCGTGACGACGCGCCCGCGTCACCCGCCGGACACCATGACCTATCCCGATACGGACCGCCTGATCGACGCGCGCGAGCGCTAACTTCGTCGCCAACGGCTTCCCGAGCGACGGCGGCTACGCCCTCCTGCGGCGCGCGGTCGGCGATCTCCGCCGTGAGCTCCGGCTCGGTCCCAGCGTCCGAGCTAGGTAGGGATTTCCCTCGCAAGGGCATTGCGTGCCCGGTCGGAGCGGCGCTAGAACCGACAATCGACGCGCTACACACCCTCGCGCGCTTTGCCGTGAAACGCTGCCCGGTCGTGGCCGCGGGCGGAGCCCCATGGGATGACGCCGCATGACGGGCCCGTTCGCGCGCCCTCTACGTCTCACCGCCACGTCCGCGCTCGAGCAGTTGCTCCTTCGGCTCCCGGCCGACGAGGGCAGCGACTTCTTCGCTACGCTGACGGAGGCCCTCGGCCGCGCGCTCGACGTCACCGCTGCGCTGGTGGCCGAGCCCGTCGGCCGTCCGCCGGAGCGGGCCCGGACGCTCGCGATGTGGCTGCAGGGGGGACGTGCCGACGACGTCGAGTATCGACTCGCCGGCTCGCCGTGCGCACAGGTCTACGTCAGGGGCCGCGTTGCTCGGCCGGATCGCGTGCGCGAGCACTATCCGGGCTTCGCGCTCCTCCAGCGCCTGGGCGTCGAGGGCTATTGGGGCATCGGCATACCCGGCAACGGGGGCGAATTGCTCGGCCATCTGGCGTTGCTGCATGCCGGCCCTTTGCTGCTCGACGACGATCTCGAGCGCCAGCTGCACATGCTGGCGGTCCGCGTCGGCGAGCATCTCGAGCGGCGGCGTCTCGTGCGGTTGCTGGACGAGCAGGACCGTCACCTGCAGGAGACCCTCGCGCACTTTCCGGGCATCCTCTACCAGTTCGTCGTCGCGACCGACGGGAGCGTCGGCTTCACCTACGTCAGCCCGCGATTCGAGGAGTTCCTCGGTATCCGCATCGACGACGCGCTCGCCGACTTCGGTCGGACCGTCGAGGTCGTGCACCCCGACGATCGCGACGGGCTCCAGCGCGCCATCGACGAGGCGGTCGCGTGTGTCGGCCCGTTCGACTGGACCGGGCGGCACGTCGTTCGCGGCTCGATTCGGTATCTGCGCTGGCGATCGCTGCCGACGCGGCTCGACGACGGCACGATCCGCTGGGCCGGCCACGTCACCGACGAGACGGAGCTGCGCCGCACCGAGCTCGAGCTGCAGGCGGTGAAGGACCGCCATTTGGCCGCGCAGCGGGCCGCCGGCATCGGCAACTGGGAGCTCGACCTCGCGACCCTCCGGCTCCGCTGGTCGGAGAACCAGTACGAGCTCTACGGATTCGATCCCGCGGCGGGCGCACCGTCGCTCGAGACGGTCCTCGCCCTGGCGACGGACGACGATCAGGCGCGCATGGAGGACCGCGTTCGCCGGCTCACCGAGGCGCGTGAGCCCTTCGAGTTCGAGTGGTGTATCACGCGACCCGACGGACGGCGGCGGCACATCCAGTGTCGCGGTACGCCGATCCTCGACGAGCACGGCAACGTCGCCGTCATCACCGGCACCGATCTCGACGTGACGCGCGAGGTCGCGGCGCGCGAGGCGTTGCGCGAGAGCGAAGAGAAGCTGCGCCATGCCCAGAAGCTGGACGCCATCGGCCAGCTCGCGGGCGGCGTGGCGCACGACTTCAACAACCTGCTGACCGCGATGCTCGGCTTCAGCCAGCTCGCGCTGCAGAAGATCGAGAACGGGATGGATGCGCGCGGCGATCTCCGCGAGGTGGTGAAGTCGGTCGAACGCGCGTCGGAGCTCACCACGAAGCTCGTCACCATCGGCCGCCGGCAGGTGGTCTGCATCCAGCCCGTCGACCTGACGCGCGTCGTGCGCGACATGGAACCGGTACTGTGGCGGACGCTCGGCGAAGACGTCGAGCTGTCGGTGCACCTCGATCCGCTCGTGGGCAGCATCCGCGCCGACGTCTCCGGAGTCGAGCAGGTGATCCTCAACCTGGCGGTGAACGCGCGCGACGCCATGCCGCAGGGCGGCCGGCTCCGCATCGAGGTACGGCGCGTGCGCCGTGCCGACGTGCCGCAGGCGCCGCCGGGCGCGCCGACCGACGATCTGGTCGGTCTCACCGTCACCGACACCGGGTGCGGCATGACCCGCGAGCAGCTGTCGCACGTCTTCGAGCCGTTCTTCACCACCAAGCCGAAGGGCACCGGTCTCGGCCTGGCCACGGTCTACGGCATCGTCGATCGCTTCGGCGGTTTCGTCACCGTGCGGTCGTCGCCGGGAGGCGGCGCGTGCTTCGGCCTGTACTTTCCCTTCGACCCCGACACGCGCGCGGACGTGCGCGAGCCGGTGCGCGACGGCGCCGATCGCGGCTCGGAGACCATCCTGGTGGTGGAAGACGACCGCGCCGTCCGCCGTTTCGTCGAGCAGGCGCTGTCGCGACTGGGCTATCGCGTGCTGTCGGCGTCGAACGGCATCGAGGCGCTCGCGTTGCTCGCCGGCGAGCAGCGCGTCGACCTGCTGCTGACCGACGTGGTCATGCCGCAGATGGGCGGGCCGGCGTTGGTGGGCCGGGCGCGCGCCGTACGCCCGGAGCTGCGCTGCCTGTACATCACCGGCTTCTCGCCCGACCGCGCCGTCGGCGACGATGCCGGGGTGCACGGCGTGCTCATGAAGCCGTTCACGGTCGAGCAGCTGGCCGCCAGGCTGCGCGACGCGCTCGCCGGCCGGCGCGCGGGGTAGCGGGTGCAGCGACGAAGAAGCGGTTACGGATGCGGTGGGCGACGGACGCAGGCGACGACAAGCCGCCGCTGGTGGTGGTGTCTCTCCGCGTCGACGACGGCGACTGCTGACGGCGCGGCGGGGTGCAATGCGTGCACCCCGCCGCGTGACCATCACAGGCTGCCGCGCAGGGTCAGCATGTCGGCCTGGATCGGCGACGTCAGGCCGGTCAGCTCCGCTGCGAGCGCGGGTGGGATGCGACGGCTTCCGTTCAGCGAGCGCAGCCGGAAGAGCACGCCGTTCAGGCTGCGCGCCGCGGACTTGAGCTTGCCCTTGGCGCCGCGCGTTCGGCCGGCGTCGAAGCGCGACTCGCCCAGCGACGTCTTGTTGCGCGCGGCGGTGAGGCTGCGCAGCAGGTTGCCCCGCGTCGGCTCGGAGATGTTGCTGCCCTGCACCAGCACGATCAGCTCGTCGAGCCGGCAGAGGATCGATTCGAACGTCGGCGCTGCGACGCACGACGGCGGCAGGGTCGTCGACGACGTGGTCGACGTGGACGTGGTGGTCGACGACGAGGTGCTCGTGCTGGACGACGTCGACGTCGTGGTCGTGGAGGTGACCGACGTGCTGGTGGTCGTGATGGTGGTGCTCGGCGCCACCGTCGTCGTGGTCGACGCGATCGTGGTCGTGGTGGACGCGATCGTGGTCGTCGTCGGTGCCACCGTCGTGGTGGTGGTCGTCGTCGTGATGATGGTCGTCGTCGTGCCGATGCATTCGCAGCCCGGGGTGCAGAACCCGCACGCCCCCTCGACCGGACCCCCGTCCGGCCCGGCGTCGCACTGCTCGTCGTTCTCGAGAACGCCGTTGGGGCAGCCGACCTCCGGAGTGAATCGGCCGACCACGAAGGGCGACAGGCTCGTCACGAACCCGCAGACGCGGTTCGGCGACGTCAGGGTGCCCTCCGTGATGTCGACGAACGCGCCGCCCGGGCTGCTCGCGCCCGGGCCTTCGCGATGCAGCAGCCGGAACTGATGGAGCGGGACCGTCGTGTCTTCGGGAACGACGATGCAGACCAGGGCGGAGCTGCTGAAGGTCGCCGTCGTCTGGATGTCGATGAAGACCGCCTCGAACGCGGGGCCATCGAGGACGATGTCCGCGGGGATCGTTCCTTCGGCCGTCGACAGCGCGCGGAACGTCGTCTGACCCGGCGTGACGACGAACGGGAAGGTCATCTCGGCGCGGAACCCGACGACCTCGTCCTGCAGGCTGTCGTAGAAGGTGTCGTCGCCGCTGGAGACGACGACGTTCTCGCCCAGCGGCGTCTCCTGCGGGGCGAACGCGTTCAGGCCGAACGGGCCGGACCCCTGCAGCGTCACGTCGAGCGCGATGCTGCCGTCGACGGTGTACACGAGCGAGCCGAGCGGCAGCACCGTCGGGCTCTGGGCCACGCTGCCGACGTCACCGAGGAAGGTGGCCGTCGCGTTCAGGCAGGTCGGCTGCGTGCAGATGGCCGAGCCCGTGATCGTGTTCAGGTCGAGGAAAGCGCCCGAGCTGGAGTCGCTCTGCAGCGAGACCGTGAAGCCGGCGCTGAAGTCGCCGAAGTTCAGCGACGTGACCTGGCCGTTCGCGACCGCCTGCGTGCCGGGGAACGAGGCTCCGAGGTTGACCGGCGTCCCGAGGACGTCGAACGACGCGTCGTCCCAGTGGAACGTGCCGTCGAAGGTCAGCGTGGGCGGCGAGCCGTCGAAGTCGACCGCGTCGAGCCGGCCGGTGCCGGCGACGAGCGCGTGCGCACGTGGCGCGGACGCGGCGATCAGCGCCGCCACCAGGAGCGGCAGGACGGCTTGCTGGGATCTGCGAGGGGCGGGAGCACGCATCGGAATCTTCCTCCTCGTCTGCGAGTGGACGCGATGGAACGGCGCCCGCACCTGACGTGGCGGGTGCCGCGCGGGGTTGTAACGCCGGCTTCGCGCGCAGCGCAATGCCCCCAGCGAGGAAATCCCCTACCTAGTTCGCGCGATGGCGCGCGATCGACCCGGGCAATACGTCGGTCGATCCTCGTCGTCTCATGGGGTGAAGGAGAACGTCCATGCCCCGCCGCCCCGGCATTTCGGCGCCCGCCGCCGTCGTCCTCGCCGCCGTCGCTGCCCTCGGCGCGACCGCGGACGCCGCGACCGTCCGCACGTTCCCGGACGATTGCCCGCTTTCCGTACAGGACTGCATCGCGGCATCTGCCGCAGAGGACGTCGTCCGGATCGCGACCGAAGAGCCGCTCGCCGAGTCGCCCATCCTCAACCAGCCGCTGACGCTGGAGAACGCGCCCGGCGTGCATCCGCGTCTCGCCGCCGGCAACGACGTCTCCATCAACAACTTCAGCTCCGCGGTCGCCAGCTACGTCGTCCGCGGGCTCACGCTGGAGCGCGGCGCGATCCGCGCGACGCAGGGCGGGGGGATGCCCCTGTTCGTCACGATCACGGACAACGTGATCCTCGACAGCGGCACCGGTCCCTCGGGGTCGATCGACGTGACGACGTTGGGGGGCGGCGGGAACGTCGGCCCGATCGAGCTCACCATCCGCGACAACGTCGTCACCGCCCGGCCGAACCCCGGTGGGGCATCCACCGGCGTGCGTGTCGAGCCGGGCCGGGCGAACGCCCGCGGCGTGATCGCCGGCAATCACGTCGACTTTCCCGAGCGCGAGTCGAACGGTTCTCCGATCGTCGTCCGCAATCACGGGCGCTCCCTCTCCGTCGACGTGATCGGCAACACGACGCGCGGATCGCACTACGAGGCGGGCATCTCCCTCGCGCAGATCGAGGCGGGCGGCTCGCTGGCCGCGCGCGTGGCGAACAACGTCATCCAGGGCGTCGACGGCGAGAGCCAGGTGACCGGCGTCGACTGCGACCTCGGCCAGGGCACGCTGCGCGCCACCATCGTGCACAACACCTTCGTGCGCGTCAGCGGCGGGATCACGGTCGAGAACGACGACCCACTGGGCGTGCTCGACGCCGCCGTCGCGAACAACGTCATCGCGGCCAACGACGGGCGCGGCCTGATCGTCCCGCCGCGACTCCTGCCCACGGTACGGTTTGGACCGAACCTGTTGTTCGGCGTGACCACCTCGCATCTCCCGCCGGGGACGTTGCTCGTCGATCCGAAGTTCGTCGGCGCCGGCGACTTCCGGCTCGCCGTCGATTCGCCTGCCATCGACGCCGGCGACACGGTCTCCGTGCCCGACGACCTCACGGCCGACGCCGCGGGGAAGCCGCGCCGAGTCGGCGGCGGCGTGGACCTGGGCGCTTTCGAGGCGCCGTGCTCCGACGGCTCGTTCACGCCCGGCGCGTGCCCCACGGTGGCGCCACCGCCCGCCGCGTGCGTTCCCGCTGCATGCGACGACGGCGATCCGTGCACCGCCGACGACTGTGACCGCAACGCCTGCGTCCACGTCGTGCGCGGCGGGATCGACGGCGCGCGCTGCGCGTGTGATCGCCCGGCGCCCGCGGCCTGCGCTGCGGACGGCGTTCCCACGGCCGTCCAGCGTCGAGCGGCGCGTGCGTGCGCGCTCCTCGGGCGCGCCGCCGGTGCGTCGCGACCGAACCGGCTCCTCCGTCGTGCCACGCACGCGTGGGCCGGCGCCGCGAAGCTCGCGGCGCGCCGCCGCGTGATCGGGACGCGGACGCCGGAGTGCCGGTCCGCGATCGTCGGCGGTCTGCACGACGCCGAACGCCGCGCCGCCGACGCCCTCGTCAGCCCGCGCTGAACGACTCGCCTACTGCCAGGCGTCGTGCCGGCCGCCGAACCGCGCCGGGAGGCGCTGGATCTCCGCGAGCAGCTCCCGCGCCTCGGCTGGCGGAAGATCCGGCACGCCGAGCTCGATGCCGTCCGAGAGGCCGCCGAAGCGTTCGGCGATCGCTGCCGGCAGGCGGTCGTACGTCGCGACGGCGCAGAACTCGCGCACGACGTCGTCCGTGATGCGCGCGGCCATCTCGCTCCAGCGGCCCTGCTTCGAAAGCTGGTGGAGCTCCATCCCGAGGTCATCCCACCCGTGGACGGCCAGCACGGGGTGGTAGCTGCGGGTCGAGCCGTAGAAGGCGATGCGGTACCGGATCGCCTCGGTCATCTTTGCCACCGCCTCGTCGTCGCGACCCGTGACGACGAACCCGCCGCCGCAGATTTCGAACGCCTCTCGCCGGCGTCCCGCCTGGCGCAAGCCCGTCTCGAGGCTCGGGACGGCGACCTCCTGCAGGTACTTGCGGGTGCAGAATCCGTGCAGCCGCACGCCGTCGCAGACGCGGCCCGCGAGCCGCAACATCGCCGGCCGCACCGCGGCGATGTACACCGGCGCGTCCGGCACCTCGATCGGCGGCGGCACGAACTCGGGCGTCATCAGCGTGAAGCGATAGTGCGCGCCTTCGAACGCGGCCGGTGCGCCGGTTCGCCACGTCCGCCAGATCGCGCGCAGCGTCTCGACGTACTCCCCCAACCGCACGGCCGCGTCGGGCGTCCACGGGACGCTGAAGCGCCGCTCGTTGTGTCCCTTCACCTGCGTGCCGAGGCCGAGTCCGAAGCGTCCGCCGGAGTTGCGCTGCAGGTCCCACGCGATCTGCGCCACCACCATCGGGCTGCGCGGGAAGGCGACGGCGATCGCCGTTCGCAGCCCGACGTGCGAGGTCGCGGTCGTCGCGGCGGCGAGCAGCAGGAACGGATCCGCCGAGATCTCCGGGACGGCGAGCGAGTCGAACCCGGCCGCTTCCACGCGGCGCGCGCTCTCTGCAGCCGCCGCCCACTCGTGGTCCATCACGAACCCTTCGACGCGCATCGTCCCCGATGCCTACCAAAGCCCGCCGTCCGCCGTCCATCGGATGCGCGTCGTGAATTGACGGTCGCGTGTCGGTCCGCAACAAGGACCGATGCTCGTCCGTCTGGTCGTCGCCGCGTGCGTCGCCGTCGCCACCATCTCCCATGCGCTCACCGCAGCCAGGGCCGACGCGGCCCTCGACCGCGCGCTGCAACGCCTCGTCGACCTGCCCGAAGGCCCTCCCGGCGTCATCGCGATCGTCCAGCGCGGGGACGACCTGACGGTGCACGCCGCCGGCATCGCGAGCTTCGCCACCCTCGAGGCGCCGCGCGCCACCGATCACATGCGGATCGCCAGCGTCGCGAAGGCGTTCAGCGGCGCCGTGGCGCTGGCGCTCGTCCAGCAGGGCGTCATGCGCCTCGACGAGACGATCGGCGAGCGGCGTCCCGACCTCCCTGCCCAGTGGCACGGCGTCACGCTGCGCGAGCTGCTGCACCACACCAGCGGCGTGCCCGATTTCCTCGAGAGCCGGGCCGCGCAGATCGCGGTGGGCGGGGCGCTCACCAATCCGCTCCCACCGCGTGCGATGCTCGCTTTCATCGAGGACGCGCCGCTGAAGCGCCCGGGCAGGTACCACTACTCGAACTCGGACAACATCATCGTCGGCCTCATGGTCGAGACGGCGACCGGCATCACGTACGAGGAAGCGCTGGCGCGGGAAGTGTCCGGGCCGCTCGGTCTCGTGGCGACGACGCTGCCGCGCGGGCCGCAGCTGCCGGCGCCACTCATCCGCGGCTACGAGATCGACGACGACTCGCCGCCGCTCGACCTGAGCGAGATCTTCGCCGCCGGCTGGGCATGGGCGTCGGGCGGGATCGTGTCGACGCCCGCCGACCTGAACCGCTTCATCCGCGGCTACGTCGGCAACGCGCTCTTCGGCGACGCCGTCGCGGAGGAACAGCGTCGCTTCATCCAGGGCGGCACGTCGGATCCCATCGGTCCCGGACATAATGCCGCGGGCCTCGCGCTGTTCCGCTACCGGACGCGGTGCGGGACGGTATACGGCCACACGGGCAACATCTTCGGCTACACGCAGTTCGCCGCGGCCAGCGAGGACGGCACGCGCTCCGCGACGGTGTCGATCAACGCGCAGCGGACGCAGGAGACCGACGGCCGCGGGAAGCAGAAGGCGTATCGGTTCCTGCGCGAAGCGGAGGTGCTGGCCGTCTGCGCGGCGCTGGCACGGTAGCGCCGCGGCGGTACGCCTGGCGCAAGCTGCACGGCAGCCCGCACGGCCTTCGATGCGTGCGCGAGATTTCGCTTGACGGGGTCCTGCCGCGGAGTGTCAATGACCCGATGCTTCGGCGCCGCGGTGCACGGCTGGCGCTGCTCTGGCTCGCGACCTGCTGGCTCGGCATGCCCGCCGGTCGCGCGTCGGCCGCCACGCCCGGGTTCGCCGATGGAACGCCCATGGTCTGTCACGCAGCCACGGGCGGGCCCTTCACCCGCGTGCGCGACGTGCCCGCCGCCGACGTGCTCGCCGGCGCCCGGATCGACGTGGTCGAGCCGAGTGGGCTCTGTGTCCCCGCCGGCCTCGGGAGCGCGCCCGCCGACCCCGCCACGCACTGGGAGCGTTATCGCGCGCGCGCCCGCGGCCGCCGAAAGGGATTCGTGGCGCGCGGCCTGCACGTCGTCACCGCCGGCGACACGTTCGTGCTGGACGTCCGCCGGCCGAGCGAGCTGCTCGTGCCGACGGCCGCGGGCGCGGCGCCGGTCGCGGCCCTCGCCGGCCAGCATCCCGCGTACACGTGCTACGCCGCCAAGGTCCGGTCCTCGACGTTCCAGCCGCAGGCGCTCGCCCTCGACACGGGCACGGGGCCCGTGCCGCGTCGCCTGCGCCGCGTGCGCCGTCTGTGTCTCGCGATCGGCGCGGCGCGCGGGGGGCCGCACCTCCTGTGCTACGCCGCGCCAGGCGGGAAGACGCCGGCGCAGACGACGTTCACCCATCCGTCCTTCGGCCCGGAGGAGCTCGATCGTCGCGCGGTGCGCGAGGTCTGCGTGCCGGCGCTGCTCGACGGCGCTTCGTCGTCGACGACCAGCACCACGACCAGCACGACGCTCGGGCCCGGCGCCACCACCACGACCAGCACGACGACGCTTCCCGGCTCCACGAGCACGACGTCGACGACGCATCCGCCCGTGAGCGGCGTGCTGCTCGTGCCCGCCGAGTGGCCGACGATCCAGGCGGCGGTCGACGTGGCCGCGCCGGGTGCGACGATCCGCATCGCGGCCGGCGACTATCACGAGTCGATTCTCGTGCCGCAGACCAAGGACGGCCTCACGATCGAGGGGGCCGACCCGGCCGAGCCGCCGACCATCGTCGGCGACGATGCCAGCGTCGGTTCGAAGCTCGACGGCATCCGCGCCGACGAAGTCGACGACCTCACGGTTCGTCACCTGCGCATCGTGGGCTCCTACGACGCCATTCGGTTGAACCACTGCAACGACGCGTTGCTCGAACATCTTCACCTGGAGAACAGCGCGCTCGGCGTCCGCTTCAACGGCGGCGGTGGCCACGTCCTCCGCGACAGCGCGATCCCGATCACGCGTGTGGAGCAGGGCATCTGGATCGAGTACGCGCCCGACACCGTGCTGGAGCGCGTCACGGTGACCGCGGGCGCGTTCGGCGGCGTCCGGGTCCGCAACTCCGATCGCATCCGGCTGACCGACGTCGACGTCGACGACAGCGACGGGTCGGACGGCATCAAGGTGGAGTACTCACCCGACGCCCGCATCGAGTCGTGCAGCGCGAGCGACGGCTACGCGCGCGGCTTTCGTGTGGTCAACTCGCCGGGCCTCGTGTTCACCGACAACGTCGCGACCGACAACGCGACGGCGGGCATCCGTCTCGAGAACAGCGACCCGTTCGCGACCGCCGCCGACGTGACCGCGGCGGGCAACACCGCC
Organism: uncultured Binatia bacterium (SeqCode); assembly: GCA_964432595.1. Lineage (GTDB taxonomy): Bacteria > Desulfobacterota > Binatia > DP-6 > DP-6 > DASYLJ01. The sequence continues at coordinate 331,195 of CAYSOF010000005.1, read as the reverse complement.
AGCGGCAACGACCCGGACATCTCCGTCCAGCCCTGACTGCCGCGGAGATCGCGGCGTGCTATGCACAGGCCGCCCGCATGGCTGGAGGGGACGTGGCCGACGACGACGTGACCGAACCGGGGTTGTGGCGGAAGAGTGGATGGATCGCGAGGATCATCAAGCACCCGGACGACGACGGCTGGGCCGTCGAGATGTCGCGCATCGGTGACGAGGAGCCCGCGTTCGTCGGCCCCTGGACGATGGGGCGCGACAAGAAGAACCCGAAGCCGCTCGATCAACCCGCCTTCTTGACGCTCGTGAAGGCGGCCAGCGAGGTCCTGCGCCGCCACGAGCAAGCGGCTCGCGCCCGGCTGCATCGATCGATCACCTTCGTCGACGACGCGCTTCGGCTCCGCGCCGACCTCGACATCGTTCCCGACGACGACGATCCGCACGCCGTGCTCTCGCTCTTCGACGACACGACGAACGAGCCGCTGCGCGACGGGCGTGTCGATGCAAACTTCAAGCTCACGGCGGCCAGCGTCACGCGCTGGATGCGATCCGGCGACGACTAGCGTTCTTCGAGGACGTCAGGCGGCGTGGGACGCCATGTGGTCGGTCGCCCAGCGGAGAAAGTCCTCCTGCGTGACGATGCCGGCCAGGCGGCCGTCGGGTCCCACCACCGGAAGGCAGCCGATCTTCTGGCGGCCCATCCGCCCGCCCGCGGCGACGGCGGGTTCGTCCGGTCGCGTGACGCTCAGATGCGTCTCCATCACGTCCGCCGCCCGCGCCCAGGCGAGCAGACGGACGCGCTCGGCCTCGGCGCGGAAGGTCAACGTGCTCTGCGACGCCGCCAGGAGATCGCGATGGGTGACGAGCCCGAGCAGCAGACCCGCCTCGTCGACGACGGGGAGATGGCGGATGCGGTGCATCTGCATGAGGTCCCACGCGTGCGCCAGGCTCGCGTCCGGTGCGACGGCGATCGGCGCCCGCGTCATCAGGCTGGCGACGGGTGGCCCGGCGGCGGTGACGGTCGCCGGTGTCACGCCGACGCCCAGCCGGTCGCGCAGGGCGACGAACTCGTCCTGGATGGCATCGGGAAGCTCGGAAGCGCGCGGCACCATGGTGACGTCGGCGGTGGCGCAGATCGAGAGCGCGTTCCCATAGCTCAGGATCGCGAAGGCGAGTCCGAGGCCCAGGCCGAGCGGCACGATCGGGTGGAGCTCGACGACGGGATGGCCCATGATCGTACGCGCCTCGCGCGGACCGGGCACGTTCGTGCAGATCGTATGTACGACGGGCCACCGCTCCGCGGCGCCGGCGATGAGCTGCGCGACCTGCGACGGCAAGCCGCCGGCGAGCGAGGTCAGCAGCGAGAGTCCTTCCGCCTGGCCCTGCTCCTTCCGGTGCCGCATCTCCGCGGCGACGCGCGCCAGCCGTTCGAGCGGATCGGCGACGTCGACCGGCAGGCTCGCGAGGATCGCCGACACCCGGTTGCCCAGCGCGAAGCGCTCGTCGACCCGGCGCATGCTCACCGGGATCATCGCACGCACCGCCGCGCTCGAGCCGTCGAGATGGCGGCGGATCGCGCCCGCAATGATCGTGAGGACGACGTCGTTCACCTTGCAGCCGGCGGCGCCGCGCATGGCCAGGACGTCGTCGAGCGGCAGCGCTGCCCACACCACGTGCTTCGCGCCCGACAGCGCGCCGTTCCACGGCATGGGCGGCACCGGGTTGCGCGCCAGCTCCGCCACCGTCGTCATCGCCGCGGCGGCGGCGCGGACCGTCCCGACGGCGGACGCGACCGCACCCTGCCACAGCCCTTCCGGCGCGGCCGTCGCGCGCAAGCCGGGTCCGGCGACCGCCTCCGCCACGCCCTGATCGGTCATCACCTCGAGGACCTGGGCACCGCTCACGCCGTCGATCATGCAGTGGTGCACCTTCGACAGGATCGCCGTGCGGTCGCCGGCGAGCCCCTGGATCACCCAGGTCTCCCACAACGGCCGGCGCGGATCCAGGGGCTGGGTGAACAGGCGCTCGACGGTGGCCCGCAACGCCCCGACGTCCCCCGGCGCTTCGCAGCGAATCGCATGGATGTGCGCGCGCGCGTCGAACCCGGGCACGTCCTCCCACTGCGGACACGCGACGTCGAGCGGCGGTCGTGCGGGCCGCTGGCGAAGTCGTGGGAGGCTGGCCAGGCGTGCCGCCAGCGTGTCGCGCAGCGTCTCGAACGCCGGCGCGCCCTCGAGCACGCCCACGGAGCCGACGTGCAGCAACGCGGTCGGCCGCTCGTAGTAGAGGAACGAGGCGTCCAGCGGCGTGAGCCGCGACGGGCGGGAGAGCAGGCGCGTGACGAGGCTCATACCCGTTAGCACGTGGAATGCCGCTCGTCGCGCCGCGTCCGTGCGCCGGGCATGCGCGGGATTGGGAATCGGACGACGCCGTCATTCCCGCGGACGGGTGGGACGGCCCGCTGGCGCAAGGCGACCCGGGTGGCACGCCCTTCGCTTCGGGAGACGTCGAAGCTGCTCGGCACGCGAGCACCTGGGAGGTGCGACATGGACGAGATGACGATCCGCAGGCGGCTCGAGACGAGGATCGCCGACGTCCTGCGGCGCAACGAGAAGGTGGAAGGCAATCGGCGGCGAACGCGAACGCCGCTCGGCGGCGACTGGAAGGACGACGCGATCGTCCGCGAGAACGACGACGTGCTGGAGGCCCTCGACGTCGAGGGACGCGCAGCGCTCGGCCAGCTGCGCACCGCCATCCGGCGGCTCGACGACGGCGTGTACGGTCGCTGCGAGCACTGCGCGGAACCCATCGCGCCGGCACGCCTCGAAGCGCTTCCCGAGGTGACGACGTGCATCGACTGCGCGAGCGCCGCGGCCACCGACGCCCGGCGCTGACCGGGTACGCCCCCGAGCATCGTGGTGGGATGACCAACGCGAGGCGTGCCGACGCCGAACCGCCCGTTCCCGCCTGGAAGGCGACGGCGGAGCGGCTCTCGCAGAACGCGCGATTCGTGCTCCGGCGGCCGGGGCTGGCGGCACGCGCGGTCGGCAATCTGCTCGCGGTGTGGGCGGGCCGTCCACGCCTGCGCACGATCGACTTCGACGTGACGAACGTCTGCCCGCTGAAGTGCGCGCAGTGCTATGCGGCGGACTTCCCGGCACCGCGCGCCGACGAGCTCCGCGTCGACGAGTTCGCGCGCGTCGCCGGCGAAGCGCGGCGGCTCGGCGCATTGCAGGCCAACCTGAGCGGCGGCGAGGCGCTGGTCCGCCGCGATCTGCCGGCGATCATCGCCGCGTGCCGCCGCGCCGGCCTGCTGGTCAGCCTGTGCACGAGCGGCGTCGGGCTGAACCCGTCGCGGCTCGAGACGCTGGCTCGCGCGGGGCTCGACGTCGTCATCTTCAGCCTGGATGCCGCCGACGCCGCCACGCACGATGCCAACCGCGGCGTGCGCGGGCTGCATCAGCGCGTGCTCGACGGCATCCGCACGGCGCGCCGGCTCGGCGTGCAACCGGCCGTCAACACCGTGGCGACCGCTGCGAAGATCGCCGGCGGCGAGTTGGACGCCATTTTCGCGCTCGTCGCGTCGCACGGAGCGCTGCTCAATCTCACGATGCCGACGGCCGTCGGGCGCTGGAGCACGCGCGACGATCTTCTCCTGCGCGACGTCGATCGCGCCGTGGTGGACGCCTTCCTCCGGCGCCCCGGGGTGCGGACCGATACGTTCTCGACCTACGGAACGCCCGGCTGTCCCGCGGGGACCGAGAAGCTCAACATCGCGGCAGACGGGACGGTCCGCCTCTGTCCGCTGATCGAGGGCGCGTGGGGGGACGTGCGTCGCGAGTCCCTGGCCGCGATCTGGGCGCGCGTGCGGCCCGCGTCCCGACATCTGCGCGCGCAGCCGTTCTGCCCGCCCGCGGCGCCCGGCTTCCGGGCGCCCACCTAGTGTCCCGAGCCGGAAGTTCGTCACCAAATCTCGGGCGGCCTCACGGCGCCCGGCTGCGTTGCTCCTCCTCGGCATAGGTCCACTATGACTCGTCGTCGCGCCTTGCCGGGCCCCGTGATCCCACCCGATCTTCGGCAACGAACTTCCGGCTCGGGACACTAGTGTCGCGCACGGAGCTGTCGATCCGTGATGCGGTCCATCGTCCCGAACAGCGCGAGGAGCCCGCGCGCGGTCAGCCAGAGGAACGGTTCCGGCGGCAGGGTCGGCGCCGGCTTCGCGAAGACGCGCGCCCACTCGTTGTCGCGGCCGGTGATGCCGTCGGCCAGGATGTCGCCCACCGCCGTCGCCTGCGCGACGCCATGTCCGTTGTAGCCGAGCGCGTGCCAGAGACGGCCGTCGCCGCCGAGCGCACCGATCGACGGCAGGAAGTTGATCGTCATCGCGATCCATCCGCCCCAGAAGCGCGCGATCGGCACCGTGTCGAGCTCGGGGAAGCGATCGCGGAACGCCTGCGCGACGGCGGCTTGCGTGTGCGCGTTCGGCCCGCCGTTCGCGCCGGGCTTGGCGCCCCAGACGTAGCGCGGTCCCTTCGAGCCGCCGATGATCGTGCGCCTCGACGTCAGCCGATAGCTCTCCAGGATCTCGTGCGCGGTGTAGACGCCTTCGCGATTCGGCCAGCCGCCGATCGCGGCGAGCTGGGCGTCGTCGAGCGGCGCCGTCTCGAAGAGCGTCACGTAGAGCGGGAGGACTTTCGAGCCGGGCTCGCCGATCTCGCGCGTCCAGGCGTTGCTCGCCATGACGACGCGCTCCGCACGCAGCAGACCGCGCTCCGTGCGCACGAGCCCCGTCCCCACGCCCGTGACACGCGTGTCTTCGTGGATGACGACCCCGGCATCGAGCGCGGCCTGGCGCAGCCCGAGGACGAGCTTGCCCGGATGCAACGTCCCGCCCGCGCCTTCGAGCGCTCCGCACAGGAACGACGGCGGCAAGCCGCGCGCGCGCATCTCGTCCCGCTCGACGAAGCGCACGTTCGCGCCGACCCGTCCCGCGACGTCGGCCGCCCGGCGGAGCCGCTTCTCCTGCTTCGGGTGCACGACGCTCATGATGTTGCCGTGTGGAACGTAGTCGCAGGCGATGCCGAGCTGCGCGATCAGCCCTTCCGTACGGTGGACGCAGTGATCGGCGAAGCGGACGATCGCCGCCGTCCGCTCCTCGCCGTACATCATGAGGAGCGTCGGCAGGTCCTTGCCGATGGTCGGGGTGAGGTGCCCGGCGTTGCGGCCGCTCGCGCCGTAGCCGCAGAACTCGCGCTCCAGCACGACGGCATCGACGCCGGCCCGCTTGAGCGCCAGCGCGGTCGAGAGCCCGGTGAGCCCGCCGCCGACGATCGCCACGTCGGCGTGCGCGTCGCCCGCGAGCGGCGGCAGGCGCTCGGGCGGCGCATCGAAGTAGGTGCTGATCGCCAGGAACGGCGCCGCGAGATCGTCTGCCATGCGCGTGCGGTGCCCCCTATGCCGGCCACGGCGTGACGTCGTGCCTCGCCCCTCGTAGGCCATCCCCGCATCGTGGGCAACGGCCCGGATTCCCAGGCCTGCGTCGGCATGGAGGTCGTTTCTCACGGCGGTGGGAACGCGGGCGACGCTCGACGACGCGCGTGGAATGGAACGATCGTTGCTCTCCGATCGGAGGACGATGACGTCCGCCGGACCGGACCTGTTCTGCCTCGACGGCAACGAAGCCGCGGCGTCGGTCGCCCATCGCCTGAGCGACGTGATCGCGATCTACCCGATCACGCCGAGCTCGCCGATGGCCGAGCTGGCCGACGAGTGGTCGGCGCACGGACGCGCGAACCTCTGGGGCCTCGTGCCCTCCGTGACGGAGATGCAGTCGGAGGGGGGCGCCGCCGGCGCCGTCCACGGTGCGCTGACGGCCGGCGCGCTCGCGACGACGTTCACGGCGTCGCAGGGCCTGCTGCTCATGATCCCCAACATGTACAAGATCGCGGGCGAGCTGACGCCGTTCTGCATGCACGTCGCCGCCCGGTCGGTCGCGACCCATGCGCTGTCGATCTTCGGCGACCACTCCGACGTCATGGCGTGCCGGCAGATCGGCTTCGCGATGCTGGCGTCGGGCTCGGTCCAGGAGGCGCACGACTTCGCCTGCATCGCGCACGCGGCGACGCTCGCGGCGCGGGTGCCGTTCCTGCACTTCTTCGACGGCTTTCGTACGTCGCACGAGATCCGCAAGATCGCCGCGCTCTCCGACGACGACCTGCGCTGGATGGTGCCGGACGACCTGGTTGCCGCGCACCGGGCCCGCGGGCTCTCGCCCGACCATCCCATGCTCCGCGGGACGGCGGCGAATCCGGACACGTTCTTCCAGGCGCGCGAGGCCGGGAACCGCTTCTACGACGCGTGTCCGGGCATCGTCGCGGACACGATGGCACGGTTCGCCGAGCGGACGGGCCGGCGCTACGGGCTGGTGGACTACGTCGGCCATCCCGCGGCCGAGCGGGTGGTCGTGCTGATGGGGTCGGGCGCGGAGGTGGCGCACGAGACCGTCGACTGGCTCGTCGCCCGCGGCGAGCGCGTCGGCGTGCTGAAGGTCCGGCTCTACCGGCCGTTCCCCATCGCGGCGTTGCTCGCGGCGTTGCCGCGCACGGCGCGCGCCGTCGCCGTCCTCGACCGGACGAAGGAGCCGGGCGCCGTCGGCGACCCGCTCTGGCTGGACGTGGTCGCCGCGCTCCGCACGTCGGACGTGCCACGCACGGTGGTCGCCGGGCGCTACGGGCTCTCGTCCAAGGAGTTCGACCCCGCCATGGTGCGCGCGGTCTTCGACGAGCTGGCGCGGCCCGCGCCGCGCCCGCAGTTCACGATCGGCATCGTCGACGACGTCACGCACCGCTCGCTCGAGATCGGTCCGCCGCTCGACACCGAGCCGGCAGGGCGCGTGCGGGCCGTCTTCTTCGGCCTCGGCTCCGACGGCACGGTCGGCGCGAACAAGAACTCGATCAAGATCATCGGCGAGGAGACCGACGCCGACGTCCAGGGCTACTTCGTCTACGACTCGAAGAAGGCCGGCGCCGTCACGATCTCGCACCTGCGATTCGGCCCGGGGCCGATCCGCTCGTCGTACCTGATCGCGCAGGCCGAGTTCGTCGCCTGCCACCAGTGGAGCTTCCTCGAGCGCTTCGACGTGCTGGCGCATGCGGCGCCGGGCGCCGTCGTCCTGCTGAACGCCCCGTTCCCGCCCGAGGAGGTGTGGGATCGGCTGCCGCGCGAGGTGCAGGAGCTCGCGATCGAGCGTCGCGTGCGACTCCACGCCATCGACGCGTGGGCGGTCGCGCGCGAGACGGGCATGCAGGGGCGGATCAACTCAGTGATGCAGACGTGCTTCTTCGCGCTGTCCGGCGTGCTGCCGCGCGCGGCGGCGATCGCGTGCATCAAGACGGCCATCGAGAAGACGTACGCGAAGAAGGGGGCCGAGGTCGTGCGCCGGAACTTCGCGTCGGTCGATGCCACGCTGGCGCGGCTGCACCCGATCCCCGTGCCCGCCGAGGCGACGGCCGCGGTCCGCCGGCCGCCGCCGTGTCCGCCCGAGGCGCCCGACTTCGTCCAGCGCGTCACCGCCATGATGCTGGCGGGCAAGGGCGACCTGCTGCCGGTGAGCGCGTTCCCGGTCGACGGCACCTGGCCCACCGCCACCGCCCAGTGGGAGAAGCGCGGCATCGCGCAGCAGATTCCGGTCTGGGACGCGTCCATCTGCATCCAGTGTAACAAGTGCGCGATGGTGTGCCCGCATGCCGCCATCCGCACGACGATCTACGATCCGGCGCACCTCGCCGGCGCCCCGGCGACGTTCAAGCACGTGCCGTACAAGGGACCCGAGATTGCGGGCCAGCACTACACGGTGCAGGTCGCGCCGGAGGACTGCACGGGATGCAACCTCTGCGTGGTCGTCTGTCCGGCGAAGGACAAGGCGAATCCGCGCCACAAGGCGCTCGAGCCGGCTCCGCTGGCCGACCTCGTCGCGGCCGAGCGCGAGAACTACCGGTTCTACCTGGCGCTGCCCGATCCGCCGCGTGATCGGGTGCGCAGCGACGTGAAGGGCACGCAGTTCCTGCGGCCGCTGTTCGAGTACTCGGGCGCGTGCGCGGGCTGCGGCGAGACGCCGTACCTGAAGCTGCTCTCGCAGCTCGTCGGCGACCGGCTGGTGATCGCCAACGCGACCGGCTGCTCGTCGATCTACGGCGGCAACCTGCCGACGACGCCGTGGAGCGTGAACGACGCGGGCCGCGGGCCGGCATGGGCGAACTCGCTGTTCGAGGACAACGCCGAGTTCGGCCTCGGCATGCGCCTCGCGCTCGACGGGCTCGCGCTGCAGAGCCAGGCGCTGCTGCGCGGGCTCGCCGGCCACGTCGGCGACGACCTCGTGACGGCGATCCTCGCCGCCGACCAGTCGACCGAGCCCGGCATCGTGGCGCAGCGCGAGCGCGTGCAGGCGCTGCGTGCGGCGCTGGTCCACGTTCCGGGAGCGGCGGCGCAGCGCCTGGCGCAGCTCGCGGACCACCTCGTGCGCACGTCGGTGTGGATCGTCGGCGGCGACGGGTGGGCGTACGACATCGGCTTCGGCGGGCTCGACCACGTGCTGTCCCTCCACCACGACGTGAACGTGCTGGTGCTCGACACCGAAGTCTACTCGAACACCGGCGGCCAGCAGTCGAAGTCGACGCCGCTCGGCGCCGCCGCCAAGTTCGCGTCCGCCGGCAAGGCGACGGGCAAGAAGGACCTCGGCATGATGGCGATGGCCTACGGCCACGTCTACGTCGCGCGGGTGGCGTTCGGCGCGCGCGATCTGCAGACGGTGAACGCGTTTCGCGAGGCCGAGGCGCATCCCGGGCCGTCGTTGATCATCGCCTACAGCCACTGCGTCGCCCACGGCTACGACATGCAGTTCGGCGCGCAGCAGCAGAAGCTCGCGATGGAGTCTGGTGTCTGGCCGCTCTATCGCTTCGATCCCCGGCGCGTCGCGACGGGACAGCCGCCGCTGCAGCTCGACTCGCCGCCGCCGCGCATCTCGCCGCGCGAGTACATGCGCAACGAGGCACGCTTCCGGATGATCGAGCGGCAGGACCCGGTGCTCTTCGCGCGGCTGCTCCGCGAGGCGGAGCGGCGCGCCGCCCAGCAGATCGGCGTCTACCGGCAGCTTGCCGGCATCACCATTCCGAACCCGCCGGAGGAGGGCTCCTGATGGACCTGGGCACGACGTGGCTCGGGCTCGACCTGCCGCATCCGCTGATGCCGGGTGCGTCGCCGCTCGTCGACGATCTCGACGCCGTCCGGCGCCTGGAGGACGCGGGCGCCGCGGCCATCGTCATGCACTCGCTGTTCGAGGAGCAGATCACGCGCGAGCAGATGTCGGCGTTCCACGCCACCGAGTCGCACGCCGAGTCGTTCGCCGAGGCGACGAGCTACTTCCCGACGCCGGCGGAGCTGGTGCTCGGGCCCGACGAGTACCTGACCCAGCTCCGTCGCGTCCGCGAGACGGTCTCCGTGCCCGTGATCGGCTCGCTGAACGGCTTCACCCCGGGCGGCTGGCTCGAGTATGCGCGGCTGATCGAGCAGGCCGGCGCGCACGCGCTCGAGCTGAACGTCTGGCACCTGTCGGTCGATCCCGAGGAGTCGGCGGTGGCGATCGAGGACCGCACCGTCGGCATGGTCGCCGACGTGTGCGCCGCGGTGCGCATTCCGGTCGCGGTGAAGCTGTCGCCGTACTACACGGCGCCGCTGCACCTGGCCCGCCGGCTCGCCGCCGCCGGCGCGCGGGGGCTGATTCTCTTCAACCGCTCGCTCGATCCGGAGATCGACGTGGAGGCGCTGGAGGTGCGTGCGGCCTTGCATCTCTCGACGCCGGCGGAGCTGCCGGCGCGGCTGCGCTGGCTCGCCATCATGGCCGGCCGCGTGCCGGCGTCGCTCGCCGTCACCGGCGGCGTGCACGGCGTGATCGACGTCGTGCGCGCGTCGATGGCGGGGGCGCACGCCGTGCAGATGGTCTCGTCGCTGCTGCGCCACGGGCCGGCGCACCTCGCGGCCGTGCGCGCGGAGCTCGTGCGCTGGCTCGAGGAGCACGAGTACGAGTCGCTCGGGCAGCTCCGCGGCAGCATGTCGCTCGAGCGCACCCCCGACCCCGGCGGGTTCCTGCGCGCGAGCTACGTGCGCATCCTGCAGAGCTGGTCGGCAGGCTAGCGAGCGAAGCTAGCGGACGTCGAACCGGCGCGTCAGGCGGAAGAGCACGATCGTCGCGTCGTAGTCGTTCCGCGCGCGCGACGGCTCGGTGTACTCGATGCGGCGCACCTCGATGCCGGGCTCGATCCACGGATGCCGGAACGTCAGGAATGCGCCGGCGTCGATGCGGCTCAGGTCCCAGGGCGCGCGTGCGGGCAGGCCGGCCTCGAAGCCGGGCGCCAGCGTCGTCTCCGAATTCACCCACGCGACGTTCCAGCCCGTCGACCAGCCGTGCCCGAGGAGCGTGAAGTCGTACGTGAGCGTGCTCGTCACGACGTCCTCGCTGCCGCGCTGGAACGACGTGCGCGGCACGTAGCGCGGGGCGACGAGGATCGCGTCGCTCGTGTCGAGATCGCGGCGCGTGTAGCCCGCGAACGCGGTGAACCCCGCGATCGTCGTGATGCTCACCGACACGGTGTTGGCGACGCGCTGCACGCGGCCCGCGAAGTCGGCGTTCTCGAAGCTGTCGGCGCGGACGTCGTACCCCAGCTGGAGCCAGTCGCGCGGGCGTACGCGCATGCCCGCGCTGCCGCGATTGTCGAACGTGTACGCGATCTGCCGGCTCGGGATCGCCGGCAGGCCGGGGCCGTCGCCCGCGATCGTCCACGGGTCGTCGATCTGCACGTGATCGTAGCGGGCGAACAGGTCGAGCCAGCGCACCGGCTTCCACGTGGCTTCGCCGACGGCGCCGACCACGTCGGTGCCCGTGCTCTGGTCGGCGAGCGAGAACTCCGCGTCGCGCCGCGCATACTGGATGCCGCCGCGCAGCGCGAGACCCTTCGTCGGGCGCACCTCGACGTCGGCGGTCACCCGGTGCACGCGAATGTGGTAGCGGGTCGACGTCTCGAAACGCCCCGGATCGAGCCGCGCGTCGAGGTCGCCGTCCTGGCTGCGGTCGTCGTAGCGGTAGCCGAGGTGGAGCGTGGCGATGCGCGTGAGACGCAGGCTCGCACCGAGATCGGCGAGATGCGTGTCGAGCGACGCGTCGCTGTGGTCGACGCGCGTCGACGGCCCGGAGTCGGCCGGGATCGGCGTCGTGGCGTCGCGGAACCGCGTCCGGTCGTAGGACAGGCCCGCGTGGGCGTACACGTAGCCGCCCGTCAGCTCGAGGCGCTCGCCGACCGGCCGGCGGACGCGCACCCGCGTGATCGGGATGTCGAGGTGGTCGTCGGCGGTGCTCTGCCAGCTCTCGAGCGTCACGCCGTCGTCGGGATCCAGGCCGAGCGCGGTGCGCGGACCGTGCAGCCCCCAGGTCCGGCTGACGCGCCGGTACTCCTGCGTCAACGAGAACGCCGTGCCCAGCGTGGAGAAGTCGGTGCCGAGGCTGCCGACGTGCGTCACCTGCCGCTGCGGCGACTCGACGACGAACGCGTCGGCGTCGGGCACGAACACCGTCGACGTGCCGTCGCCCTCGCGCTGATAGAGGCGATAGCTCGCGATGATCGTGGGCAGGCCCGGCGGATGGACGCGCAGCTCGGCGATCCCGTTCGTGCGCGTCAGGTCGAACCGGTGCACGTCGGCGATGCGGTCGTCGCCCGCCACCGGACCGGCGAAGAGCTGCGGCACGTCGTAGAAGTACTTCGAGCGGGTGAAGTCGACGCGGAGATCCCAGAGCGCGCGCTCGGCGGCGGTGAGCACGAAGCGCGAGACCGGCTCGTCGCCCGGCGTGTCCACCTCGAGATGGAAGCGGTCGACCGGCACCGCGTCGGGGTCGGCGGCCTCGCCGTCGACCTGGAACAGGAAGAGGCGCCCGCCGGAGCGCAGGTTGTAGTCCTCCTTGTAGCGGTCCTTCGAGCCGTCGATGTCGACGAGCCGGTAGCCCGCCGAGACCGTCCCGGTGAGACGGTAGGGCAGCGTGTGCTCGGGTGCGTCCTCGGCGTGCACGCCGGCGGCGGCGAGGACGAGCGCCGCCGCAACGGCGAGACGACGTCCGCGTCCCATCACGGCTCCAGGAAGCGCGGATCGCTGTTCGATCCGTGGATCGCCGTGTGACAGCTCGTGCAGTCACGATAGCTCGGCTGCGCGTGGCTCGTGGGCGTGCCGGCGTGGCACTGGTAGCAGAGCTGCGCGACCTGCTGGTAGCGCAGGAGGTGGCGGTTCACGCTGCCGTGCGGCTCGTGGCACGCCTGGCAGCCCTCGAGCGTGAGGCCGATGTGCTCGAAGACGAACGGGCCTTCGACCTCACCGTGACAGCGCATGCAGGTCGCGTCGCGCGCGTCGCGCAGCAGCGCGCGATCCGCCGTGCCGTGCGGCTGGTGGCAGTCGACGCACGACATCACGCCCTCCGGCACCTTGTGATGCTCGGGCAAGGCGAACTCGGAGCGGACCGCGGGGTGGCACGACGTGCACAGGGCCGTGACCGTCTCCCGTTCGCGGAAGTCGGTGCCGCGCAACGGCTCCGGCAGGGGACCGCCGGCCTTCAGCATGCGACGGCCGACGCCGCCGTGCGGGTCGTGGCAGTCGATGCAGGCGACGTCGGCCACCGCATGCTCGCTGCCGGTGAACTGGTGCAGGCTCGTCTCGGCCGCATGACAGCGCAGACAGGGCGCGTCGCGCACCGCGGCCGATTCGTCGGCGGCGAAGGTCCGGAGGCCGCCCGGCGCGCCGCCGCCCGCCTCGGCGTGGGCCTGCCCCGGCCCGTGGCACGCCTCGCAGGCGCGCCGGTCCGGCGCACCCTCGACGTCGTCGAGGACGACGTGCGGCGAGGCCGCGTAGCTCTCGCTCGCATCGGGATGGCACGCGACGCAGAGCTCGGGGCCGGCGTAGGCCGCCGGGTCGAGCGGCGCCGGGGCGTCCGCCTTCATCGGCTCGAGCGCCGGACCTCCGGAGCCGCAGGCGGCGAGCAGCGCGAGCAGGAGGACGGCCGTGGTCCGCGTCACGGCGCGAAGCCCTCGGCGTGCAGATGGCAGGGCAGGCAGGAGAACGTGAAGTGCGGGTCGCCCGTGCCGTCGGCGCGATAGAAGCGCGTCGTCGTGTGACAGACCTCGCAGACGCCCGAGCCGGGGGCGGACGCGCTCGCGAAGCTGCCGTCGGCGCGTCCGGCGAGGTCGTCGAAGCGGATCGGCCGCAGGGCACCGGACGGTGTCGTGATGGTCTCGAGGACGAGGTCGATGTTCGTCGACCCGTGCGGGTCATGGCATCGCGTGCAGGGCAACCCCACGCCGTCCGGCGCGTGCGTCTGGTTCGCCGGATGGCAGGTCTGGCACGCCTCCTCGGCGCGGTGGCCGGGGCCGGGCGTCGGACTGATCTCCGCGTGGCACGAGAGGCACGCCCGGCCCGAGTGCCCGCTCGGCAGCGCGAGGCGGTCGACCTCGGCGGCGTGGCAGAGCACGCAGTTGTCCGCGGTCGCGACCGGCGCGAACGCGACGCCGTGGTCGTGGCAGGAGCCGCAGTCGCCGGTGAAGTGCGGCATGCCGCGCCCGCTGCGCGGATAGAACTCGGTCCCGACGTGGCAGGTCTCGCACAGGCCGTGGCCGGGGTCGGTCGGGCTCGCGAAGCTGTCGGGCGCGAGCCCGGCCTCGTTCGTGAACGTCACCGAGCGCGGGCGGCCGCGCATGCGCACGATGCCGTCGATCAGATCGAGGTTCGTGGTGCCGTGTGGATCGTGGCAGGCGAGGCAGTTGCGCGTCTGCCGCCGGCCGGAGCGATCCGCGGCCTTCTCCGGGTGTCCCTGCACGCTCGTGTGGCAGTCGGCGCAGTTCGGCGTGGTGCGATGCCGCCGCCCGACGCGTCCGGGCCGGCGATCGGCGTGGCAGGCGATGCAGTCGAGCGCGGCGGCGTGGCCGTCCGGGAAAGTGTACGCGAGCGCCTCGTCGACGTGGCAGACGCCGCACACGCCGGCGTCCGGCGGCACTTGCGCCGCCGCCGTGGCGCCGAGGGCGAGGGCGAGCAGCGTCGCCGCCGCCAGCCCTCCACGCTGTCGTCCTCCGCCCACGAACCCCCTGTCGCGCTTCAGGGCGACGCGCTCGCGTGCACCGTGCTCACGGCGAAGGCCGCACCTTCCCCGTGGCACGCGCCGCAGGCTTCCGCGCCGCCCATCGTCGTGTTCAGCTGCGCATGCAGCGCGGCGGACTCGCCGTCGTGGCAGGAGAGGCAGGCGTCCTGAATCGGGGGCACGCTGCCGACCACCGTCTCCATCCCCATGTCGACCTCGGAGAGGCGCGTCGGCAGCAGCCCCGACGGGAGCGGCAGGAGCTGGGTACCGCTCAGGTGGCACTGCTCGCAGTCCGCGCGATTCCCCGGGAACAGCACCTCGCCGAAGTCGTTCGCCGATCCGCCGAAGCCGTAGATGACGTACGGCTGCGTCTCCAGCTCCTCGCCGGTGTGGATCTTGTGGATCATGTGCTTCAGGTCGATCGGCTCGTTGGCCGGATCGGCGCCAGCGACGCCGACCCGCCGCGCGAAGTCGGTGACGTTCGGGTTGTGGCACAGCACGCAGTAGTCGACCTGGTTGCGCAGGTTGCCGTGCACGCTGAAGTCGACCGAGAACGTGCCGTGGCAGGCGGCGCACTTGGCCTGGTCGACGACCGTGCGGCGCGCGGCGACGGGCGTGGCGTCGACGGAGAAGTCGGCGACGACGTTCTGGATCGCCTCCGAGACGTTCTGGCCGTCCACGCTGACCGTGCGGCGCGCTTCCAGTCCGACACGCCACGTCCCGGTGGCCCCACCCGGGATCCCGTTGCCGACGGTCGTCGTGTAGGTGAACACGCCGCTACCGTCCGGACCCGAGAGCATGCCGCCGGCGCCGCCGCCGGCGATCGTCGGCGTGGTGACCGGCGGCGTGCCGCCGCCGAAGTCGGTGGACGGGCCGCTGATCGAGAGCGCGACGCGGTTCATCCCGGTGAGCGTCATCAGCGGCGTCCCGTCGCCGTTGCGGAGCCGGAAGGTCACGGTGACCGCGGCGCCCGGGCTGCCGCTGGCGGACACGAGCTCGCCCGACAGCCCCGCCAGGCTCGTCGCGCGCAACGGCACCGTGTGCGCGCCGGCGACCGAGATGCCGAACTCCTCGCCCGTCGGCGTGTGGCACAGCCGGCACAGCGTGTCGGGCTGCGCACCGGCGACGTGATTCGTGCCCGGCGGCCCCGCGGCCGTCGTGCTCTGGCTCGGGTTCACGTCGTCGTGGCAGCCGGTGCAGGCGGTCGTCGACGGCCGCGTGCGGTGTGTCTCCGCCGTGGCCCCGTCGGCGTGGCAGACGTCGCAGTTGCGGATGTCCTGCGGGAACCCGATGCCGGTCGCCGTCGAGCCGGTGCAGGTCCCGTTCGGACAGTCGGCATCAGTGCTGCACGGGAGACCCGCGAGCGCGCCGCCCGCACAGGCATCGACCTTCTCCGCGAAGACGACGGCCTGATTCTGGAAGCCGACGATCTGGTAGATCGCGCCGACCGGCCCGTCGACGATGCTCGGCAGCTCCTTGCCCATGTGGATGGCGTGCACCATCTGTTGCAGCTCGATCGAGTTGCCGGTCTGCGGATCGAAGCCCTGGTCGGTGTGACAGAGCTGGCAGAGGCCGACCTCGCGCCGCCCGCCGCCGTGGATCGCCAGCGGATCGTGGCACGAGTTGCACTGGGCCGTGGTGGTCAGCTGGCGTACGGTCGTCACGGCCCCGCCTGCGGGCACGAAGTCGAAGAGCGGGTTCGCGACCAGCGTCTCGCCCGCGTATTCGCGCTCGACCTGCGCGCCGACCGTGTGCGTCGCCGTCGCCGGATAGCCGGCGGGGAGCTGCGTGGCGAACGTATAGGTGTAGCGCCCCGCGGCGGCGTCGACGAGCGCCAGCGTGCCGTTGGCGTCGTAGCCGGGCTGGCCCGCCGACGGCACGATGTAGCTGCGATACCGCGTGAACGGCGTGCTGAGCCCTTCGACCGGCACGTCGACGACGTCGAGCCGCGCGATCGTGAAGCGCACGCGCGCCTGTGACGGGTTGTCGGTCGACGCGGTCATCGGGGTGACGGGCACCCCGTCGCCGTCCGTGAGGGAGAACGTGACGGTGACGGTGCCGTCGGTCGCCACGACCGCGCTCGTGATCGCCGCGTCGAGGCCGGCGCCGGGGGTTCCCGGCGGGATCGGACCGATGGTCGTCGTGGTGGTGGTCGTCGGGGTCGTCGGCGGCGTGATCGTCGACGATGTCGTGGTGGCCCCTGCCACGGTCGTCGGGATGCACGTCAGCCGGAACGTGTCGCCGTCCTTGCGGCCGCCGGCGCGCGCCGTGCCCTTCAACGACACGCGGGCCGGTCGGATCTCGCCTTTGCCGTTCGGCCCGGGGAGCGGCACCGCGAGCGGCAGCGCGGCGGAGCAGGCCGCATCGCTCGTCGGCAGCGCGAGGCCGCCGACGATGGCCTGGAGCGTGGCGGCGTCGACGGCGGATTTCTTCGCGGCGAGCGTGACGGCGGTCACCTGACCGGGCTGGCACGTGCGCGTCGTCTGGTTCACGCAGACTGCGACCGCGAAGGTGCAGACGCCGTCGCGGCGCCCGTCGAGATCGCAGGCGTCACCGTCCGCGCAGGACACCCCCTTGGGCGTCTTCCCGGCGGGGAATCCCACGCCGTCGGCGGCGAGCTGCAGCAGGCAATCCTGGCGCGCCGGGCCGCCGCCCGGAACGAGCACGGCGCCCGCAGGAGGAGCCACCGCCGTCGCGATCAGCAGCCACGGCGCGAACGATACCGCCGACCAGCGCATGTCCGACCTACTTTCCGCCGGCGAGGCCCTTCACGAACGCGGCGGCCGCAGCCACGTCGTCCGCGCCGAGCTTCTTGATGAAGGACTTGTGCTTCTCGTTCTCCTCGATCTTCTTCTGCAGGTCGGCATCGGACATGCCCGCGACGTTGGCGTCGCCCGCGAGCGGCGGCACCTTGAGCGTCTTGCCGGCCGTCGTATCGGCCTTGCCGGTGTCGCCGTGGCAGGAGGCGCAGCGCTCTTTGTAGACGGCGGCGCCGTCCGCGGCGCCGGCCACCGTGGTCGCGAAGAGGATCAACGAGGACGCCAGTAGCAGGGTGCGCATGGGAGTCTCCTTGTCTGTGGTCATTGCAGGCCGTTCCGGCGGACGATCAGGCGCTGGAGACCGTAGATCGCCAGCGCGCCGGCGAGGGCCGGAAACCCGATGAACGAGAAGGCGATGGCGGCGGCGCCGTCCTTCTGGATGCAGAGGACGAAGAGGACGCCGAGCGCGATCAGCGCCAGGAGGCACGCGCCACGGATCACGACGTCGCCCCCCCGCCGGTGAGCGCCGCCGCGGGATGCGCGGCCGGATGGCAGATGCCCGTGCACGACATCGTCCGATCGAGCAGCGCCCGCTGGAGATCCGGGTCCTGATGCGCCGCGACGGCGCGGAAGCTCGCGGCGCCGGCATGGCAACTCAGGCACGACTCGATGTCGAACGTGCCGTGCAGCGCGATCGGCAGCTCGTACTTGCCGGTCACCGTGCGGACCATGTGCATCATGCCCGCTTTCTTGGCGTCGACGGTCCCCCAGATGCCGTAGCCGCTGTGGCAGACGTAACAAGCCTCGCCGGTCGGGACGAGGCCGCGCGTGTAGTGGACCGCCGCGAGCGAGTCGTCGCCCGCGTCGGAGAGGCTCGCGACGATCGGTGTCATCACGTGGCACGAGCCGCAGAAGCGCACGTCCTTCGACGTCTCGAGCAGCATGAGCACGCCGAGGCCGTACGCCGCGATCGGCAGCCCGACGATGCCCGCGGCGGCGAGCGCCGGCGGGAGGCGTCCGCGCACCAGGCCGACGAGCAAGATCAGGATCGCCGGAGCCGCCACGAGCAGCGGCAGCACGTGGGTCCAGTCGACCGCGGGCTCGACGGGCGGCGACGCGAAGAGAGGACCGGCCGGCGGTGTCACGCGCAGCGCCCCAGCACGATCGCCTCCGCGAAGCGGTGTGGGGTGGTTCCCGTGCGACGGCGGAACTGCCGCGTGAAGTGGCTCTGGTCGGCGAAGCCGACGAGGGCCGCGATGCGGGCCAGCGGCAGCACGGGCCTGGCCTGGAGGAGGTGCCGCGCGTGCTCGATACGCCGCTGGACGATCCACTCGTGCGGCGGGACGCCCATCGCCGCCCTGAACCGCCGCGCGAAGTGGCAGGCGCTCAAATGCGCGGCGCGTGCGAGGTCGGCGAGCCGCAGCGGTCGGGCGAGATTGGCGTCGACGAAGCGCAGGGCCCGCTCGATCGCCGGATCGGCCGTGGCCCCGGCGACGCCGAACCTCCGTACCAGGTGAACGGCGAGGGCGGTCTCCAGCGCCTCGCGATACGCGGCGGCGCCCTGGTCCGCGCCCGTCTCCGCTTCGAGGAGCAGCAGCGTGATGAGCGCGTGCAGCGGCACGTCGCGCGTCCGCCGCGTGGGGACGAGATCGACGTCGTGGACGTGCGCGAGCTCCCGCAGCGCGTGCGGACCGAGCCGGACGATCGCGGCCTCGCCCGCCCACCGCGTCGTCTCCCGGTCGCCCGCCGCGACGATGCAGGCGTCGCCGCGTGCGAGGCGGATCGGCGGGCGCCCGTCGGCCGTGTCGTGAACCAGCAGGGGACGTCCGACGCTGGCGATGACGGCGGGCCCGTCACCGAGCGCGGTGAAGCCGTCGCAAAGGGCGCGGTGCTCGACTGCCACCGAGATGCGCGTCCATGCGTGGGCGTTCGTGTCCGGCTGCGCGACGGCCCTCATGCCACCCTCCAGCCGGTCGCGGAGCAACGGACGTACCACCGCCGTGCGTCGGCTCGTCGCGCCGCATGGCAGATCGGTTTCGCACGATTGCGACGACGGACCGCCCCCAGATGCATCTGTGGGAAAACGGAGGATCGACACCGCGGTGAGACCTACACGGCGCGCGCGCGGCTGGTCTTGAAGGAACTTGCCGTTCGTTGGAAGCGGCTTGCTCTCAGGTCCCGGAGCATGCGCCGGTGCGCTCGGCTGGTCGGGTGGCCTCATGCTCATGTCGGTTCGATCCGCCGGCCATAGCGCGCGCGCGACGCGTCGCGCTGTCGGCTATCCGACATTCTTGGCCCCGATCTTGGAGTAGGATTCTGTCAGCGACGATCCGAGATGGAGCGGATGGTGACGACCCCGTTGGTAGTGGAGCACGTGACGATGATCGGCGAGCTCGCGTCGGCGATCATCGTGCAGCACGAGGGCCGCCGGGTCGTGATTCCCCGTGCGCTCGTGCTGCCGGGCAGCGAGCTGTCGAAGCCGGGCGATCACGGCCGCATCGTGGTGCCGAGAGATCACGCCTACGACCTCGCCCTGATCCATCCCGCAACGGTCCGGGAGCGCGAGTGACGGGCTGGAGCCCGGCGCCGGGCTCGTCCGACGTCCGTCGTGCCGCCGACCAGCTCGCCGCGCGGCTCCCGGCGCTGCTCGCGCCCCTCGCACGGCTCGCCTACGACTACCGGTGGTCGTGGACGGCAGGAGGCGCCGAGCTGTTCGCGGCGGTCGACGCACACCGGTGGGCCGTCTGCCAGCAGAACCCGGTGCGGCTGCTGCAGGAGTCGGCGCATGCGTCGCTCGATCGGGCCGCGGCCGATCCGGACCTGCGGCGCCGTGCGCAGGCGCTCGAAGAGCGCGTGTTCGGCGAGCCGCCGCCGGCGAGCGTCGGCCCGATCACGAGCGCACGTCCCGTCGCGTTCTTCTGCGCCGAGTACGGCATCCATCCGTCGCTGCCGATCTATGCGGGCGGGCTCGGTGTCCTCGCCGGCGACCTGCTGAAGGCCGCGTCGGATCGCGGCCTGCCGATGGTGGGCGTGGGCCTGCTCTACCGGCAGGGCTACTTCCGGCAGCGCATCGACGCGACGGGCTGGCAGCACGAGTACTGGATCGACACCGATCCGCAGCTCCTGCCGGCGGCGCTCGTCACCCGCGACGGCGTCGAGCCGCTCACCGTCTCGGTCCCGATCCGTGGGCGTATGGTCGCGGCCCAGGTGTGGCGCGTCGACGTCGGCCGCGTCCCCCTCTATCTCCTCGACGCGGACCGCCCGGAGAACGCCGTGATCGACCGCTGGATCACCGCGCGCCTCTACGTCGGCGATCGGTCCGTGCGCCTCGCGCAGTACGCGTTGCTCGGTCTGGGGGGCATGCAGGCGCTGCGCACGATGGGACTCGACCCGAGCGTGATCCACTTGAACGAGGGGCATGCCGGCCTGGCGCCGTTCGTTCCGATGGAAGACGCGATCGTGCGGGGCGCGCGATTCGACGCCGCGCTCGAGGAGGTCCGGGGCCGTACCGTGTTCACGACCCACACGCCGGTGGAGGCCGGCAACGAGACGTATGGGTCCGACGAGATCCGTCGGGCGCTCGACGGCATGGCGGAACGGCTCGGGGTCGACTGGGAAACGTTGCACGGCATCGGGCGCGTCGTGCCGGGCGATCGCGCCGAACGTCCCGGCCTCACGGTGACCGGCCTGCGCATGAGCCGCTCCGCGAACGGCGTCAGCCGCCGGCACGGCGCCGTCGCCCGGCAGATGTGGCAGCGCATGTATCCGGAGCGCTCCGTCGACCAGGTGCCGATCCGTCACGTGACGAACGGCGTGCACGTCGCCACGTGGATGGCGTCCCCCATGCGCGCGCTCATCGAGCGCCACGTCGGGCCGGATTGGCTGCGGCGTCCCGCGGCGGCGGCGGCGCGGCTCGATGCCGTGTCGGACGCGGAGCTCTGGGCCGTGCGGCGGACGCTGCGCGGCCGACTGGTCGAGATCGTACGGGAGCGCGCGACGTGGGACCGTCTCGCCCGCAGCGAAGCGCCGGAGTACGTCGAAGCGGCGACGCGCGCGTTCGATCCCGACCGTCTCACGATCGGCTTCGCGCGCCGCCTGGCGGGGTACAAGCGACTTCACCTGCTCACGTACGACAGCGAGCGGTCGCTGCGCCTGCTCACCGGGCCGCGTGCGCTCCAGATGCTGCTCGCCGGCAAGGCGCATCCGCAGGACGACCAGGCGAAGACGATCGTGCAGCAGCTCTTTCGCGAGAAGCGGGTGCCGTTCGTCGCCGAGCGCATCGCGTACCTCCACGACTACGACATGGCGATCGCCGCCCATCTCGTGGCGGGCTGCGACGTCTGGGTGAACGTCCCGCGCCCCCCGCTCGAGGCCAGCGGGACGAGCGGTATGAAAGCCGCGCTGAACGGCGGCATCAATCTGAGCGTGCTCGACGGGTGGTGGGCCGAGGCCTACGACGGCACGAACGGCTGGGCCGTCGAAGGCGACGTCGATCCGGACCACGAGGCGCAGGACCGACGGCACGCGAACCTCGTGCTCGAGCTGATCGAGCGCGAGATCGTGCCGGCGTTCGCCGAGCGCGACGCCGACGGACTGCCGCGCGCCTGGTTGCAGCGGGTCCGGGCGTCGCTCCGTACGGCGCTGCACGGATTCTCCGCGGACCGCATGCTCGACGACTACGTCTCGCAGGTCTATCTGGGGGATTCGTGCCGGTGACTGACGCCATCTGGCCGCGCCGTCGGCGCGCGGTGGAGCTCGACGGCTGGCTGCATCCCGCGTTCACCCCCGTCGCCGATGCCCTGCGCGCGCAGCTCGCGGACCAGGATGGTGGCGCCGCGGTCTGCGTGTACCATCGCGGCCGCTGCGTCGCGGATCTTTGGGGCGGCACGACCGATGCCGCCGGCGCCCCGTGGCGGCGCGAGACGATGGCGCCGTCGTTCTCCACCACCAAGGGCGTCGCGGCGACGCTGCTGCACGTCCTCGTCGATCGCGGCTTGCTCGACTACGACGACCGGGTCGCGCGCTTCTGGCCCGAGTTCGCGCAGTCCGGCAAGGCGGCGATCACGGTGCGCCAGGTGCTCTGCCACCAGTCCGGCCTCTACCACATCCGGCAGATGATCGACGGCGCTTCCCGGATGCTCGACTGGGCGTTCATGATCCGCGCGATCGAACGCGCGGCTCCGGTCCATGCGCCCGGCGCGCGTACCGGCTATCACGGTCTGACGTTCGGGTTTCTGGTCGGCGAGATCGCCCAGCGCGTGACCGGGCAGCCGTTCACGCGGCTGGTTCGCGAGCTGATCGCCGAGCCGCTCGACTGCGACGGGCTCCACATCGGTGCGACGGAGGCGGCGCTGCCGCACGCCGCACGGCTGCTGTGGGCGCCGCGCGGCCCGCTGCCCATCCCGGACCTGGCGACGGCCCACTGGGTGTCGACCTGGTTCGCGGGCGTCCCGGCGGCCGCCGTGCGACGGGCGTTGCGCCTCGCGGGTGTCGACGTCGACTTCGACAGTATGCTCGACGCGCTCGCGCCGCGCGGCATCCGGGCGTTCGACTTCGGCGCCGCCGAGACGCTCCGGGCGGCCATCCCGGCGGCGAACGGGCTCTTCACTGCGCGTTCGCTGGCGCGGATGTACGCCGCGCTCGCGGGCGGTGGCACCCTCGACGGGGTGCGGCTGCTGTCGGACGCGACGCTGCGGCGGGCGACCACCGTCCAGCCGCCGGCGCCGCGACTGGTCGTCATCCCCTTCGACATGCGCTGGCGGCTGGGTTACCACGGCGTCCTCACGAGCCGCGGTGTGCCGCGGCATGCGTTCGGACATTTCGGCTTCGGTGGCTCCGGCGCCTGGGCCGACCCGTCGCGCGAGCTCGCGGTCGCGCTGATCGTGAACAGCGGACTCGGGACGCCGTTCGGCGACTGGCGCATCGTCCGGATCGGCGGCGCGGCGCTCGCCGGCGCGGCGGCGTCATCGGCGGCCGCGCCGGGCGTCGAGCCCGGCGACTGCGCCACCCGGCTTGGCCTGGCGTCCAACGCGTGAGCGCTCCACCCTGGACTGGAAAAAGTCGCTGTGGGAGGGTGGCGCCCGCCGGTGGGCTGGCCATGAACGACTTCTGGCACCTCCACAACTTCGACTGGTTGGGTGAGCTGTCGCCGGCGGACGCGGACGCGCTCCGCGCGCGGGCGTCGACGGCGAGCTACGACGCCGGCGACATCGTCTTCGGACCCACGCGCGTCCCCGCGTCCGTATACCTCCTCGAGTCCGGCCTGGTGCGCATCTACCGCGCCTCGGAGCTCGGCGCGGAGACGACGTTCGGCTACGTCAATCCGGGCGAGATATTCGGCGAGCTGGCGGCGTTCTCGGACTGCGAGCGAGAGAGCTGGGCGCAGGCGGTCCAGCCGAGTCGGGTCTGGCGGATCGAGCGGGACGCGATGCGCGCCGTCCTGAGCAACCACCCGGGGGTCGCCTTCCAGGTGACGAAGCAGGTCGGCTCGCGGCTGAAGCGGGTCGAGAGCCGGGTCGAGGATCTCGTGTTCCGTGACGCGCGCTCGCGACTCGGCCGCGTCCTGCTTCAGCTCGCGGAGGACTACGGCCGCGACGTGCCGGAGGGTCGGCTCGTCCAGCTGTCCGTCACGCAGGAGGAGCTGGCCACGTTGGTGGGTGCGACCCGGCAGACCGTCAACGCGATCCTCCGCGAGCTCGACGGCAGCGGCCTGGTCGCGCGGCGGGGACGTTTCCTCCTGGTGCCCAGTCGCGAGGCGCTCCGGCGCGTCGCGGTTCCCGTGCTCTCCTAGCGGCTGCTCGGGTGTCGTGCAGGCGACAGCGCCGCCGGTCGGCGCTGCGCTAGACGTCGCGCCGGAGGCCCGTCGGAGGTGCTCGAGCTCACTCGCATCGCGATCGTCGACCGGGGGCAGGCGGCACTGCGCCTGATCCGGGCGATCCATGAGTACAACGCGCGCCATGCGACGACGATGCAGGCGGTCGCGGTCGTCGCGCGTGACGAGACGGATACGCCGGTCCTTCCGCACGCCGATGACGTGGTCCGCCTCGACGTCGCCCATCTCTGGCGCGCACACGACGGGCGTCCCGCGTTTTCCGGCGACGACCTGGCCGGCGCGCTCGGCACCGCCGGCGTCGACGCAGCCTGGGTCGGTTGGGAGTCGTATGCGACGGCGGCGATCACCGCCGCCGCCTGCCGGCGGATCGGCATCGACGTCATCGGCCCGCCGCTGGTCGTCCGGCAGCTCGTCGAGGACCGTATCGGCATCCGGTGCCTGGCCGAGCGCGCGGGGGTCCCCGTGGGCGCATGGAGCGGCGGCGCGGTCGCCAGCCTCGAGGCCGCGCGACACTATGCGCGCGCGATCGGATATCCCGTCGCGCTCTGGCCGACGGCGGGACGGAGCGCGGCGGTCGCGCGAATCCACGACGAGGCGGGACTGGTCGCGGGGTTCGCCGACGCCGTGGCGGCGGCACGGACCGCCACCGGCGATCCCACCGTGTTCCTCGCACGCGCGACCGGCGGTACTCGCCAGATCGACGTCGACATCGTCGGCGATCGGCGCGGCACCGTGTGGGCGGTCGGCGTGCGCGACGGCAGCGTCCAGCGCGCGGGCCGACGGCTCGTCGTCGAGGCGCCGTCGCCTGTGCTGTCGCCACGCGAGGATCGGGCGCTGCGCGCCGCGGCGGTCCGCGTCGGGCGGGCCGCCGGCTACGAGAGCGTGGGGACGGTCGCGTTCCACTTCGACCCGTCGACCCGGCAGGCGAGCTTCTTCGAGCTCGAGCCGTGCGTTCCCGCGGACCACGCGGTGGTCGAGGCGGTCTCCCGTCTCGACCTCGCCGCGCTGCAGCTCCACGTCGCCCGTGGAGCGCGGCTCGACCGCGCGCCCGTGCCCGCACCGTGCCGTGCCGTCGGCGTGCGGCTGGACGTCGTCACCGGAGCGTGTCACCGTCCGGCGCGCGTGACGCGGGTACGCACGCCGTCGCACCCCGGGGTTCGGTTCGAGGACGTCGTGCCGGAAGGGCAGGCGATGGCAGGCGCCGGCGAGCGGACGCTGATGTCGATCGTCGCGACGGCATCGACGCGCCGGCAGGCGCTGCGCGCACTCGTGTGCGCGCTCGAGGAGACGATGGTCGAGCTCGAGGGCGCCACGACGAATCGCGCGGAGCTGCTCGCGCTGCTGTCGCAGCCGGCGCTCCGCGCCGGAGCCTGCGGCGTCGACTGGCTCGATCGCGCGCTGCCGCCGCCGCGTCGTTCGCGGGCCCGGATGTCGGCTGCCTGATGCCCCGCGATCGATCGCGCCTGGACTCCATGCGGCCGCCTCGCTAGACGCACCGCGATGGGTCTCGAGGTCGACCGCGACGTCTTCTCCGAGGACGAATTCGCGACGTTCGCGCTTCGGCTCGAGCAGAGCCTCGGCATCCTCGACGAGTTGCTCCGCCGCCCCGGCTTCGGCGTGGGGCCGCCGACGATCGGCGCGGAGCTCGAGCTCTGCCTCGTCGACGACCGTGGCCACGCGCTCCCGTACAACCATGCGGTGCTGGACAGCGTGCGGCATCCGCACGTCACGCTCGAGACCGATCGCTTCAATCTCGAGTGCAACACCGCGCCCGTCGGCCTCGCGGGGCGGCCCTTCACGGCGCTGCGCACCGATCTCGACGCGGTGCTGGCGGCGGTCCGCGCCGGTGCCGCCCGCCACGGCGCCCAGATCGTCGCCGTCGGCATCCTGCCCACGCTGCGTGCGGCGGATCTCAGCGCCGACGCGCTCACGCGCAGCGCGCGCTATCGCGCGCTGTCGAACGGATTGCGGCGCCTGCGTCGCGCGCCGTTCGAGATCGCCATCGACGGGCCGGAGCCGCTCGTCGCCCGTTGCGACGACGTGACGTTCGAGGGTGCGAACACGTCGTGGCAGGTCCATCTCAAGGTCGCGCCGGACCGCTTCGCGGCGACGTACAACGCGGCGCAGATCGCGATCGCGCCAGTGCTCGCGGTCGCAGGGAACTCGCCGACCTTCCTCGGCCATCGACTCTGGGACGAGACGCGTCTCGCGCTCTACCGGCAGTCCGTCGACGACCGCATCGACGCCGCCGAAGACGACTGGCGCCCCGGACGCGTGAGCTTCGGCCACGGGTGGGCGCGCCGTGGCGCGGCCGAGCTCTTCGCCGAGAGCGTCGCGATCCACGCGCCGCTGCTCGCGGCCGTGAGCCCGGAGGATCCCGTCGCGGCGGCCGCCGCGGGCCGCGTTCCGCGGCTCGACGAGCTGCGCCTGCACCACGGCACCGTGTGGCGCTGGAACCGCGCCGTGTACGACCCCGCGGGCGGCGGCCATCTCCGCATCGAGCTCCGAGCGTTGCCGGCAGGGCCGACCGTCACGGACATGCTCGCGAACGCGGCCTTCCTGCTCGGGCTGACGCTCGCCCTCGCGCACGATGCCGATCGGCTCGTGACGCGCCTGACCTTCGGCCAAGCGCGCCGCAACTTCTACGCTGCCGGCCGCGACGGCGTCGACGCGGAGCTGCTGTGGCCGAGCGACGCGGCGCCGTCGCCACACCGCCATCGGGCGACCGCGCTGGTGCCGCGCCTCCTGCCGCAGGCGCGGGCAGGGCTCGTCGAGGCGGGGGTCGCAGCGGACGAGGTCGACGCGCTGCTCGACGTCATCGCTGCGCGCACGGCGTCGGGGCAAACGGGTGCGCGCTGGCAGGCGGGCATGCTGCTCGCCGCGTCGTCCGGATGCGACCGCCCCGCGGCCCTGGAGGCCATGCTGCTGCGCTACCGCGAGCTGTCGGCCGGCGGGGAGCCCGTCCATCGCTGGCCGTCGCCGCGCGTCGCCGCCTGACGCGGCGGTCGCGCGCTCCTATTCGACGCGAACGATACGCCCGTCGATGAGGGTGACCTCGGCGTACCAGGTTGGCTCCGGGCTGAGGTTCGCTCCCCGGACGGCCATCGTGCCGAAGGGACGGTACTCGCTCATGAGCAGGTTGTCGGGCTCGCAGTGCAGCGGCTCGCCGATGGCGCGCTGGAGCTCGGCCTTGGTCCGGTAGAGTCCGACCAACATGGTGAACCTCCTTCCCCCTGAACCGTTACCAAGCCAGCGGCGTGCCATGCCGGACGCCCCGCCATCACGGGCCGGCGTTCCCAACAGCGCCGGCACCTCGGCGACCGCATTCCCACGGACGAGAGCGTCCGGTCCTCCGCTCTACGCCGACTCCCGCCGCGCCCCGCCCAGCGCCTCCGCGCAGGCGCCCGTCGGCCACGGCATGACGTCGCGCATCGGCGCGATCGCGGTCTCGCCCTCGGCGATGACCCCGCGCTTCGCGTCGGCGATCGTCCATTTCATGGTGGGGCCGAACAGCGGCTGCGACTCGACCATGACGACGCGTACCTCGCCGTCCTCGAATCCGCACTGCTGCTGGACGGCGTCGAGCAGCTGCGTGCCGTTCAGATGCCCGTCGCCGAAGTTCCAGCCGAGCACCATGCCGCCGAAGACCTCGCCGTCCATCCACTCGTAGGCGTCGATGTCGTCGACCGCCTGCGGCAACGCCTCGAGGAGCGGTCGTCCCTCGAGATGGAGGAAGCGGTGCGCCAGCGACATCGCGCACGCGATGTCGACCTGCTGCGCGTCGGGCAGCAGCGTCGCGAGCTGCTCGCGCATCGTCCCGGTGAACTTCTTCAGGCGGTTCAGCTTGGGCAGCGCGTCGCGACGGACGAGCCAGATGTTGTACGCCCAGTTGCCGGCGTAGTAGCGCATCGCCAGCAGGAACGAGACGCGCGACGGCACGACGTTCCCGTACGCCGGCACCAGCACCAGCCAGAACGCCAGGAAGGCGACGAGGAACGGCATCGACGCGATCGCCGTGACGGCCGCGTCCGGATGGAACCCGAACAGGAACCATCCGCCCCAGATCATCAGGATGTTCCACTCGACGGGCATGCCACTCGGGTTGTTGAGCCCGATGAAACCGTGGAACGACGTCATCATCAGCAGGCCGGCGATCGTCTGCCAGCCGCCGTCGCTCGTCAGCAGCACGACCGGGATCGAGTACTCCACCAGCGTGCCGAAGTGCGCCATCGTCGCCGCCAGCTGCGACGGCCGCAGGTCGTCGGGGTAGGACCGGAAGAGCTTCTTCTTGAACGCGGGCGGGGCGAACGGCCCGTTGTTCACCATGAACATGATGACCGACGGGAAGTGGTGGTTCAGCTTGGACGTCGCGGCCCAGAACCAGATCGCGACCCACACGACCTTGCAGGCGGAGATCCACAGCAGGTCGTGGCTCGCGGCCGTGAGGCAGACGAGCGCCACCCAGTAGTGCTCCGCGCGTGCGGCGAGGAAGAGCGTCTTGTCCGTCACCCCGAGAATCGCGATCAGCAGGCACGCCGGCAGCAGCATCCAGTCGGTGATCTCGGGCGCGATCAGCGCGCGGAGCAGCACGATCAGTGTCGCGGCGTAGAGCGCGACGTCGAGCCAGGTGCGACGGATGCCGCCGAAGACCGGGCTGCCGGGGAAGAGCGGCAGCTTCGTCGTGCCCGTGCGCAGGAACCAGAGGAAGCCGCCGATCGGCGGCTTGAAGCGCGCGTTCATCGGCCCCTGCGAGCACCCGAACCCGGTGATCTCGTAGAAGATCGCCCAGACGATGGCCTTCTGGAACGCGATCGGCATGAAGGCCCACTCGAAGCTGGTGAAGCCCGGATAGCCCGCGGAGAACGACACGAAGAACGCCCAGCCGCCTGCGAAGAGGAGCAGGTACTTGAGCCAGTAGATGACGAGGACGATCGGCGGGTTCGGGAACACCTGCGACGCCCACGTGCGGCAGACGAGGCGCACGCGCTCGGGGAAGGGCGCGGCGATGATGCGCGACGGCTCGTAGGGGGGCAGGTCGGTGTCGGGCGTCATGCGTCGCGAGGCCGGTATCACGGGAACGCGGTCGCCGTCGACGACGGCGCACCCAGCCGCCGGAGCGCGCTGCGCGCGGCGAAATACCCGCACATGCCGTGCACGCCGGGACCCGGCGGTGTCGACGCCGAGCAGAGGAAGATGCGCGGGTTCGGCGTCGAGTACGGATCGAGGCGCGCGACGGGCCGCGTGAAGAACTGCGACAGCTCGGTGGCGCCGCCCGTGATGGCGCCGCCCACGTAGTTGGGGTTGTCGCGCTCGAGATCCGCCGGCCACATGCGGTGCCGCGCGAGGATCCGGTCGCGGAAGCCGGGCGCGAAGCGCTCGATCTGGCGCTCGACGACGTCCGTATAGTCGACGGTCGACCCCGGCGGCACGTGGCAGTACGCGTACCCCGTGTGCTTGCCCGCGGGCGCGCGCGTGGCGTCGAACTGCGACTGCTGGACGACCATGACGAAGGGCCGATCGGGATGCTCGCCGCGCGCGACCGCCGCCTCCGCGGCGGCGAGCTCGTCGAACGTGCCGCCGACGTGGACGGTCGACGCCTCGAGGCAGCGGGGATCGCTCCAGGGAATCGGACCGTCGAGCGCGAGATCCAGCTTGAAGATGCCGGGACCGTAGCGAAAGCGCCGGAGCCGCCGCACGTATCCGTCCGGGAGCGCCGGGCCGCAGATGTCCGCCAGCTGCGCGGGGCTCGTGTCGAACAGGACGACCCGTGCCGGCGGCAGCTCGGCTAGCCGGCGCACGTGGACGCCGGTTTCGATGACGCCGCCGAGCGATCGCAGCAGCGACGCGAGCGCGCCGGTGATCGCGTGCGAGCCGCCCGCCGCCACGGGCCAGTCGTCGACGTGCGCGGTGAGCGTGAAGATCAACGCGACGGCGCCCGTGAGTGGGCGGTCGAACGGCAGGATCGAGTGCGCGGCGCAGCCGGCGAGCACCGCGCGGGCGCGCGGGCCACGGAAGCGCGCGCGCAGCAGAACGGTGGCCGGCAGCAGACCGGCGATGCCGAAGCGCGCCATGAGGAACGGGTGACTCGGCCATCGCAGCGGTCCCAGCAGGTCCGCGAGCAGGCCGTGCGGATCGCGCAGGAACGGGGCGAAGGTGCGCCGGTAGGTCTCCGAGTCCTCGCCGAGCGCCGCCGCGGTGTCGTCGAGCGAGCGACGCAGCATCACCGCGGGCTCGCCGTCGAGCGGATGCGCGACCGACGCCGGCGGCCGTATCCAGCGCAACCCGTGCGACTCGAGATCGAGCCCGCGGAAGAACGGCGAGACGACGCCCATCGGGTGACACCCCGAGCAGACGTCGTGCACGAATCCCGGCAGCGTCAGCTCGGCCACCCGTGTGCCGCCGCCGATGCTCTCGCGCGTCTCCAGCACGACGACGGACGCGCCGCCGCGCGCCAGCTCGACGGCCGCGGCCAGCCCGTTCGGGCCGGAGCCGACGACGACCGCGTCGACGGCGCTCACGATGCGGCGGTCCCCACGGCCGCGTGGATCGCCTCGCAGTGCGCGACGACGTGGGGACATGCGGACAGGAACGCCTTCAGCGGCGTGTCGATGTCGTAGAGCCACATGTTCGCGACGAACCCGTAGATGGCGAAGGCGATGCCGCACAGCCGGAGGAACGCGTACACCTCGAGCCCGAACGGGTTGTTGTCGGCGACGCCGAAGAGCGACGGGTAGGAGGAGAGCGTGAGCATCCCGGCGCGTTCCTTACCACGGGTATGGCAACGCTGCCCGCGCGCGTGTATCGCCGCGGAGGGGGGGACGCACGATGCGCAACGCAGCGAGCTTCGGCGCGGCGACGACGGCCGACGAGGTCCTCGAGGGGATCGACCTGACCGGCAAGCGGGTGCTCGTCACCGGAGCGTCGAGCGGCATCGGCCAGGAGACGGCACGCGCGCTCGCCGCCCACGGCGCGGAGGTCGTCCTGACCGCGCGCGACGTGCCGAAGGGCGAGGCCGTGGCCCAGGGCATCCGTGAGAGCACCGGCAATCCGCAGGTGTCCGTCGAGTCCGTCGAGCTGGGCTCGTTGCGGAGCGTCCGCGACTTCGCGCAGCGCTTCCTCGCGACGTACGACACGCTGCACGTCCTCGTGAACAACGCCGGTGTGATGGCGTGCCCGCTCGCCCACACGACCGACGGGTTCGAGATGCAGCTTGGCACGAATCACCTGGGCCACTTCCTGCTGACGGGGCTGCTCCTGCCCGCGCTCCGCAAGGGCGCGCCCGCCCGCATCGTGTCGGTGAGCTCGCGCGGCCATCACATCGCTCCGGTCGACTTCGACGACCCGCACTTCGAGCGACGCCCGTACGACAAATGGCAGAGCTACGGGCAATCGAAGACCGCGAACATCCTCTTCGCGGTCGGACTCGATCGCCGGCTGTCGTCCCAGGGCATCCGCGCGATGGCGCTGCACCCGGGCGCGATCATGACGGAGCTGGCGCGGCATCTCGTGCCCGACGACATCAAGTTCCTGCAGTCGCGCGGCGGCTCCACCGGCTTGCAGTTCAAGACGGTCGAGGCCGGCGCGGCGACGTCGGTGTTCGCGGCCACCGCGCCGGAGCTCGAAGGGAAGGGGGCGGTCTACCTCGAGGACTGCCACGTCGCGGACGTCAACGACGAGCCGAACGCGCTCTTCGGCGTGAAGTCGTACGCGATCGATCCGGCGAACGCCGATCGGCTGTGGGCGCTGTCGGAGAAAGCGGTCGCGACGACGATCGCCGTGTGATGCCGTGCCGCGCTTCCGCCGTCACGCCGTCTGCTCGCCGCTGACGCTCGCGTCCGAGATCGGGCGGGACGTGCTGCGCGGCGGCGGCAATGCCGTCGACGCGGCGATCGCGACGAACCTGGCGCTGGCCGTCGCCTACCCGCACATGTGCGGCGTCGGCGGCGATCTCCTCGCGCAGGTGTGGGACCGCGGCACGCTGGTGGGCCTGAACGCCAGCGGCGCACTGCCGGCGGCGACGAGGCTGCCCGACGACGGCATCGTCCCGCAGCTGGGCATCGGCTCGGCGACCGTCCCCGGCGCGCCGGCCGGGTGGCGCGCGCTCGCGCAGCGCTTCGGAACGCGACCGCTGCGTGCGCTCGCCGAGCCGGCGATCCGCCTCGCGCGCGACGGTGTGACGCGCAGCCGCGGGCTCGCGCGCATCACGCGCTGGTGCGAGGGGCTCCTCGCGGCGGACGCGGAGGCCGCGCGCATCTTCCTCGCGGAGGGACCGCTCGTGCAGCCCGAGCTCGCGGACGTGTTGGCCCACCTCGACGAGTTCTACGACGGTCCGGTGGCCGTAGCCGCGCCTGCGCCGTTCACGCCGCGCGACTTCGCGGGGCAGACCGCGGAGTGGGTCGAGCCGCTGCGTGCACGATGGGCCGGGGTGGACGTGTGCGAGCTGCCGCCGAACAGCCGCGGGCACCTCGTGCTGGACATGGTGCGCCGTCTCGCGTCGATCGACGGGCTGCGCCCCGACGCCGTGGGTTTCCATGCACGGCTCATTGCCGCCGCCGAGGCGGTCACCCGCGGCGGCGACACCGTCTACCTCTGCGTCGTCGACGCCGACGGGATGGCCGTCAGCCTGAACCAGAGCCTGTTCCGGGCGTTCGGCAGCGGCGTGGTCGTTCCGGGCACCGGCGTCCTGCTGCACAACCGCGGCGCGTTCCACACGCCGGCGAGCTATCGCGGCGGTGCGAAGCCGATCCACACGCTGGCGCCCGGCATGGCCGTGCGCGCGGAGCGCCCCGAGATCGTCTTCGGCACGATGGGCGGCGAGGGGCAGGTGCACATCCATCTTCAGCTGCTCGCCCGCATGCTCGTCGCCGGCGAAGAGCCGCAGCGGGCGGTGGCGGCGCCGCGCTGGATCCTCGAGCCGGGCGTGCTGCTCGTCGAGGAGGGGCTTCCACCGCTCGCGGGGGCGCTGCCGCCCGGGGTGGCGACCGCTCCGCTCGCCGTGCCCGAGCTGGCCGGGCACGCGCACGCGATCCGCGTGCTGCCCGACGGGTTGCTGGCCGGATGCGATCCCCGATCGGACGGGATCGCCCTCGGCGACTGACGCATCCGCCGTGCGCCGGTTGGTGCTTTGCACCCGCAACGCGCCGGGGCATCATCGACGGACGTGCCGTTCACGCTCGCCCATCCCGCCGCGGCGGTCCCGCTCCGCCGCCTCTTCGGCCGGTGGGGCGTCCTGTCGGCGCTGATCATCGGCAGCCTGACGCCCGACACGGTCTACTTCCTGCCGTTGCGCGTGTCGCAGCCGGCGAGCCACTCGGTCGCCGGCGTGTTCTGGTTCTGCCTGCCGGTCGGGCTGCTGGCGTACGCGGTCTTCCACCTGCTGGTGAAGGTGCCGGCCGCGGCACTGCTGCCGGCGCACGTGCAGCGACGGTTGCCGCCGATCCGCGCCGGCTTCCCGCCGGTTCCCGTGCTCGGCGTCGTGCTGTCGCTGATCGCCGGCGCGCTGACGCACGTCGGCTGGGACGCGTTCACGCACGCCGAGACGCTGCCGGTGAAGCTCCTGCCGTCGCTACGCACGCATCTGTTCCGCATCAGCGACTTCGACGTCGCCGTGTGGAAGCTGCTGCAGCACGCGAGCACGGTCGTCGGCGTCGCGCTGCTGTCGCGGTGGACGTGGGCGGCGCTGCGCGATCGGCCCGAGATCGCGCAGCCGGCGGTCCCGGTGCTGACACCCGCGACGAAGGCCGCCATCGTGCTGCTGCTCGTGCTTGCGGCGACCGTGGCCGTGGTGGCGGGTGTCGTGCAGACGCCGCCGTCGGCATGGACGCTCGGTGCGCTCCGCCTGCCGGTGCGGCGTGCAGTCGTCGCGGCGATCCAGGCGTTCGGCGCCGCGTCGCTGGCGCTGGCCGTGTGCTGGCGCGCGCTCGCGACGCGTCAGGCGCCGTCGCCGCGCCCATCGCCCCGATAGATCGATTGCTTGGGGAAGGCGAACACGCGTCGCAGCACGGGCGCGAGCTCCTCGAGCGGAAGCGTCTCGCCCCGCGGATCGAATGCCGGGCCGTCGTACAGCTCGCAGAAGCGGGCGGTGCGATCGAACCACTGGTGGCCCCGGAACTGCTCGCGCGCATTCCGATCGCCGCCGATGTGGTGGAAGAAGTAGTAGCCCTGGAAGACGGCGTGCTGCTCCACCATCCAGTGGTTCTCGGGCGAGACGAAGGGCTTCACGATCGCGGCCGCGACGTCGGCGTGGTTCCACGAGCCGAGCGTGTCGCCGATGTCGTGCACCAGCGCGCAGGCGACGTACTCGTCGTCCTCGCCCGCGCGCAGCGCGCGCGTCGCGGTCTGCAGGGAGTGCGTCAGCCGGTCGACGGCGAAGCCCGCATGGTCGCCGTCGAGCAGGCGGAGGTGGGCGATCAGCCGGTCGGGGAGCGCCTGGGCGAAGCCCCCGACGAAGTGCGACGTGATGATCGCCCAGTCGTCGCCCGTGCTCTGCTCCATGGTGGTGAACGATGCGCGTCCTTCGGCCATGGAGGGCGGCTACGCGCACTCCCACATCGAGTCAACCGCCGCCGGCGCGACGGTGCAGGGCGAGCGTCCGCGCGCAGCGCTCCGGGAGCCGACCGCGGCGCGCGAGACGCTCGGCACGCCGTGCGAGGCGCCGGCCGACACCGGGTCGCGATCCCTCGCCGCTGCACAGCGCGGCCACACGTCGACGGACGCCTCTGGGGGCGCCCGGGTCCATGCAGCCGGCGTCGCGCAGGCGCGCGCACATCGACGGCGGCTGCGTCGTCGTGGTGGTCGCGCCCGGTACCGTGGTCGTGGTGGTGGTCGGCATCGGGTCGGGGAGGATCGAGCCGTCGTCGCCCCGCAGCGTGGCGACGGTCGGCGTCTCGAAGATCTCGTCGGGATGGCCACAGGCGGCGCCGCCGACGGCGACGTCGCCGCTCGGCAGGGGGCGGACGACCGTCCCCTGCGACGACGTCGCGATGCCCGGGCAGAACGGCTCGAGGTCGCTGCGCCAGCGGACCGTGCCGTCGACGCCGGCGAGCCGCAGCGTGGTGATTCCGGCGGGGCTGCGTCCGGTGACGAGCACGTCCCCGTCGATTGCCAGCGCGACGGATCGCGCGTGGCCCTCGATCACGGTGTCGATCGTGTCGAGCGCCGCCCAGACCGTCGTGCCGTCGGCGGCGGCGAGGCGCTGGACGAGCCAGCGACAGTCCGGATCGCAGACCGACGCCGCCACGACCGCGTCCCCGTTCGGCGCGAGCGCGAGCGCGACGCTCTGGACGACGGGGTCCTTCTCCCACACGCGCGACCACTGCACCTCGCCATCGTTCCCGTCGAGCTTGACGACGCGCGCATGGCGCGTCGGGCCGTCCTCGTACGAGCCCGCGCCGAGCACGTCGCCGCTCGCGTCGACCGCCAGCGCTGTGACGCGTCCCGGGGTGCCGGCCTCGTCGCGCCAGAGCTCG
Organism: uncultured Binatia bacterium (SeqCode); assembly: GCA_964432595.1. Classification (GTDB taxonomy): domain Bacteria; phylum Desulfobacterota; class Binatia; order DP-6; family DP-6; genus DASYLJ01. The sequence continues at coordinate 295,984 of CAYSOF010000005.1, read as the reverse complement.
TCGCCCGAGCCGCCGGCGAGCTTGACGATCCCGAACGCGCCGTCCGCGGCCGGGAGGCCGCCGCCGGCGACGACATCGCCGTTGGCGTCGAGCGCGAGCGCGAAAGCGCGGTGGCCCGCGGTCTCGAAGGTCCACAGCGCGGTGCCGGCGGACGGGTCGAGGCGTACGACGCCGAACACGTCGTCGTCGCCGTCGACCGTGGACCCGCCGGCGATCAGCATGTCGCCGGGACCCGTCACCAGCGCGCGCGATCGACCGCGCACGTCGAAGCTCCACAACGGCGCGTCCGTGGCGCCGTCGTAGCGGATGACGGTGAAGTCGCCGGCGTCGGCGTCGCAGTTGCCGTTGCGGGAGCCCGAGACGACGAGATCGCCACCGGCGAGTCGCGCGATCGCGTGCGGCCGCGGGCAGACGCCGTCGAAGGCCAGCCGGGTGTACGCGGCCGTGTCTCCCGCGAGTCGGCCGACGGAGCCCTCGGCCTCGTTGTCGCCGTTGGCGGCCACGATGATGTCCCCGCCGGGGAGGACCAGCATCTCGGTGACCGCGCCGCCCCAGTCCCCGATCACCACGGGCGCCGTCGAGAACCACGCGCCGGCCGTCGCCGCGCCGAAGACGACGCCGCACAGCACGATTCCGAGGGCCCGTCGCGAGAGCATGGCGAAGTGAATAGCAAGATGGACGCCGTCGTGAGGCCCGATTCGCGTGGGGGCGCCTCATGCAGGCGGGCATGCCTGCGTCGGCCGTGCATGGTCGACGGGCCAGAGGTCGCACCCCGCGGCCCGTTGGTCCGAGCGGCCGCGTCGCGGCGTTTCTAACGTCGCCGTGCGGATGCTACGACTGACGCCCACCGACCCATGGTGACCACCGCGCTCCCGACGACCGCCGACGTCCCGACCATGCCGACGCGGCCGGGGACCGACCGCTCCGCGCTCGAGCGGCTGCTCTGCCTCTTCACCGACGTGCGGCCGGGCGAGGGCGTCACCGCCATCGTGATGTTCGCGAACGTCTTCCTCGTCCTGTGTGCGTACTACTTCGTGAAGCCGCTGCGCGACGGATGGATCGCCGGCTCCGACGTCTTCGGTCTCTCCAAGATGGAGGTGAAGGCGTACACGAGCTTCGCCCAGAGCGTCGTGCTGATCCCCGTCGTCGCGTTGTACGCACGTCTCGCCACCCGGTGGCCGCGCCGCACGCTCATCGTGCGCTCGACGCTCTTCTGCATGTCGAACGCGCTCGTCTTCTGGTTCCTGCGACCGGGGGCCGCGTTGGGGCAGGGCCCGGCGACGGGCATCGTCTTCTACGTCTGGGTGGGGATGTTCGGCGTGTTCGTCGTCGCCCAGTTCTGGGCGTTCGCGGCCGACCTCTACTCGAACGAGCGCGGCAAGCGGATCCTTCCGCTGATCGCGATCGGCGCGACGGCCGGCGCGGCCGCCGGCGCGTACCTGTCCGGGCTTGCGGTGAAGGCCGGCATGCTCGACAGCGGCGTGCTGATGCTCGGCGCCAACGTGGCGCTCGCGGCGTCGCTCGGGTTGATGGCGATCGCCGACGCGCGCGGGCCCGTCGGCGGCGGGCAGCCGCAGCCGGTCCGACGCCCGGCCGCTGCGGCCGCCTCGAGCGACGAATCCGACGACGCCTTCGGCATGGTGATGCGCCGCCGCTACCTCGTCGCGGTCGCGGGGATCGTGCTGCTGACGCACTGGGTGAACACCAACGGCGAGAACATCCTGTTCCACGTCGTCCAGGACACGCTCCAGCACGACCTGGCGAGCCAGGTCGTCGCGGACCCGTCGGCGTTCGTGCGCGCCGGCACCACCGCGTTCTACGGCAGCTTCTTCTTCTGGGTGAACGTCTGCGCGCTCGGGCTGCAGGCCCTCGTCGCGTCGCGGCTCCTCAAGTACGGCGGCCTCGGCGCCATCCTGCTCCTCCTGCCGACGATCGCGTTGCTCGGCGCGGCGACGATGGCGTTCCTGCCGATCCTCGCCGTCGTGCGCGTCATGAAGATCGCCGAGAACGCGACGAACTACTCGATCAACAACACGGCGCAGCAGGTGCTCTGGCTGCCCACGACGGCGGCCGAGAAGTACACGGCGAAACCGGCCGTCGAGACGTTCTGCGTGCGCCTCGGCGACGCGCTGGCGGCGTTCACCGTCGTGCTCGGGGCGCACGTCCTGGCGTTCTCGACCGAGTCGTTCCTGCTCACGAACGTCGTCTTGTGCGTGCTGTGGCTGCTGCTCGCCGTGGTCGTCGTGCGTGAGAACCGGGCCGCCGTCGCGGCGTCCTGACGCGGGACGGGATGTCCGCAGCGGCGCCGGGCGAGCGACGGTGGGCCATCGAGCACGGCGAGCGGCTCGTCGTCGGCTGGGCGATGGCGACGTGCTTCCTCGTCGGCTGGACGGCCGTCTCGCTGGCCAACGTCTCCGAGACGCTCTTCCTGAAGCGCGTCGGCGTCGAGTGGCTGCCGGTCGTGTTCCTCGCGAGCTCGCTCTGCATGGTCGTCTCGACGGGGGCCGTGAGCCGCCTCGCGTCGCGCGTCGACCACGGCCGTCTGCTCGCGCGGACGCTGTTGGCGCTGGCGCTGCTCCTGCTGCCGCTCTGGGCGCTGGTCCAGAACGGCGTGCAGAGCGCGTACGTCCTGCTGGTGCTCGCGTCGAAGCAGGTCGAGGCGATCGCGCTCCTCGTGCTGTGGGTTGCGCTCGGCGACGTCCTGAACGCGCGCCAGGCCAAGCGGCTCTACGCACCGATCATGGCGGGCGGCACGCTCGGCGCCATCGCGGGCAGCTTCGGCTGCGGGTTGCTCGGCCGCGCCGCGGGGGTGGCCGCGCCGTTGCCCGTCGCCGCCGGCGCGCTCGGGCTCGCGGCCGTCCTGGCGCTCGCCGTCGACCGCGTGCGCCCGCTGCGCGTCCATCACGGACGTCGCGCGCGCCGCGAGCCGCCGCCGGCGAGCGCCTTGCCCATGCTGCGCGGCCTCTGGAACGAGAGTCGCCTGTTCCGCCTCCTCGCGCTGGGCACGCTGCTGTCCGGCGTCCTCGGCCCGATGCTCTACTTCCAGTTCTCGTACGTCACCGACCAGGCCACCCGCGGGGCCAACGGCGAGCAGCGGCTCCTCGCCCTCTACGCGGCCTTTCGCGGTTTCCTCAACATCGGTGTGCTGGCGATCCAGCTGCTCGGCACGACGGTCGTCTTCCGCCGCATCGGCGTGCCGCTCGCCGCGACGCTGTCGCCCCTCGTCTACCTGATCGGATTCTTCGGCATCGGCGTGCGGCTCGACGTCCCGGCCGGCATCGGCGCCGTCACGGGCGCCAGCATCCAGGATCACGCGATCTTCGACCCCGCGATGAAGGTCCTGACGACGCTCTTCCGCGAGTCGGTGCGGCCCGCGGTGACGGCGCTGATCGACGGGCCGATCCGCCGGCTGGGGGGTGCGCTCGGCAACGTCGTCATCCTGTGCGCGCTCGCGATCGGCACGCCGCCGTGGGTCGGTCTCGTCGGTCTGCCCATCGCCGGCGTGTGGCTCGTCGTGACGCTGGCGCTGTGGCGCATCTACCCGACGCTGCTGCTCGAGGCGACGAGCGCATGGCCGATCCGTCCGCGCGACGCGCGCCCGCTGGCGGCGCTGCTCGACCGCCGGACGGTCCGGGCGCTGGAGGCACGGCTCGTCGGCGACGATCCGGACGCCTGTCGTGTCGCCTGCGATCTCGTCGCCGAGAGTCCGGGCGCCATCCTGGCCCTCGCGCGCGCGGCGCGACGCGCGCCGGCGGCGTCGGTACCGCTCATCGTCGCGGCGCTGCACCGCGTGCTCGACGCGCGCGGCCCGCACGACGGCCCGATACCTGCCGCGGCGCACGAGCTCGAGCTTCTCCTGGCGGACGCGGGCGCCCTCGACGATCTCACGCGGGCGCGCGTCGTCCAGGCATACGCCGAGCTGGCGATGGCGACGCACGCCGGCCCGGTCCTGGCGCGATTCGCCGACGACCCGGCGGCGGCGGTTCGACTCGCCGCCCGTGCGCGCGGCGGCGCCGGCGTCGACGACGCGCTGCTCGCCGGCGACGACGCCGCGGTTCGCCACGTCGCTCTCGAGGAGATGCGGCGTGCGGCGCTCGCCCACGACACCGGTCGCGAGCACCGCGAGCAGCGCCTCGCGGTGCTCGCGCGCCGCCTCGACGTCGAAGAGCACCGCGCCCGCGTCGTCGAGACGTTCGCCGATCTCGCGCTGCGGCACGCCGACGCCGTCGCGCCGTACGAAGCCGTGATCCTCGCGCAGGCGCACGACGAGGCTCCGCGCGTCCGCGCGGCCGTGGTCCGCTACGTCGGCCGCCTGCGGATCGCGCGCCACCTGCGGCTCGCGGTCGCGCGGCTCGGTGCGGACGACGCGGCCGAGGCCGCGGCTGCCCGCGACGCCGTGTGCGCGTTCGGTCTGGGAGCGATCCAGCCGCTCCTCGACGGGCTCGCGTTCGGCGGCCGTGCGATCCACGATGCGGCGCTGCCGATCCTGCACGACATGCATCTCGACGCGCGGACGCTGCGCGGACTCGTCGAGCAGGAGGTGCGCGAGGTCCGCACGACGATGCTGCAGTACGCCGCGGTGGCCGCAGGGTCCGCGCCGGAGCTGGTCCTGGTCCGGCTGGGCGAGCGCATCGACGAGGGCATTCACACCGTGCTGCTGCTCCTGGCCGTGCTGTTCCGCGAGAACCGCATCGCCGAGATCGGCCTCGTCCTGGTCCGCGCGCGCGATCGGCGCACCCGCGCCGTGCTCGCCGAGGCCCTCGACGCACTGCTGCCCGACCATGACCGCGCCGTCGTCCTTCCGCTCCTCGACGACGCCGCGGATCCCGACACCACCGCCGCGGCCGCCCGCGCGCTCGGTCGCGAGCCGCCGTCGTGCGAGGCGGCGATGGCCGAGCTGCGAGCCGACGCCGATCCGATGCTGCGCCTGCTGCTGGATGCCCCGCCGGAATCGCGCGATGATGCGGCACCGCCGGATCAGGTCGTGCTCACGTACGTCGACATCATCCTCCGCCTCCGTAGCCTCGATCTCTTCGCCGCGCTGACGACGCGCCAGCTCGCGGAGCTGGCGCACGTCGTGCGCGAGGAGGCCTACGACGCCGGCGCCGACATCGTGCGCGAGGAGGAGTTCGGCGACCAGATGTACGTCATCGTGGCGGGGCACGTGTCGGTGCGGCGCGAGGAGCGCACGCTGGCGACGCTGGGCCCCGGCGAGTTCTTCGGCGAGATGTCGGTGTTCGACGGCGAGACACGGTCGGCGACGGCACGCGCGGAGACGGCCGTCCGCGTCATGCGCCTCGACCGCGAGGATCTCCTGCACGTGATGGAGGAGCATCCCGGCATCGCCATCGCGGTCTGCCAGACGCTGTCGCGGCGCGTCCGCGATCTGATCGAGAAGACGCGGACGCCGAAGCCGGTGTGAGCGCTATCGCACGCTGGTCGCGAGCGTGAGCCCGGGAAACGGGTACTGCAGGCTCACCTTGCGCAGCTCCTGCGCGAACGGGATGTCGACCAGCCGGTAGAACTGGATCGTCTCCGGCTCGTACGCGGCCTCGTAGAGGGCGAGGTCGTGATACTCGTAGCCGTCCACGGCGGCGCGGTCGACGAAGCGGCCGTCGCGCACGACGGCGAAGCGGCCGCGCCCGTCCGGGTCGTAGCCGAGCTCGCCGGCGTAGAGCCAGTCGTAGTAGGCGCGCCGCTCGTCGGGCACGCGCAGCCGGTGGGGCGTGTTGCCCTCGAGCGCGTAGGCGATGAAGTAGCCGACGCCCATCACCTCGGGCGTGAAGTCGCCGTCGATGTCGAACACGTCGTAGCGCGGCGCCGCGTTCAGGTGGACGTCGACCTCGTAGAGGCGCGCCGTCTCCGACGGCAGCATCTGGCGCAGCTCGGCGATGTGGCCGGCGTTCAGGTGCGTACACCCGTGCGACATCGGCCCGCGCGACAGGAGCCACAGATAGCGGAACGGCTGGCCGTCGCGGCTGCCGCGGTCGACGCGCCGCCACGCCGACGGCAGGAACGGCGTCCGCTCGGGCTCCATCTTCCACCACAGCGTGTGGATGGCGTCGTGCATGCGGGTGCCGATGTGGATGTACGGGAGCCACGGCGCATAGCTGTACGCCTCGTCGACGGGCACGTGGTCGACCGTCTGCGTGCGCTGGTGTGTCGTCAGCGCGCGACGCCCGGTGATCGGATAGGCGGGAATGCGCCGGCCGCGATACGGCATCGTGTCGTTCAGGCTGCCGATCGGCCAGATGGCGGTGAGCTCGACGAACGTGAACGCGCCGTCCTTCACGGGGTAGCGGCCGTTCGTCACGCGGTCGAGCAGCGCCAGGAAATCGGGACGCAGGGTGGCGACGTCGGCGGGGCAGCGCGCGACGAGCGCGTCGAGCCGTGCCGCGACGTCGGGCGCGAGCTGGTCGACGAAGAGCCGCGTCGGCAGCATCCGGTTCAGCAGATCGAGCCGGCGGTGGTCGTCGAGCGCGCGGTGGTCTTCGGGGGTCACCTGCGACGCCCACCGGTGCACGACCTGGTCGACCGGCATGCGAATGCGGAACACGCGGCCGGGCTCGAGGCGCTCGAGCAGCTGCAGGTTGCGCTCGCGGATCTCGGCGGGCTCGAGGTCCGCCTCGTCGGCGACCAGACGGTCGAGCTGCACCTCGGCCAGCCGCTGCTCGAAGGCCTCGTAGCCGAGGTTCTGCGTCAGCGCGAGCCGGCCGTCTGCGATGAGCGTGCGATAGCTGCGCTGCCGCGTCTGGAGGTCCCGCGCGTAGTCGGCGAGCATGGCATCGGACAGGACGATCGTGGCGCGCAGCTGATTGCCGCGCCCCAGGTGGAGATGGATGCGCGCCGGGTCCTGCGCGCGCGGCGCGAAGCCCGTGTAGAAGTAGGGCTCGTAGCGGTCGTAGTAGACGCCGAGCTCGGGCGGCGCCGCGAGCTGGTCGCCCGCCAGGGCGCGGACGGCGAGCAACAGGACGAGGACGAGCGCGGCCCGCATCACTTCAGCAGCAGCGCGGCGCGGTCCGTCGTGTGGCCGGCGCCGATCTTGCGCAGCTCGCGGTTGAGCTCGAAGCCCTTCGGACTGTCGAAGGGCACCGGCTTCACCGTGTAGAACTGGATCGCCTCGGGGGTGAACGCGGGCTCGTAGAGCGGCGCCGCGTCGACGGTCTCGGCTTCGCGCGCCTTCTTGCCTTCGAAGCGGCAGACCGGCGCCTTCGTGATCCGCGCGCGGCCGGGCTCGGCCAGCTCGATGCGGTTGCCGTAGAGCCAGCGATAGAACGGCTCGCGCTTGTTGCTCACCCACGCCTTCACCGGCGTGTGGTCGTTGCTCCGGTAGGCGAGGTAGTACTGCACGCCCATGATCTCCGCGCTGCCGTCTCCGTCGACGTCGAACAGGTCGAAGCACTGCGGCAGGTTGCGGTAGGTGCGCACGCGCACCATGTCCGCGTCCTCGGTCGGGATGATCTGGCGCATCTCGCTCATGTGGCCGGACGGCAGGCGCGTGCAGCCGTGCGACGTGGGCCCGCGGCCGACGATCCACAGGTTCTGGTACGGCTTGCCGCTGCGCTCGCCGGCAACTTTGCGCCACGCGGCCGGCAGGAACGGCGTCCCGTTGAGCTGACAGCGCACGCCGGCGTTGTGGAACGCGTTGTACGAGATGCCGCCGGCGTACTGGTAGCCGAGCAGCGTGATGAAGCCGTACCCGGGATTCAGCGACAGGTAGTCGACCATGCCGGCCTGGCCCCGGCCCTTGTCGCGCCGGATGAGCGGCCAGATGCCGGTGACGCCGAAGTCGGGCAGCTTCTCGCCCTGGTACGTCGTCGTGCCCTCCATGGTGCCGGCCGGGTAGATCGCGGTGAACTCGACGGCCTCGATGGCGTCGCCGCCGGCGCGGTAGTGGCCGTTCGTCGCGGCGTCGAGGAACGCGAGCGCGGCGGTGCGGAACTCGCTCGACGTGGGCCCGCCGGCGGCCGCGCTCATGGCGGTCGTGAGCGCGGCGTCCTGCGCCGGCGTCAGCTCGGTGAGGTTCACGCGGCCCGGTAGGATCGCGTTCGCCGCGTCGAGCCGCGACGTCGGGTTGGCGGCCACCTGCGCGTGCCACGCGGCCAGCACCTTGTCGACGGGCATCTTGATGCGGAACACGCGCCCCGGGTTCAGCGCGGCCATGACGTCGACGGTCTTCTCGCGGAAAGCGTCGGGCGCGCCGCGCGCCGCGAGGGCCGCCGCCACGCCCGCGTCGTCGAGCGCTTTCGTGAAACGTTCGTAGGCCGAGTTCGTGCTGAGCTGGATCACGCCCTTGTCGATCAGCTCCTGGTACGTCGCGCGACGCAGCGCCAGGTCGTCGAGGTAGGCGTCGAGCTCGGCGTCGCCGAGGACGACGGTGGTGCGCACCTGGTTGCCGCGCGACAGCTCGATGTGGATGCGGGACGGGTCCTGCGAGCGCGGCGCGAAGCCCGTGTAGAAGGACGGCTCGTACCAGTGGAAGTAGACGCCGTCCGGCGGCGCGCTGCCGTCCCACGTGACGTCGCCCTGCGGATCGAGCGCCGCATGTAGCGGGGCGGCCGCCAGGGCCGTCGCGAGCAACAGCAGCGCGCGCAGGCGGATCGTCGTCATCGCAGGATCTCCTTCATGTTCAGGATCTCGTTGCCGTTGGCGGCGCCGGCGCCGTCGAGGGGCGCGAGCGCGGGGAGGTTCTTCAGCTGGTCGTTGCCCTGGAACGGCCGGCACTGGAACAGCCACAGCTTGCCCGCGGCGAAGCCGAACTCGATGTCCCAGGGCTTCGGCTTGCCCGACGCGTCCAGCACGGGCGTGAACGTCTTCTGGATCGTCTTGCCTGCATCGACGAGCGCGGACAACTCCTTTTGATCGAGCACGGTGTCCCGACCCGTCGACGGCACGATGCCGCTGCCGCCGCCCGGCAGGAGCGCGTTGCGATAGGGCGACTTGAACAGCGTGATGATCTCGACGTCGTCGGGCGACCACAGCAGCGTCTCGGCCGACGTGCCGTCGACGGCGCCGCCGACGCCTTCGGACGTCGCCACCAGCATCGCGCCGGGCGTGCCCCCATTCGGGTCGGCGGTGACCAGCACGCCCGACTTCTCCGACGGCACCGCCTCGAGGATGACGACGGAGCTCAGCACCCACAGCGGATCGTCGATCAGCGTCTGCCGCCACGAGAACGAGCGGAACTCGAACGGCGACGCCCACACCTGGCGCAGGCCCTCGTAGACGTCCTCGAGCGACTTGCGGTTGAAGACGGTGAGGTTCAGCCCGGCGCCGTTGAAGGTGTCGAGGTCCTCGACGTTCGTGTCGCTGCGCACGAAGCAGCCGACGGTCTGGTCGGGGCCGGTCATCAGCCCCGCGTCGGCGAGGCTCTTCCGGACGGCCTCGCGCAGCGCGGGCGAGAGCGGCGACTGCCGGATCGAGTGGCGCACGATCTCGAGCCGCGGGCCGATCCAGGCGGCCAGCTCCTTCTCGCTGGTCTTCTTCGGCACCAGGACGTCGAAGAACTCCTCGTAGGTGCGCTCGACGAAGCCGGGCAGGGGCTCGCCCTCGGTGGCGAGTCCCGCCGCCTGCTGCGTGGCGGGGACGGCGATCTTCGCGTTCCGGTAGTGGTCGTAGTACGCGCCGAAGGGCACGACGATGCCGCGCGCGACACGGTCGGGGAACACGTGCTTCAGCTCGCCGAGGAACGCGGCCTTCGGTCCGCAGAAACGGCCCGAGTCGGCCCGGCGCACCTGCGTGAGGTCGATGGGCATGTTCTTCGTGAGGTCGATCTTCGCGCGGTCGATGTGCAGCTTCGGCCCGCGCGTCTCGAGCTCGCCGGAGCCGCTGCGCGTCTGGTTGCGCGTGTACTCGGCGTAGACGTTCTTCTCCTGCGCCGACATGGCCGACGCGTCCTTCAAGATGACGCGGCCGCCGGGCGTGGCGATCAGGAACACCCGCTTGCCGTCGTTCGGCGCGATGCGCTCGTAGGCGGCGCCGTCGACGACCACGTTCGGGATGCCGAGCGCGCGCGCCAGCAGCTGCACGTGCGACAGGACGTTGCCCTCGCCCTGCGTGAGGATGCCCGCCGCCGGATCGAGGTCGGCGGGGGTCTCGCGCAGCGCGACGACCTCGTCGCGGCTGTACGCAGCGTGCGCCGGGTCGACGCGCAGCGTGCCGAGCGCCAATCCCGGGTTGAGCGCGCGCACGCCGGCGTCGACCGGCGTGCCGAAGAGGTCGTGCGTGACGCGCCGGGAGCCGGCGGCGAACGCGTCCAGCCGGCCCGAGACCTGGGCGTACAGCAGGAGCGGCGAGCTGCGCATGACGTCGTCGCGGATGGTCGCGACCTGCGGCAGCAGGAACGTCCACGGCGCCAGCACCTCGGCGAACGCCAGCTCGACGTTGCCCTGTGCCCACTCGACGACGCGCTCCGCGCGCACCAGCGTGCGCGTGAACGCCTCGCGTGTCGGTGACGCCATGGCCTCGAGCTTCTTGATGGCGTCCTCGGCGGCCTTCCGCTCGCGCGCGTTCAGCAGGCCGGCGCCGTAGCCGCCGTCGGTGAGCGCGCCGAGCACCGTCAGCGTCTGCACGACGTCGAGCCCGGCGCCGTCGTCGAGCAGCTTGCTGCCGCGGCTCTGCATGACCTGCGCGGCGCCGATGGCGAGATCGATCAGCCGGCGCTGGTCGGCGGGCGGCACCTTCCGTGCCGTGACGGTGTCGCGCGCGTACACCATGACGTCGGCCAGGCCGCGGAGCTCGTCGATCGGTTCATCCTTCGCGTCCGGCAGGAGCGACTTCACCGTGCCGCGGACCGTCTCGTCCTGGAGGCTGGCGACCAGCCCCGCCAGCGCGGTCTCGTCGAGCGACGTCAGCTTCACGATCTCGAGGATGATGTCGTCGACCTGCTTGCGGATGTTGCCCGACGCCTTGTCGCGATACGCCGCGAGCGGCGGGATGAGCCCGGCGGACAGCTGGTTGTGGACGGCGTCGCGCAGCGGCTTGAACTTCGCGTCGGCGTGCTGCACGCGGATGGCCATCTCGCGCACCTTGACGATCTGCCCGAGCTCGGCCCGGACGAAGAACCGTCGCTGCAGCTCGTAGGCGAGCAGGTAGTGGCGCGCCGGGTCGAACTCGGGCGCCGACAGGTAGCGCTCGACGAAGAGCGGCTGCGCGGGCCCCTCGTACTCGGCGCCCGACAAGCCGCCGTACGCGCGCATCTCGGCGAGCTTGCTCTGCGGATTGGTCTCGATGAAGTACTTCTCGAGGACGTAGCCGCGGATCAGGTCGTTGTGATCGGTGAAGCTGTCCCAGATGTAGAGGTCGCGCGAGAAGACGTTCGCGATCCACATGCGCTGAGCCCCGAGCGCCTCGGCCCACGGCGCCCGGTATGCGGCGCAGAAAGTGGGATTGGCGCACGGCTGGCTGATGCGCGTGCCCACCATGACGGGCAGCTTCTTGCCGCCGCACAGGCAGTAGTTCTCGGTGTACGGACCCTTCTTCTTCGATTTGCACAGCGCCCAGTTGTCGCGCAGCAGCTTCTCCTGCTGCGGCGTCAGCTCCGGCGCGCGGAACGCGTGCGCCACGACGGGCGACGACAGGCAGCACGCGAGCACCGCGGCGGCTACGCCCACGACGCGGCAGATACGGCGATTCGTCAGTCCCGACACATGGCCCCCCTTCGCACGGCGTCGCACCCTTCCGCAGCCGCGCAGCGAGGGCAAGCGCTCGACCCCGGCCGGACGGCCGGCTAGAGGGTCGACGATGCGTACCGGGTGGAGGGTGTGGCTGGCCGTGGTGTTCTCGGTGGCGACGTCGTTGCCGGCAGCCGGCGACGAGCCACCGTCCGGCGCCGCGGCGCGCGAGTACCTCGCCCGGGTGCGGCCGTCGCCGGCGCTGCAGTCGCTGCTCGATCAGACCGTCGACGCGCTCGAAGCCGGCGATGCGCGGCTGCGCGCGGCCGACGTGCGGATCGCCGTCATGGACCTCACCGACGACGCGGCGCCGGTCCTGGCCGAGCGCCGTGGCGACCGGCCGATGTACCCGGCCAGCGTCATCAAGTTCGTCTACCTGATGGCCGCCTACGCCTTTCAGGAGCGCGGCGACCTGCGTATCGATCCCGAGCTCGACGGGCTGCTCGGGCACATGATCTTCGAGAGCAGCAACCGGGCGACGCAGGGCGTGTTCGCGCGGCTCACCGACACGGCGCAGGGGCCGCCGCTCGACGGCGCCGACTACGCGACGTTCCGGGATCGGCGGCTCACCGTGAACCGATGGCTCGCGTCGCTCGGCGTCCGCGGCCTGCACTGCGTGAACCCCACGTACGACGGCGGCAGCGACCTCTTCGGCCGCGACCGGCAGTTCATCGCCGACCGCTCCGTCGCCGTCGACGCGCGCGCGGGCGACGCCCCGAATCGCAACATGATGACGGCCGTCGGCACGGTCCAGCTCCTGGCGCTGCTCGCCACCGACCGCGCGCTGACCCCCGAGGACTCGGCGACGGTCCGCCGGCGCATGCGGCGGGATCCGAAGGTCCAGCGGCACCTCGCCGCGCGCATCGCCGGCGGTGCCGCCCGTCTCGGCTACGAGGCCGACGCGAAGAGCGGCACGTGGGGCCCGATCTACGCCGACGCCGGCATCGTCCGCAGCCCGAGCGGCCGGCAGATGGCGATCGCGGTCTTCACCGAGGACTCGCCGGCCTATCGCGGCGACTTCATCGCCGAGCTGACGGAGCGCCTCGCCCGAGCCGTGCTCGAGCACCGGTCGCCCTGATCAGGTCTTCAGGCGCTCGAGCAGTCGGCGCGCCGCCACCAGCGCGGGCGCCCGCAGCTGCCGCCCGAGCGCGAGCGCGGCACCGACGCGTGCCGCGAAGCCCGGAGCGTCCGCCAGCGGATCGGGGGAGGGCGGCGGGAGATCGTCGAGCGCGGCGGCGAGTCCGGTGAACGCCTCGGGGATCCACTCGGCCCCCTGCTCGCGGAGCCGCGCGAGCGCCCGCGTTCCGGCGGCGGGGTCGATGGTGCCCGCGAGCATGTCGCGCGCGATTCGCTCGGCGCGATCGCGCGCGAGCCGGCCCGGACGATGCGCCTCGTAGATCGCCGCGACCGACGCCGTCGCGTCGCCGAAGGCCCCGGGCGCCGCCGGAACGATGCACTGCAGGCGGCGCACCTCGTCGGGCGCCAACAGGTCGGCCAGTGCCGGCGTCGCCGCTATCCAGTCGACCAGGTCTTCGAGCGGCAGCTCACCGCCGAGAAACCGGTCGAACGTCCCCCAGACCGTGACCATGCGCTCCTCATGTACCACGCGCCGCGCGCGCTACGATCCATGGTGCAACGCGACCGCCTTCGCGCACGTGGCGGACAGCCGTCCCCGGCGCGCGAGGCGGGCGATGCGCGAGGCGAGGCGCCGGCGGATCGACGGCGGCGCGGGATCGCCTTCGCAGAGCTTGGCGAGCTTGCGGCGGATCGGCTTCGGCGTGACGCCGTCCATGCAGCCGGCATGGCGGAGCTGCGTGCACGCCGACGGGGGTATCGTCGTGGTGGTCGTGCTCGTGGGGACGGTCGTCGGAACGGGAACGAGCGTCCCGTCCTCTCCACGCAGCGTCACGACGAGCATCGCCCGCCGCGTCAGCGCGGGATCGACGCACGCCGAGCCGCCGACGGCCACGTCGCCGTCGGGACGCTCGCCCACCGTGTCGCCCGCAGACGGCGTCGGCGCGCTGGTGCAGTACGGCTCCAGCTCCGAGCGCCAGCGGACGGCGCCGTCGGTCTCGGCGAGCCGGAGCGTCGTCATGCCGCCCGGACTCTGCCCCGTGACGAGGACGTCGCCGTTCGCCGCACGAGCGATGCCGCGCGGCCCGCCGGCGATGACGGTCTGCAGCGACCATGCCGTCGTCCCGTCGGCGGCGGCGAGGCGCTCGACGATCCAGCGGCAGTCGGGGTCACAGACGGACCCGGCGACGATCGGATCGCCGCTCGGTGCGAGCGTCAGGGCGACCGGGCGTATGTCGTCGCTCGACCACGTGCGCGTCCACGCGAGTGCGCCGTCGTCGCCGGCGACCTTTGCGACACGCGTGTGCCAGCCGGGCCCGCCGGGGGAGTGGCCCGCGGCGACGACGGCGCCGGTGGCGTCGACCGCGAGCAGCCGCACGACGCCGGCCGTCCCCACCTGATCGCGCCACACGAACGTGCCCGTGGCGCCGTCGATCTTGACGATGCCGAACGCGTCGTAGGCGGTCGGTAACGATCCGCCGGCGACGACGTGGCCGTCCGGATCGAGCGCCAGCGCTTCGGCCGTCGAGCCCAAGGTGCGGAACTTCCACAGTGGCCTGCCGGTCGACGGATGGAGGCGGACGACGTCGAAGGTGGTGTCCGGCCCGTCCTCGTCCCACCGGCGCCCGGCGGCCACCAGCATGTCGTCCGGTCCCGTCACGACCGCACGCGACCGTCCCTGCACGTCGTGGGTCCAGCGCAGCGCATTGGTGGCGTCGTCGATGCGCATGACCGTGAACAGTCCGGGGTCGTCGTCGCAGTCGCCGTTGCGCGCGCCGGCGACCACGACGTCGCCGCTCGGAAGCTGCGCCACCGCCTCCGGGCGACGGCAGACGCCGGCGAAGGGCAGCAGCGTGACGGCGCCCGTGTCGGCGGCGAACCGCACGACCGCACCGTCGGCCTCCGCGTCGCCGTCGCTCGTCGCGACCACGTCGCCGTCGGCGCGCACGAGCATCTCGGTGACGCCGCCGCCGAAGCCGCCGGGCGCGAGATTCGGCGTCGAGAGCCACGCGCCGGCCGACGCTGCACCGGAGACGACGGCCCACAGGATCAGCGGCAAGGTCCGGCGGCGGCGCATGACGGCCCTGAATAGCAAGATGCGCCGTCTCGTGGGTAGCGCAGATGCCTCGCACGGGCGGTGACCTTTGCCCGTGACGGGCTCTCGTGGTTCATGGGGCGGATGGGCCTCGCCGACGTCCACGCGCACCTGACCCATCCGCGCCTCGCGCCCGACGTGGATGCGATCGTCGCGCGTGCGAAGGCGGCCGGCCTGACGACGATCGTCAGCAACGGGCTCAACCCGAGCGACAACGCCGCGGTCCTCGCGTTGGCGGAGCGCCATCCGATGATCCGCCCGGGCCTGGGGTTCTATCCGGTCGACGCCGTCATGACGGACCTCGTGGCCCTGGACGTGGACTACCCGCGCGACGTCGAGCCCGTGACCGGCGACGAGGGCGTCGCGTGGGTGGAGGCCAACCTCGAGCGGGCGTTCGCGATCGGGGAGATCGGCCTGGACGGCTACTGGGTGCCCGAGGCGCTGTGGGCGCGTCAGGAAGACGTCTTTCGGCGCATGGTCCGGCTGGCGCTCGACGCCGACAAGCCGATCATCGTCCATACCCGCAAGCGCGAGCGGCGGACCTTCGAGATCCTGCGAGAGCTCGGCGCCACACGGGTGAACTGGCACTGCTTCGGCGGCAAGGTGACTCTCGCCCGGACGATCGCCGAGCACGGCCACTGGTTCTCGATCCCGGCGAACGCGCGGCGGTCGGAGAGCTTCACGCGCATGCTGCAGACGCTGCCGCGCGATCGGCTGCTGCTCGAGACTGACTGCCCGTACCTCGGACCGGAGAAGGACGTCACGAACGAGCCGGCGAACGTCGCGCGCACCGCGTCGTATGCCGCCGAGCTCTGGAGCACTACCGACGCGGATGTCGCAGAGCGCATGTCGGACAACTTCCGGCGGCTGTTCGGCGTCGCTCCATAGACGATTTTGCTTGAGACTCGGCGCGCGGCGCGGTCGAATGCGAGTCGAGCATGTCGGTCGCATCGGCTACCGCCCGCGTCCTGATCGGTGGTCCTCGGACTGCCGTCGTCGTCGGTGGGTGCCTGCTCGCGATCGCGCTCGCGCTCGGCAACAGCACGCAGGCCTTCGTCGACCGTGCGGTGCAGGCCGAGGGCGTCGTGCGCTGGCGGTCGCGCGGCGCGCTGCTCGTCCGCGTCGACACGGACGCACATCGCTCGCGCACGGTGCCCGTGCGGCGCCCGTGGTTCTCGCTGCCGTGGACGTATCCCGTCGCCGAGCGCGTCACCGTGCTCTACGACCCGCAGGCCGACTACGACGTGCCGTTCTTCCCGCCGCGTGCACGCGTCGCGTCCTGGGCGCACCTGTGGCTCGACACCGCGCTGGTCGGTGCGGCCGGTCTGCTGCTGCTCGGGATGGGCGTGCTCTCGCTGCTGCTGCCGGGCCGGCTGCGCGTCGCGCTGTCCGTCGAGCGTCGGGCAGCCTGAGCGAAGCGAACGTCGTGTCCTTGAGCCCGGCGCCGCTCCCGTCCTATGCGGGGGCATGCGCATCGGCATCTTCGCCCCCATCTCGAACCCGTTCGGCACCCGCGAGTACGTCGAGGTGCTCGGTCGCGGCGCCGAGGAGCGCGGCTTCCACGAGCTCTGGATCGCCGAGCACGTCGTCCTCTTCGACGAGTACGCGTCGAAGTACCCCTACGCCGACGACGGCCGCGTGCCGGCGCCCGCCGAGGCCGGCTTCCTCGATCCGTTCGACACGATCAGCTTCCTCGCGGCCCTGACGACGCGCATCCGCCTCGGCACCGGCATCTGCCTCGTGCCGCAGCGGAACCCGGTCTACACCGCGAAGGAGGTGACGAGCGTCGACTGGCTGTCGAACGGCCGCTTCGACTTCGGCGTCGGCGTGGGCTGGCTCGCCGAGGAGTTCCAGGCGGTGGCGACGCCGTTCGCGGAGCGCGGCGCGCGCACGCGCGCGTACCTCGAGGTGATGAAGCGGCTCTGGTGCGATCCCGTGTCGTCGTACGACGGCCGGTTCTACCAGCTGGCGCCGACGCGGCAGTACCCGAAGCCGATCCAGCAGCCGCACCCGCCGATCTACTTCGGCGGCGAGAGCGACGCCGCGCTCCGTCGCGTCGCGGACCTGGGGCAGGGCTGGTACCCGTTCAACATGGAGCCGGAGCCGCTCGGCGAGCGCATCGCCGCGCTCGATCGCGAGCTGGCGAAGCGCGGCCGCTCGCGGACGGACGTCTCGATCGTCACCTGTCCGTACATGAAGCCGTGCGACCTGGACGCGGTGAAGCGCTATCGCGATCTCGGCGTCGAGCAGGTGATCATCCTGCTGATGGCGTTCAGCGCCGACGACGTGCCGCGCGCTCTCGACGAGCTGGCGGAGTCGATGGTCGTCCCGGCGGCGTCGCTGTAGACGCGAAACGGGGGGCGCGGCACGTGGCCACGCCCCCCGAGCGCTCACCGGGTCCCCTCACCGGGTCCCGTCACCGGGGTGGCTTCACCTCGACTCGCAGCTGACGGTCGCCGACGCGACCACGGTGGATCCGTCGAGCACCTCGCCGGTCACCTGCAGGCCCTGGATGAACGCGGACGCGATCGGCGTCGCGCCTTCGGCGATGTCGCCGTTGTCGCTGTCGAAGTCGAACTCGACCTCGTCGCCGACGGTGCCCTGCGGCCCGGACGTCGCCGTGTTGCCCCCGGACGTCACGCGCGCGGTGTACGTACCGCTCGCGATACCGTTGGCGTCGACCGAGATCTTCGAGCGGTTGCTTCGACGCTCGCAGCGCACCCGCGCCACCGCACCGCCGCCCCCGGGCGGCGGCGGAGGCGGCGTCGCCTCGCACGCGCCGGGCGCACAGACGCCCGCGCCGATGTTGATGCCGCCCTGCGCGGCGCACTCGGCCGGCGTGCGGTCCTCGCACTCGGCCGGACCGTCACCGCCGCCGTCGGGGAGGCAGCAACGGACGTCGCCACCGCCTCCGGGAGGCGGCGTCCCGCCGCCGCACGGGTTGGGCAGGCAGGAGCCCGGTCCGAGGTCGATGCCGCCCTGCGCGGCGCACTCGGCCGGCGTGCGGTCCTCGCACTCGTCCGGGCCGTCGCCGCCGCCGTCGGGCAGACAGCAGCGCGTGTCGGTGCCGCCGATCTGCCCGCCCTCGGTGAGAACTCCCGACAGCACCGTGGCGCCCGACGGGTCGAGCACGGCGAGCGTCCGGCCGCGGGGGTCGACCCCGAGCAGCTGGTCGTTCTTGTTCGGGCTCGTGTCGAAGCGGGCCTTGCCGGCGCCGCCGCGTGACGTCGTGAAGCTGCCGATGCGCACGCCGTCGAGCGTGATCTGGTAGACGGCGCTCGCGTCCAGCTTGCGGCCGCGGACGTCGAGCTTGCCGCGCAGGCCCGATGCGCGCGAGCGGACGTTGACCTTGGCGTCGCCCGTGGCGTCCGCGTCGACGCCGGTCGAGACGAGTGCCTGGCGGGAGCTCGCGTGGGCGGCGCCGAGCGTGGCGAGCGTGCAGGCCATCAGCGCGGCGGCTCCGAGCGTGTGTGTTCGTGACCGATTCATCATTGCGACCCTCCTCGAGTTGAGCGCCGGCATCCGTCCGGCGCGCCTGCCTGCCTCCGATTGCAGGATCGGGGCCGGCCGTAGGCCCGCGGAATTCCACGCGCGGTATCCGACGTGCGCGAGGTCCCCCAGGGGCAGACGCCGCACTGGGGGAATTGCCCCGGCGGGCGTTCCCGCGCGCGCGTCCGCACGTGCCATGAGGCGTGGCACGGATAGTGGAACCGGCACGGGGTACGGGCATCCGTCGATGCGCCGGCGTCACGACAGAACGGGGGAACACGTGGACAAGCGTCGTACCGTGTCGCAGCTGATCACGCTCATGGCCCTGGCCACCGCCGCGCCGGCGCTGGCGCGCGTCGAGGTCGCCACCGTCGCCACACGCACGGGGACGGTCGTGCAGGGGACGATCACGCTGACCAACACCGCGTCCAGCCCGGCGACGGTCACGTCGCTGCGGCACACGCTCGAGGTGGGCTTCGACGACGGTTGGGTTCCGTCCGGCCTGCCGGCGGGGAGCCGGTCGGACTATTGGGTGATCGCGACGACGTTTCCCCAGGCGCCCGCGTCGCTGCCCGGGCACGGCACCGCGGCGATCCCGTTCGCCATCGACGTCTGCGACGACGGCGTGGCCGCCTATCCGGGCGCCGTCGCCGACGACGTGCGCAGCGTCGCGGTCGTGACGTCGCCGGCGGGCGGCGACGACGCCCGCTCCGACGCCGTCCCCGCGCCGAACCAGAACGCGTGTCCCGTCTGCGGGAACCGCATCCGGGAGGGGAACGAGCAGTGCGACGGCGGGGCGTGCTGCACGAGCGCGTGCACCGCGCTGCAGGACGGGACGTCGTGCAGCGACGGCAACGCGTGCACGCGGGTCGACGCGTGCCAGGCCGGCGCGTGCGTCGGCGGCGATCGCGTCACCTGTGTGGCGACGGACCAGTGCCATGTCGCGGGCGCCTGCCAGCCGGCGACCGGGCTGTGCACGAATCCGGCGAAGCCGAATGGCAGCGCTTGCGACGACGGCGACGGCTGCTCCGTGAGCGACACCTGCACCGCCGGCACGTGCGGCGGACACCCCAGGATCTGCGACGACGGCAACGCCTGCACCACCGACGCGTGCAGCGCGGGCAGCTGCGTCTTCGAGAACAACACGGCGCCGTGCGACGACGGCAACGCGTGCACCACCGGCGACACGTGCGCCGGCGGGTCGTGCGCGAGCGGTGGCCCGAGCGACTGCAACGATCATCGTACGTGCACCACCGACGCGTGCGTCGCGCCGACGGGCTGCACGCACGAGCCGGCGTCGACGTGTGGGTCGTGCGATGCGGGCGAGTGCGGCGCCTGCCGGACGCAATGCGCGGCCGACGAGGACACGTGCATCGCGAGCTGCTGGCTCGGCTTCATCCAGTGCCTGAACGGGTGCGGCAACCAGACGTACTGCGCGCCGTTCTGTCAGGTCGACTTCGGGACGTGCGCGAACGCGTGTCCGCCGGCGGGCGACCTCTGCCAGGCCGCCTGCGATACCGGCAACGGCTGCGCCGCGGGCTGCGCCGCGCCGTCGGGTGACACGGACGGCGACGGCATCGCAAACGGTGCCGACAACTGCCCGACGACGGCGAACGCCGACCAGGTCGATCTCGACGGCGACGGTGTCGGCGACGCGTGCGACGCGCAGACGTGCGGGAACGGCACGCGCGAGGCGGGCGAGATCTGCGACGGCGGCGCCTGCTGCACGCCGCAGTGCACGGCGGCGCCGAGCGGCACGATCTGCAACGACGGGAACGCGTGCACGCGGACCGACGCCTGCCAGGGCGCCGCCTGCGTCGGAAGCAACCCGGTGCCCTGCACGGCGTCGGACCAGTGCCACGCCGCCGGCACCTGCAACCCCGCAACGGGCGCGTGCAGCGATCCGGCGCGGCCCGACGGGACCGCCTGCAACGACGGCGACGCGTGCACGACCGCCGACCGATGCGCGGGCGGGCAGTGCGCCGGCGGCGTGGCCCCGGCGTGCGACGACGGCGAGCCGTGCACCGCGGACGCCTGCGAGGCCCCGGGCGGCTGCACGCACACGCCCGTGGACGGCTGCACGTGTCAGGCCGGCGCGTGCGCCACGTGCCGCGCGCAGTGCGGCTCGACCGGCACGTGCGGCAGCGACTGCTGGGGCGCGTTCTTCCCGTGCCTCGACGGCTGCACCGCGATCTACTGCGCCGCGTTCTGCCAGGCCGACCTGCGCGCCTGCCTGGAGACGTGCTCTCCGGACGACGCATGCCTCGCCGCATGCGACGCGGCCAACGGCTGTGGCAGTGGCTGCACGCCGGCGGCGCCGTCCACGGACGGCGACGGCGACGCGGTGGCGGACGCCGCCGACAACTGCGCCGCCACGTGGAACCCGGGCCAGTCCGACATCGACGGCGACGGCACCGGCGACGGCTGCGACGCCGCCGACGCCGCGCTCGCCACGGCGGACGTCGTGGTCCGCGCGGCGGCGGCGGGCGCGCCGAAGGGGCGCGTGACCCTGAAGGGCACGTTCGCGACGACCGTCGCGGGCGACGTCTTCGACGCCGCCGACGGGATCGCGGTCACGGTGACACCCGGCGACCAGGTGCCCGCCGTCGCCGCCTGGACGGCGGCGCAGTGCCGGGCGACGAACGCACGCAAGATCGCGTGCGCCTCGCCGGACCGCTCGGCGACGGCGACGTTCCAGCTCGGCAAGACCGGCCTCTGGAAGTACAAGGTCGTGCTGAGCCGCCTGGCGCTCGTCTCGCCGCCGGCCGCGCCGGTGACCGTCGGCGTGCGCCACGGCCTCGGCCCGATCGATCGTGTGGGTGGCCTCACGGCGTGCACGCCGGCGAATGCGACCTTGCGATGTGCGATGCCCTGATCTGCGCGGGGGTGGGCGGCGGCCGCGTGCACCGCTACGATCGGTGAATGCCGTCGCTGCTCATCGCCGAGGACGAGGCCGTCCTTGCCCGCAACCTCGTGAAGGCCTTCACGAGCCGCGGCTTCGACGTCCGCCACGCCGGCGGCGTCGCCGAAGCCCTCCGGCTCGCCGGCGAGCAGCTGCCCGACGTCGCGCTGGTCGACCTGCGGCTGCCCGACGGCAGCGGCCTCGAGATCCTGACCGGGCTGCTGGCGCTCGACGGCGACCTGCCGGTGATCCTCATGACGGGATTCGGCTCGGTCGCCGACGCCGTGTCCGCGATGCAGCAGGGCGCGCGCGATTACGTGCAGAAGCCCCTCGACCTCGACGAGATCCGGCTCAAGGTCGAGCGCGCGCTGCGCGGCACGCGGCAGGGACGGGAGATATCGTATCACCGCGACCGGCAGGCGGCGGGCCTCGAGCTGCTCGGCGCGTCCGCGTCGGTGGTGCGGCTGCGTGCGCTCGTCGACCGCCTCGCGCGCGCGAGCGGCGGGCCCGGTCAGGCGGCGCCGACCGTGCTGCTCCTCGGCGAGACCGGCAGCGGCAAGGGGCACGTCGCGCGCGCGCTGCACGCCCTCGGCGGTCGCCGCGAAGGCCCGTTCATCGAGGTGAACTGCACGGCGCTGCCGGAGCACCTCGTCGAGGACGAGCTCTTCGGCCACGAGCGCGGCGCGTTCACCGACGCGCGCACGGCGCGCGCCGGCCTCTTCGAGACGGCCGAGGGCGGCACGATCTTCCTCGACGAGATCGGCCACGTGCCGCCCGCGCTGCAGTCGAAGTTCCTGAAGGTCATCGAGGAGAAGACGGTGCGCCGGCTCGGCGCGTCCACGCAGCGGCGCATCGACGTGCAGGTGATCGCCGCGACGAGCCGCGACCTCGAGGCGGCGACGAAGCTCGGCGAGTTCCGCGAGGACCTGTGGCAGCGACTCGCCGTCGCCGTCATCCGCGTGCCGCCGCTGCGCGACCGCGACGACGACGCCGTGCTGCTCGGCCGGACGTTCCTCGACGCGGCGGTGCGGCGCTACGGCGCGCCGCCGCGCACGCTGTCGCCGGCCGCCGAGGCGGCGCTGCGCGCCTATGCCTGGCCGGGCAACGTGCGCGAGCTGGCGAACGTGATGGAGCGCGTCGTACTGTTCTCCGACGCGGACCCCGTCGGCCCCGACGACCTCGGGTTGTCCGCCGCGCCGGCGGCGGCGGGGCGTGTCGGGGTGGCCCCGTCGGGCGACGTGCAGATCGACTTCCCGGACGCGGGCGTGTCGCTCGAGCGCATCGAGCAGACGCTGATCGAGACTGCGATCGCGAAAGCCGGCGGCAACCAGAGCCGGGCGGCCCGGCTCCTCGGCATCTCGCGCGACACGCTGCGGTATCGCCTCGAGAAGTACGGCCTCGTGGAGTGACGGTGGGGCAAATGCCCCACCGGGTTTCCCGGATTTGGGACTGGCCGCCAATGCAGGCCGCGAGTACGGTGTGGCACGGCGTTTGATGAGTCGTGGATTGCAGATGATGGGGATCCTGCCTCGGGCGGTCGCGTGCGTGGTCGCGATCGCCGGCTCGGTGCATGCCGGCGCCACGAGTCCGACGCTCGTCCTCGGCAGCGCCGAGCCCGCGTCGGTGGAGGGTGTGCGCGCCGTCACGTTCGAGGCGTCGCTCGATTTCGAGAACGCGGTGCAGACCGGCTACGGCCTGCAGCTGATCGTGTTCCAGGGCGCGCGCTTCATCCGCTACCCGCTGGCAGGTGTGCCGGCGAGCGGGGAGAGCTCCGCGCTCGCCGACGGCGCGCTCGCCGAGGACGAGGTGCCGGCCGTGGTCGGCGCCGGCGCGCCCTCGGCGGGACGGATCGTCTCCATCACGCCGCGGTCGCTTCGCGTCGTGCTCCCGCCCGACCTGCCGGCGGGCGCGACCACCGCGATCCTGGCGGCGGTCCTGCCCGAGCATCCCGTCGTCTCCAACCCGATCGGGTTCGTGCTGCCATGACGCTGCGCGGGCTCGCCCTGATCGTGCTCCTGGCGGCACGCGCCGCCGCACAGCCGTTTCCAGTACTGTCGGGCGATCCCGTCGATCCCGGCACCGGTCGTGCCTACGCGATCCTGCCGGGCGTCCCGCTCCTTCTGCCGCAGCCCGACGGCCGCTTCCGCCCGCCCATCGTCGACCCGACGCGCATCGGCGACGTCGATCTCGTCGCTCGCGCCGGCCACCTCGGCATCGGACCGATGATGCCGCCGCCCGCGGCGTCGCCGCCGATCGCCGTTGCCGGCGGCGGTCACGTCGCCGACGGCACCGAGGTGCCGTTCACCGTGCTCGTCTCCGACGGCAGCGCGGGGCTGGGTATCCCGCTGGCGGGTCCGGAGATGAACGGCATCCCCGTGATCGTCGCCGCGTTCGCCGACCTCGACGGCGACGGCGTCATCGGCCCGACGTCCGACGACGCGGCCGGCGCCGGCGACGTGGCGCGCGAGCACCAGGAGCTGCTGCTGGTGGGCCGGCAGGTGGCGGTTCTGAGCGGTGGCGTCGCGCAGGGCTCGATCGCGATCTGGCGCGGCGCGCCCGCGTCGGCCGACGGGCTGCGCGTGGTGTTGACGGCGCTCGCGTACGTCGGTCCGTTCAGCAGCGGCTTCTTCGAGGGCAACCTGCCGGACGGCCCCGGGCTTGCCACGATGTTGCCGTTCTTCCCGCGGCTCGATCCCGAGCGCGTGCTGGACGGCGAGGGCCGCGGCGGTCCGGCGGGCCCCAGCGTCCGTCTCGGTATCGAGCTCGAGGACGAGTTCGACCCGCCGGTGGACGATCCGCAGCTCGGCACCCCGTTCGCGATCCCGACCGACGGCAGCAGCCCGACGGTCGATCGCGCCGTCGTACGGAGCGGGCCGATCGTCCGCCTGCGCGCGGTGCGCCCGTCGGTCCCGAGCCAGGCGACCGACGAAGTCCTGCCGACGCTGATGCCCGGTGCTCCCGGCACGCTCTGGGAGCCGCTCGACGCGGTGGCGGTGCCTGCGAACGGCGGTGGGGTGCCGGTGCGCCTCCTGCCCGTCGACGTCCTCGACAACGTCACCGATCCGCCGCCCGGTGCGACGGCCACGCTCGTCGCGGGGCCGGGGCTCGTCGTCGCGTCGCCGGACGGCGACGGCGTGCCGGCGCGCGAGGTGGTGGCGGTGGCGTCCGCCGACGGCATCGACGTCGTGCTCGACGACGCCGGCCTCGACGTCGACACGTGGCTCGACATCGTGGTCGACGGGGTCCCCGGCGAGCGTCTCGCCGTGCGCGTCGGCGCGGGCGGCCCGCCGCCCGCCGGCCTGCCGGTGGTGCGCGGTGTCGCGATCGGCGGCGGACCGGCGGCGCTGGTCGGACCGTGCGCCGCGCCGAAGGCGCTCGTCGCCGTCGTCGACGACGCCGCGAGCGTCGAGGCGTCGCTCGCCCTCGACGGCGCGCCGGTGGGCGGCACGCTCGCGATGGTCGCCAATCCGGCGCCGCCCGATACCCCGCTGCCCGCGGGGCCGACGTACACGGCGCCCTTCGTCCTTCCCGGCGGCGCGCTCGGGACCCTGATCGCGACCGTGACGGGGCGCGACGCGAGCGGCGTCGCGGGCACGCCCGCGACGTTGCAGATCCCCGTCGTCGCGTCGTCGCCGTCGGCGTTCGGTCCGGTGACGCTGGTGCCCGAGGCGGTCGAGCCGCGCGGCTTCCGTCGCGTGCTCGTCTCGGCGCGCGTCACGGACGACTGCGGGCTGCGCCGCGTCTCCGTCGAAGCCGACAGCGGCCGGGGCTTCAAGCGGCGCGGCCGGTTGCGCGACGACGGGCGCAAGGGCGACGCCGTCGCCGGGGACGGCGTGTTCAGCGGTCGTCTGCGCGTGCGCGCGCGCGCGCCGGGCACGACGGTGTCGATTCGCGTCGCGGCGAAGAACCGCGCGCGGGCCACGTCGCGCAGCGCCACCACCGAGTTGGCCGTCGTTCCCTGAGCTACGCGACGGGCAGCTCGATCACGAAGCACGCGCCCGGACCATCGGCGGCGGCCAGCGTCAACGTACCGCCGTGGCGCTCGACGATCTTGCGCGCGACGGCGAGACCCACGCCGGTGCCCGTCGACTTCGTCGTCATGAACAGCTGGAAGATGCGCTGGCGGATGTCGGGGGGGATGCCGGGACCGGTGTCGGCGAGCGTCAGGCGGATGCGGCCGTGCCCGTTCGCGCGCGCCGCGACGGTGAGGCGTCCGCCGCCGGGCATCACGTCGAGCGCGTTGCCCGCCAGCTCGTGCAGCACCTGTCCGAGATGGGCGCGGTCGGCGGCGACGGCCGGCAGCGACGACGGTACGTCGACGACGGCCTCGACGCCGGTGGCGTTCATGCGAGGGCCGAGCGTGGCGAGCACGCTGCCGACGGCGGCATCGAGTGCGACGGGCTCGAGGTGCGGCTCGAACGGGCGCGCGAAGTCGAGGATGCCGCGCACCTGCGACTCGAGCTTGTCGACCTCGGTGAGGACGTCGTCGAGGCTCTCGCGCACGCTGCCGTCGTCGGCGACGTGCTCGAGGCCGATCTGCGCGGCGAGGCGGATGCCCGCCAGCGGATTGCGGATGCCGTGCGCCACCGCCGCCGACAGCTCACCGATGGCGGCGAGCCGCTCGGACTGCGCGAGCCGCGCCCGCGCCGCCTGCAGCTGCTCGACGGCGCGGGCGGTGCCGAGCGCCACGGCCGTCGCGTCGGCGAGCGTGCGGAGCACGTCGAGGTCGTCCGCCGAGAGCGGACGGCCCGACGCGGTGCCGCCGACGGCGAGCACGCCGGCGAGGCGCCGCTCGCGCACCAACGGCACGACCAGGACCGCCGAGAGCGCGTGCAGCAGCGCGCGGAGCGCGGGCCGCTCGCCCCGGAGACGCGGCGACTCGTCGACCTCGTCGAGCGACAGCGGGCGCCCGAGCGACGCGAGCATCGCCAGCCCGGCATCGTCGGCGGCGATGCGCGCCGCGCCGTCCGCGCGCACGAGCCCGCCGGCGTCGTGCTCCCAGACGGCGAACGGGGCCAGGAAGAGCGTGTTGCGGGCGATGTCCTCGACCTGGCGCACGATCGCGTCGCGGTCGATGAGCAGCGCCATGCGCTCGCTGGCGCGCGCGATCGCGTCCTTGTAGCTGACGCGGCCGCGCGCGAAGAGGCGGTCGAGGGCGCGCTGCACGCGCTCGCGCAGCGGCACGATCGTCGCCAGCGCGACCAGCACGAACACGACCGGGAAGAGCGGGCTCTGATGCAGCCGGAGGCCGGCCGCGAGACGCTCGCCGCCGAGCACCGTGAGGCCGTAGGCGAGCGAGACGATCGCCGTCAGCGTCGCCCAGACGAGCGTTTGCTTGACGACGCGATCCGCCTCGAAGAGGTCGTGGCGCGCGACCGCGTAGCCGATCGCGACGGGGAAGAGGAACCCCGTCAGCGTGAGCAGGCTGAACGACACCGGCTGGCCCAGGAGGAAGAACGCGAGCAGCGCGAGGAGCGGCAGGCCGAACGCGGTGACGCCGCCCGCGAGCACGACGCGGGCGCGGCGTCGCGCGAGCGCGCTCGGCGCGCGCACGGCGGCATCGCCGATCGCGGAGAGGGCGAGGGCGCCGGCGGCGGCGATGGCGAGGTACACCGCGTTGTTGACCGCGAGCAGCAGCGGATACGAGTGCCGGAACGCCCATGCCTGCGTCAGGCCGACGGCGAGCGCCGCGCCGTAGAGCCAGGGTACGGCGCGGGCGGCGCGCGGACGTGGCGTCGGGAACACCGAGGCGAGATGCAGGATCGCCGCCGGCGCAGCGGCTTCGCAGAGGAAGTAGAGCGTGGTCAGACGGCTCGCGGTGAAGAGGTCGGCGGCGAGCAGCAGGGTCATGCCCCAGACCCACCCGAAGGCGAGCACGCCGCGCGCCTGCGCCGACTCGGGCTTGAGCCAGAACACGGCGAGACCGGTCGCGAGGAACGCGAGCCCGTTCACGACGTAGACGCCCATCGTCGCGAGCCAGTCGCCGCGCCCGAGCGTCATCGAGGCGACCTCGCGCGTCGTCGCGCCCGCGGGCCCGTCGAACCCGTAGCGATGGACCGTCCCGGCCGGCGCCGCGGCGAGCACGCGATCGAGGTCGGCGCGCCGCGCGACGGCCGTGTCGTCGACGGTGACGACGCGCGAGCGGTACGGGACGTCCGCGGCGACGCCCGTCCACGTCGGCTGGCCGAGGGCCACGACGACGAGGTCGTCCCACACGACGAAGCCGGGGAACGTGCGGCCGACGTGCGCGAGCGAGCCGCCGACGGCGAGCGTCCCGAGGACGATCGCCGCGACGACGGCCGCCACGAACGCGGCGGCGTCAGCGCGTCGAGGGAAGCGGGAGAGCATGCCGCACGGCGCCGGTGTTGACCGCGAGGCCACGCCGCCGGCGTCGGAGCGTGGCGAAATACTGCAGGTTCACGGTGGCGTACAGCAGCAAGTTGGCCGGACGCAGGAGATGCGGATAGCGGCGCAGCCGCGCGGTGCGGCGCAGGAACGCGCGCGGCGAGTAGAAGCGGCGCTCGAGCGCGTCGACCCCGGCCTCCAGCGTGCCGGGCGCCCAGCCGGGCAGGTCGAAGACGAGATGCTGGAGGTCGTAGAGCCGCCAGTCGCGCGTCCGCAGCCGCCCCTCGGCCGCCAGCTTGTCGAACGTCGGCGTGCCCGGGAACGGCGTCAGGATGCCGAACGACGCCCCGAAGAGGTCGGCCTCCTCGCAGAAGGCGAACGTGCGATCGAACACGTCGGGCCCGTCGTGGTCGAAGCCGAACGTGAACATCGCGAGCACGCCGACGCCGCGCGACTGGAGCGCATGGATCTGGCGGACGTAGCGCTCGGCGGCGTTCGTGCGCTGCTTGTTCATCTCGCGCAGCGAGCCGGGCACGATCGACTCGAAGCCGACGAGCAGGCCCACCATGCCGCTCCGCACGGCCAGGTCGAGCAGCTCGGGGTCGTCGGCGATGTCGATCGACGCCTCGCCGATCCACGTCCTCCCGAGCGGCGCCAGTGCGGCGAACAGCTCGCGTGTGTAGGCGCGATGGATGAACAGGTTGTCGTCGATGAAGAAGAGGCTCCGTCCGGGCAGCGCGGCGATCTCGGCGACGACGTCGGCGACGGGGCGGCGGCGGTACTTCGGGTTGATCGTCGACACGGAGCAGAAGCTGCACCGGTACGGACAGCCGCGCGTCGCCTGCGCCAGGTTGCGGGTGAAGTAGGGGCGGCCGTGCAGCAGGTCGCGGCGGATGGCCGGGTAGGGCGCCAGCGACGCGTCGTTGCGGCTCACGTAGCGCGGCCGGAGCCGTCCCGCGCGGGCGTCGGCGAGCACCGCGGTCCACGTGTCGTCGGCCTCGCCCACCACGACGGCATCGGCGTGCGCCGCCGCTTCGTCGGGACAGAACGTCACGTGCCAGCCGCCGAGGACGACCGGAACGCCGCGCGCGCGGAAGGCGTCGGCGAGCGCGTAGGCGCGATGCGCGGCCATCGTGTTCACGCTGATCGCGACGAGGTCGGCCGCCGCCGACGGGTCGACCTCGCCGTAGTTGTCGTCGGCGAACGTCACGTCCCAATCGGCCGGCGTCAGCGCCGCGATGTACGGGATCGTGAGCGTCGGGATGAGCCGCTCGTAGACGGGGAAGTCGCGCGTCCGGGGCCAGATCAGCAGCAGCTTTCGCATCCGCAATCTCGGGTGTAACGAGAGCCGTGCCAGCGACACAAGCCGTCATCGGCCGCGTGGCGCTGGCCCTGCTGGCCGGCGTTCTCCATGGGTGCTGCTTCCCGCCCGCCGGCGCCTGGCCGCTCGCGTTCGTGGCAGTGGCACCCCTCGTCGTCGCCGTGCGTGGGGCGTCCGGCGCCGGCGGCGCGCTCCTCGGCTGGCTCGCCGGCACCGTCGCGGCGTCGATCGCCACCACGCCGTGGATCGCCGCGGCGACGCGCCAGTATTTCGACCAGGGGCCGGTCGCGGCGATCCTGTTCGCGTCGCTGGTCGGCCAGGTATTTCACGCGCTGCCGTCGGCGCTGTTCGGCGCGGCGGCGGTGCGGGTCGGACGGCTCGGGAACGGCGGCGCGCGTGTGCTCGGCGCGGCGTCGTGCTGGACGGCCCTCGAGCTCGTCCGGGCGCGCGCGCTGACGGGCGCGCCGTGGGACCTGCTCGGTCACGCGCTCTACGCGCAGCCGCTCTGGATCCAGGGCGCCGAGCTGGGCGGCGTCTTCGTGCCGTCGTTCGTGTGCGCGGCCGCGGGCGCGGCGCTGGCGGAGCCGTGGTGCGTCGGCTGGCGCGCGGCGCGTCCGGGCCTCGCGACCGGGGTTCTCCTGATCGGAGCGCTCGCGGCCTTCGGTGCGCAGCGGCTGGCGACGGAGGACGACGGCGGCGAGCGCATCGCCGTGGCCCTGGTGCAGGGCAACGTGCCGAACGCCTGGCGCGCGGATCCGGCCCAGGCGGACGCCGCGCTCGATGCCTTCGCGTCCGCGACGCGCGCGGTGCTGGCGCGGCGGCCGGCGCTCGTCGTCTGGCCCGAGAACGCGCTGAGCTTCCTGCTCGAGCCGAACGCCCGCATCCGGAACGCCCTGGCGGCGCTGCTCGGTCCCGACGGACCGCCGCTGCTGCTCGGCGCGCCGCGCTTCGCGCAGGCGGAGCCCGGCCGCGTCCGCTTCTACAATTCCGCGTGGCTCGTCGGCGCCGACGGGGCGCCGCGCGCGGTCTACGACAAGCGACGTCTGGTGCCGTTCGCCGAGTACGCGCCCGTGCCGCGCGTGCCGGGGCTCGGCTGGCGCTTCGATGCACCGGGGGACTACTCGCCCGGCGTCGACGCCGTCGTCTTCCCGGCGCCGGCGCCGTTCGGCGTGCTCGTCTGCTACGAGGCGATCTACCCGAACCTGGCGCGCGATCTCGTGGACGCGGGTGCCCGCTTCCTGGTGAACGTGTCGAACGACGCGTGGTTCGGCACGTCGGCGGGGCTCGAGCAGCACTTCGCGATCACCGTGTTCCGCAGCGTCGAGACGCGGCGGGCCCTCGCGCGCGCGACGAACACGGGCGTGACGGCGCTGATCGGTCCGTCGGGCCGCATCCTCGCCCGCTTTCCGCCGGACCAGCGCGATGCGTGGATCGTGGACGTCCCGTTGCGCGACGGCGCGACGCTCTACGGTCGCGTCGGCGATCTCTTCGGGGTGCTCTCCGCGGTCGTTGCGCTTTGGGCGCTGCTGTCGTGAAGCGGGGCGATCGCATTTGCGCGGTCGTTGTGTGTCAGACACTTTTGTGGCCTGCGTGGATTGGGGGAAGTGGATACTTTACAGCCACTTACGTCATGTGGCCCGGGTGTGGCGAGCGGCGAGGGTTAGGGTATGCCCTAATGGCATGAGCGAAAAGTTAGGTTATAACCTTAAGGCTGGTGGATTCGCGTTAGGGTATAGGCTAATTATTCCCCATGCCAAAGCCGGAGCTGTCTGCCCTACGTCGCGTGCAGCTCGATCGCCAGCTCGCGAAATTTGCGAAGCTTTCCCTTCCACCGAAACCCGGATGGATTCGCGAAATCCGACAGGCTCTGGGCATGACGGGGCGCCAGTTGGCCTCGCGACTGGGCGTGAGGGCAGCGACCGTGACCGAGTTCGAACGGTCGGAGGTCCAAGCGACTATCTCGCTCAAGACGCTCGCACGCATCGCCGACGCCATGGACTGCCGGCTGATTTATGCGCTCGTTCCTCGCGAGGGTTCGTTGGAGCAAGGGCTTCGGGCACAGGCGCGACGGATCGCCGAGCGCAGACTCGCGCAAGTCACGCGGACGATGGAGCTCGAAGCCCAAGGGTTCGGCGCACGATTTCGTGAACGCGAGGTGAAGCAGCTCGTCGATGAGATGATCCGCACGCTACCGCGTGACTTATGGGAGCCGACCAGTGACCATCGAGTACGCGCCAGGGGCAACACCGCTCGACCCTGATGACGTGGCGGGTCTCATTCCTGGACTCTCGACTCAGGCGGACCTGAACGAGTTCGAGGCGAAAAACATCCTGCAGGCCGTGACCTGGGTGACGGGTCGTCTTGGAAGACGGAAATCGTTCGTCATCGACGAGACCGAGATACGGAGCCTCCATCGACGGATGTTCGGCGATACGTGGCGGTGGGCAGGGCGCTATCGAACACGACTCACGAACATCGGCATCGACCCCAGGGACATCCCGGTCCAGGTGCGAAGCCTCTGTGATGACGTGCGGCACTGGGTTGACCACGATACGTATCCTTGGCCGGAGCTGCCCGTACGCTTCCACCATCAGCTCGTGTTCATCCACCCATTCCCGAACGGCAATGGTCGCCACGCCAGGCTCGCTGCCGACATCCTCGCCATGAGCAACGGGCATGCGGCCCTCAGCTGGGGAGGCGGCGAGTCACTCGCGAACGCAGGGGCGCTTCGAAGCGAGTACCTCGAGGCGTTGCGAGAAGCCGATCGGGGAGACTTTCGTCGCCTGATCCGCTTCGCTCGGAGTTGACTCACTGCGCCGACGCGACGCGCTCGCCCGACGGCGCGCACTGCCCCGGGCCCTGGGTCACGCGGATCAGCGCCAGGAAGCGCGGGACGTAGTCGCGGCAGGTCGCGGGCAGGAAGCCCTCGTCGGCCATCTCCCAGAACGTCTCGTAGCCGCTGCTCGCCATGGCGCGATCGACGCGGCCCTCGCCGGCGTTGTACGCCGCGAGCGCGAGCGGCCAGTCGCCGTAGCGGCCGTAGAGGAAGTCGAGGTAGCGCGCGGCGGCGCGGGTCGCGTGCTCCGGATGGAGGCGATCGTCGCGTCGCTTCGTCACGGTGAGACCGAACCGCTTCGCCGCGGGACGGCGGAGCTGCCAGAGACCGACGTCGCCATGCCGGCCGCGCGCGTTCGGACGGAAGCCGCTCTCGAGCACCGGCAGCAGCGCCAGCGCTTCGGGCAAGCCCGCGGCCGTCAGGATGGCGCGCATCGACGGCAGGTAGGCCTCGCCGCGCGCGAGCCCCGTCTCGACGGTACGGCGCAGGCCGCGCTGCGTCTGCATCCGCTCGGCCCAGGTGTCGATGCGCGGGTGCTCGACGCAATCGATGGCGGCCGGGATCGCCGGCGCGGCGATCAGCGGTCGCGCCTCCTGTGGCACCGGAGATTGGAACGTCGAGCACGCGGAGAGCGTCGCCATCAGAACGAGATAGATGGATGCTCGAGCTCGCCGCGTCATGCCGGGCACCAAGCAAACGGCTTGCCCGCGCGCGCGGGCGTCGAACGTGCCGCGGCCGGGGCGCGAAGCCCCGCGCCGGCGCTGGGGAAATGGGGCCCGCGTCAGAACGCTGACGCGGAGAGGACACTTCTCCCCACTCGCGCGCGAATCGGCGGCGAGACGACGGCGACCATCCATGAACGCCTGTGGCCATTTCCTGGCGCTCCGTCGTAAGACACCCGCCGGAGGAGTCCGCATGCCCCAGAACGTCCCCGCCTTCCAGTTCAGCGACGACGCGAAGCGCGTTCGACAGTTCATCTACGAGCACTGGTGCGCGCGCGGCCGGGGCCCGAACCTGCGCGCGGTGCACGAGGCCACCGGCCTCGATCGCGTGCGGCTCGTCGAGGTCTATCGCGAGCTGGACCTGGGGCTGATCCTCACCATCGAGCAGTCGACGAACCACGCGAGCATCCTCAAGTGCCAGCCGTTCTCGAGCTATCCGAGCCAGGTCGCCGTGCATCTCGACGGCGCGTTCCACTGCTGGGCCGGCTGCGCGATGGAGTCGATCGCGATCTCGCGCATGCCGCCGTTCGCGGGAAAAACGCTGACGCTGGAATCGTACTGCGCCTGCTGTCTCGCACCCGTGTCGCTGACGGCGCGCGACGGGAAGGTCGAGCCCCGGACGCCCGCGGCGCCGCTGATCCACGTGAGCACGACGCCGCGCGAGTGGAACGCCGCCAACATCGTGTGTATGTGCGACTCGATGAACTTCGTGCACGACGCGGAGCACGCGGCGCGCTACGAGCAGCAGATCAGCCGGCGCGGCGTGCTCTTCACGCTCGAGCAGGCGAAGCGCTTCGTCACCGGGACCGGCGACGCGCGCATGCACCGCTACGACTGGGAGCCGGTGCCGCTGATCCCCGCGCGCGTGATCGCGGGCATCAAGGCGATCGGCGTCGACGTATCGAACTGGGGGGCGTGATGGCGCGAGTGATCGGTCGTGTGGGTTGGTTGTCGTTGCTCGTGATCGTCGGCCAGGTGGGCGTGGAGCCCGCCGACGCCGGCGCTTCGGTGAAGCGCGCGGTGGCAGGGCTGCCGTTCGTCGCCAACGGCGGGCAATGGCCGCCGGACGTGGCGTTCTCGATGCCGGGCATCGTGGTGTCGCGCGACGGGCGTCTCGAATATCGGCTGCCCGTCGGACGCCGGCGCGCGAAGCTCGTCGAGACGTTCTCCGATGGACGCTCGACGCCGCGCCCCGGGAGCGCGGCGACGGCACGCGTCAGCCGGTTCGTCGGCGACGATCCGGCGCGCTGGCAGCGTGACCTGCCGGCGTACTCCAGCGTGGCGCTCGGCGACGTGTGGCCCGGGATCGCCGTCGAGGTCGTGGCACGGCCCGATGCGGCCGAGAAGACATTCACCGTCGCGAGCGGCGCCGACCCGGGCCGCGTGCGCGTGACGGTGCACGGCGCGCGCCGGCTCATGCCGCGGGCGGACGGCGGCCTCGACGTCGAGACGCCGCGTGGGCCGGCGCTGCTCACCCCACCGGTCGCGTACCAGGTCGTCGACGGGATCCGCCGTCCCGTGCAGGTCGCGTACGACGTCCGTGGCCGCACGTACGGGTTCCGGGTGGGCGACTGGGATCGCACCCGCCCGCTCGTCATCGACCCGATCCTGCGTGCGACGTTCGCGGGCGGCACCGAGGACGACACGCTGACCGGCGTCGCGGTCCATCACACCAGCGGCGAGGTGCTCGTCGCGGGCACGACGGAATCGACCGATCTGCCGGGCACCGCCGGCGGCGCGCAGCCGAACAATGCCAGCAGCAACGACGACGCGTTCGTCGCCCGCTACTCCGCCGACCTGTCGACGCTGCTGCAGGCGACCTACTTCGGCGGCACCGGCGCCGAGCTCTACCTGACCTCGGTGCGCGTGCATCCGACGTCGGGCGACGTCTACGTCGTCGGCACCACCGCCTCCTCCGACCTCCCCGGCGTGACGGCGGCGACGGGCGGCGCCGGCAACGGCGCGCAGACCATGCGCAGCGGCAGTACGGACACCTTCGTCGCGCGATTCACGCCCTCGCTGCAGGACCTCGTGCAGGCGACGTATCTCGGCGGCAGCGGGACGGAGGACGAGGCGGCGTTCGCGATCCATCCCGGCTCCGGCGAAATCTACGTCGCCAGCGGGACGATCTCGGCGGCCGATTTCCCAGGCACCGCCGGCGGGGCGCAGACGATGCCCGGCGGCAGCGACGAGGCCTCCGTCGCGCGCCTGTCGGCGGATCTGGCGACGCTGCATCAGGCGACCTGGTTCGGCGGCACGGCGAACGACGGGGCGCTCGCCGTCGCGACGCACCCGACCAGCGGCGAGGTGTACCTGTACGGGACGACCGAGACGATGAGCGGGCTGCCCGGGGTGGCCGGCGGCGCGATCCCGACCTTCGTCGGCTCGGGCGGCTACCTCGTGCGCTTCAACGCCGCGCTGACGTCGCGACTGCAGACGACGTACCTTCCGAACGCCAGCGCGACGCAGATGGCGTTCGCCGCCGACGGCGACGTCTACGTGACCGGCGGCGCCGTCGACGACGTCCCCGCGACGACGGGCGGGTTCCAGCCGAACTCGCTCGGCGCCAGCGACGCGTACGTGCTGCGGCTCGACGCGAGCCTCACGTCGGCGGTGCAGGGGACGTACCTCGGCGGCGGCGAATCGGACGGCGCCACCGGCATCGTCGTCGACGGTATCGGCGAGGTGATCATCATGGGCTCGACGCTGTCGGAGGATCTGCCCGGCACGGCCAACGCCGCGCAGACGGAGTTCGGCGGCGGCTTCGGCGACGTGTTCCTGGCGCGGCTTTCCGGCGATCTCACCACGCTGATCCGCACCACGTACTACGGTGGCGACGCCACCGAGGAGCCGGCGCAGATGGCCGTGAACCCGACGAGCGGCGCGTTCTACGCCGTCGGCTACACCGACGCGGCGACGTTGCCCGGCACCGCCGGCGCGCCACAGCCGACGGCGGGCGGCGGCAACCAGGACGGGTTCATCGTGTCGGTCTCGGCCGACCTCTCCGACGGCACGGTCGCGACGACGACCACCATCGGCGGTGGTGGCGGCACCACGACGACGACGTTGCCGGGCGGTGCGGCGTGCGCGGGGCTCCCGCCGCTCGCCGGGCTGGGCTGCCGTCTGGATGCGCTGCGCACCGCGGTCGGCGCGGAGAGCGGCCTCGGCGCGCTGCAGGCGAAGCTCGGCGCGAAGCTGGGCAAGGCGCAGACGCAGTTCGCCAGGGGCGAGGCCGCATGCACGGGCGGCGTCGCCAAGAAGGCGAAGAAGCCGATCAAGAAGGTCGGCAAGCTCACCGGCGCGGTCGCGAAGGGCCTCAACTCGAAGAAGGCGAAGAAGACCGTCGACGAGGCGGTGCGCGCGCCGTTGCAGGCGGCGGCCACCGCGTTGCGCGACGAGGCGAAGGGGCTGGCGAAGACGATCGTCTGTCCGCCGTGAGCTTGGTCAGCCGCGGATGACGTCGTTGTAGCTGCGTCCCGCGGGGATGACCGCGAAGGCGCGCTCGGGCAGCCAGGTCAGGTAGAGCGCACGCCGTCCCGGCCCGGCACTCGTCGGGGGCGGGGCGGCGTGCAGCACGTCGCCGACGTGCAGCGTGCAGTCGCCGGGGGCGGTGTCGACGGCGACGACGGGGAGCCCCGGCGCGTCGAGCGCAGTGCGATGGCACGAGCCGCGGTGCGAGCCCGCGAGGAACTGCAGCCGGCCGCTCGCGGCGGTGGCGCCGTCGAGCTGGATGCCGAGGTTCAGCGTGGGGCACTTGAGCGGATGCCCGCCGAGGCCGCAGTCGCGATGCCACGGCAGGTCGGACAGGCCCTCGACGACGTCGTGGTGCTTGATGACGACCGAGTGGCCGTCGCAGCGGTCGACCACCGGCCGCACCGGCTCGCGCGCGAGCGCCGCCAACGTGCGCAGCCGTGGGTCGTCGGGGAGCCCCGCGATCGCCGGTGCCGTGACATAGATCAGGCGGCAGCAGACGTCGGCGCCGTCGGCGCGGCGCGCCCACCAGGAGCGCCCGTCGTTCGGTCGGGCTGCGCTGCGCGCGTGCTCGACCGCGTCTGAGAGCGTGGCGATCTCCGTCGGGGAGAAGACGCCGCGTACGTGGAGGAAGCCGAGCGTCTCGAGCGCGTCGCGCATCGCGTCGGCCGGGTCGTCGAGCGTGAACGAACGATGCGTGGACGCGGCTGGTCCGTCGGCCGGATCGAGGATCGGTCGGTCCGAGAAGAGGGCACGCAGCGCCGGCTCCCAGCGCTCGAGCGCGTCGAACGTCCCGCGCGCCAGCGCGATGCGGCCGCCATAGCGCAGCCCCGGCACGGTTGCGCGCTCCGCGACGAGGTCGTCCCACGCGGTTTCGTCGAGCGTCGCGACGAGCGGCGCGTCGTCGGACGCGTCGACGCGGATGGTGCCGCCCTCGGCCCGCCATCGCCATGCACGGCCGTCGGGCAGGCGGAAGGCGATGGGTGGCGCGTCCGCGACGTCCACGGCGGCCATCCGTCCGCTGGGCCGGACGAGGCGCGCGGGCAGCTCGCGATCGACGGCGTCGAATTGCACGGCGCCGCATACCACGCGCCCGCGCGCCCGGTCATCCGATCAGATGCGCAGCGTGCCGGACCGGATCATGTAGGCGAACCGGCGTCGCTGCTCGGGGCGCAGCAGCGCATGGATGCGGCCGAGCGCGCGCTCGACCGCCTGACGCAGCGTCTCCGCGCTGTGCACGCGGGTGGCGCCGCCCTCCGCGGCGCGGGCCGCGTCGAACGTGTCGCCCGCGACGGCGTCGGCGAACGCCGCCATCGAGCGTCGCTGGTCGACCTCCCCCTGCGCGCGCTCCGTCTTGAGGTCGTCCAGGATGGTCGCGAGCTCGGCGGTCTGGTCGTCGTCCAGCTCGAGCTTGTGCGCGAGGTAGCGCAGCGGCCGGCGGACGCCGAAGGCGCCGCCGCCCAGGTCGCCCGCGTCCATGCGCGACGCGAACGCCGACATCCAGTCGTCGCGATCGTGGTGATCGTGGCCATGGTGCCGGGCGGAGCCGCAGCTGGCGAACGCCCAGGCGGGGGAAGGCCCGTGGTGGGCCCACCATCGTGATCGGTGCATCGTCGTCTCCTCGGGCCGGGGCTGCTCGCACCCGGCGGGAATTCCGCGTGGGCGACATGCCGCACGCATGACGAGGCCTACGCTCGCGACGTTGGCCGGTCAACGCAGCCGATCGGCTGCGCTCAGCGCGGCAGGCCGAGAATCCGCTGCGCGATGACGTTGCGCTGGATCTCCGAGGTACCGCCCATGATCGTCTCGGAGAAGGCGTAGAGGTAGTGGCGGGGGATCGTGCCGTCGCCGAGCGCGTGGCGGCCCTCGCGGAGCGCCCCGTAGGGACCGAAGAGCTGCATCGACAGCGCCTGCAGCCGCTGGTCGGTCTCGCTGCCGAGGATCTTCTCCATCGAGCTCTCGGGGCCGGGATGGCCCGTGCGCAGCAGCGTCGTCAGGCTGCGGTAGCCGCTGAGGCGCAGGATCTCGACCTCGATGTGCGCCTGCGCGAGCCGCTGGCGCACGGCGGGATCGCGCAGCTTGTCGGCCGTCGCCGGATGCTCCTTGGCGAGCTGCAGGAGCTGCGAGAGGCAGCGGCGGATCTTGCGCTGGAACACGAACGTCCACATCGGCCCACGCTCGTGTTGCACGATTCCCATCGCGATGTTCCAGCCGGCGCCGGGCTCGCCGAGGAGGTTCGTCGCCGGCACGCGCACGTCCTCGAAGAACACCTCGCAGAACTCGGCGTCGTCGGTCATCTGCTGCAGCGGACGCACCGAGATGCCGGGCGACTTCATGTCGACGAGCAGCAGGCTGATGCCCTTGTGCTTGGGCGCGTCGGGCTCGGTGCGGCAGAGGAGGAAGCACCAGTCGGCGATGTCGGCGTGGCTCGTCCACACCTTCTGCCCGTTGACGACGTACTCGTCGCCGCGCCGCTCGGCCTTCGTGCGCAGCCCCGCCAGGTCGGAGCCGGCGCCCGGTTCGGAGAAGCCCTGACACCAGAGCTCGTCGCCGTTCACCATCGTCTTGCAGAACCGCTCGCGCTGCTCGGGCGTGCCGTGGCGCAGCAGCGCCGGGCCGATCAGGTCGACGTAGGACTGCGCGGGCGGGCGCGGCGCGCCCACCTCGTCGAGCGCCTGGTCGAAGAACCAGCGCTCGACCACGGTCGCGCCGCGGCCGCCGGCCTCGCGCGGCCACGAGATCGCGGCCCAGCCGCCCTCGAACAACTTGCGCTGCCACGCGCGCGCGACCTCGATCCACATCGGGTCTTCCACCCGGGTCCAGCAGTGATCGCGGCGCCATTCCGCCGGCAGGTTGGCGTCGAGCCAGCTGCGCGCCTCGTCGGCGAACGCGAGATCCTCGGGCGAGAAGGAGAAGTCCATGACCCGCCATGCCTAGCAGAGCCCGGACGCGATTGATAAGGGCGCGCATGCCGAACGCCTGCCTCTACCTGCACGAGCTGATCGACATCGTCGGCACCGGGTCGGAGGCCTACAAGGCCCACACCGGCAAGCTCGGGACCGACCGGACGGACGGCGGCGCGCCCCTGGTCGGCACGTGGCAGCAGAGCGGATCGACGGGCACGTGGCCCATCGTCGTGAACCTCTGGGAGATGCAGGGCTGGGAGCACTGGGCGGAGATCCTGGAGCGCCAGTACACCCGTGCCTCCGGCCAGGACCCGAAGCTCGCGACGTGGTGGAAGGAGGCGACGACGTGGCGATCGGGAGGTTTCGACCGCATCCTCGAGCCGGCGCCGTGGAGCCCGACGCGCAAGGACCTCCTCGACGCCGGCATCCGCGGGCGCGCGTGCCTGCAGGAGATCGCGACGGTCCGGCCCGGCACCGCGGAGGCGTATCTGGAGGCCGTCGCGGCGCACTGGCGGAAGCCGGCGGGCAAGCGGGGCCTCACGCTGCTCGGCGCCTGGCGCACGGCGATGCGCGACACCGAGGCGGTGCTGCTCTGGAGCCTGCCGGACTTCGCCGCGCTGACGCGGCATCTGTGCGACGTCGAGCGCTCGCGCGAAGGCCGCCAGTGGCACGAGCGCGCGCGCACGTGGCGCACCGACTACCGCGAGACGCTCCTCGTGCCGAGCGTCTGGTGCGTCACGCACCCCGACTTCGGTCCGGCGCCGGCGCCGTCACGCCGCGCACGACGTCGTTGAGACGGGACGGGGCAGGGTGACGGTGAACGTCGAGCCGACGCCGGGCGCGCTCTCGAGCGCGATCGCACCGCCCATCTGCTCGACGAACCGGCGCACGATGTAGAGCCCGAGCCCCGACCCGCGCCGGTCCTCGGGCCCGGCGGCCTGGCGGAACATCTCGAAGACCGTGGCCTGCTCGCCGGTCGCGATGCCGATGCCCGTATCGCGCACGCGCAGCACGACGCTGCGCTCGCCGAGCGTGACGTCCGCCGCCACCGAGCCGCGCTCGGTGAACTTGAGCGCGTTGCCGACCAGGTTGCGCACGACGATGGTGAGCTTGCGCGGATCCGTCTCGAGGACGACGTCGCCCGCATCGCTCCACTCGAGCGCCACCGCCGGCTTCCGCGGCAGGCGCTCGCAGCCCGCGCCGATCGTGCGCCACAGCGGCCCCAGCGCGACGCGCTCCATCCGCGCCTCGTCGCGCCCGGCCTCGATGCGGCCGACCTCCAGCGTGTGCTCGATCAGCCCGAGCAGCTCGCGTCCCGACGTCTCGATGCGGTCCATGCACGCCGCCGTGTCCAGCGGTCCGTCGGCGTCGCGCGCCATCTCGACGTAGCCGAGGATGATGTTGAGGGGCGTGCGCAGCTCGTGCGACATCGTCGACACGAACTCGGTCTTGAGCCGGCTGGTCTCCTCGAGCTCGGCGACGAGGCGCGCGTTCTCGAGCGTCATGCTGGCGACGTGGCCGATGCCCGCCGCGATGCGCTCGCGCTCGGGCGTCAAGCCTTCGCCGTCGCGCGGCGCGCTGACGACCTGCGCGCCGATGACGTGCTCGCCGTGCCGCAGCACGAACAGGAGGTCGCCGGTCGCGAGCGTGCGCACGGTGCTCGTCGGCACGACGAACGCGGTGTCCATCAGCAGCGCGGTGGCGCGCCGGCGCAGCGTGACGCAGCTCGGGCCCTGGGCCGCCACGATCTCGTAGCCGTCGGCGCGCCGGAGCAGCGTGCAGCTGGCGTCGCTGCCGAGGAGCTCGGCGGTCAGCTGACAGAGCCGCTCGAGCAGCACCGGCGTGTCGAGCGACGAAAGCATTTCCTGGCCGACGCGCACCAGGCCCGACGCGACGCGCGCGACCTCCTCCAGCTGGACGCGCGACTGCACCAGCTCGTTCTGGATGCGGCGCCGCTCGCGGACGTCGCGGAGCAGGCTCTGGATGACGGGACGCCCGCCGAGCGTCGTCCGGCCGGCGCTGATCTCGACCGAGACGAGGTCGGCGGAGCGCGTCAGGAGATGCAGGTCGTCGGCGGTCGTCGTCTGGAAGTGGACGCGGTCCTCGAACACCTCGCGGTAGCGGCCGTGCTCGACGGCGGGATGCAGCTCGATCTGCGGGCGGCCGACCAGCTGCTCGCGGGTGCGGCCGGTGAGCTCCTCGGCGCGGCGGTTCGCGTCGACGATGAGGCCGGTCTCCGCGTCGGCGACGACGATGGCGTCGGTCGCGGTGTCGAGCAGCCGCCGGTAGCGATCGCTCGACTCGCGCAGGCGTTGCAGCATGGTCCACGAGAGCAGGGCGGCCATCGCGGTCAGCAGCCCGGCCGCGCCGAGCGTGATCCACAGGGAGAGGCGGCGCACGCCGCGCGCGCCCTCGCCGAGCACGCTCGAGAAGCGATCCTCGTGCGGCGTGACGCGGGCGTTGATCGTCGCGATCTTGCGCAGGATCCGCGGCGCGTCGATCGGCCGGTTCGCGACGACGTCGGCGTGGACGGCGCGCGCGACGACGTCGAGCCGTTCCACCTCGGCGTCCGCGTCCGCCCACGCGTCGGCGGCGTCCGCGATGTAGCTCGCGTGCCGGAAGCGCCGGAACAGCGTCGCCATCGCATCGACGTCGTCGGGATGGTTGCGGCCGGTGACGAATCCCTCCGCGACGACGCGCATGTCGGGCGCGGGCTTCTCCAGCTCGAGGCGCGCGCGACGGTCGCCGAAGGTCACGCCGATGGCGTCCTCGTAGCGCAGGTAGTCGCGCGGATCGCGCGAGTCCACGTAGCGCACGAGGTGCTGGACGGCGTCCTTCTGCGCCTTCGACCAGAGCGCCTCGCCGCCCACGTACGCGCGGACGGCCGAGAGCATGGCCATCTGCGTG
The DNA here is from genome assembly GCA_964432595.1 of uncultured Binatia bacterium (SeqCode). Lineage (GTDB taxonomy): Bacteria > Desulfobacterota > Binatia > DP-6 > DP-6 > DASYLJ01. The sequence goes on along the minus strand of CAYSOF010000005.1, from coordinate 254,244 downwards.
TTGGTGAGCCACAGCAGGCAGACGGTGATGCCGACGAACAGGAGGACGACCAGCGCGAGGTCCTGGACGACCGGGCGCGGCATCGGAATGGCCAGGTCCTGTGGTACGGGGCCGGCCTCGGGATCGGTCGTGGTCATGGCGCAGGGGCGCCTGGGACGCCCGCGCCGTAGTCAGCAATGGTTGTGCCGGCCGGCTCTCGCACACGGGACCCGTGGCCCCGCGTGCGGACCGTCATTTTCTCGGCGGCGGCTCCGTCACGCAGCTGACGGAGCCGCCGCACGAGAGATCACGGACGGATCAGGAAGGTGAACCCGCGGATCTTCTGTGCGTTGGACAGATCGGGATTGAGCGGCGTCACCGTGGCGAAGCCGTTCGCCATCGCCTCGACGTCGTTCGTGGGCTTCAGGAGCGTCGACTGGCAGTTGCTCGAGAGGCTCTGCGAGCTGGTCTGCGGCGCCCAGCGCTGCGTCGAGCCCATCGTGCTCTGCAGCGTGTAGCCGGTGATGACGCTGATGCGGCTGAGCGGCACCAGCTCGATGCCGCGGCGCGAGCCGGCGCCGGCGCAGGTGGGGAAGTTGATGTTGATCACCATCGCCTGGCGATCGCTGAAGCGTGTCGTCAGCTTCGCGCGGAAGCCGCGGCTGACGCGGAACTTCTCGACCAGGCGCGCGGTGAACTGGGCCGCGTCGGTGTAGTCGATGCCGGCGCCGAAGCCCTGGCTCACGGCGAAGGCCGGGATGCCGAGCCGCGCGGCCCACAGCGCGGCTCCGACGGTGCCCGACAGCGTCGTCAGGTCGCCGATGTTCTGGCCCTGGTTGATGCCCGACACGACGAGGTCGGGCGGGGGGGTCATCGTGCGGATCCCGAAGACCGACGTGTCGGCCGGGAACCCCGCGACGGACAGCGCCGGGAAGGCGCCCGCGGTGGACGACGGCGTCACGTCGATCGGCCCGGCGGTGAGACGATCACCCGTGCCGCTCTGGTTCGTCGCCGGCGCGATGACCGTGATGATCAGGTTCGGGTTCGCCGACAACGCCTGGACGAGCGCGTCGATGCCGGGTGCCGCGACGCCGTCGTCGTTCGTGACGAGGACGCGGATCGGTCCGGGCGCGGCGTGGACGACGGGGGCGGCGAGGAACAGGCCCGCGAGCAGCGTGACGGCGAGTGACGTGTGGCGCATGGGATCCCTCCGTGTGCGCTACAGCGCCTCGGCCAGCACGCGTAGCGTCTCGATCTGATTGGTTGCGACGTTGATCGTGCCGACCGGCGACGCCTTCCACGCCGCGAGACGGTCACGGATGCGCTCCTTGGGGCCGACCAGCGAGACTTCGTCGGCGAGCTGGTCGGGCACGGCGGCCGTCGCCTCGTCCTTCTTGCCCGCGAGGTAGAGGTCCTGGATGGTCTTCGCGGCTTCTTCGAAGCCGTAGCGGCAGGCGAGGTCGTTGTAGAAGTTCTTGCCGCGCGCGCCCATGCCGCCGATGTAGAGCGCGAGCTGCGGCTTCACGTAGCTCAGCGCCTTCTTCCAGTCGTCGGTGACGATGCAGGTGACGCCGACGGCGATGTCGAAGTCCTTGATGCCCTTGCCGCCGCCGGCGCGCGCGAAGCCCTCGTCGAGCGACGGCTGGTAGACCTTCGGCGCGCGCTCGGGCGAGTAGAAGATCGGCAGCCAGCCGTCGGCGATCTCCGCCGCCTGCGCGACGCTCTTCGGGCCGATCGCGGCGATGTAGATGGGAATCTGCCGGCCGTGGAGGATGCTCTTCAGCGGCTTGCCGAGGCCGGAGGCGCCGGGGCCGTCGTAGGGCACCTGGTAGTGCTCGCCCTTGTGCGTGAACGGCGCCTCGCGGGCCCAGATCTTGCGCACGGCCTCGATGTACTCGCGCGTGCGGACGAGCGGCTTGCCGTACCGGACGCCGTGCCATCCCTCGACGACCTGCGGCCCGGACACGCCGAGCCCGAGCAGGAAGCGGCCGCCCGAGAGCTGGTCGAGCGTGGTGGCCGTCATCGCCGTCATGGCGGGCGTGCGCGCCGGCATCTGCATGATGCCGGTGCCCAGATGGATCCGCTTGGTCTGACCCGCGAGCCAGGCGAGCGGGACGACGGCGTCGGAGCCGTACGCCTCCGCGCTCCAGACCACGTGATAGCCGAGCTCGTCCGCCGCCTGAATGAGGGGCAGGTTGATGGACATCTTGGAGCCCGAGTAGCCGATGCCGATGCCGAGACGCATGACCGGAAGGTGTAGCAGGGGCTCCCGGCGCGCTGTCAACCGGATTGGCGACCTGTCATGCTGGCAGTCGCATGGCTGCGGATCGACGCGCCGGGCTCGCCGGCATCCTGACCCGCCTGATCGTCCTGTCCGTGCTGGTCCTCGTGATCGGCTACTTCGGCTACCTGGCCGTCGAGCTCGGGCCGAAGACGACGAGCCTCAGCGTCAACGACTTCCTCGCGGGCGAGAAGCGCATCCTGCAGCCCGCGGAGATGCGTGGCGCACCGCTCCGCAAGGGCGATCGGGTCTACCTGCTGACGACGCAGACCGAGCGCCTCGTCCCGCTGGGGCCGCGTCTCGGGCGCCGTGGAACGCAGCGCTCGCCTCGCCAGATGCTGCATGCCGATCTCTGGGCGTTCGACGTCGCGACGGCGCAGCCCGTCTGGCGGAAGCGCCTGCGCACGTTCGAGAAGGACCGCGGTCGCATCGACTTCAGCGCGCTCGGCGCGGACGGTGACACCTTGTGGATCCTCATGCGCGAGCCCATCGGCGTGTCGTTGACCGACGGGCGCATCGTCGCCGATCCGCAGAAGATCGAGGCGGCGAATCCCGCGATGGCGGGCAAGCGCGTCGACGAGCCCGGGTACGTCGCCTTCGGCGGCCAGGGGCTGCAGCTCACGCTGTCCGACAGCACGCAGTGGGTCGTGCAGGGCGACACGCTGAAGGCCGAGCCGCGCGAGACCGCGCCGAAGAATCGTCCCGGGCTGATCCCGCTCGCGAAGGAGGTCACCTACTCCTCGGGTCTGCAGATGCGGGGCATCACGTTCGGCGACCGCTGGCTCGGCGTGCTCACCGACGAGGAGGCCAAGACGCTGCAGGCCGATCCTGTCGTCCCCGGGCGCGACCCGAACGAGCGGCGCGGCGCGATGTACGAGTTCCTGGAGAGCCAGCACGTGCCGCAGCCGCTCTACGACGTGCGGCCGATGCCGTACCGGGTGTGGAGCGCCAAGGTCGAGCAGGTCTCCGCCGGGCCGAAGGACTGGCCGAAAGAGCTGCCGGACAATTGGGGCAAGCGGCCGAAGTTCAGCGCGTACAAGGCGCTGCCCGACGCGCCGCCGTTCCTGAAGGCGGGGCTCCTGTACGACGGCTCGTCGCAGAATCCGTACTGGTTCCGCGAGCCGGACAGCCTCCTCGTGCTGCACCACGACAAGGTCGGCGGCAGTGGCCGGCTGCGCGTCGCGCGCGTGTCCGGACCGGTGGGGAAGGTCGCGTGGGACGCGGCGTTTCCGCTCGCGAACCTCCAGACGTCGATGCCCGGCACGACGGTCCTCGCGTTCACCGGGACGGAGCCCAATCCCGCCTACGAGCCGGACGACGAGACGTCGCGCGAGGAGCACGAGAAGCTCGTCGTGCTGGACGTCGCGACCGGAACGGTGAAGACGTTCGATCTCACCGCCGAGACGATCCGGCTCGACGCGCATCAGCCGACGCCGTGATGGGAACGCCGCTCGACCGCGAGTCGTACGTCAGCCTGCGCAGCTTCAAGCGCGACGGCGCCGCCGTCGACACGCCCGTGTGGGCGGCGCCGCTCGACGGCGGGCTCGTCGTCTTCACGCTGCGCGAGTCGTTCAAGGTGAAACGCATCCGGCGGAACCCGCGCGTCCAGGTCGCCGCGTGCGGCATGTTCGGCGGCGTGACCGGTCCCTGGTACGACGGCACCTGCGTGCTCGTGGAGGAGCCGCCGCGCATCGCCGCCGCTTTCGCGGCGCTCGACGCGAAGTACGGCTGGCAGATGCGCGTCGGTACGATGATGCGCCGGCTCGTCGGCGGCGAGGATCGTCGCGTCATCCTCGAAATCCGGCTCGCGTGAGGTCGCTCGTCGTGCTGCTCGCCGTCGTCGTCGCCGGCTGCACGTGTCAGCTGAGCGGGACGCCCCTCGACACGATGGAGAAGACGCTCAACCCGGCGTGCTGGTCGTGGGGCGACGACGAGGCGCCGCCGGCTGACGGGGCGCCCGACCGCGATTCTTCTCGATGATCGCGACGATGATCAGCAGAAACGTGATCAGGCGGGGCATGTAGAAAAGCGGCTCTTGCTCGCTGGAGTAGGGCAGCAGCGCGAGCATGAAGCGGGCCACGGCGTCGAGCGCGAAGGCCGCCGAGAACAGGAGGAAGAAGCGGTCGCCGGTCTGTCGCCAGAACTTCAGGAAGAACAGCGCTGTGACGGCCGACGCCATCATCACCGCGCCGGTGAGCACGAGGCCGAGCGCGCTCATTCCACGTCCCAGATCAGGCCGTACAGCAGTACGGACATGGCCGCCAGCGACGTCGCGGTTCGTACGAGCGACAGGTCGTGCTCCGGGAAAACGAGCTTGTCGAGCACCAACAGCACGTTGTTCGCGGCGAGCCCCACGAAGCAGAGCCCGCTCCAGAGCAGCAGCCGGTAGCGGCCGCGGCCGTACGCATCGAGCAACAGGTATGCGCACAGGATCGCCGTGACCGCGCACAGACTATAGATGACCCATCCCATCGTCAGCGGTCCTTCTTGAGCTTGAAGGCGTCGGCGAACTCGCGGATCCGACGCGGCTTCGAGTGGATGAGGTTGGTTACGGCAATGAGGTGCGTGCGGTAGAACGTCGCCAGGGCCGTGAGCGACCGCTCCAGCTCGGGGTCCGTGCACTCGAATCGGTAGCTCTGCGCATCCTCGATCAGGAAGCCCTCGTCGGCGAGCCGGGCCAGGATCGCTTCCGCCTCTTCCGGCGACGTGTAGAGGCGCGGCGCGAGCTTCGCAGAGGTCCAGTGCGTGGACGGCTCGGCGCGCATCAGGAGGAGCGCCTCCAGCTGCCCCACCGAATCGATGTACCGCAGGACGAACGTCCGCAACTCCGCCGGCACTGACTCGGGCATCCCGCCTTGCGGGCTTACCTGGTCTTGCGAGGGTCGTGAACCCCCAAACGTCAGCGATCGATGCGCACGTCGACGGTGTGCGGGCTGCCACCCTGTCGCACGGAGGCGGTCCAGCCCTTGCGCAGCCGGATGCGGAGCTCGACGCCGCCCGGGCGGCGTCGCAGCTTCACGCGCCCGAATGGCGTACGCCCGACGGCGGACGGCTTGCCGAGCCGCGCGCCATGCAAATCCACGACCAGCAGGCGCCGGGTGCTGGCGGCGTCCACGTCGAACGCTTGCGGCCCATTGGACCGCACCTGCAGCATCCACGCGCCGGCGTCGCGTTGCGTGACCTGCGCGTCGGCGACGACGAGGGTCGGCTCCGCGTACGCGGCGGGCGCGAGCGCGAGGGCGACGAGCAGGGCGAGCAGGCGTGCCGTCATGGGGTCACCGCGATGGCCTTGGTGGCGAACGCGCGCGAGAAGATGATGGTCCCGTTGCTCAGGCGCGTGGGCAGCACCTGCAGGACGACGGTGCCGCTGGCCGGTACCTGGAGGTCGACGCTCACCTGGCCGTTCGTCACGACGAAGCTCCGCGTGTGGCCGAGGTCGCCGTAGGAGGCCGACGGCCCGCCGTTCGTGATCGTCCCCGCGGTCGCGAAGATGCAGCCGCCGCCGATGTCGCGGTGGTTGCAGTTGCCGAGCGTCGACACGTCGACCCGCGTGCCGTCGGGGATGGGGACGTTCGAGGTGTCGCGCATGTCGGTCACGACGTAGGTCCCCGAGCCGTTCAGCGGCAGCGTGCCGGGTCCGGTGATCTGCCCCGAGGCGGGGGTCGTCAGGGCCACGTTGGCGATCGCGAACGCGCGATCGCCGATGCGCTGATTCCCGGGCGTCGCGGGCTGGAAGCCGACGACCGCGGTGCTGGTGAACGGCGACTCGAGGACGACCGGCGAGGGGCGGAAGATCGCCTGCACCGCGCCGCCCTGGACGGTGAAGACGCGCGTATGGGGCACGTCGCCGAAGCTCGCCGATACTTCGCCGCCCTCGATCGTCGCGGTCGGCGCGAAGATGCAGTTGCCGTTCGGGTACCGGAGGTTGCAGTTGTCGAGCGCCGAGACCGACACCTTCGTGCCGTCCGGAACCGGGCGGCCCTGCGCGTCGGTGATGTTGGTCACCCGGATGGTGACCGGGTCGTTGCGCGAGCCGGCCAGCGTGGTGGCCGGCACGATCGAGACGTGCATCGCGTCGGCCACCGGTGGCGTCAGCAGCACCGTGGTGTGCACGAACGAGACGGCGCTGAGCCGAGCGCCCGTCGGACGCGCGCCGGTCACGGTGATGGTGGCGGTGGCGGTCGTTCCCACCGGCACGGTGATGCCCGCGGGATCGTACTGGATCAGCACGGCGCCGTCCTGGACCGTGAGCACCTTGGTGTGCGGCACGTTGCCGAAGTCGGGCCCGATCACGCCGTTCGCGATGGTGCCGCCCGCCGACTCCAGGCAGCCGCCGTCGCGAGCGCGGAAGTTGCAGTTCCCGAGCGTCGACACGACCACCTGCGACCCGTCGGGGATCGGCGCGCCCGCGGCGTCCAGCATGCCGGTCACGTCGATCGAGACGATCTGCGACAGCCCGGTTGCGGCGACCGAGGTCGGCGTCGCGACGATGCCGGCCTGATCGTAGCCGGCCACCGTCACGTTCGTGGTCGCGAACGAGCGATCGCCGATGCGCGCGCCGGCCGGCGTGGCCGGCAGGAGCTGGACGACCGCCGTGGCGGTCTGCTGCGTCCCCAGCGCGAGTCCCAGGCTCGAGTAGAGGACGACGATTTGCCCGTCCTGGACGGTGAAGACCCGGCTGTGCGGAACGTCGCCGAACGTGGTCGAGGGCGTGCCGCCGACGATCACGCCGCCGGGTGCGAAAATGCAGCTGCCGTCGGGGAAGCGATGATTGCAGTTCCCGACCGCGGAGACGAAGATCTTGGTTCCGTTCGGCACCGGCACGCCGTTGCCGTCGACGATGTTCGACACGGTGATCGTGGTGCGACGATCGCCGTCGTCGCCCAGCACGGACGCCGGCTGGACGCTGATCGTGGTCTGCAGCGCGCCTGCGCTCGTCAGCGTGACGAATATCTCCTCGAGCGCGCGGTCGCCGATCTGGGTCGCGCCGTCGGCGCCCATCGCCGTCGGGCGTGCCGGGAGGACGTGGATGTCCGCGACGGCCTGGGCGCCGGCCGCGAGCGACACGGGCGACGGGTCGTACTGGAACTCGACGCGTCCGTTCGTCACGGTGAAGGCGCGCGTGTGACCGACGTCGCCGAAGTTCCCGGTCGGCTCGCCGCCCAGGATGTCGCCGCCGGCCGTCGGGAACAGGCAGTTGCCGGAGCGATCACGGTGGTTGCAGTTGCCGAGCGTCGACACGCTCACGACCGCGCCGTCGGGCACACGGGCGCCGGTCGAGTCGCGGAAGTCCTGGACGGTCACGCCGACGAGGTTCTGGCCGCCGTTGCCGAGCGTGACCGACTGTGTGCGCGGTCCGGCCGCCGTATCGATGGTGGCCAGCGTGACGGGGCGGTGGGCGAGCGAATTGGCGCTCGTACGGGCGCCGCTCGCGTTCGCCGGCAGGACGGCCACGAAGGTGATCTTGCCGCCGCCGACCGCGACGTCCACGCCGGCGGGATCGTACTGGACGTCGAGCCGTCCGCTGGTCACCGTGAACACCCGGCTGTGCGGTACGTCACCGAACTCTGGCGCGACCCCGCCGCCGACGATCGCCCCGCCGTCGCCGAACAGGCAGTTCCCGCCGCGATCGCGGTTCGTGCAGCCGCCCGCCACCGACACGACGACGGTGCTGCCGTCGGGCAGCGGCGAGCCGTCGAGCGCCGTCAGGTTCGTGAACGTCACCGGGAGCTGGCGCGACTGCCCGAGGGCGACGATCGTGAGCTCGCCGGCGATCGGGCCCGTGCCGTCCGGGCCGGCGATCAGGTGGATCGGCCCGCTCGCGGCGACGCCGCCGGACTCGACGATGCGCAGCGCGACCGTGTGCGTTCCGGCCGTGAAGAGGCTGGTGATCTCGTCCGCCGGCACCGTCGTGAAGTCGCCGCCGTCGATCTGGACCTGCAACGTGCCGGTCACGTCGATCGGCGCGAGCAGGTCGGGCGCGCTCGAGAGGATGAGGCGGTCGCCCGCGCGGACGTCGACCGGCGGGATGGGCGGCAGCGACAGCGCCGTGCCGCCCGGAACGGTCTCGTCGACGCCCGGCGTGACGGCGACGGCCGTCGCCTTGCGCTGGTAGATGCCGAGCGTCGCGATGTTGCTCGCCTGGAGGTTCGCGACGACCTGCACGTCGACGATGCGGATGCCGGTGCCCGAGGCGACACCGTGCGGTACGACCGCGACGAGCTGGTCCTTGCGGGCGCTCAGCACCGTCGCCGGCTGTCCGTCGACCACGACGTCGTTGTCGGCGGGCAGCCCGGCGAAGTTCGCGCCGTCGATCACGAAGGTGTCGCCTTCGCCCGCGCGCGGCCGATCGATCCGCGAGATGACCGGGGGCGGGTTCGCGACCGGGATGTCGACGGTGACCGGAACGGTCGTCGAGAAGGCGCCCGAATTGATGCTGATCGTCGCGCTGCCGGTCGCCACCGCGGTGACGGTGCCCGTCGACGAGACCGTCGCGACCGCCGGCGTGGACGACTGGAAGCCCACCGGGTCGACGGTCGGCCCGGTGGTGCCGTCGTTGAAGTGCGCGCTGACGTTCAGCGTCGCCGTCTGGCCGGCGCTGGTGAAGAGGAGCGAGGTCGGCGTGACGCTGATCCCGTCCGCGACGCGCGCGATCACCGTCACGTCGGTCGTGCCCTGCAGCGCGCCGAACGTCGCCGTGATGGTCGCGGAGCCGACGCCGGTGGAGACGACCACCCCCGCGGCCGTGACGGTCGCCGCGGCGGCGTTGTCGGTGCCGAAGGTGGGGCCCGACGACAGCGTCACCTGCGACGCGTCGGTGAACGTCGCGGTGACCGTGAGCTGCTGCGTCTTGCCGGCGCCGATCAGCTGGATCGGGTTCGGCGTCACCGCGATCGACTGGTACGACTTGACGCGGACCGTCGCGGTCGCCGCCGCCACGCCCGGCACGGTGCAGGTGATCACCGCGTCGCCGTCGGCGGCCGACGTGACCGTGGTGCCCGTGACCGTCGCGACCGCCGTCGCGCTCGACTCGCACGCCGCCTGCGCCGTGAAGTCGGCGGTGCTGGCGTCGTTGAACGTGCCTGTGACCGCCAGCGCCTGGATCTGGCCCGGGCCGACGAACGTCATCGACGAGGGTGCGATGGCGATGGACGCGAGGGCGCGGCCCGTCACCGTCACGGGAACGTCGATCGCCGGGAAGCCGTTCGGCGCGACGACCACCGTCGTCGAGCCGGCCGAGACGCCGGTCGCGAGGCCCGCGCCGGTCACCGTCGCGACCGTCTCGTTCTGCGACGCGAAGAGCACCTGGCCCGGGAAGGGCTGGCGGAAGCCGTCGGACAGCACGGCCGTCACCGCGAGCTGCCGCGTCTGCTGCGCACCCGCCGTGAAGACGGTGACGCTCGCCGGCTCGACCTCGACCGACGCGATCGTCGGGAAGCTGACGTTCACCGGCACCGGGACCGACGCCACGCCCGGCGCCGCGACCGTGACCGTCGTGTCGCCGTTCCGGCCGGGCAGCACGAGGCCCGACGCGTCGACGCTCGCGATCGTCGGATGCGCGGATGCGAACGTCACGCCGTCGGTGATCGGCGCCGACGTGAGGTCGTCGAAGTGGCCCGTGACGACGAGCTGCCGCGACGGCTGCGTGCGGGTCAGCGCAACGGCATTCGGCGCCACCGTGATGCTCAGCAGCAGCGGCGGCATCGGCACGACGACGTCGAGCGGCGCGCTGCGGTTGCCCGCCTTGTCGAGGGCCGTCACCCGCAGCGTGTCGCCGCCCTCGGCGTCGATCGGCGTGGCGAACCCGCCGTCGAAGCTCGCGTCGACCACGGCGGTCGTGCCGTCGCGCTGGTTCACGACCTCGACGCGCGCGTTCGACTCGACCGCGCCGTTCTGGCCGACGACGTTCGAGACGCCGATGACCGGGATGCCCGCCGTGACGAGGAGCGGCAGGGCGGGCGCCGTCGTGTCGGGCACGATCGGCAGGACGTCGAAGAGCAGCGTCGCGCTCGAGGTGTTGCCCGCGAGGTCGGTCGCGTCGACGCGTACCGCATGTGCCCCGAGCGGGATGGTCGCCGTGTCGAGCACGAAGCCCTGCTGGCCGGTCGCGCGCGGCGTCGCGTCGGCGTCGAGGAAGAACGCGACGCTGTCGACGCCGACGTCGTCGGTGACCGTGGCGTTCACGGCGACGAGCTGGCCGGCGCCGAGCTGTGCCTCGGCGGCGGGCGACAGGAACGTGATCAGCGGCGGTTCGGTGTCGTCGGTGACGTCGAACGCGTGCGTGGTCTCCGCCGCGTTGCCGGCGCCGTCGCGCACGACGCCGCGGAGCGTGTGCTGGCCGGGGGCCAGGCCGGCGGTGGCGACGGCGAACTGGAACGGCGTCAGCAGGCCGGTGAAGACGGGCGTCGTGTCGCCGTCGACGAACACCTCGGCGCGGGCGATGCCGCCGTTGTCCTGCGCCTGGAGCACGACGGGGAGGGCGCGGCCGCGCAGCGCCGTCGTCGCCGCGGTGAAGCTCGCGGTGGGCGCGGTCGTGTCGCTGAAGACCGTGATGGTCTTCTGGTCGATGCCCTGGTTGCCGCGGCCGTCGAAGGCGACGATGCGCACCGCGTGGGGCTGGTTCGGCGCCAGCGACGCGGTGTCGAGCATGAAGTGCGTCGTCGATTGGCCGGGCTGGGAGTCGACGAACTGGCCGTTCACCTGCAGGTCGATGCGCGTGATGCCGAGGTTGTCGAACGCGTCGACCCGGAGCGGGACCAGCTGTCCGAGCGGGACGGCGGTCGGCACCGTCGGCGGCTCGATGGTGAGGAGGGCGGTCGGGGCCTCGAGGTCGATCTCCTGCAGCGACGCCTCGGTCGTGAACCGTCCGGCGTAGCCCGACGCCAGCCGGCGGCCGTCGGCGTCGAAGATGTCCGGGACGACTTCGACCGTGTACTTCGTCAGGAACGACAGCGGGCTGTGCGGGCGCAGCAGCGCGATCGTACGGCCGCTGCCGAGCGCCGAGATCTCGAGCGACGACGGGACGCTGATGCCGTTCGGGTCGAGCAGGCGGAACGTCGCGCCGGCGAAGCCCGTCGTGATCGTGTCGGCGAGCATCGGCGCCGAGAAGATCGCGGTGACCGCCGGCTGGACGGTGACGCCGACGGTATTGTGCGTGGGGACGACGATGACCGTCGGCTCGCCGCCCAGGTCGGCGACCTCGGACGGGAACGTGCCGATCGCGCACTGCGGACCCTGGCCGCCGACGAACGCGATGTCGAGCCGCAGGTTTTCGGTGGCGCCCGCCGTGCAGCTCGTGATCGGCCCGGTCTTGAGCGGCAGGATCGTGTAGCGCTGGACCGATTTCTCGCCCGGCAGGATGTCGCCGAGCTGCCGGACGTCGGCGGTCGTGCGCGGCTGGTTCGTGAGCGGGTCGACGATGCGCGCGTCGGCGCCGACGTCGAGCGCGAACGACGTGTAGAGTGCGGGCAGCTCGTCGTCGGTGTTCGTGATCTCGACGATCAGCTCGTAGGGTTCGCCACCGCGCACCGCGCTCGGATGCTCGACCCGCACGTCCATCTTCGGCGGGCCCTTCACCTCGATGTCGGTCGACGCCTGACCCGAGACCGGGATGGGCGTCGCGATGCCGAGGCCGCTGATGTCGGCGCTGAAGTGCGCGGTCACCGTGTGCGTGCCGATCTTGTCGCCGCGGGTGACGAAGTCGCCGCGCTTCTCGACGCCGGGGGGCAGGTCGTCGATCATGACGGGGCCGGACGCCGGCTTCACCAGCGTCATCTTGCCTTCGGGCACCTCGAGCGTCGCCTGCACGTCGCTCAGCGTGAAGATCGACGACACGTTGCTCAGGATCAGGCTGACGTTGAAGAACTCCTTCAGCGTCTTGATGCGGCCCTCGATCACGATGACGCCCGGGATCGGCGGCACGAACGGCGCGTCGGGCACGTCGATCACGAACGGCATGAGGATCTGCGGGGGGCCGTCGGGCGGGTTGCCGCCGCCGCCGTCGCCGCACGGGACGCGGATCGCGGTCTCGGTGGCGGTGAGCGGCTGGCCTGGCGCGCCGCACCCGATGCTGATCGGCTTGCCGACCGGCGGCTCGGGATCGTTCTTCGGCTGCACGACCGGCATGCGCACCGTGACGGGCTGATCGGCGATCGTGAGCACGATGACGAACAGCGACACGTTGAAGTTCGCGGGGTCGCTCAGCTGGATCGTGCCGTCCGCGACCAGCGTCTTCACTTCCTGCACGGTCAGCCGGCGCGCCTCGACACGCGCCAGGACGACGTCCTGCAGCGCGATCTGCATGATCTTGATGCCGCCCTCGACCGCCGTCGGGCTCTTCGAGTTGCTGGCGGCGACGACGAGCTCGTTCTCCGCGTTCGCTTTGAGCGGCACGCGGAGCCCGAAGGCGCTCTGCCCGGGCGGGAGCGTCTGTGTGGCGGCCGAGCTGCCGCCGGTGATGCCGACGGTGGTCGGCACCGTGGGCGCCTCGAGGGCCGCGGCGGGTCGCTGCGTCCCGAGCGTCAGCAGCGCGGCGAGGAGGAGTGCGGTCCTCATGGCGCCGGCAGCACGATCTCCGCGACGGTGTGCCCGAACGGGCGGCGCGGGGTTCCGGGGCGGACGGGGATCGCCCGCTCGATGGTGCGGCTCGGGCGGTCGGCCGTCGGCACGCTCTGGACCGTGACGAACAGCGAACCCTGCAGCTCGCAGGGCACGAAGTCGAGCGCGATGGCGAAGCGGCCGTCGGCGTCGGTGGCGAACGTGCGCGACGACTGGCCGCTCACGGAGCGGACGGTCACGCGGGCGTTCGGGGCCGGCAGGAAGTCGAAGTCGAGGACGCGGCCGGTGATGCCGAGCCGCTGCTCGACCACGTCGTTCCGCTCCGCGATGAGGACGTCGCAGCCGCGGATCTCGATGTCGCCGGGCTCGAGCAGGCCGCCGACGATCGGCGCGCTCGCGCCGGTCAGCGCGTCGAACACGTTCACCGCGCCCTGGAAGTGGTCGGAGACGTACACGTTCCCCACGTCGTCGACGGCGAGGCCGCCGGGGTCGCGGATGCAGGCGGCGAGGGGACCCGTCGGCACGGACGGCTCGGTCGTCGTCGTGGTGGTCGACGTCGACGTGGTGGTCGACGAGGTCGAGGAGTTGGAGGTGGCCGTCGTCGCCGTCGTCGACGTGCTCGTCGACGAGGTGGTGCTGGTCGTGCTCGACGACGTCGTGCTGGTCGACGAGGTGCTGCTCGACGTGCTCGTCGACGTCGTCGTCGTGCTGGTCGTCGTGGTCGGCTTCGGCGGGCCGCCGATCTTGACGCAGTCGGAGAACTCCGACGTGCTGCCGTTCGGCGCCGTCGCCGTGGCCGTGACCCAGTCGGGCGTGGTGCCGGCAACCGGCACGACGATCGAGAACGTCGCCGCGCCGTTCGCGTCCGTCGTCACGCTGCCCGAGCCGATGACCGTCGCCCCCTCGCCGAACTCGCTCGGCGAGCACTCCGGGCTGCGGAAGAACTCGAGGGTGTAGGTCGTGTCGGGCGCGCTGTTGAGGCCGCCGGTGACGTCGATCGCGGCACCGCCCAGGGCCTGGATGAGATACGGCGCGTTCTGGAGACCGTTGCCGCCGCCGTCGGCGTCGAGCGGGTCGTTCGGATTGACGATGCCGTCGTCGTTCAGATCGATGCCGAGGACGCCGTTTGAGACGAAGCGCGTGCCGGTGACGCGGTTGCCGCTGCCGCTCGGGCCGACGCTGAGGCCGTCCTCGCCGTTGTAGCCGATGGTGCAGCCGCTGACCGTGACGTTCGACGCGCCGATCGCGATGCCGTTGCGGCCGTTCGACGCGACGCCGATGCCGTCGGCGTCGGTACCGAGGAAGCAGTCGGCGATGGTGCTGCCCGACGCCCCGAAGACGTAGAGGCCGTGCCCGGCGTAGCGGCCGATGGCGAGACCGCGCACCGTGCTGCCCGTTCCGCCCAGCACCAGACCGATGGTGCCCGCACCGGCATTCGTCCCGTCGAGCGTGACGACGCCGCCGGGCTGGGTCGTGCCGTCGATCGTGACGGTGCCGTTCACCGGCGGCAGCGCGCTCGCCGGTGCGATGGTCGGCGGGTCGGGGAGGGCGAACGCGATGACGTCCGTGCCCGCGCTGGCGTTCGCCTGCTGGATCGCCGCGCGCAGCGTGCATGCGCCGCCGGCGTCCGCACAGACGCCGTCGGCCGTGTTCGCGTCCGCGCCGTCGCCCGGCGCGGTCACCGTGAAGGTCGCGGCGGCGGCCGGCGTCGCGACGACCCACGCGGCCAGCAGGATCGGCAACCAGCGCGCGCTCATGGCGGCGTGATCTCCATCAGCCCGAGCATCAGGTCGACGTCGTTCTGCACGATCGGCGGCGTGCCGCTGTGGTGACCGACGACGTGGATCGTCTCACCGAGACCGGGGAAGAACGTGTTCAGGTCCTGGCTCGCGGTGCCGACGATCGTGTCGGAGTTCCGGATGAAGTCGCAGAGGTTGAACGGGGCGATCGACGGGATGACCCCCGAATAGTCGCCGAAGAGCTGGTCGAGACGGACCGCCACGGTGCAGACGCCGTCGGCGACGTCCTGCTTCGTGTGCGCGACGACCGTCTTCCACCGGACGCCCGCTGGCGGCACGTGGAGCGGGCCCGGGAAGTTCATCGCGTTCAGCGCGGGGCTGCCGATCTGCAGGAGGATCAGGCCCTCGTCGTTCGGACGCGGCGGCGGAATGTCCGCGCGAATGCCGCGCAGCACGTCGAGCGTCCCCTCGGGCGTCGCGGCGTCGATGAAGTTCTGCGCGTGGTCGAGGATGTAGGCCATCTCGGGAACCTGGGAGAGGTTCGGCCACGGGCTCCCGCCGTGCGGCGAGTTCATCGTGATGACCATCGAGACGTCGCCCTGGTACGGGAACTCGACGCCGAAGTTCTGCACGTACGATCGCACGGACACGCCGCCCATGCTGAACGCGCCGAGCACGACCTTGTCGACGCCGTTCACCTCCTTCACGCGCTGGATGACGCGGCCGACTTCGTCGGCGTGGTCGATGAAGCTGCCGACGTTGTTGCGGAAGTTGTACGTGTACATGAGCCCCGGCCGCGGCGTGATGTCGCAGTTGCGGCCGATGGGGCAGCCCGGCGCGGGCGGCTTGCTGTCGGCGAGCTCGCCGCCGAACGCGAACTCGCCCAGCTGGTCGGGCCGGCTCAGGTAGTCGCGCAGCGTGTCCCAGTTCTTCGCGGTGCCGCCGATGCCGTGGAAGAAGATGAAGGGCCCGCCGACGAAGACGTCGATCTCGGCCGAGCCGGTGCCCGCGGCGGTCTCGTACGTCGCGATCAGCTTCGCGCGCCCGCCCTGCTTGAGGCCCGTCACGTCGACGTGGCTGACGCCGGCGTCGGTGCCCGTCTGGTTCTTGATCTCGAGGACGGTCGGGTCGCTCGTCGACCACGTGAACGTGCCCGCGCAGGGACTGCCCGTCGCGGTGTAGATGCGCGTGCCGCGCGTGCTGATCGCGCGCGGTCCGTCGACGTCGACCTGGACGGCGCCGTCGCCGCAGCCGAGCTGCGCGACCGTGCGCCGCTCGCCGGCGCCGCCGGTGTCGGTGTCGAACGGGATCGCGTACAGGCTGCTGTCGGTCACCGCGTACAGCGTGCCGGCGGTGTCGAAGTCGATGTCGGCGATGCGGCCCTGCTCGCACGTCGGGAAGTCGTGGTACGGGAAGCCCACGATCGGCGACGCGGCGAGCGGTCCGAAGATGCCGTGGCCCGGCGCGGGCAGCGCCTCGATGCCCGCCGGCGGGATGATCGACGTCGGCAGGCGGCGGATGCGCCGGCGGATGTTCTCGGCGGCGAAGAGGTCGCCGAGGCCGCCGGCGATGCCCGGCCCGATCGCGAGCGACGACACGGACACCTCGTTGCCGCGATCGAGCAGCGGGCTGTACTTGTCCACCGTGCCGGTGAACTTCCGCGCGCCGTCGGGCTGCGCGAACTTGAACGTGCGGCCGCTGTAGCGCGACTCGGAGTCGACGCTCTCGCTGTAGAGGCTCGCCTGCGCATCGATGGCGAGGCCCGTCTGCGGGCCGTTGAAGCCGGTGACGGCGTAGGGCTGCCGCGTGCGCGAAGCGAGCGTCTTCGTGATCGTGCCGGCCTCGCTGTCGCTGACGTAGTAGTTGCCGGCGTCGTCGGCGCGCACCTTGTCGACGAACGCATACGGGCCGGCGCCGGCCTGGCTCACGGGCGGCGTCCACGTGGTGCGGGTGCGGGCGAGCTGCTCGTCGGTGGGATCGTCCTGGCCCTCGCCGCCCGGCTGGTTCGGCATCGGGAACGGGCTCGGCACCGAGTAGTCGGAGATGAGATCGCTGATGAAGAGCAGCTCGACGATGTCGCCGATGATCGGAATGCGCGCGGGACCCGACAGCGCCGCCGCCGCCGCATGCAGCTCCGGCGGGATGTCGATGCCGACGTTCTGGACGACGTCGGCGTAGTAGCAGTTGAGCCCGGGCACGGGCCGGCGGTCGACGACCTCGAACACGCCGTCGGGGTCGTCGCGGTTGAACGGCATCGAGACGTTGGCGACGACGACGCGCGTCCCGCCCTCGAGGCAGCCGCGATACACGGTGTAGTTGAAGCGGCCGAGCCGGGGTCCGACGCGTTGCTCGAGCTGCTGCGTGTCCTTGTCGGTGCGCTGCACCTTGATGCGAATCACGCGGCCGTCGGCCTGGACGCTCAGGATCGTCGGCGGCAGCGGCGCCAGGCGCGCGGTCAGCGTCGCCTGCAGGGCCGAGAACAGGAACAGCTCGGCGACCGCGCCGACGCCTTCCGCGACGATCGTGACGAGGCCCACCATGCCGCCGGCGAGCGCCGTCGGGATGCTGAAGATCGCCGAGCCGACGATCGCCTGGCTGATCGCCAGCGCGACGTCGTCCATGTCGGGGAGCGCGCGCGTCAGCTGTCGAAACGAGCGGATGGGCGGCTGCGGGTCGGCCTGCGCGAGCAGCATCGGCGCGTCGCTCATGACGTCGCCGCGCGCCGCGAGCGCGACGTTGCCGGCCGGGCCTTGGCCGGTACGCCGCTCGAGGCTGTCGATCAGGACGGCCGCCGTCAGGACCGTCGTGGCGACGCGGCTGATGCGAGTGACGCGCGCGAGCCGCGGCGGATCCTTCACGAAGATGGGGCCGGGATTGAAGATCGAGATCATGAGCGCCGACTCGGCGGCGTCCGGGTCGGCCCACGCGGCGTCGACCGCGGCCTGGAATCGCGCGAGCATCACGTCCACGTCCGGCGGCGGGCCGCTCCACTGGAACGACAGCGCGAGCGAGAAGACCCACTGCTCGAACGTCGTGGCGGCGCCCTGCAGGAAGCCGCGCGCCAGCTGCTCGACGGCGTCGTGCCGCAGGCTCAGCGGGCCGTTGCCGGTGATCTCCGGATTGAGCTGCGCGCCCTGCGCGTCGAGCAGGCCGAGCTCGTCGCCGCCGACCAGCAGGATGAAGTCGCGGACGGTCTTCCGCGCCTGCGCCGGCGTCAGCCGCTCGGGCACCGTCGTGTTCAGGCGGGCGACGACCGAGGCGATCTTGCCGTCGAGCGGCGGTGCGCCCGACTGCGGCGGCGGCGGCGGCGGCTCGCCGGTATCCTCGAAGGCGAGCAGGCCGACGTTCACGTCGCCGCTGCGGTCGCCGATGGCGATCGAGAACTCCTCGAAGCCGTCCTTCGTGACGATGAGCCGCGTGGCGTTCGTCGGCACCGTGGGCAGCGTGAACGTACCGTCGGCGGCGGTCGTCGTGCAGATGGCGGTGCCGCTGACGCACACGGTGGCGCCGGCGATGGGCGCGCCCGACGCGTCGGCCACCTTGCCGCCGACCTGCGCGTCGGCCGGCTGGATGTTGAACGCGTTGCTGGCGATCGCCTCCTGCGCGCCGCTGGTGACGGCGACGAGACGCGGACCGATGCTGGCGCTCGCGGCGACGGTCACGCCGACCGCGAGCGTGCTCGGACTGGTGACCGTGACCGACGTCACGGTCACGCCGGCGCCGAAGCTCACCTGCGTCGTGCCGTCCTGGAACGTCGCGTTCTGGCCGGTGATGGTGACCGTCAGCGACTGGCCCTGCCGGCCCGCGTTCGGCGCGACGTTCGCGACGAGGGGGGGCGGCGGCGTCGCCGGCGGCGGGGCCAGCTCGGTGCCGACCATGCCGGTCAGGACCTGCGACGTCGCGAACGTCGGGCTCAGCACCGGGTTCACGACGACGTCGAGCAGCGGCACGCGCTGGCCGTCGCCACCGTCGCAGTCCTCGTCGATGCCGTTGTCCGGCACGTCGGTCGTGGGGACGACCTCGCCCTCGCACTCGCCGAAGAACCCGGCGTCGCCGCACATCCGCGCTCCCGGGTGGCAGACGCCGACGTCGCGGGTGGCGGGCGGACCGCTGTAGCAGCTCCGCAGCGTCCCGGGGATGCACAGCTCGCCGCCGCCGGGGCCGTCGCGCCCGTTGCAATCCTCGTCGACGCCGTTGCCCGGGTCTTCCTCGCCCGGCACGACCTCGCCGTCGCACGCGCCCCAGACGCCGTCGAGCGAGCACACGCGCGCGCCCGCATGGCAGAGCCCGACGCCTTCGGTGTTCTCGGGGCCGGTGTAGCAGGGCTCGATGGTGCCCGGGACGCAGACCTCGAGCTCGGTGACCGCGTTCCGCCGCCCGAGCAGCAGCCGGCCGTTCTCGCAGCGCGCGTTCTCGCTGGCGACCACGTCGTCGACGAGGCCGTTGCAGTCGTTGTCGACGCCGTCGCAGACCTCGCCGCCCTTCACCACGAACGGGATGTCGACGCTGCGCTTGCCGCGCTCGGCCGTGATCGTCGCTGCGCCCGACGGCGCGCCGGGCGGAACGAGGATCGTCACGCGCTTGGCGCTCCGCTTCGTGACCAACGTGCCGACGCCGGCGACCGAGAACTCCAGGCGACGGAGGCCCTTGCCGGCGATCGTGACCTCGGCGCCGATCGCGGCGCACTGCGGCTCGACGGTCTCGAGCTTCGCCGCCCACGTCGGGGCGACGGCGAGCGCCACGACGAGGGCGACGGCGGCGCGCACGCTCACGGCACCCCCGGCGCCAGGATGGCGCGCAGCGTGCGCATGTCGTCGCGCAGCTCGTTGACGCGGCGGCCGAGCGCGATGCGGACGGCCTCGTCCAGGGCGCGCTTTCCGACGAGCGAATCGATGCGGTAGTCGAACGTCGTCATGTAGCGCGCCGCCGCGCGGAGCCGCGTCTTCCCGGAGCGGTCGTTGCCGTCGACGTGCTTCGCTTCGCTGCGGTCGATCTGCCGGAGCGAGCGCGCGATCAGCCGAGTGAAGAGCCGCTCGTAGATCTCCAGCTGCGGCTCGTCGGTCACGTAGACCGCGAGCTCGTTCAGGCGGCAGCGGATCGACACGTACGTCGCGGCGCGCGGCCCGTCGCAGTCGGTCGGGAAGAGCGTGGTGGAGGTGGTGCTCGTCGTGGGCGTGCTGGTGGTCGACGTGGAGGTGGACGTCGAGCTCGTCGTCGACGAAGACGTCGAGGTGGACGACGACGTCGTGGTGGAGCTGCTCGAGGTCGACGTCGAGGTCGTGGACGTCGAGGTGGACGTGGACGTGCTGGAGGTCGTCGACGTGGTCGTGGTGCTGCTCGACGTGCTCGTGCTCGTGCTGGTGACCGTGGTCGTGGTCGTGGTCGTGGTGCTGGTCGTCGACGACGTGTTCGTCGTGGAGGTGGTGGTCGACGCCAGCGTGGTCGACGTCGTCGTGGTCGGCGGCAGGCCGGTCATGACGCTCGCGACCTGCGCGATCCACGTGAGGCAATCGAACTTGTCGCCCGAGATCACGCGCGCGACGCCCGACGTCGCGCCGGGCACGACGAGCCCGCTGACGTCGACCGCGAGCGTGTCCCACAGCCCGTGTGGCTCGAGCGGTCCGCCGCCGTCCGTGCCGTCGAACGCGTCGGTCGGACGAAGCGTCGCCGTGGGGCCGGCGACCATCGTGCCGTTGAACGCCGCCTGGTCGCCCGGGAAGAAGGCCTGGCCGTTCGAGACGGTGAAGACCGTCCGCGCCGACACCGGGCTGATCGCGCCGGGCGCGCCCCAGTCGATGGTCGTCGACACGCCTTCGGCGAAGAAGGTCCGTGCGCCGTCGTAGATGGCGATGTTGCGCGTGGCATCGTTCGCGAGCGCGTACACGACGACGAGCGACGCGCCGTCGAGGAGCGGATACGCCGCGGCCGCGCCGGGTGCGGTCGGGCCTTCGCCGCCGACGAGCCCGGACGGCAGGTCCGCGAGGACGTTCGTCGCCGCGACGCTCGCCGTGACGTCGGCGCGGTAGGTGAAGGTGGAGACGGTCGGCGGGTCGAGGTTGGCCTCGTTGAGCGTCGGCCAGCACGCGGACCCGGTCTGCGCGATGAGCTCGCCGGCGAGCGGCTCGTCGTTGAAGGTGCCGGTCGCGTCGGGCTCCGCGTCCGCGATGAGGCTCCAGTAGAGGTAGGCGCCGACGACGACCGCGCCGGGCGGGATCGTCACGCCGATCGTGCCGCCGCCCTGGTTTCGCAGACCGATCCCGGCCACGACCACGTCGCCGGCCAGCGAGTACGAGCGGAACTGCGTGAGCGGGACCTGCGACCCGATCGACACGGCCGCGGCGGTCGACGACCACGCAAGTGCCATGGCAAGTGCGATAGCGGCGGCTGCCACGCGCGCAGCGGGTCGGCGTAGCGTTCGGTAGAGGAAGACCTTTCGCATCGCTCGCGTGAATCGGGTGCGGATGGCGATACGGCAGCCGAACGCGAAGCGTCAAGAGATTTCTAGGGATTCAGCATACGTCAATCGACGTAGTGGCGAATACGCACGACGAACGTGCGCGTCCGCATGTCGTCCGACGTGTCTACTGACAGGACGCGCCGCCCGCGTGGCAGTCGACGGCGCGTCATGGTCGACGCGGAATGACGGCTCAGCCTAAGACGCCGGATCGAGGATCGAGACGAAGCCCGACGGCGCATGCGGGCCGATGACGAGCGTCTCGAGGACGCCGAGCCCCTCACGGTCGCCGAGGCGCGCCCGCACGAGCTGCTGCACGTGGACGTGGCGCGGGTCCATCGGGTCGAGGTCGGCGAGCGTCCACGCGACGCGGTCGACCGCCGACTCCCCCTTCCACACGCCGTGGCCCCACTCGGGATCGAGGTAGCCGAGCCCGCGCATCTGGAACGTGAGGATGGGCTCGAGCGACACGACCATCGGGTCGCGTCCGTGCGGGCGGAGCGTCAGCTCGGCCGACGTCGCGCGGCGGGTGCCCGGCGCCCAGCGCACCGCGTGGCCGACCGAGGCCATCGGCTCGGGCGCGCTCTCGTCGAGCATCGCCACCGGCGCGATCGCGCCGCTCGCGTGCCAGGGACGGCCGGCGCGGTCCTCGTTCACCGCGAAGTGCGTGCAGAAGTCGTCGAAGTGGATCGGGCTCCACAGCCAGAAGAACTGCGGCGGCATGCCCGGCGCGCCGCCGTCGGGCTCGCCGACGGGCCGCACGCCCCACGAGCGGTCGCGGCAGCCGGGCACCTTGCTCGGGTCGACGACGATCTCCCGGCCGTCGATGCGCACGTAGCCTTCCCAGAACCCGAACTGCGTCAGCCGCGTCGAGTCCATCGTCACGCGGTTGTTCGGCTTGTAGATGAAACGCGGCTCCTCGATGGCGGCCGTGCGCGCGTAGAACGCGAGGTCGGCCTCGAGCCCGAGGTCGTTGGGCGCGACCTTCACGTGCAGCGCGCGCAGCGGCTCCAGCACCTCGACCTGGATCGGCCCGACGCGCGACTCGGCGCGCTCGAACGGCGCGAGCCGCGACGCGCGCAGCACGTGCTGCACGCCGTCGCGCACGACGCTGAACGCGGCGTCCATGACCCGGCGGTTCGGATAGAGCCCGAGGGCCGCGGCGAAGAACAGGTCGCCGTCGCGCGAGTAGCCGTTGAAGAAGTACCGGTCGTAGCAGTTGCGATCGCCGCTCGACGGCTGCGCCACGGGTTCGGACGTCTGGTGCACGAGGTAGTCGTCGAAGCGCGTGAGCATCGCGATCAGCCTTTCGAGATCTCCTGCAGGAGCGACGGCTTCAGCATCATGACGTCGCGCATCGCCTGCGCGGACAGATGCGACGCGATGGCCGCGCGCGCCTCGGGATGCGCCGCCGTCACCTCGAGTGCCGTGACCAGCGCGGCGCGCAGCGCGGTCACGCGGTCGCCGATCGGCAGCGCCGGCGCCGCGGCGAGCGCCGTCGCGATCGGCTCGGCGGCGGGCAGATGCATGGCGGCGATCGCCTGCGTGAGCGCGACCGTCGCCGAGTCGATCTCGGCCTGCTGCTGCACCGGATCGGGCGCGATGCGGTCGCGCAGATTGTTCAGCACGTCGAGCACCGACCAGAGCTGGCCGCGCGCGAAGCGCGACGACACGTCGGGCAGCACGACCTCGCGCAGCGTGTGCATGACGCCGTCGATCAGCTGGGCGAGCGGCAGGTTGCTCATGCGATCCACCCCCGGGTCATGCCGAGCAGCAGGTAGAGGAAGGGCAGCTGGTGGTCGAAGATGGCCATGCGGAGGTCCGTCGTGCGCCCGTCGCGGAAGGCGCGGATGCCGGTCAGCATGATGGCGATCATCTTCACGATCGACAGGACGTCGTAGAAGCGCAGGCGCTCCGGATCGGCGGTGCGGCCGCTGGCGGCGGCGTACCGCGCCACGAAATCCTCCGGCATCATCAGGCACGACGCCAGCGGCGTGCCGGCGCGCCAGAGCGGCGACGTGCACCACGCGACGTCCTCGAGCGGATCGCCGAGATGCACCATCTCCCAGTCGAGGATCGCGGCGAGGCGGCCGTCGCGCACGATGAAGTTGCCGAGCCGGTAGTCGCCGTGGACCAGGGTGATGGCGTCGGTCGACGGGACGTTGGCGCGCAGCCACTGCAGCGCCTCCGCGAGCGGCGGGTCGACCGCGAGCCCGCTGTCGGCGATGCGCCGCTCCCAGCGCGCGAGCTCGCGCCGCGCGACGCCGGCGCCGGCGGGCGGCAGGCCGAGGAAGTCGAGCCCGCGCGCACGCCAGTCGACGGCGTGGAGCCGCGCGAGCGCGTCGACGACGTCCGGACCGAGCGTGTCGCGCACGGCGGGTGACACTGGTCCCTCGGCCTCGCCGCCGGCGGGCACCGGGACGTCGCCCTCGATACGCTCCATCACGTAGAACGGGCGATCGAGGTCCGCCGGATCGGCCGTGAACCACGGCGTCGGCGGCGAGGGCAGGGGATCGTCCGAGAGCGCGTGCAGCACGCGGAACTCCGGGCCGAGGTCGTACGGCTCGAGCAGACCGGCGACGGGTTCGCGCTTCGCGACCCAACGCCGCAGCTCGCGGCGCCCGTCGGGATGCGTCACCTCCGCGTCGAAGGTGAACGTCTCGGCGGAGAAGCCCTCGGTGCTGCGATCGAGCGCCGTCAGCCGCACCGTGCCCGGCAGGCGAGCATCGAGGAAGCGTTCGAGTCGCGGAGCGAGCGAGTCGTCGGCCATCGGAGGCGCGAAGATCGCACGGGCGACCAGCCGCGCTCAAGCGCGGCCGGGCCGTCCGACGTGCCGCGGTGCGATCGCCGCGCGGGCTCACTCGATCTTGACGAGGCTCCACGTCCAGAGGTCGGGATTGCCGAAGCCCGAGCTGAACTCACCGCTGATGGACGCGTCGCTCACGGCGACGAAGCCCTCCTCGATGGGCGCATTGAACCAGCGCCCGCCGGCTTCCGTGCTGCTCGTCACCGGTCCCGTGGGCAGGTCGGGACAATCGCGCACGAGGTCGACCAGCGGGCCGGCCGACTCGCCCTTGCCGCGATACGTGACCGGCTGGTCGGTGAGGTCGAACGTGAACGCGCTGCCGGCGTCCTCGACGAGCGTCGAGACCGTCGTCGGCGCCGTGTAGATGCAGTCGCCTGCGTTGTCGGAGAGCGACCACGTCATGGTGCCCGACGTCAGACGGAACGTCGGATGCGTAGCGGTGGGGCCGTCGCCCGGGTCGCGCTCGAACAGCGCGGTGACGGCGATCGTCCGCAGCGTGAGGCCCGATCTCCAGTAGGTGAACGTACCCTGCCAGAGCCGGCCGGCTTCGAACCGCGGCCCCGCCAGCGTGGGCGACACCGCGAACGCGCTGGTGCCGCCTTCGGGCAGTGACACCGTCACCACGATCTCGGCCGGTTGACCGTCGGTGACGTCGAAGCCGAGGTCGACCTCGGGCTCGCCGCGCCAGCTCCACGGCCCGTTCGGGGAGGCGAAGGCCGCGATCGGTCCCGACGCGACGACCGTCCCGTCGACCGCCACGCTGATGCCGTGATGCGGCTCGCTCTCCGGGATGCCGTCCACGTCGAGGATGAGCTGCACGCGATCCGGATCGCCGTCCTCGGTGGCGCCGACGATCTCGAGGCTCGCACCGGACACGAGCGTGTCGCCGGTCGCCGGATCGAGCAGCCGCGGCAGCTCGCGGAGCCGCAGGTCGCCGCCCGACGCGCGTGGCGTGCGGCGGAGCCGTGAGCCCTCGGCGCCCGGATGCGTCGGGCTGAACGGCGGCATGGCGTCGAGCGCCTGGCCGACCGTCATGCCGAGCCCGAACGACTCGACCAGCGACAGGCCCGCGCTCCGTACCAGCGTGTGATCGACGAAGGCGTCCCAGCTCAGGTACACGCCGTCCGTCCCCGCGATCGCCGACGCCATGTCGGGCCGGAACGTGTTGCACGACGCCAGCACGAAGACGGTGTCGCGCAGTCCCTGCGGATAGTAGTGGCGGAAGAAGTCGGCGGTGACGGCGATCGACTCGTGCAACCGCCCCCGGTAGTGCACGACACCCGGATGCGCGATGCTGCGGAGATCCGCCGCCGTCCCGTGGAAGCGCTGCACGAGGAAGTCGGTGACGCCGTGCTCGCACGTGCCGCCCGTCGCGTTGGGCGCGATCCCGGAGAGCGTCTCCTTGCACAGCGTCCCGCCGTGCGTGTCGAGGTGGACGACGTCGTAGTCGTCGAGCCGTGTGAGCGTGTCGATCGTGACCTGGGGGCTCAGCTCGTCGAGCGTCGCCAGGTACGTGACGCCGTCCTCGTACCCGCGCACCGTGCGCAGCGCGGCGGCGATCTCGTCGCCGGCGGTGCCGAAGTCGGGCTCGTAGCGGAACGGCGACAGCACGAGCCCGCGCTTGCGCGGACCGTCGCCGACGACCACCGACGGGGAGAAGCCCGCGCGAGCGACGCTCGGCGCGGCTGCGCCCGGCAGGAGCCGCTGTGCGCCGGCGACGTCGACGATCATCGGGCGCCCCCCGGCGAGCCGGAAGGCGACCACCGGGTCGTCGACCGTAACGTCGGCCATGTCGGGCTGCGAGCGGAGGAACGCGCCCACGTCGTCGGGTGACGCGCCGCCGTCGAGCCGCCCCGCGGCGTCAGCGCTGAGCGCCAGGCTGCGCGTGACCACGTCGAGCGGCACCTGCGCGAAGCTGCACGGGTAGCCGTCGCGTTCGCAGTCGAGCGGCTGCGCGCCGGCACAGCGGCAGGACGCGCACGCCGCCCCGTCCGCACACGTAGCAGCGCCGTCGCACTGCTCGCCGGCGCCGCGGTCGACGAGCCCGTCGCCGCAGGTCGACGGCATGGCGACGAACGCGGCGGCGCGCTTGCGTACGTGGAGCCTGCCGCGGATCGCGCCGCAGTCCCGCGCGGTCGCCCGCAGGCGGACCTTTTTCGCCGTGCCGCACCGGTCCCAGGCGGCGGCCAGCTTGGTTCCCGTCCGTCGCCGCCGCGCGGTTCCGCTCGCCGGACACGCGCCCTCCACGGTCAGCGTCTCGCCGTCAACCACGAGCACGCCGGGATGGGCGGGACCGGCGAGCGGGCTGCCGCCCTCCGTGACGACGAAGCGACCCGCGGCGCAGCCGGGCATCTTCCTGGCGTAAGCGGGTAGGACCGCGGCGAGCGCGAGCCCGATGACGAGGATGGTGATCGCCGGGAACCGGTGTGTCGGCATGCGTGGAATGCCCTCCCGGACCGCGGGCGTTCCACGGGCGGGAACGGCGTTCCACGCGCGAGCGGATGGATACGACGGTCGCCGGGGGCTACGCCGCGCGGCTGCGTGCAGCCGCCGGGTCGGGGCGGACGCTCACGGCGATCCCGCGCGCCGCCAGCCCCCCGAAGAAGCTGCGGACCCGTGCCAGCACCCGCGCGGACGCGTCGCCGCGCACGGTCACCTCGAGCCGCGCGCCGGGCCCGGCCCGGAGCACGTCGTCGGTGATCGTCTGCGCGGTGTACGGCGTCAGCGGGCCGCTGCGGGCCATCGCCCGCTGCGGCATGCTCTCGTCGGGCACGACCTGCATGCTCACCTCGGTCGCGGCGCCCGGCGCGATCTGTCGCGTGGCGGCGACCAGGGTCACCACCGTGTCGACGAGGTCGCCCATCGTGCGCACGAGCTCGAGGCGGCGCTCCGAGATGGCGATCCCGAGCGCCGACTCGATGCAGATCGCCACCTCCAACAGGTCGAGCGAGTCGGCGGCGAGGTCGTCGGCCAGGGACACGTCCCTGCCGAGCTCCGACTCGTCGACTCCCAGTCGATCCGCCACCACGCGACGCACGCGCGGCTCCACGTACTCCTCGAGGCCGAGCCTCCCCGCCACCATCACCATCCGCATCCCCGTTTCCGCTCTGGCACCCGCACCCATGCTCCACGGCGGAGCAAGAGCGGTGCCGCCATCCGCCGCCCGCCGGTCGGTCCTGGTGCACCCTCCGACGTCCGTCCTGCCCGCGCCGCAGCCAACCTGCTGCCTGCGGACAGGGCAGCCCGGAAGGCCGGGCCGCGAATCGCAGGGGAGATAGGTACCGGCGGGCGGGTCATCTCGCAAGGAGCGACCCTAGCGACCGCCCGTTACGATGACGCGGTGGCGGGATGATGATCGGGTGTCAGGCGCCGGCGGTCAGCCCGGAGCGCTCGAGGGCGTCGGTCAGCAGGGCGCGGACCGTCGGCTCCCACCCGAACGAGACGTGGCCGCCCTCGTACCAGTCGAGCCGCGGCCGGTCCCAGTGCCGCCAGAGATCGCGGACCGCGTGCGGCGGCACGAGCCGATCGGCCGTGCCGGCGAACATGAACCGGCGATCCCACGGCACCCGCGGCGCGAACGCGAGGGGAGAGACGACGCGGACGAGCTCCTCCAGGTGATCCCACGCCAGGCCCATGCGCTCGGTCAGGCGGAGGATCAGGGGCGGCACGTTCCAGCGCGCCAGCCCGGTATGGCTGGTGGCGGGGATTCCGGCGATCACACAGGCCAGGTCGTCCTCCATCGAGGCGACGAGCGCCGCCGTGAAGCCGCCCAGCGAGAGCCCGTAGAGGCCGATGGCGGGCGCGTCGCGTTCGTCGCGGAGCCAGGCGAGCACGCGGCGGACGTCCCACACGGCCTGCGCCTGGAGATGGATCGTGTCGAGGTAGTCGCCCGACAGGAACCCGTCGCCGGTGCGACGCCCCTGCGTGCGCGGGCCGTGCAGCGGCAGGACGGGGAAGACGACGTTCAGGCCGAGCTCGCGGTGGAACCACGTCGCCGGGAAGCCGGTGAAGTCGACCAGCGGTACGCCCATCCGATAGCCGTGCACGCAGACGAGCCACGGCCGCGGCGCGCCCGGATGCTCGAGCACCCAGGCGTGGCCGGTGCGGTTGCGGGCGTAGCCGAGCCAGCGGTCGCGTCCCGGCTCGTCGGCGTCGGGCTCGTAGCCGCTGTCGTACTGCAGATGCTGATAGCGCAGCCCGCGCGACTGCGCGCGGCGGAGGTCCGTCGGGTCGAGCGCCGCCGGCGTACGGTGGTACGTCTGCGGCGACGCGATCCAGCCACGCTCCGCGAACAGCTCCATCGCGGTGCCGACCTCGCTGCGCAGCCGCACGCGATCGCCGGGCGAGACGAGATGCATCGACAGCACCTCGGTGAGGAAGAACGCCTCGTCGAGGAGCATCTTCCCCGCGAGCCCGAACGAGAGGCGCGGTATCGGCAGCTCGTCGAGCGCGGGCGCGGTCGCGGGGAACATCCACCGCGTGGCGAGGACGCCGGGAGCCAGCACGGATCGCAGAACCAGATCGAGCATGCGAACGGTCTCGAAGACGCGACGGGGTGGTACCGCACGCGATGCGAGTTTGTAAACCTCGCATTCGCTTCAGCGTGGATCGAGGGCGAGCGTCTCGCGCATGCCGTCCGCCAGCGGGCGGTTCTTCCAGCCCAGCTCCCGCGCCGCGCGCGTGCCGTCGTAGGAGACGCGGACGGGAATGGGCACCGGGATGCGTATCCAGGGCGAGCGTCCGCCGGCCGCCGCCCAGGCGTTCGCGAGCTCCCAGGCGGAGCGATCCTCGCCGACGATGTTGTACGCGCGCCCTACGGCCGCAGGCGTTTCCAGCGCGAGGGCGATCGCTTCCGCGACGTCGCCGCCGTACGCGAACGGCGTGTGCAGCAACGCCGGAAACGGCGCGATCGGCAATGCGAGGAGGCGGCGGAGCAGCGTGGTGAAGTTCGGGTCGAATGCGCCGTAGATGCCGCCGGGGCGGACGATCGTGAGCTGGATGCCGTGCGCTTCGCACAGCCGCTGTACGACGCGCTCGGCTTCGGCCTTCGAGAGCGCGTAGGCGTTCGCGGGCCCGCGCTTCGTCGTCTCCGCGAGAAGCGGGTGGTCCTCGGTGCAGCGCGCGGGCAGTGGCGTCTGGTAGACGATCACCGACGAGACGTGAACGAGCCGCCGCACGCCCGCCGACGCGGCGGCCTCGACGACGTTCCGCGTGCCCTCGATGTTCGCGCGGTGGTGCTCGTCGTGGTTGCGGTCGCGAAACGAGACGAGTCGGCCGAGCGCGTAGAGCGCCGCGTTCGAGACGATCGCGTCGGCTCCGGCGAAACCGGCGGCGAGCCGGTCGGGCTCGGCGAGGTCCGCGCGGCGCAGCTCGACGCCGCGCGCCGCGAGGTCCGGCACGCGATCGGGATTCCGCACGACGCCGATCACGCGAACCCCGCGCCGCAGCAGCACGTCGACGATGTAGCGCCCGAGGAATCCGGTGGCGCCGGTGACGGCGACGGTCCGCGGGCTGGTCATCCGCGTCGCGCGAGCCCGTGCTGCCCGAGACGCCAGAGCAGCGTGTCGATGCGGTCCTGCCCGAAGAACGGCTCGCCCTGGAACACGAACGTCGGCACGCCCCAGTGCCCGGCGCTCTCGAGCTCGGCCTGGTTTTCGGCGAGGACCGCGTCGTAGCGCGCGGGGTCGGCGGCGATCGCCGCGTCGAGCGCCGCCAGATCGAGCCCGGCACGTGCCGTCGCGTCGGCGAGGTGCGTGCCCTCGTTCCAGCCGTCGACGTCGCCCCCCCAGATGATGCGCGACACCTCGGCGATGAACGGCAGCCCCCGCCCGCGCGCCGCCGCCTCCACGCCGAGCCGCGACAGCCGGTAGATGTACGGCTGCTCGGCGGCGACCTGACGCGTCGCCATGTCCTGCACGATCGGGTCCGGACGCGGCGGGCCGTACGGGATGCCCAACTGCTGCGACAATCGGAACGTGTCGCGCAGCAGGTACGGCAGCCAGAGCGGGTTCGCGCGGTCGAAGAAGCCCGGGATGCGCACGGCGATCGGCAGCACGGGACGGATGCGCAGGTCGACGTCCCACTCGGCGGCGATCCGCACCATCCGCGGCGTCGCCAGGTACGAGTACGGGCTGCGGAACGACCAGAAGCAGTCGACGGTGAGCGCCGCCATCTCAGTGGAAGTGGTGGCCGCCGTTGACGTCGAGCGCCTGGCCGGTGACGACGCGGGACAGGTCCGACGCGAAGAACACGACCGTGTCGGCGATCTCCGCCGAGTCGGGGATGTGCCGCAGCGCCGTGCGGCCGGTGATGTCGTCGTGCACCTGCTGGTACGTTCGTCCCTCGGCCTTCGCCAGGTAGTGGAAGTAGCCCTCCATCTTGTCGCTCCAGATGTAGCCGGGCACGACGCTGTTGACGCGGATGCCGTCGGGGCCGAGCTCGCGCGCCAGCGTCTGCGCCGCGGTCATGACCGCGCCCTTCGACGAGGCGTAGCCGCCGACCTGCGGCTCGATGATCCGCATCGACATGGTGTTGATGAACACGATCGAGCCCGACTTCCGCGGTCGCATGTGCCGCACCACGTCCTGCGTGAGCTGGAGCGCGCCGAAGACGTTGACGTCGTAGATCTTGCGCCAGTCGGCGAGATCGGCGTCGGCGAACGGGCCGGTGGGCCGGTTCTGGAAGGCGTTGTTCACCAGCACGTCGATCTTGCCGAACTCCTGCTGCGCGGCGTCGGCCAGCCGCTTGCAGTCCTCGGGCTTCGCGATGTCGGTCGGCACGCCGAGCGCGCGGCGGCCCTTCGCCCGCACCGCTGCGGCGACCTCGTCGATCGCGGACTGGGTGCGCGCGGCCAGCACGACGTCGGCACCCTCGCGCGCGCAGGCGAGGGCGATCTCGCGGCCCATGCCGGGCCCGATGCCGGAGACGATGACGACGCGATCCTTGAGCAGCATGCCTATCCGTTCAGGTGCGGCGCCACCTGGGTCGCGAACGCCTCGATCTGCTCGACGAGCTCGTCGCACGACCGCGAGCGGAACCGCACCCCGCAGTGGTTGACGCCCATGGCCTTCAGCGCGAGCAGCGAGTCCGCGATGGACTCCGGCGACCCCGAGCGGGCGTTGGGCCCGAGGTCGAACGACGGCGTGCCGACGTACAGCCACTCGCTGTTCGCGCCGATTTCGATCGGCTGGTCGCCGCGCACCCTCCGGCGATGCTCCAGGATGGTGGCGATCTGGCCGGGCAGCTGGTCGCGGAACGTGCCCTGCGGCAGCCAGCCGTCGCCGCGCACCGCCGCGCGCTTCAACGCGGCGGGCGTGTTCCCGCCCACCCAGATCGGCGGCCGCGGCTGCTGGACGGGCCGCGGGCGGAGCCCCATGTCGCGGACGGGCCAGCGCGGTCCGTCGTGCTCGGGGTACTCGGCGAGGAACGCCTTCGTCACGAGGTCGATGGCTTCGTCGAGCAGCCTGCCGCGCTTCTCGAACTCGACGCCGAGCGTCGCGAACTCGCCCTGCAGGTGGCCGGCGCCGACGCCGAGGATGA
Organism: uncultured Binatia bacterium (SeqCode); assembly: GCA_964432595.1. GTDB lineage: Bacteria > Desulfobacterota > Binatia > DP-6 > DP-6 > DASYLJ01. Next base: position 222,889 of record CAYSOF010000005.1, on the reverse strand, counting down.
CGCGGCCGCCCGACAGGGCATCGAGCGTCATGAACGACTTGGCGGTCATCAGGGGATGGCGGTAGGCGGCGACCCAGACGTACGACATCAGTCGTACGCGCTTCGTCGCGGCGGCGAGGAAGCCCATCGTCGCGATCGGATCGTACCAGATGGTCGACATCGCCTTCGCCGACTCGCGCGGCACGGCGACGTGATCGCAGACGGCGACGTAGAAGAAGCCCGCTCGGTCGCAGGCCCTCGCCACCTTCACCAGCTCGACCGTGCCCGCCTCGGCCTCCCAGGGCGCCGCGAACATCGTGCTCTGCGCCGCCACCGGCAGCTGGAGCCCGACCTCGAACCGCCCCGGGGGGACGATCTGGACGGCGTCGGTCACCGCAGTGCGGCCTTCTCCCGCAGGCGGGTGGTGCGGTGCACCGGGTCTTTGTCGAAGCGCGGGATCACTTCCGTCCCGAACAGCTCGACGGAGCGCAGCGCGACGGCCTGCGGCTGCGACGACGCGAGCACGCCGAAGATGATCTGGTCGCAGCCCACGTCGACGAACTTCTGCACGGCCTGTGCACATTCGTCCGGGTCGCCGACGATACGCTGGCCCGACGCGATGCGTTCCTCGAGCTGCGCGGGCGTCGGATCGGGGATCAGCGCCGGCCACTCGGGCACGCCCGCCGGGCGCGGGAACGTGTCGAGGTACTTGAAGACGAGGCTGGTGTGGTAGCCGCTGCCCATGTCCAGCGCGACCCGCCGCGCCTCCTGCTTGTCCTCGAGGCATACGAGGGCCGTCACGCAGGCGACGTTGTCGTTGACGAACCCGCCGACCGGCTCCGCATGCTTGATCGCGTCCTTGTAGATCTTGATGAGCGGCTCGAAGTCCTTCGGCGTGCCCAGGCTGAAGCAGAGCGCGCCGAGCCCGAGCTTGCCGGCCTTCTCGAACGTCGAGGGGCTGCCGCAGGCCACCCAGATGGGCGGGTGCGGCTTCGTGTACGGCTTCGGGAGGACGTTCCGCTGCGGCATGGTGAAGAAGCGGCCGTCGTAGCTGTAGTTGGTCTCCCGCCACATGCGCAGGATCTCGCGCAGCGACTCGTCGTACATGGCGCGCGTCGTCTCGCCGTCGGGGATGCCGAAGCCCTTGAACTCGGTCGACGACGAGCCGCGGCCGGTGCCGAACTCGAAGCGCCCCTCGCTCAGGTGGTCGAGCATCGCGACGCGCTCGGCGATCCGGGCGGGATGATTGACCGGCGGCGTGATGTTGTAGATCGCCGAGCCCACGTGCAGCCGCTGGGTGCGGGCCGCGACGTAGGGCAGGAAGATCTCGGATGCGGAGATGTGGGAGTATTCCTCGAGAAAGTGGTGTTCGACGGACCAGACGTACTTCCAGTTGAAGCGATCACAGGCTATTGCGAGCTCGAGCTCGCGCATCAGTCGCGAGTGCTCGGCATTCTCGGGATCCGCCTCCATCTCGTGGCGCGGGACGTGTGCCTGCACGAAGAGTCCGAATTCCATGGGTGTCGGGTCGTATCAACGTCCCAACCGGGCTGACAAGCGCTCTGAACGGCGACTAGCACGCTCGAAGTCATCCGCCGCTCCCTTCATGAATAGATTGAAGCGAACGGCGTCTGACTTCAGCAACCCGGCATAAGCTTACAAGCCGGAGAACCGAGACGAGGTGTTTTTCATGGCAACCGACAACGACGAGGTATGGGTGCAGCTCGCCACCCGCATCCCGAAGGACCTGCATCGTGAGCTGAAGCTCCACTGCGTGCGCACCGACGAGTCCGTGATGGGCTTCGTGGTGAAGGCGCTGACCGAGCGGCTCGAGCGCGAGGGAGCGAAGCTGAATCGCCGTCGCGCGAACGCGAGCTGATCCCGTCCGAAAGTACCAGGACGTGGCGCCGGTCCGGGCCGGCGCCGCGCTCCGACGCGAAGTGGTCGAACGATCGAGTCAGAGTCGTTTGGCCAGGAAGTAGTGGGTGTGGCCCCGGGGGTGATCCGGTAGCTCGCCGAACACGGTGTAGCCGAGGTGTCGGTAGAAGTCGGGTCCCGCCTGGAAGCTGAACGTGTCGAGGTGGACCTGCCCGACGCCGCGCTGGCGTGCGTCCGCTTCCACGGCCTCCAGCAGCCGCCGTCCCCACCCCCGGCCGCGAAGCGGCTCGTCTACCCAGAGGATGGACACGTGCAGCCATCCCGCCCACACCGCGCCGAGGACGCCGCCACGGATCGTCCCGTCGTCCTCGCGCAGGAACGTCGCGACCTCCCACCAGTCGGCGCGCCCCGTGACGACGACGTTCCACGCTTCGAGTCGGCTCCGCACGTCCTGCACCTCGGCCGGGTCGGGCGTGTCGGCACGGACGAGCTTCATGCCATCGTCGCCGGCACCGTGCCCCAGTGCTCGGGGTCGTGCCCGTAGATCATCCGGGCGCCGGCCTCGCGCAGCCGTCGCAGCGCGTGCAGACTGGCGAGCGCCTGCTCGCGGTCGTGCACGATGGGCGACAGATGCAGCCGGTCGAGCGTCTCGCGCAGGTAGCAGGCGTCGCTGGTGAGCACGACGTCGCCGCCGTCGAGCCGCACGCGCAGCGACTGATGCCCCGGCGTGTGTCCGTGTGTCGGCAGACACACGATGCGACCGTCGCCGAAGAGATCGTGCTCGCCGTCGACGAGCGTCGTCGCATGGCCGTGGTCCCAATCGATCCGGCTGAGGGCGTTGGCCGCGGCGACGTCGGCGTCGTGTGCGGCGTCCCACTCGCGACGTTGCACGACGAGCCGCGCGTTCGGCACGAGCGCGTTGCCGCCCGCGTGATCGAAGTGCAGGTGGGAGTTGACGAGCCAGTCGATGCGCGCGGGATCGAAGCCTAGGGCCCGCACCTGCGCGCCGACGTCGTCGGCCGCCTGCATCTCGACGGTGAAGAACGGTGCGGCGCCGCCCAGGCGCGCCGCCGGATCGGTCCGGCTGTCGGGATGCATGCCCGTGTCGAACAGCACGAGCCCGCGCGGGTGCTCGATCAGGAAGCACGGCACCGGCACGCGGATGCTGCCGTCGGCGCCCTCCAGGAAGAGCCCGCGGGCGGACGTGAGCCAGCCGCAGGTGATCGCGTGCAGTCGCATGGGTCGCCCATAGCACGTCGGCTTGCCCCCCGTTGAGCACCTGGGGTAGCCAGCGCGCATGCCTGCCCGCACGATGGTCGAAGCCTTCCGCGCGACGGTCGCCGCCGCCCCCGATCGCGTCGCGTTCCGCACCATCGACGACTCGGTCGCGCTGACGTGGGGCGAGCTGTCCCGTCGCGTCGACGCGCTCGCGGGCGGGCTCGCGAAGCTCGGCGTGAAACGGGGCGACACGGTCGCGCTCATGATGAGCAACCGCCCCGAGTTCAACCTCGCCGACCTCGCGGTGATGATCCTCGGCGCGACGCCGTTCTCGATCTACCAGACGCTGTCGCCCGAGCAGATCGCCTACGTCGTCGGCGACGCGGGCGCGCGCGTGCTCATCGTCGAGCGGAGCTTCCTCGGGCCGATCAACGAGGCGTTGAAGACGCTGCCGAAGATCGAGCACGTCGTCGTCCTCGACGGCGACGGCGGTACGACGACGCTCGCCGAGGTCGAGGGCTCGAATCCGGGCTTCGACGCCGAGGCGGCGAAGGACGCCGTCGGGCCGGACGACATCCTGACGCTCATCTACACGTCGGGCACGACGGGCCCGCCGAAGGGCGTGCAGCTGCGGCATCGCAGCCTGATCGCCAGCTCCGAGGCGCTGCGGAAGATGCTGCCGTTTCCCGAAGGCGCGCGGGTGATCTCGTGGTTGCCCGCCGCGCACATCGCGGAGCGCGCCGCCCATCACTACCTGCCCATCGTCTTCGGCTTCACGGTGACGTGCTGCCCGAACGCGAAGGAGGTCGTGTCGCTGCTCCCGCAGGTGCGGCCGAACTGGTTCTTCGCCGTCCCCCGGATCTGGGAGAAGATCAAGGCGGGGCTCGAGGCGCGTCTGGCCGGCCTGCCCGACGAGCAGAAGACGCGCGCGCAGGCGGCGTTGGCCGCGGGCGTGCGGAAGGTGCAGCTCGAGCAGGCCGGGCAGCCGGTGCCGCCGGCGCTCGCCGAGCAGGTCGCCGCCGCCGACGCCGCGCTCTTCGGCATGCTGCGCACGATGCTCGGGCTCGATCAGGCGGTGGCCGTCAACGTCGGTGCCGCGCCGACGCCGCGCGACGTGCTCGAGTTCTTCCACGCGATCGGCATCCCGCTCGCCGAGCTCTGGGGCATGTCGGAGACGTGCGGCGCGGGCACGACGAATCCGCCGGGACGCATCAAGCTCGGTACGGTCGGGCCGGCCGTCTCCGGGATCGAGATCAAGCTCGGGGAGGACGGGGAGGTCTTCATCCGCGGCGAGGTCGTCATGGCGGGCTATCGGAACCTGCCGGAGAAGACGGCCGAGGTGCTGTCGCCCGACGGCTGGCTCGCGACCGGCGACGTCGGCGAGATCGACGCCGACGGCTACCTCCGCATCGTCGACCGCAAGAAGGAGCTGATCATCAACTCCGCCGGCAAGAACATGTCGCCGGCGAACATCGAGGGGACGCTGAAGGGCGGCAGCTCGCTGATCGGCCAGTGCTGCGTCATCGGCGACGCGCGCCCGTACAACACGGCGCTGATCGTACTCGACGCGGACTTCGCGCCGGTATGGGCGGCGCAGAACGGCCTCGAGGGGCGCACGCTCGAGCAGCTGGCGGCGGAGCCGAGCGTCGTCGCGGCGGTGCAGGCGGACGTCGAGAAGGCGAACCAGCGGCTCGCACGCGTCGAGCAGATCAAGAAGTTCCACGTCGTCACCGGCGACTGGCCGGCGGGCGGCGACGAGCTGACGCCGACGATGAAGCTCAAGCGGAAGCCGATCGCGACGAAGTACGCGGCCGCGATCGAGCGGATGTACGGCGGCACGTCGGCAGACTGACCCGGTGCCAGGCGGCTGACTCGCCGCCGCCGACGACTGCCCGACGGGGCCGCCCCGCACGGGCTGGCTCGACCTTTGCTCCGCTCGGCGCCGATGCGCGCCTTCCTCGCCGTCCTCCTTCTCTCGGCGCCGGCCTGGGCCGTCGGCGGTCCGCTCCTCACCTTCACCTCGCCCGCGTCCGAGCGGGTGGACGTCGCGGTCGATCCGGCGTGCGCGGTCCAGGGTGCGTGCGATCTCGCCTCCGGCCTCTGCACGAGCGGCATGGTCGGCATGGCCTGCCAGACGGCCGCCGACTGCGCCGGCAAGATCAACACCTGCCGGGTCGTCGTCACGCCCGCGGCCGACGTCACGATCGCGGCGCGGCTCGACGGCCGCAAGGTGGAGGGCTTCATGCCGGCGACGCCGGGCGTGCCGCTCGTCGTCGACCTGCAGCTCGATGCGCGCCGGCGCCACAACCGGCTGCGCATCAAGGCGCGCGGGCGGGTGAACGGCTCGATGACGCATCAGAACGATGCGTTCCGTTTCAGCGCGGTGCCGGAAATCCGGTACCGGCCGATCCCGGCGCGCTTCCGCGTGCCGGCCGACGCCGGCGCGCTCGCCGACATCGTCGCCGCCGGCGATCGCCGCGCGATCCGCGAGCATGCATGGCGCATCTGGGCCGGTCTCACCGCGCGCACGCCCGAGCGCTTCAACGGCAAGCGCCTGCCCGTGTTCGAGACGTGGTACTCCGGCGCCGAGCTGTACGATCCACGCGCCTACGCGTGCGAGGACGTGCTGAAGCGCGGCTACGACCGGGAGTTCGAGCGCCCGAGCCAGTTCGCCCACGGCGGCGGCCTGCCGAACGAGCAGGTGACGGGCTTCAACAGGTTCAACCGCGAGGTCGTGGAGCACGTCTGCGCACGCAACTACAACCAGGCGTCGGCGCTCGATGCGCTGAATGCGAGCCTCGGGCCGGAGGTGCCCATCGGCGCCCGTGAGATCGACGTGTTCCCGCGCCCGGCCATCGCGCTGAAGCCCGTGTTCCAGGTCGTCGAGCGCGCGAGCGTGACGATCTTCCCGTACTGGGCCGGTCCGACGGCGAGCACGAATCTCACCAACCCGACGCCCGACACGTGGACCCAGTGCGTGGCGGTGGTCCCCCCCGGCGTCGATGCGCCCGCGTCGCCGACGCCGTGCACCTGCAACGGCGCCGCGACCCAGTGCGACGTCGTGCCGCTCGAGCGCTTCTACGCGTTCGCGCTGACCGCCGACGAGATCGCCGACATGGCGTCCGACTCGTCGATCGCCGGCGTCACGGTCGATCCGGGCGACTATGCCGTGCTCGTCGCGATGCACGTCACCAGCAAGGAGCTGCCGCGCTGGACGTGGCAGACGTTCTGGTGGACGCCGACGCCGAACGCGTCGCCCGACGGCGACTTCCGGATTCCGGCGGTGAAGCGCGAGTTCCGCAACTACGCGATGTGCACCGCATGGACGATGAACGGCCCGCCCGAGAGCGAGACCGGGACGCCCGACGTCTGCTTCAACCCGTATCTCGAGACTGGGCTGCCCGGGCTCGACGGCGTACAGTCGAACTGCATGACGTGCCACCGGCTCGCGGCGTGGCCGAACTTCAGCACCAACTACCAGGCGAACGGGTTCGTCTCGCCGGACGATCCTGCGATCTTCACGGGCAACCTGAAGCTCGATTTCCTCTGGTCGGTGACGCGCGCGCAGTAGGGGGCGCCCGTGCTGATGAAGCCGCGGCGATGGCTCGCTTACACGGTGGAGGTCAACGACCTGCTGCCGTCGTACGAGCAGATCGTCGACCGGTTCGAGCAGTCGGACGTGCCGCTCGACGGCACGTTCGGCTCGAATACGCTGGCGGGCGTCGAGCTGCCGGGCCTGCTGCTCGCGATCGGTCCGGCGGTGGAGCCGCCGCGGCTCGCGGAGGTGGTCGACCTGCTCGCGGGGTTCGGCCAGCTGTTCGTCCTCGTGTGCGACGAGCCCATCCACGACAAGTGCATCCTGGTCGGGGCGCTGAACCTCGAGCACGACGCGGTGACCGCCGTGGCGGGCGACGTGCTGGCGACGATCATGGACCCCGACGCCACGGCGGCCGACCTGGGCGACGCCGTCGAACGCGCGCCGAAGGTGCTGGTGCTCGCGCGCGACCTGGTCGAAGACGAGCGCTGAGCTACCACCGCTGGTTGCGGACCTCGGCCATCATGTCGTCGATCTGACGCTGCTCCCAGGGGCAGGCGCGGTCGCGCTCGCTGGCGAGGCCGCTCAGCAGGTCCTGCTTCGCGTTCTGGAAGTTCTTCTTGTTCTTGTAGCCGCGCTCTTCGAAGTCGTCGACGCGCTCCCGCCACTTCTTCATGTTCACGCGGCCGCGTCCCTTGCGGCAGTCGTCGTTCTCCCACTGCCGCTGGTTCCAGTCGTCGTTCCAGCGATCCTCGGTGCGCCGATAGCGGTTCAGGTCGCGTTGCGAGCAGCCGGCGGCCAGCGCGATGAGCAGCAGAAGCCCGATGGGCCGAAGGGTTCGCATGCTGCGAAGATAACAGAAGCCGCGGCGAGCGGTAGGGGAGTTTTCGTTTTGCGGTTCGGGACACTCGGGCCGGGTAGTGCCGATGGATCGCGCATCCGACCCGTTGGCGCGCCACCGCCGGCCTCGTGTATCGACGGCCGATGGGTGACGACTTCGCGGCGCGCTGGCAGGCGGCCTGGACCGACCTGGGCGTCATGCCGCCTCCAGGCCTCCTCGACGAGCTGACGCGGCGCTACGCCGAGTCGCACCGCGCGTACCACACGACGGTGCACCTCCGGGAGTGCTTCGCGCAGCTGGCCGATCTGCGCGGCGCCTGCGAGCGCCCGGGGGAGGTCGAGATCGCGCTGTGGTTCCACGACGCGATCTACGACACGCAGCGGTACGACAGCGAGGACCGCAGCGCCCAGTGGGCGGAGCACGCCGTCCGGGCCGTCGCGTCGGTGGCGGCGGCGGCGCGCATCCGCGACCTGGTTCTCGCGACCAAGCACGAGGCGGTGCCGGCGAGCCCGGACGCGCGGGTCCTGGTCGACGTCGACCTGTGGATCCTCGGCGCGCCCGTCGCACGGTTCGACGAGTACGAGGCGCAGGTGCGCAGGGAGTACGGCTGGGTGCCGGACGACGCGTTCCGGGAAGCGCGCACCACGATCCTGCGCGGCCTCCTCGACCGGTCGTCGATCTACTCGACCCCGTCGATGCGGGAGCGGTGCGAGGCGCAGGCGCGCGCGAACCTCGAGCGCTCGCTCGCCCGCCTCGGCGAGTGACGCGTCAGACGAGCGGGTCACTCGCGCCGCGCAGCTCGTCCACGGCGGTGAGCTTCGCCTCGAAGGGCGCCCAGTCGTCGCGCTCCGCGATGGCGCTCCACAGCGCCTCGATCTCGTCGATGAGCAGCGCGCAGGGCGCGTCGCGCTGGAAGTAGGGCAGGGCGAGCCGCTCCGGGTGCGTCGGCGTCCGCGCCTCGAGCTGCGCCAGGACGGCATCGAAGCGCGGGCCGGTCCACTCCCGGGCCGCCGGACCCGACGTGGCCCGGCGCGCGCTGGCGGCGCCGCCGTACCAGTCGAAGAAGAAGCGGTCGACGCCCACCTGGCTCTCGCGCAGGAAGGCCAGTACCGCCGCGACGAACGCAGTGTCCTCTTCCAGCCCCACGGGGGCCAGCCCGATCCGCGTCAGGATCGCGTGGTTGAACGCTTCGCGGAACGCGGCGGCATAGCCGGCGAGCGCCGGCGACAGCGCGGCCTGCGACGCGAGCGGCGTCAGCGTGTCGGCGAGACGCTCGAGGTTCCACTGCACGGTCGCCGGCTGGCGGCCGTACGCGTAGAGCCCGCCGGCGTCGAAGTACGCGGCGGTGAAGCCGGGATCGAACGTCGGCAGGAAGCGGTACGGACCGTAGTCGAAGCTCTCGCCGGTGACGTTCATGTTGTCGGTGTTGAGGACGCCGTGGACGAAGCCCGCCGCCATCCACGCGGCGCAGAGCCGTGCGCTACGCGCCGTCACCGCGCCGAGCAGCGCCACGGGCAGGTCCGCGGCGCCCGCCGCCTCCGGCAGGTAGTGCTCGACGACGACCTCGACGAGCCGTCGTGTCGATGCCACGTCGCCGTGGTGGAACAGCCGCTGGAACGTGCCGAAGCGGACGTGCGAGTGCCCGAGCCGCACGAGCACCGACGAGCGTGTCGGCGACGGCTCGTCGTTCCGCTGCAGCGACTCGCCGGTCTCGAACAGGCTGAACGAGTGCGACGTCGGTACGCCGAGCGCGTCGAGCATCGCCGTCGCGAGCACCTCACGGACGCCGCCCTTCAGCGTGAGCCGCCCGTCGCCCCCGCGGGACCACGGCGTCTGCCCGCTGCCCTTCGTCGCGAGATCGAGCAGCCGGCCGTCCTCGGCGTCGCGCAGCTGCGCGAAGAGGAAGCCGCGGCCGTCGCCCAGGTCGGGGTTGTACGCGCGGAACTGATGGCCGTGGTAGCGGAGCGCCAGCGGCCGGGGCAGATTGCCGGGCAACGGGTCGAAGCGCGCGAAGTGCGCCTCCCATTCCGCGGCGTCGAGCGTGTCGAGCCCGACGCGCGCCGCCTGCCGCTGATTCCGGTAGCGAAGGACGTGGCGCGGGAAGCGTGCGGCCGCGACGACGTCGTAGAACGCCTCGCCGAGCCGGGGGTGGACGGGATCGGGGCGGTAGCGCGGCGAGGCGGGCACCCTCCGGTCATAGCGGGCCGACGGCATCCAGGCGACCGATGCGCGGCAGGAATCGACCGGTGTGTGCGGCCCATTGCCGGTACGCCGGGCCGTGCGAGCGAACGAGGTAGGGCTCCTCGACGTGCCGCACGTGCAGCTCGACGGCGAGCAGCATCGCGGCGACCGCGACGACGGACGCCGCATTGGGGACCAGCAGCCCGAGCCCCGTCACCGCGCAGCACATCGCCGTGAAGATCGGGTTGCGTACCCAGCGGAACGGCCCGCGGGTGACGAGCGCCGTGCGCTCGCGCTCGTCGACGCCGATCCGCCACGAGGTGCCCATGCTGAGCTGCGCCCACAGCGTGCCGGCGAGGCCCACGAGGAACAGCGCAGTGCCGGCGACGGGCCACGGCGCCCAGCGCGGACCGACGAACGGCGCCGCCGGTCCGGCGACGCAGGCGACGATGAAGAGCGCGCCGCCGGTCCACTCGAGCGAGCCCGGACGTCCAGACAGCCCGCGGAATCCGGTGCTGCCGGTCTGCCGCCAGTGGAGCCAGCTGCGCAGCCCGAAGGCGAGGAGGCCGAACACGAGCCAACCGATCAATGCGATGGACGTCATGCCCTTCGTTATGCGAGTAATTGCTCGGATTCGCTACTCGGATCCGGGAGGACCCCATGCCCGCACGCTCGACCGCACGTCTGGCCCCGCGACGACGGCCCCGCCAGGCCCGCGCGCAGGAGACGACGCGCGCCATCCTGGAGGCCGCAGCTCGGGTTTTCTCCGCGCGGGGCTACGCCGCCGGCACGACCAATCGGATCGCCGAGGCGGCCGGCGTTTCGATCGGCTCGCTGTACGAGTACTTCCCGAACAAGGATGCGATCCTCGTGGCGCTGATGGAGCGGCACATCGCCGAGGGCGAGGCCGCGATGCGTGCACTGGTCGCGAAGACCGCGCCCGGGCCGCTGCGCACGCAGGTGCGGACCTTCGTGCAGGCGATGATCGCGTTGCACGCGCACGCGCCGCGGCTCCATCGCGTGCTCTTCGAGGAGGCGCCCGTGCCGGCGCCGGTGTGGCGCACGCTGGCGGCCGTCGAGCGGCGGATGGTGGACGACGTCGAGCGGTTCCTCGCGGGGCAGCGCGAGGTGCGCGTGCGCGACCGCCGGCTCGCCGCCCGCCTCGTCGTGCACGTCGTCGAGGACCTGACGCACCGGTTCGTTCTCCACGCCGACGGCGACGACGCCGCCGACCGGTACGTCGACGAGGTCACGCGGCTGGTGACGTCGTACCTCGCGGCCTGAACCCGGCCTGACCCGGCTGGACGCGCACGACGCAGAGTTGGTAACGAGAGCCCGCATGCTCGACGCCGTCCGCGCCATCGCGCCCGCGCTCCGCGACGCGGCGGCGCGTACGGAGCAGGAGCGACGGCTGGCGCCGGCGCTGGTGGTGGCGCTCGCGGAGACCGGCGTCTTCCGTGCCTGTGTCCCGCGTGCGATGGGCGGTGCCGAGCTGGAGCCGGCGGCGTTGATCGAGGTGCTCGAGGCGGTCGCCCATGCGGACGGCGCCGCCGGATGGTGCGCGATGATCGGCGCGACGAGCGGCGTGGTGTCGGCGTACCTCGCCGACGACGTCGCGCGCGAGATCTACGGCCGGCCGACGATCACGGGCGGCGTCTATGCGCCGATGGGCAGCGCGGTGCTCGACGGCGACGCGTATCGCCTCACCGGACGCTGGAGCTTCGCGAGCGGGTGCCAGCACTGCGACTGGCTGATGGGCGGGGCATTCGTGCAGGACGGCCCGCCGCGGCCGCGGCTGCTGCTGTTCCCGGCCGCGGAGGCCGAGATCATCGACACGTGGCACGTGTCGGGACTGCGTGGGACGGGGAGCCACGACATCGCCGTGCGCGACGTGCGCGTGCCGGCGGGGCGCTCCGTGGCGCTCGGCCACGATCGCCCGGTGGCCACGGGCGCGCTGTACGCGTTTCCGCTGTTCGGGCTGCTCGCGCTCGGCATCGGCGCGGTGGCACTCGGCATCGGCCGCCGCGCCATCGACGAGCTCACCGAGCTCGCGGGCGGCAAGACGCCGACCGGCGCGCGCCGGACGCTCGCGCAGCGCGGCGTCGTGCAGGCGCAGGTGGCCGAGGCCGAGGCGACGCTGGCGTCGGCGCGCGCGTTCCTCCTCGACGTGCTCGGCGACGCGTGGACGCGGGCGCGCCGCGACGGCGAGATCCCGGTGGCGCTGCGGGCGCGCCTGCGGCTCGCGGCGACGCATGCGACGACCGCGGCGGCGGCCGCGACCGACCGCATGTACACGGCCGGCGGCGGCACGGCGATCTACGCGCACCACCCGCTCCAGCGCGCGTTCCGTGACGTCCACGTGGCGACGCAGCACATGATGGTGGCGTCGCCGACGCTCGAGCTGGTCGGGCGCGTGCTGCTCGGCGTCGAAACGGATACGAGCGCGCTATGAGCGCGACCGACTTCACGACGCTGCGGCTCGAGTACGTCGGCGACGTGCTGCGCGTCGTCATCGCGCATCCGACCAGCCCCATGAACGCGGTCGACGGGGCGATGCACGACGACCTCACGCGCCTGTTCGCGACGCTCCGGCGCGAGGATCGCGCACGCGCGGTGCTGCTCACGGGGGAGGGCCGTGCGTTCAGCGCGGGCGGGGACTTCGCCTGGTTCCCCGAGCTGCGGGCGCCGGGCCGCGCCGACGCGCTCCGCCGCGACGCGAAGCAGCTCATCTGGGACCTGCTCGACGTCGAGGTGCCCATCGTGGCCGCGCTGAACGGCCATGCGATGGGGCTCGGTGCGTCGATCGCGCTGCTGTGCGACGTGATCTTCATGGCCGACACCGCGACGATCGGCGATCCGCACGTGCGCGTCGGCATCGTGGCCGGCGACGGGGGCGTCGCCATCTGGCCGCTCGCCGTCGGCCCGGCGCGCGCGAAGCAGTACCTGCTGACGGGCGATCCGCTGCCCGCGGCCGAGGCCGAGCGCATCGGCCTCGTGAACCGCGTGGTGCCGGCCGCCGACCTCGACCGTGAGGCGATGGCGTTCGCCGCGCGGCTCGCGGCCGGCGCGCCGCTCGCCGTGCGCTACACGAAGCTCGCCGTGAACAAGCTCGTGAAGGACGCGCTCAACGTCGCGTTCGACACGTCGACCGCCCTCGAGCTGGTGACGTTCCAGAGCGAGGACCACCAGGAGGCGCTGGCGGCGCTGCGCGAGAAGCGGCCGCCGGCATTCAAGGGGCGCTGACCGCCCGAGGAGAACTCGATGATCGTGATCGCCACCCTGAAGGTGCAGCCCGGAAAAGAAGACGACTTCGTCGCCGCCGCGAAGAAGATGATCGCCCACGTGACCGCCAACGAGCCGGGCACGACGGCCTACACGCTCCATCGTTCGATGGCCGACCCGACGACCTTCGTGTTCTACGAGTCGTACGCGGATCAGGCGGCCTTCGCCGCCCACGGCGGCAGCGCCGCCATGGCGGAATTCTTCGGTGCCGCCGGGACGATGCTCGCGGGTCGTCCGGACATCGTGATGTTCGAGGAGATCGCCGCGCGGGGGTGACGTCATGCGTCCAGATGCCGGCAACCCGATCGAGGCGCTGCGCGCGATGCTCGACGCCGGTGCCGCGATCGTCGACGGGGTGCTCGAAGACCCGTTGATGGCGCGTTGGATCGACGCGTTCGTGAACATGCCGCAGAACGACCGCGCGGTCCTGGTCGACGTCGTCGAGCGCGAGGTGAAGGCGCGCGTCGTCAGCCGCGCGGTGGAAACGACCATCGCGCAGACCTGGCATCCGAATCCGAACGCCCGGCTCTACGTGCGGATGCACGGACACGAGCCGACCCGGGACGACCTGGTGCACGAGGAGATGCTGCTCGGCACGTTGCGCGCGCTCCGCGTGATGCCGCTGATCGCCGCGACGCCCGACATCCACGCCGAGTGGCTCCACGCGACGCGCGAGGCGTTCGCGCAGACCGACTACGAGGCGCTGTCGTTCGTCGCCGTCATGCTGCGCGAGACGCTGGCGCTGATCGAGGCGATGGCGCCCGCTACGACGGACCGAACGTGAACGTGTCGGCCTCGGGGTCGCCGTCGCGCGGCGGCACCGGGACCGGGACTGCGTGCCGCACCGGCGGCAGCTGCCGCAGGTAGGCGACCAGCGCCTCGAGGTCTTCGGGACGGAAGTTCGCGAAGTGGTCCCACGGCATGGCCTGCCAGTGCATGGTGCGGCCGTCGCGTGCGAGGCCGCTCGTGATCGCGCGGACGATCTCCTCCGTGCTCCAGGCGCCGAGCCCCGTCTCGGGATCGGGCGTCAGGTTGCGCGACCACGTCGTGCCGAAGACGCGCCAGCGGACGCGCAGCCCGCCGGCCATGTCGTCGAAGGGCTGCCACAGGCGGTTCGAGTTCGGACCGGCCGTGTGACAGAGCGGGCACGTCCCGATCGTCGCGACGTAGCGGCCGCGCCGTGCGAGCACGGTCGCGTCCGTGTCCTCGCCGGCGCGCGGCGCGGGCGGCGGCCGCAGGGGCGGCAGGCCCAGCACGCCGGCCACGCCGCGCCACGGCGGGTCGGCACGCACGAGCGCGGCCGGCATCCAGCGCAGCGGCGGCCACGCGTAGACGAACGCGACCGCGAACAGCATGCCGCCGACGGCGAATGCCTCCAGCCGATGCCGGCGCCCGCGCAGCACGACGTGGACGACGGACAGCGCGAGGCACGCGAGCGCGAGCCAGGCCTCGGTCGTCGGGTCGTCCGTCGGCGGGGCGGCCTCGCGGTCCGCGAGCGGTCGGCCGGCGTTGCCCGGCCAGAAGCCGCCGTCGACGGGGGCGCCGCGCACGATGAGTCCGAGCTTGCCCGCGATGCCGTCCGTGAGCGACGGCGCCTCCGGCGGCGGCACGAGGTTCGACACGGGCGGTAGCGTGCGCAGGTACGCGTGCATCGCGTCGACGTCGCCGTCGGTGAGGCCGGCCGTCAGCGTCCACGGCATGTCGAGCGGGTTCAGCACGCGGCCGGCCGGCGTGCGGCCGTCACGCAGCGCGCGACGGAGGTCGCCGGCGCTCCAGCGTCCGAGCCCGCTCTCGTCGTCGGGCGTCAGGTTGCGCGAGTACAGCGTCGCCGTATGCGTGATGGTGACGCGCATGCCGCCGGCGCCGAAGCTCCCCTCGGCGTACGAGCCGTCCGGGTTCATCTGCACGTGGCAGAGGAAGCAGGTGCTCGACTTCATGACGTACGCCCCACGCGCGACCGGCTGCTCGCCGGCACCGGGCTCGGCACGCGCCATGGCGACCGCGGCGGCACGCAGCGACGGCGCGACGGCGATCGACCCGACCCAGTGCGCGACGTCCCAGAGATCGGCCGCCGACGCGACGTCGAGGTAGCCGGGCATCGGGGTGCCCGCGAGCCCGGTCGCGAGCCGCAGCGCGACGTCGGGCGCGGTCGCGCCGCCGCGGAACGTCCACGGCCGGCCGAGGTCCGCCGCCGGCAGCGGCGTGCCGTCGGCGGCGCGCAGCTGCGCCGCGGCGGGACCGTCGCCGCGTCCCCGATCGCCGTGGCAGGCGGCGCATCCGAGGTCGCGGTAGCGCTCGGCGCCGCGGGCGCGGCTGGCGGCGTCGTCGGGCGGCTCGACGCCGAGGTCCACCGGGATGCCGGCGGGACGCGGCGTCGTCGCGAAGCCGCGCACGACGCCGACGAGGCGACGGATGGCGGCGTCGTCCAGCAGGTCGCCGAAGTACGGCATGCTCGTGCCGGGCAGGCCGCGCCGGATCGTGCGCGCCAGGTCGTCGTCGGTCGGCGCCTGCCCCGACGGCGTGCTCCGCACCTTGAAGCGGCCGGCCGTGAAGTCGCGCGGTGGTTGGCCGTTCCAGCGCAGCGCCGCCGCGGCGGGACCGCGGCCGTCGCCGCGCTCGCCGTGGCAGCGGGCGCACCACTCGCGGTAGAGCGCGGTGTCCTCCGGCGGCGGTGCCGCGGCCGAAGCGGTCGCGATCAGCAGCGCGAGGAGGACCGTCCTCACGCGCGCAGGAAGTCGAGCACGAGGCGGTTCACGACGTCGGGCTGCTCCTGGTGCACGAAGTGACCGGCGCCGGGCACGATTTCGATCTGCAGGCCGGCGGGGAAGTAGTCCGCCATGCCCTCCAGGAGATCCGCGCCGATGCAGCCGTCGTTCGCGCCATGGAGCATGAGCCCGGGCATCGGAAGCCGCGCCGTCATGCCCTGGGCGTTCGCGTCGAGGACGGCGGGATCGGCGAAGGCGGGACCCATGGTGGCGCGGTAGTACCCGAGCGCGGCCTCGAGCGTGCCGGGGCGGCGGAACGTCGCCTTCGTGGCCTCGCGATCCTCGGCGGGCCACGTCCATCCCGGCGACCAGTCGGCGACGAGGCGGTCGATCATCGCGAAGTCGTCGTGGCGCATGGCGACGTCGGCGAGCGCCTGCTGGAAGAACATCATGTACCAGGAGCGCCGCTGCTGGTCGTAGTCGCGCGTGAACGCCTGGAAGAAGCGCGGGCCGTACGGGACCGCCGCGGTGACGATGCGCCGGATACGCTGCGGCGACAGCAGCGCGCCGAAGTACGTCGCCGCCGCGCCCCAGTCGTGCCCGAACACGACGGCGTCGTCGTAGCCGAGCGCCTCGATCAGCGCGCCGACGTCCTCCCCGAGGGCGAGCGCGTCGTAGCGGCCGTCCCGCGGCGCGCTCGTGGGCGCGTAGCCGCGCATGTACGGCGCGACGGCGTGGAAACCGGCGGCGGCCAGCGCGGGCAGCTGGTGACGGAACGACTGCGCCTGATCCGGAAAGCCGTGCAGGCAGAGCACGAGCGGGCCGCTCCCTGCCTCGACGGCCTCGAAGGTGACGTTCGGGGTGGCGATCGTGCGTGTCGTCATCGGGTCTCCGTGCGCGGTCGGAAGCGGCGTCGCAAATGGAACGCGGCGCGATGCAGCCACGTGCCCGGCGGCTCGTGCCCGAACAGCGCCGGGAAGCGCAGGAACAGCGCGCGCCGTCCGCGCAGGCGGATCCGTCCGGTGAGGAGCGCCAGCACGGGGCTCGCATCGCCGCGGTGGACGCCGAGCCAGAGCGTCGCGCGCGTGCGGATCACGAGATCGGCGCGCTCGGCGGCGCCGGGACGCATCTCGCAGCGCTGGTCGGCGATCCGCATCGTCCACTGCCCGCCGCCCGGACCGGTGAGGTCGAACTGGACCGTGCAGTCGAGGCCCTTCGCCTCCGACGGCCGGAAGTACTGCGGCATCCAGCGCATCATCGCGTCGACGTTCTGCGTGCGGATGCGTCGCATGTTGACGAGGCGCACGCCCTGCCACGAGCGGCCGGCGCGGTCGATCGGCGTGCGCCAGTCGCCGGGCGCGATGCCGTGCCGCTCGCGCGCGCTCGGCGTGTCGAGCACGAACTGCGCGTCCTCGACCGACCGCGTGTGCGTCAGCGGCTTCAGCGTCTCGTCGAGGTACTGGCGGCGGACCTGCTTGTCGCCATGGAAGGCCGACTCGATCTCGGCGGGGCAGGTCGCGACGCAGTTGAAGCAGCGGTACTCGACCTTGAACGCCAGGGCCTGCCACAACGCCGCGATCTCGTTGTCGGCCCAGCGCTTGCGGAACGCGCGCGGCGAGCGCTCGACGAGATCGCCGACGAGGTCGAGGAAGCCCGGGATCGAATCGCGGTACGTGTGGTTGTAGCAGGCGAAGAAGTCGAACGTGCCGTCGGCGCGGATCGCCTCGGTGGGGCACGATGCCACGCAGAGATTGCAGGTGAGGCACGGGTTCCACGCGGTGGGCGCGTCGTACGACGGCCACTCGAGGTTCGTCACGACGGTGTCGATCAGGCAGTACGCGCCGAACCGCGTGTGCAGGAAGTTGCGGCTGGTGCCGATCACGCCGAGCCCGGCCGCCTGCGCGACGAGCTTGTGGCTGAGCGGCCAGATCTTGTCGGCCCAGCGCTGGCTCACCTCCTGCGGCCAGCCGATCGTCGTGGTGAGGCCCTCGCCGCCGAGCGCGTTCAGGTACTTCACCGTGCGGTGACCCATCTGGAAGATGCGCTCCTCGCATGAGTAGAGCTCGTGGTTCGCCGTCGGCAGGTAGCGCGACTGCATCGCGGCCTTGTTCTCCTCGCCGATCAGGCAGACCAGCGAGCGCGCGTGCGGGTAGACGTAGAGGACCTCCTCGCGCTCGTGGGCGATGGCGGGATCGTCGATCGAGATCACCCCGACGTCGTCGGCCCAGCCGAGCACCTCGCGTTTGAAGGCGTCGAGGGCGACGGGGGCCGGCACGCCCCGGTGCGGGGCGATCGCGCCGTCGACGTCGCGGTAGGGCCAGCGCCAGGCGGCCGGCGGGGCGACGCCGTCCGGGCGCGCCGGCTTCGCCTTGCCCGGCGCCGGGAAGGGAAAGGGCCAGTCGGTGTGGGAGCGGGGAGTGGGAGCACCCATGGCGACCTCGGATTGGTTAACGGTGTTCAGTTGGTCGGAGCCAGGCGACGACGGCGTCGAGGGTCGCGTCGCGGACGGCGTCGGCGTGGCCGGCCGACGTCGCGACCAAGAGGCCCGCGACCGTGAGGGCGGTGACGCCGTGGATCTGTGCCCACATCGCGTTCGTCGTCGTCATGACGTCGAGGTCGGAGCGGAGCGCGCCGGCGTCCACGCCGCGTTGGACGCGGTCGCGCAGCAGCATCAGCGTGAACATCTCGCGCTGCACCGCTTCGCGCCGCGGCGGGCGTGCGCTCTGTGCCGGGAACATCAGCGTGAACCAGGCAGGATTCTCCACGCCGAAGCGGTGGTAGGCGCGGCCCATCGCGCGGATGCCGTCGAGCGCCGGCAGCGCCGGGTCGACGCCGTTCAGATACTCGGCGAGGAGCGCGTGGCCCTCCATCCGGAGATGCTCGAGGAGGTCCTCGATGCTCTCGAAGTGGAGGTAGATCGTGGTGGCGCTGACGCCGACGGTCTGGGCGATCTTCCGCGCGGACACCGCGTCGGCGCCGCCCGCGAGATAGAGGCGGCGTGCGGCACGGAGGATCGCGGTCTTGAGGTCGCCGCGTCGCTTCCGGAGCGCGACGGAGGTTGACACTGTTAAGCCGGTACCGCGAGCGGCCCGGCAGCGTCAAGCGGCCGCTGCTACCGGCAGGTGAGGCGTGCGCCCGAGTTCAGGTACATGCAGCGCGGGGGCGGCCCGGTGAACACCGGAAAATCGGTCTCCGCGCACTGCCCCGGCACGGTCGGGTTGAAGTTCGCCGTCACCCGGATCGGCGTGGCCGACGGACGTCCGTAGATCGAATCGCGCCCGAGGACGACGAGGCGCACCCTGGAGCGGCTCGCATCCGCCTTCAGGGTGATCCGCCGAACGCCCGCGAGGGCCGGGTCGTCGCTCTGGCTGCGGAAGTTGAAGACGTTGCCGCCCGCGTTGACCTGCCACCCGGTGCGCGTCGCGCGGTCGAAGTCGCCGCCCGGAATGGTCGCGGCGACCGCGATCGTGTCGATGGCGTCGGAGATGAGGAGGGTGAGGCCGGTCGCGATCGGATTCAGGGCGGGACCTCGCGGCAGCATGGCGCTGACGCGAAGGCGCATGCGGTCGTCGCCGCCCGGCGCGGTGAGCTTCGTCAGCGAGAGCCGGGTTCCGACCAGCTCCGTGCCGGCAGGGTTGATGCAGGCGTCGCAGGCGTCGCCGATACCGTCCACGTCGACGTCGGCCTGTGCCGGATCGGCGACGAGGGGGCACAGATCGTCTTCGTCGCACACCTGGTCGCCGTCGCCGTCGGGACGCGTGACGTCGGCCGGGCAGACGTCGCTCTCACCGGTGCAGGTCTCGGCGGGATCGCACGCCCCGGTCGACGCGCGGCAGACGGTCGCGGACGACTCGAACTGACAGAGTGGTGAGCAACAATCGCCAGGCAGGTTGTTGCCGTCGTCGCATTGCTCGAGCAGGAGCGTATCGAGCACGCCGTCGCCGCAGAGCAGGGCACGGGCCGGTGCTGCGGGAAGGAGGGAGGCCAGTGCGAAGAGCCCGATTGCGATGCGCGATTTCGAAATCATTCCTGGCTGAGTGGGCACGGCCGACCTCCCGCGAAAGCTACGACTGGCCCGGCGGGGTAGCACGCGGGCTACCCTCGATGTCAAGGGCAAATCCGCGCCGGTACTAGCTAGTCCATGCTCTGCTCGGGCAGGTGCGCGGTCCTGGTTTGACCGCCTGCGGGGCGCCGTACTACCGATCCGGCATGCGGGCGCGACGATCCGGCGGCGGTCTGGCCGCCGTGCGATACTCGCTGGCGCGAGCGCGTGAAGCCGGGGGCCTGATCGCGTTCGGCCGCCGCCTGCAGACGCACAACGCGTGCAAGACGTGCGCGGTCGGCATGGGCGGACAGCAGGGCGGGATGGTCAACGAGCGCGGGAGCTTTCCCGAAGTCTGCAAGAAGTCGATCCAGGCGCAGGCCGCGGACATGCAGGCGCCCATCGACGAGGCGTTCTTCCGCGAGCACGACCTCGACACGCTCGCCGGCTGGACGTCGCGCGAGCTCGAGCACGCCGGCCGTCTCGGTTTCCCCGTGCTCTGCCGCGCGGGCGAGCGGCACTACCGTCGCGTCCGCTGGGACGAAGCGCTGTCCGTCGCCGCCGACGCCTTTCGCGCGACGACGCCCGAGCGTGTGTTCTTCTACGCGTCGGGACGGAGCAGCAACGAGGCGGCGTTCCTCCTGCAGTGCTTCGCCCGCGTGTACGGCACGAACAACGTCAACAATTGCTCGTACTACTGCCACCAGGCGTCGAGCGTGGCGCTGGCCGACGCCATCGGCAGCGGCACCGCGACGGTGACGCTCGACGATCTCGAGCACGCAGATCTGGCGCTCGTGGTCGGCGCGAACCCGGCGTCGAACCATCCGCGGCTGGTGACGCAGCTGGTGGGCATCCGCCGGCGCGGCGGCAAAGTGATCGTCGTGAACCCGTTGCGCGAGGTCGGGCTCGTGCGCTTCCGGGTGCCGTCCGACTGGCGGAGCATGATGTTCGGCTCCGACGTGTCGGATCTCTACCTGCAGCCGCACATCGGCGCCGACATCCCGCTGCTCCTCCTGCTGCTGAAGCGCATCATCCAGCGCGGCGCGTTCGA
Source organism: uncultured Binatia bacterium (SeqCode) (assembly GCA_964432595.1). Classification (GTDB taxonomy): domain Bacteria; phylum Desulfobacterota; class Binatia; order DP-6; family DP-6; genus DASYLJ01. The sequence goes on along the minus strand of CAYSOF010000005.1, from coordinate 202,177 downwards.
GACGTCGTGGATCGCGCAGCACACGACGGGCTGGGACGCGGTGCGCGACGCCACGCTCGCGCTGTCCGACGACGTCCTGCTGGCCGCGTGCGGCGTGCCGGCGGCCGACGTGGACGCGGCGGCCGCGATGCTGTGCGGGGCGCGGCGCGGCATCATCGCGTGGGCGATGGGGATCACGCAGCACGCGCACGGCGTCGACAACGTCCGCGCGCTCGTGAACCTGGCGCTCGCACGCGGCTGGGCCGGGGCGCCCGGCAGCGGGCTGCTGCCGATCCGCGGCCACTCCAACGTGCAGGGCGTCGGCTCCGTCGGCGTCGCGCCGGCGCTCAAGACGGAGTTCGCGCGCCGGCTCGGTGAGCTCTGGGGCGTCACGCTGCCGTCGACGCCGGGCATGCACACGCTGGCCAGCGTCGAGGCGGCGGCCGAGGGCCGCGTCGACGCCGCGCTGCTGCTCGGCGGCAACCTCTTCTCGGCCAGCCCCGACCGCCGCTGGGCCGCCGAGGCGCTGCAGCGCATCGGCACGACCGTCTACGTGTCGACGAAGCTCAACGAGAGCCACGTCCACGGCCGCGGCCGGACGACGCTCGTCCTGCCGCCGCTCGCACGCGACGAAGAGCGGCAGTGCACCACGCAGGAGAGCATGTTCAACTTCGTTCGCGTCTCCGACGGCGGCGCGGCGCCGGCGTCGGACGAGATGCGCTCGGAGGTGGAGATCATCGCGCGGCTCGCGGCGGCCGTCCTGCCGCCGGGTCCGGTCGATTTCGCCGCGCTCACCGACCACGCCGCCATCCGTCGCGCGATCGCCCAGGTGGTGCCGGGCTACGAGGCCGTCGACGGCATCGAGCACACGAAGCGCGAGTTCCTCGTGACCGGCCGCACGTTCCACACGCCGCAGTTCGGCACGCCCGACGGCCGCGCGCGGTTCGAGCCCACGGCGCTCCCGGACTTCGCGCCCGGGCCGGGCGAGTTCCGGTTGATGACCCTGCGCTCCGAGGGACAGTTCAACACCGTCGTCTACGAGGAGGAGGACGTCTATCGCGGCAACGAGCGCCGCGACGTCGTCATGATGAACGCGGACGACGCCAAGCGGCTCGGGCTCGCGCGCGACCAGCGCGTCCGCGTCGAGAACCGGACGGGCGCCCTCGAGGTGCTCGTCCGCTTCGCCCCGCTGCCGCCGGGGAATCTCGCCATGTACTACCCCGAGGCCAACGTCCTCGTGCCTCGCCGCATCGATGCCGCCTCCGCCACACCAGTATTCAAATCCACCACTGCCCGCATCTCTGCCCTTTAGTACGATTGCTTCGTTGCGCTTCACGTGAGAAACGCCCCCGGTCACTCGGGAGGATCACGGACGAATGGCGATCGAAGAGGGCAAGGCTGCGCCCGCGTTCTCGCTGGCGGACGCCGACGGGAAGAAGGTGTCGCTCAAGGACTTCGCGGGCAAGAACGTCATCCTCTACTTCTATCCGAAGGACGACACGCCCGGCTGTACGAAGGAGGCCTGCGGCTTCCGCGACGGCTGGAAGGACCTCGGCAAGCAGAACGCCGTCGTGCTCGGCGTGTCCGCCGACAGCGGCGCCTCGCACCAGAAGTTCATCGCCAAGTACAAGCTGCCGTTCCCGCTCCTCTCCGATCCCGACCGCGCCGTCATGACCAAGTACGGGGCCTGGGGCGAGAAGATGATGTACGGCAAGAAGGTCACCGGCGTGATCCGCTCGACCGTCTGGATCGGTCCGGACGGCAAGGTGCGCAAGCACTGGGCGCGCGTGCCGAAGGCCGACGAGCACCCCGCGAAGGTGCTCGAGGCGCTCAAGTCCGCGAAGTAGTTTTCGTCAGATATTTTCAGCGGCTGTTTGCGAGTAACTCGAAACTCCCTCACATTGAAAACGGCGCCGGATCTCCGGCGGAGAGGTTGGTATGCGGAAGGCTGTGTTGGGTGTGGTGGCGGTGCTGTGCTGGGTCGGAGTCGCTTCGGCGGTCTCGGTGCCCGCGCTGAAGGCGACCGTCGAGCGGAACGGCAACGTGCGCGTGAAGTGGAGCTTCGACGGCTCCGCGGTCCGCGAGACGACGTCGGTCGAGATCGAGCGTAGCAGCGACGGCACGAGCTTCGCGCCGCTCGTGACGCTCAAGCGGGCGCGCAAGCGGGCGAACTGGGTCGACCGCGTGCAGGGCGCCGGTCCGTACTCGTATCGCGCGCGCGTCATGACGCCCGCCGAGACGACCGGCTGGAGCGCCGTCGCCTCGACGGGCACGGCCACCCCGGGCGGTGGCGGCTCGAGCACGGGCGGCTGTCCGGCGGGCAGCGAGGCCGAGGTGCTGTCGCTCGTCAACGCCGAGCGCGCCAAGCTCGGCATCGCGCCGCTCCGGAACGACGCGCTGCTGGCGCTCGCCGCGACCGTGCGCAGCACGACGATGGCGCTGTCCGGCAATCTGACGCACACGGGCTGGGTCGAGGCGATTCGCGCCGCGGGCTATCGCGGGGCGTCGCTCGGCGAGAACATCGCATCGGGCTACCCGAGCGCGGCGTCCGTCGTGCGCGGTTGGATGGGGAGCGACGGCCACCGCGCCAACATCCTGCGCGGCTACGCCGACAGCGGCGTCGGCTGCGTGAAGGATGCGCGCGGCCGGCTGTGGTGGACCCACGACTTCGGCCGCTGAGGCGCGCTATTCCGGCACGAGCCGGAGCGTCAGCGGGTGGTTGAAGTAGCGGATCAGCACGTCGCTCCAGTACTTCTCGCCCATCGCGGCGGCGACGCGATCCGCCATCTCCGGCGCCGGCTCGCCCTTCACCTTCGGGAAGGACTCGCCGGCGATCTTCACGCCCAGCAAGGGCTTCGTCGTGCTCTGCTCCACGCGCTCGGCCGCGCGTGAGCCGAGCCGCACGTAGAGCTGCCCGTCGATCACGACGAGCCACACCGGAAAGGTGTGCGCGCCTTCGCTCGGCCCGACGGTGGTGAGGTCGACGGTCTCCTCGTCCGCCCACGCGGTCGGCGTCCACTCCGCGGCGTGGACTGCGGCCGGCGCGACGGCGAGGGCCAGGAGGAGCAGGCAGGATCGAACCATGGCGCGTCTCCTTTCGAGGCCGTCGCATGGCATCTGCGCGGGGCGGGAGGCAAGCGGTCGGCCTTGACGCTGCCCCGCGTCGCGTGTCAGCCCAGAAGAGATGCCCTGGTTGTTCTTGCTCGTGGCGCTCGTCGGCGCCTGGTTCACGTGGAACGCGTATCGCCCCGTTTACGCGCCGGCGCAGGTGGCGGTCCTCAGCTTCTTCGCCGGATGGCTCACCACCGAGCTCGCGGTCCATCACATCGCCTGGCAGCTGCTCGCGACCGTCGCGTTCGTCTGGATGGGCGGGCTCGCGGCGTGGCCGGGCTGGGTCGCGCTGGCGATCAGCGTCGTCTCGTGGGGCATGCTGTGGCGGCTCCTCGGCGGGTCGCGTGGCGCGGAGGCGGCCGTCGAGCAGGCGCTCGTCACGGGGTTCGGCGCCGACTATCGGCAGCAGATCCGACCGGCGGTCGCGGAGCGCTTCGCGCCCGGGGTCGACTGGCGCACGCTCGTGGTCCCGTTCCCGATCCGCCATCCCGAGGTCGAGCGCATCCGCGACATCACCTACACCGAGGGGCCGGGCTACAAGCTGCAGCTCGACGTCTACCGCAACCGCGAGCGGCCGCAGCGGTGTCCCACGCTGCTCCAGGTGCATGGTGGCGGCTGGGTGCTCGGCAGCAAGAACGAGCAGGGGCTGCCGTTGATGATGCACCTCGCGTCGCGCGGCTGGGTCTGCTTCAGCGCCGACTACCGGCTGAGCCCGCGGGCGACGTTCCCCGACCCGCTCGTCGACCTGAAGCACGCGATCAAGTGGATCAAGGAGCACGGCGCGGAATACGGCGCCGATCCCGACTTCATCGTGGTGACGGGCGGCTCCGCCGGCGGACATCTCGCGGCGCTCGTCGGTCTCACCGGCAACGAAGCCGAGTACCAGCCCGGCTTCGAGGACGTCGACACGTCGGTGAGGGCCTGCGTGTCGTTCTACGGCGTCTACGACTTCACCGACCGCCACAAGCACTACCGCAACCCCGGTCTCGGCCGGCTGCTGCAGCGGCACGTGATGAAGGCGGCGCACGAGGAAGCGCGCGACGCCTACGAGAAGGCGTCGCCGATGAGCCGTATCCGGCCCGACACGCCGCCGTTCTTCATCATCCACGGCGATCGCGACACGCTGGTCCCCGTCGAAGAGGCCCGCCAGTTCTTCGCGATGTTCAAGGCCGTGGCGCCGGCGGCGGTGACCTACGCCGAGATCCCCGGCGCGCAGCACGCCTTCGAGATCTTCCCGTCGCTGCGGTCGGCGTTCGTGGTGAACGGCGTCGAGCGCTTCCTCGCGCTGATCTACAGCCGCTACCTCGACGAGCGCGGCGTGCGCGAGGATCGTGCCGCGGTCGGCTGACCATCACGCGGCGATTGACAGCCTCGATGTGGGAGGATAGCGACCCGGGAGGCATGATTATTGGAGGCGCATGGGATCGCTCGTAGAGTTTCGCTGTCCGACGTGCAGCTACCACACGGGGAAGCTCCAGGTGGGGTGGGGCAAGGCGGGACGCGCCAGCTACTGGGGTGGCATGGCGCTCTGCGAAGCCTGCAAGGACGTCGTCGTCGTCGACCTCTCCGACACCCGAACCGATCGTCGTGACCGTCGCTGCGGGCACTGCAACGGCCCGCTGAAGCTGATCGAAGGCATCGCCGAACGCGTCGCCTGCCCGCAGTGCGGGGCGGCGCTCAAGCAGTCGAATCTCGGCAGCTGGTCCTGAGCGACGCGCCCGACACTCCCGAGACCGTCGTCCGACTGGCAGGCGGGTCGGGACGTGCCGAGGAGTGGGTGCTCGTCCTCGTCTCCGCCGGCATCGAGTGTCGCGTCGATCGCACGCCCGAGGGCTGGGCGGTGCTCGTCGGTGCGGCGGACGCCGAGCGTGCCGTCGCCGCGATCGACGCCTACGAGCGCGAGAACCGGCCCAAGCCCGTCGTGCCCGAGCCGCCGATCGTCGATCGTGGCGGCAAATGGGCCGGCGTCGTCATGGGCGCGATCATCGTCCTGGCGTTCCGGCTGACGGGCGGACGGCTCGAGCCGTCGCCGGCGTTCGAGGCGGGCACCGCGCACGCCCGCCGCATCCTCGACGGCGAGTGGTGGCGTACCGTCACGGCGCTCACGCTGCACAGCGACGCCTCGCACATGATGAGCAACCTGATCGCCGGCGTGTTCCTGGCGACGGCCGTCTGCCGCACCGTCGGGCCGGGGCTCGGCGCGTGGCTCATCCTGCTGAGCGGCGCCGGCGGCAACGCGCTGAACGCCGTCCTGCGCGGTCCGCCGCACGTGTCGGTCGGCGCGTCCACCGCGGTGCTCGGTGCGGTCGGCGTGCTGAGCGGCCTCGCCACGGTGCGGGTGATCCGCGACGGCCGCGGACTCGGACGCGCGTGGATCCCGTTCGCGGCCGGCATCGCATTGCTCGCCATGCTCGGCTCGAGCGAGACGTCGGACCTCGGCGCGCATTTCTTCGGCTTCGTCGCCGGCGGCGTCGCGGGCGCCGTGGCCGCGTTGCTCCCCGTGCCCGGGCCGTTCGCGCAGCGCGTGCTCGCGGCGCTGGCGCTCGTCGTCGTGCCGCTCGCCTGGCTCCTCGCGCTGCGCTGACGTAGCATCCGCGGCCGGGAGGTTCGCATGTACGAGACGCTGCGCGTGGAGCGCGAAGGGCACTGCACCTGGCTGACGTTGAACCGTCCGGACGCGCTCAACGCGATGAACGCCACGCTCGTCCGCGAGCTGCGCGGCTTCTTCTGGGACCTCGCCGACGATCGCGAGACGCGCGTCGTCGTGCTGCGGGGTGCGGGGCGTGCCTTCTGCGCCGGCCTCGATCTGAAGGAGCACGCCGCGTCGGGTGGGCAGGGCGGGCCGCCGTCGGTGCAGAATTCGCTACGCGGGCAGCGCACCATCAGCGAGATCGTCATGCTGATGAAGCGCGCGCCGCAGCCGATCATCGCCGCGGTTCACGGGCCGGCGTGCGGCGGCGGCTTCGCGATGGCGCTCGCCGCCGACGTGCGCATCGCCGGCGAGTCGACGCGGATGAATGCCGCGTTCATCCGCCTGGGGCTCAGCGCCTGCGACGTCGGCGTCAGCTACTTCCTGCCGCGGCTGGTCGGCGCGTCGGTCGCGGCCGAGCTGCTGCTGACCGGCAACTTCATCGACGCCGCGCGGGCCGAGCGCACGGGGCTGGTGTCGCGCGTCGTCCCCGACGCCGAGCTGGAGGACGCGGCGCGCGCGATGGCGAACGACATGCTGCGGAATTCTCCCATCGGGCTGCGGCTCACGAAGGAATGCCTGAAGCTCGCGCTCGACGCCGGCAGCCTGGAAGAGGTGGTGGCGATGGAGGATCGTAACCAGGTGCTGGCCGCGGGCACGAGCGACTTCCGCGAAGGCGTGCTGGCGTTCCTCGAGAAGCGGCCGGCGGCGTTCAAGGACGCGTAGCGTCTGTCAGGACGCCGCTGCGCACCATCGGTGCGAGGAACGCGAGCAGGAAGATCACGTTCATGACGGCGTTCAGCGGGAACCCGGTGAGGACCGACAGCGTGCTGTCGATCGCGAACCAGCCGACGAGGGCGACGGCCACCCAGCGCCATGCCGCGCGGCCGTGCTCCCCGCCGAGGCGGTGCGCCACGCGCGAGGCGCCGAGGAGTGTCAGGCTCCATCCGATCAGGACGGCGCCCAGCACGGCGAGGGTGAAGCGCATGTGCGCGTCGAGCCGGAGCTCCGGGACACCGATGACGGCGAAGACCAGACGCACCGGGGCGCTCGTCGCGTCCGTCGCGGCGCCGGCCACCGCCACGCCGAGCGCGGCGAGCGCGCCGCACCAGATCGTCAGCCACCGGAGCCCGGCGTCGGACATCGTCACGAGACCATCGGCAACGCGTCGTCCCACACGTGCCGCCGCTCGGCGTCGTCGAGCGCCGCGATCACGACGCTCGTCTCGAGCAGCTCCTCGCCGCCGATCACGAGCGAGAGCGCGAGCAGCAGGTCGAGGTGCGCCCACCATGCGACGCCGATGCCGGCGGTGGCGAAGCCGGTGAGCACGCTGCGCAGCGCCCGCGTCAATGCCGCGCCCTTGGCGGCGCGCGTCACCGGGAGGCCGATGCCGCGCCGTTGCCGCCAGATGCCGCGCACGACGATGCCGAGCCCGGCGGCGATCAGCGTCGCGGCCGGGTACGCGCGCCACGAGAGCTCCCACAGCGTGTCCATGCGATCCGAACGTCGCAAGAACGGTGCCGCCGTTGCGGCAGCGCGTGGGCGTGCACCACGCCGCCGGCCGCGTGGTGACGTTGCGACGGGGCGTGGCGGCGCCGCCACACCGGGTCACGCGACGCGCATCAGCAGGATGGCGCCCATCGTCACCAGCACGGCCTGCGTGCGTCCATCGCAGTGCCGTGCCGGTGACGGCGCGGTTCGTCAGGCGACGCCGGGCAGGGCGGACTTCGGCGTCAGGTGATCGCCGACGAGCATGCCGCGCTCGCGGTACTTCGACTCGGTGCGCTCGGTGATCAGCCCGAGACGCATCAGGTTCGGCATGACGGTGTGCATGTAGGCCTCGCTGTTGATCAGCGGCCACTGCTCCATGCTGTGCATGCTCTGCACGACGGCGTCCGGATCGAGACCGTACTTCGGGCCGAACAGGTGGAGCATGTCGAGCTGCTGGTTCGCGTTCAGCGTCTCGAGGATGTTGAACGCGAAGTCCTCGAGCTCCTCCAGCACCTCGGGCGTCGACTCCTTCACGAGCCGGCGCATCGAGAGAATGCCGAACGCGGCGTGCCGTGCCTCGTCGCCGTGGACCCGGTGGATGATGTCCTTGATGAGCGGGTTCGTGTTCGAGCGCGCGACGAGGTCCATGATGCCGACGGCCATGCCCTCGAACAGCGTCTGCATGCCGAGCGTCTTCGTCTGCCAGGTCGGTGCCTCGAGGAGCTTGTCCAGGAGCACCTTGAGCGTCGGGTCGATCGGCTGGATGACGCCCATCTTGCGCTGCAGGAACTTCGAGAACGCCTCGACGTGACGGACCTCGTCGATGACCTGCGAGCCCGCGTACCACTTCGCGTCCATCGTCGGGCACGCGTTGACGAGCTGGCCGCAGAGCTGGAGCGCGGCCTGCTCGCCGTGGAGCAGCTGCGAAATCAAGTGCGAGAACTCGTCCCACGCGGCTTCGCGGCAGGTGGCCTCGTCGGCGCCCATCGACGTGAGCACGCTCGAGAGCAGCGACGCGCCGATCTGCGGCATGAACCACTCGTCCTTCGGGACGGGAATGGACCAGTCGAGGTCGTCTTCCGCGTTCCACTGGCCGCGCTTGCCGCGCTCGTACAGGGCGCGCAGCTCCTCGACCTCGCTGCCGTACTCCCACGTCCAGTGGAGCTCGAGGGGGACGTCGACGTCGAGCTTCTTGCGCAGGCTCGCGATCTGCTGCTCGTCGACGATGTCGACGACTTCGAAATCGCCGATCTGCTTTCGGTTCTCGCTCAGGATGACGTCCATCAACGGTTCCTCCTCGATCGTTTCGATGTGGAAGCGGCTGCGAGGCCGTGGCGCATCAGCGCCTTGACCTCCGATTTGCGGCGTCGGACCTCGGTGGCCGAGAAGATCGGGCGGCCGATCATCTCGTCGCCGAACTCGCCCGACGCGAAATGGAAGACGGTGGCGCCGATCAGCGTCTGCAGCGTGTGCGGGACGCTGGCCAGGCGGAATTCGCCGGCGGTCATGCCTTCGCGCAGGAGGCGTCCGCCCGCGCCGACGATGCGGCGCAGCACGTCGTTCGCCTCGCGCTCCTCCGGGAGCTCGCCCGCGAGCTCGTCGTCCTCGAACAGCGAGCGCAGGAGCAGGCGCGCGTAGGTGGGATGCCCCGACAGCTCGTCGATGATGACGTCGACCCAGCGCTCGAGCCGCTCCGTCGGCGTGCCGCCCTCGGCGAGCGCCCGCATGAGCTTCGTCTCGATGCGCGCCAGGATGCGCGCCATGACGGCGGCGTAGAGCTGCGCCTTGCTGCTGAAGTGGTGGAACAGGGACGACTTGCCGAGCCCTGCAGCCTCGGCCACCTCGGAGAGCCCGATGCCCGCGAACCCGCGTCGCGCGAACAGCGCCTCGGCGCAGTCGAGGATCTTGTCGCGCGAGGGTTGCTTGGTGGGAGCCGTCTGCGCCATGAGCCGTCCGATTGGTCTTAGCTAGCCGACCGATCGGTCGGGAGTCAACCCCGTCGATGCGCGGATTCGTGCGCAGCGCATCCGCCGTGCGCGCGGGCGGTCGTGGCACAGTGGGGCTCCGCCGGGTGCCATCGGCGAGCGGGTCGCACGGGCGAGCGCCCGTGGTTGCGACGTCTTTCGCCGGCATGCGCGTTGCTCGACGACGGGTGATGCAGATCGAGGACCTGGAAGCCGTCGTGGAGCAGATCGCCACGCTCGTGCGCGAGCGACGATACGAGCTGGCGCTCGCCCTGACCGAAGGCCTGGAGGCGCGGCTCGCGACGATCCCCGCCGACGATCCGACCGTGCCGCCGGCGGTGCGCGACCTGGTGCAGGCGTCGCGCCAGCTCACCGAGTCGCTGATCACGCTGAAGGGGCTGCACCTGCACTGAACCGCGCATCCGCCCGGGAGCGCCGGGCGTAGGGGTCTCGGAAGCCGAGCGGGTCACCCGCCGGCTGGAAAAGGAGACCCCGATGAACCGCTCGATTCCCGCAACCCTGGCGCTGGCGCTGCTGGCCGGTGCCGCCACCGCCCACGCGGCCGCCGTCACCGTCACGGACTGCGGCGCGTCCCCGGTCGTCAAGGTCGGCAAGAAGACCGTCATCGACCGGCCCGGCGACGACGTCACCATCCAGTGCGCGCTGCTGCCCCTCGGCGGGACGCAGCGGGTGGAGGTGACGGGCCGCTCGATCGTCGTCGACGGGCCGAACGGCGGCTCGGTGGCGTCCGGCGGCAAGGGCCCGGCGATCGAGCTGCTCGCGGTCGGCACCGACACGAATGGCCGCAGCATCCTCGTCGACGGCGCGAACGTCACCGGCGCCAACGTGAACGGCAACGTGTTCCTCGACGGCCCCGGCGCGATCGAGGTACGCGACAGCGGCCTGCAGGCCGGCGAGCTGCTGCGGATCACCTGCACCGGCGCCGCCTGTCCGATCACGCTCGACGACGTCGTCACGAATTCGAACGACCTCGACGTCGTCGCCGAGGGCACGGTGACCGTGACGTCGTCGTCGCTGTCGACGAGCTCGCCGATCGACCTCATCTCGATCGTGTCGCGCACGGGCGACGTGAAGGCCGCCGACGGCCAGGCCGTGGTGCGCGGCGTGTCGCCCATCGTCTGCCGCGACGACATCCTGCGCCTCTGTCCCGGCCCGCAGTGTCCGCTGCCGGTGCAGATCGACAGCGTCGAGGACGCGCTCGCCTTCTGCGAGTGCGACGAGCGGCCGACCGAGCTCGAGACCGGCATCGAGGGCAACCTCCGCATCGAGGCGCCGCTCGGCGACGTCGACCTCCGAGACGCCGACGTCCGCGTCGGCGAGAGCATCACGATCGTCGCCGACGGCACCGTCGACATGACGCGGGCGTCGCTCCAGAACTGCGGCCCGAAGACCGGCCGCTTCACGGTGACGGCGGCCGAGTGCGCGGTGACGAGCGCCACGCTCCTCGACGACGAGCCCGACCCGCAGCCGCAGCTGAGCTGCGCGGTGAGCGGCACGGCGGCGCAGCTCGGCAGCTGTTCCGCCCGTCCCTGACCGGCCCGTACGGTCCCACCCGCGCGACGCGCCCGAGCGGGGAGACCCGTTCGGGCGTCGTCGTTTCGTGTGGTAGATGCGGCGCCCATGTCGTCGCTCCGCTGGATTGCCGTCTTCGTCGCGGCCGTAGGCTTCGCCGTCGTGACCTTCCTGCCCGGCGTCACGACGCGTGCAGTCGATCGCGTGGACACCGCGGTGTCCGGGGCGACGGCAGTCACGGTGCTCCTGCGCGAGGAGGACGAGACCCGCGTGCACCGCGGCCCGGGTCGGATCGTCCCCCGACTCGAAAGCCGCACCCGCTGGAGCGTCGAGCTGGCCGGGAACGACGTCGCGACCGCGCAGCCCCGCTGGTGGCGATGGGTCGCCACGACCGAGGACCGCACCGCGGCCCAGCGCGCGGAGATACTCGCCGTCGACGGCGACCGCGTGTGGCTCCTCGCCGACCAGCTCTACGCCGTGGACGCCAGGACGGGCGAGGTGGTGGCCGACAATGCGCGGCTCGAGGCGGCCGCGCCCGTGCTGCGCGGATTGATTCCGACCGAGCCGAAGTACTTCGAAACCGCGCCCACGAGCGGAGCGCTGATCGTCACCGCCGCCGACGGGCGCGTGTGGCGCCTCGACGCGACGACGCTGGCCGCCGTGCCGTGGGTCGACGAGCGCACGCCGTTCGAGAAGCGCGAGTACACGAATCAGATGGCGAAGTGGTCGCTCCAGATGGCGTTCGGTACCGGTCCGGAGGACTTCAAGTTGAACGGCGACGTCGTCGGCGATCGCTGGGTCGGCATGATCGCCGACGAGGAGACGAAGGACGTGGTCGGCCAGTGGACCGTGCCGTCGCGCTCGTCGTCGACGCCGCGACGCCGTCGGCTCTGGCGCGCGCGGGTGACGTACGCCGACAGCATGATCATGGGACGGACGGCGCAGGTCTCCGACCCGACCCCCGTGGACGGCGCCGCCGAGTTCCTGACGGGCGGCCTGCTCCGCCACGGCGACCGCCCGGTGGCGGTCCAGATCGCGGATCCGGAGGGCTTCCTCGTCGTCCACACGGATCGACTCGGCGAAAGCGGGCGTTACCTGCTGTCGCGCATCGACGCCGAGGGCCGGCCGCGGTGGACCGACGCGCTGCCGCTCAAGTGGATCCAGGAGGTCTTCGCGACGGACCGCTCGCTGCTCCTGATCGGCCCGGAGCGCCGGCCGGACGACATTCGCGGCGCGACGCTGCTCATCGGCTTCGACCTCGCGAGCGGGCGCTGCGGCATCTTCGACTTCAGGACGGCCGCGATGCTCCCGGGCGACTGCGCGAGCTGAGGAAGCGCGACACCGCGTCGCGGTGGCCGGCCGTCGTGAAGCACATCGGCTCGGCGAGCTCCTCCATCGCGATCGCCTGCTCCCAGCTGAGATCGGCGGCGCGTCGCATGAGCGGCTTGGCGAGGGTCACGATCGGGTCGGGGAGGGCGACCACCCGGTCGGCCCAGGCACGCGCCTCGGCGAGCAGGCGATCGTGCGGTACGCAGACGTTCGCGAGGCCCATCGCGGCCGCCTCGTCGCCGGACACCTCGCGTCCGCTGACGAAGAGCTCGAACGCGCGGTGGTAGCCGACCCGTCGCGTGAGCATCCAGCTGGTGCCGACCTCGGGCACGAGGCCGATGTTGCCGAACGCGGGCACGAGCCGCGCGCGGTCCGACACGACGATCAGGTCGCAGGCGTACGCGAACGCCAGGCCCACGCCCGCGGCGGCGCCGTTCACCGCGGCGATCATCACCTTGTCGGTCTGCGCGAGCAGCCGCGCTATGCCGCCGAACTGGTAGCGGATCCAGCGCCACAGCCCGACGGCGCCTTCGTCGCCCTGGGTGAGCACGCTCTGCGCGCGCGTCATCAGGCGGACGTCGCCGCCCGCGGAGAAGGCCGGGTCGCTGCCGGTGAGCACGACGGCCCGGATCGCCGGATCGGCCGCGAGCGCGCGGAGCGCCTCGTGCAGCTGCAGCGTCAGCGGCGCGGACAGCACGTTGTACTTGGCGGCGTCGTCCATGACGACGGTGGCGACGGCGCCGTCGCGCTCGACGCGGACCAGCGTGCGGGAATCGGCGACGGCATCGGCGACGAGGGTGGCATAGCTGCTCATGACGAAGGCCTCCGGTGGATGCGGTGGGGCGCGCGATCGACGCGCGCGCGTGGATGTCGTGGAGCGACGGGGGTCACGACGGCGCTCCCTCGAGGCTCGCCCATGCGGCGTCGCCGAGCGTGCGGATCGCCTGCGCCATCGACACCCGCGCGCCGCCGCCGAGCCACATGCGCGTGAACACCTGCGCGGGGCCGACGAGGATTGCGAAGCACAGCTCCGGCGGAAGCGCGCGCAACGTTCCGCGCGCGACGTGCGGCGCCATCCACGCCATGACCCGTGCGGCGAACGCCTCGTTCAGCGCCCGCACCTCCGCCTCGGTGGCCGCGACGAGCTCGGCCTGGCGGCCCATGTCGAGGAGCCACCGGGCCCACGCCGGCCGGCGCTCGACCCAGCGGAGATGGTAGGCGACCAGCGCGCGAACGGTTCGCTTCGGGTGGCCCGGGCCGAGCACCTCGAGAAAGCCCGTCTGATAGTCGCGCAGCGCCTCGACGTAGAGCGCGGCGGCGAGCTGCTCCTTGCTGCGGAAGTGGTGGTAGACGCTGCCCGTGCTGGCCCCCGCGCCGGCACGCACGTCGTCCATGGTCGCCGCGGCGAACCCGGTCCGCGTGAACACGTCGAGCGCGGCGTCCAGGATGGCGCGCCGGCGCCCGTCGGCGGCGGCGCGCGGGCCACGGGGCGTTCTCGGCATGAACCAGAGACCTGCTCTAGAGGATTATTCTAGTCAAGAGCATTCTCGCACGGACCGTGTGACTTTTTTCCCGTGGCGCGATAGCGGCGGGTGCGACAAGATGATCACTCCGGTCCGGAGCGAAGGGAGCGAGCGATGCGCATGATGCGATTCGTGGTGCTGGCGGCGGTGATGGCGACGGCCCCGCTGGCGCGGGCATTGCCCGTCGAGCTGCGGGACCAGAACGGCACCCGCTACTACGTCAACAGCGACGTCCAGCCGTTCGACAACATCTCGAACGCGTCGGGCGCCCTGACGAACGCGACCTACGTGAAGCCGGTGACCGTCACCAGCTACTACATCGGTTTCACGCCGTGGTTCGGTTTCGCGACGATCTACACCGTGCAGCGACAGGTCGACGTGCCGCTGACGAACGGCTTCGCCGGTTTCAACGGGCTCGTGGTCACGTCGATCGACGGTACGGTGCTCGGCTCGCCGCGCATCTTCAATCCCGGCGAGGGCCTCGCCGCGGAGGAGTGCCCGCAGAACGGCAACAATCGCCAGCTCGTCTTCCAGACGCAGAGCTTCGACGACCCGGGCCTCCAGGTGACGCGCAAGGTGTTCGTCCCGAACAACTCGGACTTCGTCCGCTGGATGAACATCGTGACGAACACGGGCACGGCGCCGGTGCAGGTCGGCATCAGCCTGCGCGGGCTGCTCGGCTCGGGCGACCAGACGACGGTCACCGCGACGTCGAGCGGCAACACGAGCATCACCGCCGGCGACCAGTGGTTCACGACGGCGCAGCAGACGGCCAGCCCCAACGATCGCTCGTTCCAGCCGCGCCTGGGCTTCCTGGTCCAGGGGGCCGGCGCGCCCGCACCGGCGACCAACGTCGCGATCAACAGCACCGGGCAGGTGGCGTTCACGTACCAGCCGACGATCCAGCCTGGCGCCAGCGCGATCGTGCTGACGTACTCGACGGTGCAGGGGAACAGCAAGCAGGCGAAGCAGACGATGCAGGACCTCGTCAGCCTGCCGTCGAAGGCGATCCAGTGCATGACGGAGCGCGAGCTCGCGCAGGTCGTGAACTTCGCGCCGCTGACGCCGCCGGTCACGAAGAACGCGACCGTCAAGCTGAACTTCAAGAAGACGGGCGCGGACACCATCCAGTGGAAGGGCCAGATCACGATCGGTGCCGGCATCAACCTGCAGGGGCTCCCCGTCACCGTCGACGTCGGCGGCTTCCAGCAGGCGTTCGTGCTGAACAAGTCGGGGACCGGCAACAACGGCGGCGGCAACAAGTTCGTCTTGAAGGCGAATCTGAAGAAGGGCGTCACGAAGGCCGGCACCGTGAAGTTCAACTTCAACATGAAGGGCGACATGCAGGCGCTCTTCGCCGCCTACGGCCTCACGAACGCGACGGCGAAGAACGCGCCCGTCTCGCTGCCGGTGTCGTTCACCGCCGGGCCGGGCCACTACGGGACGGCGCAGCCGTTCAACTGGACGGCGACGGCTGGGAAGTCGGGCACGGGGAAGACGCCCTGAGACGACGCGTCGTCTGGACGTTCGTCGCCGCGTTGCTCGTCGCGGGCTGCGATCGCCCGTCGCGGCCGAACGTCCTCGTCGTCACGATCGACACGCTGCGCGCCGACCGCCTCGGCTGCTACGGCTTCGGCCTCGCGCAGACGCCGGCCATCGACCGGCTCGCCGCCGAGGGCGTGCGCTGCACCGAGGCGACCACCGCGTCGCCGATCACGCTGCCGGCCCACAGCTCGATCATGACCGGGCTCTATCCGCCCGCGCACGGCGTGCGCGACAACGGCAACTACGCGCTGCCGGCCGAGGCCGTCACGCTGGCGGAGCGGCTCCGCGATGCCGGCTACCGTACCGGCGCGTTCGTCTCGGCGGCGGTGCTGTCGCGGCGCTACGGCGTGGACCAGGGCTTCGACGTCTACGACGACGAGCTCTGGGCGGAGGACGAGCCCGAGCTGTTCATGATCCGCGAGCGGCCGGCGTCGCGAACGATCGACCGTGCCGTCGCGTGGTTGGACGGCCGGGAGCGCGGCACGCCGTTCTTCCTCTGGGTCCACCTCTTCGATCCGCACCAGCCGTACGCGTCGGTCGCCCCCGAGCTCGCGACGATGGCGCCGACGGCCTACGACGCCGAGATCGCGGCGACCGACCGTGCCGTCGGCCGGTTGCTGGACCGTTTGCGCGACGACGGCACGCTCGACGACACCCTCGTCGTGCTCACCGCCGACCACGGCGAAAGCCTCGGCGAGCACGGCGAGCCGACGCACGGCATCTTCATCTACGACGCGACGATCCGCGTGCCGCTCGTCTGGCGCCTGCCGGGCGTGCTGCCGGCGAAGACCACGTATCCGGGGCCGGTGCGGCACATCGACCTGATGCCGACCGTGCTGGCCGTCCTCGGCCTCGACGCCGGCACGACGATGCAAGGCACGAGCCTGCTGGCGCCGCTGCAGGGGCGGGCTGCGCCGCCCGCGCTGTCGCAGTACGCGGAAGCACGCCTCGCGGAAGAAGGCTTCGGCATGGCGCCGCTCTTCGGCGTGCGCGAGGACGGGCGCAAGTGGATCCAGGCGCCGCGGCCCGAGCTGTACGACCTGCGCGCCGATCCGCGCGAGCTCACGAATCGCCTGCCGGCCGAAGCGGCCGCCGCGAAGCCGCTCGAGCGGACGCTCGAGACCGTCATGGCGGAGAGCGGGCGGCGCGCCCTCACGGCGCCGACGCGCACCATGGACCGCGAGACCGAGGAGATGCTGCGCGCGCTCGGCTATCTGGCGCCGCCCGAACAGCGGGCGGAGATGGCCGGCATGGACCCGAAGGACGGCATGCCGATCTATGCGAAGCTGCAGGAGGCGCGGCAGCTCGCCCAGCTGGCGCAGTGGGAGCGCGCCGAGGCGCTGCTCGCCGACGTGCTCGCGGTCGCGCCGAACAACGTGACGGCCCGCAACGTCCTGGCGCTCTCCGCGGTGCGGCGCGGGGACTACGCGGCCGCGGAGCGCATCTACGAGGAATCGCTGGCGCGCGACACGCGCCAGCATCGCGTGCTCGGCGCGCTCGGCGCGCTGGCGCTCCGCCGCAACGATCTGGACGCTGCGACGACGCGGTTTCAGGAGGCGCTCGGGCTGGCGCCAACCTACGTCGAGGCGATGAGCAACCTCGGGTTCATCGCGGCGGCACGCGGCGACGATGCCGGCGCGGAGGCGTGGTACCGGAAGGCGATCGCCCTCGATCCGACGTATCCGCACGTCCATCGCCGGCTGGGCGACCTGTTCTACGACCGTCATGACTGGGCGCGCGCGCTCGAGTACTACCGCCGGGTCCTCGTCGCAGTGCCGTCGTCGTTCGAGGTCGTCATCCAGGCGGGCAACACGGCCCGCTTCCTCGGCGACGACGCGGCCGCACGCCGCTACTACGCCGACGCCGCGACGCTGCGGCCCGACTCGTGGATCCCGCCGTACAACCTGGCGTGCCTCGACGCGCTCCAGGGCGACGTCGCGCCGGCGGTGGCGGCGCTCGACGACGCGATCGCGCGCGGGCTGGCGATGCCCGACCTGCTCGACGACAACGAGGACTTCGCGTCGCTGCGCGCGACGCCGCAGTGGGCGCCGCTCATGGCGCGGGTCCAGGCGGCGGCGATCCTGCGTCCGCCGCGTCCGTGACCGTCGGGTCGGGCGTTCCTTTCAGCCGCCTCGACATCGACCGCGCGGTCGAGCAGGAAGGAACGCCGATGACGACACGCACCGCCTGGCTGCTCTGCGCGGCCCTGACGACCTGCACGATCCTCCCGTCGCCCGCCGCGGGGCAGCTCCCCGCGAAGGCCGACGTGGACGCCGCGCTCGCGGCGGCCCACGCCAGGTACGCGGGGCTCACCGAGGGGAAGAACGCCGACTACATCCCGGTGCTCGCGAAGGTGCCGTCCCATCTGTTCGGCATCGTCGTCGTCACGGTGGACGGGGAGGTCCACGCCGTCGGCGACGCCGATCGACGCTTCTCGATGCAGTCGATCTCGAAGGTGTTCACCATGGCCGAGGTGATGCAGGAGCACGGCGATCAGGCCATCGAGGACGGGGTGGGGGTGGACGCGACCGGGCAGGCGTTCAACTCGATCGTCGCCGTCGAGCAGTACCGGGGCCACGAGATGAACGCGTTCGTGAACCCGGGCGCCATCGCGGTCACCAGCATGGTGTCGGGCGGCGACGAGCAGGCCATCTGGAACAAGATCATCGGCCTCTACGGCGCGTTCGCGGGCCGGGACCTGGCGGTGAACCAGGAGGTGTACGAGTCCGAGTCGGCAACGAACCAGCGCAATCGCGCCATCGGCATGCTGATGCACGCGTACGGCCGCATCAAGGAGCGGCCCGAGCGCGCGACGGACCTCTACACCCGCCAGTGCTCCGTGGACGTCGATACGCGCGACCTGGCGGTGATGGCCGCCACGCTCGCGAACGGCGGGACGAATCCCGTCACGAAGAAGCAGGTCATCGCCGCGTCGCACGTGCCGGGGATCCTCGCGGTCATGGCGACCGCCGGCATGTACGACGACTCGGGCAAGTGGCTTTTCGCGACCGGCCTGCCGGCGAAGAGCGGCGTCGGCGGCGGCATCATCGCCGTCTCGCCCGGGAAGTTCGGCATCGCGGCCTTCTCGCCGCCGCTCGACGAGGCCGGCAACAGCGTGCGCGCGCAGAAGGCGATCATGGACGTGTCGAATGCGCTGCGCGGCAATCCCTATGCGGTGACGCCGCGCTGACGGCAACCCACTGTTGAATTTTGTCGACAACTAGGCTCGAAGAGCGCGTGGGCCGCTTCGCGAACCGAATTGCACGGGTGACACCGAACCGCGTCGTCGCATCAGCCGTCGTCCTCGCGCTGCTGGGCGTCGCCTGTTCGCCGCCGGTGCGCGTGCGCTACGCCGATCCGAAGACGGTGCACCGCGAGCTGACGCGCAGCATCCTCACCGGCGACGAGGTCAGCGGTCAGACGCACAACGTCCTGCACCGCTTCGATCTGCTGGCGTCGTTCCAGAAGCATCCGGAGCACGTCCTCGCGGCGCTGCACGCGCAGATCACCGGCGACGACGCCGACCCGGACATCGTCTTCGCGCTCGCCGAGCTGTCGTTCAGCTACGCCGAGCGCGCGAAGGACCCGAAGCCGCACTACCTCGCGGCGGCGCTGTACTCGTGGGCCTTCCTGTTCCCCGCACGGCGGGAGCTGACGCCGCATCGCTTCGATCCGCGGGTGCGGCTGGCGTCGGACTTCTACAACGTCGGCCTGACCAACGGCTTCGCCGAAGGCCAGCGGGGCCGCCACGTCCTGATCGCCGCCGGCGTCTACCGCCTGCCGTTCGGCGAGCTGGAGGTGGCGTTCGACGAGTCGCAGCTGCGCTGGGGCGAGCGGCAGATGGTCCGGTTCGCGCCGGCGGCCGAGATCCAGGTCGTCGGCCTGCAGGAGCGCTACCGGCGGACGGGGCTCGGCGCGCCACTCGCCGCGACCACCGCGCCGGTCGCAGGGGAGCCGTACGAGTTCGTCGCCCCGAACACCCGCGTACCCGTGACGGCCTTGCTGCGCGTGCCGAACGCGCGCCGCCAGATCGCCGCCGGCCGCGTCCAGGCCACGCTAGACCTCTACGACGCTCAGGTGACCGAGACGGTGCGCGTCGGCGAGCGTGACGTTCCGCTCGAGGTGGAGCCGACGGCTGCGCTCGCATACGCCCTGACGCAGTCGCGGCCGTGGGAGATGGAGCTGCGCGGCTTCTTCGGCAACGGCCTCCTCGGCGAGGTGCCCACGAAGCTGCGCGCCACGCAGCCGTACATCCGCGGGCGTATCCCGGTGGTCTTCGTCCACGGGACGGCGTCGAGCGTCACGCGCTGGGCCGACATGGTGAACGACCTGTCGAACATGCCGGCGATCCGCGATCACTTCACCTTCTGGTTCTTCACGTACGATACGGGGAACCCGATCCTCTACACGGCGGCGTCGCTGCGCCAGCTGCTCACGGACGCCGTGAATCGGCTGGATCCGCAGGGGACGGACCCGGCGCTCCACGACATGGTCGTGATCGGCCACAGCCAGGGCGGCCTGCTGACGAAGCTGACGGCCGTCGACAGCGGCGACAAGTTCTACCTCTGGAAGACGCCCTTCGAGCAGCTCAAGATGTCGGACGAGACGCGCGAGCTGTTTCGCAGCATGCTCTTCCTGAAGCCGCTGCCGTTCGTGAAGCGCGTCATCTTCGTCGCAACCCCGCACCGGGGCAGCTACCTCACCGGCAACTTCCTCGCGCACTACGTCTCGCGGTTCATCAAGCTCCCGCGCCGGGCGCTCGACAGCGTCGCCGAGATCGTGAAGGGCAATCCGGAGTTCGCGACGTTCCGCGCGCCCACGGCGGTGGACAACATGACGCCGACGAACCCGTTCGTGAAGACGCTGGCCGAGATGCCGGTGGCGCCCGGCATCGCCTCGAACTCCATCGTGGCGGTGCAGGGAGAGGGGCCGCCCGAAGAGCTCGACGATGGCGTCGTCGAGTACCGGAGCGCCCATCGCACCGACGTGGAGTCCGAGCTCGTCGTGCGCTCCGGGCATTCATGCCAGTCGAACCCCGCGACGGTCGCCGAGGTGCGCCGCATCCTGCTGCTCCACCTCGCCGAGTACGAAGAGACGTCCGGTCACGTGCCCGCGCCGCAGCCCGCGCTATGATCCGGGGCGCGGCGCGGGCCCTGGTCGTCCTGGTGGCCGTCGGGCTGCTCGCGTGGGGCGCCGCCGCGCTGCACTTCACCGGCCCGGGCGGCGGACGGGTGGCGAACGTGCTCGCCGGCATCTGGACGCTCGCGGGGCTCGGCATCCTCGTCGGCGTCCGCCCGTTCGGCCGGAAGATCGGCGTCTTCGCGCTGCTGACGCTCGTCCTCTTCGGCTGGTGGTGGACGGTGCAGCCGCGCAACGACCGCAACTGGTCGTCGGACGTCGCCCGCCTGCCGCGCGGAACGCTCGTCGGCGACACGCTGACGATCGAGAACGTCCGCGACTTCGACTACCGCACCGAGACCGACTGGACCGAGCGCTGGGAGACGCGCACCTACGACCTGGCGAAGCTGCAGGGCGCCGACCTGTTCATGTCCTACTGGGGCTCGCCGACGATCGCGCACACGATCATGAGCTGGCGCTTCACCGACGGCCAGCACCTGGCGATCTCCGTCGAGCTGCGGAAGGAGGTCGGCGAGATCTATTCGCCGATCGCCGGCTTCTTCAAGAGCTACGAGCTCTACTACGTGGTGGCCGACGAGCGCGACGTGGTCGCGCTACGGACGAACCATCGCGGCGAGAACGTGTTCGTGTACCCGCTGCGCATGCCGCGCGGCCGCGCGCGCAAGGTGCTGCTCGACTACGTGAAGTCGATGAACGAGCTCGTCGAGCACCCGATGTTCTACAACACGATCTCCCACAACTGCACGACGACGATCCGCACCCACGTGCTCGCGATCGGCGCCGCGGTGCCGTGGGACTGGCGCATCTATGCCAACGGGCACGCCGACGAGATGCTGTACGAGGCGAAGTCGATCGACACGTCGCGGCCGTTCGCCGAGGTGAAGGCCGCGAGCGCCATCGACGCGCGCGCGAAGGCCGCGGAGGACGATCCGGCGTTCGCCGCGAAGATCCGCGAGGGCGTGATCATCCCGCCCCCATGGCCCGAGGACTAGCCCGCCTCGTACTCCTGCAGCTTCCGGTAGAGCGTCTTGCGCGTGACGCCGAGGATCTGTGCGGCGAGCGTCTTGTTGCCGCCGACCGCCTCGACCACGCGCAGGATGTAGCGGCGCTCGACCTCGGCCAGCGACACCAGCTCCGACGGGTCGTCGCTGGCGACGAGCACGTGCGAGCGGTTGAAGGCGCGCACGGTCTCGGGCAGGTCGTCGACGGTGATCTTCTCGCCGCGCGCGAGCGCCACCGCGCGCTCGACGCAGTTCTGCAGCTCGCGCACGTTGCCGGGCCACGTGTAGGCCATCAGCTTCTCCGCCGCGGCGGGCGCGATGCCGGTGACGGGCCGCCGCGCGCGGGCGGCGTGCAGGTCGACGAAATGCTGCGCGAGCAGCAGGACGTCGCCGCCGCGGGCGCGTAGCGGCGGCATCTGGATGTGGATCACGTTGATGCGGAAGTAGAGGTCCTCGCGGAAGAGGCCCTCTTCGATGCGCGAGCGCAGGTCGCGGTTGGTGGTGGCGATCACGCGCACGTCGAACGGCACCTCGGTGTCGCCGCCGACGGGACGGACGGTCCGCTCCTGCAGCGCGCGCAGCAGCTTCGGCTGCAGGGAAATGGGCATGTCGCCGATCTCGTCGAGCAGCAGCGTGCCGCCGCTCGCCTGGACGCAGAGGCCCGCGCGCGGCGCGCGCGCGTCGGTGAACGCGCCGCGGACGTGACCGAACAGCTCGCTTTCGAGCAGCGCCTCCGGCATCGCCGAGCAGTTGATGGCGACGAAGGGCCCGGCCTTCCGTGGCCCGCGCTCGTGCAGCTCGCGCGCGACGACCTCCTTGCCGGTGCCGCTCTCGCCGGTGACGAGGACCGAGCTGCTCGAGTCGGCGATGCGCTCGAGTACGTCGTAGATCGCCGTCATCGCCGCGCTCGTGCCGAGCACGCGCCCGAAGCGGCTCGCGTCCTGGACGGCGAGGCGCAGCTGGGCGACCTCGGACTGGAGCCGGCGGTGCTGGACGGCGCGCTGCAGGGCCACCGCCAGGGCGTCGTTCTCGACCGGCTTCGTCAGGAAGTCGTATGCGCCGACGCGGATCGCGGCGATCGCCGTGTCGAGCCGGCCGAACGCCGTCAGCACCACGACCGGGACGTCGGGACGGCTGCCGACGATGCGCTCGCACAGCTCGAGCCCGCTCATCCCGGGCATGTTGAGGTCGGTGACGACGACGTCGACGTCGGCGGTGCGCAGCCGGTCGACGACTTCCGCCGGCGACGTCGTCCACGTGACGTCGAAGCCGCGCTTGCCGAGGACGAGCGCGAGCGTCTCGCACATGCCGCGGTCGTCGTCGACCACGAGGAGACGGCCGTTGCTCACGAGACCGCGCCCAGCTGCTCGTCGGCCTGGCCGAGCGCCGGCAGGTAGACACGGAACGTCGTGCCGGCGCCGGGCGTGCTGTCGACGCCGACCCAGCCGCCGTGGTCGGTCACGATGCCGTGGGCGACCGACAGGCCGAGGCCCGTACCCTGGCCGACGTCCTTCGTCGTGAAGAACGGCTCGAAGATGTGGGGCAGGTCCTCCGGCGCGATTCCGGGCCCCTCGTCACGGATCGTCACGCAGACCCAGTCGCTCTCCGGGTGGGTTGGGTCGGCCGGCGGCCGCGCGCGCTCGGTGCCGACGGTGACGTGCAGCGTGCCGCCCTCGGGGAGCGCCTGGATCGCATTGACGACGATGTTCGCGAGGGCCTGCTGGATCTGGCTGCCGTCGACGCGCGCAAGGATCGGCGCCGGCGTCGTCGGGAACTCCACGGCGATCCGCCGCGTGTGCGACGCGGAGGCGAGCAGGTCGAGCGTTCGCGCCACGATGCGCTGCACGTCGGCGACGTCGAGCTGTGCGCTGCGACGGCGGGAGAAGTCGAGGAGCTGGCGGATGATCGTGGTCATGCGCTGCGCCTGCTCGCCGATGACCTTCGCATTCGCCGTGACGTCGCTCGACGACTGGGTGCCGTCGGCGAGCAACGCCGCGCGCGCCGCGACGATGCTGAGCGGAGTGCCGAGCTCGTGGGCCACGCCGGCGGCGAGCTGTCCCACGGTGGCGAGCCGGTCCGTGTGACGGAGCTGCTCCAGCGCCGCCAGCCGGGCCTGGGTTTCCTCCAGGACGCGGCGGTTGGCTTCCTCGAGCTGATCGGACATTGCGTTCATCTCCTCGGCGAGCTCGCCGATCTCGTCACGTCGGTGGACGGTCAGCCGGCCGGAGAAATCGCCGGCGCTGATCCGTCGCGCCTTGTCGCGCACCTCGGCGACCGGTTTGCCGACGAGCCGCACGCCGAGCATCATCGCGTTCGCGCCGCAGACGAGCGCGATGAGCAGCGTCGTTGCCGCCACGCCGAGGCGGCTCGTCTTGACGTAGCGCTGTTGCCGGTCGAGCGACTCGGCCACCTCGAGCACGTCCAGCCCGTTCGGCGCCACCGGCAGGTAGGTGTAGCGGCGCATCCCGCCGTCGGGCTCTTCGATGACGACCCGACGGATCTGGCCGGCGGCCACCAGCGCCTTCTCGGCATCCGAGAGCTTGAGTGCCTCCGGATCGCCGGGCGGCGCGTCGAGGCGGACCCAGTGCGCGTCGAGCTCCGTGATCGCGTTCGCGACCTCCTCGACGATCTGGCGCGCTCGCTGTTCGCCCTCGTGGATCCATATCTGCTGGATCGTGGCGAGGAATCCGCGGCCACGGCGTGACGGACGGTCGAGGTCCGTCTGGAACAGCGTCACCTCGTTGCGCCACTGCACCCAGGCGTGGCCGGCCATCACCACCAAGATGCCCAGCACGAGCGCGATCGTCAGCTTGCGAGCCAGCTTCATGGCGCCTCCGCAGGAGGCATTGTGCCACGACGCCGGAAGGGCCGGCCAGGGATCGCGTCATGCACGCCTAGCGCCCGGCATGTGCGACCGCTGGCGCCACCGCCGGGAGTGGCGCGCG
This sequence comes from uncultured Binatia bacterium (SeqCode), assembly GCA_964432595.1. GTDB lineage: Bacteria > Desulfobacterota > Binatia > DP-6 > DP-6 > DASYLJ01. Next base: position 177,928 of record CAYSOF010000005.1, on the reverse strand, counting down.
GATCGAGATCGTCGGCTCCGATCGGGCCGCGCAGGCGGCGCGGCGCCGGGCCCGCATGGCGAGCCGCAAGCGGTCGGGATCGACGTCCAGGGCCTCGCAGACGCGCTCGTAGGAGCACGGCCACGTGCGGTCCGTGCTCTCGAACCAGCGTCGCGTCTCGACGAACAGGCGGCGCTTCTCGTGCTGCCAGTCCTCGACCGGCTGCGCGTAGATGTGCATGGCGTCGAGGAGCACCGCCAGCATCAGCCGCTGCTCGCCGCTCAGCGAGCGTGTCGAATTGCGATGGAACTGGTCGGGCAGGATGGTGTCGGGCTCGAGGGCCCGCATGTAGAGGTCCTGCGGGGCGACGTCCGGCTCTTCGGCCGTCGTCGGGATCATGCCTTCACCTCGATGCGCGTGTCGTGCTCGTCGCGCGCCAGCTTCTCGCGAAGCGCGCTCACGATGAACGCGGTCAGCGTCAGGTCGCTCGAGATGCTGTGCATCTTCGCTTCGCGGTGCAGCCGCTGCGGGACGCGTGTGACGAGCTGGACCCAAACGTCGTCGGGCGTGTCGTGCGACTCGTCGTGCATGGGGCTCCTCGTGGGGGACGTTGAGGGAGGGCGGCGCAACGAGGTCGGGGCGGGTAGGGACATCTGGGGAATTTGATCAGGAGAGTGACCTCGTTGCGCCATGCCCCACACTGCAGGCGCCGTGCCGACGAAAAGTGCCCGTGGATCGAGGTGTTGCGTGTATGCCGGGCGTGGCGCGAGTCGTCGCTCCGCGGCCATGACGCGGTGCGGACGCCGTATTCACCGGGCTTTTCGCCCGGTGGGTCATTTGGATACGCGAGTCGAATGGATGCGTTCCTGTTGCTTTCGACTCGGCGGCTGCGCTGCTACCCCGAAAGGATGCGGTGGACGACGATGGGGCTGATGCTGGGGGCGATGCTCGCGAGCGGCGGAACCGCGGGCGCGGTCGCCGACCCCGTGAGCGACACGTTCGAGATGGGCCTCGCCCGCATCGACATCACCGATCTGAGCGCCTGCCAGACGACGACGTCCTTGGTCCTGCGGATGACGTTCGCCGAGCCGATCGTTCCCGGCGGGGGCGACGGCCCGTCGCCGGGACCGAACGCGCTGTACGGCTACATCGACCTCGACCTCGACGGGAACGCCGCGACCGGATCCATGTCCAACATCGAAGACTTCGGCCCGCCAGGCGCCGGGCAGGAGCTCGGCGACGAGGCGGAGGTCAACCTCGCGGAGTACGACACCGCGACGCAGACGGTGGCCCTCGACACCGACGGTGAGGGCACCAGCCGCGTCCCCGCGGTGTACGGGACGAACACGGTGACGGTGACGGTCCCGCGCACCGCATCGTTCGCGGAGACGGTGCACGTCGGCGCGATCATCGGCAACTTCGACGAGGCGACGGACATCGCGCCGAACACCGGCTTCGTCGCGTCGGGCTCCTGCTGCGGCAACGGGTTCGTCGACGCGGGCGAGCAGTGCGACGGCGGCGCCTGCTGCACGTCGACGTGCGAGCTCGCCGACGGCGCGGCCTGCGACGACGCCGACGTCTGCACCGTGTCGGACACGTGCGCCGCCGGCGAGTGCGCCGGTTCCGCGCGCGACTGCAGCGACGGCGACCCGTGCTTCGACGACTCGTGCGATCAGGCGTCGGGTTGCGTGCAGACCGACCGTACCGGATTCCCCGGCGTCGCGTGCGCGTTCGAGCGCGCGCTGCCGGCACCGTGCGGCGGGCAGACGCTGGCCACGGTCAAGCTGGACAAGGCCGAGAGCCAGATCGCCGAGGCGGCGTCGACGACCTCGCCGAAGAAGCGGAAGAAGCTCGTCAAGAAAGCGCGGAAGAGCCTGTCGGCCCAGCGCAGGGTCGTCGAGAAGGCCCAGAAGAAGAACGCGCTGACGATCGAGTGCGCCGACGGCGTGCGCGCCCAGCTCGACGACATCGCGGTCCGGCTGGACCGCGCCCTCGCCGGCGGGTGATCCGGCGGCCGTCGTGGGGTAGGGTGACGCCCGCCCCATGACGATGCCGCTGCTCGCCACGACGCTGCCCGAGCTGTCCGACGCGCTCGGCAGCCGCACGCGGGCACTCCGTGCGCTGCGCGAGGCCTGGCGGGGGCCGCCTCCGGCGCAGGTGCGCGCGCGGCACGTGGCCGGCGACGGCACGACGAAGTACGTCATCGAAACCGGCGGCAGCCGGATCGAGACCGTGCTGATTCCCGGACGCGGCCGCAGCACCGTCTGCGTCTCGAGCCAGGCGGGCTGCACCCGCGACTGCACGTTCTGCGCGACGAGGTCGCTGGGCTTCGTCCGCCAGCTCGAGGCCGCGGAGATCGTCGCGCAGTACGCGGTCGTGCGCGCCGACGCGCCGGCGGACGCGCCCGCACGCAACGTCGTCTTCATGGGCATGGGCGAGCCGATGGACAACCTCGACGCCGTGCTGCGCGCCGTCGCCGTGCTGACGCAGGCGCCCGCCCCGCAGCTGCGGGCGCGGAGCGTCACCGTCTCGACGTCGGGCGTGCTGCCCGGCATGCGCCGCTTCCTCGCCGAGAGCGCCGCCAGCCTGGCGCTGTCGCTCAACGCGACGACCGACGACGTCCGCGCGCGGCTGATGCCGCAGACGCGCACCTGGCCGATCGCGGCGCTGCTGGGGTGCCTGCGCCAGCATGCCGGCCGCGATCCGCGTCGCCTCTTCTTCGTCGAGTACGTGCTGTTCGACGGGGTGAACGACGCCGACGCGGACGCCGACCGGCTGGTGCGGCTGCTCGAGGGCATCCCTGCGCGCGTGAACCTGATCCCGCACAACCCGTTCCCCGGGAGCCCGCTCGCTCCGCCGCCGCCGGAGCGCGTGCTCGCGTTCCACCGGCGCGTCGCGGATCGGGGCGTCATCTGCCTGCTGCGCCGGCCGCGTGGCCGCGACGTCGCGGCGGCGTGCGGTCAGCTGGCGCTGGCGAGCAGCTCCAGCGTCCGATCGAGCTGAGCGGGATCGAGCCGGCCCTCGTGGCCGGGGACGACGATCTCCGGCGACAGCGCCTGGAGCGCGCGGATCGCGTCCGGCCACCGTGCGGTGTCGGCGTCGCCGAGGTACCCGAGCGAGGCGCCGCCCTTCACCATGCAGCCGCCGAACAGGATGCGGCGCGACGGGAAGAAGACGACGACGTTGTCGGGCGAGTGCGCGGGGCCGGGATGGATGATCCGCACGTCTTCGCCGCCGAACCGGAGCACGAGGCCCTCGGCGGGGTCGAAGAGCCGCGCCGGCGGCACGAACCGCGTGGCCGCCATGGCGTCGGCGAACGTGGGATCGGCGGCGTGGTCGCGGACCAGCGAGTCGCGCATCGACGGGCCGCGTGCGACGATCCGCGCCGCAGTGTCGCTCGAGCCGATCGTCTCGGCGCCGGCGTCGTGCAGGACGGCGTTGCCGCCCATCGCGTCGGCGTGGAAGTGCGAGTTGACGACGACGAGTCGACGCCGGCCGTAGCGCGCGCCGATCCAGCCGAGCAGCGCCCGCGTCGACGCCTCCGTGGCGGGTGCGTTGGCGAGCACGAGCGTCCGGTCCGGCATCTCGACGAGCAGCATGTTCGCCTGCCACGGATGCGGCTCGGTCAGGACGACGGCGCCCGGACCGACGTCGCGCACGACGAAGCCGGGGGGCGGAGCCGTCGCCGGCGCCAGGCGCGTTCCCGCGCAGGCGGCCAGCCCGAGGAGTACGGCGCAGGCTGCGGATCGCACGCCGCGGATGTAGCAGCCCGCGACGGCGCGTCAATCGCGCCGTCCTTGTGATCGTCGAGACGACCTAGTAACGCGGCGCCCATGCCGAATCAGGACGGATGTCGGGTGACGCGTCGTGCGTTCATGGGCGCGACGGTCGCCGTGGGAATGATGGGGCGCAGCGCGCTGGCCGAGAACCCGGCCGAGCCGAATCCGGTGACGGCGGACGCCGCGGCCGAGGCGCTGGCGCAGGGCAATGCGCGCTTCGTGAAGGGCGAGGTGCTGCAGCCGCGGCGCGAGCTCGAGCGGCTGCGCTCGCTCGCGAACGCGCAAGCTCCGTTCGTCGCCATCCTCGGCTGCGCGGACTCGCGGGTGCCCGTCGAGATCGTCTTCGACGAGGGCTTCGGCGATCTCTTCGTGGTGCGCGTCGCGGGCAACGTCGCCACGGCCGTCGAGATCGCCAGCTTGGAGTACGCCGTCGCGGTGCTCGGCGTGAAGGCGGTGATGGTCCTCGGCCACGAGCGCTGTGGTGCGGTGAAGGCGGCCCTCGGCGGGACGACCGTGCCCGGCCAGATCAGCACGCTCTATCAGCACATCGTCCCGGGGATCGACCGGAGCACGAACGACCTCTCCGCGGCCGTCAGGGCGAACGTCAAGCATCAGGCGCAGAAGGTGCGCGACGGATCGACGGTGATCGGCGGCGCCGTGAAGGACGGATCGGTGAAGCTCCTGGGCGGTGTGTTCGATCTCGAGTCCGGGCGTGTGACGACCGTCGACGTCTAGAACAGCAGTGACAGTCCGACCAGCGTCGTGAACGTGTTGTGCTGGGTGTCGGCAGCCGGCGTGCTGTCGTAGTCGTCCGTCACCGAGGCCTTGAAGGCGACCCAGTCCAGCACCGGCACGGTCAGCGATGCTCCCGAGCGGATCAGGTAGTCGCCAGTCCAATTCTCGACCGACGGCAGGTACTGCGCGTACGCGCGGAAGACGGAGTCGTAGGGGAGCGCGATCTCGGCCTCGCCGCCGAAGACCAGGGTGAAGTAGTCGTTCGTGTCGCCGCCGAAAAAGCGCTCGTAGACGTAGCCGCCGCCGCCCGTGACCGCCACGAACGAGTCCTTCGTCTTGTAGATGCGGTAGCCGAGCCCACCCTGCGGAACGGCGCGGATGCTGAGGCGCTGGATGCCGTCGTACTCGGCGTCGCCTTGGCCGTAGGTGAACCAGCGCTCGGTGAAGTCGTACTCGCCGCGCACGAGGCCGAGGATCTGATCGGACAGGGCCGTGTTGTCTTCGCCGGGCTTGCGCTGCGTGCCGTAGCGCCAGTCACCCGAGATGAGCAGGCGGGTAGGCGCCTTGCGGCGCTCGGCGCGGAAGCCGCCGCCGACGTCCAGGGTGTCGACCGTGCTCTGCGTCGCCGCGAACCCGAAGTCGAGGTTGCCCTCCCAGTAGCGGAAACGGCGCTTCAGCCGGCCGACGACCGATTTCTCGACGTCGGCATCCGCCATCGTCGAATGGATCGACGCCATCTCGACCCGGCTCGCGTCCTCGCGGCTGTCGCCCACGAGCAGCACGCCGCCGGCCTCGACGCCGACCAGCCGTCCGACGGTCTCGTCGTCACCGTGGAAGACATGGTGCTCGCCGTCGGTGGTGAGCCCTTCGATGTCCTTCGCGTCGACCGTGATCACGCCCTTGCCGTAGACCGTCTCGAACTCGATCGTCTCCGGCGTGACCTTCTTCACGGTGCCCTTGATCGTGTCGCCCTTCACGACGAGCTCGTCGGCGCGCGCCACCGGGTGCCAGGTGGTGAGGCCGAGTAGGATCGCGGCAAGCACGCTGGATCGACGCATCCCGTGCCCTCTACGCCGATTCCGCGCCGGCGCGCCAGACCCACGCTCAGCGCAGCCGCGTCGCGAAGAACGACAGGATCTCGTCGAGCGCCTGTCGCGTCGGCTGGCCGGCTTCGTCGATCAGGTGCAGCGTGACGACGCTGTGGGGCGGCATGCCCGTTCCGGGCTTCGCCGCCGAGTCCGGCAGCACGCGGCCCTGGAAGCGATCGCCCAGCGCCTGCTCGTAGGCCGCGAATCGCGCCGCCTTGCAGTACGGATCGCCGTCGAAGCGGTAGGCGAGCACCGTCAGGTCGTCGCGCTCCATGCGCGCCTTCACCTGCGCCAGCTCGTCCGGCGCGATGTGCATGCCGGCCGCGTTCGTGATCGGCAGCGACGGCTGCGACAGGACGGGCGCGCGCATCGCGGGCTCGAGCATCATCGACAGCGCGAAGTTGCCCGTGAAGCACATGCCGATGGCGCCGACGCCCCGGCCGCCGCAGAGCGGGTGCGCGTGCGCCGCGAGCGCGCGCAGCCACGCGACGACCGGGCTCGATCGATCGCTGGAGAACGCCGCGAACTCGCGGCTGATGCAGGCCCGGCCCACCGACATCAGGACGTAGCCGCGCGACAGCGGCCGGCCCGGCGTGCCGAACAGCGCCGGCATCCACACGGTGAAGCCGGCGTCGCGGACGAACCGCGCAAAGCGCGCGACCTGCGGCGTGATGCCGGGCATCTCGCTGATCACGACGACCGCCGGCCCGCTGCCGGCGACGAACACGAGCTTCTCCTGGTCGAGCAGCGTCAGGTGGCGCCGCTCGAAGTCGTCGAGCGGGTCGTGGACCGTCATGTCATTCGCCATGGCGCGCGACCATAGCGGAGGGCTACCCGATTTTGGAGCTTGTCGGACTTCGTGGATCGGCGACAATCCGCCGCGCATGCCCGCCTCGCCCGTCGCCTCCCATGGCAGCCCGGAGCTGCCGTCCGTCCTGGTCGACAGCTACAATGTGGAGCTGAAGGACGACGACGGGGAGTTCCTCGGCGACCGCGCCAGCCGCGCGGCCTTCATGGAGAGCCTCGAGAAGTGGCGCGAGCCGCTGCGCGCGCTCGGCGACGACCCGTTCGGCGAGGCGGGCACGATCAGCAAGAAGGCGCTCGAGGAGATCCTCGTGGCGGGCGAGCCCGAGGCCGCGGGCGTGATCCACGGTGCCATCGAGGACTTCGCCCAGGCGTTCGCGACGGTGACGCGGCGTCTCCTCAAGCTGAAGGACTGGAAGGAGACCGAGCGGATCGTCGTCGGCGGCGGCTTCCGCGCCGGCCGGATCGGCGAGCTCGCGATCGGCCGCGCCAGCGTGCTCCTGAAGAGCGACGGCGTCGATGTGGAGATCGTGCCGATCCGACACCATCCCGACGAGGCCGGGCTGCTCGGCGGCCTGCATCTCGCGCCGTCGTGGATCTTCGAGGCGCACGGCGGCATCCTGGCCGTCGACATCGGCGGCACCAACATCCGCGCCGGCATCGTCGCCACGAACTCGAAGAAGGCGTCCGACCTGTCGAAGGCCGAGGTCGTGCGCTCGGAGCTGTGGCGGCACGGCGACGAGAAGGTGAAGCGCGACGAGGCCGTCGAGCGGCTGGTCGAGATGCTGCGCGGGCTGATCGGGCGCGCGGGGCGGAAAGGCGTCGTGCTGGCGCCGTTCATCGGCATCGGCTGCCCGGGGAAGATCGAGGAGGACGGCTCCATCGATCGTGGCGCGCAGAACCTGCCGGGCAACTGGGAGAGCAGCCGGTTCAACCTGCCGGCGATGCTCGTCGAGGCGATCCCGACGATCGGCGATCACGACACCGTCGTCGTCATGCACAACGACGCCGTCGTGCAGGGCCTCAGCGAAGTGCCGTTCATGAAGGACGTCGAGCGCTGGGCCGTGCTCACGATCGGCACCGGGCTCGGCAACGCGCGCTTCACGAATCGGGCCGCGCCGCCCAAGAAGAAGTCGTAGCGGGCGTCAGCGGCGGCCGTAGTCGAGCGCGACGCCCTTCCGCTGCGCCAGGATGTAGGCCTCGAGCGCGCGCATCTTGGGATCGTCCTCGGCGAGCTTGGGGCCGCGGACGGGGTGCTCGATGCACCAGTTGATCATGTCGCGCAGGAGGACCGTGCGGCCGAGCTGCACCTGGTACTTGGGGTAGGTCTCGGGGTGCGTGTTCGCCGCGTCGGGATGGCACATGTCGCACGAGACCGCGATGGTGCTGCCCAGCTCGTCGCCGCTGTGGAACACCTGCGAGCCGCGCGTCGCCATGGCGACGTTCTCGCGCTGCCACACCGCGACGTCCTGGGGCGAGATGCGGCCGTACGTCTGGCCCTGGCCCATGCCGATGAGCTTCGAGTTGTCGGCCGGCGGCACGAGCTTGTGCTTCGAGTGCTCCACCGCGATCCAATCGGTCTCGGGGTTCTTCTGCCGCCACTTCTCCATCAGCTGATCGGCGATCTTCTGGCCCTCTTCCTTGGTGACCGGCGCGTTCTGCGCGAGCTGCACGGTGGTCTCGCCGTCGCACAGCTCCACCGTCGTGCCCGTCGCGTCTCCGGCCGACGCGCGCTCCCAGGTGGCGAAACCCATGGCGAGCGCCAGGAGGGCGCCGCACGTCGTTCCGACCGCAATCGTTCGTCGCATCGTCGTTCCCCTCAGAAGCTGGTCAGGGTCGGGGCCGCCGGCCGGTCCTTCCTGCCGTTCGACGACAGGTATCCGCTCGGCACCACCACGGGGTTGCGGTTCCAGAGGTTGTAGACCTTCTCGACGAGGCCCTCGGGCAGCACGTTCACCTGGCCGTCGCCGCAGCCGTCGTTCGGATCGAACGGGTCGGGCCGGTTCATCTGCACCGTCAACGCGGGCAGGCCCTCCGGCGCGTACGGCCACGGCCACGCCGTCGACAGCAGGCCGTGGAAGTGGATGTTGCCGACGCGGTTCGTGAGCATCTGGTGCGTGTGCCCGTGGATGACCGTGGCCGAGCGGAACTTCCGGAGCAGCGCCTGCACCTCGGGCGCGTCGACGGTCCAGAAGTTCCAGGGCTCGTAGTAGTGGTAGAGCGGCGAGTGCGAGAACACGACGACGGGCGTGTCGGCGCTCACCTTGGCCAGGTCCTGCTTCAGCCATTCGCGCTGCGGCGCGCCCACCTCGAAGCGGCTCTGCGTGCCGTTGTCGAGGCCGGCGACCGTCTGCATGCGCTCCATCGGCGTCATCTTCCGCTCGGTCCAGAAGTCCTTCTCGTTGACGCTCATCAGGGTGACGAAGTGCACGCCCTTGTGGTCGAACGAGTAGGTCTCCTGCCCGAAGAGCGCCTTCCACTTCTCGCCCATGTCGAGGAACCAGTCGTGCTCGCCGACCATCATGCGGACGGGGGGCTTCAGGCTCTTCAGGATCTGTGCGCCCAGATCCAGCTCCTCGGGCTGGCCGAGCTGCGCCAGGTCGCCGCCGTAGAGGACGAAGTCGGGCTGCGGATCCATCCGGTTCACGTCGTCGACGGCGCGCATGAGCGCGTTCGCGAAGCGGTCGTTCAGCTCCCGCTTGTAGAGGTGCGAGTCGGAGATGTACGCGAACGTGAAGCCCTCACGCCGGGCGGCGTTCGCGACGCGCACGGTGCTGAACGACGTGGGGTTCACGTCGACGCCGGCCGTCAACGCGGCGCCCGCGGCCGCCGCGGCGACCTTCATGAAGCTGCGCCGGTCGAGGCGCCGGAGGCTTCGAAATAGGTCCTCGCGCTCCTCGTACCAGCGGGTCTCCGGATCCTTGCGCCCGGCCATGTCAGTTCTCCTTCTTCCCGTCCTGGACGAGGCGCGCCTCGAACGGGAACACGCGCCGCATCGCGAGCTCGGTGTCGCGGAAGGGCCGTTGCGTGGCGGCGATGCCCTTCTGGCGCGTCATCTGCGCCGCGTTGTCGCTGCCGAGCCGGGAGTCCGTCATCGTGAACATCAGCTCGACGAGCTGATCGATCTCCGCCTCCTCGAGCGCCAGCGGCTGGATGCCGCCGTCGAGGTAGAGGTTGGCCTCGCCGCCCTTGTTGTAGTGGTCGATGACGTCCCACAGCGTCTGCATCGAGCCGTCGTGCATGTAGGGCGGGGTGATGCCAATGTTCCGCAGCTGCAGCGTCTTGAAGGCGCCGATGTCCGAGCGGTTCTGCGTCACGAGGAAGCGGCCGAGCTCGGACAGATCGGTCTCGAGCGCGAGGCGGTCGATGATCTCCGTCGCCTCCTTGCCCTGCTTGCCTTCGAGCGCGGCGATGGCCTTCCCGGCCAGGGTCTCGAAGTCCTGGTGGCGCGCCGCGACGCCGATGTTGTGGAAGCGGTTGTCGCTGCCGATGGGCGTCGCGTTGTTGATCGGGTGGCAGCTCACGCAGCGCGCCTTGCCGTTGAAGAGCGCCCAGCCGCGCTGCGCGTTCTCGGAGATGGCGGTCGCGTCGCCGTCGAGGAAGCGCTCGAACGGCGAGTCGAGGAAGACCAGCGTGCGCTCGAACGCCGCGATCGCGCGGGCGGCGTCGTCGAAGTTCGGCGCGCGCCCGTAAGCCTTCTGGAACATCGGGCCGTACTCCGGGTCGGCGGCGATGCCCAGCATCGCCGCCGCGCCGTCCGGCTGGCCCATCTCGATGGGGTTCGTCACCGGCAGCTTGGCCTGCTCCTCGAGCGTCGGGGAGCGGCCGTCGAGGAACATCGTCTGGAAGAAGACGGCGTTCAGCGTCGTCGGCGAGTTGCGGCGGCCGAGCTTGTCCTCGATACCCTCGGCGACGTTCCGCTGATCGGTGAAGCCGCGGCTCACGTCGTGGCAGGTCGCGCACGCCACCGTGCCGTCTCGGGAGAAGCGCAGGTCGAAGTAGAGCTTGCGGCCGAGGGCGACCCGTTCGGGCGTCATCGCGTTGTCGGCCGGGATGAGCGACGCCCAGATGATCGGGTCGATGCCGGGCGGCGGCTTCGTGACGTCGAGCTGCCCCTGCAGCTTCTCCAGCATCGCGCGTTGCTCCGCCATCGCGAGCGCGCCGTGCGCGCCTTTGGTGCTGACGGGCGGCGTCGGCGTCTGGGCGGCGGCAACGAGCGGGTCGGCCACCAGCGCGGCCATGAGCGGGATGATGACCGCCAGGCTCCACGTCATTCTCTGCTCCATGCGATTCCCCCTGCGGCTCAGCGTCCGTCCGGCGTCGCGAAGCCCGCGAGCGCCGGAGCCTCGGGCCCCGCGTGACAGACCGCACACGCCTCGGCAGGTGGGCGGTCGCGCGCGGACACGAGAAGGTAGGAGACGGGATCGTGGTTCCACGCCGTGACGCGGTGGGCGCCGATCTCGACCGTGCGGAACGCGATGCCCTTGTGCGTGCGCGTGCTCCCGACGGCCGGCAGCGGCCGCGGCGGCAGCACGAACAGCGACACCGGCGCGTCGTCGTGCTGATAGAGGACCCATGCGGCGGGCGACGCGTCGAGCGCGACCGACGCCGCACCGCGCAGCCGGAACGCGTCGGGCCCCGGCGCGACCTGGCCGGCGAACGGCAGCGCGTCGCGCAGCCAGCGGTTCACCGCCGGCAGGTCGGCCGACGCGACGTCGAGCCGGGCGGTACCGCGCTCCGCGGTCGTGTGCAGGGCGACGGCCGCGTTCACGTCGCCCGGCACGCCGGGCAGACGCGCGGTCCAGACGGCGAGGACGACGGACGCGGCGAGCGCCGCCGTCATGACGCCGACCTGCCGCCAGGGCCGTCGCGGACGGAGCCGCCGGAGCACCGTCCGTCGCACCGGATCGGGAACCCGCGCGCGCGGGTAGAGCATGCCGACGGCCGCATGCAGGTCACGCTGGCGCTGGACGGCGTCGCGGCAATCGGCGCAGCGCTCGAGATGCGTCTCGATCTCGAGCGCGGACTCCACGCCGAGCTCGTCGTCGGCGTACGCGGCGAGGCGTTCGCGCATCGACCGGCAGCCGGTCATCGCGCCATCCGTCGCGCGGCGGCGGCGCGCAGCAGCCCGCGCTCCGTCGCCTGCTTGGCCAGCGCGGCGCGCAGCAGCGCGCGGCCGCGGGCGAGGCGGGACATGACCGTGCCGAGCGGGCAGTCCGCGATCTCGGCGATCTCGCGGTAGGCGAAGCCGGCGACGTCCTTCAGGTAGACCGGCACGCGGAACCCCTCGGGCAGGGCGAGCAGGGCGTCGCGGACCTCGACGTCCCACTGGTGCGCGATCAGCACCGCCTCGAGCCCCTCGGCGGCGCCCTCGAACGGCGTCGCGGCGTCCAGCCGTCGCTCCGACCAGCGCCGCTCGTGGCGGTAGCGGTCGATGAACTCGTGCTTCAGGATCGTGAATATCCACGTCTTGAACGAGGTGCCGGGCGTGAATCGATCCCAGTGCTCGAGCGCGCGCAGGCACGCCACCTGCGTCAGGTCGTCGGCCTCCGGCGGCGGCACGAGCGCGCACGCGAAGCCGTACAGCGCGTCGAGGACGCCTCGCACCTGGGCTTCGAATGCGGCCGGCGCCGTCTTCGTGTCGGTCAAGCCGATCGACCTCCGCATCGCTCATCCCCGGAACGTCCGAGGAGGGCCCCTTATTCCCGGAGCCTCGCGTAGCGTGGGCGGGGGCGTTTGTGAACCCCGCTTCGACGTCGCGGAATCGTCACGCGCCCGTCGCGATGGCGTCGCCGGCCGCCTGCTATCGCCGTCGGCACGCGACGGCCTCGCCTCCTCGAGGCGCCGAGCATCCGGCAGATGCGCTCGGGCCTCGGGGACGCCCCGTCAGAGCCGGATTTCGCCTTCGATGACGGTCACCGCGGAGCCGCCTATCTCGACGACGGCGCCTTCGTCGCCGACGTGGACGCTGACGGCGCCGTCGCGTCCGACCTCGCGTCCCTGGCTGGCGACGTAGCGCGGGCCGATCCGGCCGAGCAGGCCGGTGTCGGCGAGGAAGGCGCCGACGGCCGCGTTGCCGCTGCCGCAGACGGGGTCCTCGGGAACACCGGCGGCCGGCGCGAAGGAGCGCACGACGACCGGCGTCTCGCGCGAGGACGACACGGCGACGACGGTGACGCCGCTCAGACCGAGCTCGCGGCTCAGGTGGTCGATCACCGACAGGTCGGGGTGCAGGCCCCGGAGCGTGGCCTCGTCGGCGACGAGGGCCACGAGCCACACCGCGCCGACGTCGATCACGCGCGGCATCGACGTGTCGCTGACCGCGACACCGAGCGCCTCCGTCAGCGGGTCGATGAGCGACTCGTCCGGCTCGGCGATCCGCGGGGTGGGAACGCGGACGGCGATGCGGCGCGTGGGACCGGTGCCGTCGATGGTGAGCGGCAGCACGCCCGCCTTGCACTCCTGGTGAAGCCGCGTCGCGCCGGCCGGCACCATCCCCGTGGACAGCACGGCATGTGCGGAGCCGACGGTCGGGTGTCCGGCGAACGGCAGCTCGCTGCGCGGCGTGAAGATGCGGAGGCGGTAGTCGGCCTCGGCCTGGGTCGGGCGGAGGACGAAGGTGGTCTCGGACAGGTTGGTCCACGCGGCCACCTGCTGCATGGTCGCGTCGGTCACGTCGTCGGCGTCGAGGACGACCGCGACCGGGTTTCCGCGCAGCCCGCGGCTCGTGAAGACGTCGACCTGCTGGAAGCGGTAGGTGGGCATGGGGAGGTGGTACCCGGCGGCGCGCAGCGAAGGAACCCGTCGGCTCAAGTTCCGGAACCAACCCGCCGATAGTGGGGCGATGTGGACCCGGCTCCCGGCGGTGGCCGCGCTGCTGATGCTGTGGCTCCAGCTCCCGGCACCGGCCGCGGCGCGGCCTTCGTCGATCGTCCAGGGGACGCTGACCTCGGCCTTCCCGTCGACCGGTGCGCTCCTCGTGGTGAGCGGCAACGAGCAGCTGACCTGCTCGGGCGTGATGATCGGGTGCGAGACGTTCCTCACCGCCGCGCACTGCGTCTGCCCGGAGAGCAAGGCGCCGTGCCAGGGCGACGACGCCCCGGATCCGTTCGACGTGACCGTGTATCTCGAGCACGCCGGCTTCTTCTATGCCGACGCCGTGATCGTGCACCCGGACTACGACTTCCCGACGGCCGACGTCGCGGTGGTGAAGATGTCGTTCGGCCCGACGAGCATCCCGCCGTCGCCCCTGGCCGCCATGAGCGTGCCGCTGGAGACGCCGGGGACGATCGTCGGCTTCGGGACGGCGGGCGGCGGCGACGACACGACGGGTCTCAAGCGCTTCGGTAGCGTCGTCACGGCGGCGTGCCCGAACGACGTGTCCGACACGACGTCCGTGTGCTGGCGCTTCACCGGCGAGGGATCGAACACCTGCGCCGGCGACTCCGGCGGGCCGCTCTTCCTGGCGGACGGCGCCATCGGCGGCATCACGTCGGGCGGCACGCGCGCGAGCTGCCTCGCCAACGACTCGAGCTACGACGCGAGCGTCCCGTACTATCGCGAGTGGATCGCGGCGCAGGCGGGGGAGGACCTCGGCAACACGGTCTGTGGCGAGCTGCCGCAGGTCGGCCACGCGGGCAGCACGATGACCGGGTTCTCCGGCGAGCTCGACCGCGACGCCGCCGAGGCGGTGCACACCATCGTCGTCCCCGAGAACACCGAGGAGCTGCGGATCGGCATGCACGGCGCCGACGACGGCCGCGCCGACTTCGACCTGGCCGTGCGCTTCGACGCGCCGCCGACCGACGAGGACTTCGACTGCGACGACGCGTTCCCCGGACAGTACGCCTACTGCGAGATCTTCTACCCCGATCCCGGGACGTGGCACGTGCGCGTGAAGCGCGTGGCGGGCGAGGGCACGTACCAGGTGGCCGTGACGACGCTCGGCGGCTCGACCACCGAGTGCGGCAACGAGGTCCGCGAGGCGGGCGAGGAGTGCGACGGGGCCGACGCCGGCGCCGACTGTCTCGGCGGCTGCGACCCGTTCGACTGCGTGTGCCTGCCGTGTCCGGAGGACCTCGCGATCGACCAGATCCAGCTGGCCAGGAAATTCCTGCTGCGCGGCGCGTTCGCGAACCGCGAGGGCGCCTACGACGGCTTCGACCCGACCGGCGTCGACCTGACGATCCAGGTGGCCGACGACGCCGGCCACGTCGCACGCGTCGTGATCCCCGCCGGCGATCCCGGATGGAAGGGCGCCAAGTCGGGGAAGAGCTGGCGCTGGCGCGGCCACGTCGACGGAATGCGCCGGGTGACCCTGCGCGACCGGACGAAGAAGCGCGGCGTGTGGGCCGTCACGGCCGACGGGCGCGACGTCGCCGGCGCCGCGGCGATCGGGACGGCCGGGCTGACCGTCAGCGTGCGCTCCGACTACACCTGTGCGTTGAAGCGCTACTGAGCCGGCAGCGCCGCGACGACGGCGGTCCCGGGTCCCTGCTCGACGCGGAACCGCACGTAGGCGGGCTGGCCGTTCTCGGGCCACGACGCGACGTACTCGCCGATCGTCGCCCGCAGCGCGACCGCGCCCGACGCGTCGGCGGTCATCGTGGCGCGCGTGCGCCAGCGGTCGTTCAGCAGCGACGCGACCGCCGCCCCGTGCCGCGTGATCGTGCCGTCGTCGTCCCAGAGCCCGTGGTGGAGGTGGTTGCGCGCGTTCACTTTGTTCCAGAGCCCCCAGAAGACGATCTGCTCGACGGCGGGGTGCCCCCACCAGACGCGCATCAGCGCCTCGGCCTGCGCGGCGCGCAGCTCGGGCGCGTCCGGCGCGACGAAGTTCACCTCGGTGATGTGGACGGGGAGCCCGACCGACGCGAGCGTGTCGAGTGCCGTGGCGTAGTCGTCGATGCGGGTGCGCTGCGAGAGGTCGGCGGTGCCGCCGGCGTACACGATGCCCGGAACGTAGTGCCCCTGCTGGCCGATCGCGTGCACGCGCGCGCCCGCCGCGAGCAGCGACTGCACGCGGTCGCGTACGGCGGCGGCGTCCGGCCCCGGCAGGCCGGTGAAGACCTCGGTGATCCACTCGTTGAAGACGAGCTGGCAGCCGGGATCGATCGCGTGCACCCACGCGAACAGCTCGGGCAGGATCTCGGGGCCGAGCCGGTCCATGAAGAACGTCGTGAAGACGTTCAGCGTCTCGTTCGTGACGTCCCAGACGTCGATCTGGCCGCGGTAGCGCGCGACGGTGGTCTCGACGTACGTGCGGACGAGCTGGCGCAGCTCGGCCTTCTCCGCGGGCGTCAGGTTCGGGTTCGGGAAGCGGTCGCGGATCCACACGGGCACGCCGGAGCCGCTCGAGAACGGCGGCACGTTGCCCCAGAAGAGCGTGTGGCCCTTCACCGGGAAGCCGTTGTCGCGCGCCCACGCCATCTCCGAGTCGCCGAGGGCGAACGCGAACGCGTCGGCCGTCGGCTGGGCCGTGCGCCACTTCATGCCCGTCTCCAGCACGACGAAGCTCGCGTGCTTCTTCGCGAGGTCGGCGTAGAAGGCGAGGTCGTCCGGCGCGTTCACGAACTCGCGCAGGTCGATCGGGAAGCCGAAGTCGAAGCCGTGCCGGGTCTGGGTGACGGTCACCTCGGCGCCGGGCCGTCCGAGCCACAGGCGCAGCGGACGCGAGCGGAGCGTCTCGGCGCGCGTGTCCGCCTCGGCGACGATCGCCTGCTCGGCGCCGTCGAGCAGCAGCGAGAGGTCGGCCGGCTCGCCGAGCGGCAGGTCGGGCAGGGCGGGCGTGCCGGCTTCGACGCGTGCCGTGATGTACCCGCACGACGCGGCGCCGATCGCGCGTGCGCGGTCGCAGCCGATCAGGCAGTGGAGATCGCCCTTCGCGCACGCCGATCGACAGCTCCGGTGCGCGGCGCGCGTCGCGGCGCGACAGTCGCGCGCGGCCATCGTGCAGGCCGTCGGCTCGCCGGCGCACGCGGCGACGCAGGGCTCGTCGACCTCGCGGCACGCGGCCTTCGTGGCGGTGCGCGTGGTCCGGCACTCCGTCCGGCACGCCGCGACGGCGTCGCGCTCGCCGAGGCGCGTGCAATTGCGGTCGCATGCGCGCGCCGACCACGTCGCGGCGTCGCTGCATGCGAGGCGCGCGGTGCGGCAGTCGGCGGCGATGCCCAGGGCCGGCAGGAGCAGCAGGAGAAACGACGCGATCAGGGAGCGCACGACCCCAGTCGAACCATTCCGGGGTCGAGCAGGCAAGCCAAAACGTCACGGTCTTCGGCCTATTCGGCAACGGCTGCCAGCTCGAAATCGACGGGATCCCCGGGATCGAGCGTGAGGGCGACGCCGCCGCCGGGATCTGTGCCGAGCAGGGTGCCGAAGAGACCGCTGCGCGACGCGAACGTCATGATGCGGAAACGCTGGCCGACCGACGGCGTGAAACCCGTGGCGAGACGCACGTCAAGCGTGCCGGCCACCGACGCCGTGCCGGTGACCGCGAGCAGACCGACGTTCGAGAGACCCGCCAGCTCCGTGACGACGGTGTCGGTCGCGCCGAGCGCGAGGTTGCCGCTCACGGTCACGGTTTTCCCGGCGGCGGCGAAGATCGTCCCGCCGTTCATCGTCAGCGTCTGCACCGCCAGCCCGCCGCCGGTAGCGGCGATGAGGCCGCGGTTCTCGAAGCCCGCGCCCGTGATGATGATCGTGCGCCCGGCCACGTCGGCGTTCACGGTGCCGAGATTGAGGACTGTCCCGGTGGGGCCGCCGAGGGTGCCGCTGCCACCGCGGACGGTGAGGCCGCTGCCGAGGGTGACGAGGCCACCGCCGACGGGGCGCACGAAGTTGGTCGCGGGGAAGTCGTTGCCGGAGGCGAAGGCGATCGTCCCGGTGCCGTCGACGACCTGGCCGCCGTCGAACTCGAGGCGCGCGGGATTGACCGTATTGGTGCCCGTGAGTGTGGCGGTGCCGTTCAGCGTGAG
>CAYSOF010000005.1:0-160473 GCA_964432595.1 uncultured Binatia bacterium (SeqCode) | reverse complement strand
GCGCGGGATTGACCGTATTGGTGCCCGTGAGTGTGGCGGTGCCGTTCAGCGTGAGCCCGGTGCGCACGGTGACCAGACCCGCGGCGCCGATCGAGAGGTTGGCGTCGAGGCGGACGGTCTCGAGGCTGCCCGTCGTGCCGTTGGCGGACAGCGTGCCGGACCCGACGACGACGGCGTTCTGCACGCCGCCGCCCTGGAAGTTGAAGAGGCCCGGCCCGGCGAGAATGGAGAAGGTGTCGCCGGCGTTGGCGATCAACCCGCCGAGCGCGATGGTGCGGCCGGCGGTGTCGGGATGGATCGTGCCGAGCAGTCGGAAGGTGCCGTTGGGGCCGCCGAGGGTGCCGCTGCCGCCGCGGACGGTGAGGCCGCTGCCGAGGGTGACGAGGCCACCGCCGACGGGGCGCACGAAGTTGGTCGCGGGGAAGTCGTTGCCGGAGGCGAAGGCGATCGTCCCGGTGCCGTCGACGACCTGGCCGCCGTCGAACTCGAGGCGCGCGGGATTGACCGTATTGGTGCCCGTGAGTGTGGCGGTGCCGTTCAGCGTGAGGCCATTTTGCACGGTCACGGTCGTGGCGGCGGCCATCGTGATCCCGCCGCTCGCATGCACCACGAGGGCTGGCGACACGCCGCCGCTCAGGCTCAAGCTCGCGCCGGTCACCGCGAGGTCCGAGAACAGCACCAGCGACCGCACCGTCGCGGGCATGCTCAACGTCACGGTGCCGGTCGCCGAGATGCGGACGTCGTCGGTGGGCAACGGGACCCGCGCGGGCAGCCAGTTCGATGCGACGTGCCAGCTGCCGCCGCCCGGCGCGACCCACTCGATCGTGGCCGGAACGGTCGTGTCGGTGACGGTGAACGTTCCGGCGGCCGTGCCGCTCGGCGTGGTGATGGTCACGGAACGCGGCCCGATCGGCGCGCTCGCCGCGATCACGAAGCGCACGTTGCGTGTGGTCGGGCTGCCGGTGCCGAGATCGGTGACGGTCACACCGCTGCCGTCGATACCGACGCTCGAGACCGCGGCGAGGTTCTGCCCCTGTATCTGTGCGGTGACCACCGTGCCCTGCAGGCCCGAGCTCGGCACGATCGCCGTCACGATCGGTGGCCCGCCGCTCACCGTGAACGTGCTGACGACATCCGCGGGGAGCGCGTTCCCTGCGACGTCGCGCACGCCGCCGGCGCGCAGACGGACCGTCACGACCGCGTTCGCGGGGAACGGCACGCTCGGTGTGAAGGTGAAGCCGGTGCTGCCGGCCATCGCGATCGTACCGCTGACGGTACCGGCGGCGGTCACCGTCACGTTCCCCGTGTTCGCCGAGCTCGCACGAATCCCCTCGTCGAACACGACGGTGATCGGGGCGGTCGGCAGGACGCCGTCGGCGCCGCCGGGCGGCGTTATCGAGGTCACGGCCGGCGGGGTCGCATCCTGCTCGATCTGGAGCGGCGCCCCGGTCCGGTCGAGCGTGACGGCCGGCGACGGGTTCCCCGCGGCGTCGGTCGCCTGCACGGAGAGATCGTTCGTCGCGTCCGTCACCAGCGGGACGGACACCGCGAAGAGGCCCGAGGCGCCGGCGGTGGTCGACGCCGGAGCGCTGCCGCCGTCGACGCGCACGGTGCTGCCCGCCTCGGCCGTCCCCGTCACGGCGATCTGGAGGGCGTTCGTCAGGACGGGCAGCGGGTCGACGACCGGCGGCGCCGGCGGCGTCCCGTCGGGCGGCGCGGTCGTGAAGGAGAACACCCGCACGCCGACGGCCGGCGTCGCGAGCGCGAGGCCGCACGCGTCCGCGAGCGCGTTCGTGAGGCGCACGTGGATCGCGGTATCCGTCGGCAGTGGCGCGCTCGCGCGGAAGCGGAGCGTGCGCGTGCCGTCTTCGAACGTCGTCACGCCGGCGATGGGGCTGCCGCCGACGACGTCGCCGCTCGCCACGACACCGCCCTGCACGACCTGGAAGCTGTCGCCGGTCAGCGTACCGGGATCGATGGCGCCGCTGAACTCCACGACGATCGCCTGATCGATCGGCCGCTCGGTCGCGCCGTCCTGCGGGTCGCGCAACGTCACCGTCGGCGCCGGGCCGTCGCACGTACGGCCGGTGCTGAAGGTCCACGCGACGGTCGACGCGAGCTCGGCGCCGGACGCGGCGCTGCACACGCCGCCCGGACCGCCGACCAGCATGGCGCGGTACGTCGTGTCGGGCCGCAGGAAGGCCTGGCTCGGCGGAGCGGCCAGGCCGAGTCGCAGCGTGGCGATCGTCGTGCCGCCCGCGGGCGGGTCGACGCGCACCAGCTCGGTGGGCACGGCTTCCGCCGGCCGGCCGAACGCGTCGATCGCGTCGAGGCGGTACGTGCCCGCGGCGACCAGATCGGCGGCGACGACCTGCAGCCCGCCGCCCGGCACGATGGGCGCCGTGACGACGTTCGTGAAGGTGTCACCGATCAGACAGGCGCTGCGGGGCGCCAGCAGCGCCACGACGCCGGCCTCGCGATCGACGTCGACCGCGCCGTTCGCCGGCACGATCGCCGAGACGGTGGGCGGCAGCTCCGGAGGCAGATCGTCGATGCCGGACGGTATGGTGCCGGCGACGTCGCACGCCGAGCCTTCCGGCCCCGTATCGACGCTGAGGGTGACGTTCTCGCTCGCGACGCCCTGGCACGCGATGACGTCGCCCTGCACGAGGGACCGCACGCGATAGATCAACGACACGGTCTGGCCGGACTGGATGTGGCCGACCGAGCGGACGTCGGCGCCGTTCGGCAGGGGCTGGTCGTTCTCGTCCACGAGGATCGCGTTGCCGCCGAGGAAGAGCTCGATGCTCGTGTAGAGGGCGGGGCGGTCGGAGAGGTTCGTGATCTCGATCAGCAGCGAGTACACCTCGTTCAGCAGGACGTCGGGAAGACCGGGGCGCGTGGGATGACGCACGAGCACGCCGAGCTCCGGCGGCCCGAGCACCTCGACCGTCGTCGCCACGCTGCCGCCGAACGGGATCGGCGCGGGGAGCGGCGGCCCGGCGAAGAAGCCGTTCAGCTCCACCGTGACGGGGTGGACGCCGATCTGGTCGCCCCGCACGATGAACTGCGCCGATCGATGGCCGCCCGGTGCGACGGCGCCGAGGTCGACGGCATCGATCGCGCCGTCGAGGTCGACGGTCGTCGGGTCGGTGCCGAGTCCGGCGCGAACGGGGGTCAGACCGCCGGGGACGACGACACGCGCGGCGACGTCGGCCATCGCGAACATCGGCGACCGGTTGGTCAGCGAGATCCCGATCTGGAAGAACTCCTTCAGCGTCTTGATGCGTCCGTCCATGACGATGACGCCCGGGCTCGACTCGCCGTCCGGACCGGTCACGACGACGACCTGCGAGCACACGCTGCGACACCCGCCCGCACTGGGCGGCGGGGGAAGCACGACGCCCGGGAGGTCGGCCCGCGGCGTCCATCCGCCGCGGGCGATCGGCGAGTCGCCGACGGCGCCGCCGCCGGGCACACTGCCGCCGCCGGGCAGCGGGGCGATGCCGTAGCTGACGCTGCCGCCGCCGGTCCCGGGGATGGCGGGCGTCGGCACCACCTGGCGCATCGACACCAGGCGTCCGCCCACGCTGAAGACCAGCGTGAACTCCGACACGTTGTAGTTCGCCGCGTCGCCGAGGTCGATGACGCCGGCCGCCACGAGCGCCTCGATCTCGGCCGTCGAGAGCGGGCGCGACGTGACGTCGACGAAGACCGCCTCGTCGAGATCGAGGTGGATCACCTCGATCGGGAGCGCCGAGGCGCGTGGGCGCGGCGGCGCGGCGAGATCGTCGGTGGCGGTGACGATCAGCAGGTTCGACTGGTTCCGGCGCAGCGGGACGTCGATGCAGAACGTGCCGTCCGGGCTCGTCGACACAGGGGCCGTCGATGCGGCGCCGCTTACGGTGATGGTCGTGTCGGTGCGCGCGGTGCCGCAGAGTCGCACCTCGGGCACGAGCGTAACGAAGGGCTCGTAGGGCAGGGGGTCGAGCACCGGCGGCGCCAGCGGCGAGGTGTTCTTCACCGCGGCGCGTCCGGGCACGGCCGGCAGGTCCACGGCTCCGCGGGTCACGACGACGCTCGGCGTGACGACGCCGTCGGCGAGCGCGCAGGCGTCGAGCCCGGACACCGTCAGGGCTCGCGGTCCGGTGCCCGCGGCGACGCTCGGCGCGACGACGCTGCCGCCGGCCTGGTCGGCGAGGCGGACGCTGAGCACGTCGCCCGGCTGCGTCGCGGCGGTGAGTTGCACCTCGACGTCGACGGCGGTGCACGTCGCCGGCGTGATGACGTCGCCGGTCACGCGGACGCCGGCGACCGGAACGCCGGCGGGCGGGGGCCGGTTCGTGACGACGTCGCCGGTGAGCGTGACGTCGATCTGCGCCTCGTCGGGGTCGTCGCTGTCGATCCGGAGGGTCGCCGTCTGCGCGGTGCCGGCGGTTCCGGCGGGCGGCTGGAAGCGGACGGGAAGTGGCAGCGCGCCGCCCGGCGGGATCGACAATGGGGGCGGGGTGGACGTGGCGAGCGTGAACGCGCTGCTCCCCTGCAGCGCAACGTCGTCGATGACGAGCGGCTCGGTCCCGACGTTCGTCACGGTGACGATGCCTTCCACCGCGACGGTTTCGCCGATCAGACCCAGCTCGAGCCGGGAGGGCGCGGCGATGTCCGGTTCGTGGCCGGGCACGCGCGGGCACGCGGCCGACAGCCCGTCGACGGCGTTGAGCATCCGACACGCGCGGCCGCGGACGATCGCTTCGGCGCAGGCGCCGATCGCGCCGGGGGTGGCGTCCTCGCGACAGCCGGCAGGGAAGAGGCTCGCGAGCGGCGTACCGGTTCCCGCGCACGTCGACGCGGCTTTCGCGACGAGCACGCCGACGGCGCGCGCGATCGTGCCGTTCACGTCGGCGTCCACGGCCGCGGCGAGCGCATCGGCGAGCTCGCCGCTCGACCCGATCACCGGAAGCCCCTGCTGTGCGCACGACGCCGGCCGGCTCGGCTGGCTGCACTTGAGGACGCTCTTCTTCGTCGCGAGCAGCAGCTTCCAGATGGCCGCATGGACCTTGAGCGTCTGCTTCAGGACGAAGGCCTGGCAGGCGGCGCCGGCGCGATCCTGGGTGGAGCGGACCAGCGTGGCGTCGAGGTCCGGGCCGAACAGGTCGGCCATCAGCGCGAGGCTCTCCGCGCGGGCGGCGGCGAACGACGTCGCGGAGGGAACGTGACCGAACGGCGGCAGCTGCTCGGGCCGCGCGAGGCACTTCTTCTGCTCTTCGGCGGTCACCTTGGCGACGGCCTTCGCGAGCGTTCCTTTGACGTCGTTCGTGAGACATGCCTGCGCGGTCAGCGTCTGGCCGGGCTTGCCGAGCTTGGACGTCTGCCCGAGCGCCGCGAACTTGACGCAATCGACGGCCTGCTTCTGCTGGACCTTGGCGACGCCCGCGAGCTGCTTGTTGAGCCCGTCCACGCAGGCGGACTGCGTGCTCGAGATCTGCGCGGCCGCGTCGGCGCCGACACCCACGAGGAGGCACGCCGCGACGATGTGACGAACGTTCCCGAATCCTGGCCGCATGAGTGTCCTCCCGGTCTGAGCACCATGCAGCATGCTCGTCAGCCGCTGGTGGGGCACCGCCCCGCGTCCGAGCGCGTGACGTCCCGTGTGGCCGGGCGGTCATACCCACCCCCAGATGGCGTCGTCAAGACTAATCTGGGAAGTAGCGAGCTTCCTGTCCAGGGCGGAGATTAGATCGCTCGGTCGCGCCCTGCCCAGTACGGATCGCGCAGCTTGCGCTTGTAGAGCTTGCCGTTCGGGTCGCGCGGCATCGTGGCGACGAAGTCGATCGACTTGGGGCATTTGAACTTGGCGAGCTTCTGCTGACAGAAGGCCATGATCTCGTCCGCCAGCTCGGGGCTCGCCGCCACACCCGCCGCCGGCTCGATCACCGCCTTCACCTGCTCGCCCCAGTCGGGATCGGGGATGCCGAACGCCGCGGCGTCGCCGACCTTCGGATGCGTCAGCAGCGCGCCCTCGATCTCGGCCGGATAGATGTTGGCGCCGCCGGAGATGATCATGTCGATCTTCCGGTCGCGCAGGAACAGATAGCCGTCCTCGTCGAGCAGGCCGACATCGCCCACCGTGAAGAAGCCCTCACGACGGTTCGCTTCGGTCTTGTCCTTGTCGCCGTGGTACTCGAAGTCGTTCGAGCCGAGCATCATGTAGACCGTGCCGATCTCGCCCGTCGGCACGTCCTTGCCCTCGTCGTCGAGGATGCGGATCTCCGAGCTCGGCCATGCGCGGCCGACGGTGCCGGGCTTCTGCAGCCACTCGCCCGGCGTCACCAACGAGCCGCCGCCCTCGCTCGCGGCGTAGTACTCGTAGATCACCGGGCCCCACCAGGCGAGCATCGCCCGCTTCACGTCGACGGGGCAGGGCGCCGCCGCGTGGATGATGTGCCGCAGCGACGACAGGTCGTACTTCCGCTTGACGTCGTCGGGCAGCGCGAGCAGCCGATGGAACTGCGTCGGCACCATGTGGCTCGTCGTCACCTTGTCGCGCTCCATCACCGCGAGCGACGACTCGGGCGTCCACTTGTCCATGAGGACGACGGTGTGGCCGAAGTGCATGGAGCTGCCGGCGAACATCAGCACGGCCGTGTGGTAGAGCGGCGAGCCGACGAGGTGCACGTTGTCGTTCAGCGGCTGCACGCCGAACATCATCAGGAACATGCCGATCATCTGGCCGACGATGTCGGGATCGAACGGCTGCAGCTTGCGACGCACGCCCTTCGGACGTCCGGTCGTCCCCGAGGTGTAGTTCATCACCTGTCCGGCGACGCGGTCCGGCGGCGCCGTGTCGGGCTGTCCGGCCATCAGGTCCTCGTAGGGACGGAAGCCGGGGATCGTCCCGACGGCGAAGCGCGCCGACGCCGGCAGCCCCGCCTCGTCCGCCGCGGCCGCGCACGCCTCGGCGAAGCGCTCGCCGGCGACGAACGCCTTCGCGCCGGAGTCCTTCACGATGTACGCGATCTCCGGGCCGGTCAGGTGGTGATTGATCGGCACCAGGTAGAAGCCCGCCTGCAGGGCGGCGAGGTACAGCTCGATCATCGGGCCGCCGTTCGGCAGGCACGTCGTGACGACGTCGCCCGTGCCGAGCCCGAGTGCGCGCAGGCCGTGCACCAGCTTGTTGCAGTTCGCGAGTACCTCGCCCGCCGTCCGCCGTCGCCCGTCGGGCTCGACGAGGGCGATGCGAGAGGGATCGTTCTGCGCGAGCCGCCAGAAACCGTACTCCGACATGGGTCGTCGGGCTACCACAGCCCGATGCGTGGGGTCGAGTGCTCGCCCGAACGCTCGTTTGGGTGCCGGCGTCCGAACGTTGACCGCACCCGCCACCCCCGCTACCCACACATCGTGCCGACGAGCCGCCGTGTCCGCTGAGGCCGTGCTGTCGCCGCGCTTCGTGCGGCTGACGGCGGCGAACTTCTGCTTCTTCCTGACGTTCACGTCGTTCTTCCTGCTGCCGCTGCACATCCGCGCGCTCGGCGGCACCGACACCATGGCCGGCTTCGTCATGGGCACGAACGGCGTCGCCGGGCTGGTCGGGATCCTCGTCGTCGGCGCGCTCCTCGACCGCTTCGATCGCCGCCTCTTCCTGCGCGGCGGGCTCGTCGCCATGGCGGTGCTGTCGCTCGCGTTTCTCCTGGTCGATCGGGTGGGGCCGACGATGTTCGTGCTGCGCGCGCTCCAGGGCGTCGCGTTCGCCGCCGGATTCAATGCGGCGTCGACGCTGGCCGTCGATTTCGCGCCCGTCGCGCGGCGCGGCGAGGCGCTCGGCCTGTTCGGCGTCTCGACGCTCGCGACGCACGCGCTCGCGCCGACCATCGGGGAGCAGCTGATCCACGTCGGTGGATTCCAGCTGCTCTTCGTGGTCGCGGCGGCGTACTCGGTGCTGGGGCTCGCCATCGCGTGGACGCTGCCCGCGGCCGTGCTCCCCGTGCACGGCGCGCCCGTTCGCCTGCGCCTGTCGCGCCAGCTCGGCGCGCTGCTCGCGGCCGTAGCGTGCTGCGGCGTCGCCTTCGGGACCGTGGTCACCTTCACGCCGACGTTCGTCCACGACGCCGGGCTCGGGCCGGTCGCGACGTTCTTCCTGTCGTACACCGCGGCGGCGATCGCCGTCCGCGTCGTCGCCGGGCGGCTCGGCGATCGCCTCGGCTACCGCCGCGTCGCGCAGCCGGCGATCCTCGGGCTCGCCGCGTCCATCGCGGCGCTCGCCGTCGTGCGATCGGTGCCCGGCCTCGCGGTCGTCGGCGTGGTGTTCGGGGCGATGCAGGGGCTCGTCTTCCCGGTCCTGAACGCCTTCGCGATCGCGCACGCCGAGCCGACGCAGCTCGGCCGCCTGCAGACGTTCTTCAACGGGACGTTCAACCTCGGGGTCACCGCCGGGGCCATGAGCCTCGGCGCCGTGGTGGACGGCTTCGGCCACCGGGCGGCGTTCCTCTGCGCGGCGGCCGTCGCCCTCCTGGCGCTCGTGTTGATCGCGGGCGGCACCCGCGACGTCTCTTAGGACGCGGCGTCGAGCGCGGCGCCCTCGAGCATGAGCGCCTGGATCGCGCCGTAGGCGTCCGTCCACGCCTTCGCGATCTCGGGGGACCAGTCGTCGCCGGCGACGTGGGCCAGCGTGTCGAGTAGGCACTCGCCGACCCACGGGTACATCTCGGCGGTCACGCCGTAGTCGCGATGCGTGCGGCCCATCGCGCGCAACGTCGAGCCGAGCCATTCCGCGTCCTCGGCGTGGTCGACCACCGCGACGATCGCGTCCTGCAGCATCTTCTGCTGCGCCTCGGCCGCGTTGCGGCCGAACAGCGGCCGCACCTGCGGGTAGCGCGCGAAGAGGCGCTCGTAGAACCCGGGCGTGAGCTCGGGCTGGCGGGAGACGACGAGCTCGAGGCTCGATCGCAGGACTTCGGCGTTCAGCGGCATCGGTCCTCCTCGATTCGGTAAAGTGGTCTAAGCCAGGCCACTTTAAGCGGGTGCGCCCCGAGGTTGCAAACGCGGGCGGTGCTTGTCGCGCGCCCGCGCGCTTCCTACGATGCGCCCGTGCAACTCACGATCTACTCCGACTACGCGCTGCGCACGCTGATGTACCTCGGCTCGCATGACGATCGCCTGATCTCCGTCGGCGAGATCGCGGCCGCGTATCAGGTGTCGCCGCATCACGTCGCCAAGGTGGCGAAGGCGCTGGCGCGCGGCGGGTTCGTGCGATCGCACCGCGGCCGTGCCGGCGGGCTCGAGCTGGCGCGCTCGCCGCGGCAGCTGAGCGTCGGCGCCGTCGTGCGCTACACGGAGCCGACCCTGAACCTGCTGGAGTGCTTCGACCGCGCCACGAGCACGTGCCCGCTGACGGGCGCCTGTCTGCTGGAGCGCACCCTCCATGAGGCCCGCGGTGCGTTCCTGCAGGTGCTCGACCGCACCATGCTGGCGGATATCATCACCGGGACGCCGTCCTTGACCACCCGCCTCGGCGGACGGCGTCGGACCGCGGAGCGGCGGTGGCAGGGGGCCCCGATCCGGCGCCGGACCCGCGAGCGGCCGTAGCAAGAATTCGTTTTTCCTGTTGACCTTCGCGGCCCTACGCTGGTACCGGACCGGGTTCCGGAGGATGCGCATGCGCCGAGCGGGAACCCTGGCCGTCCTGACCCTGTTGGCGCTCGCCGCCGCCCTCGCCACGCCCGCCGAGGCGCGCCGCCGCCTGCAGCGCCCGAAGGCCTCCCTGCTGCGCCCGCGCATCGTCAACGGCACGTTCACGTCGGCCTTTCCGTCGACGGGCTTGCTGCTCGCCGGCGACGATACCGCCAACGCGTCGGCGTCGTGCTCGGGTACCCTGATCGGCTGCAACACGTTTCTCACCGCCGCGCACTGCGTATGCGACACGGTCGGACCGGACTGCCAGGGCGCCGGTGCGCCGGATCCGTCGCAGAGCCTCGTCTTCCTGCAGCATGCCGGCTTCGTCTCGGTGTCGAGCATTGCCGTGCATCCCGACTACGACTTCCCCGTCGCCGACGTCGCGGTCCTGACGCTCGGCGCGCCGGTGAACGGCGTCGCACCCACCGCGATCAACGAGACGCTGCCCCTGCCGGGGCTGGCGGGAACCATCGTCGGCTTCGGGCGCAGCGGCGGCGTATCGTACGACTATGGCCTGAAGCGCGCCGGCAACGTCACGACGGCCGCCTGCAGCGGCGGCGTCTCCGACCTCACGTCCCTGTGCTGGGACTTCACCGGCGTGGGCGCCAACACCTGCAACGGCGATTCCGGCGGGCCGCTCTTCCTCGACCTCGGCAGCGGTCCCGTGGTGGCCGGCATCACGTCGGGCGGCGACAGCGGCACCTGCCTGCCCACCGACCACAGCTACGACGTCAACGTCGCGCACTATGCCGCGTACATCCAGGGCATCGCCGGCACCGACCTCGAGGCGACGACCTGCGGTCCGCTCGACCAGGCGGGCGCGGCGGGCACCGCCGTCATGTCGGCGCAGGGCACGCTCAGCACCGTCAGCGTCAGCCGCACGCATGCCTTCCCGGTGACGGCCGGCAGCGCGCTGCTGCGGGTGACCATGAATGCCGTCGACGACGGGCCGAGCGACTTCGATCTCTACGTGCGTGCCGGCACGCCGCCGACGACCACGACCTACGACTGCAAGCAGGACGGCGGCAATCAGTACGGGGCGTGCGAGTTCGCGTCGCCCGCGGCGGGTCCCTGGTACGTGATGGTGCGGCGCTTCTCGGGCGCGGGCGCCTATCAGCTGACGGCCACCGCGTTCGGTACGCCGGCGCCGACCTGCGGCAACGCCGTCTGGGAGAGCGGCGAGGCGTGCGAGGGCGCCGAATCCGGGAGCTGCGTCGGCGGGTGCGCCGGCGACTGCACGTGTCTCACGACGTGCGGCGAAGGCGACCTCGACGTCGACAAGCTCCGCATCGGGCGCTCGGTCACGTTGCGCGCGACCGTGCCGAACGTCGTCGGCGTCTACGACGGCATCGATCCCCGCCTGAGCCCGCTCGCGGTGACGCTCGACGACGGCGTCGACTCCGCGGTGCTCACGATCCCGGCCGACGATCTCGGCTGGAGCCGATCGCGGCCCGACCGCGGCATCTACAAGTGGCGCGGCAAGATCGGGCCGCTGCGCCGCCTCACGCTGCGGTTCGACGGCGTGCGTTGGGACCTGCGGCTCTCCGCGCGCGACATCCCGAACGGCCTGCTGATCGACGCCACGATAGCCGACGTCACGCTCACGTTCGGCGGCGCCTGCGCCCAGGGCACGCCATGACGTCGGCCCCGAGACTTCGTCTCGGGGCCGAGTGGGACGACGTCAGCTGGACCGCGGTCGGAGCAGCATGCCGCGCCGGCTTCGCCGGCCGCGGCACGAAGGTCGCCCGAAGCCGACAGCGTCACACTGGCGTTTCCCGACCCAAGACATGGTCTTGGGGTCGCGTTAGAGTGCGACGACGCGTTTCACGGCGATGCGGAGCGCGTCGAGGTCCAGCGGCTTCTCGAGCAGGACCGCGCCGAGGTCCTTCGCCTCGTTGCGGGTCCCCGGATCGCCGTAGGCGGTGATCAGGATCACCGGCGTCGCCCACGTCGTGCAGCGCAGCGCCGCGAGGACGTCGAGCCCGCTCAGGCCCGGCATGTTGATGTCGGCGACGATCACGCTGAAGAAGTCGCGCCGTTCGATCGTCGACTCGATCTGATCGAGGAGGTCGACGCCGTCGCGCGCCTCGACGACGTCGTACCCCGCACGGCGCAGGGTGACGCCGAGCAGCCGCCGCATGTCCGGGTCGTCGTCCGCCACCAGGACGCGCGACTTGTTCGGGCTCGCCGCGATGCGCAGCCGCCGAGGCTCGGGGTCCGCACCCCAGGTGGTGGTCTGGTAATCGATGGCGAGCTCGTCGTGCATGTCCACCTCCGCTCCGTCCTATGAGCAGGTGACGTGCCACCGAAAAACGCAGGCCCGGCGTAGGCCGTCCGAAGCGGGCCCGGGGCAGGGCGCCCCGACACGGTACAGGCCTGTCAGTTCGGGACCGCGCGGAGCGGGCGCGAGCGCGCGAGCTTGCGGCGCAGGGTCTTGCGATCGAGCCCCAGCGCCTGCGCGGCCAGGGTCTTGTTGCCGCGCACCATGTCGAGGACGCGCAGGATGTGCCGGCGCTCGACCTCGGCCAGCGGCATGAGCCCGGGCGGCGCGTCCGACCCGATCAGCGCGGACGACGGCCGGTAGCTGCCGATGCGCTCGGGCAGGTCGTCGACGGTCAGGTGCTCGTAACGCGCCATCACCGCCGCGCGCTCGATGCAGTTCTGCAGCTCGCGCACGTTGCCGGGCCACGAGTAGGCCAGGAGCCGCCGCGCCGCCGCGGCCGAGAGCCCGACCACGCCGGTGCCCGCCTCCTCGCGGCAGCGGTCGAGGAAGTGCTGCGCCAGCAGCAGCACGTCGTTCCCGCGGTCGCGCAGCGCCGGCATGGCGATCGGGATGACGTTGATGCGGAAGTAGAGGTCCTCGCGGAAGCGGTGCTCGCGCACGGCCGCCTCGAGGTCGCGGTTCGTCGACGCGACGAGGCGCACGTCGCACGGCACCTCGGTGTCGGAGCCGACCGGCCGCACCTTCCGCTCCTGCAGCGCGCGCAGCAGCTTCGGCTGCAGCGGCAGCGGCAGATCGCCGATCTCGTCGAGGAACAGCGTCCCGCCGTTCGCCTGCACGAACAAGCCGGGGCGGGCGGTGCGCGCGTCGGTGAACGCGCCCCGCGTGTGCCCGAAGAGCTCGCTCTCGAGCAACGCCTCGGGAACGGCCGCGCAGTTCACCGCGACGAACGGGCCGTCGGCGCGCCGCCCATGCCGGTGCAGCGCGCGGGCGACGAGCTCCTTGCCGGTGCCGCTCTCGCCCGTGACGAGCACCGACGCCTCGGCGTCGGCGACGCGGCTCAGCAAGTCGTACACCCGCACCATCGCCGCACTGTTGCCGAGCAGGTCGCCCACGCGGCGCGGCGCCTCGGTGCCCGGCAGGCGGCGAAGCTGCTCGTGCAGCGTCCGCTGCTGCACCGCCCGGTCGAGCGTATGGGCCAGCGCCTCGACGTCGGGCGGCTTGGCGATGAAGTCGTATACGCCCACGCGGATCGCGGCGACGGCCGTCTCGAGCGTGCCGAAGGCGGTCAGCACGGCGACGGGAAGATCGGGCCGATTGCTGACGATGCGCTCGCACAGCTCGAGCCCGTTCATGCCCGACATGTTGAGGTCGGTGACCACCGCGTCGAACTCGGTGGTCGCGATCACCTCGAGCGCTTCCTGCGCCGTCGTGCGCCACGTGACGGTGAACCCCTGCCGCTGCAGCTGCAGCGACAGGAGCGCGCAGAGGTCGCGGTCGTCGTCGACGACCAACACCCGCCCGCGCGTCTCGACGCTGGCCTCGGGAGTGCTCACGCCGCGCGCGCCCGGTTGCAGAGATCGGCGACGCTACGCAGCTGCTCGCGCACGTCGTCGATCGCCTTCTTGCTGCGGACGCTGGTTTCGAGCTTCGCCGCCGCTTCGGTGATCGACGGGAAGCCGTAGCCGCCGGCCGTGCCCTTCAGCTGGTGGGCCAGCGCGGCGACGCGATCGAGGTCGCCCGCGTCGAGCGTGCGCTCGAGCGTGATCGCGCGCTCGGGCAGGCCTTCGACGAACATCTGCACGAGCTCGGCCAGCTCGGGATCGTCGTGCATCTTGGTGAGCAGGCGGCTCGCGGACCTGTCGGTGCTGGTGTCGGCCATGGAAGTCCCTCCCTCCGATTCGTCGGAACGTCGTTCGTCGAGA
Source organism: uncultured Binatia bacterium (SeqCode) (assembly GCA_964432595.1). Classification (GTDB taxonomy): domain Bacteria; phylum Desulfobacterota; class Binatia; order DP-6; family DP-6; genus DASYLJ01. The sequence goes on along the minus strand of CAYSOF010000005.1, from coordinate 146,658 downwards.
TGCCGGCGCACGAGCGCCAGCAGCGCATCGCGGTCGATCGGCTTGGTCGCGAAGTCGTCGCAGCCGGCGTTCAGACACTTCTCGCGATCGCCGTCCATCGCGTGGGCGGTGAGCGCGATGATCGGTCCGCGATAGCCGGCCTGCCGCAGCTCGGCGGTCGCGTCGTAGCCGTCGAGCTCCGGCATCTGCATGTCCATGAGGATCACGTCGTACGGCTGGCCCGCGAGCGCCTTGTCCACCGCGACGCGGCCGTTCTCGGCGACGTCGACGGCGGCACCCGCGCGACGCAGGTAGAACGTGATGAGGCGCTGGTTGTCGGGCGCGTCCTCGGCCAGCAGGAGACGGCCGTCGAGGCGCACGATCGAGCCCGTCGCGGTCGCGGCCGGCGCCGTCGCGCTGGCGGGAATGCTGCGCGGCACGCCCCCGATCGCGCCCGGGTCGACGTCGACGCTGAACGTGCTGCCGTGGCCCGGCGTGCTCTCGACGGTGATGTCGCCGCCGAGCATGCGCGCGAGGCGACGCGAGATCGTGAGGCCCAGGCCCGAGCCGCCGTAGCGACGGCTGGTCGACGGGTCGGCCTGCATGAACGGGGTGAACAGCCGCTCGCGCACGTCGGCCGTGACGCCGATGCCCGTGTCGACCACGTCGAACCGCAGGCGGGGCTGCAGGCCGTCGATGACGCGGACGATCAGGCGCACGGTGCCGCCCGCCTCGGTGAACTTGATCGCGTTGCCCAGCAGGTTCATCAGGATCTGCCGGAGGCGCGTCGGATCGGTGCGTATGCGCTCCGGCACCGGCCCGGGGTACTCGACGGCGAACGTCAGACCCTTCTCGCGCGCGCGGGCGCCCATCAGCGTGGCGACCGGATCGACCAGCTCGCCGACGCCGCACGCGATGCGCTCGACGCTCAGCTTGCCCGCCTCGATCTTCGACAGGTCCAGGATGTCGTTGATCAGGCTGAGCAGGTGCTCGCCGTTGCGCTGGATGGTGGCCAGGTGGGCGGCGCGGTCGTCGGCCGACAGCGCGGGGTCGCCGAGGACACCGGTGAACCCGAGGATCGCCGTCAGCGGCGTGCGGATCTCGTGGCTCATGTTGGCCAGGAACTCCGACTTCGCCTGCGCCGCGCCGATGGCCGCGTTGCGCGCGTCGATGAGCAGCGCCGTGCGGTCGTGCACGCGCTGCTCGAGATCGTCGTACGCCTCGTGCACCTGGTGCTCCAGGCGCCGGCGCTGCCAGGTCGTCCAGCGGAGCAGGGCGAGGAGGGGCAGGATGACCAGCCCCGTCGCCAGCCCGAGCGTCATCAGGATGGTGCGGGTCGGCGCGAGGACGTCGCTCACGTCCATCCGGACGAGGACGCGCCAGCCCGGCCCGGCGACGTCGAGCGGATCGATGCCGTGCGCGTAGCCCGTGATCGTCGGGACGTCGCGCAGCGGGTCCATCTCGTGGAACCAGCCGGCCCGGCGCGCCTCGGCGAACACCGCCGGCGGCAGTGCCCGCACCATCGGCCGGCTGCGCCGGTGCAGCGCGCCCGCGTCGAGCGCGATGATGCCGTTGCGGCCGATCAGCTCCCACTCGAGATGCGCGGGCGCCGTGCGCTGCAGCTGGATCGCCTCGGTCTTCCGCGTGAACACGGTCTCGAGCGCGCCGCGCGCGACGTGCGCGACCAGCACTCGCACGCGCGTGCCGGACGCGTCGGTGATGGGAACGGCGAAGCGGATCGTCGGCATCCCGTCGCCCCGCGCCGGCGACGGCGCCACCTGCACCACGGCGTTGCCCGCCTCCAGCGTCTTGAACCACCGGCGTGCGCCCCAGTCGTCGCCGACCGCGCCGGGGCGGGTCGACGCCAGCACACGGCCGTGGTCGTCCGTCATGGCCAGCCAGAGGAAGCGCGACGAGCCGCCGCGCGTGGCCGACAGCAGCGCCATGGCGTCCTTCGGCGTTCCCTCGCGCAGGACGGCGGCCCGCGCGACGAGCTGGAGCTCGCGGCCGACGTCGGATTGCCAGCGGGTCACGTCGTCCGCGATGTCGGCGGCCGCGAGCGCGAGACCCTCGCCCGCGCTCGACATCATGGTCTGGTCGACGGAGTGCACGTAGACCGCCACGGCGAGGAGAATCGCCCCGGCGATCACCACGAGCACGGTCCACAGCCGGCCGTACCACGTCGGGTTGAGGCGCATGCGGGTGCCGACGTCGTCGAGCACGTCGCCTGCGAAGAAGGAATGGGGCACGGTCACGTTGCATCGACGGAAAGGCAAGAGGCGTGCCGCCTGGGGTGCGCCCGCGTGCGCGTGGAGGCGCGGGGAGCTTCGCCCCGCGCACGGCGCCTGCCGACGTCAGGATCGTGGCGAGGTGGCGCAGGATTGTCCGCGTCGCCCGTGACGGACGACACGGCGTCTGCTCACGACCGCGCGGGCAGCGCGACCGGAACGCCCTGGCGCGCCTTCATCGTGGCGCGCACCGTCGCGTCGGTGGGCGTCAGCCCGAGCGCGCGCGACGACGCGGGCAGCGCGTCCCCGCGCTTGTAGACGTCGCGATGCGCCTCCACCCACACGCGACCGTCGCGCCGGCCGACCTTCACGGGCTGGTAGACGAACGCGCCCGTCGTGCCGACGGGGACGAGCGGGAAGAGACGGTCCATGTCCTCGGGATAGAGGCGCGCACAGCCGTTGCTGACGTTCATGCCGACGCCCCACGGGATGTTCGTGCCGTGGATGGCGTACGGCGAGATGTCGAGGTCGAAGCGATGGCGGCCGAGCGGATTGTCGGGATGGCCGCCCGGGATCATGCTGCGCTTGTCGCCCTGGTCGCGGATGCGGTCGGCGCGGATGCGCGGCGGAATGTTCCAGGTCGGGTTCTTCGTTTTGCCGACGATCGTGAACGCCTTCTGCGGCGTGCGACGGTCGTCGCGCCCGAGGCCGACCGGGAAGGTCCGCACCATCGTCACCTTCGGATTGCCGGGCATGGGCTGGTACCAGTAGAGCCGCATCTCGGGGATGTTCACGACCATCCCCTGGTACGTGCAGCAGGGCAGCACCCACTGCGTCGGGATGACGATCGTCGAGCCGACCGTCGGCACCCATTCGTCGACGTCCGGGTTGGCGTCGACGATCTCGTTGAAGCCGAGGTCGAACCAGCGCGCGACGTCCATCAGCGTGTCGCCGTCGCGGATGGTGTACGTCCGCATCGTGCCGATGACGGACACCTCGGCGGGCTTGCCCTTCGCCGGGGTCGGGATCGTGTACGCCGGGGTCGCCTTCGTCGCGAAGCCTGCTTCGTTCCACGGCGGGAACGCCGGCGGCAGCGGCGCCCGTTTCGCGCACGCCGTCGCGAGGACCGCCATCACCACCACCACGCCCAGCCGCCGCATGCGGCTGCACTAGCCTGCTCAGCCGCGATGTCAAGGCGCGTGCGCGGGCGGCGGCGCGATGAGCCGCCGCCCGCGAGAGGCGCGCGCTACATCGTCTTCGCGATGTCGCGATGCGTCTGCGCCATCGCCTTGTACTGCTCGGCCTCGGCGTCGAAGCCCTTGGCCAGGGTCTCGCAGTGCTGCGGCATTTCACCCGCACGGCCGGCGGCCCTGGCGATCGCCTTGTAGCTCTCGGACATCCTGCGGTGCATCGCCGCGTTCTGTGTGGCGGCCGTGGCCCGCGCGTCGTAGTCCGTGGCGAGCGCCTCGTGGTCCGCCGCCGTCTTGGCCGACTGCACCTTCGCGGCCAGGTCCGCGTCGGCGGCGTGCGTCCGCACCGTGGGGACGACCGCGACGGTCACGCCCAACAGCGCCATTCCGATCATCGTGCGAATCCGGATCATCGTACCCTCCATTCGAAAGACAGTTCGAAGCGTCATTGCCGCATGCGCCGGAGCGGTTGGTCGCAGCGCATGCGGTTCGAGGCGGCCGGCGCGCCGTCGCGGCGGCGCGCGTGCGCGGGGCCGGCGGGCCGCCGTGCGTGCCGTCCGGGGGGACCGGGTGCCGTGCCGCGGACGCGACATCAGCGTTGCCAGTCGCTCCGTAGCTGCCAGCGTTTCGCGAGCAGGAACAGCACCGGATACACCAGCAGCTCGAGCAGGAAGCTCACGCCGATGCCGCCGATCAGGGGCGCGACGAGCCGGCGGGTGACGTCGGCGCCGGTGCCCGTCGCCCACAGGAGCGGCAGCAGGCCGATCATGTCGGTCGCGACGGTCATGGTCTTCGGCCGGATGCGCTGCACGGCACCCTCGTGGATGGCGGCGAAGAGGTCGGCCGGGGACCGCATGCGCCCTTCCTCGCGATACCGGTCGAACGTCGTGTCGAGGTAGAGCAGCATCACCTGACCCGTCTCCGCGTCGACGCCGAGCAACGCGATGATGCCGACCCACACCGCGAGGCTCATGTCGTAGTCGAGCAGCCAGAGGAACCAGAAGGCGCCGATCATCGAGAACGGCACCGCGAGGAGGATGATGCCGACGCGGAGCCAGCTCTGCGTCGCCACGTAGAGCAGCAGCACGATCAGCGCGAGCGTGATCGGGATCACGACGCGGAGCCGCGCGTTCGCCTGCTCGAGGTACTCGAACCGGCCGGACCACACACGGGTGTACCCCGGCGGCATCGGCGCCTGCGCCTCCGCCACCCGCTTCGCCTCGCGCACGTATCCGCCGAGGTCGCGCCCCGCGATGTCGACGAAGATCCACGCCGTCCGCTGCGCGTTCTCGCTGCGGATCATCGGCGGCCCCGCCGTGATGCGGACGTCGGCGAGCTGTCCGAGCGGCACCGGCCCGCCGGTCTTCGTCGCCACCAGCACCTGGCGCAACGACGGGACGTCGTCGCGCAGCTCGCGCGCGTAGCGGACGTTCAGCGGGTAGCGCTCGAGCCCCTCGACGGTCGTCGTCACCGTCATGCCGCCGATCGCCGTCTGGATCGTGTCCTGCACGTCGCCGGTGGTCAGCCCGTAGCGTGCGGCCGCGGCGCGGTCGACGTCGACGTCCAGGTAGTAGCCACCGACCGTGCGCTCGGGATACGCGCTCAGAGTGCCCGGGACGGTGCGCAGCGCGCTCGCCGTACGTTCGGCGATGTCGCTCAGCGTCTGCAGATCCGGACCCATGATCTTGATGCCGACCGGGGTCTTGATGCCCGTCGCCAGCATGTTGATGCGGTTCTCGATGGGATAGGGCCACGCGTTCGCGACGCCGGGGAACGCCACCGCCTCGTTGAGCCCGGGATGGCGGGTGCCGTCCGGATCCGTCCAGCCGTACTTGAGCTCGTCCGTCGTGATGCGGCGCTCGCGCGGCCACCAATCGCCGACGCGACGCGTGCGCCATTTGGCGGGGTCGGTGTGCAGCTGCACGACGGTCTCGATCATCGACAGCGGCGCCGGGTCGGTGGCGGAGTCGGCGCGGCCGATCTTGCCGTGCACGCTGGCCACCTCCGGGAACGTCTTGATGAGCCGGTCGGTCTGCTGCAGCAGCTCCTTGCTCTTCGTGACGCTGATGCTGGGGTCGGTCGTCGGCATGTAGAGGAGGTCGCCTTCCTCGAGCGACGGCATGAACTCCTCACCGAGCTGCGACAGCGGGTAGAGCGCGGAGAGCCCGAGGAGCAGCGTGACGACCAGCGTCGCCGCCGGATGCCGCATGACGAGGCGGAACGCCGGGTCGTAGAGTCGCATCGACAGGCGATTCAGCGGATTCCGCTGCTCGTCGGGGATGCGGCCGCGCACCAGGTACACCATCAACACCGGCACGACCGTCACGCCGAGGATCGCGCCCGCCGCGATCGCGAAGGTCTTCGTGTACGCGAGCGGTTTGAAGAGCCGTCCGGACTGGTCGCCCAGCACGAAGATCGGCAGGAACGCCACCGTGATGACGAGCAGCGAGAAGAAGAGGCTGGGCCCGACCTCCTGCGCCGCCTCGAGCACGACCGCGAGCTGCCCGCGTGGCGGCTCGCCGCGTGCGACGCGTTCGTTCTCGCGCTCGAGGTGCTTGTGCGCGTTCTCGATCATCACGACGCCGGAATCGACCATGACGCCGATCGCCAGCGCGAGCCCGCCGAGGCTCATGATGTTCGCGTTGATGCCGAGCAGCTGCATCACGAGCAGCGAGACGAGGAGGCCGATCGGCAGCACGATGATCGCGACGAGCGCGCTGCGGACGTGGCCGAGGAACGCGACGCAGATGAGGGCCGTCAGCACGAGCTGCTCGATCACGGCGTCGCGCAGGGTGTCGACGGCGCGCTCGATCAGCGCCGAGCGGTCGTAGGTGGTGCGGACGAACACGCCCGGGGGCAGGCCCTCCTCCAGCTCGGCCAGCTTCGCCTTGGCGTCGCGGATCACCTGCAGCGCGTTCTCCCCGTATCGCGCGACGACGACCGCGCCCACCGCCTCGCCGCGCCCGTCGAGCTCGCCGATCCCGCGCCGCATCTCGCCGCCGATCTCGAGCGTCGCCACGTCGCCGAGGAGGATCGGCGTGCCGCGCTCGCCGGTCCCGACCACCACGAGCCGCAGGTCGTCGAGCCCGCGCAGGTACCCGCGGCTCCGCACCATGTACTCGTGCTCGCTCATCTCGACGACGGAGCCGCCGACGTCGACGTTGCTGCGCTCGATGGCCGACGTCACGTCGTCGAGCGCGAGCCCGTAGCTCTGCAGCCGCTCCGGCGCGAGCACGACCTGGTACTGCTTCACGAAGCCGCCGATGGTCGCGACCTCGGAGACCCCGGCCACCGCCGTCAGCGGATACCGCAGGTACCAGTCCTGCAGGCTGCGGAGCTGCGCGAGGTCGAGGTTGGCGGAAACGAGCGGCGAGCCGTCGAGCGGGCACGTGCCCGGCGCCTCGAAGCCGCGCACGCGCACCAGCCCGGGCGCGGCATCGGCGGTCGCGTACCAGCGGTCGTTCGCCTCGTCGTGCCAGATGCCGCGTGGATGGTCCGCGCAGTACCACCCCGGGTAGAGGACGTACTGGTACACCCAGCCGACGCCGGTCGCATCGGGGCCGAGCCGGGGCTGGACGCCGGCGGGCAGCCGGTCGCGCGCGAAGTTGAGGTACTCGAGCACGCGGCTGCGCGCCCAGTAGGGGTCGGTGCCGTCCTCGAACAGCACGTACACGAACGACAGCTCGAACATGCTGTAGCCGCGCACGAACGTGCTGCCCGGCACCGCCAGCATCGCGCTGGCGAGCGGATACGTCACCTGATCGTCGATGACCTGCGGGTTCTGCCCGGGAAACTCCGTGACGACGATGACCTGCACGTCCGACAGGTCCGGGATGGCGTCGAGGCGGATCGTCCGGGTGCTCCAGAGTCCGAGCGCGACGAGGAGCGCCGTCACCAGCAGGACCAGCACGCGGTGCCGTACGGCGAGCGCGATGAGAGCGGCGATCATCGGACCACCGGCGCCGCATGCTCGCGATGCTTGCGGATCGCCTCCTCCAACCGGCTTTCGGCGTCGAGCAGGAACTGTCCGCTGACGACGACCGTGTCCCCGGGCGCGAGCCCGTCGACGACCTGCACCATGCCGCCCTCGGCCGGGATGCCGAGGCGGACGTCCTGCGCGTCGAAGCGTCCTCCCGCGCGTGCGAGGAACACCAGCTGCCGCGTGCCCGTGTCGATCACCGCCTCGCGCGGCACCAGTACCGCCGACGGCGCCGCCTCGGACGCGATCGTCACCGTCGCGTACATCCCGGGCCGCAGCTCCAGCGTCGGGTTCGGCACGACGAGCCGCACCATCGCCGTCCGCGTGCGCTCGTCGACGTGGGGATGGACGAAGACCACCGAGCCCCGGAAGTCGCGACCGGGCAGGGCGGCGACCGTCGCGGTCGCCTCCTCCCCGACGCGCACCAGCGGGAGCTGCTGCTCGAACACCTGGGCGTCGAGCCACAGCTCGCGGTGGTCGACGATCCGCATCACCTGCGTGCCCGCCTGGACGGCGGAGCCGTCGACGACGTTCTTCGTGACCATGTGCCCCGTGACGGGGCTCGTGAACGTGATCGCCGGCGGCGGACGATCCAGCTGCGCCAGGCGGTCGACCTGCACCTCCGTCAGGCCGAGCAGCCGCAGCTTGCGCCGCGCGGCCTCGTACAGGGCGTCGCCCGCGCCGCTCGCGCGGGCGCGCCGCGCGCCGATGAGCTCGCCGATCGCGGCCTCCAGCTCCGGGCTGTAGAGGTCGAACAGCGGCTGGCCCGCCGTGACGTGCATGCCCTCGACGTCGGCGTGGAGCGCCTCGATGTAGCCCGACACGCGCAGCGTGACGTCGTGCTGGCTTGGCTGCGCTTCCGCGAGGTACCCGACGGCGCGCACCGTGGTCCGCAGCGGCGCCTCCACCACCGGCGCGGTGCGCACGCCCATGTTCTGCTGGATCACCGGGTCGATCACGATGCCGTGCTGGTCGTGTCCCGCGTCGTCGCGCATGGGCGTCAGCGCCATGCCGCAGATCGGGCAGTTCCCGGGATGGTCCTGGATGACCTGGGGATGCATGCCGCAGGTCCACAGCTGCTGCGGCGCCGACGCCTCGCTCGCGTGTTCGGTGTGCTGCGGCTCGGCGCCGCACCCGACGGCGGCGACGGCGCCGGCCACGGCCAGTCCGAAGAGGATCGCCGTGCGCGTCATGACAGGGTCTCCATGTCGACGCCGGCGAGCGCCTCGAGCTCCGCCAGGCGCGTCTCGCGCGCGATCCGCGACTCCGCGAGGGCCATCCGCACGTCGACGACCGCGCGCTCCGCGGCGAGCAGGTCGTCGAGCGAGCTCGTGCCGGCGACGTAGCGATCGCGCGTCGCCTCGACGGCCTGCCGAGCGATCGGCTCCAGCCGGTCGCCGAGGAAACGCGCCTGGCGCTCGCTCTCGCGCAGAGCGGTCAGCGTGGCGACGAACGTCGCGACGCGCTCGTGGCGCGTCTGGCGCGCGACCGCCTCCGCCCGCTGGAGCATGTGCCGCGCCTCGCGCACGGCACCCGCGATCATCGGGATGCGAGCGGGGAGGGAGGCCACGATGCCGGCCACCTGCTCCATGCTGCCGGTGACGCCGGCGAACGGGTTCACGTCGGGGATGTACTGCTGCCACGCCCAGTCGAGCGCGTCGTCGCGGGCGGTGACCTCGTGCGCCAGCGCCGCCAGCTCGGGGCTGCGCTCGACGGCCAGCGCGAGCAGGCGCGCGTCGCTCGCCGGGAGCGCGCGTGGATCGGGCAACGAGGGTGGCGGCTCGAGCGGGACGTCGCCCGTACGCCCGAGCAGGCCGTTCAGCGCGGCCCGGCGCTGCGGAACGTCCGCCTCCAGGCGACGGAGCGCGTCCTCGGCCTGTGCCGACGCCAGCTCGGCGGCGAGGAGCTCGCCCTGCGCGCCTCCGGCGCCGACGCGGGTGCGCGTGCCGTCGAGCGCGACGTCGAGCAGCGTCAGCTGCTCCCGCGCGAGCCGCACGCGCTCGGCCGCGAGCACGAGGTCGAGCCACGCGGTCAGGACGCGACGCTGCAGGTCGAACTTCGCCGTCTCGAAGCGCTGCCCGGCCGCCAGGGCCTCCGCGAAGGCGACGCGGCCGGCGGCCATCACCTTGGTCGGGAAGGACAGGTTCTGCATCGGGTCGAAGCCGACGCTGATCGTCGTGCGGTCCCAGCCCTTCAGGTTGCCGCCGGAGAACATGTACTCGTAGCCGAGCGACACGTTCGTGTTCGGGTAGGCGGCGGCCATGTCGATGCGATCGAGCGCGGCGCGCCAGTCGAGGTAGGCGGCTTCGAGCTCGCCGTTCGCGAGGAACGCGCGCTCGAGCACCTGCTGCCACGTCGGCGTCAGCGGCAGCTCGGGCAGGACGCGCTCATAGGCCGGGCGCGCCCATGGCGTGCCGGCGCGCTCGGCGCGCAATCGCTCCTCGCGCGTGCCGGACGGTGCCAGTACGCAGCCGGTGGTCGTGGCGAGCGCGAGCGCGATCGCGCCCACGCGGAATACGGTCGTCGTCATCGCTGTCTCCCTTGGCGCGCGCCGTCGGGCGCACGGATGGACCACGCCGCTAGGCGGGTCGGTGCGTGGGAGACGCGATCAGATCAGGAGGGTGCGGAGCTCGAGGAAGCGCGGTGGACCGTCGCGCTGCAGGTCGGCGCGCTCGGTGAGCACGCGCGTCGACGCGGGAGCGACGATGGCCGCGGGGCGCGGCAGCAGCGCCGCGACGGGCGGCGACGGCGGCAGGGACGGCGCGGTGCCGAGCAGCGCGCGATCCCCCGCGGCGTTCGCCACCTGACAGCACTGCGACGCATCGGCGACCGAGCGCGGCGCCTTCGAGTGCTCGGTGCAGTGGCTGACGGCACGGAGCTCGTCGGCCGTGAGCTGCGGGGCGGCGACGCCGACCTGGAAGGTCAGCGTCACGAGCAGGAGCAGGATCAGCCCCGCGCGCCGTCTCGACGTCACGCGCGTCAGGGTAAGCAGTCGACGGTCCGAAGGCAAGTGCGTCCGACGAAGGTCGTACCCGCTCGAGCCGTCGCACGACCTTCGTCGGAACCGGAGTCGCACGCGCGCACGAGCGCGAATTTATTGAGCTTCCTGGGCACGTTTTCACTTGACGTCTTGCTTGTCCGCTGGCTAATGCGCGTGCCGTGACGAACTTCCGATGCGCTCTCCTGATCGTCCTCGCGCTGACCGCGCACTCCGCACATGCCTGGCAGGTGCATCTCGGCGGCGACGCCTTCGACGAGGCGACCACCGTCGCCGTCGATCCGCGCGGCAACGTCGTCGCCGGCGGGTACGTCGACGGCGAGACCGCCGCCGGTGCTCGTGGCGTGGTCGTGAGCCTCGCGCGGTCGGGCCGCGAGCGCTGGCGGTACGACGTCGGCGATCGGTCGGCCGTCTACCAGGTCGCCACCGACGCCGCCGGCGACGTCTTCGTCGAGGGCGGCGTGGAGGGGCGATTGACGGCCACGAAGCTCGACGGGCGCACGGGCGCGGTCCAGTGGCGCGACGGGATGCGCTTCGACTACACGGACGGCGGCATCGCACTCGTCCCCGGTGGCGACGTGATCATCGGGGGCTTCGTCGAGGGCGTGGACGAGTTCGGCGACGTGGAGCCGCACGGCGTGCTGCGCCGCCTGTCGGGCACCGACGGCGCCGAGCAGTGGCGTGTGGTGGGACCGGGTCGGATCGCCGTGGCCGATGCGACCGGCGTGTACACGGATGGCGCGCTCGGCCGGATCGACAAGCGATCGCCGGTCGACGGGAGCGTCCTGTGGACCTCCGCCGACCCGTTCGGTTGGTACCAAGCCGTCGGGGACGGCGCGGGCAACCTCGTCGGCTTCGGAGCGGGGGAGCGCACCGTCACCAAGGTGTCGGGTGCGGACGGAACGACGCGGTGGACACGGAGTCTCGGCGAGGACGGCCTCGCGCTCGGGAGCCCCCCCGACTTGGCCGTGGACGCGGCGGGCGACGTCATCGTGGCCGGCTCGACGGTGTACACGGCGGACGGCCGCGCCGACGTCCTGGTCTACAAGCTGCGGGGCGACGACGGGACGACCATGTGGCGCTTCACGTTCGACGGCGACGGTCCGCTCGATCACGGGGGAACGACGCGGGTGGTCGTGGATCGCGCCGGCAACGTGGTCGTCGCGCCACGAATGGGCCGACGTGGCGACTTCACCGGTTCGACGGTCGCGGTGCTGGCGGTGCGTGGGACCGACGGCACACTCCGCTGGTTCCAGCAGATCCCCGGCCGGTTCGGCGGGACGCCATGGGCGCTGGCGACCGGCCGCAACGGCTTCGTCGCCGTCGCAGGGCATCTCTACGACGATGGGGAGCGCGACTTCTTCGTGGCGCGCCTGAACGCGCGCTCCGGCCGCGGCGTGCGGCGCGTACGCTAGCTCGCGAGCCGCCGCATCGCCGCCTGGTACGCCGGCAGGAAGCGCACGCGTTCGGGCAACGCCCACCACGATGCGCGCAGGCCGCGTATCGTCGCGTCCGCCAGCCGCTCCTGCATCCATCCGTACGGGATCTCGAACTCGGCACGCAGCCGGTCCGGCAGCAACCGCGCCGTCACGGCCGCGAACCAGTCGTACGCCGGGCCGATCCAGGTGCCCGGCGGGTGCAGCAGGAAGTGCGCGAGCTCGCGCGCAGGCGGCGTGACGGTGATCGCCGGGGACGCGAGCATGTCGTCCCAGTAGCGGCGGAACGCCGGCCAGTCGGGCGGCACGATCGACTCCGGAATCCCGAACAGCGCCGCGAAACGCTTCGTCTCCTCGTAGTACGCGGCCTTCTCGTCGTCGCCGAGCGGACGCATCACCAGCTCGTAGACCTGGATGGACGTCTCCCAGAGCGTGGCGTGCACCCAGAGCAGCGCCTCCGGGGTGTTCGCGGCGTACGGCGTGCCGTCGCCGAGCGGACCGGTGATGTGCGTGTGGATCGTGTGCACGCGCCGCGCCGAGGTCAGCGCGGCGTCGAGGTCGCCGTAGACCATCGCGAACACGTTCTCGAACGTGCGCACGAAGCGGCCGAGCGTGTCGGTGCGCGTGGTCGAGTGCTGGTCGACGCCGTGCGCGACGAACGGGTGCGCCAGCTGCAGGAGCGCCGCGCGGCCGCCGCCGAGGAACGTGACGGCCTCGCGGTTGATCCGCCAGACGTTCGAGCGCGGCCCGAAGAGGCCGGCCTTCGGGTCGCCGACCGCGGCGCGAAGGGCGTCGAGGCGCGCGTCCAGGTCGGCGCGCCCGACGGTCACTTCCATTCCGGGACGCCGGTGCCGCGGAGCTGCTGCTCGTCGTGCGACACGAGGAGCGTGACGTTCGCCCGCTTCGCGAGGTCGCGCAGGAAGACGCGCAGCGCCTGCAGGCGGCCGGTCGCCTCGGGGACCATCACGAGGCTGTAGAGGTACGGCTTCGGCACGTCGTGGGTGATGCCGTCGCCCGCGTTCGCGATGTCGCCGACGAACGCGTACGACGTGCCGGCGACGCGGGCGAACACGATCTGGCTGCCCGGCGTGTGACCCGCCGCGTGGAACACGGCGACGCCCGGGAAGCCGGGAACGTCGCGCAGCGAGCCGCCCTCGAGCCGCGTCGGCGTCGCGCACGGCGCCGCCTTCACGGCGTCCAGGCCCGGCCGCGTCGTGTAGTTCACCACCTCCATCTGCGCCGGCGTCATGAAGACCGGGATCGACTCCGGCCCACCGTCGCAGAGCGCGCGCAGCCCGCCGACGTGGTCCTCGTGGAGGTGCGTGAAGATCACGCCCGCGATCCGGCGCCGGGCCTCGCCGAGCCGCTCCGCCGCGGACGCGATCGGCTCCATCGGCCCGGCGCTGCCGAAGCGCTCGATCAGCCGGCCGAACGCGACGGCGCCGTCGCGGGTCATCCCCGCGTCGACGAGGAGCAGGCGGCCGTCGGCCCACTCCAGCACGAAGGCCGGATGGCTCATCATGTACGGCGCGTCGGGCGTCGGATCCTTCTCCGTGTCGAGCACGGCCGAGCGCGGCATCGGCTGGCGCGCGGTGTTGATCCAGCTGATGCGCACCGGTCCGTCGACGTCGACGCCCACGCCGGCGACCTCGGCCGCGGTGGGGACGGGCGACCCCAGGCGTGCGACCTCGATGTGGTCCCACACGAGGATGACCGCGACGAAGGCGACGAGACCGCCGAGAAGCACGACGACCGCGAGCAGCAGCTTTCGCACGGACGCCTTTTTGGGCACGATCGCGCCCAATCCTCAAGTGTCCGACGGCTTCCACATCCGCACGGCGCGGGCCGACGACCTGCCGGCGCTGCCTCCGATCGAGCGGGAGGCGGCGAGGCTGTTCGCCGGCCTCGGCCTGATCGACCATCTGCTCGAGCGCACCCTGTCGCTCGACGAGCTGACCGAGCACCAGGCCGCGGGCCGCATCTGGGTCGCGGCGGATGCGCAGGATAGACCCGTCGGCTTCGCGGTGGTCTCGTTGCTCGACGGCGCGGCGCACCTGGAGGAGCTCGACGTCCACCCGTCCGCGGGCAAGCGCGGGCTCGGACGGCGGCTGGTCGACACGGTGTGCGAGTGGGCGGGTACGCAAGGCTTGCCGGCCGTCACGCTGTCGACGTTCCGCGATCTGCCGTGGAACGCGCCGTTCTATGCCCAGGCGGGGTTCCGCGTTCTCGACGGCCACGAGCTCGGGCCGGCGCTGCGTCGCATGCGCACGCGCGAGGATCAGCTGGGCGTGCCGATCGACCGCCGCGTCGTCATGCGCCGCGACGTCGGTCCGGGCCCGGCGGCGCGTGCGCCGGTGTTCCTCACCGCGCGCTGGTCGCACCTGGCGATGCTGAACTGGGTCGTCGACGCGGCCGTGCTGCGGCCGCGCGTGCCGGCCGGGACGGTGCTCGACGACTTCGCGGGCGAAACGTGGGTGAGCATGGTCGGCTTCCGCTTCCTCGACACGCGCGTGCTCGGTGTCGGCATCCCGTTTCACCGCGACTTCAGCGAGGTGAACCTGCGCTTCTACGTGCGCCGCGAGATGGGCTCCGAGGTGCGGCGTGGCGTCTGCTTCGTGAAGGAGATCGTCCCGCGGCGCGCGATCGCCGCGGTCGCGCGGCGCCTCTACGGCGAGCGCTACGTCGCGCTGCCGATGCGGCACGAGATCTCGCCCGAGCGGGTGTCGTACCACTGGCGGTTCCGCGGCCGCTGGCATCGGATCGGGCTGCGGCCCGTCGGCACGCCCGCCCCGTGTCGGCCGGGCTCGGCCGAGGCGTTCATCGCGGAGCACTACTGGGGCTACGCGGCGCAACGTCGCGGCGGCACCGTCGAGTACCGCGTCGAGCATCCGCCCTGGCGCGTATGGCAGGCGGACGAGGCGGCGTTCACGTGCGACGTCGGGCGGCTCTACGGTCCCGAGTTCGCGGTCGCGCTGTCGGGGCCGCCGCGGTCGGCGTTCCTCGCCGAAGGCTCGCCGGTCGAGGTGCGGCGCGGCGTACCGATCCTCGGCGGACGGCGATGAGTCGGGCGCTCCGTGCCGTCGTGTGGGTCGTCGGCGGGCTCGGCCTGCTGGGGCTGCTGTCGGTGGGGATGCTGCCCGCGCACGAGGTGGTCTACGACGCGCCGCCGCCGCTCCTGATGTGCCCGCCGACGACCGGGTGCTACGCGACGTATCACCTCGAAGTGGGCAACACGGGCAGCGAGCCGCAGCGGCACGTCGGCATCCGGCTCGACGCCGCCGCCCTCGACGGTGCGGTGCTGAAGCCGGTGGTCGCGGCCTTCGGGGTGCGGCGACTGCCGATCCAGGTGACGGAGGCCGACGGCCTGCGCACGCTCGGCTTCGGACCGATGGCCCCGCGCGACCGCGCCCAGCTGCGCTTCATGCTGGCGGTGCCGAGCGCCGACCGCGTGCCGGACTGGTCCGCGCTCGGCCTGCGCGTCGAGCCGGCCGAGGGCGAGGCGCGTCCCGGCTCGCCGGCGGCGCTGACGTTCGGCCGCGCCGCGTTCGCACTGCTGCGCGCGGTCGTCGCCGTGGTCCCCTGAAACTCGTTGCGTCGTCGCGGACGGGCCAATATTGTCGCCCCCCGCGTGCACGACGTCCCGTTCTATCTGCCGGTCGGCGACGAGGTGGAGGTCTTCACGGCCGCGTGGGAAGCGCGTCTTCCCGTGCTGCTGAAGGGTCCCACCGGTTGCGGCAAGACGCGCTTCATCGAGTACATGGCCGCCACCGTCCCGCGCCGCAGCGGCACGAACGGCCACGTACCCGGGCACCTCATCACCGTCGCCTGCCACGAGGACCTGACCGGCAGCGATCTGATCGGCCGCTACCTCATCAAGGGCGACGAGACGATCTGGATCGACGGACCGCTCACCCGGGCCGTCCGTCACGGCGCCGTCTGCTACCTCGACGAGGTCGTCGAGGCACGCAAGGACACCGTCGTCCTGATCCATCCGCTCACCGACCATCGCCGCATCCTGCCCGTCGACAAGACCGGCGAGATCCTCGAGGCGCATCCCGACTTTCTGCTCGTGCTCTCGTACAACCCCGGCTACCAGAGCGTGATGAAGGACCTGAAGCAGTCGACGCGCCAGCGCTTCGTCGCGCTCGAGTTCACCTATCCGCCGCGCGACACCGAGGCGCGGATCATCGCACACGAGAGCGGTCTCGACGTCGAGCAGGCGATGCGGCTCGCGACGCTCGGCGAGAAGGTGCGGCATCTGCGCGCGAGCGGCCTGCCCGAAGGCGTCAGCACGCGGCTGCTCGTCTACGCCGCAAAGCTCGTCCGCCAGGGTGTCGCGCCGCGGCGCGCCTGCATGGTGGCCGTCAGCCGCGCGCTCACCGACGACGGTGAGAGCGCCCGGGCCATCGATGACGTCGCGGCCGCGATCTTCGGGTAGGCCTCCGGCCGTGGGGGCTGAGCGCCGGCTCGCGGAGGTCTCGCGCGTCGTCGCCGAGGCCTTCGAGGCGGCGGCGCCCGCCGCGCGGCGCGCGCTCGGTGACCGCTTCGCCGCATGGGCCGACACGGCGGCGGCGCTCGCCGAAGCGGCGGCGCCCGCGCACGGTGCGGTGCTCGCCTACCTGCAGGCGCCGCGCGACGCCGACGCGCTGGCGGCGTGGGCCGGCACGGCGATCCGCGTCGCCGCGACGTCGGGCATCCTCGCCGCGAGCTTCTGCGAAGGCAGCGCGTCGATGGTCGGCCGCATCGCGCCGCCGGTGCTCGACGCCTGGGCCGACGCCGGCATCGGGCTGCGCGCCGAGACGGGCTGGCGCGGCGAGCGCGCCGCGCACGCCTTCTTCGCGGCGACGGCCGCGGGCCTGACGACGTTCGCGCCGGACCAGTTCGCGCGCTGGGGCGCGCTGGCGCGTCACCTGCGCGGCGCGCTCGACGAACCGTCGACGTTCCGCGCGCTGCCGTCGGAGGTCGCGCAGTGGTCCGACGACGAGCGGTCCGCGTGGCTCGCCGGCGCGACGGCGCTGCCGCCGGCACTCGGCGTGCTGCTGTACCGCGACGTCCCCGGCGCGCTGCGCGCGCTGGCACCGCGCCATCGTGCCGGGCTGCTCGACGTCATGCGCCGGGCGGCGGCCGGCGCGTCGCCCGACGATCTCGCCGCGGTGCTGCCGATCCTGGGTGCGCTCGCGACGGCGCTGGCGCCGGGCGCGCGCGACGCCGCGCTCGGGCTGGCGAGCGACGTCGCCGAGCGCTTTCCGGCCGGCGTGCCGGCGTTCCTCCGCACCATGGCGCGCGTCTTCGAGGAGACGACGGCCGCGCACGCCGCCGTGTGGACGGAGCGCGGCGTCGCCGTCGGCCTGCGCAACCGCGCGGCGGGCGTCGCGTACTTCGGTCTCGTGTCGCGCACGAGCCTGCGCGTGCTGCGCGCCAGCGGCACGGCCGTCACGCTCGACGAGGTGCAGGGTGGGCTGCGCAAGCTGGTGCACATGCTGTCGGGCGAGCCCGCGGTGCCGCGCCCGAGCGGGCGCTTCCAGCTGCGGCCGCCGCTCGAGGACGCGCCGCGGAGCCGCATGGTCGCCCTGCCCACCGCGATCGACTGCCTCGACACGTGTGAGGACAACGCGCGCCTCTATCGCGTGCTGGCCGCGACGCTCTCGGGGCGGCGCGAGTTCGGCACGTACGAGACGCTGCCCGACGTCGCGACGTACGTCCGCGACGCCGAGCGCCCGCCGGTCCTCGAGGACCTCTTCCTGCTCGCGGAGGGGTTCCGCGTCGCGCGCCGGATGGGGGCGCGCTATCCGGGGCTCGCGGCCGATCTACGCTGGGCGGGCGCGCGGCTGCTCGAGACGCCGGCATCGGTCTTCGACGCCGTGCTCGCGGTGGTGCTGCGCGACGACGACGTCCGCGATCTCCCGGCATGGATCGCGGGGACCGCGGCATTGGTGCTGCCCAGCCTGGCGCCGCTGGCGACGTCCGACGCCACCGCCGAGGACGCGCTGCGCGTCGCGGAGCGCCTCGCCGTCCTGTTCCCGGCGGACCGGCGCGACATCTCGGGTGCCGTGCTGCCCGAGCTGATCTCGCTGCTCCTCGACGCCGACGACGGCGAGGGACCGCCGGCGGGCGAGGGCCCGCGGATCGGCGCCGGCGGCGACGGCGACGAGGAGCGGCCCGAGCTGCCCGCGGACCTGCTCGAGCGCCTCGAGCTGCTCGTCGACGAGCACCTGGACGACGACACCGGCAGCGGGCACGCGATGACGGCCGAGGAGCTCAAACGGCTCATCGAGGCCGGCATCGGGATGCAGATCTCGCAGGCCACCGGCCCGATCGCCGAGCAGGCGGGCCTCTACGTGACGCAGCTCCTCGGCAAGCGGCTCGCGGCCCAGCCCGATCCGCCGAAGGTCGGCGGCGATCCGTCGACGCCGCGACGCACCGCGACGCTGCGCATGCCGAGCAGCGACGCCGCCGTCTTCCTCTACGACGAGTGGGACCATCAGATCGGCGACTACCGGCCCGCCTGGTGCCGGCTGCGCGAGATCGACGTCCCGGGCGACTCGGGCCTCTTCTTCGACCGCGCGCTGGCGCGCCACGCGGCGCTCGTGCCGGAGATCCGCCGCTGCTTCCAGCGCGTGCGTCCCGAGATGTACCGCCCCGTGCGCGGGCTCGAGGATGGCGAGGAATTCGACCTGAACGCCGTCGTCGAGGCGCGCGTCGAGCACCGTGCGCGCCGCTCGCCGTCGCAGAAGCTCTACACCATGCGCACGCGCCAGGAGCGCGACGTCGCCACGCTCTTCCTGCTCGACATGAGCGCGTCGACGGACGAGACGCATGCGGACGCCGGTGACCGCATCATCGACATCGCGAAGGACGCGCTCGTGATCATGGCGTCGGCGCTGGAGGAGATCGGCGACGCGTACGCGATCTACGGCTTCTCCGGGCAGGGCCGTGACAACGTCGAGGTCTATCCGATCAAGGCGTTCGGCGAGCGGCTCGGCGCCGCGGTGCAGAGCCGCATCGGCGGCATCGAGCCGCGTGGCTCGACGCGGATGGGCACCGCGCTCCGCCACGTTCTCGGCAAGATGCGCGGCCTGACGGCGCCGTCGAAGCACCTGCTGCTGCTGAGCGACGGGTTCCCGCAGGACCTCGACTACGGCACCGATCGCCAGAGCCACGTGTACGGCATCCGCGACACGGCCGTCGCGCTGCGCGAGGTGCAGGCGGCGGGCGTCCGGCCCTTCTGCATCACCGTCGACCTCGCGGGGCACGACTACCTGCGCGAGATGTGCGACCCGCAGCAGTACCTCATCATCGACCAGGTCGCGGCGCTGCCGCGCGAGCTCCCGAAGATCTATCAGCGCCTCGTGCGCGCGGCGTAGCGCGAGCGGTCAGCGGAACAGCTTCTCGACGCGCCGGCGGAGCCGCGGGCCGCACAGCGTCCCGCTGGCGAAGCCGCCGGCGCCGAACTGATCGCCGCTGAACACGATCTCGCCCCGCACGCCGTCGAAGAGGCGCCCGGTGCCGTGCGTGACGACGAGCCGTTCCGTCGCGAAGCTCGGCAGCGCCGTCGCCAGGTCGAGCTCGCCCCAGCCCGTGTCGCGCGACACGAGCTGCCCGACGAGCGTGCCCCGGTCCGCGCTGCGGACCTCGATGACCGTCGCGGCGGCGAACGGAATCAGCGGGCGCGTCGCCCCGTCCGCGTCGCGGAGCGGCGCCGGGAACGCGGCCAGCGTCGCGCCGCCGAGCCGACTCGTCGCGACGCCGGAGTAGGCGACGATCTCGAAGCCGGCCGTCGTGCGGCCGTCGACGAGCAGCCGGTCGGTGAACGTGGTGACGAAGCAGAGGGGCGGCGCGAAGGTGAGATCGGGCAGCACCGTCGTGGCCAGCGGATGGGCGGCGAGGGCACAGCCGGCATCGGGAAGCAGCGTGGCCGGCGCGGAGGCCACCGAGGCGACGGGAACGCAATCGATCGGCGGCTTCGCGTGGGCGGCTGCGGCCGGAAGCAGCATCGTCAGGAGCAGGAGGGGACGGAGCATCCCTGCGGCTTAGCCGCCCACCGCACGGAGCTGCAACCGCACACCGTGGCTACGGCACGGGCAGCAGGCGGCGCGGCTCGAAGAACGAGCGCGCGGTGATGCCGTGCGGGGTGAGGTCGAGCAGGTCGCAGTACGCCTGCATGTGCTGGTGGATCATCTGCTCGACGAACAGCGGCGCGCGCGGGTCGAGCCGGCCAGGCAGGGTCGTCAGCTTCGCGCCGACGTGACGATAGTCGAGGTGCGCCGTCGCCGCGGTGATGATCCCGACCAGGATGGACAGCGCGGGCAACGGCGCGACGCGCGCCGGATCGTAGAGCCGCTCGATCGCGAGCAGGTCGTCCAGCGTCCAGGCGTGCGGGACCACGTCGAGCGCGTTCACGATGCGACGGCACCGCGGCCCGATGGCGCCGTTCGAGCGCGAGACGAAGGCGCCGTTGCCCGCGGTCGGGCCCGCGAACGACCAGCAGTGGACGTCGGTGCCGCCGGCCCGTGCCCAGGTCTGGCGTGACTCGTGGAGCCAGAGCGCCAGCGTCGAGGCGAGCGCGCCGCCTTTGCTGTGCCCGGTGACGATCACCTCCGCCGGCTGCGCGCCCGCCAGGAACTGCTCGATCGACGTCCCCGTGCCGAGCCGCGCGCGAAGGCTCGCCTGCGTCTCGAGCAGCGAGAGCAAGGCGAGATCGGCGCGGCCGCCCATCAGCTGCGCCGTCTCGGCGACGACCGTGGACATCAGCGTGTGGGCGCGCGACTGCCAGCGGGCGGCGAGCTCGCCGAGGGGCGTGGAGCGCACGTCCTGCGCGAGGTGCTGGCGCGTCGCGAGGAGATCGGCGACCAGCGCCGCGAACGCCCGGCGGACGGGGTCGAGCGCGGCACGGCCGAGCAGGTCGAGCAGTGCCGCCGGCGGCTCGTCGTCGAGCGGCGTCACGGTCGACCGCTCCAGCGGGCGGCTGCGTAGCTGGCGCAGCAGCGTGAGCCCGAGCGCCGTGCTGAGCGAGATGCGCGCCCCGCCGCCATCGCGCGGCCACGGGACCTGATGGCCCGCCCAGAGATCGCCGAACGCCCAGTCGAACGCCGAGCCCGGATTGGTCCCGCGCACGACGACGGCGTAGCGGTCGGCGCGGCGCACGTCGCGCACGACGTACGCCATGGCGTCGTCGATCACGCTGAACGTCGCGCGATACGTCGCGGGCCCCCAGACGAGCTCCCAGCGCCCCGCGACGGTCGGCAGCGTGCGCAGCCCGTGCTCGAGCGCCTCGGCGACGGCGGCATCGTGCGCCGTGCCCCATCCCGGCTCGTGGAACCCGCGATACGCGAGGCCGGCGAGGGAAAGCATGACCTGGTCGTCGCTGAATTCCGGCATCGACGACCACGAGCAAACGCTGCGCCGCGCCCGCGGCGTGCGCCGGCGTGGGTGTGGCGCGTGTGGAGCCGTCCACCGCACAGGACGCGCGTCCGGGACAGCGGACGCGACGTCGCGGCATCCCCGTCAGGACATCCAGGTGCGGATGACGCCGCGACCGTCGCGCTTGGCGTCGAAGAGCGCGCGATCCGCGTGCCCGAGCAGCGTGCGCACGTCGCCGGCGTCGTGCGGGAACGTCGCGACGCCGAAGCTCGCGCTCACGCGCGCTTCGAGGCCGTGCGCGGTGAGGTACGCTCCCGTGCCGATGCGCTCGCGCAAGGTCGTCGCCACGGCGGTGGCTTCGGACGAGGTCGTGCCGGGTAACACCACGACGAACTCGTCGCCGGCGTACGCGACCGCGAACGCCGGCTCCTGCAGAACGCCGCGCACGCGCGCCGCCACCTCCTGGATGATCTCGCTGCCGAGTAGATGGCCGTGCGTGTCGACCAGCGTCTTGAAGTGGTCGAGGTCGAAGAAGACGACCGACGTCGGGCGGGATTCGTCCGCGAGGAGCTGCGCCAGCGCCTCGTACAGGTACCGCGTATTGTAGAGCCCGGTCAGCGAATCGTGCAGCGCCTGCTGCCGGAACGTCTCCGCGCTGGTGCGAAGCGCCTCCTCCGCCACCTTGCGGGCCGTGATGTCGACGAGCGTGATGATGACGCGCGAGAGCGTGTCTTCGTAGCCGGGAACGACGGTCCCGCGCATCACCACGCGGCGCGTGTTGCCGCGCAGCGTGTGGACCGTCTGCTCGCGCTCGCGCGACACCACCCAGCCCTCGGCGACGGCCTCCAGGATCTCCGGGGCGGCCGGCTCGAGGAGCGCCGCCTCCGCCTCGATGAGCGCCGGCTCCTGACCGGGCTCGTCGGCCTCGAAGAGCGTCAGCAGCGCCGCGTTGCGGTCCGTCGTCCGGATGAGGGACAGGCAGTGCCGGACCTCGTCGGGGCGCGAGCGCAGGTAGGTGCGGACGTCGGTCACGCCGCGCGCACGCAGATCGTCGAGATGCGCCTTCAGCGTCGACGCGTCGCGCTCGATGAGCGCCACCGGGATCGACTGGAAGACGACGCGGTAGCGCCGCTCGCTCTCACGGAGCGCGTCGTCGGCCCGCTTGCGCTCGCTGGTGTCGATGCCGGTCGACAGGATCTCGCGCAGGCGGCCTTCGCCGTCGACGACCGGATGATTGCGCCAGGTGATCCAGACGCGCTCCCCGTTGCGCCGGATGTTCTCGTTCTCGTTCGACTGGTGCCGTTCGGGATGCGCCAGCAGATCCGCCATCAGCGCGCCGAGGTCGCGGCCCGACGTCTCCGTCTCCGGGACGATGGTGCCGATCACCGAGCGGCCGCGCAGCTCGTCGAGCGGCCAGCCGAAGAACGCCTGCCCCCACACGTTCAGGAACGTCACGCGGCCCGCCGGGTCCCACCGCAGGACGATGCAGTTGACGCCGTCGATGAGCGCCCGTTGTGCCTCCTCGGCCGCGCGCAGGCGGGCGAGCTCGCGCCGCAGGCGCTCGATCTCGGCGGCGTGATCGGTCGGCGGGGGCACGGCGGTACCCTCCCGATCCACGATCACGCCGTCAAGGGCGGCTCACGCGAGAAACGCGCCGGCGGGCGATCCCACGACCGGCAGCGGCGGACAGCTTGCGGGCGCGGGCGACCTGGGCGCGCCGCGGAAGCGTCCGGAGCGGTCGCTCTTCGCCGTCGACGGCGGGTTGCCCTGCGGCTTCGCCGGCGCCTCCGCGCACCAGGCGGCGCCGTCGCCCAATCCCAGCCGGACGGCCACGCGGCCCTGCTGTGCCTCGTCGAGCGTGTAGGTCCAGCCGGCGCCGCCGCCCTTCACGAGGAGCCGGTCGGCCTTGACGACGACGACCGAGATGCCGAGCGGCAGGCCCTTGCCGCGGAAGCGGAAGCCGCGCGGCTTCGCCGCCGAGCCGAGCGCTTGCCAGCCCGACGCCGGCAACGCCACGGTGACGACGTCGCTCGTGCCGCCGCTGCCGTAGACCACGAGCGTGGCGCCCGCGATCGTCGGATCGGCGGACGAGCCGCGCGCGGGCGGGGTCACGTGCGTCGCGGCCTTCTTCGTGTTCGACAGGAAGCGCACCGTGCGCTTGCCCGACGGCTTCTCCTGCAGGTCGAGCGCCGTCGCGGGCACGAGGACGAACGTCGCCGGCGGATCGGGGTCCTCGGGACGGCTGCTCGGGTCGGCCGGGTCGGTGCCGGCGTCGAGCTCGTCGCGGTCGTAGAAGCCGTCGTCGTCGCGATCGACGCCGATGCGCTCGCCGCTGCCGGGCGGCACGCAGGTGTAGGTGCGCGCCTGGCCGGCCGTGTCCGCCTGCGCGCGCAGCGTCGCGTCGGCCACGGCGGCCTCGTCGGCGCGGTCGGACTGGAACGTGCCGTCGGCGAGGCGGACCCAGCCGCGAGCCAGGCCGTCGAGCACGCCCTTCACGATCACGTCGCATTCGCCGACGGCGGCGCGCGCGAGCATCAGGTCGATGCGGGCGTCGGCCGCCGCGTCCGACGCGGCGTCGCGGGTCAGCTGCTGGCCGACGATCGGCGCCAGGTTCGAGTCGAAGGCGAGCATGAACTGCTCGACCTGCCGGCGCTGTGCGTCGCCCGTCGGCCCCGGCGGGAAGCCGTCGGGGTTCGGCACCGGAAAGCCGAAGCCGCCCGGGTTGTCGCGATTGAAGACCGACGTGTTGTGGAAGCGGAAGAGCGTGTCGGTGCTGCCGTCGTGCAGGAAGCCGAAGCCGCGGATCTGGTCGCCCTTGTCGTCGTTGTCGCCGACGTTGAAGAAGGGCGGCGAGAACGCCATGCCGAACATGCCGACCTTCTGGTAGAGGTTGCGCAGGTGCGGGATCTTCATGAACTGCACCTCGAACTCGAAGCTCGAGAAGCCGTCGCTGCCGAAGAAGCCCTGCGCCGGATCGAGCCGGTGGCAGCCGTTGCAGTTCTGGAACACGTCGGACGGCCCGGCCGAGAAGAACTTCGCGCGGCCGGCGGCCTGATCCGGCGTGAGCGAGTTGTCGAGCGCGCGGATCGGGTTCGGCGGGTACGTCACCTGCAGGATGAAGTCGGCGAACCGCTGCATGTCGGCGTCGGGGATGGCGCCGTCGCGGCCGAGCAGGCCGTCGAAGGCGCCGATGAACTTCAGGAACGCGGCGTTCTCGTCGAGCGAGCTGCCGCCGATGTCGTTGCCGCCGGTGCGATCGCCGCGCCAGTGCATCGGGCCGTGGTCGGCCATGCCGCGCAGGCTCTGCGTCGTCATCGGCCCCTTCAGCGGATGGAAGTTCGGGAACGACATGCCGAGCGGGTCGGCGACACGGCGCGGGTTCGGATCGGTGAGGACGCGCTCGTCGGGGTTGCCGAGGTCCCACGCGAGGCTGTCGAGGTCGCCGAAGACGTGGCACGACGCGCACGAGGCCTCGCCGTTGCTCGACGTGAAGAACGCGTCGTAGAGCATCGGCCGGCCGCCGAATACCGCGACCGGCTCGGGGTTGTGCAGGAGGACGTTCGAGGTCTCGGTCTTCGTCGCGGTGTCGACGATCGAGATGCCGTTGCCGAAGCGCGTGAGGACGTAGAGGCGGCCGCGCGCCTCGTCGAGCACGAGGCCGCTCGGGCCGCCCTGGCTCAGCGGCACGTGGTCGGCGGCGTCGGGCGTGAACGTGTCGTTCTCGAGCGCGGCGGTGTCGAAGATCGCGACCTTCTGGGAGCCGAACGCGGCGAGGTACAGCGTCGCGCCGTCGGACGAGACGGCCATGCCGGTCGGGATGGCGACGCTGCGCTCCGCCGTGCCGGCGGGGCTCGGCACCGTGCCGTAGTCGATGTGCTTGTTCAGATGCCGCGGCGTCACGGTCGCGCCGTCGAGGACGGTTATGCGCGACTCGTGCAGATGGCCGCGGACGGTCGTGCCGACGTGGCCCGGGCCCTCGAAGCGGACCTCGTTGCGCGCCTCGGTGTTCGTCACGTAGATGCGGCCGCTCACGGGGTTCACGGCCATGTTGAAGAGCACCGTGCCGACGCCCGCGAACGACGCCGTCCCGACGGGCGGAGTGGCGGTCGCGTCGATCGCGAACACGTCGAGGTCGGGGAGCGAGAAGCGGACGGCGTTGCTCCAGTCGCGGCCCAGCTCGTCGTGCCACTCGTCCGACGCCTCGTCGTACTTGACGATGAGGCCCACCTCGGGCTGGTACACGCCGTCCGCGTCGACGTTGGGCGCCGGCAGGCCGCCCGGCATGGTGAAGCCGCCGACGGAGCACGGTCCGGCGGCGCCGCCGCCGTTGCAGACGAGGCCGTCGTGCAGCGTCGTGGTCCGGTTGCCGGAGTGGAACGCCGCCGCGTAGACCGTGTTGCCGTCGGGGCTGACCGCCAGCGCGCGCGGCGTATCGGCGAAGAACGTCAGGATCGTGAGCGGCGTCCCGCCGAGCGGCGCGCCGAGCGCCGTCGCGTCGAACACCCACACGTCCGCACGGCCGACGCCGGGCGTGGTGAGCTCCGGATCGCCGGGGTGGTTCTGACCGCGGTGCGCCGTCGTGACGAAGGCGCGCGTGCCGCCGGCGAAGACGACGTCGCGCGGCTCGTCGCCGACCAGCAGCGTGCGCACCACGCGCGGCGGCACGCTCGCGACGTCGACGACGCTCACCGAGTCCGAGAGGTGGTTCACCACCCACACCTCGTCGTTCGAGCGCGCGGCGACGGCGACCGGCTCGAGGCCGACCGGCACGGAGGCGGCGCGCGTGAGGCCCGCGGCGGAGACGTCGAAGATCTCGAGCTGGTTGTCCGGCGTGTTGACCGCGAAGAGACGCGTACCGTCCGGGGACATCGCCAGCGGCCGCACCTGGCCGCTCTCGAACGTCACGAAGTCGGCGCGCGCCGGAAGCGCCAGCGCCAGCAGCATCAGGGACGAAACGATCGTGGGGGTGCGCGGCATGGTCTCTCCCTCGATGGACTCCGGACGATGCTACCGGCGGCCGCGTCGAGTCCCCAGCGGACGGCGGCCACATGGCGGGTGCGAGGCGGACGCGCCGCCTCGCACCCGGGCGTGTCAGTCGAGGAACGCGCCGCTCGGCGAGCCGAACGGCACGGCCGGGCAGGCGCCCGGCGCAGGGGTCTTCTTCTGCGCCACGAACTTGTCGATGCGGTCGTTGCTGGCGGTCGACGGCGGGTTGCCCGTCGTCTTCGCCGGCGCGTCGGCGCACCAGCCGGTCAGGTCCGCGAGGTCGAGACGGAGGGCCACGCGGCCCTGCTGTGTCTCGTCGAGGGAGTAGTCGAACCCGGCCTTGCCGCCTTTCACGGTGAGCGAGTCGGCCTTCAGGATGACGGTGCCGATCGTTCCGCCCGACTGCTTGAAGCGGTAGCCCTTCGGGTTCGCCGGGGTGCCGAGGAGCGTCCAGCCGCTCGCGGGCAGCGGCACGGTCGCCGCGTCGTTCGTCAGCCCGGCGCCGTTGTAGACGACGACGGTCGCGCCGTGGAGGGTCGGGTCGCCCGCCGAGCCCGGCGCCGGCGGCGTGATGCGGTTCGCCATCGGATCGAGCTTCGTCGTCGACTTGAACGACACCTTGCGCTTCGCCGGGTTCGCCGGCGGTGTCGAGTCGTCCTTCAGGGTGAGCGACGTCGTCTGGATGAGCGTGTAGTCGAACGAGCCCGGGAAGCTCGCCGGATCGGCCGGGTCGGTGCCGGCGTCGATCTCGTCGCGGTCGAAAGCGCCGTCGCCGTCGCGGTCGACGCCGATGCGCTGGCCCGAGCCGGGCGGAACGCAGGTGTACGTGAGCTCCTGCCCGGGGACGGCCGCGAGCGCGCGCACCTGCGGGTCGGTGAGCGTGGGCTCGCTCGCGCGGTCGGTCTGGAACAGCCCCGACGGCAGGCGGACGGCGCCGCGCTGCAGGCCGGCGATCGTGCCCTTCACCGTGAGCTCGCACTCGTTCGCCGTGTCGCGCGCGAGCAGCAGGTTGATGCGCGGCCCGACGACGGCGCCGTTCGTCGCCGTCAGCGTGATCTGCTGGCCGACGATCGGCGCCAGGTTCGAGTCGAACTCGAACATGAACTGCTCGAGCTGCTGCGCCTGCGCCACCGTGTTGCTGAAGACGGTGGCGCGCAGGAAGCGGACGAGCGTGTCGATGCTGCCGTCGTGCAGGACGCCGAAGCCGCGGACCTGCGGGCCGAGGTCGCCGTTGTTGCCCGGGTTGAGGAACGGCACCGCCGGCATGCCGAACATGCCGACCTTCTGGTACAGGTTGCGCAGGTGCGGGACCTTCATCATCTGCGGCTCGTTCTCGAAGGTCGTCTGCCCGTCGCCGCCGAAGAAGCCCTGCGACGCGTCCAGCACGTGGCAGCCGTTGCAGGTCGCGAAGGCGTCGGTGACCACGTTGAAGTAGCGCGTGCGGCCGGCCGCGGCCGCCGCGCTGTGCGAGTTGTCGAGCGGACGGATCGGGTTCGGCGGGTACATCACCTGGAGGATGAAGTCCGTGAACCGGTCCATGTCGGCCGGTGCGATCATGGTCGCCTTGCCGAGGAGGCCCTCGAACGCGACGTCGAACTTCTTGAACGCCGCCACCTCGTCGAGCGGGTCGCCGCCGGGATCGTTGCCGCCGGTGCGGTCGCCGCGCCAGTGCATCGGGCCGTGGTCGGCCATGCCGCGCAGGCTCTGCGTCGTCATCGGGCCCTTCAGCGGATGGAAGTCGGGGTCGATGCCGGGCAGGCGGATGGGATTCGGGTTGTTCAGCATCGTGTCGTCCGGGTTGCCGAGGTCCCACGCGAGGCTGTCGAAGTCGCCGAAGATGTGGCAGCTCGCGCACGACGCCTCGCCGTTGCTCGACGACAGCATCGCATCGTAGAGCACCGGCCGGCCGTTCTTCACGGACGCCGGCTCCGCGCTGTGCAGCGGGTGCGCGGCGATCTGCGTGCGCGCGCCCGTGTCGACCACCTTCACGGCGTTGTCGAAGCGGGTCATCACGTAGAGGCGGCCGCGCGGCTCGTCGAGGACGAGCCCCGTCGGCCCGCCGCCCGTCAGCACGACGTGGTCGCCGGCGGACGGCGTGAACGTGTCGTTCTCGAGCTGGGCCGTGTCGAAGATGCCGACCTTGCTGGAGCCGAGCGCGGCCACGTACAGCGTCGTGCCGGCTGCATTGACGACCATGCCGTTCGGCTGTGCCAGGCTGCGCGGGGCGACGTTGGCCGGCGCCGGACGCACGTCGTAATCGATGTGCTTGTTCAGGTGGCGCGGCGTGACGGTGGCGCCGTCGATGACGGTGATGCGCGCCTCCTGCAGGTGTCCCTGCACCGTCGTGCTGCCGAAGAAGGTGCCGGGTCCCTCGAAACGCACCTCGTTCCGCGCGTCGGTGTTGCTGACGTAGACCTTCCCGGACACCGGATTCACGACCATGTTGAACAGGATCGTGCCGACGTGGGCGTGCGCCGCGCTCTGCGCGAGCGTGTTCGCATTGATCGCGAAGACGTCCTGGTCGGGCAGCGAGAAGCGGACCGCGTTGTTCCAGTTGCGGCCGAGCTCGTCCTGCCACTGGCTGACGGTCTGGTTGAACTTGACGATCAGGCCGACCTCACGCTGGAAGAGGCCCTGGAAGTTCGTGTTCGGCGCAGGCAGGCCGCCCGGCATCGTGAACCCGTTGACGTTGCACGGCGCCGCGGCGGCGCCGCCGTTGCAGACCGCGCCTTCCGACACGGTCGTGGTCTGGTTGCCGGAGTGGAAGACCGCCGCGTAGACGGTTCCGCCGCCGGGCGCGACGGCGAGGGCGCGCGGCGTGTCGCCGAACAACGTCACGATGCCGAGCGGCGTGCCGCCGAGGGAGACGCCGAGGGCCAGCGCGTCGAACACCCAGACGTCGGCGCGGCCGACGCCCTCGACGGTGAGCTGTGGATCGACCGGGCTGTTCTGACCGCGGTGCGCCGTCGTGATGAAGGCGCGGTTCAGTCCCGGACCGGCGAAGACGATGTCGCGCGGCTCGTCGCCGACGAGCAGCGTGCGCGTCACGCGCGGCGGGCTCGATGCGACGTCGACGATGCTGACCGAGTCGGAGAGGTGGTTCACCACCCAGACCTCGCCGTTCGTCCGCGCGGCCACCGCGAGCGGCTCGAGGCCGACGGGGACGGACGCGGTCCGCGTCAGGCCGCCGGCCGACACCGAGAAGATCTCGAGCGTGTTGTCCGGCGTGTTCACGGCGAACAGGCGCGTGCCGTCGGGCGACATCGCCAGCGGTCGGACCTGGCCGGTCTCGAACGTGGTGAAGGTCTGCGCGGCGGCGGATGCGGCGCAGCCGGTCAGCAAGAGGACCGACAGCAGCCAACGATGGAACGATCTCGACATGGAACCCCCTCGGTGTGCCCGCGTCGGGGCGTACCACATGGACGCGCTAAGTCGGAAGCAGGAATCCCGAAAACCGGGACCATTTGGTACCTTTGGGCGCGTTCCTAGTCGGGTTTGGTTGATCCCTGACGGCCACATCGTCTACGCATGCGTCGTGCATCGACGCCCCGATCTGCGGTTCGCGGTCTTCATGGCGACGTGCACACTGCCCGGGTGCCTGCTGGGCGTCGCACTCCAGCGCTACGGCATCACGCCCGAGACACGCTTGTTCGTCTCGCTGGCCGTCGTCGCATACATGGCCTGGGTCGACTGGTTGTTGAGGCGGTTGCGGTCGCGGGGCGCGGACGGCCGACCGCCGACCGTGATGACGTCCGGTTTGCCGAAGCTCGGGCTGCTGCTCGCAACCTGTCCGCTCGTGATGGGAACCGGCGTGTGGGCCGCGTCGCGGGTCCTCGACGATCCCGCGAGGGGATGGCCGTGGGCCGTCGTCCAGGTCGCCGTCACCTTCGGGTGCGCGCTCGTCTGGTATCGCGCAGCGTACCCTGTGCGTGCGTTGGCGTAGCGCTCAGCGCATCCGTGGCAGGACCTGCTCGCCGAACGTCCGGATCTGCTCGCTGCTCGAGAAGTTGATCGCCAGCAGCGACAGCCCGTGCTCGCGCTCGCGGCGGCGGAGCTCGGTCGCCATCTCCTCGGGGGTGCCGATCAGGGCGATCGGATGGCGGCGCAGGGCGTCGGGCGTCAGGCCGAACATGCCCGCCATGCCCTGCGCGATCGACTCGGTCTGCTCGGGCGACGTCGTGGGCGCGTAGGTGAAGACGGTCGTCGCGAACCGCACGCTTCCGGGATCGCGGCCGGCCTCGGTCTCGGCCTTGCGGACGCGGGCCAGCTTCGCCGGCAGCGCCTCGTCCGAGAACTTCTGCACCTCCTCGATCGTCGTCGTGCCGGCGTCGCCGAGGCGCGGGATCATGTGGATGATGTCTGCCCATGCGCCGGCGCGACGCAGGATCCCGGCGCCGCTGCCGCCGAGCATGAGCGGCGGACCCGGCTGCTGCGTGGGCTTCGGCAGGCAGACGGCGTCGGTGACGGTGAAGTAATCGCCGGCGAACGAGTAGCTCTCCGACGCCCAGAGCCCGCGCATCACCAGGACCGCCTCGTCCATGACGTGCAGTCGGTCCGAGACGTCGGGGAAGGGGATGCCCATCATCTCGAACTCGCTGCGCGTCCAGCCCGCGCCGACGCCCGCGATCACGCGGCCGCCGCTGGCTTCGTCGATCTGCGCGAACAGCCGGGCCGTCAGCGCCGGGTGGCGGAACAGCATGCACGCGACGTGGCTGCCGATGCGGATCGTCTTCGTGCGCTGCGCTAGCGTCGCCATCACGAAGAACATCTCGTAGGCCGGCTTCTCGCGCTGCAGCGTGCCGAGCGCCTCGAACACGTAGTGGTCGGGCACGAAGACGACGTCGAAGCCCAGCGCCTCGGCGAGCTGCGTCTCTTCGACGATCGCGTCGATGCCGCTCTGCTCGTGGCGGACCTGGCCGCCGCCGACCTGGATCGCGAACTGCATCAGACCAGCTCCGCCTTTCGGCGCGACAGCAGCCACGCGGCGCCGCCCGACACGCCGATCGCGACCAGCATGTAGACGAGCCCGAAGATCATGTAGCCGACGCCGGGCGGCGTCTCGGTGCGGAACCGGAACAGCAGGAGGTTGGCGACGACGTAGGCGGCGTAGATCCAGGCGAGCGGGAGCGCCCACCGCTTCATGCCCCAGATCCCGATCGCGTAGACGAGCAGGAAGAGGCCGAAGAGCGGACCGGCGACGGTGTTCGCGGCGCCCTCGAGACGCTCGCCGAAGAGCACGAAGCCCGTCTGCGGGCCGAGGATCTGGAACGGCTTCAGCAGGTTCGAGCCGGCGAGCACCGCGAACAGGATCGCTGCGACCGTCAGCGCCGTGCCGCGCGCCGCCGCGGCCATCAGGAGTGGCCGCCCGCCGGGAAGATGTCGGTGCGCGCCTTGCCGGCGAGCGTCGACTGCAGCTGTGCGAGCGCCTCGTCGGGGCTCGCCGCGAGCGCCATCAGTCCGTGCTCGGCGCGCGTCAGCTGCACCTCGCACGGCACGGCGGTGAAGAAGCCGTTCGGCAGGCTCGACACCATGACGAAGAACGCTTCGCCGTCCGGTGCGCGGAACTGGAACCACTCGACCTTCTGGACCACGTAGGGAGCGTCGCTCATTCGATGGTCGGTATCGTCATTCGCGTCGACGACGCAAGACGGCGCGCTTGACCTGGCGTGACGCGCGGTCGAGAAGCAGCGCCCATGTCGAGCAGCGCGGCTGCGAGCGCCGGCCGTCCGGCGGAGACCGGGCGGCTGCTCGGGATGCCGCCGCTGCAGGCGATCGTGCGGCTGGCCGCGCCGACGACGCTCGTGATGGCCGTCTCGGCGATCTCGAACGTCGTCTACACGTACTTCGTCAGCCGGCTCGGGGTCGACGCCATCGGCGCCGTCTCGCTCGTGTTCCCGATCTCGCTGCTCGCGATCACCGCGATGGGCGGCGGTATCGGCGCGGGCGCGTCGTCGGCGGTGGCGCGCGCACTCGGCGGCGGGCGGCCGCGCGAAGCCGCGGCGTTGTCGGGCCAGGCGCTCGTGCTGAGCGTCGTCATCGGCCTGGCCTTCGGCGCCGTCGTCCTCGTCGGCGCGCCGACGATCTTCGCGTGGCTCGGCGGCAGTGGCGCGATCCTCGAGCAGGCGACGCTCTTCGCCCGCGTGCTCTTCGGCGGCGCCGCGGTCACGTTCCTCGGCGGCATGTTCGACAGCGTGCTCCGCGGCGAGGGCAACGTGCGCGTGCCCGCCATCTGGTCGAGCACGTCGCTCTGCCTGCAGATGGTCGTGACCCCGCTCTTCATGTTCACGTTCGGGTGGGGGCTCGTCGGCGGCGCGCTCGCGATGCTCGCGTGCCAGCTGGTGGCGACGTTCCCGCGCGCCATGTTCGTCCTCGGCGGCCGCTCGACGGTGCATCCGGTCCTGCGCGGCGACTCGCTGGCGCCGGTGACCGAGATCCTCCGCGTCGGCGTGCCCGCGGCGCTGTCGACGTCGATCAGCAACGTCGGGCTCATGGTGCTGACGGGTGTGGTGGCGCGGCTCGGCGCGCCCGACCTCGCGGCCTACGGGCTCGGCACGCGGCTCGACTTTCTCCTCCTGTCGTTCGCCTACGGGTTCGGCGCCGCGGTGCTGACGCTGGTCGGCATGGCGTCGGGCGCGCAGCGCCACGATCTCGTCCGCGCGTACGTGGTGCGCGCCGGTGCGATCACGACCGCCATCCTGGCGATCGCCGGCGGCGTGCTCTGGTGGCGCCCGTCGCTGTGGCTCGGCCTCTTCACCGACGACCCGGGCATCCACGCCGTCGGAACGACGTACTTCCGCATCATCGGTCCGTCGTACGCGTTCCTCGGCATCAGCATGGTGATCGCCTTCGCGTTCCAGGCGCTCGGGCGCGCGACGGTGCCGCTCGTCTGGATGGCGCTGCGGGTCGCGGGGGTGCTGGTCGCGGCGGTCGTCTGCGTGCGGCTCGGCCTCGGCGAGCGCGCCGTCTTCACGACAATCGCGCTCGGCAACGTCGTCTCCGCGGTGGGCATGCTGTTCCTGTTCCTGCGGACGGAGCGGGTGCTGCTCGCGGCGCCGCCCGTGGTGGTCGCTCAGCCCTCGGCGACGACGAGCCGGTAGCCCACGTCGAGCGCGTCGCGCGTGCGCAGCCCCGGATGCGCGGCGTCCCAGCGGCCCGTGGCGAGGTCGTCGGCGAGCCGGCGCATCGCCGTCGTCACGACCGTCTGGTCGAGCAGCGCCAGCCCGGAGATGGCGGCGCGCACCGACGCGTCGAGGTAGGCCTCGGGCCGCGCCCAGTACGCCGCCATGAACCCGTCGGTGCAGTCGGACGGGACGAGGAGCGGACGAACGTCGCGCGTCTGCAGGTGACGCGTGACCGCGTCCAGCGTGACGAGGTGCGCCTCGTGCGCGACGAGCGCCGGCACGTAGTCGGCGACCGTCGGCGAGCGGCAGCGCCTCGGTGACGGCGCGCACGGCCGGCGCCGCCGCGCGCGGTCGCTGCGCCAGCATCGCCGTCGCGGGCTCGACGGCGACGACCGTTCGATCGGTGGGCTCGTACGACCCGGCGCCCGCCCCGACGTTCACCACGATGCGCGCATCGCCGAGCGCGCCGGCGATGTGCGCGGCCCAGCGCGGATCGGCGCGGCGGTGGGTCGCGTAGTGTCCGCCCGGCCGCTCGTACAGCCGGGACATCAGCGCCGCGCGAGCAGGTCGGCGCAGAAGTAGCGGAGCGTCTGATTGAGGACGTCGGCGCGCTCCCACTGGAGGAAGTGTCCCGCACCGGGAACGATCAGCGGTCCGACGCGCTCGGGAAATGCGACCTCGCTCTTGGCCATGAAGGTGCGCCCGACGACGTGGTCCTCGGGGCCGTAGAGCACGAGCGTCGGAACCGGATTCGTCTCGAAGAAGTGGACCGGCTCCGACAGCGGGCGGGCGCCGGACGAGATCTCGTAGTTCGCGATGCTCGCGCGGAACGTGCCGGCGTCTTCGAACGGCTCGACCATGAACGCGACGTCGTCGCGGTCGAACGCGCCCGGCGCGCCCCAGAAGCGCGGGCCGTAGAACGTCTCGACGTAGCGCCGCCGGAGCGCCGGCGTGGCGAGCTCGGCCGCGAGCCCGTCGGCGTCCGTGGCCTGGCGCACGAAGTAGTCGGTCTCCGGACGCTGCGTGCGCGGGAGATCGGGCGGGATGCCGGCCGCGGCGTAGGCGTCGTCCAGCATCGGCAGCACCGTGTTGAAGAGACACTGCCGCACGACGAACCCGGGGAAGCGCAACCCGAGGTCCTGGACGACGACGCCGCCGAGGTCGCCCGCGACGGCGACGCAGTGCTCGTGGCCCAGTACGTCGTGGACCAGCGCGTACATGTCGCGGGCGTGCGCGGCCGGATCGTAGAATCCGTCGGTCGCGAGGTCGGAGTCGCCGAAGCCGCGCAGGTCGGGGACGATCACCTCGAACCCGGCCGCGGCGAGCGGCGCCACGTTCCGCCACCAGATGCGCTTGGTTTCGGGCCAGCCGTGGACGAGCAGGAGCGGCACGCCGCCGACGCCCTCCCGCACCCACGCGAGCGAGAGGCCGTTCCGCACCGGGCCGCGATGCACCTGCATCAGTCGATCTGCATGCCCTTGGCGACGACCACGATGCCGCCGTCGCTGATCGTGAACCGCGTGCGGTCGGCCTCGAGGTCGTACCCGATCGTCGTGCCGGGCGGGATCGTGACGCCCTTGTCGATGATGGCGCGGCGGATGCGCGCGTGGCGGCCGACGTCGACGTCGTCGAACAGCACCGACTCGCTGACGCTGGAGAAGCTGTTCACGCGCACGCGCAGCCCGAGGATCGAGCGGTCGACGTGGCCGCCGCTGATGATGCAGCCCTCGGACACCATCGAGTCGGTCGCGATGCCGACGCGGTTCTGCTCGCGGTCGGAGAAGACGAACTTGGCCGGCGCGCTCGGGTAGTACGCGGTGTAGATCGGCCACTCGGGGTTGTAGAGGCTGAACGACGGCGACACCGACACGAGATCTTCGGATGCCTGCCAGTAGGCGTCGAGCGTGCCGATGTCGCGCCAGTAGCCGCGCTCGTGCTCCTTCATCCCGGGGACGGTGTTCGTCGAGAAGTCGTACGCGAACAGCCGGCCCGTCGACACCATGCCGGGGAGGATGTCGCGGCCGAAGTCGTGCGCCGACTCGGCGCGCTCGGCGTCGGCGCGGATCAGGCGGGTGAGCGCGTCGGCGCGGAAGATGTAGAGGCCCATCGATGCGAGCCGGGTGCCCGTGGCGTCGGGCGGGAGCGCCGGCTTCTCGAGGAAGCCGGTGACCGCCTGGCGCGCGTCGCATTCGACGATGCCGAAGCCGCCGGCCTCCGCCACCGGGACGGGGATGCACGCGACCGTCGCGTCCGCGTCGCGGTCGATGTGGAACGCGAGCATCTGGCGGACGTCCATCTTGTAGATGTGGTCGGCGCCGAACACGCACACGTGGGTCGGCCGCTCGTTCTCGATGACGTCGAGGTTCTGCAGCACGGCGTCGGCGCTGCCGGAGAAGAAGCGCGGGCCGAGGTTCATCGCGGGCGGCACCGGCGCGACGTAGTGGCCCATCTGCGGCGCCAGCTGCCAGCCGCGCGCGAGGTGCTGCATGAGCGATCCCGCCTTGTACTGCGTGATGACGCTCAGCTTGTAGATGCCGGAGTTGACGAGGTTCGAGAGGACGAAATCGATGATGCGATAGCGACCGCCGAACGGGACGGCGGGCTTCGCGCGATCGCGGGTCAGCGGGTGGAGGCGCTTGCCTTCACCGCCGGCCAGCACGATCCCGACCACGAGAGGTGTACCGGACGCGGACATGACGGGCCGGTCCGGTATAGCCCGTGCCCGACGCGGGGTGAAGCAGTGCCCGCATGCGGTTGACTGTGCCCGACGGCGTCCGATACCGGTGCCCGCCATGGGACGGCTGTCAGGGAGGACACCGCCTTCGCGGCGCCTCGACGTGGCGGGGCTGATCGCCCTCGCGGTGCTCGCACTCGGTCCGCTCCTGGCGTGGCTTCGGGTGGTCCCGGGCCTGGTCGGGTTCGGCCTGTTCGCGGTGGGTGGGCTGACGTCGCTGGTCGTCGGCGTGCTGGCCCTCGTCCAGGCGGCGCGCGGGCGCGGCTCGGGCCGGCTCCGCATGCTGGCGGGCCTCGCCGGCCTGGTGTTCGTGGGTCTCGCCATCAACAGCCGCGGCGCACCCGCCATCAACGACTTCACGACCGATCTGGAGAATCCGCCCGCGTTCAAGGAGGCGACGGCGGCGCCCGAAAACGCCGGGCGCGACATGGCCTATCCGCCCGTGTACGCCGCCGTGCAGCGGTCGTGCTGTCCCGATCTCGGTCCCGCGAAGCTCGCCGTCGCACCAGGTGCGGCCTACGTGCGCGTGGAAAGCGTCGCGCTCGCGCAGCCCGACTGGACGGTCGTCCGTCGCGATCCCGCCGCGGGTGAGCTCGAAGCGGTCGCGACGACCCGGTTGTTCGGCTTCCACGACGACATCGTGATCCGCGTGCGGCCCGACGGCACCGGCAGCCGCGTCGACATGCGCTCCAAGTCGCGTGACGGACGCGGCGATCTCGGGACGAACGCCGATCGCATCCGGCGGATCGTCTCGGCCCTGCAGGCCGCGCAGGAGCCGCCCGCGTCGTGAAGCGGCTCATCCTCGGTCTGGTCGCGATCGTCCTGCTCTTCCTCGTCGTCGTGCGCATCTTCTTCGGCGGCGGCGGGCGGCTCGAGGACCGTACGACCGCGCCGGCGATCCCGTCGACGGCGATCGAGGTGGTCGCGAACCTCGAGTACCCGCCGGGCAACGTCGCCGTGTCCGCCGACGGGCGCGTCTTCTTCACCTACCACCCCGACGGCAACCCGCCCCTCAAAGTGCTCGAGCTGCGCGACGGAAAACCCGTGCCGTACCCGGTGGCCGACCAGTCGGCGCTCTTCGACACGGTGCTGTCGCTGCGCATCGATCGCCAGAACCGTCTCTGGACGCTCGACCATGGCGGCTACGGCTGGGGCCAGCCGCGCCTGCTCGCGTTCGACCTCGCGAGCGGGCGCGAGGTCCATCGCTACGACTTCCCGTCCGACGTCGCCGGATTCCTGTCGATGCTGAACGACTTCCAGGTCGATCCGGCGGGCGAGAAGATCTACATCGCCGAGGCGAGCCCGATCGTGCACTCGCCGGCGGTGATCGTCTACGACATCGTCGCGAAGACGAGCCGCCGCGTCCTGCACGAGCATCCGTCCGTGCTGACGGAGGACTACCGCATCCAGGCGCCCGGCCGCGACATCGTGGTGCTGGGCGTCTTCACGCTGCGCATCGGCATCGACTCGATCGCGCTCGATCGCGCCGGCGAGTGGCTCTACTACGGGCCCGTCACGGGCGGCACCATGTACCGCGTCCGCGTGCGCGACCTGAACGACGTCGCGCTGTCGCCCGAAGCGCTCGGCGAGCGCGTCGAGCGCTTCGCGCCGAAGACGATCAGCGACGGGCTCAGCACGGACGACCAGGGTACCGTGTACGTCACCGATCCGGAGCACTCGGCCGTGCTGGCGCTCGGGCAGGACCGGACGCTGCGCACGCTCGTGAAGGACCCGCGGCTGCGCTGGCCCGACGGGCTGAGCTTCGGTCCCGACGGTTGGCTCTACGTGTCGTGCAGCGCGCTGCAGGACGTGCTCTTCGTGCCGTCGTCGACGATGCGCGCGGCGGCGCCGTTCCAGCTCTTCCGCTTCACGCCGGGCGGCACGGCGCCGGCGGGCCAGTAGTGCGCGCCGCGCTCTAGGGCTGGCCGACCATCCGGCGCAGCTCCGTCGACAAGCGGTCCATCAGCGTCAGGATACGCGGCCCGCTCACGAACGCCTCGGGCGCGTCGATCACCGTGACGCGGTTCGCGCGCACGGCGGGCAGCGTCGAGAGCTGCTTCCACTGCGCGACCAGCTTCGTCGCCGCCGCGGGATCGGGCTTCGGCAGCAGGAGGATGACGACGTCGGGGGCGACCTTCAGCAGCCGCTCGCGGTTCATGCGGGGAAAGCCGGCGACGTCTTCGTCGACGGCGTTCCGTCCGCCCGCCGCGCCGAGCGCCGAGCCCTGGATCGAGTTGCGCTGCACGAACCACACGTCGTCGACGGTGGCCTCCGGGGACGCGAGCACCAGGAGCACGCGCGGCGCGTTCGCGGGCGGCGTCGCCGAGAGCCGCGCGCCGAGCAGGTCGGCGAGGTCGTTCGCGGCGGCCGCGTGCCCCGTGATGACGCCGAGCTCGCGCATGCCGGTCAGGACGTCGTCGAGCGTGGTCCACGGCAGCAGGCAGGTGGGGGCCAGGGCGCGCAGCTCGGGCGTGCGTACGTGCAGCGTCTGCTGCGCCAGGATCAACGCGGGCTCGGCCCGCGCGATGCCCTGATAGTTCGGCGCCATCGTCGTCCCGAGGCGTGGCAGCTTCAACGCCTCCGGTGGGTCCACGCAGTAGTCGCTGACGCCGACCACCTGCGCACCGGCTTCGATCGCGAACAGGGTCTCGGTGATCGCCGGTGTCAGCGACACCAGACGCTTCGGCGTCCCGGCGAGCGTTGGGCAGGCTGGGGGCGCCGCCTGCGTGACGGCCACCCAGGCCAGGACGAGACCCACCAGGGGCCGCCACGACGTGCGCATCGCGGGTGCCATAGGCCGTCGATGCGCGCGGCTCAAGCGGCCGCGGATGGTGTCCCGAGCCAGCTCACTAGCTGTGCGTCACGACACGTCTGCTTGAACCACACGTCCTTTGACTGGAACATCCATTGACCGGAACGGCGGTTGCCCGGAACAATCGCGGGGCGGAGGTACGACATGCCGGCAGTTCGTGGACGGGTCGCGTGGATGGGGATGCTGGCGCTGCTGGCGGTCGCGGGAGCGGACGTCGCGCGCGCGGTCCCGTGCCCGGACGGCATGATGGATCAGCTCCCCGCCGGTACCGGCGAGGACCTCGAGATCGTCGGCGCCTGCACGGTGGGACCCGGCACCTACTGGTACGGCGACGTCAACGTGCTCGCGGGTGGCACGCTGACCTTCAGCGACAGCGAGATCGAGTTCTGGGCGACGAGCATCCTCGTCGAGAACGACGGTATCCTGACGGCCGGCACGCCGGAGGCGCCGATCGGCACCGCCGGCGGCAAGCTCACGATCGCGCTCTACGGCCCCGACCGCGGCGCGCAGCCGTTCGGGAACTTCGGCAACGGCGGGCAGGGCATCACCTGCAAGTCGCCGGCCGGCAACTGCGGCGTGCCGGACCTCATCTGGAACTCGAACGGCGCCAGCAAGCAGACGTTGCCGGGCGGAGTCACCGACTACTTCTACCACTACGACCCGCTCCCGTACGACGACGGCGGCACGACGAAGGGTTACTTCGGGTACAAGGTGCTCGCCGTCGGCTACGGCGGCACGATCACGCTCTACGGCAAGAAGGGCGCCACCTTCACCGACCTCGATCCGACCGACTCCGGCACCAGCTGGCGCCGTCTCGACGGCTCGGTCGCGAAGGGCGCGCCGTCGATCAAGGTCGACCGCGCGGTCGACTGGGGCCCCGGCGACGAGATCGTGATCACGACGACCGACTACCTCCCCGGGCACTCCGAGCAGCGGACCATCACGGCGATCAACCCCGACGGCTCGTTCCAGCTCGACCACCCGCTCGACCACGCGCACAACGGCGAGCGCTACTCGCTGGCGAACCTGCCGTCGCGGCTCGGCATCACGCGCGACGCCGCCGAGACGCGCGCCGCGGTGGCGCTGCTGAGCCGCAGCATCCGCATCGTCTCGGGCGGCGACATGCATCTCAGCGAGTTCACCGAGGAGCCCGGGAACTTCATCGGCGGCCACACGATCGTCCGCGCCGGCGTGAAGAAGTTCCAGCTCCACGGCGTCGAGCTGGTGCAGCTCGGGCAGGGCGGCCGCCTCGGCCACTATCCCGTCCACTTCCACATGGCGCGCCAGGTACCGGCGGACACCTACGTGAAGGACTGCTCCGTCAACGAGTCGATGACGCGCTTCTACGTCGTCCACGCGACGCAGGACGTGACGCTCGAGCGCAACGTCGGCTGGAAATCGATCGGGCACGGCTTCTACATCGAGGACGGCGTGGAGATCCGGAACCGCTACCACTCGAACATCGGCATCTTCGCGCGTGCGGCGGTGCTGAACGACCAGAACCCGCGGCAGGTGCCGGGCATCCTGACCTCGCAGGGCGACTTCAACATCGAGCGCGTGCCGTTCAACTCCGACGTCGACCACCCGTCGATCTTCTGGATCATGAACGGCTACAACGACTTCATCGGCAACATGGCCGTCGGCGCCACCGCCTGCGGCACGTGCTACTGGCTCGTACCCGGCGCGACCAGCGGCGGCTCGCGCAACCAGAAGTGGGAGTCGTACGCGGCGATGCAGCTCTCGACGCCGGGCACGTTCGACCGCGCGTCGACGACGCCGCTGAAGCGCTTCGAGGGGAACTACTGCTCGACGGCGATGAACTCGTTCAACGTCGTCGGCAACACGACGGCGTGCCTCGGCGTCGGCGGGCCACCGGCCATCGCGCTGCAGCCGGTACCGAACACGTTGTCGCCGGCCTGGGACGGCCAATACGCGTCCGGCTACTACCCGCAGGTCGACCAGGGCGGCGGCCGCTTCGCGACGCTCTGCAAGGACAGTGATCCCGACTGCGCCACGGTCCCGCTGTGCGGGAACAACCAGAAGGACCGTTGCGCGGTGACGGTGCTCGACGACTACACGACGTCGTTCCACTGGGCGCAGACGAACTTCGCCGCGGTGTGGCTGCGCCCGTGGTGGTACCTCTACACGAACAGCGTGCTCACCGACGTGCAGAACGGCGGCCTCACGTTCGTCACCGGCGGCGACTACACGCACGCGTCGACCATCGGTGGGCACTGGGCGCACGCGCGCAAGAGCGTCTTCGTCGGCAGCACGCAGCCGGACAATCCGTACGCGTCGGCCGCGGGCCCGTTCAACCCGACGAGCGGCCTCGCCTGCGACACCACCGAGGGCAACAACTGTCTGTCGCGGGCAGAGGGCGTGGCGTTCCCCATCGACAACTTCGCCGCCAACCAGCGGCTCTTCAGCATCTACGACGGCCCGGCGACGCAGGACTCGAACGCTTACCTCGACGTCAAGACGACGACGATCGACGGCTGCGACATCACGAACGGCTACTGCGGCAACAGCAAGTTCATGTACGGCCGCGCGCTCGGTGTGCCGAAGCGGAGCGACGCGTCCGGCGAGTCGTGCTACCTGCCGAACGCCGCGATCGCGTGGAAGCAGCCGAACGGCTTCTACTACCCGCCGGCGTTCCGCTCGAAGGGGCTGTTCTTCGACAACGTCGACATCCGGCACTTCGTCGTCGAGCCGAGCTTCGAGCCGGGCACGTTCGTCACCGACTTCGCCGCGGTGAAGGGACGCTACTGCACCTGGAACGACGCGATGTTCACCGGCTTCACCGACATCGACCGCCAGACCGTGCTCAACGACGACGACGGCTCGCTGACGGGTCTCGTCGGCACCATCTCGGTGAACCTCGACGAGTTCTTCGCGGCGCCGGTCGAGGCGGTCGAGTGCGAGTCCGACATGACCGCACGCACGAGCCCGTACGCGTACGTGTCGACGGTGGTGTACCCGCGCTGCGCGGCGAAGGGCGACTGCGATCCGGCCGTCTGGAACCAGACCTGCACGACGCGGGACTGCTATGGCGTACCGCTGTACCGGCAGTACCTGACCAAAGCGGAGCAGCAGGCGAAGAAGCTCAACCCCGTGGCGCGCAGCATCCGGCTGATGGGCGAGGCCATGTGGCAGCGCAACAGCCTGACGCCGAACCACGGCAAGTACTACATCGACACGACCGTCTCGGCGATGCGCCAGAAGGC
Source organism: uncultured Binatia bacterium (SeqCode) (assembly GCA_964432595.1). Lineage (GTDB taxonomy): Bacteria > Desulfobacterota > Binatia > DP-6 > DP-6 > DASYLJ01. Next base: position 104,611 of record CAYSOF010000005.1, on the reverse strand, counting down.
CGGTCTCCAGCCCGACGTGACGCCGCGCTACACCGTCTTCCAGCCCCGGGAGACGTACTACACGTTCCTGCTCTTCGCGACGAAGGACACGCGGCAGACGTATCAGCTGTACGTCGGCGCGAACGCCGACTTCGTGCCCACGCGCGACCTCTCCATCGTGCGCGCGAACATCGCGACGTCGCCGCTGGTGTTCGATCCCGACCTGCCGACCGGAACCTGGCCGGCGTCGTGGCCGGCGCCGACGTACGATGCGAAGAGCGGCATCGTCGAGGTCACCGTCGACATGGGCGCGTTCGCCGCGGACTTCGAGAGTGCCCGGGAGGCGAACTGCCAGCCGCCCAGCTTCTGCTCGTGGCAGGGCGGCGCGTGCAAGTGCAGCATCACCGACATGACCGACCCGTTCTACGCGGAGTGCCAGGACGACGACTCCGAGGCCTGCCAGGCCGCGGTGCGCGACGTCGACTGCCCGGCGGGCGGCTGCATCGGCTTCGCGATCACGCTGCCGGGCACGTTCGCCACCGATCCCGCGAAGGACCCGCGGCCCGATCCGGAGCCGTTCCCGAACGACGCAGACTGGAACGTCCCGTTCGTCGATGCGCCGGCCGACCTCGCGGGCAGCTGCGTGCAGCAGAGCACCAAGTCCGCGGTCATCGGCACGTCGGGCAACGATCGCCTGAACGGCACGAAGCTCGCCGACGTCATCGTCGGCCGCGGCGGCCGCGACCGCATCAACGGCAAGGGCGGCGACGACGAGATCCACGGCGGTCCGGGCAACGACCTCATCGTCGGCGGTCCGGGCAACGACCACATCGATGCCGGCAGCGGCGACGACGTCATCAAGGGCGGCGCCGGCGACGACGTCCTCGTCGGCAACGACGGCAACGACAAGGCGCAGGGCAACGCGGGCAACAACGTCTGCCCGGGCGCCGAGAAGGGCAAGCGTTGCCAGGAGTAGGAGCCGCGGGTCTTTGTCCTCCGCATCGCTCTGGCGTATGGCAGAGCGATGCGGATCGTCGCGGCGGCGGTGCTGGTGCTCGGGGGCGTCGTGTCCGCGCTCGCCGCCGATCCGCAGCGCTACGAGTGCCCCGCGGTCGATTTCTCCGCCGATGCGGGGCCGTCAGTGGTCGCGTTCTCGACCATCCTCCGCAACAACCAGGGTCAGATCATCTTCCAGTTCGCGCGTCGCGCCGAGCTCGCGCGTGCCGATCGCGTGTGCACCCGGCGCCGGCAGGGACGCGAAGAGCGGCTGCGATCGTTCCCGATCCGCGGGACGGCCCGGCCGCACGGCCCGGCGCGAAACCGTGTCCAGCTCGCCCTCGAGGATCGGCTGATCGACCTCGACACCTCGGCCGCCATCTCGGTGCTGCTGCCGGAGACGCCCGACCTGCCCGCGTACGCCTGTTACCGACTGCTCAGCGACAATCCGGCGGCGCGGCTCTGCCTGCCGTCCGACTTCGACGGCACGGGTGAGCCCGGCGGCAAGGGGCTCTTCTGCAATCGTGGCCGTTGCCGCGATCGCAAGGTGCTCGGCGTGTCCGGCATTCCCGACAACTACGAGGGCGCATGGGACGCGGGCGTCACGTTGCCGGGCAGTGCCACGACGGCTCCGGCGGTCACGGTGACCACGCGCACGGCCCCCGGCCGGATCGCGACGGACGTTGCCCTCGGCACGCGCGACGTGCTGTCGCTCCGGATGCGGCTCCGGGCCCGTCGTCGCCTGCTCTTCGCCGGCGATCGCCAGACCGGTACCGATGCGGCCATCGCCGTCGACGGCACCGGCCGCGCGACGCGGTTCGCGGATCTCACGATCACCGCCGACCTCACCAGTGTGCAGGGCGGCACCGCGCTGACGATGACGCGGAAGGATGCTGACCCATCGCCCACGCGGTTCGCCGGCTGCTGGCTGCTCACGATCCGCGCCGACGGACCTCCGACGACGCTTCGCCTGCCGCTCATCGTCTCGCCGAACGGCCTCGGCGCGTCGCGGCCGACGGAGGAGCTGGCGGACGACGGCTCGGTGGTCACCACGCTCGCGGCCGGCGATTGCGCCGTCACCACCTCGGGTCGGCTCTCGTGCAGCATCCCGTCGGGTGACACCGACGTGCGGCTCTTCGGGTCGCTGGGGTCGGCGGTTCTCGGCCCGGCGAGCGAGTTCGCCGTCGGCACGGACGGGCGCACCGGGACGTGGACCGCCGTGCGCTGTCCGGAGAGCTAACCCGGGATGTGCACCAGCTCGAGCTTGATGCCGTCGGGGTCGGTGAAGAAGACCGCGTAGTACCCCGGCACGTAGTCGGGATACTCGCGCGGCGGATCGAGCACCGTCGCCCCGCGTGACGCCAGGTCGCGCGCCAGCGCGTCGACGTGCTCGCGGCTCTCGGCACGGAACGCGATCTCGCAGAGGCCGACGCGGTCCTTGCTGAACGTCGCGCCGTCGCCGGTCGCCTGCTTGATCCAGAAGCTGCCGCCGCGATGGTAGTAGCCGGTCGTCCCGGGCCAGTCCTGCGCGGTCGGGTAGCCGACGCGCGGCATCAGCCAGCCGTAGAACGCGCGCGCACGCTCGAGGTCGGTGACGTTCACGATCAGATGGTGAACGGCGCCCTCGGTGCTGACGGTGGGCGGGCAGCCGCAGCCGCCGGTCGGTTCGAACGAGGTGCTCATGCGCCCGTTACCGACGACGGGGCGAGCTGGTGCAAGGCGGGCCCGGGGAGCCGATCGGCTCCCCGGGCACCAGATCTCACTGGAGGAACGCGCCGCTCGGCGAGCCTCCGCAGTTGATCACGACGTTGGAGCCCTGCTGCTCGAACGGCGGCTGCAGCGGATTGGGCCGCGGGTCGCCCGGCAGCAGCAGGCCGCAGTTCGTGCACTCGACGTTGGTCCAGAGCGCGCTGCCGTCCAGCATCGCGTTGACCCAGTCGACCAGCGTCGGCACGCCGCCCGTCGTGTCGGTGTAGACCTTGTTGCTGCCCCACATCGTGTGCCGCGAGCCGGTGCCGATGTAGTAGCGGTAGTTGTCGTTCGTGACGTCGGCGAACGTCGCCACCGCCTGCTCGCGCATCTTCTCGGTGAACGCGCAGCTCGACTCCCACCAGTTCAGCCACGAGGGAATGTTCCCGGGGTTCCGCATGACCTGGTAGAAGCCCGTCTGGCCGCCCTGGCCGCCGTCGAACGCGGTCGTGTAGTGCGCGAAGCGCGTGTCGGGGAAGTAGTCGGTGATGACCTTCGTGTAGCCGGGGATGCCGGTGCCGTTGGTCAGCGTCTCCTGGAGCCCGGGGATGTTGTCCGGCAGGTTGCCGGCGAAGTTCCAGTTCGGGAACTCGTTGTCGAGGAACTCCTGCGTGATGACGCCGTTGCCCGCGTCGGCGAGGATGTCGAAGTGCGACGCCGGCCAGATGAACTCGTGCAACGGGCCGTTGAACCACGCGCCGTAGGCGCCCGCGCTCGAGCCGGTGACGAAGATGCGCTCCGGGTTCACGAAGTGCTCGCGGGTCCACTTCTCGACGACACGCGCGTTCTGGTAGCCGCGGTGCTCGACGTGGATCGCCGGCAGGATGTTCGCCGGGTAGTTCTGCGAGGCGTCACCGTAGTGGATGTCGCACGAGCAGTACGACACGAAGACGATGTTCCAGTCGCGGAACGGGTTCAGCGGATTGTCGATGTCGGCGAAGCCGGTCGATGCGTTGTTCGGGTTGTCGCCGCTGCTGACGTTCGTGTCGCAGACGGGGAGACCGCAGGTGGTGCTCTCCCAGCATGCGCCGCCGCCCTGGTAGTAGTAGAGCAGCTTGTTCACGGTGCCGCGCTTCACGAAGTAGGAGTAGGTCGACCCGTTCATGCAGGTCGGGCTCAGCTGCCGGCCCTGGTACGAGATCGGCCCGTTCGGCGTGATCGTCGTGAACTGCGCGTCGTCGACGTTCGGCGAGACGATCGTGTCCGTCACGAGGTCGGCGACGACGGTGTCGACCGCGTGGCCGATGCTCTCGCCGCTGGCGTTCGTCGGGCAGCCCTTGCCGAGGAGCCGCGCGGCGACGCGCTGGAGCTCCGCGCGCGCATCCGCCTGACGCGCGTCGATCTTCTCACGCTGCGGGTCCCGCGCGAGCGCGCGAACGAAGGCGCTCTCGGCGGTGAGGAGGCGACCGCACGCTTTGCCGGCGGCCTTCAGGAGCTTGTTGCCGCAGCGTGCGTCGCCGCGGTCGTTCGGGTTCAGGCCGTCCTGGACGTCGCTCAGGATGGCGCCGGCGGCGCTGTCGACCATGCCGCGCGCCGCCCCCGACGTGAGCGTGGTGTCGGCGCAGTCGACGCCGTCCTTCTGCGACCGCGCCTCCGCCTTGAGCCACGCGGCGCCGAGCGCCGCGCCGGCCTTCGCGATGGCCGCGTCGCGCGCGGCGGTGTTGCCTGTGCGCTCCCACTTGGCGAGCGCGCCAAGCACGGCTTTGCAGTAGCGGCCGGCTTCCTTCTGCTTCGTGCCGACGCACTGGTTGGTCGGGTAGATGGAGTCGGCATGTGCCGGCGCGCCGGCGGCGAGCACGGCAATGCCCAGCGCGGCGGCGAGCGGACGGATCGTCATGTGCACGGGATACCTCACCTTCTGCGACGTCGATGGGTGTCGATCGCGATGCGATTGTTAGAATCCACCCTCGTTCGGCGTCAAGGCGCTAACGGTCGAACCGCTGGCGTCTCGCCGTCATCTGGTCTACCGCCAGCCCGCATGGACGGCCTCCCGCGCTCCGCGACCGCGCTCGCGACGATGCTGCGGCGCGGCGAACTCTCGTCGATGGAGCTGACCCGCCACCACCTCGACGCCATCGACCGCCGCAACCCGGAGCTGGGCTCGTTCGTCGAGGTGCATCGCGACCGCGCGCTGCGGGCGGCCGCACGTGCCGACGCGCGGCTCCGCGCGGGCGGCGCGCTGCCCGCCTTCCTCGGCGTGCCGATGGGCATCAAGGACCACGAGCACCTGCGGGGCCACCGGACGCGCGTCGGCTCGCGCGCGTTCCGCTGGGTGCTGCTGCCCGTCGACGGTCCCGTCGCGCGCGCGTGCCGCGCCGGCGGCGCGGTCTTCCTCGGCAAGCTCGCGACGTCGGAGTTTGCGATCCTGCCGTTCATCCACACCGACCTGCACCCGCCGGCGCGGAACCCGTGGGTGCCCGACCACTACGCGGGCGGCTCGAGCGGCGGCTCGGCGGCCGCGGTCGCCGCCGGCATGCTGCCGATCGCGCCGGGCTCCGACGGCGGCGGCTCGATCCGCATCCCGGCGTCGTTCTGCGGCCTCGTCGGCGTGAAGGCGTCGCGCGGCGGGCTGCCGCATCCGTACGACGCCATCGATCGCGTGCGCATCAGCGCGATCGGCCCGCTGGCGCACACGGTCGAGGACGCTGCCGCGATGATGGACGTACTTGCCGGACGGCCGCTGTACAGCGACCGGCCCGCGCCGGGCTCGTTCCGTGAAGCGGCCCTCCGACCGCCCGCACCGCGCCGCATTCGCGTGTTGCGCCGCTCGCCGCTCACGGTGGTCGATCCCGCCGTCGACGCGGCCGTGGAACGCGCGGCGCGGGCCCTCGCCGGGCTCGGCCATCACGTCGAGGAGGGCGAGCCGCTCGCGGGCGACGTCGACGAGTTCATCCCGTTGATGGCCCGCATGGTGGCCAACATCCCGCTCCTGCCGTTCGCCGAGCGCCGCCTGCAGCCGACGACGCAATGGATGCGCCGGCTCGGCAAGCGCGTGCGCCCCGCCGACGCCGTCGCCTGCCGCGACGGGCTCGGAGCGCGCGTCGTCGGGTGGTTCGGCGACGCGGACGCGTGGCTCACGCCGACGGTGGGCGAGCTGCCGCCGCGCGTCGGCTCGTTCGACGGGCTCGACGGCGAAGCCGTCTTCCGTAAGGCCGCGGCGATCGGCGCGTTCACCGCGCCGTTCAACGTTTCGGGGCAGCCGGCGTCGAGCATCCCGGCGGGGCGGGCGCCGTCGGGCCTGCCGATCGGCGTGCAGCTCGTCGGCCGGCCCGGCGGCGATCGCGACGTGCTCGCGCTGTCGGCCGTGCTCGAGGCGGCGCTCGCCTCGTGACGGCTTGCCGCGGTCGTGCCGGCGGGTATTGAGTTGCGGACATGGAGACCACGCGCACCGTCGCCGTCCTCGTCGGCAGCCTCCGCAAGGAATCGTTCAACCGGAAGATCGCGAAGGCGCTGATTGCGCTCGCGCCCGAGACCCTGCGGTGCGAGATCGTCGAGATCCGCGACCTGCCGCTCTACGACGAGGACCTGGAAGCGTCGCCGCCGGCCGCGTGGACGGCGTTCCGCGACCGCATCCGTCCGGTCGACGCGATCCTCTTCGTCACGCCGGAGTACAATCGCTCGATGCCGGCCGCGATGAAGAACGCCATCGACGTGGGGTCGCGGCCGTACGGCAAGAGCGTCTGGGAGGGGAAGCCTGCGGCGATCGCCAGCGCGTCGCCGGGTGCCACCGGTGGGTTCGGTGCGAATCACCATCTCCGTCAGGCCGTCGTCTTCCTGAACGTGCCGACGATGCAGATGCCGGAGGCCTACATCGGCAACGTCCATAAGGTCCTCGACGAATCGGGCAACGTCACCGACGAGCGGAGCAAGGCCCTGCTGGGCAAGTTCATGCAGGCGTTCGCCGCCTGGATCGAACGCTTTCGGGGACCGGCCTAGTCCGCGTCGGCCGTGCGGGCGCGGTCGGGCGGAGGTTCGCCCGTGCCGAGCAGGCGGGCCAGGGTGTCGCGCGCTTCGGTGCCGTCCGGGTCGAGTACGATCGCGCGGCGCAGGAGCCGTTCACCTTCGTCGGCGTCCCCGCCGAGCAGCCCCGGCAGGGTCATGAGCATCGCCCCCTTGCCGGCGAGCGCCGCCGGCCAGTCAGGCGCCAATGCGAGTGCGCGGTCGACGTGGCGGCGGACGCGCCGCACGTCGCCGAGCAGGCCGAACGAGATGCCGTCGAGCTCGACCCGCTTGCCGAGGAGACAGAAGGCGGCGAAGTGCGCGGTCGGGTCGTCGGGGTCCGCGGCGATGGCGCGATCGGCCAGTAGGAGCCCGCGCTGCAGGGCTTCGCGGCGCACGTCCTCGGCGAGCCGGTCGGCGTCGTAGCAGCGGGCGAGCGCCTCGCGTGCGTCGCCGGTGGCGACCGGGTCGGCCATCGCGGTCGCCGCCGCGACCAGCATCGCCGACGCGAGCAGCGCGGCGTGTGGTCTCGAGCGGGCGGTCCAGCGATGCGGCATCGGCGAGCCTCTGACGCGTCACGCTACCGCAAGCCGCGTGCCGGGCCATCACCGATTCTAGGTAACCTGGCGCGCGCGCGGACCGTGCAGCGTCGTCGGATCGTGCAGCCGGGCGGCCATTCAGTCGGGCTGCAGCATCAGCGTGGGGATGCCGGCGGTGCCCGATCGAATGGTCGCGACGTGCGTGCCCGGCTTCATGCCGGTCCGCACCTCGCTGACGTCGACGCCGGCGTCGAGCAGCCGCTGGCGGCGCGCCGCGAGGTCGATCACGCGGTAGCTGATGCCCCAGAGGCGATCCGGTGTGACGTCGCCGTCGGGAAGCGGCAGGGGCGTCGCGTACTCGAGCGTGATGCCGTTCGACCGGAAGAAGAGCAGGCGGAGCCCGCGCGCCGGGAACTCGCGATCGAGCGCGAGCCGCAGACCCGCCGCGTCGCGCCACGTCGACATGGCGCGTGCCGGGTCGACCGAGTTCACCACGACGTGATCGATCGCGACGGGCGCCGCGTCGTCGTGCAGCGGCGGCGTGCCGCGGCCGACGCGCATGGGAATGCCCGGCGTGACCGACGGCAGGGGGCCGTCGCCGGGCACCAGGAAGGCGAGATGCTCGATGCCGCCCGCGCCCGCGGCGATCTCGACCGCGCCGCGACCGAGCTGGAAGCGGCGCGCGCCGTCGGCGGCGACCGTCGGCGTCAGGCCCAGGAGCAGCGCGTACTCGCGGACGGCCGCATCGGGATCGGGCACGCCGAGGCGCACGCTGTCGAGCAGCATCGTGCGTGGGTAGCGGGGCGGGACTTTTCAGGCAAGGCCGCGCCCGGTAGTGAAGGCCGACGCATGCGGCGCTGGCTGATCGTGGGCGCGGTGGCGGCGGTCGTCGTCGGCGGTGCCGTCGCGGTGGCGGTGGCGAACCTGAGCCGTTGGGTCGCCGCGAACCACCACTGGCTCGCGGAGCGCGCGGAGCACGAGCTGGGACGGTCGGTGGCGTTCGGGACGGTGGCGGTCACCTTCTGGGGCGGTGTCGGGGTGCGCGTCGCCGACGTCCGCATCGGCGAGGACCCCGACTACGGTACCGGCGACTTTCTCCGGGCCGACGCCGCGCAGGTGAGCGTGCGCGTCCTGCCGGCGATCTTCGGGCGCTACGAGGTCCGCCGCGTCCGTCTCGAGCGACCGTCGGTGGTGCTGATCCGCGACACGGACGGGATGAACGTCGACTCGCTCGGCCGCCGGCGCCGCAAGCGGCCGAAGCCGCCGGCGCCACCGAAGGACGCCGCGCCGCCGCGGCCGCGCGGGTGGCCGCTCGTCGTGGTCGGTCTGCTCGACGTGCGCGACGGCGAGCTGCGCTGGATCGACCGCAGCGCCACGCCGCCGGTCGAGCTGGTCGCTCACGACGTGCGGGTGCAGGCCGAGGACCTGAGCGTGCGCACGCCGGTGACGTTCGCGCTCGACGCGCGGCTGTTCGACGCGCCGGCGTCGAACCTGAGCGTGAAGGGGACGGTCGGGCCGCTCGGCGATCCGCCGGCGCCCGAGACGATGCCCGTCGACGCGACCCTGTCGCTGCGCGACGCGGACCCGGCCGTCGTGCTGCGCGCGCTGCCGGACGCGGCGGGGCTGCTGCCGCCCGAGGTGCGCATCGAAGGCCCCGTGACGATCGGCGGCCGCGCGTCGGGCACGACGGCGGCGCTGTCGGTCGAAGGGCAGGCGGACGTCACGCAGGCAGCCGTCGCCTGGGGCGACCGTTTCGCCAAGCCCGCCGCGCTGCCGTGCAGCGTGACGATCCGTGGCCGGCGCGAGCGGGAGACGCTCTCGTTCGAGCACGCGACGCTGCGCCTCGCGGACCTGTCGGTCGACGCGCGTGGGCAGGTGACGCCCGGCGATCCGATCCGGCTCGACCTCACCGTCGACGGCGTCGCCGCCGATCTGGCGCGCGTCGGCGAGGTGGCCCCGCGTGTCGCCGGCGTGGCGGGCGGCGCCGAGCTGCACGCGACGGTCCAGGGCGACCTCGCCGACGACCGCTACCCCGCCGTCACGGGCACGCTGGCGTTGCGCGACGTCGCCGTCCGCCGTGCGGACGCGCCGGTCGGCGTCACCGGCCTCACGACGACGATCCAGCTGCAGGGCGACGGCGCGACGATGCCCGCCTCCAAGTTCCTGCTCGACGGCCAGCCGATCGAGGTGGGATTCGCGGTGCGCGATCTGCGGGCGCCGCAGGGCGAGCTGCACGTGCGCGGCGACGCGATTCCGCTCACGGTGTTCGGGACGATGCCGGTGAAGGGCCTCCCACCTGACGTCGTGCGCGGCGTCGTCGTGGAGGCGACGGGCCGCCTCACCGACGCCGGCCCGGACGGCGCCGCGTCGATCCAGTCGTCCGGCGGCGTGGTGCACGGCGCGGAGTACGCGAACCTGACGGCGAAGGTGCACGTCCGCGACCGGGTCGCGACGATCGAGTCGTTCGCCGTGGAGTCGTACGGCGGCACGGTGCGCGGCTCCGGACGCGCCGAGGGGCAGGATCCCGAGCGGCCGCGGCTCGCGGTGGAGATGACCGCGCGCGGCGTCGGGCTCGAGGGTCTCTTGGCGTCGCAGAAGCCGAAGGACATGCAGCGGGTGAGCGGGCGCCTCGACGCCGACGCCTCGGTGACGGCGACGGGCCGGTCGTGGGAGGCGTTGCAGCGTACCGTGGCGGGCACCGGTCGGATCGACGTCCGCGACGGCGTCGTCCACGACATCAACATCGGCGAGGACGTCCTCGGCGGCGTGACGATCCCGGGCATCGCGAACCTGCTGCCGCAGAAGCTGCGCAAGAAGCGTCCCGATCTCTTCGAGAGCGGCGACACGCGCTTCGACGTCCTGAAGGCCAGCGCCGTCATCGCGAACGAGACGGCGAAGACCGACGACTTCATGCTCTCCGCGAAGGCGTACACGGTCCGCGGCGCCGGCACGTTGACGACCGACGGCCGCGTGGATTTCGCCGGCACGTTCACGGCGGCGAAGGGCCTGACGGCCGACGTGACCGGCAGCATCAAGGAGGCTCGCTTCCTCGCGAACGAGCTCGGCCTGATCGAGATCCCGTTCCTGCTGCGCGGCAAGCTCCCGAAGCTCCGCGCCCAACCCGACCTGAGCATCCTGACGAAGCTGATCGACAAGGGCATCCTGGAGAAAGGCCTCGACGCCGTCCTCGGCAAGGACGAGAAGAAGAAGCGCAACGCCGAAGAAAAGATCAGGCGTGGCATCGACAAGCTATTCGGTCGCTGACCGCTGCGCGGGGTGCGGCTTCGCGCGGTGGGGGTCGCTCCGAGCGAGCGTGTCGAGAGCACGCGGGAGGAGGGAGTGGGGCGCGGGGCGCCGTGCGAACGCCACGCGCAGCCGGAGCGACCCCCACCGCGCGAAGCCGCACCACCCGCGCAGCGGCGTTAGCGCACCTACTTCGCCCCGTCTGGCACGCGCTGCAGCGCCAGGTTGACGATCCGCTGAATCAGCGAGTTGTAGTCGAGCCCCGCCCGCTCCGCCGACTCCGCGAAATCCTCACCGTAGGCCAGCTGCGGATTCGGGTTCGCCTCGAGCACGTACACGCGCCCCTCGTTGTCGAGCCGCAGGTCGATGCGCGCGTAGCCGCTCAGCTCAAGGATGCGGTAGATGCGCTTGCACATGTGTTGGATGCGCGTGACGAGATCCGCGCCCAGACCCTTTGCGACGCCGCTCATGATGCCGTGCTTCTTCTGGTAGGCGGCGTCCCACTTGACCTTCTCGGTGGCGATGCGCGGCGCCTCGTCCGGCATGTTGGTGAAGTCGAGCTCCCATACCGGGAAGCACTGCAGGCGGCCGTTGCCGAGGATGCCGACGTACAGCTCGCGGCCGTCGATGAAGCGCTCGGCGATCGCGTCGGTGCCGAGGCGCTTGTGGATGAACGCGACGCGCGCCGCGAGCTTCTCGTCGTCGTCCACCAGCGACGTCTGTGCGATGCCGGCCGAGCCCTCCTTGGTGAGCGACTTGACGATCAGCGGAAACGACAGCTTCGCCGGCCGCCGCACCGCGCGGCCCATGCGGAAGACGGCGAACTCCGGCACCGGCAGGCGGTGAAACGAGAGCAGCTTCTTGGAGATCGCCTTGTCGCGCGCGAGCATCAGGCCGCGCGGATTGCATCCCGTGTACGGCACGCGCAGCAGCTCGAGGTAGCTGACGACGTTCTGGTCGTAGATCGGGACGTCGTGGAAGTCCTCGAGCAGGTTGAACACCGCGTGCGGCTGCAGCTCGCCGACCGCCTCGCGCACGACGCCGAGGTCGCTGCGCACGCCGAGGCACTGCACCTCGTGGCCGATCTCGCGCAAGGTGCTGACCACGTCGAATTCGGTCTTCCAGTCGACCGTCGCGACGTCGACGCCCTTGACGTCGTCGGGAGGCACGAGCGCTTCGTCCATCAACGCCAGCAACCGCAGCTTCTTCATAGCGCCACCCGATGCCGGCCGCTGCGCAGGAAGCGCATGATCTGGCCGGTCAGCAAGATGCTGAAATCGAGCATCGTCGCCTGGGCGGGACGCGTGAGCCTGAGCTTCAGCTCGCCCGCTCGGGTGATCAGCTCGTCCAGCACCCGGTCGATGGTGTACTGGTGCTCGCCCGTCAGCTCGGCGATCTTTCGTCGCAGCTGCGGGCGCGCCTGACGCAGGAAGCTCGCGGCCGTCGGATAGCGCGCGAACTGCTTGTTGGCGGAGAAGACACGCTTCAGCTCGGGGTCGTACTGCCGGAGGCTCTCGATGCCGTACCGCTCGCGCTTCTCGCGGTAATGCTCGCGGAGCGTCTTCTTGAGCGACGACAGGGGATCGACGCGGCGGCGCACCCGCACCGGCGCTGCCTGGTCCGCCAGCTCGCGCATCAGGGCGTCGACGTACTCGAGCTTCCGTAGCGCGGGCCAGCCGGCGTAGCGCTGGCGCCACCGCGAGCGCGGCGTCAGCCATACCGCGAAGGTCTCGGCGAAGTCCTCGTCGGGATGGCTCTGCGCGTAGTACGACTCGAGGTGCAGCACGTACCGCCTGCTGTACGGCTTCGGCGCGTAGCTCTGCGGATAGGGCTCGGACGTCTTGCCGAAGAGATGCTGCCGGCGCTTGCGGCGGCGGAGCCGGTACGCGTTTTCGATCGCGTGCCCGGCTTCGTGGCGCAGGATGCGCATGCACCACTCCGGCGTTCCGCCTTCGACCTCGCGCATCTGCGCCTTCTCGAGCTCGGCCAGACGCGGATGCGCCAGGTAGAAGGGGATGGCGACGCCGGGGACGCCGTCGGGCGTGTACCACTCGTCCGACAGCCAGAAGTACGGCATGAACGCGAGGCGGCGGCGCTCGAGCTCGCGCTGCAGCTGCTCGATGCGCGGCTGGAGCGGGGAGCGCTCGATGTCGAGTGCGAGGTCGCAGAGCCGCATGTCGAGCAGCTCGTGGTCCGGGAGGCGGACCCACGAGCGACGGCCGCGAGACTTCGCGGCGCGCGTGGTCGGTCGGCGGGTGCGTGATGACGGCATCGAGCTTTACGGTCGCAGGCCGGCGTATTATGCCGGCCGCGTGCCGACGACTACAAACCACGCGAGGAGGCCGGGATGAAGGTGAAGGCGGCGATCTGCTGGGGACCCGGCCAGCCGCTCGCGGTGGAGCAGATCGACCTGGAGGGCCCGCGGGCCGGCGAGTGCCTGGTGCGCCTGGTCGCGACGGGGGTCTGCCACACCGACGCCTACACGATGAGCGGGCGCGACCCGTCGGGGCTGTTTCCGGCCGTCCTCGGACACGAGGGCGGCGGCGTGGTCGAGGCGGTCGGGCCGGGGGTGACCTCGCTCGCGGTGGGCGATCACGTGATCCCGCTGTACATCCCCGAGTGCCGCACCTGTAAGTTCTGCACGTCGCACCGGACGAACCTGTGCGGGGCGCTGCTCGCCACCCAGGGCAAGGGCCTCATGCCGGACGGCACGAGCCGCCTCTCGCACAAGGGGACGATGCTCCACCACTACATGGGGACGTCGACCTTCGCCGAGTACACGGTCGTGCCGGAGGTGGCCCTCGCGAAGATCCGGCACGACGCCCCCTTGGAGAAGGTCTGTCTCCTCGGCTGCGGCGTGACGACGGGAATCGGCGCCGTGCTCAACACTGCGAAGGTGGAGGCGGGCTCGACGGTGGCCGTCTTCGGCCTCGGCGGCATCGGGCTGTCGGTGGTGCAGGGCGCCGTCATGGCGGGCGCCGAGCGCATCATCGGCGTCGACACGAACCCGGCGAAGTTCGTCCTCGCGAAGCAGCTCGGCATGACCGACGCGGTGAACCCGAAGGACGTGGGCGACGTCGCCGCCACGATCGTCGACATGACGGACGGCGGCGCCGACTACTCCTTCGAGTGCATCGGCAACGTCGACGTGATGGGCCAGGCCCTCGCGTGCGTGCACAAGGGCTGGGGCCAGGCGATCATCATCGGCGTCGCCGGCGCGGGCGAGGAGATCCACGCGCGGCCCTTCCTGCTCGTCACGGGACGGACGTGGCGCGGGACCGCGTTCGGCGGCACGCGCGGGCGGACGCAGCTCCCGGGCTACGTCGACCGCTACATGAGCGGGCGCATCAAGCTCGACGAGATGATCACCGCGACGATGCCGCTCGACGACATCAATCGCGCGTTCGACCTGATGCACCAGGGCGAGGCGATCCGGAGCGTCATCCGGTACGCGTGATGGCGTCGACGTTTCCGCCGGCGTTCCTGGACGGTGTGCGGCGCTTCAACGCCGGGCAGTACTTCGAGGCGCACGAGTCCTTCGAGGAGCTGCTCGACGACGTGGAGGAGGACGGGCGCTGGGATCTGCTCGTCGCGCTCATCCAGGTGTCGGTCGGCTACCACAAGTGCGTCTCCGGGCATCCGGGCGGGACCCGCATGCTCGGTCTGGGGCTCGAGAAGCTCGGCGCGTTCCCCGACGACGCGTTCGGCGTCGGCGTGGGCCCGCTGCGCGCGCGCGTCGCCGCCGACGCCGCCGCGCTCGAGGCGGGCGAGCCGGTGAGCGAGCGGCTCGGCACCCCGCCGCGGATCACCCTGGTCACACCCGCGCGCTGACGCTCCGCATCCACCGGACCGGGTCGGACGTACCCGTACCCGAACCAGCGCCGACCGCCGCATCACGCCGCGGGACCGCGCTCCAAACCGTTCCGGAGGAATGCCCATGACCTCGAAGTGGATCGCGGCGGCGGCGCTCGCCGTCGGCCTGACCGGCGCCGCGCGCGCCGCCACGCTCGTCTCGCCGCCGCTCGTGCCGGACGGCGAGAACGTCCTCGACTGCTACCTCGTCAACGTCGGAGAGAAGCCGCGCACCGTCGTCATCCACGTGGTGGCGCGCGACGGCAGCGTGATCGAGACCGTCACCACGACGCTCGGCCCGGGCGAGGAAGACGTCGCGCGCGCCACGGCGGACCAGCTGCCCCGCTACTGCCGCTTCGACGTCGACGGCCCGAAGTCGGCCTTCCGCGCGTCGATCCTGATCCGTCAGGAGGGCGCCGGCGCCATCAGCGCGCTGCCGGCGAATTGAGCGCACGGGCGGGCGCGTACTCGAGCTGCGTCGCGACGAACGCCGACACCGTCGGGCCGTACCGCGTCGCGAGCAGCGCGAGGACGTCGTCCGCCGCCCGCGCGCCCTCGCCGACGTCCGCGCCGATCCGCAGCGGGATCGCGCGGGCGGGCAGGGCGTCGGGCGTCGCGTCCGCCAGGACGCGCAGCCCGTGGCGTGTCGTGACGGCCGGGGCCGGTGCGACGGCCAGCGCCGACGAGAACCAGGTGCGCGACGTCATGTCGGTGGCGAAGGCGAGGCCGATCTCGTCCATCCCGTCACGCAGCTCGACGGCCCACACGTCGCGTGGCCAGCCGAACAACACGTTGCGGGCGCCGAGCCAGTATTCCGCCGCGCCGATCGTGAACGCGTCGCTGTCGTGCCGGGCGTCGTAGACGGCGAGGCCCTGCGCGCGCGCGGCGGCACGCGCGCGCTCCGGGCCGCCGAGCACCTCGACGACGTACAGCGCCGCGGGCAACGAGGCGCTGACGCCCGACGTCGTGATGACGGCGCCGTCGTGGACCCAGCGCGTGTCGTCCACCCACCGCACGGCCGGGAAGTCGCGGCGTCGTTGCCCCGCTGAATGGAAGTGGCCGGTGGCGCGGCGCCCGTCGAGCAGGCCGGTGCCGGCGAGGACGAGCGCGCCGTCGCAGATCGCGACGATCGTGGCGCCGTGCTCGGCCTGCGACCGCAGCCACGCCCGCGTCGTCGGGTTGGCGGCGTCGTGCATGGCGGGCACGACGACGACGGTCGCGCCGCCGGGATGCGCGCGATCGAACGCCGCCGTCGTCGAGTCCACCTCGATCGCCAGCGCCGGCCAGAGCGCGACGCGACCCGGCGCGGTCGCGACGGCCACGACGTCGGCCACGCCGGCGGCGGCCAGCACCGCGTAGGGGACGAGGAAGTCCGTCGTCTCGGTGCCGTCGTTCTGCGCGAGCACCGCGACGATGGGGCGTGCGTGCGCGACGGCGGAGGTCGCGACGAGCAGGAGCAGCAGGACCCGCATCGCCGCGGACGGTAGCAAGCACGCGCGCGCTGCCCGAGGACAAGGTGCCCACGGATGCGGACGAGCTCGTGACTACGTGAGCACCACCTTCGCGTTCTCGTCCATCTTCTTGTCGTCCGGCGTGGTGCCCGTCACGTAGGCCTTGGCCGCCTCGAGCAGGAAGGCCACGCCGCGAGCGCCCGCGTTGTCCCAGTACTCGCCCTCGTGCGGCTCGATGGCGAGCATGCAGAGGTTGGGATCGTCCTTGCCGCCGGGGTTCCAGACCCGCCACACCTCGGACCAGAGGCGCTCGATCAGCGCGCGGTCGCGCACGACCCGCGCGGTGCCGGAGATCGACACCCACTGCGTCTTGCCCTGCAGAAAGAGGCCGACGTGGGGATCGGCTTCGATCTCGGCGACCTTCGGATCGTCGAGTCCGGCAACGACGTGCACGAGCCCGTCGTCCTGGACTTCGGCCAGCGCCATCGGACGCGCGCGCAGCGCGCCGCCGCTCGTGCGCGTCGCGAGCATCGCGGTGTCGAATCCCTTGAGGAGCGCCAGCAGATGCTGGCGCTGATCGTTCGTCGTCGTGGGCGTCGTCATGTGGCGACCGTAGCCGAGCGACCGATTCCGTAAAGCACGTTTCACCCGTCGCGCCGCGCGTTCAGAGGCGCTGGTGGCGCGTGCAGAAGACGGCGCCGCATTGTACCTTCTGCTGCCCAGGGCCGCGGCGAACCTCGGCGAATCGCTGGCATGCGCTTCGCAAACGGGCGTGCGCAGCGCTCGACCGTCGCGGGACCGGATCGCACGTCTCGCACGTCGGCATCTCGGCTTCGACCGGCTCCGGCCCGGGCAGGTCGAGGCGATCGAGGCCGTGGTCTCGGGCCGCGATACCCTCGTGGTGATGCCCACCGGCGGCGGCAAGTCGGCGGTCTACCAGCTGGCGGCGCGAGAGCTCACGGGGCCGACGGTCGTCGTGTCGCCGCTGATCGCGCTCCAGCAGGACCAGGTCGCCGCGCTCGCCGGCTGCGACGTCGGTGACGCGGCGGCGGTGAACTCGCACGTGGGCGTCCGCGCGCTCGAGGCGACGTGGCAGCGGCTCGAAGACGAGGCGCTCGAGTTCGTCTTCGTGGCGCCCGAGCAGCTCGCGATCGCCGAGACGCGGGCGCGGCTCGCGGCGGCGCGGCCGTCGCTCCTCGTCGTCGACGAGGCGCACTGCATCAGCCGCTGGGGACACGACTTCCGACCGGACTATCTGCACCTCGGCGCGATGGCCGACGAGCTCGGTCGTCCGATCATCCTGGCGCTCACCGCGACCGCGACGACCGCCGTGCGCGACGAGATCGTCCAGCGCCTCGGGATGCGGCAGCCGTGCATCGTCGCGCGCGGGTTCGATCGGCCGAACATCGCGCTCGCCGTCGAGCAGCACGGCCGCGACGCGGACAAGCGGCGCGCGCTGCTCGAGCACGTGCAGCGTGCCGAAACGCCCGCGATCGTCTACGCCGCCACGCGGCGCACCGTCGACGTCATGGCCGAGCGTCTCCGTGCCGTGGGCGTGCGCGCCGCCGGCTATCACGCGGGCATGACCGCCGCTCGCCGGGCGGAGACGCAGGGCGCGTTCATGGACGGCACGGTCGACGTCCTCGTGGCGACGAACGCGTTCGGCCTCGGCGTCGACAAGGCCGACGTCCGCACCGTCGTTCATCTCGACGCCCCCGGCTCCCTGGACGCGTACTACCAGGAGATCGGCCGCGCGGGGCGCGACGGCGGGCCGGCGACCGCCACGCTGTTGTTCCGGCCGGAGGACCTACGGCTGCAGCGCTTCTTCGCGAGCGGCGGCGCGCTGACCCTCGCGGATGCCGACCGCGTGCTGCGCGCCATTGCGACGCTGGGACGCGACGCGCGGCCGGCGGCCGTCGCCGAGGCGGCCGAGATGACGCGCCATCGGGCGCTGCGCACGATCGCGCATCTCGAGGATGCCGGCGCGGTGGCCCGCCGCCGCGCCGTGCTCACCCTTACGGGAGCGGCCGACGCGCAGGCCGCCGTCGCGTCCGCGGCGGCGGTGCGCGAGCACGATCTCCTGCAGGTCGAGCTGATGCGCGCCTACGCCGAGATGCAGGGCTGCCGGCGCGGGTTCCTGCGCGACCACTTCGGCGACGTGGCGCCCGCGCGCTGCGGCCACTGTGACAACTGCGCCCGCGACACGGGCGCCGAACCACGCGAACCCCAGCCCCGACGGACGCGCATCGTGCATCCGGAGTGGGGGCCCGGGCTCGTGCTGAACCACGTCGGCGGCGACCGCCGTCATCTGCTCGTCCTGTTCCACGGGGCGGGACAGCAGGTCGTCGGGCCGGACGTCGCTCCAGGGAGGAACGATCATGGCGACACGGAAGGTGAAGGACGTCATGCACCGCGGGGTCGAGACGGTTCGTCCGGACGAGACCGTCAAGCACGCCGCAGTGAAGATGGAAGCGTTCGAGCTCGGGCCGTTGCCCGTCTGTGACGGGGAGCGGCTGGTCGGGGTCATCACCGACCGCGACATCACGGTCCGGACCGTCGCCGCGGGACGCGACCCGAACAGCACGAAGGTGCGCGAGACCATGACCGCGGACGAGCTCGCATGGGTCATGGAGGACCAGGACGTGGACGAGGCCGTCGACCTGATGCGCCGTCGCGAGCCAACCGACACGGAAGGGCCGGTCCGATAGCCGCGTCCGGACATCCGATCCGGGGGATCCGGCGTAGAGTCCACATGCAGACGCCGATCGCTGCGACGCTGGGCCTGGCCGTGCTGGCCCTCCTGACCGCGCGCGCGACCGCGTCGGGAACCACGCTCGCGGACGAATCGCTCCAGGCCTGTCGCCAGGCCGCGTCGGTGACGGGCGAGGAGCGCCAGGCGCGACTCCGTCGGGGCCTGTCGCTCGCCGAGGCGGCGCTCGCCAGCGATCCGCAAAACGCCCGCGCCCACCTCGCGGCGTTCTGCAACCAGGGCCGCCTGGCGCAGGAGGCCGGCATCGGTCTGTCGGCGTTGTCCGCCGTGAAGGAGCTCGCGCGCATCATCGAGGACGCGGAGCGGCTGGCGCCGGACGACGCCGACATCCTGACGGCGCGGGGAGCGTTCCTGCTCGAGCTGCCGCGGCTGCTGGGCGGCGACCCCGCCACCGGGGAGTCGCTGCTGCGACGTTCGCTGGCGCTCGCGCCGTCGAACTGCGAGGCGGCAGGCTACCTGGCCCGGGCGCTCGAGGCGCAGGGCCGGCGCGACGAGGCCGCGACGCTGCTCGGCGGCTGCTGATCAGCCGGTGGCGATCCGGAGCGCCGTCGCGACCGCGTCGGCCACGAACGTCCGGCCGGGAACCTGCACCAGCGCGCCATCGATCAGCGTCGTGACCAGCCGTGCGACCCGTCGCAGCTCGGCGGTCGTGTCCGCCGGCCGCAGCGCGCGGAGCACCGGCAGCAATCCGTCGTAGAACGCGCCGTAGATCTCGTGATGCAGCGCCGCGAACCGGCGGTGGTGCAGGGCGAGGAGCGACATCACGACGTAGACGCGGCCGCCCTCGCGTGCCCAGACGTCGATCAGGTGCCGGACGATCGCGGCGAGCTTCTCCTTCGCCGGGCGGGTGCCGGACGAGAGCGCGGCGATCTCGGCCTGGTTGCGGTCGAACTCCGCGCGGATCACCGCCTCGAGCAGATCGTCGCGCGTCGCGAAGTAGTACTGGAGGTTGCCGAGCGTCACGCCGACGCGGCTCGCCACGTCGCGCATCACGAAGCGGTCGTAACCGTGGTCGACGAGGAGGGCGCGCGCGACGCCGAGGATCTCGGTGCGTCGGCGATCGCCTTTGCGGGCGGCCATGGGTCTGGAATAGGTCATTGACTTGAATAGGTCAAAGACCTATTCAGCCCGGCCATGAGCTCGCCCGACGGCATCACGCTCGGCCCGGGAACGCCGGCCCATCGCGAACGCATTCCCGATCTCGTCTGGTCCACGGGCCCGAGGTCGTACGGGTACATCTTCGGGGGCCGCGCGACGTTCGACGCGTTCGTCGGCACGTCGTGGACCACGCCGGACACCTACTTCGCCCATACCGAAGCCACGGTCGCGCTGCGCGACGGGCGCGTCGTCGGCGTGGAGATCGGCTTCGACGGCGCGCGCAACTACCGCACGAAGGCCAACCTCGGCGGCGTGGCGGCGCAGGTGGTCGCCGGCGGGCTGGTCGCGACCGACGTGCTGGCGGCCGCCTTCGCCCGCGCGGATCGCGCGAGCTACCTGAATCCGCACGTTCCCGATCACGCCTACTACGTGCTGGCGCTCGCCGTCCGCGACGACGTCCGGGGCACCGGCGTCGGCGCGCTGCTGCTCGCCAACGCGATGGCGCGTGGCCGGCGCGCCGGCTGCCGCACGTTGCACCTCGACGTGCTGTCGGACAATCCGGCCGTCGGCTTCTACCGGGCCCGCGGCCTCGAGACCATGGCGGAGACGGTCGCGCCGGTGCCGTGTCGCGAGCACGGCGTCCCGATGGAGCTCCGCATGGCGATTCCCCTCGAAGGAGACGACGCATGAGACTCACCGATCTGCCGTTCCAGGCGATGGCCCCGCAGCCGGCCTTCGCACCCGGCGACCTCGAGCCCTTCGTGGCGGCGCCGCGGATCGCCGTCCTGTCCTACACGAAGCGTGACGGATCGCCGGCGCAGGCGCCGATCTGGTACCGCTACGACGACGGCCGCTTCCTGATGGTGACGTCGCGCACGTCACCCAAGGCGAAGGCGTTGGCGCGCGAGGGCCGCGCGTGCCTGACGATCCAGGACGACATGCCGCCGTATCGCGCGGTCATCGTCGACGGGACGGTGTCGATCGCGAAGGCGCCGCTCGACGGCGGCATCACGAGCTGGCTCGCGATGCACTACTTCGGCCGCGTCGGCGGCCGCGAGTACGAGAAGATGACGGCGGCGGAGAACCGCGCGCACGGGCTCAGCCTGATCACGCTCGAGCCGACGCGCGTGCGCGGCTTCGACAACCATCGTCTGGTCGGGCCGGCGCTCCGCCTCTACATGCGGGTGCGCGAGGCGCTGCCCGTGCCGCGCACCTGGTTCTGAGCGCGTCGGTCACGCGATCAGGCGCCGCAACGTCTCGCCGCGCGCGGCGACCACCGCGCCGAGCATCGTGGCGCGGTCCGGCGACAGCCCGGCCGTCAGGCGGCCCGCCTCGATCTCGGCCGCCAGCCAGTCCGGCGCCGGGCGCTCGCCGAGCGCGTGGCGCCAGGCGGGGCTGGCGGCGAGCCCGATCGGACGAGCCCAGGCGAACGCCCCCGCGAGGGCGTCCGACGCCGGCGGGTGCGAGAGGCTTCGCAGGAGCCGCGCGACGCGCGCGGGCAGGTGCCATCCCTCGATGAGCCGCGGGAGCAGGCTCGCGCTGCGGACGCCGAACGCGTCCTCCTCGACGGCCGGCCACGGGTCCGGCCCGACCACGACGCGCGCGATCACGCGCCGGTAGCGTTCCGGGTGGGTGTTGTGCAGGACGATCGCGCCGAGGTTGTGCAGCAGCCCGCAGAGGTATCCGTCCTCGGCCGCCGCCGGGTCGCGGCGTTCGAGCAGCACATGCATGCCCACCGCCGTGCCGAGCCCATGCTCCCAGAGCAGCTGGTCGACGGTGTCCCACCGGACGAAGAGCGACCGTGCGAACTGTCCGATCGCGAGGTTCCGCACCCCGCGGAGCCCCAGGACCATCAGCGCTTCCTTCATCGAGCGCGGGGGCGTGGCGCGCGCGAGGGCCGGCGAGCTCGCCACCTGCATCGCCTGCGCCGCCAGCACCGGATCCGCGCTCACCGCGGTGAGCAGGTCCGTCGGCGTCGTGTCCTCGTCCTCGGACAGGCCGACGATCCGCGACAGCATCGGCGGGAACGCGGGTACGACGAGGTCCGTTCCGTCCATCCGCAGCATCGGCGCGGCGTCGTCACGGGGCGTGCGCGGGGACGTCGACGGTGCCCGGTCCGTGGCGGGCGGCCCGGCCGGCGACGGCTGCAGCGCGAGGACGGCGAGCTCGCCGAGACGCTCCAGCGTCCGCAATGAATCGTGTGGGAACGCGTCCCCGGCGCGGCCGACCCAGATCAATCCGAGCTGGCGGTCGCCGCGACGCATGGTCTGGATCGCGCTCGCGCTCGTGGATCGGACGAGCGCGTCCGGCAGCCCGTGGCTGCGCAGCCCGACGCGGAAGGGCACGTCGCCGAACGAGCTCACCAGCACCCAGCGTTCGGCGTGATGGATCAGCAGCGCCGCGCGGTCGGCGCCGACCAGCATTGCGGCCGCCTGCGGGACGATGGCCAGCGCCTCGTGCAGCGCCGCGGGGGACCGATTCGCGTCGTGCGCGAGGCCCGTCGCGACGGCCTCGGCTGCGTGATCGGCCTTCATGACGCGCGACGTCCGAGCGCCGGACGCTCCATGGCGTCGGCCGCGGCCTCGACGACCTGGAGGAAGGCCGGCCGATGGCGCCCGTCCACACGGAGGGCGATGCGGGCGAGGGCGTCGAGCAGCGTGTCCGCCACGAGCGGGAGCGGTGCCGTCGCGCCGGCATTCATCGCGGCGCCATCGCCGAAGAGGGCCTCGCGGAGGTCCGGCCGCAGATGGCCGCGCTCCTCGGGCCGCAGCGTGCGCCGCAACGCCGCGCGAACGCGCTCGATCGTGTTGAGCGGCGTCCAGGATCCCGGGTCCCGTTCGAGCCGGCTGATCGACGCCTGGCTCACGGTGGCCAGAGACGCCAGCTCGTGTTGCGTCATGCCGAGCAGGACGCGGGCGTCACGCACCGCCGTCCCGAACCGTTCGAACCACTGCCGCGTCTCCGTCGTGTCCTTTCGCTGCATGGTCTCTCGAGCCTCCTTCGGTCGTCTGGTCCTCGCGAGCGACGACGCTGATGCCGTGCGCGTCGTCCGAGAGGCCGTGGAACACGTGGACGTCGACGCCGAGCCCGCGGAGCCGGCCGAGCCGGCGCGTCGTGGCGTCGGCCAGCGGCTCCGGCGCGTCCCAGAGCGTCACGTCGAGCTGTGTCCCGGCGCCGCCGCTCGTCGCGTCGTCCATGATGCGTTGGATCGACGCCGGCGACATCGACACGGAACGGAACAGGACGCGCGACTCGGGCCTGGTCTCGTAGCGCAGCACGCTCCAGACCCACGGCACGCTCCACGCGGCGTCGTCGATCGGCGCGTCGCCGGCATCGTCAGGGCCATGGAACGACATGGCGCTCTTTCCGGCGTGCATGCGGGGTCACGCCAGCATGTGCCGTACCGGTTTTGTGAGTGGCGTGCCGGGGCATTCCGGGCCGTCATCGACGAACACGCGCGTTGTGGGACGCCCTGCCACGTCGGGAGCCGGCGGGGTCATTCGCGACCTGACGTCTTTCTACCCACTGTCCGGCGAACGGCATGCCGGCTGCGCGGCGCGGCGGACGGCGTCGTGACGCGCGCGAGCGACGAGCGGATGCCGCGCCCGCCACTTTCGTGCCGTGGCGGGGCCCGGTCTGGCCTGCGCCCCGTCGCTACGTGCGGGTGCGCGACGCGGTGCCGGTGCCGCGCAGCTGGTTCTGCGCATCGCGAAACCACACCCTCAGGAAGTCGAGGAACACCCGCGTCCGTCGCGGCTGGTGCTGCCGTCCGAGCGTCACGGCCGTGATCGGCGTCGAGGGCAGCGGCATGCGCGGGAGCACGCGGACGAGCCGGCCCGCCACGAGGTCGTCGGCGACGACGTAGGCGGGCAGCGCGGCAATCCCGCAGCCGGCGCGTGCGAGGTCGGCGAGCGTGTAGAGGTCGTTGACGGCGAAGCGCGCCGCCGGCAGCCGGCGCAGCGCGCGCTCCGGTACGCCCGACGGCAGCAGCAGCGGATGCCGTGCGAGGTCGGCAGGCCGACGCGGCGCGGGGACGCGCGCGAGATGCTCCGGCGCCGCGCACAGGACGCTCGCGGCGTCGCCGAGCCGGATGGCGACCATCCGCGAGTCGGCGAGCCGCCCTTCGCGGACCGCCACGTCGACGTTGGCTTCGACGAGATCGAGCCGATGGCCGGTGAGCTGGAGGTCGAACGCGACCGCGGGATGCTCGCGCGCGAAGGCGATCAGCGCGGGCGCGAGGAGCGCGCGGCCGAGGGCCGGCGTCGCCGTGAGGCGGAGCACGCCGTCGAGGGCGGTTCGTCGCTCGCGCACGCGGTCCTCCGCCTCGGCGAACGCGTCGAAGAGCGGCCGGCAGCGTCCGTAGAGATCGAGGCCCGCCTGCGTGGGCTGCATGCGGCGCGTGGTGCGGTGGAGGAGGCGGGCGCCGAGCCGGTCCTCGAGACGGCGCAGGCTCTTGCTGACGCTCGACGGCGTGCGGCCGAGGCGACGGGCGGCACCGGACAGGCTCCCCGCTTCGACCGTGCGCACGAAGGTCCAGATGCCGGCGATGGGCTCCATGGGATCGTGGAACCAGGATCACAGATGTTTGTCCATCGACGGCGTATCGTGAACCGACCGTCTCCCGGTAAGAGGAGGCGCATGAGTCACATCCCGTTGCGTGTCCGGATCCTGCGTCGCCTGAAACCGCTCATCGTGCGCATCCTGCGGTCGCCGCTGCACGCGATGCTGAGCCGGGACATCCTCATCTTCGACGTGGCGGGACGGCGCAGCGGCCGGCGCTACGTGCTGCCGCTCAGCTACGTGCCGGGCGACGGCGACGTCGTCTACTGCTGCACGCGTCCGGAGGGCAGCGGCTGGTGGCGCAACGTGCGCGGCGGCGCGCCGGTGCGGCTCGTGCTGCGTGGGCGTGCGACGGCGGCGCAGGCCCGCGTGCTGCCGGCGTCGTCGGACGAGGCGCTCGACGGCCTCCGGCGTTTCGTCACGCGCAACCCGGGGACCGGCGCGCTCTTGTATGCCATCCGGTCGGACCGCAACCGCCCGCTCGAGGGGGACCTGCGGCGCGAGGTCACGCGCTCGATCGTGGTCCGCGTCGAGCCGGCGGCGTGAGTCAGCGGGGCGGAGCCGGCCGCTCCGCGTACGACGGACCGCCGCGCGTCCACGCCGGACCGTCGCCCCAGTTGCCGCGCGTGCCCTTCTGCGGGTGGGCCGGGTCGTGCGTCGCGCAGGCCTCGGCGTATGCGGCCATCGCCACCTCGCGCGGCTTGATGGCGTAGTAGTCCTCCTCGCTGCTCCACTTCCCGTCGCCCGCGTACTGCAGGATCGTCACGCCGGGGAAGTCGATCGGCGCCCCGCCGCCGGGATGGTCGCGGCGGTTCTGCATGCGGAAGATCACGCGCCCGCTGTCGGGATCGACCGTGTGCCACTCGTAGACGGTGTAGATCTCCCGGTACTTCTCCATCACCGGGACGATCCAGGCGCGGATCGTCGCACGGCCGCGCATCGTGCCGTAGAAGTGCTCGACGTACGCACAATCGTCGGTGAACAGGTCGACCCATGCGTTCCAGTCCTCGCCGACCGCGCCGGTGCGCCAGTAACGGACGAACGCGTCGTCGAGCTCGGCCTTCGTGAAGCGCGCCATCGTCAGGCCTCCCCTCAGCGCAGTCCGAAGTCCCAGCCGCCGCGCTCGCCGCGGTACTCGCGGAGCAGCAGCCGCGCGACCGTCATGCGGTGGACCTCGTCGGGACCGTCGTAGATGCGGGCGAAGCGCGCGTGACGGTACATGCGCTCGAGCGGGGTGTCGTCGGTGACGCCCTTGGCGCCGTACACCTGGATGGCGCGGTCGATCGCCTCGTGCACCATCTTCGCGCCGACGACCTTGATGATGCCGATCTCGACGCGCGCGGGATCGCCCTGGTCGATCTTGTGGGCGGCGTCGAGCGTCAGCAGCCGGCACGCCTGGATCTCGGCCGCGGTGTCGAAGATCATGTTCTGGATCGACTGCTTGTCGGACAGCGGGCCGCCGAAGGCGACGCGCGAGTTCGCGCGCTGGCACATCAGGTCGAAGGCGCGCTGTGCCTGGCCGAGCCAGCGCATGCAGTGGAAGATCCGGCCGGGGCCGAGCCGCCGCTGCGCGATCAGGAAGCCCTGACCGCGCTCGCCGAGCAGGTTCGCCTTCGGCACGCGCACGTCGTTGTATGCGACCTCGCAGTGCCCACCCATCATGCCCATCACCGGCGTCTCGCGGACGATGTCGTAGCCGGGCGTGTCGGTCGGCACGACGATCATGCTGAACGCCGAGTGCGCCGGTGCATCGGGCTCGGTGCGCACCATCACGGTCGTGTACGCCGCCGCCTTGGCACCCGTCGTGAACCACTTGCGGCCGGTGATCACCCAGTGGTCGCCGTCGAGCACGGCCCTGGTCTGCAGCTGCGTCGGATCGGAGCTGGCGACGTCGGGCTCGGTCATGGCGAAGCTCGGGAACACCTCGCCGGCGACCAGCGGCTTCAAGTACCGCTCGCGCCACGCCGGCGCGGCGTAGAGGTTCAGCATGATCGAGTCCTGCAGCGAGTGCGTCCCGAGCGCGACCATCGCGTGCTCCGACCGCCCGACGATCTCGTTCACGTAGACGTAGTCGAGGAACGGCAACCCCTGGCCGCCGATCTCCTTCGGGTGGCCGAGCGCCCACAGGCCGGCGGCCTTGGCCTCGCCCATGAGGCGCTGCATCGTCGCGCGCCCCTCGTCGCGGCCGCGGTCGAGCTCGTGCTCCACCGGGTAGATGCGCTCCTCGATGAACGCGCGCACCCGCGCGCGGATCGGACGGACGTGCTCGGGGACTTCGAAGCTCATGTGCGGTTCTCCTATTGGATGTGACGGACGACCCACAGCGACGCCGCGATGGTGACGGCGTCCTCGAGGACGGCGATCACGGTGTCCGGGACGCCGAGCGCGCGGACGAGGCGCGTACGCGCCTGGTAGCCGCCGAACGTACCGGCCAGCGCGCCGACCATGCCGACGAGCGCGCCCACGACGCTGCCGCCGGCGACGACCGCGCCCGTGACGGCGCCGCCGATCAGGCGCGCGATCAGGCCCGGCGGCGCCGTCCGGGCCGGCGTGAACGGCAGCTTGTCGCCGACGAGCTCGCCGGCGGCGAGCACGGTCAGCAGCGTCACGGCGACGCCCGAGCCGAGCGCGGCCAGGAACCCGTCGACGTGCATCCAGCCGAGATACAGCGCCCACGCCACCGCTGCGGGCGGGGTGAGACCGCGGAGGCCGGTGAGCACGCCGATCAGGAAGGCGAGCGCCATCGCTCAGCCGTTGTAGATGATTCCGGTGTAGCGCCGGAAGACGTCGACGGCGTGCTCGCGGCGCACGTCCTCGACGACGACGACGCCGCGGACGCGGAGGAACGCCGCCGCGTCGGACGACTCCGGCCCCTCGACGAAGCCCAGCGCCTCGGCGTCGCAGGCCCGCGACGCCACGAGCACCGTGCCGATGCCCGCCCAGTGGATCGCCCCCATGCACATGATGCAGGGCGCGCACGACGTCGCGAGGCGCATCCCGCGCAGCGACCAGTTGCCGATCTCCGCCGTCGCGCGGCGGATCGCGATGACCTCGGCGTGCGCCGTCGGGTCGTTCCACGGCACGACCGCGTTGGCGCCCGCGGCGACCACGATGCCGTCTGCGGTCGTCACGATGGCGCCGAACGGCCCACCGGTGGTCTCGCGGATACTCGCGTCGGCGACGGCGATCGCGCGCGCGACGAGCTCCTCGTCGCCGGCGATCAGCTCGCCGGGTCGCACGACGTCCAGCAGCCAGTCGGGATGTTGGTCGATCATCGCTCCACTCGTCCTCGCACGTCGACGGTCACCCGGTCGAGCTCGCGCCGGCCGGCGTCGACCAGCGTCAGGGTGTGGCGACCCTGCGTCGGCTCCCACAGCTGCGGCGTGCCGGCCGGGCCGAGGTCCACGCCGTCGACGTGGACGCGAAGGCCGGCGTGCGGCGCGTCCGTCGTCACGACGAGGCGCTGCCGCGCCGGCGGGATGTCCGGATCGAGCGCCACGCGCGTGCCCGACGCCGGCGTGCGGATGCGGGGCCGGGCCATGGCGAGCGGGCGGGGCGCCGCCGTGCCGGTGCCCGTCTGCAGCCAGTCGAGGCGCGCGCGCTCGACGTCGCCCGCGAAGGCGACGGTCCGCTGCTCGACGCCCGGCGGCGGCGACGGCGGTATCGCGGGGACGTCGCGATGCAGCGTGTTCATCACGTCCATCCAGATCGGCGCCGCGCCGGTGACGCCGCTGACGTCGTGCATCGGCGCGCCCGAGAAGTTCCCGACCCAGACGCCCACCGTGAAGCGCGACGACCACCCGATGCACCAGTTGTCGCGCATGTCCTTGCTCGTGCCGGTCTTGACGGCGGTCCAGAAGCGCGTTCCGAGGACGTTCTCGAGCCCGAACGTGCCGCTGCGGCTCTCGCGGTCGGCCAGGATGTCGGCGATCTGGAATGCGGCCGTCGCGTCCACCACGCGGCGCGGCGGCGGCGGGACGTCGTCGGGCACGAGCCGCAGCGGCGTCCACCACCCGCCTTGCGCGAGCGTGCGGTAGCCGTTCACGAGCTCGCGCAGCGTGACGTCGGCCGAGCCGAGCGCCAGCGCCGGGCCGTAGAACTCGCCCGGCCGATGCACGCTGGCGAAGCCCATCAGGCGCAGCCGCTGCACGAACGCCTCGACGCCCACGAGCTCGACGGTGCGGACCGCCGGCGTGTTGAGCGACGACGCCAGCGCCGTGCGCACCGAGACGAGGCCGCGGAAGCGGTCGTCGTAGTTGCGCGGGCGGTAGAGGCCGGCGGGCGTCGCGATCTCGAGTGGGGCGTCGACGAGCAGCGACGCCGGCGTCACGAGCCGCTGCTCCAGCGCCAGCGCATAGAGGAACGGCTTCAGCGACGAGCCCGCCTGGCGCGGAGCCGTCACGCCGTCGACGTGCGGCGTCGCCGAGAGCCGGCCGCTGCTGCCGACCCAGGCCAGGACGTCGCCGCTGTCGTTGTCGACGACGAGCACGGCGCCGTCCTGTACGCCGAGATGGCGGACGCCGAGCAGGTTCCGGCGCAACGCGGCCGTCGCCAGCCGCTGCACGCCCGCGTCCAGCGTCGTCCGCCGGTGCTCCGGGAGGAGCCGGCGAGCGACGTGCGGCGCGAGCGTCACGGTCGGCATCGCCGCCACGGGCTGCGCCAGGCTCGCGTCGTCGGCTGCGATGCCCGTGGCGGCGCGCAGGGCGCGCGCCCGCCGCGCGATCGTCTCGGGACGGGCGTTCGGGTTCTGCAGCAGCACCGCGAGCGTCAGCGCCTCGCCGGCGTCGACCCCGTGCGGCGCCTTGCCGAAGAGCACCGCCGTCGCGGCGCGTACGCCGTCGAGCTCGCCGCGGAACGTCGCCAGGTTGAGGTACGCCTCGAGGATCTCGTGCTTCGACCAGCGCCGCTCGATCGCCCGCGCGAGCCGCATCTGGCGCCATTTCTGCCCGAGCGTCCGTGCGCCGCCGCGGCGGCGCAACGTGGGGTCGACCATCGAGGCGACCTGCATGGTGATGGTGCTCGCGCCGCGCGGGCGCCCGCCGTGTATCGCGTCGAGCGCCGCCGCGGCGACCGCCCGCGCGTCGACGCCGTCGTGGTCGGCGAAACGTCGGTCCTCGGCGGCGACGACGGCCGCGCGCAACGCGGGCGAGACGTCGGCGAGCGGCGTCCAGTCGAGACGGCGGCGGCTCGGGTCGGTGCGCCGCTCGTGGAGCGGCGCGCCGTGCCGGTCGACGAGACGCAGGTCCGACGGCCGGACCATGGCGCGCACGTCGGCGAAGTCCGGCGCCGCGGGCCGCGTGACGTGCAGCAGCGACGCGACGGCGATCACGGCGACCGGCGCCGCCCACCTCATCGCGTGCTCCCGAACGCCAGCGGTCCCAGCAGCCACACGCTCGCCACGATGACGACGACGCCGACGACGTCGAGGACGATGCCCTGGCGCAGCATGAACGGCAGCGGAATACGGCCCGAGCCGTAGACGATGGCGTTGCACGGCGTCGAGACCGGCAGCATGAAGCCGAGCGACGCGCCCATCGTGGCGCCGACGGCGGGCAGGAGTGGATCGATGCCCGCCGAGCGCGCGAACGCGATCACGACGGGCACCACCATGTTCGCCGACGCGGTGTTGCTGGTGGTCTCCGACAACACCGTGGCCAGCGCGGTCGAGAGCAGCAGCAACCCGAACGCGCTCTGCACGCCGAGGAGGCCCGTCAGCCCGCGGCCGAGCGCCTCGGCGAGCCCGGTCTCGAAGGCGAGCGTGCCGAGCGCGATGCCGCCACCGTAGAGGAACACGATCCACCAGTCGATCTGGACGGCCTCGCTCCACGGCAGCGTGAACTCGAGCCGGCGCCAGTCGGTCGGCAGCAGGAAGAGCAGGGTGGCGCCGAAGACCGCGACGACGGATTCCGGGATGACGCCCTGGAGCTGCTTGTAGAGCGGATGCGTCTCCCCGGCGACGAGCGCCACGACGCCGGGCAGCACCCAGAGCGCCACCGTCACGCCGAACGCGAGCGCCGCGTTCAGCTGGCCGATCGTCCACGGACCGAGCGCCGCGCGTTCCGCGGCGATGCGCGCCGCCAGGGGCGCGCCGGCGGCGGCCGGCGCCCCGCGACGGAGCCCCGCCACCGCCGCGACGAGGAGCAGCAGGCTGATCGGCACGCCGAGCATCATCCACGAGAAGAACGGCAGATCGATGCCGAGCTCGCGGCGGATGAACCCGATCCCGATCAGGTTCGGCGGCGTGCCGACGGGCGTCCCGAGCCCGCCGATCGACGCGGCGAACGACGACGCCAGCAGCAGCGCGGCGGCGTAGCGCGCGGTGCCGCCGTCGCCGTGCGACTCGAGCACCGCGAGGAGGGACAGCGCGATCGGGAACAGCATGGCCACCGTCGCCGTGTTGCTGATCCACATGGAGATCAGGCAGCCGAT
Organism: uncultured Binatia bacterium (SeqCode); assembly: GCA_964432595.1. GTDB lineage: Bacteria > Desulfobacterota > Binatia > DP-6 > DP-6 > DASYLJ01. Next base: position 74,006 of record CAYSOF010000005.1, on the reverse strand, counting down.
CAGCGCGAAGACGGCGAGCACGCGTCCAGGGCGGGCTCCCACGCCGGGCAGCGAGAGCATCGCGAACGCGAACCGGCGATCCAGCCCGTGGAAGAAGATCGCGCGCGCCAGCATGAACGTGCCGATGAAGACGAAGATCAGCGGATCGGCGAACGGCGCGAACGCCTTCGTCGCCGGCGCGACGCCGAGCGCCACCGCGGCGGCGACGCCGAGAAACGCCGTCATCGCCATGGGCAGCGCCTCGGTGATCCACAGGACGACGACGGTGCCGAGGACCGCCGCCAGACGATGCGCGGGCGCGTCGAGCGCGAGCGGCGCGATCCACAACCCCGCGAAGACGAGCGGCGCCAGGACGAAGCCGGCCAGGCGCCGCCAGCGTTCCGTCGGATCGATGAGCCTACTCCTGCACGACCATCGGCGGGTTCGGGATCTCGCCGAACAGCTCCGGTGCGTACAGCGCCTCCACCCGCGTCGGCGGCAGCGCGAACGTGCCGGCCTGGTTCAGGCGGACCGTGTACTCGACGACGAACGCGCCCTTCGGCACGTACTCGTAGTAGGCGCGGTAGCCGGTGAACGACCGCTCGGTGAACGTCGGGTCGACGCGCGTCTCCGTCGTCTCGCCGCGCGTGGCGAGGCTCGAGTCGTTGCCGAGCCCGGTGCCGGCGTGCGAGGTCCCGGCGGGGATCGGATCGTCGACGACGACCCAGGTCATGTCGCTCTGCGCGTCGATCTCGAGCCGCACGCGCATCAGGTCGTCGCGCTTCCAGCCCGCCGCGGGCCGCGGCTCGACCGGGGTCACCGTCTTCGTGATGCGGTAGCCGCTCGTGAGCGGCTCCGTCAGCGGGATCGCCGCGTGCGACTGGAGCGTGATCCACGGCCGCCCCGCGCCCGCGTGCGTCACGGCGAGCTGGGCCTCGGCCGGCGGCCACGCGAAGTCGAGCGTGGCGCCCTGCGGCGTCGTCGCCCAGACCACCTGCTCGCTGGCGTCGGCCAGCGTGGCGGTCGTCACGCCCGCGACGGGCGTCTTCTCGAACTCGCGGGCGAACGCCTTCACCGCGAGCGTGCCCCACGCGTTCGTCGTCGTGGTGGCCCAGGCCCCCTTCGACTGCAGCCCGAGCGCGCCGCGCATGACGCGCGGCAGGTCGTCGCGCCATGCCTTCGCCTGGAGCAGCGTCAGCACGAGACGCACCGCGTTCGTCTCGGGGCCGGTCATGAGCCACCAGAGGTCGTCGCCTTCGGTGGAGAAGCGCATCGTCGTGCCGGCGAGGTTCAGCCGCGCGCGCACCACCTGCTCGACGTCGACCAGGTGCCGGTCGCGCTGCGGGATGCCGGGCACCCGCAGCAGCACGTTCCACCAGTCGAGCGCCGCCGACGTCGGCCACAGGTTCGGCTCGATGACGAGACTGCCGACCATCGCGGGCTCGGCGCGCTCGAAGCGCGACAGCGCGTCGAGCGCGGCCAGCTTTCGCAGCGGCAGGTCGGCCATGCGCGACGACCGGATCAGCTTGCCCTCGACGAACTGCTGGAGGCCGTCGAGCGCCTTCTGCTTCACGTCGTCCGGGAGCGCGAAGCCCGCCTGCTGCGTCAGCGACAGGACGTAGGCGGTCAGCGCCTCGCTGCCGTGCTCCATCGGCGGGAAGAACTTCAGCAGCCCGTCGCCGTCCTGGTAGGTGGCGAGGCCGGCGGCGATCTTCTTCCACGCGGCGGCGTCGCCCAGGCCGACGGCGCGCGACACCTGCTGCTCGAGGCACGTGTACGGATAGCGCTCGAGCCACGTGCGGACGCCGTCGAGCCCGGTGAGCAGCGTCGGGCCGACGCCCACCGTGAGGCCGCCGCGATCGGGCAACGCGTCCGCTGGCCGCGCGACCGGCAGCGGCGGCGCGTCGGGGGCCCACTGGAAGAGCGTCGCCTGGAGCACGCGCACCGGGACGGCGGGGCGCACCTGCTGCGTGACCTTCATCTTGTCGGCGGCGCCGCCCTCGGCAGTGACGTCGACCGTGTACTCGAGCGCGCGGACGCCCGCCGGCACCGTGACGTCCCAGCCCGCGACCCTCGCTTCGCCCGCCGCCAGCGTGAACGTCTGCGGGGCCAGCGGCGCCGGCAGCCCGACGACGGTCGCGCCGAACGTCACGGGCAGCGGACGCTCCGTCGTGTTGCGCACGGTGAAGTCGGCGCGGAAGCGGTCGCCCTCGCGGACCACGGGCGGGAGGCCGGACAGCACCATCAGGTCCTGCGTCGAGCGGATCGACGTCGCGCCGGTGCCGAACCGGTTCAGGCCGGCCGTCGCAACGGCGACGATGCGGAAGCTCGTCAGCGAATCGTTGAGGGGTACGCTGATGCGCGCCGTGCCGGCGGCGTCGAGCGGGACGCGGCCGCGCCAGAGCAGCAGCGTGTCGAACAGCTCGCGCGTCGGCTGGCGGCCGCCGCCGCCGCCCTGCGGCAGCGCCTTCAGCCCGTAGTGCCGCTTGCCGACGACCTGCATCTGCGCCGTCGCCGCGCGCACGCCGTAGCCGCGCTTCGCCATCATCTCGTCGAGCACCTTCCACGTGAGGTTCGGTGCGAGCTGCAGCAGGCCCTCGTCGACGGCGGCGAGCGCGATCTCCGCCTCCGTCGGGGCGGCCGCATCGGACGTCGTGACCTTCACGTCGACGGTGGCGGTCTCGCGGACCGCGTACACCTGCCGGTCGGTGGTGACGGTGACGGCGAGCGTGTGCGCCTGCCACCCGACCTCGATCTGCGCGATGCCGAGCTTGAACGCCGGCCGGCCGAGGTCGACCATCGCCGTCGGCTGGACGTCGCCGACGCGCCCGCGCACGACCAGCGCCGATACGAACATGTTCGGCGCGAAGCCGCCGTCGACGGGCACCTCGATGACCGGGTCGGTGCCCGAGAGCGGCACCACCCACGCGTCGCGCACGCCCTCACGCTCGGTGGTGACGAGCGCCGTCGCCTCGCGGAACGGCATGCGGACCTGGAAGCGCGCGGTCTCGCCGGGCTCGTAGTGCGGGCGCTCCGGGAGGAGGTCGATGCGGTCGTGGTCCTCGGACTCGAAGAAGAGGTCGGTGCCGCGCGACACCCACACGTCGTCCTGCGCGAACACGGTGTGGCCCTCGGGATCGGTCACCGACGCCTGCAGGATCAGGTTGCCGTCGACTTTCGGGCTGCCCGCGCAGTCGAGCCGTCCCTCGGGGTTGGTGACGCCCTGGCACAGGAGGCCGACGGACTTCACCTCGACGACGTTGTCGTAGGCGTAGAAGCCGCCGACGACGCGCTTGCGCGTCGAGTAGACGCGGCGGTCGAACGCGTCGACCGTCACCTGCGCGTTCGCCACCGGCTTGCCGTCGACGTCGACGACGGCGAGCTTCGCCTGCAGGTCGCCCTTCGACAGGATCCAGCGGTCCGCGGCGATGCCCGGCAGCCACCGCCCCGGGTAGATCGGCACGGTCGCCGCGACGGTCTGCGCCTCGCCGTTCGGGTCGCGGAACTCGAGCTCCGTCAGCAGCTGCTGCGGCGTGCGCGCGACGGGCAGGAGCGGGATGCGCGCGCGCAGGGTGCCGTTCGGCTCGAGGACCAGGTCCTGGCGGGGCAGGGCGCGCGTCGCGGTCTCGTCCGGCGCGTCGCCGTCGCCGTCCTCCTCGTCGTTGCCGCGATGCTCGATGCCGACGGTGACGGGGCCGTTCGCGAAGCTCCAGTCGCCCTGGCGGAGCGCCGCGGGCGTCTCGACCGCGTACGGCCGCAGCTCGCCGCGGACGCGCACCGGCAGCTTCGCCGCGACGCCGCCGGAGAGATAGCGGACGCCGAGCTCGGCGCCGACCTTGCGCGGCGCGACCAGCGGCGACGCCGGCAGCTGGACGGTGCCGCGCATCAGCGGCACGCGGAACTCCTCCACCCGGAACGACGCCGCGGTGCGCTCTTTGCCGCTCCACGACGGCTGTCCCGGCGCCGGCGGCGTCACGAGCACGATCTGGTACGTGCCGAGCTTCGCCGCCTTCGGCAGCTCGAACGTGCTCTCCGCGGCGCCGCGCCCGTCGAAGCGCACCGGCTGCTCGAACTTCTCGTCGCTGCCCTGGTGGCGGATGGAGAGCAGCGTCGGCTGATCGACGCGCGGCGTGGCGGCGAAGCCGTCGACGGAGCGCGTGCGCAGCAGGTGCTTCATGTGCACGGTCTCGCCCGCGCGGAACAGCGCGCGGTCGAGGACGGTGTGCACGACGGTCGGCCCTTCCCAGTCCTCGAACGGCAGGTCGAAGCGGTACGTCTCGATGCCCTCGTCCCACGACGAGTGCACGAAGCTCAGATCGTCGGCCGTCTGCGCGACGACGAGCAGCCCGCCGCCGAGGCCGTCGAGCGCGTGCGTCTGGCTGTAGTCGAAGAACTCCTCCGGGAACTGGTACTGCTCCTCGCTGCACGACGCGAGGTCGTCGCTCTCCGGCAGCTGCAGCCGGAGGATGCCGTTCGCGTCGGCGACGCCGCCGGCGAGCACGCGGCCCGTGCAGTCGAGCACGCTCACCGTGGCGTCGGGCACGGGCTTGCCGGTGTCGAGCGCGGTCACCCACACGGCCGAGCCCTCGCGGCCCCACTTGAGGTGGACGGCGAGGTTCGTGACGAGCGCCGCCGTCGGCACGTACATCGGTGCGTTCGTGCCGAGCAGCGACTCGCCGAGGCGGCGGCTCGACAGCTCGACGACGTAGAGGCCCGGCTCGGTGAGCGGGATGCCGATCACCTCGAACGCCTTGTCGCCGTTCGGGCGCGGCAGCTTGAAGGCGTCCGGCGTGACGCCGCGCTGGCCGGCGAAGACGGAGCGGTCGCGCGGCGACACGCCGACCCGGCGCAGCCAGGGAATGATCTGTCCCGGGGCGTCGGGCGGCACGCGCACGACGCTTCCCTTGACGCGCAACGACCGCCCGCCGGCGCCGGCCTCGAGATCGCGGACGGTGACGGGCAGGGCGGGATCGGCGTTCCGCTCGATGATGCCGAAGCGCGCCGCGAACTTCGCGAGCGGCGGATAGGCCGCCGTCTGCACGGTGAGCGGGAAGCTGCCCGCGTTGACGAGCTCGCGGCCCGTCTCGTCGGTCAGGCCCGCCGGCAGCTCGACGCGAAAGGTCGCGGCTTCGGGGAACGGCGGCGCGAAGTCGACGCCGGTGACGAACTCCTCGTTCGCGTCGAGCGCCACCGGCGCGATCCGTGTGCCGTCGGCGGCGACCAGCGCCACCGCCTTCGCCTTCTCGGCCGCGATCGGCGCGGAGAAGCGCACACGGAGCGCGGCCAGCGGGATGCAGCCGCGCTGCGGGTTCTCGCGGTCGCAGCGCAGCTCGGCGGTGAACTGGTCGCGCACCTTCCAGTGCATGACCTGCGGCTCTTCCGTCGCCACGCCGCTCTGCGACAGGATGCCGGGTCCCCACGTCAGCGTGACGCGCTTTCCGTTCGGGAAGCGCTGCGGGGACGCGATCACGACGAGCGGCCCGTCCTTGCGCCACTTCGGCAGCGACGCGACGATCGCGTCGCGCTCGGCGCCGCCGAGGACGCGGATCGGGCTGGCCTCGGGCAGGTCCTCGACGTCGAAGCGGGCGTGCGCGGGAATCGACGCCTCGTCGACCGGCGCGTCGAGCACGAGCACGAACGCCTGGTCCTCCTCGATCGTGCCGTCCTCGCTCGGGGTCGGCGTCTCGATCGCCGGGCCGCCGGTCGAGAAGGTGAACTCCGTCGGGCCGCCGACGGGCGCGCCGGCGCGGTTCTTCAGTCCCGGCGTCAGGCGGAACGTGCAGCGCAAGCCGGCCGGGAGGTCGCGCTCGAAGTCGAGCACCCACGTGCGCGGGTCGATCCAGCGGCCGCTGCCCTTCTCCGGGCAGTCGACGCTGAAGGGCGCCGTCAAACGCGGGTCGCCGAGCGGCACCATCGCATCCGGGAAACGCGCCTGCACCTGGCGCACGCCCTTCAACGTGCCCTGCGGCGAGAACTCCACCGACGGAGCCGCCGCGGCCACGGCCGCCCACAGGAGCACCACTCCCCACCACACCGCCGCACGCGCCATGATGCGACTGTGCTTGCTCGCGTCGTCGCCGCCGGTCAAGCAACCGGGCGGCAGGACGGACGGCTCACTTCGGGGTGGCGGGCGGCTCGTCGGAGCGGCGCAGCGTCTCCTGGACGGCGCGCGTGCGCGGCGTGCCGGCGGCGGCCGCTCGATCGAGCATGGCTGCCAGGAACCCCGAGGCGGGATCCGCCGGACCGGGAATCAGGACGGCGACCGGCGGCGGCGTGCCCGCCGCGGCCTGCGCCACCAGGCCGTGCGCGCCGCGCGGCGGCAGGCCGAGGTCGAGCACCAGCAGCTGCGGGCGGACGATCTCGAGGAGGTCCGACGCCTGCTTCGCGTCCCAGGCGATCGACACCGACATGCCCGCGCGCGTCAGCGCCTGCCGCAGGCTGATGAACGTGTTCGCGTCGGTGCCCGCCGCCATGATGCGCGCGGCCTTCGGCGCGAAGCCCGTCAGCAGCGAGACCAGCACCTCGGGGTCCGCACGGTGCGGCGCGGGCTCGACGGGGCCGAGCAGCAAGGTCTGCTCGTCGTCGGGCCGCGCGATGCAGCCGTAGAAGCGAATGCCGCAGCCGCAGGCGCGCAGCGTGACCATCGCCTGGAACGCCCCGGGCGCGGCCAGGTTCACGAGGATGCGATGCGGGCCGATCTCCGCGACGCGCGTTGCGACGTCGTCTCCGGGTGCGACGACGCTCACGACGAGGGTGGAGCCCTCACCGGCGGACCACGCCGTGTCGACGTCCAGCACGAGGAGCGACCGTGCGCCGCCGCCCGCGGTCGTCCCGCTCGGGACCGGCGCCGGCGCGGCGGTCGACGGCGCTGCGGCGGGCGCCGCCGGCGCCGAAGCGGGGGCGGCCTTCGGCTCGCCGCCGCCGAGACGCAGCGTGGCGAGCTCCGCTTCGAGCGCGCCGATGGCGCGTGCCGTCTCGGCGTCGCGCACCCGCGCATCCTCGAGGAGTGCGGCCAGGCGGCGCTGCTCGGCTTGCGCGGTCTCCTCGGCGGTGCGCAGCCGCTCGAGCTCCGCCGCCGTCTGCCGGCGCTGGTCCTCCGCCTGGAGCACGAGCGCTTTCGTGTCGGCCAGCGCGGCGCGTAGCTGCTCGGTCTCGCCCACGGCCGCCGCGCGCGCCTTCTCGGCGGTCGCGGTCAGCTCGCGCGCCTGCCGCAAGGTCTCCTCGCGGTCCGTCTCGCTGCGGCTGAGCGCCGACGACAGCTCGTCGCGGGCGCGCCACTCGCTGGCCACGGCGGCCTCGAGCTCGCTTGTGATCTGCTCGAGCTCGGCTTCCACCTGGCGCGCGCGCTGCCGCTCTTCCGCCAGCGCCGTCTCGGCCTCCCCGAGCTTCGACCGGAAGCGCCGCTCGACCTCGGCGGTCTGCTCGCGTCCGCCGTCCATCAGGCGGGTGCGCTCCTCGCGCAGCGATTCCAGCTGCGGCTCGAGCGCCGCGACCCGCGCGGTCAGGGCGTCCTCGCGGCTGCGCGCCTCGTCGAGCGCGGCTGCGAGCCGCTGCCGCTCGTCGTGCACGCCGCGGAGCCGCTCGAGCTCTTCGGCGGCGGTGCGCGCCTCGTGCTGCGCCGCGATGCGCTCCGCCTGCATGGCGGCGAACGCGCCGCGCAGCCGCTCGAGCTCGGCGACCGCCGCCGCGCGCGCCTGCTCGCTCTGGCGGCTGACGTCCTGCGTGTGGCTCAGCACGCGCTCGCGGTCCGCGGCGCCCTGCTCGTCGAGGGCGGCGACCGCCTCCATGTGGAGGATGATCGCCTGCGCTTCCGCCATCGACTCCCGCAGCGCCTCGAGCTCGGCGACTGCGGCGGCGCGCTCCGCCTCGGTGCGCTCGGCCAGCGCGCGCGCCTGTGCCGTGCTGGCGTCGCGCTCGGCCGCGGCGCGTTGCAGCACGGCGGCGAGCTCGCTCTGCGCCGCGCGCTCGCGCGCCGCCGCCGCCGCGACGTCCTCGCTGCGACGCGCCTGCTCCCCTTCGAGCACCTGTACGCGCTCGCGCAGCCGCGCGAGCTCCTGCGCCGACGCCTCGCGCTGGGCGCCGGCCTGCTCCTCGGCGGCGCGGGCCGCGCCGGCCAGCCGGCGGCACTCGGCCTCGAGCTCCTCGGCGGCGGCCATCTGCTGCCGCAGCTGGTCGACGGCGGCCGCCTCGCGCGTGCGGGCGTCTTCGAGTGCGCGCTGCACCTGCTCGCGGGCGATGCGCGCCGCGTGCTCGGCGGCGCCGAGACGCTCGGCTTCGGCGGTCGCGCGGCGCACCTCGTCGCGCAACGCGAGCATCGTCTCCTCCGCGGTGGCGAGGGCGGCCCGCGCGGCCTCCGCCTCGGCCGCCGCGGCGGAGCGCTTCTCCTCGGCGGTCGTCGTGAGCTCGCGCGCGGCGCGCAGCGTCTCGACGCGATCCGCGGTGCCGCGAGCGAGCGCGGCGTCGAGCTCGGCGCGTGCGCGCTGCTCGCGCGCCACCATGTCGGCCAGCTCGCTGGCGATGCGCTCGTGCTCCCGGTCGGCGCTCGCGATCTGTCCACGCGCCAGCGCCAGCTCGGCCTCGACCGCCGCGAGGCGCGCCACCGCCTGCGCCTCGGAGTCCGCGGTCCGTCGCTCGAGCGTCGTCACGGTCTGCTGCAGCTGCCGCAAGCGCTCGACGTCGCGCGGCGCGATGTGCTGCAGCTGCTCGACGATCACTCCCACGCCGGGCAGCTCGCGCGCCCAGTCGAGCACGCGCCGCACCTCGTCGACGACCGGGCCGATCCCGCGGAGCGCCGTGTCGGCGATCAGGTCGAGGCGCGAGGGGGTGGCGGCCGCCTTCGTCGCGATCGCGGCCACGCGGCGATGGATCTGGTCGACGACGCCGGCCAGCACCGCGATGGCGGCGCGCGCATGGTCGAGGTCGTCGTCGTCGAGCTCGCGCGGCGCGGCGAGCACCGCGACGCCGAGCGGGCGGTCGGCGACCATGAGCGGCACGCAGGCGACGGCGACGGGCAGGGGATCGGTCAGCGGGGGCGCGTCGGACACGGCGAGACGCGCGCGACGCTCGCGCAGCGTGGCGAGCGGCGCGTCCCAGCCGTCGCCCCCGGCGCGGAGGGCGCGCAGCGCGCGGCAGCCGTCGTCCGAGAGACCGACCTCGGCCGCGAGCCGCAGCACCGCGTCGCCGCAATCGAAGAGACAGATGGCGCCCGCGGTGGCGCCGCTGGCGCCGAGCAGCGCGCGGAGCGCGGGCTCCAACGCGTCCTCGGGCGCCATGCTTCGGGTGCCGGGGGCGGCAAATTCTGCCGGGGTGGTTTGCATGCGTCGCTCGGCTTTAGGTGTATCGGCGGATCGCGCGCGGACGTGAGCGCGCCATCGAGCAAATACGTCGCCAGCCGAGCGACGACCGGATCAGAAGCGCGGACGAATGGCCCGGAGGCGCTCCTCGGCGGCCGCCATGAGCGCGTCTTCGGCGCGCTCGTCCGCCGCCTCGTAGGTCACCGAGAAGCGGAGGTGCGGGCCGGCGTCGTCCCACGGCACCGTGCAGATCGAGTGCTCGCGGATCAGGTACTGGCTCGCCGCCTCGCCGTTCTCGAACGACGGGCCGCCCTCGATGCCTTTCGGCGCGGGCGTGTAGAGGAAGTAGGTTCCGCCCGGCATCTCGCAGGTGAAGCCGCAGCGGCGCAGCATCGTGACGAGCTTCTCCAGCCGGCGGCGGTACTTGTCGCGCGTGCGTCCCGGGATCGACGCGTCGTCGAGCCCGGCGACGGCGGCCTTCTGGATGGCGATGAACTGGCCCGAGTCGCTGTTGTCCTTCACGTCGGCCAGCGCCTGGACGATCTTCGGGTGTCCGCAGAACCAGCCGATGCGCCAGCCGATCATGTCGAAGCCCTTCGACATCGAATGGATCTCGATGCCGACGTCCTTCGCGCCCGGCACGGCGAGGAAGCTCAGCGGCTCGCCCTCGAACGTCAGCACCGTGTGCGCCGCGTCCTGCACGACGATGATCTCGTTCGCGCGGGCGAAGTCGACGACCTTCGCGTAGAAGTCGCGGGTGGCGACGCGGCCCGTCGGGCTGTTCGGGTAGTTGATGACGAGGAGCTTCGCGCGCGTGCGGACGTCGGCGGGAATGCCGTCCAGGTCGGGGAAGAAGTCGTTCGCCTTCGTCAGGGGCAGGCGGTGGACGTCGCCGCCGTAGTACTTCGTGTGCGTGCCGGCGACGGGATAGCCGGGGACGGTCATCAGCGTGACGTCGCCCGGATTGATGAAGCACGCGGGCGCCATCGCCAGCGCGGGCTTGGAGCCGATGCAGTGGTTCACCTCCGTGACGGGATCGAGCGTGACGCCGAACTGCCGCTGCATGAAGCGCGCCGCCGCTTCCTTGAACGCCGCGATGCCGTTGTCGGCGTAGCCGCGATTCTCCGGCCGGTCGATCTCCTCGGCCATCCGACGGCGGACGACGTCCGGCGCCATCGCGTCGTTCTCGCCGATGCCGAAGTCGAGCAGCGTGCGCTCGGGATGATCGGCGAGCGCCTGGCGCTTCGCGCGCTTGATCTTCTCGAACTTGTAGATCTCGGTGCCCTTGCCGTAGCCGGCACCACCGATGCGCTCCGCGAAGAGGGACTGGAACCAGGGATCGCCGCTGCTCATTGCCGTTCAATACTCCGTGATGACGGTCACGCCCAGCGTGCCGTACTTGTCCATCGATTCGATGACGCTGCTGACGTCGGCGAGGCCGATCGTGCGGTTGACGAGCCGTCCGGGATGGAGGCGTCCCGCCTCGACCATGCTCAGCATGTCGCCGAAGCGCGGCGCCTGCATGCCGAGCGAGCCGATGATCTCCACTTCCTTCAGCACGATGAGGTCGATCGGGAGCGCGATCTCGCCCTTCTCCGCGCCCGACGTGAGGCCGACCTGCACGTGCCGGCCGCGCTTGCGCACGCACATCACCGAGTTGCGGCAGGTGGCGGCGACGCCGAGGGCGTCGATCGACACGTGCGCGCCGCCGCCGGTGAGCCCCATGATCGCGCCGGTCGGATCGTCCTTCGCGGCGTTGACGGTGTGCACGGCGCCTTCCTTCTTCGCCGCCGCGAGCTTCTCGTCCGAGACGTCGACGGCGATCACGTTGGCGCCCATGGCGCTCGCGATCTGCACCGCCGAGAGGCCGACGCCGCCGCAGCCGTGCACCGCGACCCACTCGCCGGCGCGCACGCGGCCCTGATCGACGACGGCGTGGAACGACGTCATGTAGCGGCAGCCCATGCTCGCCGCGTCCTTGAACGGGACGGAGTCGGGGAGGCGGACGAGGTTCACGTCGGCGTTCGGCACGCCGACGAGGCGGCCGAAGCCGCCCCAGTAGGCGACGCCGGGGACGAGCGGCGTGTCGCAGATGTTCTGGTGGCCGGTGCGGCACCAGTCGCACGTGCCTTCGCCCTGCGAGAACGGTACGAGGACGCGATCGCCCTTCTTCCAGCGCGTGGTCTCCGGCCCGACCTCTTCGACCACGCCGCAGAACTCGTGGCCCAGCACGTGCGGCATCGGCAGCTGGATGCCGACCCACGACCAGTCGCCGGCCCAGAGATGCCAGTCGGTGCGGCAGATGCCGTTCGCCTCGACGCGGATGATCGCGCCGTTCGGCGGCGTCTGCGGATCGGGCATCTCCTTGACGGCGAGCGGCTTGCGGATGGCCTCGAGAACGGCGGCGCGCATGGTGGGTCCCTCCCTCGGTGAGGTTCGGTGCTTATACGAGCCCCGCGGTTGGCGTAAACCCCCGCGGCAGTGGTGGGACGGATCAGTACGGCGTGCCGCCGCGGCGCGCCGCCGCGAGCGCCGCCGCGTACCACTCGAGCTCCGCCGCGAAGCGCTCGAAGCGGCGCGGTGTCGCGGGATCGCGCGGCGTGCCGTCGTCGTCGAAGCCGTCCTGCACCTTGGGGCAGGGAAAGATCGAGGGGATGCTCGGCATGCCGAGCTCGCCGAGCATCGCGCGCAGGTGCATCGCCGCGCGGACGCCCCCGAACGCGCCGGCCGAGTAGCAGACGATGGCCGACGGCCGCCAGAACCACTCCTCGAGGAAGTGATCGAGCAGGTTCGTCAGCCCGGGCGGCAGCCCGTGATTGTACTCGCCGCTCACGATGACGAAGCCGTCGGCCGTGGCGAGATGGCCGTTGATCGTGCGCAACGGCTCCGGCGCCGTGCCCCGCGGGTACTCCTTGTGCATCAGGTCGAGCAGCGGCAGGTTCAGCGCCTTCGCATCGAGGAGCGTGATCGTGTGCCCGCGCTCCTCGAGCGCGCGGACGACGAAGCGTGCGGCCCTGATGCCCAGCCGGGCGGAGCGGACGGAGCCGTAGACGACGACGAAGCGCACCGCTTCGCCGTCACCACCCGCCGGCGGCGAGCGCCTCCTCGAGCCGCTCCTCGGTGGAGCCGTAGTGCGCTTCGAGCGTCTTCGCGCGCTTCACGAGGAAGTGCAGGTCGAGCTCCCACGTGAAGCCGATGCCGCCGTGCATCTGGATGGCTTCGCCGCAGACGAGGCGCGCGGCGTCGCCCGCGTAGGCCTTCGCCGTGGCGCACGCGAGCGCGGTTTCCGGCGCGCCGGCGGCGAGGCACCACGCGGCGCGGTAGACGGCGGAGCGCGCCGACTCGGTCTTGAGCAGCATGTCGCTCATGCGGTGCTGCAGCGCCTGGAACGCGCCGATCGGCTTCGAGAACGCGACGCGCGTCTGCACGTACTCGAGCGTCATCTCGAGGCAGCGGCTCATCACCCCGAGCAGCATCGCGCTCGCGCCGACGGCGGCGAGCCGATCGCTGCGCTCGAGCAGGCTCGCCGGGCCGAGCGCCGTCGCCGCCTGGTCGAGCGCGACCTCGGCGAAGCGCTGCGCGACGTCGATCGTCTGCACGGGCGTCGTCGGGAACGGCGCGTTCGCGAGACAGAGACCGTCGGGCGTCGTGACGATCAGGGCGTCGGCCGCCGCCGCGAACGGCACGAAGTACTTGGTGCCGCGCACGCGGCCGCCCTCGAACCGCGTCACCGTTTTCGCCGTGCCGGCATACGGCGAGTCGGCGCGTGCGATGACCACGAGCTTGGTTCCCGCGGCGAGGTCGCGCAGGAGCGCGTCCTGACCGCCGGCGTCCGCGAGCAGCGCGCCCGCGAGCATGACGTCGAGCAGCGGGCCGGGGAGGCACGCGCGCCCCGCCTCCTCGCAGACGACGGCGAGCTCGATCGGGCCGAGGCCCTGGCCGCCGGCGCTCTCGGGGACGAGCAGGCCGACGTAGCCCATGTCCGCGAGCTGCCGCCATTGCGGCGCTTCGAAGCCGCGCGCGTCGTGCTCCATGATGCGCTTGCTCTTCTCGAGCGGCGCGTCCTTCGCGAGGAAGTCGCGGGTGGTGGTGCGGAGCAGCTGCTGATCGTCGGAGAGGTCGAACTTCATGTGGCCGGTTCCTCAGGCCTGCGGCAGGCCGAGCACGCGCTTGGCGATGATGTTGCGCTGCACCTCGGACGATCCGGAGTAGATGGTGCCGGCGCGCGACCAGAGGTACTCGCGCGCCCAATCCACGTCGGGCCGCGCGCCGGGGCTCTGGCGCAGCAGCTGTCCGCCGGGACCGAGGACGTCGAATGCGACGTCGCGGAAGCGCTTGTCGAACTCGCTCCAGTAGATCTTCTCGATCGACGATTCCGGCCCGGGGACCTTGCCGTCGGCGAAGTTCGCGAGCGTGCGCAGCCCGTTCGCGCGCATCACCTCGTTCTCGACGAGCAACCGCGCGATCTTCTCGCGCACCGCGCCCGTCAGCCGGCCCTGCTCCTTGCACGCCGCGGCGAGCAGCTCGAGGTCGCGTCCGAAGCGCACGGACGCGGCCAGCGAGATGGCGCCGCGCTCGTACGCGAGGACGGTCATCGCGATGCGCCAACCCTCGCCGATCTTGCCGACGAGGTGCTCCTTCGGCACGCGCGCGTCCTCGAAGAACACCTCGCCGAATTCGCTCTCCCCGGTGATCTGCCGCAGCGGCCGCACCGTGACGCCGGGCGTGTCGAGCTTGCAGAGCACGAAGGAGATGCCGTTGTAGCGGTCCTTCGGATCCGTGCGGCAGAGGACGAAGATCCAGTCGGCCCACGGACCGAACGTGGTCCACACCTTCTGGCCGTTCAGGACGAAGTGGTCGCCGTCGAGGACGGCGCTGGTCTTGAGCGATGCGAGGTCGCTGCCCGAGCCGGGCTCGCTGAAGCCCTGACACCAGATCTCGGAGCCGTCGAGCATCGGCGGGATGAAGCGGCGGCGCTGCTCTTCGCTGCCGTGATGGATCAGCGCCGGACCGAGCAGCCCGATGCCGAGCGTGTTCAGGATGGGCGGCGCGTCGGCGAGCGCCATCTCCGCTTCGAAGATCGACTTCTCGACCTCGGTGGCGCCGCGACCGCCCCATTCGGCCGGCCAGTCCATGCCGAGGTAGCCGGCGCGGTACAGCTTCGCCTGCCAGTCGCGGCGCAAGGCCATCAGGCTGTCCTCGGTGGCGGCGGGGTCGCGCAGCTCCTCGCGCCAGGGACGGCGGATGTTGTCGCGCAGCCAGACGCGGAGCTCGTCGCGGAACGCGAGGGCTTTGGGGGGCAGCTCGAGATCCATCCGGGCTGTCTAGGGCCCGCTGGAACTCTCTGTCAACGGGGACGGAAGAGACCGAACGCGCTGGTGTAGCCGTGGAGGAACGTCGTGCCCTGCACGGGGCCGATCTCGCCGTTGCAGAAGAAGCCGCCGAGCGCGACGGCGCCGAAGCGGGCGCGGAACGCGTCGGTGTCATGGTCGACGATGCCGTACAGGTTCTTGCCACGGCCGAGGCACGAGAAGAGGAGGGCGCCGTGCGGCGTGCCCTCGTGCCGGCGCAGCAGCTCGTCGAGGTCGTCCGCCGACGTGCGGGCGTCGCGGAGGTGGAACTGCACCACCATCCCGTCGCGGACGAGCGCGCCGATGACGAGCGAGCCGGTCTTCGGCTCGATGCCGAGCACGTTGCGGATCAGGAAGTCGCCCTGGCGGTACTGCTGGCGTGCCTCGCGCATCACGATGCCGAGGAACAGCGACTCCCGGAAGAGGCGCTGATCGGGCGCCTCGGAGCGCGCGTAGAGGTCCTGCAGGATGACGGCGGCCCGCCGTCCGTCGAGGTCGTGCACGACGTTGCGCTCGCTGCGCGTCACGAACATCGGCTCGCCGATCGGGCGACAGCCCTGCGCGACGATCGTGTCGACGGCGACGTCGCCGTCGAGCGCCACGCCGACCACGCCGCCGTGCAGCGTGACGTCGCCGAGCCAGAGCACGTTGCTGCCGGGCTCGCGCCCGCCGCTCGCGACGCCGCCGACGACGGTGCTGCCGGGGTGCGCCTGGTCGAGCGCGTGCAGGAAGCTGTCGGCGTCGAACGAGAACGGATCGGGCAGCAGGACGAAATGATGCGCGCCCGGGTCGAGCGCCGGCGGCGACGGCTCGTCGCGATGGAACGCCGTCAGCCGGACGCCGGGCAGCACGGCGGCGGTGACCGACACGCCCGGCTCCTCCTCGAGCTCGTGGCCGCCGCCGATGACACCGCCCGCGGAGCAGCCGATCAGCGTGCGCGCGCCGAGCGCCGCCTCGAGCAGCGCCGGCACGCGGACCCAGTCGGCCTGATGATGCGGCGACACGAAGACGACGGCCAGGTCGGGTGTCGCACCGCCCAGCTCGCTCCGGATCGCGGTCGCGATCTCGTCGATGGCCGTCGCGAGACGGGGGGCACGGGACGCCGACGAGCTCCACTGCATGCGCGGTACGTATCACACCGGCCTTCACTGACCAGCGCTCGCCCGCTAGCGTCGCGGCGATGGCCGATCGCGATCCCGCATCGCTCGCCGCGTGGGCGGCTACCGCGGAGGAGATCCGTGCGACGCGCTCGCGCCTCGCGAAGGGTGCGGCGCTGCGACGCTACGTCGTGGCGCTCGACGACGACAGCCTCGTCGTCGCGGCGCGCTTCTTCGCCGGAACCGTCTTTCCGCGCCACGACGCGCGAACCGTCCAGGTTGGCCCCGCGTCGCTGTTCCGCACGCTCGCCGAGGTGGCCGGGGCCGATCCCGATCGTCTCGGCGATCGCTGGGTGGCGCACGGCGACGGGGGCGACCTCGCCGCGGAGCTGTTCGCCGAGCGCACGTCGCGCGGTGTACGGCTGGTCGACGTCGCGGCGCACGCCGCGGCGCTGTCGTCGGCCGCGGGGACGACCGCTCGGACGGCCGAGCTGCGCGCGCTGCTCGAAGGCCTCGGTCCCGAGGAGGCGCGCTACCTGGTGCGGCTGCTGCTCGGCGAGCTGCGCATCGGGCTCAAGGAGCCGCAGGTGGAGGAGGCGATCGCCGCGGTGTCGGACGTCCCGCTCGACGCCGTCCGCCGGGCGAACCTGCTCCGCGGCGACGTCGGCGAGGTGGCGCTGCTCGCGCGCCGCGATCAGCTCGCGACGGCGCGCCTCGAGCTGTTCCATCCGCTCGGCTTCATGCTGGCGCAGCCGCTGCCGACGGCGGCGGCGGTCGTCGAGGCGCTGCCCGCGCCGTTCGCCGTCGAGGACAAGTACGACGGCATCCGCGCGCAGGCGCACGTCGACGGCGATCGTGTCGTGCTGTTCTCGCGCACGCTCGACGACATCTCGGGAAGCTATCCCGACGTACTGCCGGCGCTCGCGGGCCTGGGCGAGGGCCTCGTCCTCGACGGCGAGCTGCTGGCGATCGACCCGGCGGATCCGCAGCGCGCACAGCCGTTCCGTGCGCTGCAGCAGCGGCTCGGACGCAAGCGGCCGGCGCCCGCGCTGCTCGCCGAGGTGCCCGTGGCGCTCGTGGTGTTCGACGTGCTGGCGCACCGCGGCGCGCTCGTGATCGACGAGCCGTGGGAGGCGCGGCGTGCCCGGCTCGCGGCGTTGCCCTGGCCGGCGGCGGGTGCGCGGCTGGCGCCCGTGCGCATGGCGAGCGAGGCGACGGCGGTCGACGCGGCGTTCGACGAGGCGCGCACCGCCGGCAACGAGGGCGTCGTGGCGAAGGATCCGTCGTCGGCGTACGCGCCCGGCCGCCGCGGGGGCGCGTGGATCAAGCTCAAGCGGCCGCTCGCGACCCTCGACGTGGTGGTCACGGCCGTCGAGCGCGGGCACGGCCGCCGGCGCGACGTGCTCTCGGACTACACGTTCGCGGTCCGCGCCGCCGACGACGATCCGACGCTGCTCGACGTCGGCAAGGCGTTCACGGGGCTCACCGACCGCGAGATCGCGGACATGACCGTGCGCTTCGAGGGGCTGACGCTCGAGCGGCGCGGCGGCTGGCATCGCGTCGAGCCGGTCGTCGTGCTCGAGGTGACGTTCGACGTGGTGCAGCCGTCGACGCGCCACGCCGCGGGATTCGCGCTGCGCTTCCCGCGCATCGTGCGCATTCGCGACGACAAGCCGGCGTCGGAGATCGACACCCTGGCGCGGGTGCGGGCGCTGGCCGGCTGACGCGTCGCTGGCTTGTCAGCGGCCCGCCGGCCGGATATCGCCAGCGCGAGCCGCATGACGACGCGCGCACCGCTGCTGCCCGGCTGGTTCCTCCTGACGCTGCTGACCGCGCTCGCCGCCAACGCGCTCGCCTCCTGCACGACGACGTTCACCATCGACGTCATGCGCGGGATCACGCCGTTCGCCCGCGAGGTGCGCGATTGGGAGCTGACGGTGATCCGCGTCTTCAACCCGCTCGTCTACTGGACCGGCACCGTCATCGTCGTCGCCTACCTGTGGCCGATCGTCGCGTATTTCCGCGCCGGCTGTCCGGCGCCGGCACCGGTGACGGTGCGGCGGCGGGTGATCAGCGCGCCCGCCGTGGTGGCCGGCATCGGGCTCGCGCTCTGGGGCGTCGGCGTCGTGATGTTTCCGGCGCTGACGGTGTGGCGCTGGGGACGGTGGTCGCCCGAGCTGAGCTCGCAGCAGGTGCTGTCGCCGCTGGTGAACGGCTTCCTCGCGGCCACCGTCATCTATTTGCTCGTCGACCTCCTGTTCCGCCGGCTCGTCGTGCCGCGCGTCTTTCCCGACGGCGGTCTGGCCGAGGTGCCGGGCGCGTTCGGGCTCAGCGTGCGCGGGCGGCTGATCGTCTTCCTGATCGCCGTGGGGTTCGTCCCGCTCTTCACGCTCTTCGGTCTGGTCCGCGCGGCGCTCGCACGCGTCGAGGCGGGGCTGCCGGCGGCCGAGGTGGTGGAGCAGCTCGCCGGGGCGGCGGGGCTCGTCTTCGGCGTGTACCTCGCGATGGGCATCGCGCTGACGTTGGCGCTCGCGCGCACGTTCACCGATCCGCTCGAGACGATCGCCGCGGTGCTGCGCCGCATCCGCGCCGGCGACCTCGGCGTGCGGCCGACCGTGACGTCGAGCGACGAGGTCGGCGTGGTGGAGGACGGCGTGACCGCGCTCGTCGGCGCGCTGCGCGAGAAGGAGCGCATCCTGCGCACGTTCGGCCGCGTCGTGGAGCCGTCGATCCGCGACCGGCTCCTCGCCGGCGACCTCGCGCCGGGCGGCGAGCTGCGCACGGCGACGGTGCTCTTCTGCGACCTGCGCGGCTTCAGCGGGCTGGCCGAGCGCTCGTCGCCCGACGAGCTCGTGCGCACCCTGAACGAGTTCTTCGACGCGATGACGCTCTGGGTGCGCGACTGCGGCGGCTTCGTCGACAAGTTCATCGGCGACGCGCTGCTGGTCGTGTTCGGGCTGTTCGACGACGACTCCGGCGACGGTGACGGGCGCACCAGCGCGGCCGCCGGGCTCCGCTGCGCGCGCGGCATGCGGGAGCGTGTCGGGCGGCTCAACGACGCCCGCGGGCTCGCGGGGCGCGCGCCGCTCTCGCTCAAGATCGGCGTCCACACCGGGCCGGTCGTCGCGGGCACCATCGGCGCGTCGGAACGTCACGAGTACACCGTCATCGGCGACACGGTGAACGTCGCCGCGCGGCTCGAGGGGCTCTGCAACGAGCACGGCCAGGACCTGCTCATCTCGGAGACGACGTGGGAGCTGGCCACCGCGGTCGACGGCCCGTACGAGGCGACGATGCGCGACGCGGTGGCGCTGCGCGGCCGGTCGCAGCCGGTGCGCGTCTTCGCGCTGGCGTGAGCGTGCCGCCGCGCACCGCGACGCTCGTCTTGCTCGACGGTGCGCGCGTCGTCGGGCAGCTGCCGCCGTTCCCCGTGGCGACGCCGTGGTGGCAGGACATGGCGCCGGTCGTCGAGGGGGCCCGGCGGCATCACGGCGTCGACGTCGTCGTCCTGCGTCTCCTCGAGACCGCGCACCCGATGGCGCCCGGTGGCGCGGTCACGTACCTGGCCGAGCTGGCGAGCCCGCCGCCGCCCTCGCTGACGCCGTGGACGGGCCGTCTCGACGATCACCCGCTGCGCGCGACGTGGGCGCGCCCGGGCGGCCCCGCGGCGGACCTCGCGTGGGCGGCCGCGCGCCTGCGCGAGCGCGGGCTGACGCCGGCGGGCGCACCGGTGCAGGTGCGGACGTGGAATCTCTCGAGCCTGTGGTGCCTGCCGCTCGGGGACGGCGCCGCCTGGCTCAAGGTGGTGCCGCCGTTCTTCGCGCACGAGGGCGCGCTGCTCGAGCGGCTCGCCGGCGGGCCGGCACCGGTGCCACGGCCACTCGCGCACGACGGCCCGCGCATGCTGCTGGCAGCCGTCGCCGGCGATGACCTCTACCGGGCGACGCTGCCGCAGC
The DNA here is from genome assembly GCA_964432595.1 of uncultured Binatia bacterium (SeqCode). Lineage (GTDB taxonomy): Bacteria > Desulfobacterota > Binatia > DP-6 > DP-6 > DASYLJ01. Next base: position 54,330 of record CAYSOF010000005.1, on the reverse strand, counting down.
TGCTCCGCATGGTGGACCTGCTCGTGGCGGTGCAGGTGGCGTGGGCGCCGCGAACCGCCGAGCTGCTCGCGATCGGCGCGCCGGATTGGCGGGGCGCGTCGCTGCGCGAGCGGATCGCCGACGTCGTGCGCCGTGCCGGTGGTGCGCTGAGCCCGGCGCGTCGCGCGGCGCTCGACGCCCTGCTGGGCGACTGGTCCGCGCGCATGGCGGCGATCGCGGCGTGCGGGCTGCCGGATACGCTCGTCCACGGCGATTTCCATCCCGGCAACACGCGCGGTGCGGGACTCGACCTGACGTTGCTCGATTGGGGCGACTCGGGCGTCGGGCAGCCGCTGCTCGACGTCCCCGCGTTCCAGAGCACGCTCGCGACTGGGATCGTCGCGACGGTGCGCGAGCACTGGATGGACGCGTGGGCCCGCGCCGTGCCGGGCGCCGATCCGCGGCGCGCATCGACGCTGCTCGCGCCCGTCGCGGCCGCCCGGCAGGCCGTCGTCTACCAGGGATTCCTCGATCGCATCGAGCCGTCGGAGCACGGGTATCACCGCCACGATCCGCCGACCTGGCTCGGCCGCGCCGCGGACGTGTTTTTCACCTCGGAGCGCGCCGGCTAGGCTGTCAGCATGCTGGCGGCGGTGTGGCGGTGCGGTGCGATGATCGTGCTCCTCGCGATCGGCGTCGTGCCGGCGCGTGCGGCGACGTTCACCCTGACCGAGGCGACCATCGCGGAGATGCGGGAGGCGATGGACGCGGGCGGCGTGTCGAGCGTCGAGCTCGTCGCGCTCTACCTGAACCGCATCATGGCGTACGACCGCAGCGGGCCGATGCTGAACGCCGTCGCCCAGCTGAACCCGCGCGTCTTCGAGGACGCCGCCGCGGCGGATCGACGCCGGGCGACGGGGCAGGGCGTGGGCGTGGGACCACTCGCGGGCGTGCCGTTCCTGGTGAAGGATTCGTACGACGTGGCCGGGCTGGCGTCGGCCGCTGGCGCGCGTCCGCTGCGCAAGCTCATCGCGACGACGGACGCGCCCGTCGTCGAGGTGCTGAAGGTCGCGGGGGGCGTGCTGCTCGGCAAGGCCAACATGTGGGCCTTCGCGTACGCGATCGAGTACGATCCGGACCGGCGCTATGCGTGGGGCCGCGCGAAGAATCCGTACACGCTGCTGAACGACTTCGGCGGCTCGAGCACCGGCTCCGCGGCGGCGACGGCGGCGAACCTCTGCGCCTTCGCGATGGGCGGCGACACGGGCAGCTCGATCCGCCTCCCGAGCGCGCGCACGGCGCTCGTCGGCGGACGGCCGTCGTACGCGCTCCTGCCGGCGAGCGGCATCATCCCGACGAACGCGTCACTCGACGTCATCGGGCCGATGACGCGCACCGTGGCCGACCACGCGCAGGTGATGGACGTCGCCGTCATCGACGATCCGGCGCCGATCGACCCGGGCTACTTTCCCTCGGCGTCGTCGGTGCGGCCCGACAGCTACGCGTCGCAGCTGTCGGCGACCGCCCTGCAGGGCCGCGTGATCGGTCTCCCGAAGCCGTACGTGGGAACCGATCCGGCCGCGAAGCCGCTCGATCCGGCCGTGCAGGCGCTGTGGAACGAGGCCGTCGCGACGCTGGTCGCGCTCGGCGCGACGGTGCAGGAGATCGAGTGGCCGTTCGTGCACAACTACCGGCGCGACACGCCGGAGGGAATGGCCAACGGCTACGCGTCGCTCGGCCTCAGCGAGGAGCAGTTCACGCTGCAGTGGCAGTGGACGGATGCGTACTACTTCAACGAGCACCTGAAGGCGTACGGATATCGCCGCGTCCCGGACGTCCTGCACCTGCCGTCGCCGACGCGTCGGCAGGACCCGAACGGCCACGACAAGATCGCCGGCTACAAGCAGGCCGTGCGCGACGGGCTCGCGCGTCCCTACGCGGAATACGGCTTCGACGCATACTTCGCGGCCTACCGCGCGTGGGCGCAGCGCGACGTCGAGCAGGTGATGATCGATGCAGGCGTCGATCTGCTGGCTTTCCCGGTGACGGGCGGCGACGATCCCGACGACGAGCGGTACGAGTACCTGAACGCCCTCGCCGAGGGCACGTTCCTCGGGCTGACGCAGCTGTCGGTGCCGATGGGCGTCGCGCCGTCTGGCCGGCCGCACGGCATGATGCTGATGGCGCGCACGTACTACACCGAGGCCGAGCTCCTCGGCGCCGCGTACGCCTTCGAGCAGGCGACGCACGCACGGCGTCCGCCCGCGAGCACGCCCCCACTCGCCGGCGAGACGATCGAGTACACGCCGTCGCCGCCCGGACAGCGTGCCGAGGTCGACCCGCCCGCGGTGACGCTGCGGGCGCGCCGCCGCGGCGGCCGGCAGTGGGCGCTCGCCGGCACCGCGACCGATACGAGCGGGCTCGCCACCGTCCGCGTCTACGTGAACGGCGCGCTCGTGCACGAGACGACCGGCGCCAGCTGGCGCGCGACGGTGCGCACCGGTGGCGGGCCGCGGAACGGCCTCGCGATGGTCGTCGCGAAGGACGTCCACGGCAACGCCGCCGGTACGATGGCGCCGCTGCGCTGACGGCTGCGCCGCTACGGGTAGCGCAGGCCCTTCCGTCCGGCGCGCAGCGCGACCGACGAGACGGCGCAGCGCGTGGCGCCGGCGTCGTCGGCGAACGTGGCATACACGTGCAGCGGGCCGGGTGCGGGCGCGAGCGGGCTCGGCGACGCGCCGAGGACGAGCTCGGTGCCCCCGCGGCGGCGGAGCCGCAGGCGGACGCGATCGACGTCGGCGTCGTCGTCGCGGAAGCGGAGGCCCGACTTCGTGCGCTGGAACGCCGCGCGCGGAATGCGCGTGCAGACGACGTCGCCGCCGTGCTCGAGCTGCAGGCCGACGTCGCTGCTCGGCAAGGCGTTGCCGAAGCCCTGCGCCGCGATCGCGAGGCGATCGCTCCCGAGCCGCACCTGCGTCAGCGCCAGCGGCTCGTGGATGCAGCACGTCGGGTCCGCAAGGTCGACGAGCCCGTCGCCGTCGTCGTCGCGGCAGTTGCCGCAGACTTCGGCGGGGCGCGGGACTGTGGTCGTGGTCGTCGTCGTCGTCGTCGGTGCGGTCGTGGACGTCGAGCTGGTGGAGCTGGTGGTGGCCGTGGTGCTGGTGGTGACGGTCGTGCTGGTCGTCGTGGATGTGGACGTCGTCGGGCTCGTGGTCGTGGTCGTCGTCGTCTCGATGCGGCAGAGGTCGTCGCAGCCGTCGCCGCCCTGGGTGTTGCCGTCGTCGCACGACTCGCCCGGATTCTTCGCGCCGTCGCCGCACGGGGTCACCGCCCACAGCTCTTCGCCGGTGCGGCCGTCCTCGGCGTAGAAGAAGAGCGTGCCGTCGACTTCGGCGAGCGATTCCGGGTACGCGCTGGCAACGGGATTGATGTTGCGGACGATCGACGTGCCGGCCGTCGTGCCGTCGCTGCGCCAGAGCTCGTAGCCGAAGCTCGGCGTGTGGCCGCTGAAGTAGAGCACGTCGCCGACCGGCGTGAAGTACGACGGGACGGTCACGTCCGTCGGATCCACGTCGCGTACGAGGACCGTGCCCGCCGCCGTGCCGTCGCTGCGCCACAGCTCGAAGCCGGTCTGCCCGTCCGTGGCCCAGAACATCAGGGTGCCGCCGACGTTCGTCAGGCGGCCGGGCATGCCGTCGTCCGGGCCGGGACGGATGTCCTTCACCAGACGGGCCTCGCTCCCTTCGGCCACCCACAGCTCGCGGCCCGCGCCGGGAGCGCTCGACGTGAAGAACAGGCGCTGGCCGACGGCGACCAGCTCCAACGGGTTGCCGCCCGGCTGCACCACCTCGACCGTCGTTCCCACCGCGCGATACAGCCAGTAGCCGTTGGCGCGGAAGTAGAGCGCGTCTCCGACCGCGGTGAGCTGGTCGGGCGGCGTGTCCGACGAGAAGTCCGCGATCGACTCGGTGCCTTCCGGCGTGCCGTCGCTGCGCCACAGCTCGAAGCGCGAGCGATTCGCCGGCACGTCGTCGGGCGTGGCGACGAAGTACAGCCAGTCGCCGGCGACCGTGAACTCGCGCGGCAGCGAGCTCTCCTCGCCGGGACGGAGGTCGAGCGGTATCGTGCCCTCCTCGCTTCCGTCGCTGATCCACATCTCGGCGCCGATGTCTCCGCGCCCCGCCTGGAACACGACGCGATCGCCGTACGCGGTGAGGAACCGCGGCACCGAGCCGCCCCAACCCGGGACGACGTCCGCGACGAGGTGCGTGCCGTCCTCGGTGCCGTCGCTGGTCCACAGCTCCTCGCCCGTGCCCGGCCCCCAGGCCCGGAAGAAGAGGCGACCCGCGACGTCGGTGAGCTCGTATGGAGCGCCGTAGTCGTGCCCCGGCATGATGTCGCGCACGAGGCGCGTGCCGTCCTCGGTGCCGTCGCTCGCCCACAGCTCGCTGCCGTAGTCGGGATGGTAGGCGCGGAAGAAGAGCGTGCCGCCGGACGCGGTGAGGTCGTACGGCTCGCCGTTGCCGGCACCCGGGTAGATGTCGCGCACCAGGAACGGCACGCCGTGCGGCGAGGGGCCCGGTGCCGGCAGGGACAGCATCTGCAGCCCGCAGACGGTGCCCGAATTTCCGCAGTCGACGTACCAGAGCTGGGTGCCGTTCGTGCCGTCGTCGGCGGCGAAGTAGAGCCGCCGGCCGATGCGGACGAGGTTGCGCGGATGGGAGGCGCCGTTCGGGTTCAGGTCGTTGATCATGCCCGCGAAGCCGGTCACCGGGTGATACAGCCAGAGCTCTTCGCCGTGCGTGCCGTCGTCGGCGGTGAAGACGATGCGTCCACGGAGCCGGCGGATGTTGGCGGGGTTCGATCCCCCGTCGGGGTTCAGGTCGAGGAGCCGCACGGTCGTCGCTTCCGTGCCGCGGGTGCGCCAGAGCTCGGTGCCCGTGACGCCGTCGGTCGCGCGGAAGTAGATCGTGCCGTCCATCTCGAGGAAGCCGTTCGGGTACGACCCGCCCGTCGGGTTGATGTCGGCGACGCGCCACGTGCCGTCGGCGGTGCCGTCGCTGCGCCACAGCTCCGGGCCGGTGCCGTCGTCGGCGCTGAAGTAGACGAGGCCGTCGATCCACCGCAGGTTCATCGGCCACGCGTCGCCGCCGGGCGCGATGTCCTTCACCAGCACCGTGCCGGGCACGGTGCCGTCGCTCTTCCAGAGCTCGTAGCCCGTGGAGCCGCCCCTGGCGCTGAAGTACAGCGTTCCGTCCGCATTCAGCATCTGGCCGGGGTTGGACCCGCCGGCCGGCTGCAGGTCGAGCACCATCGTGCCGTCCGGGGTGCCGTCCGTGGTCCAGAGCTCGTTGCCGACGTTCTGGTCGATCGCGCGGAAGAAGACGCGGTCCGGCGTGTTCGTGATCGCCGCCGGCGTGAGATCGTGGAAGACGAAGCCGGGCGGGATGTCACGGATCAACGTCGTGCCCTCGGCCGTGAGGTCGCTCTGCCAGAGCTGCCCGCGCCCGTTGCTGAAGACGACGCCCTCGCCGCGGCCCTTGATGCCGTAGGGGTAGAACGGCAGCTCCTTCACGACGACGGTGCCGGCCGGCGAGCCGTCGCTCTTCCAGAGCGTACCGCGGGTCGAGAAGACCAGCGTCGAGCCGGCGGCGGACAGCTCGAGGTCGAAGCCGAGCCCGTCGCGCAGCAGGGTGGGGCTCGACGTGAACGGCTCCATCACCCACAGCTGCCAGCCGCCGCTCCCCTCGGCGTAGATGCCGAAGAAGAGTCGCCCGTCGACGTTGCGCAGGAACGTGGGATTCGGCCCGCCGTCGGGAAGGATGGCGGCGCGCGCGACCCCGCCGAGCAGGAGAGCGGCGACCAGCAGCCGGAGGAGGAGAGGCACGACTCCGAAGCAAGGGACATGCCTCGTCGCTCGGCAGGTCGGATGGAGGCCGCACGGGCCCGAACGTGCGACCAAGGTCGCGGTACGCCGCCCCGAGGTCCTGCCCCCATCGCGCAGATCGATCACAGTCATGCACGTAGACGACATGGCTAGCCCGCCGCGCAATCTAGCCACTCGGTCGAAGATCTCGCTTGCCACGCGCCGCCGCGGCGCGGTAGAGCGGCCCGGGCTGGCCTTCGCCGGCACGTGGGGGTCTGCGCGCTCGACTGAACGCGTCAGTCGTCGTTGCTGCAGGGGCCGATCTCGCGCACCTCCACCGTCGCCCACTCGGCGGCGGGACATTCGCTCGCGATGGCGATCGCCTCCTCCTTCGAGCCGACGTCGAGGAGGAAGAACCCGCCGACGACCTCCTTGGTCTCCGCGAACGGGCCGTCGACGACGGCGCGCGCGCCGTCACGCACGGTGATGCGGACGCCCTCGAAGATCGACTTCAGCGATTCGCTCGCCTTGTTGATGCCGCGCCGCGCGAGATTCTCGCCGTAGGCCATCATGCGGTCGAGCTCGGCCGCGCGGCGCTCCGCCGTTCGTCCCCGCCGTCGGTCGCGCTCTTCCATGATCAGCAACAGGTATCGCATGGCGCCGACATCGCCGGTGTGCGCCGCTGGTGCAACACGGGGGACCGGCGGCGGTCCCCCGTGCCACCCGTGCGCTACTCGAGGAACGCGCCGGACGGCGACGCCGGCGCCGGCACCTTCGTGTACTTGACCTTCGTCGGCAGCACCTGCCCGCGGATCTCGCCGGTGACGGCCGCCGTCGAATGGACGTTGATGTAGACGAGGCCCTTCGTCAGCAGCTTCGCCTGGTCCTTCGTGAACTGGACGCACCCGTGCTTCGGGCTGCCGAACGGCGACGGGACCGGGCTGATGTCGACCAGCACCGGGGCGTTCTGCGTCGGCGCCGCGGGCCCGTGGAAGTGCGCGAGGATCTCCGTGCCGTCGAGCGGCGAGTAGCTGATCCGGTAGCAGACCTGGTTCGTCTCCTTCACCAGGAGCACGAGCGCGACCCCCTGCGAGCCGCTCGCGACCGGCGGGTTCTCCTGCGCGCCGTTCAGCTGCGCGGAGAACGCGAAGAGCGTCTCGGCGGCGGCCGGCTGCGGCCGTCCGGCGACGACCATCGTGAGCCCGAGGGTGAGCGCTGCGACCGTGAACGTCCGTCGAATCTGGCGCATGGCATTCCTCCTTCGACCTGTCGCGGGCGAGCGGGATTGCTCGCCGATGCAGTGCCCCTTCGGTTTCCTTTGACTCATCCGGCGCGGCCCGCAATCCCCCTTCGGCGTCTCGAGGCGTCAGGGACCCGCACGCGGAAGAGCAGGTCGTCGCCGTCGCGGACGACCAGCGCGAGCGACGGATGGCCGTCACGCGCGATCGCTTCCCACGTCGCGCGGTTCCACGCCGCGCCGGGAGCCGCGGGCGCGCCGAGCGCGCGCGGCGGACAGGCGTACGGGCCGATGGGCGCACCGAATGGAACGCCCGCGAGGTGGACGAGGATCAGCTCGACGCCGGTCTCGCGGCGGAGCGCGGCGAGCGTGTCCTCGTCGGGCAGGCGGCACGCGAGCGCCATCCGCTCGGCGAAGCCCGCCGGCCAGTATCCCTGCTGCCCGTTCAGGAGCGCGCGCCCGTGAACGGCCGCACGGTGCATCGCGTCCGCATGGACGATTGGTCCGGGCGCGGTGGGCAGCTCGAGCAGCGGGCCGCCCGGACGGCGTAGCACGTCCATCACCGGCGACTCGATCCGGCGCGCGGCGCGCACCTCGAGCAACGGATAGCGGCCCGGTGTCGGCGCGGGCGCGGCGAGCCGTTCGACGGGGCGGACGAGCCCGTACGCGATCCCGGCCGCGGCCACGACGGCGAGCGGCACTGCGGACGCGTGCCACCGTCGCAGCTCGGCCCAGCCGATGCCGGCCAGCATGCAGAGCGCGACGAGAGCGGCGAGCCCGCGCCGGCCGTCGTCGCGGACGGCGTCGATCGGCACGCCGGCCGCCGCCAGCCAGCCGATCGGGGTGAGGACGGCGTGACCGAGCACGTCCGCGCGCGGCGGCAGCGCCAGGACGAGCGCGGCGAGCGTCCACAGGAGTCCGTCGAGCCACGCGGCGGCGTGCGGCGTGCCGCGGACCAGGGCGACGACCCCGCCCGCGACGATCAGCGCGAACGCCGCGGGTGCGACGCCGCTCGGCTCGCCGGCCTCGAACAGGCGCACCGGCGCGGGCAGCGCGGCGAAGAACGGATACAGCGTGCGTCGCATCAGGTCGGGGTCCGCGAGCCGCACGCGCACGTAGGGCGCGTAGACGGCGCTCCAGCCGATGACGGCCAGCCCGAGTGCGGCCAGCAGATGCCATCCGGCGACGCGCGACGCACCGCGCACGAGCCGCCACGTCGCCAGCAGCACCATCGGTCCGGCGAGCGCTGCGGCGACGTAGCCGCTCGACAGGCCCTGCAGGAACACGAGCGCGGCGAGGAGCGCCGTGGATCCGACGCGCGGCGTGGTCGTCGCCGCCAGCACGACGATCCAGGGCCAGTACCAGAGCGTGACGTAGTTCACCGCGCTCGGGCCCCAGGCCCAGGCGGCGAAGGGACAGCAGAGGAACGTCCAGCCCGACAGCGTCCCCGCGATCGCCGAGCCGGTCCAGCGCGCGACCGCGCGATGCAGCGACCACGCCGTCAGCGCGAGCCCGCCGAGGAAGACGACGTTCACGGCGAGCACGGGGTTCCCGGTGAGGAGGAACGGCGGTGCGTACAGCGGCAGCGCGCCGATGCCGATCTCGCCGTAGAACGCCGCATCGGGCGTCGGGTGGTAGATGCCGCCGTGCGGGTGGCCGATGAGCGTGCGGGTGAGCCAGGCGAGCGACCAGGCGAGCACCCACGGATCGCCGAACGCGGCGATCTGCGCGTGCACGACGTGCGTGGTCGCATGGCGGGCGAGCGGCCACGTGAGTGCGACGGCGAGCAGCAGGTAGCCGAGCGCCGTCACCGCGTCCCGTCGAGCCGGGCGAGAGCCCACGCCGCCGCGGTGCGCACGCGTGGCTCGGGATCCTGCAGCGCCGCGCGCAGCGCGGGCGCCGTCGCGCCGAGACCGGCGGCGCCCGCCGTCCACGCGCTCACCTCGCGTCCGCGCGCGTTGCCCTCGGCGATCCCGTGCGCGAGGCACGACGCGACCTCCGCCGGATGCTCCGCGGCCAGCTCGATCAGCACGCTCGGTGTCGCATCCTGCATCTCGTGCCGCCGCGCGCCGAGGTACTCGACCAGATCGCAGACGTGCTCGAGGCGGCCGGCGCGTACGAGCGCGTAGGTGGCGACCATCTCGAGGTACGGGTCGTCCACCTCGTCGCGCGTGCGCTCGTAGAGCGGGACGGCCGCGTCGTCGCGCGCCGCCGCGAGCAGCCATGTCGCGAAGGTGCCGACCGTGCGGCGATGGGAGGCGTCGTCGAGCCAGGCGCGCGCACGGCCACGATCGAGCCACGGGGTCAGGTCGGCGGGATCCTTCGGATCGTCGCCGGGCAGGCGCGCCAGGACGTAGCGATCCTCCGCGGCGTACAGTGCGAGATAGTTGAGCGCGGCGGCGGCCTCGGCCCGCAGGCGCGACCCGCCGGTGTCGAAGGTGCGCGCGAGGAACGGCACGAGGCGGTCGTCGGGCGCCTGCCCGAAGCCGCGGAGCAGCAGCAGCCGCGACGTCTCGTCGGGCGCGACCGCGTCCGCGAGCGCGGGCACGCCGCCGGCCGAGCCCGCACGGTCGAGGAACGCTCGCACGGCCGCACGGCGCGGCTCGTGCAGCGGGTCGACGAGCGCCGCGGCGAGATCGCTGCCGACGTCCGGTGCGAAGTCCGCGACGACGATCGGCTCGACGGGAAGGTCGCGACGACGGAGGACGTCGTAGCGGCCGAAGCGTGCCGCGAGCACGTAGTGCTCCCGCACGAAGGCGCGCAGGATGAAGTAGTAGCGCGCGGAGTTCGCAAAGAAGCCGAGGTTGCGGTGCAGCGTGACGATGAAGCGCGGCGGATCCGCAGCGAGCGCCTCGACGACCGCGGCTTCCTCGAGGTGATCGGGCCGGCCCGCGAACCAGTAGTCGTGCGCCGTCGCGGACGGATGCCCGAGCAGGTACTGGACGAGCGCCACGGCCGGAAAGCCGAAGAGCGGCTCGCCGGGCGCGAGCCGCGCGCGCAGGTAGCCGAGCAGCGCGTTCATCGCGCGCAGGTCGGCGGCACCGCTCGCATCGAGAACGACCGGCGCGGCGGCCGACTCCAGCGTCACCGTGGGCCGGCGCTCGAGCGCGCCGTCGCGCACGACGACGAACGCGGCCGTGCTCGGCAGGACGGCGGCGACGATCAACGCGGCGCACGCGGCGAGCACGCCGCCGGCGAGTGCGCGACGCGGCACGCGCAGCGCGCTCGCCCACGCGTCGATCGTCCGTGCCGCCGCCCACGCCGCCAGGACGAGCCCGGAGGGCAGGGCGATCAGGAGGTGCGTCGGATCGATGCGCGGATACAGCTCCGCGTACATGCACATCGCGAAGACGAGGACAGCCAGCATCCGCGGCGCGAGCCGGGCTCCGCGCAGCCACGCGACGGCGACGACGAGGTAGAGCAACGGGGCGGCGTAGAAGCCGATCTGCTGCGTCTGCAGCAGGATCGCGCGCGCGACGCCCTCGGGCATGCGCGCCCATCGCCAGACCAGCACCGCGACGCCGAGCGCTCCTGCGGCGACGAGCGTGGCGGCGACGCTGGTGCGGACGCGCGCCCGCCGCAGGGCCATCCCCGCGAGCCCGATCCCGACGAGGCCCGCCGCGGCCACCGCGGACCAACCGCCCGGGAACGACAACGGGATGGGGTAGGGCGTCGCGTACACGAGGTCGAAGTCGGTGCCGACGAGGAAGATCTCGCGCAGGAGGCCGTGCGGCCCGAGCGTCGCCAGGAACGGCACCAGCCACGGCAGCGACACGCCGACCATCGCGGCGCCGAGGATGGCGATCGCCGGCGCGAGGCGTCCGGTCGCGTGTGCGACGGGCGCGCGCGCGCGCAGCAGGCGCCCGGCGATGAGCACCAGGGTGGGACCGAGGATGAACGCCGACTCGACGGTGGTGACGGCCACCGTGAAGCCGGCCAGCAGGAAGACGCCGGCCAGCACGAGGAGCGTGCGTGCGAGGCCGCGCTCCGGATCGCGGTCGGACGCGTGCAGGAGGGCCAGCGTCAGCCCGCAGGCGAGCCCGGCGAGCGCGCCGGCGTTCTGCTTGAACGCGAAGCCGACGCCGGCGGCGACGCCCGCGGCGAGCAGCGCGCCGCGTCCGCCGGTGCGCAGGTGGCGGTCGAACGCGAGCTGCGTCGCCAGGAACGCGCACGTGCCGTACCACGACGGATACGGGACGTTGAACGCCGCGAACAGACCGACGAACACCGGCAGGTGCGCCGCCCAGCCGAGTGCGACGGCCATGGCGAGCGCGGTGCCGGCGAACGGGCGCGCCAGCGCGAAGAGCAGGCCGACGCTGGTGGCGTTCACGACGACGAGCGCCCAACGGATCGGAACGACCGACTCGCCGAAGAGCCGGAAGAGCGCCGCGTTCAGGTAGAACGTCGCTGGCGGGTAGCCGGTGTGGAAGTCGACGTAGGGCCGCTCGCCGTGGAAGGTGCGGGCGATCTGCTGGAGCAGGAGTCCCTCGTCCTCCAGCAGGATGCCGTAGTGGACGAACGCCGCGAACCATCCCGCGGCGAGGAGCGTCACGGCGAGCACGGCGGTGACGCCGTCGGCACGAGCGCGACTCCCGAGGGGCATCGGCGCCCGGCGTAATACGCCGGCGACGACAGCGTCAACGAAATCCGCTTGACGCCGCCGCCCGCGGTGTCGTTCAACCCTGCGCGCGCATGGCGCGAATACGGTATCCGGTGGCACGCCCCCGGCTCGGACCGCGGGAGCGGGCCCTGGTGCTCGACGCGCTCGACAGTGGCTGGGTGTCGTCGCAGGGGCCGTACGTCGAGCGTGTGACCCGCGAGCTGCCCGCGGCGGTCGGCGCGGCGGCGGGCATCCCGTGCGCGAGCGGCACCGCCGCGCTGCACCTCGCGTTGCTCGCGCTCGGCACGTCGGCCGGCGACGAGATCATCGTCCCGGACCTCACGTACGTCGCGACGGCGAACGCGCCGCTGGTCGCCGGTGCGTCGCCGGTGCTGGCCGACGTGCGGGACGCCGACTGGACGATCGATCCGGCGCTCCTCGCGCCGCTGCTGACCGACCGCACGCGAGGCGTGATCGCCGCCCATCTCTACGGTGTCGTCGGCGACCTCGCGGCGTTGCGCGCGTTCTGCGACGCGCACGGGCTCTGGCTGGTGGAAGACTGCGCGCAGGTGCTCGGCGCCCCGGGCGGTGCGCGCCGTCCCGGCCAGTGGGGCGCGCTGGCGACGTGGAGCTTCTACGGCAGCAAGGTGCTCACCAGCGGCGAGGGCGGGTTCGTCACCAGCGAGACCCGGGCCGACCTCGTCGCCGCGGCCGACGCCTACCGCACGCAGGCCGTCGTCGGGCCCGGGCACTACGTGCACGCGCACCTCGGGCTCAACTACCGCCTGACGAACCTGCAGTGCGCGCTGCTCTGCGCCCAGCTCGAATCGCTCGACGAGTTCCGCCGCGAGCGCGCCGCCATCCAGGCGGCGTACGACGCGGCGCTGGCCGCGGCGCATGCGGAGGGGCTGCTGCTCGCGACGCCGCCGTCCGACGTGTGCTGGCTGTACTCGATCGTGATCGACGGAGCGCGACGGCCGGGTCTGCGCGACGAGCTCGCGCGACGGCTGCTCGACGAGCACGGCATCGACACGCGGCCGTTCCCGACGCCGATGCACGAGCTGCCGCACCTCCGCGACGCGCGCGCCGGTCGCCTGACGGTGTCGCCGCGCCTCGCGCGGACGGGCCTCAGCCTGCCGACGTACGTCGGGCTCGAGCGCGCCGACGTCGAGGCGATCGCGGGCGCGCTCGTCGCGTGCCTGCGGTGACGCTGCCGATCACCGCCGTTCTGGGCACCATCGACGAGGAGGCGGGGCTCCGCCGCCTGCTGCCGCGGCTGCGTGCGATCGTGCGGGAGATCGTCATCGTGGACGACGCCAGCCGCGACGCCACGCGCGCGGTGGCGCGCGAGCACGGCGCGACGGTGGTCGAGCGCCCGCGCCGGCTGGGCATCGGCTCGGCGGTGTACGCCGGGGTCGCGCGCGCCTCCATGCCCGTCGTCGTCACGCTCGACGCCGACGGCAGCCATCCGCCCGAAGCGATCGTGGCGGCGCACGCGGCCTTGGCGCCGGACGTCGACGTCGTGCGATTCAGCCGCTTCCTGCCGGGCGCGACGTGGGAGGCGCCGCTCACCCGCCGCGTCGGGGTGCGGCTGGTCGCCGCGGTGCTCGCGCCGCTCTGCCGGCTGCGGCTCACCGACCCGACGAACGGCTTCATGCTCGCGCGTCGCGCGTGCTTCGACGGTCCCACCCGCTTCGCCGACGATTCCGGCGAAGGCTGGGTGGCCGAGTTCCTCGCGCGCAACCGGGGCCGCCGCATGGTCGAGCTGCCGTACGCGCACGCGGCGCGTCGCGAGGGACGCTCGCGCTTCACGCCGGCACAGGAGCTCGCGCGGCTCGTGCGCAGCGTCCGGCTCGGCGTCTAGGGGCCGTCGGTCTTGAGCGCGCGCAGCGACGACGCGTCGAGCGGCGTCACGCCGAGCGACGCGTAGAGGCGGTCGGCGAGCTCCAGCATGCGGCGGCCGTCGCGATCGCCGATCGGCCGCGCCGGCACGCCGGCGTTGATCGTCCACGGGGCGACGTCCTTCGTCACCACGGCGCCGGAGCCGACGACGGCCCCCTCGCCGATCGTCACGCCGGGATGCACCACCGCGTTCGTGCCGAGGAAGGCATGGCGTTCGAGATGCACCCACGAGCGCCGGACGGCGCGGAACTCGGCGGGGATGGTGGGGTTCGTGAGCCCCTCGCCGTGCACCAGCTCCGTGCCCGTGACGACACGGGCGCCGGCGCTGAAGCCGGCGAAGTCTTCGACGATGCAGACGCCGCCGCCGCCGATGCTCGCGTGGTTCGCGAGATGGACGAAGCTGCCGACGACGGTGCGCCGGCCGCCGTGGATCCACGTGAACTCGCTGATCAGCACGTGGCTGCCGAGCGCGATGCGCTCGGGCTGGATGAAGACGCAGTACGGATGGATCGTGACCGCGTCGCCGAGGGCGTCGAAAGCCAGCGGCCGTCCGCCGTACTCGATCGTCGGCATCGGACGCCTAGAACGCGTACTCCAGGCCGACGAGCGGGATCACGTTGCTGCGGAAGCCGTCGTCGTTGAGCGGCACGATCACGTTGCCGAACGCGTACAGCGAGTCGCGCCAGATCGACACGCGGCCGCCGACGGCGAGGTCGTAGTAGCTCGGGCGGCCGGCGTCGATGCCGTAGATCGGCGCGGTGCTCGCCCGACCCGGCCCGCCGCGCCGCACGTCGAACGTGCCGGGCGCGGCGTAGCGCGCGAACGGCTCGCGCGCGAGGAAGGCGACGCCGAACGTCACGCGCTCCGCGACGGCGAGGTCGATGCCGATGCCGACGCGCGCCTCGCTGTCGTCGACGTCGCTCGCGTTCAGGTCGATGCCCGCATTGACGTAGCCTTGCACGCGGAGCTTCCAGCCGATCGGGATCTGCCGCGTCGAGGCGTAGAGATTCGGTGTCAGCTCCCAGTCGCCGGTGCCCTGGAAGTCGCCCTTGCTGCCCGCCGGCATGCGCAGGACCAGCCCGGCGGCGACGTCGCCCCAGCGGCCCGTGAGGAACCGGTACTTGCCGCGCAGGAAGACGTCACCGATGCCGAAGTGGTCGTCGGTCATCTGCCCGCGCTGCAACCGCAAGTTGGTCGAGCCAGAGCGCTGGTCGATGAGCGCGCCGGTGTCGAGGTCGCTCTGGAGAATCGGGATGGCGAGGTTCACCTCGAGGTCGTCGGTGATGCCGTACGTGACGTTCGTCGTGACCTGGCTCGTCTGCAGGCTGAGCCGGAAGCGCGGCACCGTGTAGCGGGTGCGGCCGCCCGTGCCGGCCACGCGGATGGGCGGGCTCGTGTCGGAGAGATCGTCGAGGTCCTCGCCGTTGATCGTGTCGAGCGCGACGTATTGGTAGCTCAGGTTGACGTTGAAGCGCCCGCGGCCGATGGGACGCGCCCGCTCGAGGAGCAGCTGCCCGAGGATCTCCGTGTCGCGGACGAAGGCGCCGCTGGCCGGATCGAACGAAAAGGTGACGCCTGGCGACGCCGACGTCACCGGCAGCGACCGGCCGATGGTCTCCGCGAGCGCGTTGCCGGTGGCGCGGGTGATCTGCGACTGCGCCATCCGGCTGCGGAACGTGTCGGCCCCCGCGGTCGCCACGCCGAGCACGAGCACGGTCAGCGCGACGAGCCGGATCACGTCGGATTCCTCAAGCCGGCGATCTTCCAGCCGCCGTCGGTCTTCTTCAGCACGCCGGTGATCCGCACCTCGAGATGCATCGCGCGCTGGCTGCCGGCGTCGGTGAAGACGTCCTCGCGGGTGAACGTGGCCAGGGCCTCGTCGCCCTCGATCAGGACGTCGATGTCGAGGATCTTCACGCGCAGGCCACCGGCCTGGTCGAAGTAGCGCTGCAGGGACGTCCGCTGCGCGACGGTCATCTCGACCTGCAGCGTGGCGAGCGTGTCGACGCTCTTCGACTCGAGCGCCGCTCCGTAGCGGCCGAGCAGCGCGCGGATGGCGTCCTCGTCGCGGTCGGGCTCGAGCGCCCACGCGACGGTGCCGAGGCGCAGCCACGACGTGCCCGGGGCGCGGTCGCCGCCGCCGTCCGCCGGCGGCGCAGGCGGCGGTGCGGGCGCCGGCTCGGGGGTGGGCTCGCCGAGCGTGTCCGTCAGCATGCGGTAGGCGTTCAGCGTCTCGTTGCCGCGGCTCGCCAGGATCGATTCGACCTGGGCCGGCGTCGGCTCGAGGCCGAGCAGGCGCAGCGCCCGGACGGCGAGGTCCGTCTGGAGCGCCATCAGCTGCGACTCGGGCCCCTGCACGCGCTCCCATCCTTCGAGCAAGCCGGTCTGTATGTCGATCACCTCGAGCTCGAGGAGGACCTCGCCACGGTCGAGCGACACCGTCGCCATCAGCATCTTCTGCATGCCGAGGGCCTCGGCGGCTTCGATCTCGCTGACGCCGCGCTTCTCGCGCACGAAGTCGATCTTCTGACGCGAGAAGACCTTGATGGGGGCGAACTTGCTCAGAATGGTGTTCAGGCCGTCGCGGGTCAGCTCGCGCATCCAGTGCGGCGCCCCGCGCCCCTTCACCTCCATCACGCCGACGACCATCGGCGTCGGCGGCCGCGGGCGCAGCATCTGCGTCACGCCGGCGGCGAGGAACGCGGCGAGCACGAGGAGCGCTGCCACGATCCATCCGCGGCGCCGCGGCGGCGCGGCCGCCGGCGCCGGCACGGGCGGGGGAGCGACGACCTCGGGCTCCACGGCGGGCGGCCGGATCGGCGTCGGCGCGGGCGGCGCACCGCGCAGCAGCACCTGGCTCGGATTGCCGTAGAGGACGAACGACAGCCACGTCGGCGAGCGGACGCTCGCGGGATCGTCGCGGCAGGCGGCGCGCGCCGCACGCAGTGCCTCGCCGACGGGGAGGGGCTCGAGCACGCGCCGGTAGAACGCCTCGGCGAGCGTCGCCGCATGACGATCGCCGACGTCGCTCAGCGTGCCGACGACGGCGACGGCGCCGCCGAAGAGGAAGCCGTGCGCGACGCTCGACACCGTGGCTTCCCAGTCGTGCGCCGGCTCGCCGTCGTTTGCCCCGCGCGCGCTGGCGCAACCGTTCAGCACGACGAGCGGCCGGCCCGTCACGTTCGCTTCGATGAGCGACGCCGACAGCGGCTGCTCGCCCGCGAGCAACAGGGCCGGCGTGCCGTCGGCGGCGGTGACGACGTGGCCGCAGAAGTGGATGAGGTCGAAGCCTTCGCCGAGCAGCCGGCTCACGGTGTCGAACGTCGCGACGTGGCCGGCGACGCAGGTGACGTCGGCGTGCGCCTCGAGGGCCTCGCACACGACGTCGGCCTCGCGCCGGGCGAAGGGCAGGTCGTCGCGCGGATCGGCGGCGACGACCAGGGCGCGCGGCCGCCCGTGCACGTGCGCGGCGCGCGTCGTCGGCAGCGCGCGGTCGAGCACGAGCCGCTTGCCCATCGCGTAGCGCAGGCCCCAGAAATCCTCGTCGTCGTGCAGCAGCTCCCACGGCACGCCGGTGAGCGACGTCGTGACGAGGAGCGGTGCGCGCAGCTCGCGCAGCCGCGGGCGGAGCCGCGCCGGCACGAGCGTGCGGTAGAGGACGCTGCCGCGGGCGCGCGCGTCGTCGGCGAAGGTCGGGCGTTCGGGCAGCCGCAGCAGCGCATCCGCGCTGACGACGAGCGCGCGCAGCGTCGCCTCGTCGACCGCCTGTCGGTACTCCTCCTGGAGCGGCTCGCCGAGGTCCTGCTCCGGCACGTCGAGCCGGAAGCGGAGTCCGCCGGCGATGGGCTCGATCGAGAGCGTCGCGACCGCGCGCATCGTCAGCCGGAGCGCGACCGCGTGGGGGACCATGCCGCGACGCTCGCCGGGCTGCCCGCGCCGCACGCGAGGTGCAGGACGGCCGGTCTGGCGAATGGGCGACGACGGGTTCTCGGGCCTGCCTGGTCGAGCACGGAGGTCGTCTCGGTGCTGCGCACCTAGCATCGCAAGCGTCGTGGGTCCACTCGGTGGACGGCGAGGTTCACGTCGCGGGGCCACCGGTCGGGTCGCTCACACGGGCCGCTCGACGTCGAAAGGCAGCGTGAAGCAACGGGCGAGACGGCGATCGTGCAGCTCGAGTAGGTACTGGCCCGGACGCAGGCCGCGGACGTGGATCGGCTCGGTGCCGCGCACGGTGTGACGCGCCACGAGCTGCGGCTCGGGCGTCGCACGATCGCGCACGTGCACGGAGAGGGCGGCGTCGTCGGGGGCCGTCAGCTGGAGTGCCAGCCCGACGAGGTCGTCGCCCTGGGGCTCGAGCGTCAGCTCGGCCCACAGGCCCGCGTCGGGCAATGCGAACTGCACCTGCCGGCCGAGCGCGGGTGCGCCGGGGAGGGGAGCCTCCGGCGCATCACCGCGCACGGCCGCTGCGGGTGCAGGCAAGGGTGAGACCAGGAAGCCGTCCGGCACCGCCGCGAACGCGGCGGCGGCGCGCCGCACACGGATCACGACGCGACCGACGACCTCGCGCACCGTTTCGCCGGCGCGCGTCGCGGCCTCCTGCCATCGGGCCGCGGCAGGAGCCAGCAGGGGCGGACCGTAGGCCAGGCCGGCGGCCTCGGCCTCGACGGCGACCACCTCGGCCGCGCGCTCGAGGCAGGCGAGGCACCAGGCCAGGTGGCGGGCGAGCGCGGGATCGGTTCCGCGCAGGGACGCGATCGGGGTGTCCGCCAGCAGGTAGAGCCGGTCCTGGACGTCATCGCAGCCGAAGAGACCCGGCATGCGTTCGGCATCGGGAGCCGGGGCGCCGGTCGCGAGCTCGTGGGCGAGGCGGAGGACCGTGTAGCAGTCGGAGCAGCGGGCGGCATGCTCGAGCGCGGCCTGACGGACCTCGGGCGCGGGCAGCTGGTCGGCTGACCGACCGAGGGCCCGGGCCAGGAGGACGGCTATGGACTCGTCGTGCTTCACGGCAGTCCCCCTGATGACGGCGCGGCCGCGCCGCATGTGTCGCTCATTCCGAATCTCCGAACGCATCGCGGAGGCCCTTGCGGATTCGCTTCAGCTGACCGGCCACGCCGTCCCGGGTCAGGTTCTGGCGGGCGGCGATCTCCTTCTCCGGCAGGTCCTCGACGAACTTCAGACGCGCGACCTCCAGTCGCTCGACGCAGCGGGCGACGATCGCCAGCCGCTCGCGGTGGGCGAGGGTCTCCTCGGGGGTCGGCCGGTCCGACGCGAGCTGCTCGCGGAGCGCCTGCTCCGGGTCGTCGTCGGCCTGCCCCAGATAGGAGCGGCCGCGCACGTGGCGGCGGCCGTCGCGGGCGATGTCGAGCACCGTATTGATGAAGAGGCTGCGCGCCCAGGCCGACAGACGGGCGGGGTCTTTCAACGAGTCCAGCTTCTCCGACGAGACCAGCTTCATCAGAGCCGTCTGGATGGCATCTTCTATGTCGTCGGCCATTCCGGGGTAGCGCTTGCGTGCGAGCGCCATCCAATGACGGCGGAAAACCTCGAGCGTGTCGCTCAGCCGAGGATCGGGCGCTCCGGACTGGGCGGAGCGCAGGATCGCGACGATCTCCTGTGGCGAGCCGGTGAGCACGACGGGGCCGGCACGATGACGCAGCGCCGGCGAGCCCGTCAAGGTGACGGGCATGGCCGACACATGTGGAGGATGCCGTGCGTCCTGAGGGGCGGACGCCGCATGATGTACAGATCCGCCTTGCCGACCCGCCGGCTCCGGTCCCAAGCGACCGCTTTGGGGCTTCCGGCGGCGGTCGGCACGGAGTAGTGTCCGAGGCTCGTGCGTCCCGTGTCCCCGTCGATGCAGGCCCGGAGGTGGCTCGCCGTTTTCCTGCCGATTGCGCTCGCGCTGCTCGGCGCCGCACGTCCGGTGAGCGCGGCGACGCTGCTGTGCGGGCAGACCGTTCAGGACGTCATCGAGGAGACCGACCGCCCCGACACGATGGTGTTCCTCGGTGCGCCCGGCGAGGTCGTCAGCATCGCGGTGACGCCCGTGCCCGGTGCGCATCATCTCTTCACGCCGCGGTGGGAGGTGTTCGATCCGCTCGGCGGACGCGTGCTCACCAGCACCGGCGAGCGACGATGTGCCGGCCGGTGCGAGACGGCGCCGCTCCCCACCGCCGGCCTCTTCCTGCTGCAGGTCTTCGACCCGGGCCGCGCCGGCGCCGGCGCGTACACCGTGTCGCTCGAAGCGGTGTCGGGCACCGCGTTCGGCTTCTCGAACGGGCCGCCGGTCCCGATCTGTGCGCGCTTTCCCGACGGCTTCGCGGACGGCACGCAGGTGATCACGCGCGGGACGACGGTGCAGGGCGCGCTGCGTCCCGTCGGTGAGACCGACACGTTCACCTTCAACGGCGCGGCGGGCGAGCTCGTCGAGATCTCGATCGAGGCGACGAACGGACCGCCCGCGTTCACGCCGGCCTGGGTGCTCTTCGACACGCGCGGTCGTCCCGTGGCGGAATCGTCCGGCAGCTGCGACCCGTCGTGCACGCTGCCGCCGCTTCCCGACGTCGGCATCTACACGATCCTCGTGTTCGACGTCGGGCTCGACGCGGTCGGCCAGTACGCCCTGCGTCTCGACACGGAGGGCCACATCCCGACGACGACCAGCACGACCACCTCGACCACCACCACCGAGCCGGTGCCGACGTCGTCGTCGAGCAGCACGTCGACGACGTTCGTCACGACGACCACGTCGGTCACCATCGCGCCGCCCACGATCCCGGATCCGGTGCTCCTGCTCGAGAGCACGCTGCGGCCGGTGGGACCGATGGAGGCGACGGGCACCGCCGTGGCCGCGACCGACACGCGCGTCGTCCTCGGCGCACCCGGCAAGCAGTCGGTCTTCGTGATGAACGTCGACGGCACGCCCGACGTGCCGCCGTTCGGCACGCTCGAAGCGACGCTCGTTCCGCCGCAGCCGAGCCCGGGGTTCGGTGCGGCGGTCGCGGTGCTGGACGCCGCGGTCGCGGTCGGCGCTCCGGGTGCGAGCAGCGCGTTCCTGTTCAGCGGCGCGCCCGAGCCGGTCACGCTGCAGGCGCCGGTCGCCGCCGCCGGAGACGAGTTCGGCGCGACGCTCGCCGCGGGCGCGGACGAGGTCGTCGTCGGTGCGCCGGGCACGACGCGCGACGGGATCGCCGGCGCGGGCGCCGCATATCGGTTCACGGCGGCGGGTCTGCCGCTGGCGATCCTGCAGGCGCCCGACGCCCCGCAGGCCGGCGCGCGCTTCGGCGCGGCGCTCTTGGTCCGCGACGACACGACCTTCGTCGGCGCCCCGGGCGTCGACCGCGCGTTCGCGTTCACCGGCGACGATGCGCCGCGCGTCTACGAGGGAGCGCAGCTCGCGCCAGGCGGCTCGTTCGGCGCGGCGATCGCCGCGACGGACCGCCGCGTCTTCGTGGGCGCCCCGGCGGCGCGTGGCGGCGCCGGGGCGGTCTTCGTGCTCGAGCTGCGCGACGGCTCGCTCGTGCGCGAGGTCGCCGCCCCCGAGGGCGTCGACACGCGCGGCTTCGGCGCGTCGCTGCTCCTCGCGGACGACGTCCTGCTGGTCGGCGCGCCCGGGGCGGGCGTCGTGTTCGCGTTCGATCCCGAGGGCAGCGAGCTGCTCGCGACGATTCCGGGCGGACCCGACGCGGATGATCTCTTCGGCACGTCGCTCGCGCGCTCGGCCGGCCGCGTGCTGATCGGCGCGCCGCGCTCCGATGCGGGCTCGATCGACGGCGGGGCGGCGTACTTCTACGCGTCGCCCTCCGACGCCGCCGAGCCGCTCGCGGTCTTCCGCCAGCGCCTCACCACCGCCGAGTTCGGTGCCGCGGTCGTGGCGGTCGGCGACGACGCCGTCGTCGGCGATCCGTCGGCGGGCGGTTCGGTGGAGCGCTTCGGGGTCGCCGACGCGTCGATGCGCCAGCGGGTCGAGGGCCCGGCGGCCGACGATGCCCGCTTCGGCGCGGCACTCGCCGCCGCAGCCGACGAGATCCTCGTGGGCGCGCCGTTCGAGGACGGTCCCGCCGGGGTGGACGTCGGTGCGGTCTATGCGCTCTCCGGCGGGACGCTCCGCCGCCGGATCGACGATCCGTTCCCGGTCCCGGGCGACCAGTTCGGCTTCGCCGTCGCCGTGTCCGGCAGCGAAGCCGTCGTCGGCGCGCCGCTGGCGGGAGAGCTCGACACCGGCGCGGTCCACGTCTTCGACCGTGCCAGCGGCGTGCACCTGCTGACCCTGCGCAAGCCGGCACCGCTCACCGGCGACTTCTTCGGCGCCGCGGTGGCCGCCGAGGGCGATCAGATCCTCGTCGGCGCCCCGCTCGACGGCAGCGAGCTCGCGAACGGCGGCGCGGTGTATCTCTTCCGTCGCAGCACCGCGGTGCTCGACCGCGCGGTCACGGCGCCCGACGCGAGCGCGGGCGACCTGTTCGGATCGGCGGTCGCGCTGACGCCCACCATGCTGATCGTCGGCGCGCCGCTCGCGGACACCGCGTCGGTCGACGCCGGGCGGGTCTACGTCTTCGACCGCGCGACCGGTCTGCTGGCCTATACGATCGACAACCCGTCGCCCGACGCCGGCGACCAGTTCGGCGCGGCGCTCACGGTGCTCGGCAACGGCCTGCTCGTCGGCGCGCCACAGGACGACCAGGGCGCGCCCGACACCGGCTCGGCGCATCTCTTCGACCTGGCGACGGGCGCGTTCCGCCAGACGCTGCGCAACCCGACGCAGGGCGACTTCGACCGCTTCGGCGCGGCCGTGGCGGCGCGCGGTACCGGTGGCCTCGTCGGCGCGCCCGGTGTTTCGCGCGTCTACGCGTTCACGCCGGCGCCGGCGCAGGTCGTGGCGGCCGAGCGACGGTTCCGTGCCCTCGCCGTCGCGCCGGCCGCGGTGCCCGTCTGCGGCAACGGTCTCGTCGAGGGCGACGAGGGGTGCGACGACGGCAACGACGTCGACACGGACGACTGTCGCAACGACTGCACGCGCTCGTGCTGCGAGATCCCGCCGCCTGCCCAGCAGGTCTGCAACGACCGCAATCCGTGCACCGACGACGTCGCGAACCCGCTCACCGGCTGCAGCAACGTCGAGAGCGGCGCGTGCTGCTCGGAGGACGGCGACTGCACGAGCGGAAAGTGCCGGCTCTGCGTGGGCTGCTTCCTCTATCCCTGGGACTGCTGCGAGCAGGGCTCGCAATGCCTCGACGTCGCGCCGGAGTGCGGTGCGCAGGACTGCTTCGACTTCGCGTACTGCGCGTGCGCCGGCGGCCTCAGCTGCGACGGAGGCGTGCCCGCGGCGATCGACGATCCGTTCCTCGCGGGCTGCAACGAGCTGCGGCTCGAGGGCAGCTTCGCGCCCGGGCAGTCGCTCGACGGCAACGAGCGGCTCAGGCTGTCGCGGAGCCACGCCAAGAACGCGCGGCGGATGGTGCGCAAGGCGGCGCGGATCGCGCGCAAGCTGGCCAAGCAGAGCGTCGTCACGAAGGAGTGCCGGCAGACCATCCTGACCCGCACGAAGACGGTGAAGCAGGCCATCCCGAAGGGCCGCCGCCTCCGGCGCTGCGTCCTCCGGGCCGACACGCTGTAGCGTCCCGCCCCGACACATCCGTGGCGTTCGTCGCGTCAGA
The DNA here is from genome assembly GCA_964432595.1 of uncultured Binatia bacterium (SeqCode). Lineage (GTDB taxonomy): Bacteria > Desulfobacterota > Binatia > DP-6 > DP-6 > DASYLJ01. The sequence goes on along the minus strand of CAYSOF010000005.1, from coordinate 31,090 downwards.
CGGGGCATGGATCATCAGGACGTACTGAAGGACGCTCCCCAGCAGGTCGCAACCCACTTCGAGGTCGCCGCCGTGCGCATGGCCGAGAAGTGGCTCGAGGACGGCCGCATGACGGTCTCCGCGGGCGATCTACGGATCGCGCGCGAGTTCCTCGAGGGCATTGGTTGCAAGGTGCGCGAGCTGCCCGGAGTGCGGGTCCGCCTCGTGCACCGCGACGGCCACTCCGAGGACATGACCCGCGAAGCGGCGATCGTCCTCGCGTACCGCCGTCTGGCCGCCAAGGCCCGCTACCTGCGCGACGCGCAGGCCGTCTGATCGACTCCTTCGGGCGCAGCGCCCTTCCGCGCCGCGCCCGACCGTCGCCCCCCCGGGGCGACGCCGCCGCTCGCACCTACCCGGCAGATCCCTCGTGCGAGCAGGCCGGCATCTCAGGACACCGTCCAGGTGTCCGCGCCGCGGAGCAGCGCACCGAGGTCCGGCGGCGTGCCGCTCTTCGCGGCACGCAGCTGCGCGGTGACGCCGTCCTCGTAGCGCGGGCGCTCCGTGCTGTAGATCACGCCGATCGGAACCGGGAATACCGGCCCCCCGAGACGGGCGAGCAGCGCGGCCAATCCCGGGTCGTGCTCGTCGTGGACGAGGCAGTCGGCCTCGCCGAGGCCGTTGCCCAGCTGGACGACCTCGAGCCGCGTGCCGCGCAGGCGGATGCCGCGGTCGCGGTCGCGGCCGAAGATCATCGGCTTGCCGTGCTCGAGCGCCAGCGTGTGGTCCGACTTGCGCGCCTTGTCGGTGAGGTCGTCGAAGGCGCCGTCGTTGAAGACGTTGCAGTTCTGGAGGATCTCGACGAACGCGGCGCCGCGATGCGCGTGCGCGCGACGGATCGTGTCCTGCAGGTGCTTGGCGCCGACGTCGATGCTGCGGGCGACGAACGTCGCGCCCGCGCCGAGCGCCAGCGCGAGCGGGTCGAACGGATGGTCGACCGAGCCGCGCGGCGTCGACTTCGTCTGCTTGCCGATCTCGGACGTCGGCGAGTACTGGCCCTTGGTGAGGCCGTAGATCTTGTTGTTGAAGAGCAGGATGTTGAGGTCGACGTTGCGCCGGAGCGCGTGGATCAGGTGGTTGCCGCCGATCGACAGCGCGTCGCCGTCGCCCGTCACCACCCACACCGAGAGCTCGGGACGCGACACCTTGAGCCCGGTGGCGATGGCCGGGGCGCGGCCGTGGATCGAGTGGATCCCGTACGTGTTCACGTAGTACGGGAAGCGGCTCGAGCAGCCGATGCCGGAGACGAAGACGAAGTTCTCGCGCGGGACGCCGAGGTCGGGCAGGACTTTCTGCACCTGCGCCAGGATCGCGTAGTCGCCGCAGCCGGGACACCAGCGCACGTCCTGGTCGGTGACGAAGTCCTGCTTGCTGCGCGTGACGTCGCTCATGACACCACCTCGGGAGCCTCGTCGCCCTGGAGGAGGCGGAGGCAGCGGGCGATCAGCTCGCTCACCTTGAACGGCCGGCCCTGGATCTTCTGGAAGCCGACGGCGGGGACGAGGTACTCGGCGCGCAGCAGCCGCACCAGCTGCCCGAGGTTGCACTCGGGGACCAGCACGCGGCCGTAGCGTCCCATCATCCCTTCGAGGTCGGGTGGCAGCGGATTGAGATGGCGGAGATGCGCGTGCGCGACGCGGTGGCCCTGCTGTCCGAGCTCGGTGACGGCCTGGCGGATCGCGCCGTAGGTGCTGCCCCAGCCGAGGACGAGCAGGTCGCCCTCCGCCGGGCCGAACAGCTCGGTCGGCGGGATGTCGCGCACGATGCCGGCGATCTTGCGCATGCGGAGCCGCACCATCTGCTCGTGGTTCAGGGGCGCGTAGCTGACGTTCCCCGTCACCGCCTCCTTCGACAGCCCGCCGATGCGGTGCTCGAGCCCCGGCGTGCCGGGACGGACCCACGGACGCGACAGCGTCGTCTCGTCGCGGAGGTACGGGAAGAAGCCTTGCGGGTCCGTGCGGAAGGGCACGTCGATCGTCCGCAGCGTCGCCGGGTCGGGCACCAGCCAGGGCTCGGCGCCGTTCGCGAGGTAGCCGTCGCTCAGCACGATGACGGGCGTCATGTAGGTGAGCGCGATCCGCACCGCCTCGAAAGCGATCATGAAGCAGTCGGCGGGCGTGGCCGGCGCGAGGATGGGCAGCGGCGCTTCGCCGTGCCGCCCGTACATCGCCATCAGGAGGTCGGCCTGCTCGGTCTTCGTCGGCATGCCCGTCGACGGACCTGCGCGCTGGATGTCGACGATGACGAGCGGCAGCTCGACGGCGACCGCCAGCCCCATCGTCTCGGACTTGAGGTCCATGCCGGGACCGCTCGTCGTGGTGACGCCGATCGCGCCGCCGAAGGCCGCACCCAGCGCGGCGCCGATGCCGCCGATCTCGTCCTCGGCCTGGAACGTCGTGACGTCGAACTGCTTCAGCGCCGCGAGGTCGTGCAGGACGTCGCTCGCCGGCGTGATGGGATAGCTGCCGAGGAACAGCGGACGCGACGCCTTCTGTGCGGCGGCCACCAGCCCGAGCGCCAGCGCGCTGTTGCCGGTGACGTTTCGATAGACGCCCGACGGGATCTCCGCGGGACGCACCTCGTACGAGACGGCGAGCATCTCGGTGTTCTCGGCGAAGTTCCAGCCGGCGCGCAGCGCTTTCAGGTTCGCGTCGACGATCGCCGGACGCTTGCCGAACTTGTCGTGGATGTACGCCTCGGCGGCCTCGAGCGGGCGGTGGAACAGCCACGACGTGACGCCGAGGCAGAAGAAGTTGCGGCAGCGAAACGTCTCGCGCGCCGACAGCCCGAGCCCTTGCAGCGCCGTCGTCGTCAGCTTCGTGATGTCGACGGGAAAGACCTGCCAGCGCTGCAGCGAGCCGTCGTCGAGCGGGTTGGCGCCGTAGCCGGCCTTCCGCAGATTGAGGTCGTTGAAGGCTTCGCGGTCGACGAGGAGCAGGCCGCCGGGCCGCAGATCGTCGAGGTTCGTGCGCAGCGCGGCCGGATTCATCGCCACGAGCACGTCGAGATCGTCGCCGGGCGTGAACACCGGCCGCGCCGAGAACTGCAGCTGGAAGGCGCTGACGCCGGCGAGCGTGCCCGCGGGTGCGCGGATCTCGGCGGGAAAATCGGGGAGGGTGGCGAGGTCGTTGCCGGCCAGGGCGGACTCGCTGGTGAACTGGACGCCCGTGACCTGCATGCCGTCGCCGGAATCGCCGGCGAACCGGATCACCACCCCATCGCGGGTTTCGATCCGCTTCGCCGGTGCCTGGGAGCCGTCGGACATCGTCTAACCCCCTTGCCGGTCGACGACGTCGCGGATGCAGGTTTATGCCGGGAGCAGAGTCGGAGGATCGCGACGTGAGGAGCCGGCACCGACGAAGGTAGCGGTCGGTTCGAGCGACCGCAACGCGAAGCGCACTCGCCGTGCGCGCCGCGCTGCGTTGTGCTCGACGGAACTAGAAGTCCATTTTGGGCTCGCGGCCCAGGAGACGGCAGTGCAGATACGCCTGTGCGGAGTCCTCGACGATCTCCGCCCGGTTGTACGCCTCGATCAGGTTCGGTCCGCTCGCCGCGAGGCCGTGGTTCGCGAGCAGCACGATGCGGGTGTCGGGCGCGCGCTTGTAGACGTCGACGACGAGGTCGCGCAGCTTCTCGGAGCCGGCGTCCGCGTACGGGACGATCTGGATCTCCTTCAGGTGCGCCCGCGCCTGGCCGGTCATGTGGGGCGGCGTGATGCCGCAGCAGCCGAACGCCATCGTCGCGGTCGAGTGGCTGTGTACGACGCCGTGGGCGTCGGGGCAGGTCGCCATGATGCCGGCGTGCCAGCGCCACTCCTTGGAGGGCTTCCACTCGGACTCGCCGATCTGCTGTCCGGTCGAGAGGCTCATCTCGACGACGTTGTCGACCGCGGTGTCGCGGAAGGTCACGCCGGTGGCCGTGCAGAAGAAGCGGTCGGTGTTCGGGACGCGCACGCTGATGTTGCCGCCGGAGCCGGCGGTGAGCCAGCGCTCGCTCGCGCGGTGGCAGATGTCGACGAGTTGCTTCTTGTAATCGAGAGGCGTCATGACCGTCGAATATCCGCGATCCACGCGGGTTTCTCAACCGCGCGGGGCATGACGCCTCGGTTCTGAATTTCGCACGAACGGGCCGTACAACGGCGTGCCCGGCGGTCCAAATTCGAGCCCGGCGACGTGGCGCACGTCACGGCGGAGTCCGTTGACTGCGCGCAGCCGGCTCGTCGCGCGTCCAGTAGTGACGCGACATGCAGCGCGCCGCGTCGCGCGGGCATGGCCGTTGCACCCGACCGTCGCGAAATCGAGCGGCGATGCGCGCGAGTCAGTGGGACGCAACACTCGCGTACGCGCACGCCGCGGGAGGAGGCGACATGGGAAAGAGATTCGTGCGGGGAGGGGTGCGCGCGGCGGCGATCGCGGGATTCCTGGCGGCAGTGGCGCCGTCGGCCGCGAACGCCGCAGCCGACTGCGGACCGCGCCAGACGCTGGTGCGCATCGATCAGAAGGTCTGTCCCGCGAACGACCGCCGTCCGGCGATCATTCGCGAGCGTGCGTGCTGCGAGAAGCCGAGCGGCAAGGTGCGCTGCGGCCACATGCCGCACTGTCCGCGCAATTCGCCGTCCTGAGGACGGCGACACGGGGGAATCTGGGAGGTGTCCATGAGTGGAAGTGTTCGCACGATATGGGCGACGGCCGCAGGGCTCGCCGTGTGGGGGCTCGTCGCCGCCGCACCGGCGAGCGCGGCGCCGGAGCCCAAGTGCGGTCCGCGCCAGACGCTCGTGCGCGTCGACGAGAAGATCTGCCCGGCCACGTCGCGACGGCCGGCGGTCGTGCTCAAGCGCGCGTGCTGCGAGCGTCCGAACGGCAAGGTCCGTTGCAAGGCGTTCAAGAAGTGTCCGCGACGTTCGCCCTCGAGCTGAGGGTGCGCTGAGCGGCTCTGACCTCGGAGGTGGAGATGCGCGAACGGGATCGGGAGCGGTGGTGCGTCCGCCGCGCGTGGGGGGTGGCGCTCGGACTCGGCCTCATGCTGGGAAGCCTGGGTTGCGGCATGCGGTCGGGGGCACCCCCCGCCCCGACACCCACCGCCGGGAACGCCGACGAACGGTTGGTCTCGGCGGCCGATCGCGCGCGGCTGAGCGCGCTGATGACGGCGCGCCAGCACGAGAGCGGCGACGTCGGCTATCGGATCGGGCCCGACGACCTGCTCGACGTGCGCATTCCGGACCTCCTGCCACCGACCGCGAGCGGCACGGGCACGCGCGCGGCGGCGATCGTCGCCGAGACGCCGCTCTTCCAGCAGGGCCTGCGCGTCAACGCGCAGGGCGACGTCGCGATCCCGCTGCTCGGCATCGTACCGGCCGGGGGCCGGACGCCCACCGCGCTCGAAGCCGAGATCGCGTCGCGCCTCAGGGCGCGCGGACTGCTGCGCGATCCGCAGGTGACGGTGTCGGTCGTCGAGTATCGCAGCCGTGTCGTCGCCGTCGTCGGCAGCGTCGAGAAGCCGGGGCTCTACCCGCTGACGCGTCCGAACGCGACGCTCGCCGACATGCTGTGGGCGGCGGGCGGTCCGGGGAAGGACGCCGGCCGCGTCGTCGAGTTCCTGCCGCAGGCCGACGGGCCCGGCGCCGACCGCGTGCCGATCCGGCTCGACATCGACGTGCTCCAGCACGATCTCGCGAGCGGGCCGGCCTCGGTGCTGAACCCGTCGGCGCGTCCGGGCGACGTGCTGCGCGTGTCGGCGGCCGGGAGCGTCCAGGTGGAAGGCTGGGTCGACAAGCCCGGCTCGTATCCGGTGACGCGCGGCATGACCGTGCGCGGCGCCATCGCCGCCGCCGGCGGCAAGCTCTATCCGGCCGACCTCGAGCGCGTGCACGTGCAGCGCACGGTCGCGCCCGGCTCGCAGCAGGTCTTCACCGTCGACCTCGCCGCCATCGGCGAGGGTTCGGTGGCCGATCTGCCGCTCATGGACGGCGACGTGGTGTGGCTCCCGGCCTCGACCGCGCGCCTGGTTCCCTACGGTCTGTGGGAGCTCACCCGCACGATGGTCCACATCGGCGGCAGCGTCCCCCTCTTCTGAAGGACGTCAATGCGGACATCGACGACCCTCGCCACGGCGCAGCCCGCGCCGGCGGCGCCCGACGTCCTCGACGTCGAATTCTCGGAGGCCCCGCAGCGCCATCTGCGCGATCACCTGCGCGTCCTCTACAAGTACCGCTGGCTCGCGAGCACGTGCTTCGTGCTGACGCTCGGCGCCGCGGTCCTGCTCACCCTGATGACGCCGCGACAGTACACGGCGTCGACGCGGCTGCAGGTCGCGCGCGAGTCGAACATCCAGCTGCGGCTCGCCGAGAACGTGCTGCGGCCGGACGAGCCCGACCGCGTCGTCAACGGCGGCTCGAGCTTCCTCGCGACGCAGGTGGCGATCCTGCAGAGCCGCGACCTCGCCGAGCGCGTGATCCGCGGCCAGCGGCTCGCGCAGAACGAGGCGTTCCTGCATCCGACCGACGAGCGCGCCGGCCTGCTGGCGCTCGGCGAGCGGGTGATGGGCGCCGTCCGTCCGCGCGGCTGGTCGCCGTCGGGGCCGGTGGCGAGCGATCCCGGCGGCGCCGGCGAGGCGCCCGATCCGGAGCTGCTCGACCGCTACATGAAATGGCTCAGCGTGCGCGACGTCCGCGGCACCGATCTCGTCGAGATCCGCTTCACGACGCCGAGCGCCGCGCTGTCCGCGTTCCTCGCGGCCGCTCACGCGCAGGCCTACCTCGAAGCGAACGAGGAGGTGCGGCTCGAGGCGAACGTGACGGCCAAGGACTTCCTCGGCAAGCAGCTCCACGAGTCGCGCGACCGCGTCGAGCAGGCGGAGGAGGCGCTCGGCCGCTTCGCCGCCGCGCATCCGAACATCGCCATCAACGAGGAGCACAAGCTCGTCCCGCAGCGCCTGCAGGAGCTGCAGACGCTCCTCACGAAGGCCGAGAGCAGCCGCCAGTCGCTCGAGACGAAGGCGGGCTTCCTCGACGGCGCCGAGACCGAGCGGCTCGCGTACTTCCTCGGCCAGCCCGGCGTGCAGAAGCTGCGGCTGAGCGAGGTGGAAGTCGCCGCCCAGATGGCGTCGCTCGCGCCCCGTCTGGGGCCGAACCATCCGCAGATGATCGAGCTCGGCACCCAGCTCGGTGCGATCCGCAAGCAGATCGCGACGGAGGTCGCGCACGAGCTGGCGAGCCTGCGCGCGAAGTTCTCCGCGGCGAAGCTCCGCGAGAGCGGGCTGCGGCGCACCATCGCGACGCAGGAGGCGAGCGCGATCGCCGCGCGCGACCTCGGCGCGCGCTGGGAGCTGCTCCGCCGCGACGCCGACACGGCGCACGCGCTGCACCAGTCGCTCCTGACGCAGCAGCTGCAGACGGCGGTGACGTCGGAGCTCGCGGCGTCGAACGTGCGCGTCGTCGAGCGCTCGGAGCTGCCCGTCGGCCCGAGCAGCCCGAACGTGCCGCTCAACCTGGCGCTCGGCGTGCTCGGCGGCCTCGGGCTCGCCGTCGGCGCGGCGTTCGCGTGCGAGTACTTCGACAGCAGCGTGAAGAGCGGCGAGGAGGTCGAGGACCTGCTCCAGCTGGCACCGCTGGCGACGATCCCGAACTTCCAGATGGCGCGCCGGTCGGCCGCCGCGCTGGGCCTCGGTGCCCGCGCGGGCGGCGCCGCGCCGCAGATCGGCAGCGGCCCCGGGCCGGAGCTCGTGGTGCTCCACGAGCCGTGGTCCGTCGTGTCGGAGGCGTTCCGCGGCCTGCGCACGGCGGTGCTCTTCTCGGCGGCCGCGGCGCCGCCGCGCGTGATCCTCTTGACGAGCGCCGGCGCCGGCGAGGGCAAGACGGTGAGCAGCCTGAACCTGGCGACGACGCTCGCCGACGCGGGCTCGCGCGTGCTGCTCGTCGACGTCGACCTGCGGCGGCCGAGCTGCCACCGCGCGCTGCGCATCGAGAACGAGCGCGGGCTGTCGAGCGTGCTCGCGGGCCAGCTGCCGTTCGCGGAGGCGTGCCGGCATCTGGAGTCGCCGCGGCTCGACTTCGTGCCCGCCGGGCCGACGCCGCCGAACCCGGCGGAGCTCGTCGGCTCGCAGGCGATGCGCGACCTGCTCGAGGAGCTGCGCGGCCAGTACGACTACGTGATCCTCGACTCGCCGCCGACGCTGCCGGTCACCGACTCGGTGGTGCTGGCGCGCGACGTCGACGGCGTCGTGCTCGTCGTGAAGGGGCACGATACGCCGCGCGAGCTGGTCCGCCGGGCGCGCGACAAGCTGGTCGGCGCGGGCGCGCACATGCTCGGCGCGGTCGTGAACAACGTCGACCTCGGCTGGGGCGATCTCTACTTCTACAACCGCTACTACAACTACCACTACGTGCAGGGGCCGCAGGCTCTGGAGGCGCGCTCATGACGGCGACCGACCGCTGGGTCCTGCGCGCGCTCCAGGCCATGGTGCTGCTCGTGCCGCTCTGTCTCGGCGGCCGCCACACGCTGGCGCTCGCCATCGGCTGTCCGCTCGTGTTGGCGCTCCTCGCGGTCACGCTGCGCGCGCGGCGCGCCCGCGAGCACGCGCCGCATGGACCGGGCATCGCGGTCCTCGCGGCCCTCGTCGGCCTGGCGCTCGTCACGACGATGCCGATGCCGCCGGCGCTGATCGAGCTGCTCTCGCCGGCGACGGCGCGGCTCTATGCGGAAACGCTTCCCGGCTGGCCCGACGGCGGCGGCTGGAGCGCGTGGCGCCCGCTCGCGATCGACCCGTACGGCGTGTGGTCGGAGCTCGCGCGCTGGTCGCTCGGCATCGGCGTGTTCGCGGTGGCGGTCGCGTATCCCTGGACGGGCGACGGCGCGGACAACGAGGCGCGTGCCGACGTCGTCGCGCCCCTCGTCGCGACGGTCCTCGTCGGCGGCGTCGTGCTCGCGATCCTCGGCTTCGCGCAGCAGGTGGCCGGCAACGGGTCGGTCCTCTGGATCAGCGACGTCGACGAGGCGACGGGCCGCGCGTCCGGGCCGTTCGTCAACCCGAATCACTTCGCCGCCTGGCTCGAGATGGTGCTGCCGTTGGCGCTGGCCGTCTTCGTCGCCGCGTTCGGACGCGTGCGGCGGAGCATCCAGCGTGCGGCGGAGTCGGGCCGGCGGCTCGGCGTACCCGCGCGTCGCGCGTGGGCGTCGGCGCTGATCGCGCAGCAGCGCCGTCTGCTGACGCCGCTGCTGGCGCTCGCCGCGCTGCTCGTGATGGGCGCAGCGCATGCGGCGAGCGGGTCGCGTGGCGGCACGGCGGCGCTGCTGGTCGGCATGGGTGTCACGGCCGCGGGGCTCGCGAGTCGCATGGGCCGCGGCCACGGGCGCGTGCGGCGCGCGGCGCCGGTCGTGCTGGCCGGCGTGCTGGTCCTCGCGAGCGCCGGCTCCCTCGTCCTCTGGACGATGGCCGAAGGCGATGCGCCCGGGACGCTGGCGTCCGAGGACGTCGACGTCAACCTGTCGAGCCGGCTCGCGGTGATGGCGGCGGGCTGGGGCGTCGTGCGTGACCATGCGCTGGTCGGTACCGGCGCGGGATCGTGGCTGCACGCGTTCCGCCCGTACCAGCAGCCCCCCGTCGACGGCGGCATCTGGGATCACGCGCACAACGACTACCTGGAGTTCGCGGCCGACATGGGCATCGCCGGCGTGGCGCTCGCGTTGGCTTTCGTCGTCCTCGTCGCGCGCGCCGCGCGGCGCCGCGACGGTGCGGGGCGTGACCGCCGTCCGCCGGGATTCGAGGTGGCCGACTGGCGCGCCGCCCTCGGCGAGCACTCGGCGCTTCGCTGGGGCATCGCCGGCGGCATCGCCGCGATCGCGGTGCACAGCCTCGTCGACTTCGGCCTGCGGATGCCGGGCAACCTCGTGCTGCTGATGCTCCTCGCCGGCGCGCTCGTGCTGACGGCGCAGGCGGTCCCGGCGTGGCGGCCGGGGCACCGCGACGGCGCGCTCGCGGCGCTGACCGTCGTCCTCGTTCTCGCGATGACGCCGCTCGTGTCGAACGCGCTCCGCATCGCTGCGGGCGGGAGTCCGCTGTCGCCGACGGCGGCGCTCGAGCGCGCGGACATCATGCTGGCCGAGGAGGGCGACGACGCGCAGCCCGCGGCGCTGGCCCTCGTGCGCGGCGCGCTCGAGCGCTCGCCGGCCGACCGCGAGGCGCACGAGATGCTCGCGACGGTGCTCGGACCGGGCCCCGAGGCGGACGCGGCGCTGCGGCGCGCGATGGCGCTCGATCCGCGCTCGCCCGAGCTGCGCGACCGGCTCGCGTTCGAGCTGCGCGGGCGCGGCGAGCACGCAGCCGGCGCCGCCGAGCTCGAAGCGTCGATGGCCGCGTTCCCGTGGCTCGTGTCCCACGCGTGGCTCGACGAAGGCGGCGAGACGGGCGCGCAGACCCCCGCCGCGCTGATCCGCACGCTGGCCGAGGGCGACGGCGCCGCGGTGCGCCTGGCCGCGCTCGAGCCCGACGAGAGCGCGGCGATCGTTCGCGGGCTGCGTCGCGCGCTGCAGGCGGCGCCGTCGGGGGAGACCCGCATGGGCATCGTCGACGATCTCGCGACCGTGCTCGAGGCGCGCGGCGAGTGGGGGGAGGCCGCGGACGTGCTCCGCCGCGAGGCGGAGCGCAGCCTCGACGGCGGGGCGCGCCTCGCGCGCGCGGCGCGCGACTACCTGACGGCGGGCGACGACGCGGGTGCCGAGCAGGCGCTCCTCGCGGCGCTCGTCCGCAACCCCGAGCGCGGCGACCTCTATCGGCGGCTCGCCGTCGACGTCTATGCCGCCCGCAACGACTTCCCCACCGCCGAGCGCGTGCTCGAGGCGGGGGAGCGCAACGCCGTCGACATGACGCCCGTCTGGCAGGGCACCACCGAGGTGCTCGCGCGCCGCGAGGCCGCGTGGTCCGCGCGCCTCGGCGAGACCGAGCGCCCCCGGACGATCGCGACGACGGGCGACGACGTCGTGGAGGTCGAATGACCCGCCGGCTCCTCGTGGTCTCCGAGACGCGCTTCGTGCGCGCGGTCGACGGCAGCATCCACGCCCCGAACGGCGTCGACGGCTACGCGTTCTGGACGCGCTACCTCGACGCGTTCGACGCGGTGACGGTGGCGGCGCGGACACGCCCCGGCATCGTGGGCTCGACGGCGACGGTCGCCGACGGGCCGGGCGTACGCGTCGCCGCGCTGCCCGACTACCTCGGGCCGTGGGGCTTCTGGCAGATGCGGAGCCGCCTCCGCGGCGCGCTACGGAATGCGATCGCGCGCGCCGACGCGCTCTGCGTGCGCGCGCCGGGGCCGATCGCGACGATGGCGTGGAGCTGCGCCGCCGGGCGCCCTGTCGGCGTCGAGGTCGTCGGCGATCCGCTCGACGCGCTGGCGCCCGGCGCGGTGCGGAGCCTCGTGCGGCCCGCGGCGCGGCTCCTGATGGCACGCCAGCTGCGCGCGCTCTGTCGCGACGCGACCGCGGTCGCGTACGTCACGAGCGGCGCGCTCCAGCGGCGCTACCCGACCCGCGGCTGGTCGACGGTGTACTCGTCGATCGATCTCGGCGAGGAGGCCTTCGCGACGGACGAACAGCTGCGGCGCCGCCTCGTGCGCGCCGGCGCGCCGGGACGCGGCACGGCCGCCGATCCGTGGCGGCTCTGCTTCGTCGGCTCGCTGGCGCAACGGTACAAGGGGCTCGACGTCCTGCTGGACGCGCTCGGGCGCGTGCGCGCCGCGGGCGTCGCGGTCGAGCTCAGCGTGGCCGGGGAGGGGCGGCATCGCGCCGAGCTGGAGGCGCAGGCGCGCGCGGCGGCGCTGACGGTGCATTTCGTCGGCCAGCAGCCGGCGGGCGCCGGCGTGCGCGCGCTGCTGGACGCGTGCGACGCGTTCGTCCTGCCGTCGCGCAGCGAAGGGCTGCCGCGGGTGCTCATCGAGGCGATGGCACGCGGCGTGCCGTGTCTCGCGACCCGCGTCGGCGGCGTGCCCGAGCTGCTCGACGCGCCCGACCTGGTGCCGCCCGGCGACGTCGAGGCGCTCGCGGGTGGCGTCCTCGGGCTCCTGCGCCGCGGACCGCTCGCGATGGGACACGACGGCCGCCGCCATCGCGAGGTCGCGCGCGGCTACGCGCGCGAGCGGCTCGAGCCGCGACGGCGCGCGCTCTACGGCATGCTCCGCGACGCGTGCAGCCGGCGCCCCACGGTGACACTGCTCCGGCGGGAGGCGCGCGGCGCGTGAACGCCGCGGTCTCACCCGCAGTCGCCACCGCCACCGGGGACGCCCGACCGCTCCTCGCGCAGGTGGCGCGCAACGCGCGCTGGGCGCTCGCCGCGAACGCCTGGTACGTCGCGTGTCAGGCCGGTGTGCTGCTCGTCGTCGCCCGGCAGGGGTCGCCGGCGATGGTGGGGCAGCTCGCGCTGGCGCTCGCGGTGGCGGCGCCCGTGCAGCTGCTCGCGAGCCTGCAGCTGCGCTCGGCGCAGGCGACCGACGTCGCCGGCGACTACGCGTTCGGCGAGTACCTCACGGTCCGTGGCGCCGGCGCGCTGGCGGCGATCGCGGTCGTGGCGCTGCTCGCGTGGACGCTCGGGCTCGACGGGCGCGTGACGGTCGCGGTCGGGGTGATGAAGGCGATCGAGAGCCTCTCCGACGTCGCCTATGGGCGCCTGCAGCGCGACCAGCGCTACGATCGGCTCGGCATCTCGCAGGTGGTGCGCGGTACGCTCGCCGTCGCGCTGGCGTCCGCGGTGCTCGGCGCGGGGGGCGGCGTCGCGACGGCGGTGCTCGCGATCGCGACGGCGTGGCTCGCCGTGTGCCTCGGGTACGACCTCGCCGGCCTGTCGCGGGTGCGTCGCGTCCGGCCGTCGCGGCTCGCGGCGCTCGTCCGCTCGAGCCTGCCGCTCGGCGTCGCGGCCTGCGTCGGCAGCGTGGCCGCGAACGTGCCGCGCTGGCTGCTCTGGGATGCGACGAACGATGCGGCGGTCGGCTACTTCGCGGCGCTGTCGTACGTCGTCGTGATCGGCGCGCTCCTGGCGTCGGCGCTCGGGCAGGCCGTGTGCCCGTTGCTGGCCGCGAGCCACCGTGCCGCGCCGGCGCGCTTCGCGCGGATGACGCTCGGGCTGTCTGCCCTGGTCGCCGGCGGTGCGGTCGCGGCGCTCGCGCTGGCCGCCGCCCACGGCGCCGGTCTGCTGGCGCTCCTCTACGGCCCGGACTACGCGGCGTACGCGCCCGTCTTCACGTGGCTCACGCTGGCCGGCGGGCTCGCGGCCGTGACGTCGTTCCTGAACTACGCGCTCACGGCGACGCGCCGCTTCGGCCACGTGCTCGCGGTGCAGCTCGCGGCCGGGGCCGGTGCGCTGATCGTCGGGCTGCTCCGCATCCCGTCCGCGGGCGTGCTCGGCGCCGCGGAGGCCACCGTCACGGCGAACGTCGTCGCGCTCGCGGTGGTGAGCGGCCTGCTGCTCCGTGCCGCCGGGAGGCGCGATGGCTGAGCTGCTCGTCCCGCTGCTGCTGCAGGCCGCGCTGGCGCTCGCGACGCCGATCGCCGTCCGCCTGGCCGGCGCGCGTCCCGGCCCGTTCCATCCGTCGGTCGCCTTCGCGCTGCCGTACTCGCTCATCACGACGGGGCCGGCGATCCGCTATCTCGTCTTCGGCGTCACGCCCTACGGCATCCATCTCGACATGCTCGCGCGCGCGCTGGGCGTCGCGTGCATGGCGCAGGCGGGCATCCTGGCCGGCTGCGTCCTGGGCGCGCGGTGGCCGCACGTTCCGCAGCGCCATCTCGCGGTGCGCCGCCCGGGCGCGTTCCGGCGGCTGCTCCTCGCGACGTTCGGTGCCGCGCTGGCGCTCGCCGTCGTCTCGCTCGGCGCGCGCTGGGGCGAGCTCACCACGATCGGCAAGCTCGACGCCGGCGCCAGCGGCGACCTCTGGGTGCGCGTGCACTACGCGGTGTCCCTGGTGCTGCTGGCGCTGCTGCCGGCGATCGTCGTCGTCGATCAACGCATGGAGCGCCGGGTCCTGCCGCGGCGCTCGCAGCTGGCGCTCGGCGCGTTCGGGCTCCTCTGCCTCCTCGAAGGCGAGCGCGACGTCGCGCTCGCCCTCCTCATGGTGCCGATCGCATGGTCGACGGCGGGCGTGGTCGCCGTGCGGCGCCGGCGCATCGGCATGCTGCGGCAGACGCTGCGTGCGTGTGCCGTGTTCGCGATCGCGGCGGTGTTGCTCGTCGGGCTCGAGTGGGCGCGCAGCGGCGGCGCGCTGTCGTGGTCGTCGCAGGTGAGCGCCATCAGCGAGCGGGCGCGCGAGGAGAGCATCGTGCAGAGCGTCCTCGGGCTGGGCTCGAACCTCTTCGTCACGAGCCGCGTCGTCGAGTGGGTGCCGCGCGAGATTCCGCATCGCTGGGGAGAGACCTACCTGCACACGACGGCGAACCTCGTGCCGTCGTTCCTGCTGCCCGAGCTGCGGTTCGAGTCGCTGCTCACGTGGTTCAAGGAGCGCTACGCGCCCACGTCGACGACGGGCTACGGCTTCGGGATGGAGGCCGAGGCCTATCTGAACTTCGGCCACGTCGGTCCGCTGCTCGTCTTCGCACTCTGGGCGTTCGGCCTCTGTCGCCTGCACGACGGCGCGCGCCGCCTGCCGCAGGCGGTGCTCTACCGATACGCCTTCACGTTCATGGTGCCCTTCTCGCTGTACTGCATCCGCGGCGACTCGCTGATGTGGGCGAAGGGCTTCCTCTACGCCGCCGGCATCGTCTGGCTGCTGGCGCGCGTGGCGGGTGTCCGCCGGCTCGTCAGGCAGACGGCCGTGCCGCGTCGCATGCGGCCGGTGCCGTCGCCATCGGCGCAGGAGGTCGCCGCATGAGGATCCTCCATCTCGTCAAGACGGCACAGGGCGCGACGTGGGCCCGGCGTCAGGTGGCCGTGCTGTGCGCGTCCGGCGTCGACGCCGTCGTCGCGCTGCCGGGCGGTTCGCGCACGTCGCAGGGCGCGCTGTGGACGCAGACCGGCGCGACCGTCGTCGACGCCGACCTGGACGTCACCGCGCGCCGTCCGTGGCGGCTCGCGGAGGCGGTGCGCCGCTGTCGCGCGCTGGTCGACGCCGTGGCGCCCGACCTGATCCACAGCCACTTCGTCAGTACGACGCTGGTCGCGCGGCTGGCGCTCGGCCGTCATCATCCGATCCCGCGGCTGTTCCAGGTCGCGGGGCCGCTTCACCTGGAGCACCGGACGTTCCGCACGCTCGACCTCGCGACCGCGGGGCCGCGCGACGGCTGGATCGCGACCTGTCGCTGGACGGCGGACGCGTACCGCCGCTTCGGCGTGCCGGCGTCGCGCGTCTGGTGCTCGTACTACGGCACCGACCTGACGCCCTTCGACGGCGCGCCGCGCGGCCGCTTCCGCGGCGACCTCGGCGTGACGCCGATGACGCCGCTGATCGGCCTGGTCGCGTACATGTACCCGCCGCGCTGGTACCTCGGACAGCGCGTCGGCCTGAAGGGCCACGAGGACTTCATCGAGGCCATCCGCCGCGTGCGCGGGCTCCGCCGCGGGGTGGTCGGCGTCATCGTCGGCGGTCCTTGGGGCGGTCCCTGGAAGGGTGGGGACGCCTACGCTGCGCAGCTCCGACATCTGGCGGGCACGGCGTGCGGCACCGGGATCCGCTTCGCGGGCGTGCGCGACGACGTGCCGGCGGTGTACCGCGATCTCGACGTCGCGGTGCACCCGTCGCACTCCGAGAACTGCGGCGGCGCCGTCGAGTCGCTCGCCGCGGGCTGTCCGACGGTCGCAACGACGGTCGGCGGGCTCCCCGACGTCGTGGAGCCGGGACGCACCGGCTGGCTGGTGCCGCCGCGCGATCCCGACGCGCTCGCCGCGGCCATCATGACGGTGCTGGCGGATCCGCTCGAAGCGCGGCGTCGCGCACGCGCCGGGCAGGAGCACGTGCACGCGCTCTTCGACGTCGAGCGCACCGCGCGGGAGGTCCTCGGCATCTATCGCCAGGTGCTCGATCCGGCGCCCGCGCCGGCGCCGCGGCTCGCGGCCGGAGCGCACGCATGACGAAGCGCCTCGTCGACGTGCTCGGCGCGGCGGTGCTGCTGGTCGCGACGGCGCCGCTGCTGCTGCTCGCGGTGCTGGCGGTGCGCTGCACGATGGGCGCGCCCGTGCTCTTCCGCCAGGCGCGGGTCGGACGCGACGCGCGCGTCTTCACGCTGCTGAAGCTCCGCACCATGCGCACCGGCGGCGGCGACGACGCCGCGCGGCTGACGACGCTCGGCCGCGTGCTGCGCGCGACGAGCGTCGACGAGCTGCCGCAGCTCTGGAACGTGCTGCGCGGCGACATGTCGCTCGTCGGGCCGCGCCCGCTGCTGCCGGAATACCTCGGCCGCTACAGCGCCGAGCAGGCGCGGCGGCACGAGGTGCGGCCCGGCATCACAGGGCTCGCGCAGGTGAGCGGCCGCAACGCGCTGCCATGGGCCGAGCGGCTGGCACTCGACGTGCGCTACGTCGACGAGCGCAGTCTGGCGCTCGACGCGGCGATCCTCGTGCGCACGCTCGGCTGCCTGCTCGCGCGCCGCGGCATCAGCGCGGCGGGCCACGTCACCATGCCCGCGTTTGCGGGTGAAACGCTCACGCAGAACGGACGGGAGGAACGATGCGGTATTTCGTGATCGGAGCGTCGGGGTACGGCCAGGAGGTCGCCTGGTCGCTGCAGGCGCAGGCGGCGGCCGAGGGCCGGCCGTGCGACATCAGCTTCTTCGACGACCGCGTGCCGGTGGGCCCGGTGCCGTCGGGGCTCGGCCACGTCGTCGGCGGCATCGACGCCGTCGCGGAGCGGGCGCGCGGCGGCGGCGACGTCGCGCTCGTGCTCGGCGTCGGCCTGCCGCGAGTGAAGGCCGCCGTCGTGGCACGGCTCGCGGCGCTCGCGCTGCCGTGGGCGCGCGTGATCCACCCGGCGGCGCTGATCGGACCCAACGTGGAGATCGGCGACGGCGCGTACATCGGCGCCGGCAGCGTGATCACGGTGAATGCGACGATCGGTCGCTTCGTCACGATCAACCTGCACTGCCAGGTCGCGCACGACGACGTCATCGAGGACTTCGTCACGCTGCACCCGGACACGCACCTGAGCGGCGGCGTCGTCGTCGAGGAAGGCAGCGAGCTCGGCACGGGATCGATCTGCATCCCGGGCGTGCGCGTCGGACCGTGGAGCATCCTCGGCGCGGGCGCCGTCGCCGTGCGCCCGCTCGAGGGGTGGACCACCTACACGGGCCTGCCGGCGAAGCCGAAGGCGCAGGACGACGCGGCGCGGCTGGTGGCCGTCCGCCGGGCGAGCTGAGGAGACGACGATGGGCATTCCGATGTCCGAGCCCGACATCACGAGCGTCGAGCGCGCCGCCGTCCAGCAGGTGCTCGGCACCACGACGCTCAGCATCGGGCCGTGGACCGACCGGTTCGAGCAGGCCATGGCCGCGCGCCTCGGCGTGCGCCACGCCGCCGCGGTGAGCAGCGGCACGGCCGGCCTGCACCTCGCCATGATCGCGGCGGACGTGCAGGAGGACGACCTCGTCGTCACGACGCCGTTCAGCTTCGTCGCGTCGGTGAACTGCATCCTCTATCAGCGCGCGCGGCCGGTCCTCGTCGACGTCGAGCCGGACGCGCTCACGATCGACGCCGACGCGGTCGACCGCGTCGTGCGCCAGCTGGTCCAGCGCGGCGGGCGCCACAAACGGCTGAAGGCCATCCTGCCCGTGCATGTGTTCGGCCAGTCGGCCGACATGGACCCCATCGTCGAGATCGCGCACCGGCACGGCCTCGCGATCGTCGAGGACGCGTGCGAGGCGATCGGCGCGTCGTACAAGGGGCGGCCGGTCGGCACGCTCGGCGACGCCGCGGTGTACGCGTTCTACCCGAACAAGCAGGTGACGACGGGCGAGGGCGGGATGGTCGTCACCCAGCGTCCCGAGTGGGACGCGACGTTCCGCAGCCTGCGGAATCAGGGCCGCGACGTGTTCGACGGATGGCTGCAGCACACGCGGCTCGGCTACAACTACCGGCTCGACGAGCTGAGCGCGGCGCTCGGCACCGCGCAGCTGGCCCGGCTCGACGAGCTGCTCCAGCATCGCGCCCGCGTCGCCGGCTGGTACGGGCGGCGTCTCGAACGCATCGACGGCGTCGTCGTGCCGCGCGTGGCGCCGTGGACGACGCGCATGAGCTGGTTCGTCTACGTGGTGCGCGTGCCGGCGGGCGAGCGCGACCGCGTGATCCGCGAGCTCGGGCAGCGGGACATCCCCGCACGCCCGTACTTCCCGCCGATCCATCTACAGCCGTACCACCGGCGCGTCCTGCGCTCGCGTCCCGGCGACTTCCCCGTCGCCGAAGCCGCAGGCGAGACGTGCCTGGCCCTGCCGTTCTTCGGCACCATGCGCGAGGCGCAGGTGGACGAGGTGTGTGGTGCGCTGGAAGAGGCGCTGCACGGGGCGATGCCCCGCCGTGCGAGCGCCTGATCCGGCCCGAGGAGGAGGAGTTCCGATGCCTGTCCGCCGTTCCTTTTTCACGCGCAACCCGCGCCTGCTGTCGCTGCTGGCGAGCCTCGAGCTCGCCACCGCGGCCTACGTCGCGGCGTTCGCGCTGCGCTTCGATCTCGTCATTCCCGACCGCTACGCGACGGCGATCCTCGCGTCGCTGCCGGTGCTGCTCGCCTGCAAGCTCGTCGGCTTCGGCGCCGTCGGCATGTTCTCGGGCTGGTGGCGCCACGTCAGCATGCGCGAGCTGCGCGACATCGCCGCCGGCAACGCGCTGGCGTCGGCCCTGTTCCTCGCGGCGATGGTCTTCGGCCTCGGGCTCGAAGGCTTCCCGCGATCGATCTTCCTGCTCGACCTGCTGTGCTGCACGGCGCTGACCGCCGGGCTGCGGCTCGCGATCCGGTTCGGGCGCGAGGCCGAGGACCGGCGCAGCGGCGTCCGCCGCATCGACACGCTGGTGCTGCTCGTCGGTGCCGGCTCGACGGGCATCCGGCTGCTCGAGGAGATCGAGAGCCGGCCGCATCTGAAGCTCGCCGTCGTCGGCTTCGTCGACGACGATCCCGGCAAGATCGGGCTCCGCGTCGGCGGCGTCCCCGTGCTGGGCGCCATCGACGAGATCCCCGCGCTCGTGCCGCGCCACGACGTGGGCGAGGTGCTCGTGGCGATCCCGTCGGCGACGGGGACGCTGCTCCGGCGCATCGTCCAGCGCTGCACCGAGGCGGGCGTGCGGCATCGCGTGGTGCCGACGCTCGGCGAGCTCGTCACCGGACGCGTGATGATGGCCCAGATGCGCGAGGTGAAGGTCGACGACCTGCTCGCGCGCGAGCCGGTGCGCCTCGACCTCCCCGTCGTGCGCGAGCACATCGGCGGCCAGCGCGTGCTCGTCACCGGGGCCGCCGGCTCGATCGGCTCGGAGCTCTGCCGGCAGCTCGCCGGGTACGGGCCCGAGGTGCTGGTGCTCTACGACCGGCACGAGAACGGCATGTTCGCGCTCGAGATGGAGCTGCGCCAGCGCTTTCCGAGCGTGCGGCTCGAAGCCGTCCTCGGCGACGTGCTGCTGCCCGACCAGCTCGACGCGGTGTTCGGCACGCAGAAGCCCGCGCTCGTCTTCCACGCGGCGGCGTACAAGCACGTGCCGCTCGCGGAGGCGAACGTCCTCGAAGCGGTGCGCAACAACGTGCTCGGGACGCGCAACGTCGCGCAGGCGGCGATCGCCCACCGCGCGCGCGACTTCGTCCTCGTGTCGACCGACAAGGCCGTGCGGCCGACGAGCGTCATGGGCGTGACGAAGCGCATCGCCGAGATGGTGGTCCAGGGCATCCCGCCGCAGGGCGTGCGCTTCGTCGCGGTGCGCTTCGGCAACGTGCTGGGCTCGAACGGCAGCGTCGTGCCGCTCTTCCGCGACCAGATCGCGCGCGGCGGGCCGGTCACCGTCACCGATCCCGACGTGACGCGCTACTTCATGACCATTCCCGAGGCGTCGCAGCTGATCCTGCAGGCGGCCGGCCTGGGACAGGGCAGCGAGATCTACATCCTCGAGATGGGCGAGCCGGTGCGGATCGCGGATCTCGCGCGCAACATGATCCGCCTGTCGGGCTTCGCGCCCGACGAGGACATCCCGATCGTCTTCACGGGGCTCCGGCCCGGCGAGAAGATGTTCGAGGAGCTGGTCGACGACGGCGAGGCCGTCGCGCCGACGCCGCACGAGCGCATCCGCGTGCTGCGCGCGGCGACGGCGCCGGTGCGGCCGGCCGAGTGGCTGCCGCGGCTGGAGGCGTCGGTGCTGACGGGCGACGTGCGTGCGACGGTGCGCATGCTGCAGGCCCTGGTGCCGGGCTATCACGTGAGCGCCGAGCTGACGGCGGGGCTGCCGCAGCCGCCGGCGCGGTCGGCGCTGACGTCGGCGGCGTGATGCTCGCCTGGCTCCTCGGCCCGGTGCTGCTCGCCGCGGCCGCGGAGCCCGCCGGCGATGCGACGGTGCTGCTCCGGTCGCGTCTCGATCGCGGCGGCGTCGTCGCGCTCGACGCGGGAACGTACGAGGTGGCGCCACGACGGGGCAGCGACGGGCCGATCCTGTCCATCCGCAGCGGCACGACACTCCGCTGCGCCCCGGGGACGACGATCCGCGTTCGCGACGGCGTGCTCGGCCGCGGCGAGACGTTGAACGAGGCCCGGGTGCTGGCGAACCTCGATGCCCGCGGTCGGCGCCTCGACGGCGCCGACGTTCGCATCGAGGGCTGCACCTTCGACGGCAACGACCGCGGCAACCCGACGCCGAGCAACGGCAGCCCGGAGCTGATCGCGTGCGTGCGATGCGAGCGGCTGATCGTGCGCGAGAACACGTTCCTCGACGTCACCCACCAGGCGGTGGCGACGTACTTCGGCAGCGGGCACGTCGTCGAGCGCAACCGGCTCCACGGCGTCGCGCAGACGCACAACGCCGACGCGATCCAGCTGAACGGCGGCCGCGACGTGCGCATCGCGGCGAACGCCTGCATGAACTGCTCGGAGGCATTCGTGGTGCAGCACGCGACCGGGCGGGAGGCCGGGCCGGCGCGTGGCGGCCTCATCGAGGACAACCTGGCCGAGAGCCTGGCGGCGAACGCCGCCTGCACGGCGCCCGGCGTGCCGTTCGCCTGCTGCGGCGGCGCGCGCCGCGGAACGGGGCGCGGTCTCTGTGCGGCGGGCCGTGCGGTCGGCAGCTCGATCATCGTCGTGGCCGACGACGTCACGGTGCGCGGCAACACGCTGCGCGACGTGAATCAGATCAGCGTGCAGGCGGGGCGTGGCTTCCCCGTCCGACGGGTCCGCGTCGAGCGCAACCGCGTGCTGGGCGGCGTGGCCAACGGCATCCTGCTGAACGTCATCGATGGCCCGGGCGCGGTGGCGCTCGAGGACGTCGTCGTGCGCGACAACGAGGTCCGGGACGTCGCTGCGAGCGGGGTGCAGCTGCGCGGCACGGCCGACGCCATGCCGACCGGCGTGGCGATCGTCGACAACGTCTTTGCCGGCAACTGCCGACGGGGCGCCTGCGAGCCCGGCGTGCTCGTCGGCCCCGGGGTCGTGCGCCCGTCGCTGCGGGGAAACCGCGTGCTCGATCGGGGCGGTTCGCCCCGGAGTTGAACCGACCGGAACGCAGGACGTGCATTCTGGTGCCGTACGAGTCGCATTAGTGTCGCGCAGGTTGCGCGAGCCCCACGGCGGACGCGCGGGGCACGCCGCCCCATCGTCGATCCAACGGGAGTGCCGTCGCAGCTGCGGGGTGGCGGCATGTGCGTTGCACTCGCTCCCTGCGACGCGACACGTGGCGGCGCGCGGGTTGGCGCGCGGAGGGATCGACGATGCGAGTTCTGCACCTGCTGAAGGCGAATCGTGGCGGCATGTGGGCTTGGCGGCAAGCGGCGGTGCTGAGGGCCGCGGGCGCGGAGGTCGTCGTCGCGCTGCCGCGCGGTGGCGGCCTGCTGCCCGCGTTCCGTCGGGCGGGCGCCTCGGTGGTCGAGCTGGACTTCGGCTTCAGCGCGGACGAGCCGTGGCGCGCCGCGGGCGCGCTCGGTCGTGTGCGGAAGCTCGTCGAGGACGTGCGTCCCGACGTGATCCACACGCACGCGGCCGGCATGGCGGCGCTCGCCCGCCTCGCACTCGGCCGCGCGCATCCGACGCCGCGCATCTTCCAGGTGCGGAGCCCCGAGCACCTCGAGCATCCGGCGCTGCGCCGGCTCGACCTCGCGACGGCCGGTCCGAGCGACGCGTGGATCGCGACGTGCCGCTGGATCCAGCAGGCGTATCTGAAGCAGGGCGTCTCGCCGGGCCGGCTCTTCCTGTCGCACCACGGCGCCGACCTCGACCGCTTCACCCACGCGGCGGGCGGGGGCTTCCGCAAGTCGCTCGGCGTGAACGACGCGACCGCGCTCGTCGGCATGGTGGCCCACATGCAGAAGCCGCGGACGCTCCTCGGGCAGCGGCGCGGGCCGAAGGGCCACGAGGTCTTCATCGAGGCGTTCGCGCGGGTCGCGAAGGCGCGGCAGAACGTCCTCGGCGTCATCGTCGGCGGCGCCTGGGACGGCGCGTCGGCCTACGAGGCGCGGCTCAAGTCCCGCGCCCGCGAGCTCTGCGGCAACGCGCTGCGGTTCACCGGGCCGCGCGACGACGTGCCGGTCGTGTACCGCGACCTCGACGTGGCCGTGCACCCATCGCGTTCGGACTGCGGCAGCGGCGCCGTCGAGTCGCTGGCGGCCGGGTGTCCGACCGTGTCGACCGACGTGGGCGGCCTGAAGGACATCGTACTGCATGGGCGGACCGGCTGGGTCGTCCAGGTGGACGACGTGGAGCGCCTCGCCAGCGCGATCCTGCAGGCCCTCGGCGATCGCGGCGAGGCCAAGCGCCGGGCGCTCTGCGGCCAGGAGCTGGTGCGCGACATGTTCGACGTGGAGCGCACGGGCCGCGAGGTGGTGGCGATCTACCGGCGCCTCACCGGCATCCCGGCGCCGGTCGAGGACGTCCCCGCAGAGCGCACGGCGATCGCATCGTAGACTCGAGCCAGGACCGTGTCCTGGCTCGGGCGATGGGTGTGGCGGCTCGCTTCGGGTGGACGGTAATGCCGCGGCCGGCGAAGCCGGCGCGGCATGATGCTCCGATCGCCGGCGTGTCCACATGTATCGGCCGTTTTCCGGGAGAAGGGGATTGTCGCTGACGGGCGGCGGGAGTAGCTTCGGGCCGTGGTGGCGGTGTGGGGAACCGGGAGTGAGGGTTCCGCGTGCCACACGGACTTCGTCGCAACACGCTCGTCGCGTTTCTGGTCGCCGGACTCGTCGCGGCGATGCGTGCGGCGCACGCCGAGCCGCTGATCGAGCTGACCGACGGCGGCCGCACGTTCGTCTATACGGCGCGGCCCGGCGACAGCCCCGGCGCGGTGGCGTCCGCATTCGGTCTGCCGGCCGAGGCGCTGCCCGCCTTCCTCGCCGCGAACGGCATCGAGGACGATACGGCGGTGCCGCGCGGGTTCCGCTATCGGATCCCCAACCCGATCGTCGCCGAGACCGACGCGCTCATCGCGAAGCAGGCGTCGCTGCAGCGGGACGCGGACGCGGCACAGGCCCGCGTCGCCGCGCTCGAGCGCACGCTCACCGGGCTGCGCGAGAACATCGACTTCACCGCGGCGCAGCGTCGCCGGCTGGAGACCCTGGAGCTGCGCTGGAGCGTCGCGACCTGGGTCGTCACGCTGCTGATCGCCGGCGTGCTGGTCGCGATCGCGTTCACCGTCGCCGCCATGCGCAAGGAGCGGCAGGCGGAACGCTGGGCGCGCGCGCTCGCCAACGAGGCCGAGGAGAAGCGCCGGACCGGGCTCATCGAGCGGCAGCATGCCGCGCGCCACGTCGTCGAGCTCGAGGCGCGGGTGCGCGAGCTCGAGCAGCAGATCCACGCGCGCGTGCGCGCCATCGGCCGGTGACGTCAGGTGGACGACGGCATCCGCCACCGCCAGAAGCGCACCGCCATGTCCGGCCCGATGCTGAGCTCGTTCAGTGCGGCGTTGACGAGCGGTCCACCGGCGGTCGACGCCAGCGCCGCGCCGTCGGGCGACCACGCGACCGCGGTGACGACGTCGGCGTGCCCGAGAAGCGTGTCGATCAGCCGGCCGTCGCGCGCGTCGTAGACGAGGATCTGATGCGCCGCCGTGCCGACGGCGAGCCAGCGGCCGTCGGGGCTCCAGTCGAGCCCGTGCTGCGCCGGCGCGCCGAGCGGGATGAGGCGTGCGACCTCGTCCCCCGAGCCCGTCGCGAACACGCGGAGCACGCCGTCGCCGCCCGTCGCCGCGAGCCGCGTGCCGTCCGGCGCGTAGCGCACGTTCCAGACGTCCTTCAGGCCGGTCATCATCCAGAGCGGCGTGCGGCCGACGCGCGCCGCGTTCTTCTTGAACCAGCCGGGCTGATCGGAGAAGTCGAGCGCGGCGTACTCCGCGATCGTCGCGTCGTCCCAGTCCGCCGCGAAGCTCCACTCGACGACGCGGCCGCTGCGGTCGCCGGCGGCGAGCCGCGTGCCGTCGGGCGACCAGCGCACGGAGAGCACGTTCCCGCCGTCGCCGTCCCACCACAGCCGCACGACGCGTCCCTGATGCGGGCCCGGTGCGAGCTGCCAGACGCGCACGGCGCCGTCGCGGCTGCTGCCGGCGAGCCAGCGGCCGTCGGGCGAGAAGTCGAGCGACGTCGTCCAGCCGTTGATCTCGCCGAACCGTTGCAGCGCTCCCTCCGCGGGCAGGAACTGGCCGCGTGTCTTGCACGTCGTGCTGCCGGCGCCGGCGGCGTCCCACAGCTTGACGGCGTGATCGCCGCCGCCCTCGGCGATCACGTCGCCGAGATACGGGTTGTCGTCCCACGCCGCGGCGATCACCCACCAGTAGTGGCACGCGAAGCTCTTCGCGAGGCGGCGCTCGACGACGTCGACGATGCGGAGATCGTAGCGGAGCGACGTCGCGGGATCGCGGAAGCGGCCGCCCGCCGCGATGGCGGTCCCGTCGGGCGCCCACGCGAGCGCGAGGCCCGGGCCCGGCAACGCGACCGCGCCCGCTGGCTCGAGACGGCGCTGGCAGCTCTGTTGTTGCGCCGTCGCGGCGAGCGCGACGGCGAGCGTGACGGCATGCAAACGAAGCGAACGCATCGCGGCGCGCAGGAGCAACGCCCGTGCCGCGAATGGTGATGCTGCGGCACGCCGCGCGATACCGCGATGGTGCACCGCTCGTGCGTGCCGGCACGCCGTGCGACCATCGTCGCGCGACTTTCGTCAGTCGGCGAATCCGGGGCAGACGAAAACGGGGAGTCGTGGATATTTCGAGAAGCGCGGGTCGTCCTCCGCGAGACCGCAGCGCCAGAACGTGCTGCCGCGCGCCGTCGTCGTGGGGCGCGCGTGCACGCAGCGCGCACAGAGGCCGACGGTGCGCGCCAGCTGCTCAGCGTCGCGACCGGAATTCGACATGGTCGACCATCGCGCGCAGCGCCGCGACCGCGCGATGCGCGCTCGGGTAGCAGAGCCGGCCGCCGTCGCGGACGCCGACGGGTCCCGCGTTGCCGTACGCGCGATCGGTGTACACGAGCTCCGTCGCGACGAGCACCGGCTTCCCGTGGCGCTCCGACGCCGCCTGCGCGGCCTCGGCGTAGCGACGGTCTTGGCGCTCGTGGAACTCCGCGATGCGATCGAGGCCGTGCCCGGGGAAGAAGCGGCCCGTGCGGAAGACGTTCGCCTGATTCGCCTGGATGCCCATCCCGAGGAAGAGGACGGCGTCGACGTCGGGGTGCGCGCAGACGAGGTCGAGGACGTCGGGAATGGTGTCGCGCGTCTCGCCGCCGGCGAGGTCGATCGGGTTCTGGCGGCTCCAGCGCGCCGGCACCATCGTGTCGATCCGCGCGCGCAGCTCCTCGGGCAGGGCGAGGAGCGTCAGTCCGGCGGCGGAGAGCGCGTCGGCCGTCAGCACGCCCCAGCCGCCCGCCGTCGTGAACACCACCACGCGCCGGCCGCGCGGCAGCGGCTGCGTCGCGAACGTCGCGGCCCACTCGAATGCGTGCTCCACCGTCGGTGCGCGCAGCACCCCGAGCTGGCGGCAGACGCCGTCGAACACCCGATCGTCGGTGGCGAGCGAGCCCGTGTGGCTGGCGGCCGCCTTCTGACCTTCGGCGGCGGCGCCGCCCTTCAGCAGCACCAGCGGCTTCACGGCGGTCAGCCGGCGCATGGCGTCGAGCAGCGCGCGCCCGTCGGCGACGCCTTCGAGGTACGCGAGCGCGACGGCGGTCTCGTCGTCGACGGCGAAGTAGTCGAGGTAGTCGGCGATGGTCGTCTGTGCGGAGTTCCCGCACGAGATCGCCTTGCCCACGCCGACGCCGGTCAGCACCGCGTAGTTGAGGAAGCCGGAGACCAGGTTGCCGCTCTGGCTCGCGACGCCGATGCGCCCCGGAGGCGGGTAGGGTGCGACGATCTGCGCGCACAGCTCGTCGGCGGTCGAGACGAGGCCCTGGCCGTTCGGGCCGGCCAGCAGGATGCCTTCGGCGTTCGCGACCTCGACCAGCTCGGCTTCGAGCACGCGGCCCTCGGGACCCGACTCGCCGTAGCCGCCGCTGGCGACGAACGCGGCGCGGACGCCGATCTTCGCGCAGTCGCGCAGGAGCTGCGGGTTGGACTTCGTCGGCGTGCAGACGACGACGAGGTCCGCGGCGCCCGCCGGCACCTGGGCGACGGTCTCGAGGGTCCGGTGCCCGAGCACCTCGACGCCGTCGCGGTTCACGCCGAAGAGCGCGCCGCGGTAGCCGAAGCGAAGGATGTTGTGGAACGCGACGAACCCGAACTTGCCGGGATGGCTCGACACGCCGGCGACGACGACGCCGCGCGGACGGAAGAGCGGCCGGAAGCGCTCGCGCAGCGCGGCGGGATCGGGTGCCGGCCGCGGGGCGGGCGTGACGCCGCCGCCGCCCAGCACGACGAGCGCGTCCACCGCGACGGGCACGCCGTCGCGGACGATCAGCGGATTGACGTCGACGCTCTCGACGTCGGGCCGCTCGACGCCGAGCCGCCCGAGCCCGACCAGAATGCGCGCCAGCGCGTCGCGGTCGACGGCCGGCTCGCCGCGGAACGGAACGAGCAGGCGCTGCGTGCCCAGGCCCGCGATCATCCGATGCGCCTCGGCGAGGTCGAGCGGCGCCGCGGCGAACACGACGTCGCCGAGCGCCTCCGTCAGAATGCCGCCGAGACCCAGCACGACGCACGGTCCGAACTGCGGATCGCGCACGAGTCCCGCGATGAGCTCGCGTCGGCCGCGCACCTGCTCGGCGACGAGGAGGCTCACGGGCCCGTCGTCGGGCCGTGCCATCGACAGCAGCTCCGTGGCGGCCGCGCGGACCGCGCCGGCGTCGCCGAGACCGAGGCGTACCAGGTTGCGCTCCGTCTTGTGGGCGATGGCGTCGCCGCAGAGCTTCACGACGACGGGCCAGCCGAGTGTCGCGGCGGCCGTGACGGCGGCGTCCGCGTCGGCGGCCACGGCCTCGCGCGCCATCGGCACGTCGTACTGCGCCAGCAACGCCTTGGACGCGTGCTCGGAGAGGGTGGACGCGGCGACCGACATGGGCCGCAAGGTTTCGCCGCTCGCCCGCGGCGTGTCAACGACGGGCCGCTAGAACCGCAACCCGACGAGGCTCCAGAGGAGCACCGTCAGCACGATCAGCGTCGTCCCGACGTAGAGGCGGTCGCGCTGGAGGGCGAAGCTCACCAGCGAGAACAGCACGCGCGCGATCGGCGTCCCGATCAGTAGCAGGATGCCGAGCTGGATGATCGCCGTGGCCTGGCCCGTGCGCGCGGCGGCGACGATGGCGCCGACGTGCTCGAGGTGGGCGGGCTCGCCATGGAACGTGCGCCAGGCGACGGGCGTCCCGCTGGCCTGCCGCAGCCACAGCACGCCGCCGGCGAACGTGACGGCGGCGGCGAGCAGCACGCCGATACGCAGCAGTCGGCCGAGCGCGACGTCGAGGTCGCGATCAGACATGCGCGAGCCCGCCCGTGACGCCGTGCCAGATCATCTGGAGGCCGAGCGCGATGATGACGACGCCGAAGACGAGGCGCAGCACCCGCACCTGCGCGCCGGCGAGGAGGCGCGCGCCGAGCGACGCGCCCGTCAGCACGCCGAGCATGACCGGCAGGGTGAGCGCCGGGTCGATGTACCCGCGATGGAGATAGAGGCCGGCGCTCGCGGCGGCGGTGACGCCGATCATGAAGTTGCTCGTGGTCGTGGAGACCTTGAACGGCAGCCCCATCACCTGGTCCATCGCCAGGACCTTGAGCGCGCCGGAGCCGATGCCGAGGAGCCCCGAGAGCCCGCCGGCCACGAACATCAGCGCGAAGCCGCCCGGCACGTGCGCGACGTGGTACGTCTGCGGCCCCTGCGGCATCGGGAAGGTGCCATCGAGCCGCAGCGACGCGGCGAGGCGGTCGGCCGTCGCCGGGCCGGCGCCGTCGGTGCGGTGACGGAGCGATGCGATGGCCGACCACAGCAGGACGACGCCGAACACGATCGACACCGCGGACACCGGCACCCACGACGCGATCATCGCGCCGACGACGGCGCCGATCGTCGTCGCCACCTCGAGGAACATGCCGACGCGGACGTTGGAGTAGCCGTCGCGCACGTACGACGCGGCCGCGGCCGACGACGTCGCGATGACGGAGACGAGCGACGCGCCGATGGCGTAGCGGAGGTCGACGCCGAAGCCGAGCGTCAGGAGCGGCACCAGGACGACGCCGCCGCCGAGGCCGGTGAGCGCGCCGAGGAAGCCGCCGGCGAGCGACCCCAGCCCGAGCAGCACCGTGAACGTGGCGGCGTCCATGCCGCGGCCGTCCGTAGCAGACCGCGGTGCGACCCGCGAACGCTTGCCGGTGCGCCGCGCCCGCTGCTACACCGCGCGCGTGCCGTCACTCCGCGACCAGGCCTGCATCGTCGGCATCGGCGAGACGGACTACTGTCGTGCGCCCGGCTCCGGGAAGAGCGAGCTCGCGCTGATGCTCGACGCGACCCGCGCGGCGCTGGCCGACGCCGGCCTCGAGGCGCGCGACGTCGACGGCATCATGACGCCGATCTGGGGCAGCAGCGCGGAGGAGCTCGCCGTCCACCTCGGGATCGAGGACCTGCGCTACGCGGTGCAGGTGAACATGGGCGGTGCGAGCAGCGTCGTCGGGCTGCAGAGCGCCGCGATGGCCGTCGCGTTCGGGCTCGCGTCGGCGGTCCTGATTCCGTTCGCGTGGAACGGCTTCTCCGGCCGGCGCGTGCGCGGCGACATGACGGCGCTCGCGCAGGAGCTGGCGCGCTTCGAGGCGTCGGTCGGCATCGCCGTCCGCGACTTCTACATCCCGTACGGTTCGAGCTCGCCCGCGCAGTGGTACACGCTGATGGCGCAGCGCCATCTCCAGCAGTACGGCACGCCGCGCGAGGCGCTCGGCGCGATCGCCGTCGCCTGCCGGGCGCACGCGCAGCTGAACGACCGCGCGGTGATGCGCGGCAAGCCGATGACGATGGACGACTATCTCGCGTCGCCGTGGATCTGCGAGCCGTACAAGCTGCTCGACTGCTGTCTCGAGACGGACGGCGCCGCCGCGATCGTCGTGACGTCGGCGGAGCGCGCGCGCCGCCTCGGACAGAAGCCGGTCTTCGTGTCGGGCGTCGGCGAAGGCCACCCGTATCCGGCCGACGACATCATCAATCGTCCCGACCTGCTGACGATCGGGCTCACCCACGCGGCGCCGCGCGCCTACGCGATGGCGGGCCTCGGGCCCGAGGACGCCGACTTCGCGCAGATCTACGACTGCTTCACGTTCGAGGTGCTGCATCAGCTCGAGGAAGCGGGCTTCGCGAAGCGCGGCGAGGGCGCGGCCTTCGTCGCCGACGGCAACATCCAGCTCGGCGGCCGCTGTCCGATCAACACGCACGGCGGCCTGCTCTCGCAAGCGCACGTGGCGGGGCTGAACCATCTCGTCGAGGCCGTGCGTCAGCTGCGCGGCACGGCGGGCCGCGCGCAGGTCGAGAACGCGCGCGTCGGCATCGTCACGGGCTGGGGCGACTTCGGCGACGGTGGTCTCGCGGTGTTGCGGAGCGATGCATGAGCGATCCCTTCGCGCGGCCGCTGCCGCGGCTCACCGGTCTCACGGCCGAGTTCTTCGCGTGGACGAAGCAGCACGAGCTGCGCTTCCAGCGCTGCACGGCGTGCGGCCGCTGGCGCCACGTCCCGCGACTGCTGTGCGCCGCGTGCGGCAGCGACGCCTGGGAGTGGGCGCGGTCGAGCGGGCAGGGGACGGTCTACACGTGGTCGGTGACGCACCGGCCGATGCATCCGGCGTTCCTCGAGATGCCGTATGCGACGGTCGTCGTGGAGATGGCCGAGGGCCCGCGGCTGATGGGCTGGGTGCGCGGCATCGCGCCGGACGCCCTGCGGGTCGGCATGGCGGTCGAGGTGACGTTCGAGCAGGTGGCGGACGACGTCGTCCTGCCGATGTTCCGCGCCGTCTAAAGGACGCGGCCGAATCGGCCGATACCCGCTCCGGTATGGCGGAGAATCTCGAGGCCCTCCAGGAGCGTGCCGAGCGCCTGAAGAACGCGGTCGACGCGCTGGTGAACCTGAACCGCAGCCCGCAGGAGCGGCTGGATCGCGCGCTGGCCTACTTCATCCGCGCGTTCCGCGGCGAGCCGCCCGACGGCGTCATGCGCGACTGCTACCGCACGATCTACCAAGCCATCGGGGACCCGCCCGTCGGCACGACGATCCACGCGAGCCTCGACACGATGACGGCGGACGAGCGGGACGCGTTGTCGTCCGCGCTGCTCACGCTGTCGCTCGAGGTCGCGCGGGAGTGTCGCGATCTCGAGGCTTCGGCGTCGGCGTCGTCATCCTAGCGACCTGGGTCGCGGCGCGCGGGCGCGGCGGGTGCGGGGTGCCGCTGGCTGCGCGTGGACCTCGCACGGCACCCAACCGCCCCACTCCCTCCTCCCGCGTGCTACCAAGTAGCTGCGGTTAACTCACCTC
>CAYSOF010000004.1:197362-384592 GCA_964432595.1 uncultured Binatia bacterium (SeqCode) | reverse complement strand
AGCAGGTCCCAAGGGTTCGGCTGTTCGCCGATTAAAGTGGCACGCGAGCTGGGTTCAGAACGTCGTGAGACAGTTCGGTCCCTATCCGCCGTGGGCGCAGGATGCTTGAAGGGAGCTGTCCTTAGTACGAGAGGACCGGGATGGACGCACCGCTAGTGATCCGGTTGTGGCGCCAGCCGCATCGCCGGGTAGCTATGTGCGGACGGGATAACCGCTGAAAGCATATAAGCGGGAAGCCCACCCTGAGATAAGGCATCCCTGGGCCGCAAGGCCCCTAAAGGCCCCTCGAAGACGACGAGGTTGATAGGCCGGGTGTGGAAGCGCCGTAAGGCGTGGAGCTGACCGGTACTAAATGGCCGTGAGGCTTGACCATAGTTTATCGCTTGCGGTGAGCTACCGCGCGCTTGTTCTCGAGTAGACGGATTGAGCACGTCCAGATTGCTGTCCAGTTTCCGGCGGTAATGGCGGAGGGGAAACACCCGTTCCCATCCCGAACACGGCCGTTAAGCCCTCCTGCGCCGATGGTACTGCATGGTCGCCATGTGGGAGAGTAGGACGCCGCCGGATCTCATACGAAAGGGCCCGTCTCACATCGTGAGGCGGGCCCTTTCTCGCTTTTGGCGAGCGATCGTCCAGATGGTAAGCGTCAGCTCGGCTGCACCGCGGGGGCCTCGGCGTTGGTCTGATCGCGGAGCGACGACAGCTTGCGCGCAGTGGCGATGAGCCCTTCGCGCCAGTCGGCCATGGCCGCGCGGCCTTCCGCGAGCAGCGAATATTCGCCGGTCCGGAAGCCCGACTCGATTCGCTCGTACCCCGCGAGGAGGCGACGCCAAGCCGTCTTGTAGGTTTCGTGGACCGCCTTCACGTCCTCGGTGCGCGGGGCGTACTCCTCGACGCGCTCGAGGTGGCTCTTCACGCGGGGGACGTTGTCCTCGATTTGTCGGGTAACCTCGGCCTCATCGACGAACTCGGTCTGCAGTATGCGCTCGAGCGTGCGGGCCGTCTCGGCTTCGACAGGCGCCCAGGTCGCCATCCGCTGGAGGTAGGCCTCGACGTCGGCCCGCTTCGCGGCCGGCGGGGTGCCGCACGCGGCAAGCAGTAGGATGAGCGATCCAAGGAAGAGACGACGGAGCATACCCGTAGAGGCTACCACGGCGGCGGCGGTTTGCGGAGGCTGCGGATCACTGGCAGGAGAGCGCACCATGCTCAGAAGCCTGTCGACGATCGCCTTGCTGCTTGTGGCAGGGTGCATGACGACCACCGCGGATATCGGCCTCATTCGCCCCACGGCCGAGACGGTAGGCCTCAAGATGATTCGCCCGGGTGCACGGGTTCGCGAGTGTCGGTCTTGGCTCTTCGGTATCCCGCTGCGGCCGGCGTCGAGCACCTCGCTAGTGATGACGTTGCTCGGGATCGATGGTGAGGCCGACGTTGTGGCCAAGTCGCACGTGACGACGGAGTCGATCGCAACGGGGGTATACAACCGCACGTGTGTCGAGCTCGTCGGTGACCTCGCACGCGAGGTGAACGTCGTGCGCCTGCCTGCCGTGGGCGGCGGGCACGAGCACCATCATTGAATCGACCCGGTCCATTCTTGCGGGACCCTGGTGCGTGTGGAAGGCTCGCGATTCCATCAAGGGAGGTTGTGCATGCACGCGAGGAGTTGGTGTTTCGGATTGATGCTGTTGGCCGTGTCCGGCCTCATGGGAGCGACGGCGGGGGGAGCCGCCGAGAAGGGAAATCCGATGGTTGTCATCTCGACGTCGCTCGGCGACATCAAGGTGGAGGTCTTCTCCGACAAGGCGCCGATCTCGGCGAAGAACTTCCTCGACTACGTTCAGGCCGGCTACTACGACAACACGGTCTTCCACCGCGTGATTCCGGGTTTCATGGTCCAGGGTGGCGGCCTGACCTCGGACATGCGCGACAAGCGTGAGGGCCAGCGGTCGGCGATCAAGAACGAGTCGTCGAACGGTCTCAAGAACGACGTCGGCACGCTCGCGATGGCGCGGACGTCGGTGCCCGACAGCGCGACGTCGCAGTTCTTCATCAACGTTAAGAACAACGACTTCCTCAACAAAGAGAAGTCCCAGGACGGCGTCGGCTACGCCGTGTTCGGGAAGGTCGTCGAGGGCATGGACGTCGTCAAGAAGATCGAGCAGGTTAAGACGACGACCAAGGGCCCCCACCAGAACGTTCCGGTGGAGGCCGTGATGATCAAGTCGGCGAAGGTGGTCGACTGACGGACGTCAGATCGGCGGTGGCGTGAAGCCGCCCGTATCGGTCGGCGGCGGCGCCTCGGGGTAGACCTCCGGGGTGGCGTCGCCGGCCACGTGGCGGCCGGTGAGATACCAGTCGCCTCCGAAGCCGCGCCCGAGGATCGCTTTCGGTTGCTGCTTGTCGGCTCCACCGGACATCGCCAACGACTCACCCGCCGCCACGACGCTCAGCCCTGCGAACGAGAGCTTGCACAGGATGTATCCCGGCAAACACCTCGGCGCGACGAAGGCCGAGACGATCGGCACGAAGTTCGCGATCACTGCGCCCGCGGTGTACAGCGCGCGCATCCCCGCCGACTTGTCTTCGTAGCTATCGGCGAACGCATTGCCGACAGTCGTGACGGTCAGCACACCCGACAGAACCAAAGCAGCTCCCCGCATGGAAACCTCCTCCTGCCGTTAGCGACGCTGGCCTTTACCGCGCCTGGCGTTCACGCTGCAAGCCAATCGACGAAGGAGTCGTCGAGCTGGCGGGTGTTTCCCGCTACCGCTTCTGTTCGATCTTTTTCCCGTAGCTGACCTCTCCCTTGTCGACGCGAAGGGAGAAGCCACAGTCGGGGTCAGTGCACGCCCACGCCTTGAAAATGACCGCGGCACCCTCCTGACCGTAGTCGGAGAGCGGGATCAAAATCCCCGCGTTGCACTTCTGGCATTTGGGAAGTTCCATCAGCCACTCCTCACGCCAAGCCGGCCCCGCCTCGCAGGTGGTCTGCCAAGACCATCGAGTTAAACAAACGGGTTCCGAGAAATCAAGCGCTTGCGGAGGTTCGCGGCGAGGTGCAGTGCCCCCGAGAGGAATCGAACCTCTACCCCAGGCTCCGGAGGCCTGTGTGATATCCATTTCACCACGGGGGCGTGGCTCTCGCCGGAGCGAGCGTGGGTATCACACGACGTCCACGACGTCCACGTGGTCCGGCGACGCGCAAAGCGGCGTCCAGACTGATCGCCGCGGCATGTCATCGGTTGACATCCCATGGGGCGAAAACTAGTGTACCGCGTTTTCCAACGGGTACGGAGCTGCGACTGACGTTAGGCCTTGGGCGGTAGCCAAGCTGGCAAGGCACCGGACTTTGGATCCGGCAGCGAAGGTTCGACTCCTTCCCGCCCAATTCGGGAGTTTCTGAGACCACGGCACGTTCGGTGAAGGACGAGATCAAACTGTTCACGGGGAACTCGAACCGCGACCTCGCGGTCGAGATCAGCCGTTGCGTCGGCGTTCCGTTGGGTGGTGCTGAAATCGGTCGCTTCAGCGACGGCGAGTGCCAGGTCGAGATCACCGAGAACGTCCGTGGCGGTGACGTCTTCGTCGTGCAGTCCACCTCGACGCCGACGAACGACAATCTGATGGAGCTCCTGCTGATGCTCGACGCCTTCAAGCGGGCGTCGGCGAAGCGCATCACCGCGGTGATGCCGTACTACGGGTACGCGCGGCAGGATCGGAAGGTCGCTCCGCGCGTGCCGATCAGCGCTAAGCTCGTCGCCGATCTCATCACGACGGCCGGCGCATCCCGCGTCCTCACTGTCGACCTCCACGCGGGCCAGATCCAAGGCTTCTTCAACGTCCCGGTGGACAACGTCTACGCGACGCCGGTGCTGCTCCAGTACATTCGCGAGCGTCTCGGCTCGAGCGAGGCGACAGTGATCGCACCGGACGCCGGCGGCGTCGAGCGTGCGCGCGCCTTTGCGAAGCGTATCGACGCGGGCCTCGCCATCATCGACAAGCGTCGCGCGCGTGCCAACGTCGTCGCCGAGATGCAGATCATCGGCGAGGTTGCGCGCCGTCCGGCGATCATCGTCGACGACATGATCGACACGGCGGGTACGCTATGCACCGCTGCGAAGGCCGTGCGAGCCGCCGGCGCAACTACCGTGCTCGCTTGCGCCACGCACGCCGTACTCTCCGGCCCGGCGATCGAGCGGCTCGAAGACTCCGTCATCGACGAGCTCGTAGTGACGGACACCATTCCGCTGCAACCCGAGGCGCGTCAGCTGAAGCGCCTCAAGGTGCTGTCCGTCGCCTCTCTCCTCGGCGAGGCCATCCGTCGCACGCACGACGAAGCCTCCATCAGCTCTCTCTTCATCTGAAGGACCTGTCGCAATGGAAACGGTAGAGATCAACGTCGAGCGACGCACGGGCAACGGCAAGGGACCGGCGCGGCGCCTGCGCGCGAGTGGCCAGGTGCCCGCGATCCTGTACGGCCCGAAGCGGACGACGACGCCCATCGCGGTGTCGCGTGAGCAGTTCGAGCGCCGGCTCGCGCACCTGGAAGGCTCGCACCTCGTGAAGCTGCTGCACGCCGGGAGCGACACCGAGCTCCACGAGCGCATGGTGCTCGTGCGCGAGATGCAGGTGCACCCGGTGTCCGGCCGCGTCCTGCACGCCGACTTCTACGAGGTCGATCTCACGGAGCGGCTGGTCGTCTCCGTGCCGCTGCACTTCGTGGGCAAGGCGGCGGGCGTCGTAAACGGCGGCATCCTGCAGCCGATTCTGCGCGAGATCGAGGTAGAGTGTCTGCCCACCGAGATTCCGGAGTTCATCGACGTCGACGTCACACCGCTCGGCATCCACGACGCCGTGCACGTCGCCGACCTGCAGCTGCCCGAGGGCGTCACCGCGGTGGGTGAGGCGACGCAGACGCTCGTGACGGTGTTGCCGCCCAGCGTGGAGGCGCGGCCGAGCGAGGGGGCGGAAGCTGGCGCAGAGGCGGCGGCCGCACCGGCGGCCGGTGCCGAGCCCGCGAAGAAGGGCGGCGGTGAGAGCTCCGGTGGCTGAGCCAATTCGTAACGACTACATGGAGGACGCGGATGGCGGATCGCCGCTATGAGACGCTGGTCCTGATCCATCCGGATCAGGGCGAGCCCGGGGCCAAGGAGCTGACGGCCCGTATCAAGACGCTGATCGAGGACCAGAAGGCGACGATCAGCCAGGTGCAGGAATGGGGGCTGCGCGACTTGGCGTTCATCGTCGACAAGCAGCGCCGCGCGTTCTACGTCCTGTACGAATACCGGGCGACGCCGCAGGGTCTCGCGGAGATCGAGCGTAACCTGCGCCTGATGGACACGATCCTTCGCTTCATCTCGGTGCGGCAGGCCGAGAACGCGCCGCCGGCGCCGCTGCGTCCCGCGCGTCGTCCGGAAGGACGCGAGGATCAGGGCGAGTTCGACGAGATGCCGAGCGACATGGAAATGATGAGCGAAGGGGAGGGTTCCTGACATGCCGCGAGAGCGATCATCGTCGTCACCGCGGGGGCCTCGTCGGCGTGGCATGGGGCGACGCAAGGTCTGTCGCTTCTGTGCCGACAAGACGATGCTCATCGACTACAAGGATTCGCGCGTCCTCGGGAACTTCCTGACCGAACGCGGCAAGATCATCCCGGCCCGCATCACGGGGAACTGCGCGCGCCACCAGCGCCGCCTCACGATCTCCGTGAAGCAGGCGCGCACCGTCGCGCTGCTGCCCTACACAGCCGTTTACCCCTGAGGACAGACGATGGCGGTCGAAGTCATTCTGCGCGACGACGTTCCCAACCTCGGCAAGATCGGCGAGGTCGTCCGGGTGAAACCGGGATACGCCCGCAACTTCCTGCTGCCCCGCGGCCTCGCGGTCGAGGCCAGCACGAAGAACATGCGCGTGCTCGAGCACCACAAACGGCTCATCGCCATCAAGGCCGAGCAGGACAACAAGGTGGCGCAAGGCGCAGCCGCCAAGATCGAAGGCCTCAAGCTGACGATCACTGCGCGCGCCGGCGAAGAGGGGCGTCTGTTCGGCTCCGTCACCAACCTGGACATCGAGCGGGCGCTGTCGGCCAAGGGCATCATGGTCGACCGCCGGAAGATTCAGCTCGACGAGCCGATCAAGCAGCTCGGCAACTTCCCCGTCGTCGTGCAGGTCGGCCGCGACGTTCGCGCGACGATCCAGCTCTCGGTCGAGGCCGAGGAGGCCGACGCCGCCAGCTAGCGACGGAGGCCATGCCGTGATGGTGGGGCGGGAGGAGTTCGAGGCACGCGAGGCCGCGGCCCTTGCGCCCTACGCGATGCGCAGCCGCGACTCCCGCGGCCGGCGCCATCCGGAAGCGGAACACCCGTTTCGCATGGTGTTCCAGCGCGACCGCGACCGGATCATCCACTCGTCGGCGTTCCGACGCCTCGAGTACAAGACCCAGGTCTTCGTCAACCACGAAGGCGACTACTACCGGACCCGCCTCACACACACGATGGAGGCGGCGCAGGTGACCCGTACCCTGGCGCGCGCCCTCGGCCTCAACGAAGATCTCGCCGAGACCGTCGCGCTCGCACACGACCTCGGCCACACGCCGTTCGGCCACGCCGGCGAGCGCACGCTCGATCGGCTGATGGAGCAGTACGGCGGCTTCGACCACAACAGCCAGAGCCTGCGCATCGTCGAGGTGCTCGAGGAGCGCTATCCGAGCTTTCGCGGCCTGAACCTCTCGTGGGAGGTGCGCGAGGGCATCGTCAAGCATTCGACGCGCTACGACCGCCCGCAGGTGCTCGAGTACGACGCCTCGCTCGCCCCGTGCCTCGAGGCCCAGATCGTGGATTTCGCGGACGAGGTCGCCTACAACGCGCACGACGTCGACGACGGCCTCAAGTCGGGCATGCTCGACGCGGACGACCTCGGCACGGTGCCGATCTGGGCGGACGCGATGCGCGAGGTTTCGCAGCACGCGCCGAACGCGTCGCTCGCGATACTCCACTACCAGGCGGTTCGCACGCTGATCGACTGGATGGTCGGCGACCTCACCGAGTCGCTGCTCGATCGCCTGCGCGATCAGGGGATCGACTCGCTCGACGGTGTGCGCGCCGTTAAGCCCCGCCTCGTCGACTTCTCGCCGGCGATGACCGCGCGTCATCGGGAGCTGAAGGCCTTCCTCTACGACCGCCTGTATACGCATCACCGCGTGACGCGCATGACGCAGAAGGCGGACCGCATCATGAGCGCGCTGTTCGAGGTCTACATGACGGAACCGCGCCAGCTCCCGCCGCACGTCCTTCGTCGCACGGCCGAGGAGGACGAGACGGTGCCGCGGGTCATCGCCGACTACATCGCCGGCATGACCGACCGCTTCGCCCTCGAGGAGTACAAGAAGCTCTTCGACCCCTACGAGCGCGTCTGAAACCACCGCCAGGTCCGCGCGAGCCCGTCCTCGATCTCGACGGACGGCTCGAAGCCGAGGACCGCTCGCGCGCGATCGATGCGGGCGCAGTTCCGCCGGACCTCGCCGGCACGCGCCGGACGATGCTCGACGGTGACCCCAGAGCCCGTTACTCGCCGGATCGCCTCCACGAGGTCGCCAATCGCGGTCTCGCGACCCGAGGCGACGTGGAACACCTGGCCCGCGCAATCGCGCTCCGCCGCGGCGACGACCGCCCGGCAGAGATCGTCGACATAGAGGAAATCGCGGGTCTGCCGGCCGTCGCCGTAGACGATCATCGGCTCGGCGGCGGCGACGCGGCGGAGGAACGCTGCGACGACGCTGCCCTTGCGATCCGACCCAGGGCCGTACACGTTGGAAAATCGCAGCGCGACCGTCGGCATGCCGTAGGCCCCGAAGTACGCGGAGCAGTAACCCTCGCACGCGAGCTTGCTCGCGCCGTATGGCGATAGCGGACGCGCCGGCATCTCCTCGTGCACCGGTGGATCGACGTCGCCCAGGATCGCGCCGCCCGTGGACGCCAGGATGAACCGATGGACGCCGCCGCGCCGCCGTAAGGCTTCCAGCACCGTGAGCGTCCCACGGACGTTCACGTCGAACGAGACCAGCGGCTCCGCGATCGATTCGATGACCCGTGTGTGCGCCGCCAGATGCACGACCACGTCGACGTCGCACAGCGCGGCGTCGACCGCAGCGTCGTCACGGACGTCCGCGACGATGACTTCGGCGTCGCCGGCGTCCTCGCGACGTCCCATGCTCAGATCGTCGAGGACCCGCACCACCGCGCCGCGCTCGGCGAGCAGTCGGAGCAGGTTCGCGCCGATGAACCCGCAGCCGCCCGTGACGAGCCAGCGCTGCGTCACTTGAACTGCATCGCGGGGACGGGCGGCTGCCGCTGGTCGCTCGGGTGGCTCTCGACCAGCTCGTGCCGGTTGCGCGCCGTCCGCCAGTTGACGCGCGGAAAGATCGTCTCCTCGCGCACGCGATCGCGGTGCTCGACCGCGATGCCGAGCAGCGAGTCGAGGAGCGAGTCCGACAAGAGATGCGGTCGGAGTCCGAGGTCGAGCAGGCGGCTGTGCGTGGCGTTGTAGTAGTGCTCCTCGCGCTCGACGCGGGGATTCGGCACGTGTTGCACTTCGACGCGAAGGCCCAGCTTGCTGCCCGCGACGCTCACCTTCTCGGCCAGCTCGCCCACCGAGAACTGCTCGGTGAACTGGTTGAAGACGCGGTACTCGCCGGCCTCGGGCGGGTTCGCGACGCCGAGCTCGATGCAGCGCACGGTGTCACGGATGTCGAGAAATCCGCGCGTTTGCCCGCCGCGTCCGTAGACGGTCAGCGGATAGCCGATGGCCGCCTGGACGCAGAAGCGGTTCAGCGCCGTTCCGAACACCTCGTCGTAGTCGAAGCGATTGATCAGTCCAGGATGGCGCGCGATCTCTGGGGTGAGCGTCCCGTACACCACGCCCTGGTTCAGGTCGGTCGAGCGCAGGCCCCAGACACGGCAGCAAAACATGATGTTGTGCGAGTCGTGCACCTTCGAGAGGTGGTAGAACGACCCCGGCTGCTTCGGGAAGGGCAGGACGTCGCGCCGTCCCTTGTGCTCGATCTCGAGGAATCCCTCCTCGATGTCGATGTTCGGCGTCCCGTACTCGCCCATCGTGCCCAGCTTCACGAGGTGGCAGCTCGGTCGCAGCTCCTTCAAGGCGAAGAG
This sequence comes from uncultured Binatia bacterium (SeqCode), assembly GCA_964432595.1. Lineage (GTDB taxonomy): Bacteria > Desulfobacterota > Binatia > DP-6 > DP-6 > DASYLJ01. The sequence continues at coordinate 375,428 of CAYSOF010000004.1, read as the reverse complement.
CAGGTTCAGCGTGCCGACGACGTTGTTCACCTGCGTGAACACCGCGTGCTCGCGATCGATCATGGAATAGGGCGCTGCGCGCTGCTCGGCGTAGTGGACGACGGCGTCGGGTTCTTCAGTGGCGATGACGTCGGCCAGCGCGTGGTAGTTGTTCAGGTCGACGACGTGGACGGGGATGTGGCGACCGCTCAGCTCCTCCCACAGCGCGACACGCTCGCGCAGCGGGCGGATCGGCGTGAGGCTCTCGACGCCGAGCTCGAGGTCCCACGTGCGACGCGCGAAGTTGTCGAGGATGGCGACGTCGTACCCGCGAGCCGACAAATGCAGTGCCGTCGGCCAACCGCAGTAGCCATCTCCTCCCAGAATCAGGACGCGCATCGTTCCTCCCACATGGTTGCTCTAGATCCGCCAGCTGAGCCAGCGATAGCGTAGCGACAGCGGCTCGAGGGCCACGGCCTCGCGAATGGCCCGTCCGGCGGGTTCGATGTCGCCCGTCCGGCGGCGCAATCGGGCGATGCGATAGAGGTGCTTCGCCTGCCGCCGACGGAACCATCCGGAGCCGATCGCGGCGACGGCGTCGGGCCGCCGCTCGCGCAGCCGGCGCATCACCTCGACGAGCCCTTCGCGCAGTCGCACGAGGTCCCGCGTCTGGTTGTCGCCGTGGAGCTGATAGCGGAACACCGCCCGGTCGACGAACAGGGCGGGGGCCGCGAGCACCAGACGGCACGTCAGCTCGAGGTCCGCGTGGCGCGCGAGCGACGTGTCGAAGCCGCCGATCGCCTCGAACACCGCGCGCCGGATGAGCGCGGTCTGCAGGTAGACGGGCAGCTGGCGGCGGAAGATCTCGCGGACACCGAAGCGCATTCCGTCGAGTCGACGGGCGAGCGGGTCCGGGACGATGAGGCGACCGGTCGGGTGGCCGTCGCGCTCGACGACGCCGTTCGCGTAGACCGCGCCGAGCTCGGGCTGCGCCGCCATCAGGCGCGCGAGCGTACCCAGCCGGCCGGGGAGCATGAAGTCGTCCGAGTCGTGGAAGGCCAGCAGGGTGCCGCGGGCGGCCTCGGCGCCGCGCTGCCGAGCCGTGGCGACGCCGACGTTGCGCTCGAGACTGACGAGCCGAGCCGGCGAGCGGACGGCGGCCGCGGTGTCGTCCGTCGAGGCGTCGTCGACGACGACGACCTCGAAGGGTGGGCAATCGGCCTGTATGAAGACGCTGTCGAGCACCGCCGGGAGGCGCGCCGCCCGGTTGTGGGCGGGGATGATGACGGAGATCGCAGGCGCAGCCTGCCCAGTGGCGCCGTTCGTCATCATGCCGTGGGGACGCGGAGGCATACACTGCAAACCCCCTGCGAGTCCAGGCACCTACGGAGCGTTCCGGATGCCGCGCATGACGCCGCCCGCGCGCTTGCGCGCGAGCCGGGCGATGGTCGCCCACACCGTCCGTCGTGCCGTGCCTCGCAAGGCGCGGATCGCGTGCTCGAGGTCGGGCGTGGCGAACAGGTCGTCGAGCATCCGCCGGAGCAGGGCGCCGATGGTCCGCCACCGGGCGACCACCTCGGCCTCGCGCTGCTCTCCGAGCGGCAGGCACCAGCGCGCCATCAGGCGGACGGTCTCGCGTTCGCCGAGCATGGCCGGCCGCGCCCGGACGGCTTCGTGGAACGCGTGCGCCCCGCCTGCGAAGTCACCGGTCGCATAGTGCAGGCAGGCCGCGAGCAGCCAGGCATTCTGATACGCCCGCGGCCGCAGCGCCTGAACTTCGGCCGGGAGCGGCGGCCCGGTGAAGAGCTTGTCGAGGACGCGCACGCGGTTCTCGCGCATGCGGCGGACGTTCTGGTGCATGCCGGCGTCGCGCACGCGGTACTCGGCGAGCGGCCGGTCGACGCAGCGCCAGAGCGCCCCGTCGCGTGTGATGCGGAGCCACACGTCCCAGTCCTCGAGCGACGTCAGCGTCACGTCGAAGCCGCCCGTGGCCTCCACGAGCTCCCGGCGCACGATCGCCGCGACCGGATTGATCAGATTGCCGAGGACGAGGCGTGGCAGGACGGCGCCCTCGTCGCGCGACCATCCATGCTGTGGCAGCACGCGGTTTGCCTCGTCGATGAACCGGCAGCCGCTGTAGACGACGCCGGCGCGCGGGTCGGCGTCGAATACGGCGATCGCCGTCGCCGCCTTGTCCGGGAGAATGCGATCGTCGGCGTCGAGGAACTGGAGGAGGTCGCCCGTCGCATGAGCGATACCGGTATTGCGCGCCGCGGACAGTCCGCGGTTCTCCTGCCGGACGACGCGAACGCGGTCGCCGTAGCGCGCGGCGACGTCGCCGCTTCCGTCGGTCGAGCCGTCGTCGACGACGACCACCTCGACGGGGACGGTCTGGGCCAGCGCCGAGTCGATCGCCTCGGGAAGGAAGGTCCGCAGGTTGTAGACGGGGATGACGACGCTGACGCGCGGCCGCGTCCCGCTCATGCGAGATAGCCGAGCGCCCGCAGCCGTTCCGCGACGTCGTCTTCTTCTTCCGCCGAAAGGCCGGCGCCGGGCTTCGCTCCGTCGCGTGGACCCGCTGCGACCCGTTCCATCGCCGGCGGCGTCTCGAATAGCTCCGCGAGGAGTCGGCCGTCGACGTCGTCGGGAACCGGCACGCCCGAGGCGGCGAGCACGGTCGGCAGGAGGTCGACCAGATCGACGGCCCGCTCGAGCGCCGTCGCCGGCACGCCGGGGCCGGCGGCGAGGAGGATCCCTTCCGGCCGGTGCGTCCCGAGCTCGGCGTCGTACCGCTCGATCCAGAGCCGATCGTTGAGGTCGCGCGAGACTGTCAGATCGGCGCGCGGCACCAGCACCAGATCGGGACGCCGGCCGTGGACGTCGACCGGATCGACCTCCGTGCCGCGCAGTACGTCCGTGAATACCGCCGACCCGTCGTGCGGATCCCGCACACCGCGGAGCTTCTCCGCGAGCTCGTGGAGCAGCCCTTCGGCGTCAGCCGGCTCGACGATGCCCTCGGGCTCGCGTCCGCGCAGGTTCAGGTAGAGCATCCCGTATATCTCGGCGGTGGCGACGTAGGCGCGCGTGGCGTCCCAGCGCACGGGCAGGGCGCTCGCGAAGCCGTGCTCGCGCACGCGTACCTCCCACCGTCCGTTCTTCGGCGCCTCCGCGTCCGCCATCCCGAGCGACGTGAGCCGCTTCCGTACGGAGCGTTCGAGCTTCGCGCGCCACCGTCCGGGCTGGCTGATGTAGCCCCATTTTCGCAGGAGGACGTTTGGAAAGACGCGCCCATGGTGTGGGCCGAAGCCGTGATCCGACACGATCAGACGGAGCGCCTCGGGTGGCGCGGCGTCGAAGACCGCGGCCAGGTGCGCATCGAGGCGTCGATACACCGCGCGCAGTCGCTCCCAGCGCACCGGCTCGGCGTCGGTCATGAGCGCGTGCCAGAGCTTGTGTTGCAGGGCGTCGGTGTCCTGGTGATGCAGCACGAACGCGTCCCACGGACCGTCGGCCAGCAGCATCCGCGCGACGGTGTCGCGCTGCTCGATGGACCGCTCGGCGGCGTCCGCGAAGCGAGCGAAGGTGGCGTCGTCGATCGCCGCGGTGAGCGGTCCGTCGACGGTCGCGACAAATCCGTAGTCGGGCATCGCCTCGAGGATGCGGTCGCGCAACGCCGGCGGGTGGGTGAAGGCCGCCGCCGTCGACGGCGTGTCGAACCCGGACACGACCGTGCCCGCGTTCTCGGGTGGCGGGTACATCATCGGCAGGTTCACGATGGCGACGCGCTTGCCTGCCGCGGTGAGCAGCTCGCCCAGCGTGGCGTCGCGAACGGCGCGGCTCGTGACGAACGCGTCTCGGTAGCCGGCCGGATCGTAGATGCGGAAGTCGTAGATGCCGTGCTTGCCGGGGCGCTTGCCGGTGAGGAACGACGTCCACGCGACGGGCGTGATCGGCGGGATGCTCGAGCGGAGCACGCCGCGCGCGCCGTCGCGCACCATCGCGGCGAGCGTCGGCATGTCCCCCGCGGCGATCAGCCGGTCCAGGATCGGGAAGGCGCCGCCGTCGAGGCTGACGATGACCACGGGTCGCGACATGGTGCCTCAGGCGGACGGGCTCACCGCGGCGGCATCGTCGTGACGGTAGCCGAGCCGGCGGAGCAACGGTCCGGCGATGCGTTCGGTGAGCACGGGGTCGGGCGGCGCCGCGGGTGGACGCGACGGACCGGTCACGTCGGTCTCCGCGAAGCGGCGTGCCGCGACGGAGTGCTCGAGATCGAGGAACCGCTCGATGTGGGCCAGGACGTCGCCCGGCGCGCGCACGAACTCCTCGTAGCGGACCTGCAGGTGGCGCGATGCTGGGAGCACCGCGAGAAACTCGAGCGCCGCGTCCTCGCTGAGCCGCCACTCGAGCAGGCCGCGCGCATAGTCGTCCCGGCACAGTGCGGCAAGCTCGCGATAGCGCGCCTGCCGCTCCGCGTATGCGACGAGGAGCTTCCACTTGTAGTCGTCCGCGCCGAACCACTCCTTGTCGCGGCACCAGTGTGCGATCGAGCGCGCCACCTCGACGCCGTCGCGGACGATGTGGACGTAGCGCGCGTCGGGCAGGGCGGCGTCGATGAAGCCGAGGCGGAAGCTGTTGATCGGCAGCTTCTCGACGAGCCGGGAACGTCCGCTGCGGGCAACCCGTCGTGCGAGCAGGCGGCGAAGGCGCCGTCGCGTGGCCCAGCTCGCGGCCGCGGCATCGAGTGCCAGGGATCCGCCGCGGGCGCGTGCCTCGGGGCTCCAGATGTCGGCCGCGGGCGTACAGCGGACCCACAGCTCGCGCGGCTCGTTCAGGTAGGTGACCGCGGGATGATGCGACAACACCGTCCCGAGGATCGTGGTCCCCGAGCGCCCGCACCCGATGATGAAGGTGGGACGGTCGAGCCATGGCAGGCCCAGCACGGGCCTTGCTGTATCGCCCGCGAGGGGCGTTGTCACGCGGTCACTGGACGTAGCCGAGGGCCTTCAAGCGCTCCCGCATCGCCGGATCCTGGGTGGGCGCCCCGGCCCCCGGCTCGGCTCCCGGAGGCGTCAGACGGAGGCCCAGGACGTGGTTGCCGGTTCCCGCGCTCGGCGGCAGGGCGAGGCGCAGGCGTCCGTCGATCGCGCGGTGGGTTCCAAGCGGTATCCAGGCCGTGGCGGCGTCGGGCAGAAAGCTCTTCCGGAGCCAGCGCTCGAACCCGAACAGCCACGGCATGGACGCGATCGGTACGACGGCGACGTCCACGCCGTACTCCTGATCGGGAATCGCCAGGGTGACGGGCAAGGTCGACTCGCCGCGGAGGATGGTCGCGCCGCGGCCCGTCCACGTCCAACCGGTTGCCGACAGGTCGGCCCGGGTCGTCTCCGCCCCGATCCGCGCGCAGCCCGGCATCTCGCCGACGGACCAGAAGGGGGACCGCATGACGAAGCTCCGCGCCGGCGTCCCGTAGCGTGTCGCGAGGAACGTCCGCTCGCGTTCGTCGAGTCGGCTCGCGAGTGCGGCGCCGAGCCGTGGCGCGCGGCCGTCGTCGACCAGCACGACGAGGCGATCGGGCGAGACGTCGTAGACGTGGCGAGGGCCCTCGCAGCGGGCGCGCAGTCCGTCGGCGGGACGTTCCTCGCGCAGCAGGCGGCGCCCCGTCCGGACCGCCCGATACTCTTCCCATGCGTAGTAGACGGCGGTCTTGCCGCATGCGTCGCACTGCCGCCCGTCGCCGGCGAGCTGCGCGCGGCCGTCGGTGTGGACGCCCGCGGGCAGGGCGACCCCGAGACGAGCGAGCAGGGTGGGCATCACGTCGACGTGCTCGGTATAGCGACGCGCGACCTGCCCGCCGGCGATCCCGGCGCCGCTCATGATCCACGGAACGTGCTGGACCGCCTCGGCGAGCGAGTCCGTGTGGTCGGTGCGACCGTCTTCGCCGAGCTCTTCGCCGTGATCCGCGGTGACCACGACGAGCGTGTTCGCGAGCCCGGGATCCGCGGCGCGGAGCGCGTCGAGGAGCCGCCCGATCTGTGCGTCCATGTAGCGCACGCGCTGATCGTAGACGGCCGTGAACCAGCGCACGTCGAGCGGCGTGAAGTCGGTCGCGTCGGCCCGATCCCAGCGGCGTCGCCGACGATCGAAGGCCGGCTCGCCGTCGTCGCGGAACCGCTCGCCGTCGCCGAGGTCGAGCGTTTCGCCGGGCCGCAGGAAGCGCGGCATGTGGGCGTCCATGAAGTGCAGGTAGAGAAACAGCGGCCGCGACGGATCGCGGCGCTTCCAGGCCGCGATCCCGGCGTCCACGACGCGTGCGGCGTCGGCGTGTCCTTCGCGCGGCGGCGCCGGGAGTAGCTCGAGGCTGTCGAACGGACGGCCGAACGCGCTGTCCGCCGTGACCCACGGATGCGCGCTGACGCCGAGCAGCTGCCAGCCGCTGCGTCGGAGCAGGTCCGGGAGCAGGATCGCCGTCGGATCGGGCTTGCTGAACGGGAACTCGCGCGGGTGTTCGTCGGGCGTGAACTCGCGCAACACGTTCTGGTGGTAGTAGCGCCCGGACATGAGCTGCGGCATCGACGGCCGGGTCGCGTGCGAGTTCGCGTAGTGACGCGCGAACCGGATGCCGTCCGCCGCGAGGCGATCGAGCGTCGGCGTGAGGGCGGGCACGCGGTCGCCGCGCGTCGTGTCGAGCAGCAGATAGACGACGGTGGGTGGCGCAGCGAGCGCCGTCAGCGGCGCCAGGCTCGACAGGATGCCGAACAGGACGAACAGCGGTGGCGTACGCCGCATCCGCCGCGTTCAGATCGACCGCGGCGGCCCCCCGGAGCCACCCACCATAAAAGTTGACATAACGTGTCTTATCGGACGTCGCGCGTCGGCGTGCTTCCGGAGGGAAAGTTGCGCACTACGGGAGCCCGGCGGCCGCGCCGGCAGCGGCGACTTCGCTCGGAATCTTCGTCTCGAGCAGCGCGCGGACCGCAGGAGTCGGGTTCTCCTGCAGGAGCGTCATGTAGATCTTCTTCGCCTCGTCGGGCTTGCCCGATGTTTCGGCGAGACGCGCCATGGCGAGCCGTGCATCCTGACGGAACGGTCCGCTGATCTCCGCGGCCTGCGTGTACGCGTCCACGGCACCGTTGGTGTCGCCGGTGGCTTCGCGAGCCGCTCCGAGGCCCGTGAGCGCTTCCTGGCGCAGGTACTCGGTCTCGGGCGAGCTGGCCAGGTACTCGCCGTACGCCGTGGCGGCGCCCGCGGCGTCGCCGCCGCGAAGCAGCGAATGACCGCGGTACAGCTGGGAAAGTCGGCCGAACGGCGTGCTGCCGTAGTCGCGTCCGAGACCAGCGAAGGACTCGGCAGCCGCCTGATATTTCTGCTCGAGGAACTCGGCGTGTGCGGCCTGGAAGCGGACGGCGCCGGCTTCGGCCTGACGCGCTCGGTACCAGCCGATGCCCAGGCCGATGAGCGCGATTGCCGCGAGACCAATGCCGACGCCCCAGAGCAGATTCTGATTCTGCGTGGCCCACGACGCAGCTTGCGTCGAAAGCGTCTGGAACTCGTCCGGTTCGCGGAGGGATTTGCGATCGATCTTTATGCGCTGAGACGGCGGCGGCATGCAGGCCTACATCTTGTACTTGAAGTCGTCGGGCGACATCTTCTCGAGAATCTCGGCCCACTTGTCGCGCGACACGTTGGAGAGGTCCTGCTCCTTCCCCTCCTCCATCTGCTGCAGCACGCTCGACGCCTCGAGCACCGCCTTGGCCACGTAGATCGGGCTCTTGGTGCGCAGTGCCAGGCTGATCGCATCGGAGGGCCGCGCGTCGATCGTGATCTGGCGATCGCCGGCGCGCAGATAGATCAGGGCGAAGTACGTATTGTCTTTGAGCTCGGTGACGTCCACCCACTCGACCGTCGCGTTCATCTGCTCGAGGACGGTGCGCAGGAGGTCGTGCGTCATGGGGCGCGCCATCTTGATGCCTTCGAGCTCGGTCGCCATCGACGTGGCTTCGAGCAGGCCGATCCAGATGGGCAGATTCAGTTTGTTCTCGGGGTCGCGGAGGATGACGATCGGCGTCTTCGTGACCGGGTCGAGCGTCAGCCCGCCCACCGTCATCAGAATGAAATCCTCGCGATTCATCGCTGTTGCATTGTGAAGGCTCGCCGACGGGAGGTCAATCCAAGGGCGGCTAAACCGTCACGAGGCGGTCGATGACGCGGTAGAGCTGATTCAGGTTCCGGCACTCCTCGACGACGGTGCAGAACGGCGCGTAGCGATCCATCTCGCTGTCGCCGAACCCCCACGTCATCCGGTTCTCCGGATTGAGCCAGATGACCTGCTTCGCGCGCTGCTGGACCTCCCGCAAGACCCACTCGTGCGGCAGGTTGTAGTTGTTCCTGGCGTCGCCGAGGATGATCACGGTGGTTCGCTTGTTCACCGACGACACATAGTCGCGGTGGAATCCGCGGAAGGCTCGTCCGAAGTCGGAGTGCGCGTAGATGTTGATGAGGTTGCCGTTGAGCGCCAGGTCGAGCGCCTTGGCCGCCTCATGCTCGGTGAAGAGCTGCGTGACCTCGCCGACGTCGTCGACGAAGATGAAGCTGCGCACCTTCGAGTAGAGGTCCTGCAGCGCGTACACGAACTGCAACATGAACCGCGATACGTTCCGGACGGAGTCGGACACGTCGCAGAGCACCATGACCTGCGGCTTGTCCTTGCGCTTACGGTCGAAGATGACGCGGAAGGGTACCCCGCCGTACTGCAGGTTGTGGCGCAGCGTTTCGCTGGAGTCGAACTTGCCTCGCCGCGCGCGCCGGCGACGGATCGCGACGACGTTCTTCAGACGCTGCGCCAGTTTATTGACCGCCTCCTGCATGCGGCGCATCTCGTCCTCGGTGAGGTAGAAGAAGCTCTTCTCCGCGAGCGTCTGCAGGCCCTGCCGATCCTGGCGGTTCACGTCCTGGCGATCGAGCTCCTGGCGGACCGTGGACTTGAGCAGGTCTTGGAGGTCGCGCATCCGGCGGTCGATGTACTCCTCGAGCCGCTTGTCCATCTCCTCGGACTGCCCGGATAGCTCGCGCCGCACGCGATCCATCTCGTTGCCGAGATCGTTCAGCCCGAGCGCACCCGCGAGCGCGTGCGTGAAGCGTCCTTCCTGGAAGCCGTGCTGGATCTGCCCCAGCTCGCCGCGCTGGGCGGCTTCGCGCAGGAGCTGCTCGAGGCGGCCGGTGTCCGCCTTCAGCAGCGCCCGCGCGAGCGGTGAGAGCTCGATCCCCTTCTCTTCCAGTAGCTTCTCGAGCTGCTCGAGGAACTCCTGGAGCGCCTCGTCGTCGAGGCCCATCGCCGCCTGGGTGGCCTGCGCGACCTCCTTGATGACCTCGCCGAGCCCCGAGAAGAACAGATCGAACAGCTGCTCGAACGTCGGGACGTCGACGGAGCGCTTGACGACGGTCGCGCGCAGCGCCGCACGGACCGTCTCGCGGTCGGCGAGTCCGACCGCGCTCAGCGCGCGGAACGTGTCCATCGTCTCGGACAGCGAGACGCGGACGCCGTTCTGGCGCAGCAGCGAGGTGAACTCGACGACGCGGGCGTCCATCGGAGTCTCTAGTGGAGCCCTTTGTCCTCGGGGACGACGGTGGTCTTCTGGGCCTTCACGCGCTGGAGCTCGAGATACTCGCGGAGCTCCTGCTGGCCCTTCCGGATGTCGCCCTCGTACTTGAGGATGACCGACAAGGTGTCGGCCACGAGCGCATCGTCGAGCGTCGCGACGTTCAGCAGCGTGAGCGCGCGCGCCCAGTCGAGCGTCTCGCTGATGCTCGGCGTCTTCTTGAGGTCGAGCTTGCGGACCCGCTGGATGAGCGCGACGACCTCGTTCGCCAGCTGGTCGCTGACGCCGGGCACCTTGAGCTTCACGATCTCGAGCTCCTGCGCCTTCTCCGGGAAGTCCACGAAGAGATGCAGGCAGCGACGCTTCAGCGCGTCGGACATCTCGCGCGCGTTGTTGCTGGTCAGGACGACGACCGGCTTGTGACGCGCCTTCAGCGTGCCGAGCTCGGGGACGCTCACCTGGAAGTCGGACAGGATCTCGAGGAGGAACGCCTCGAACTCCGTGTCGGATTTGTCGATCTCGTCGATCAGCAGGACGACCGGCTTGTTGGCCGTGATCGCGCGCAGCAGCGGCCGCGGCAGGAGGAACTGGTCGCTGAAGAAGACGTCGTCCTCGTTCGCGATGCGCTGGACGGCCTCCCGGAGCGAGGGCGCCTCCCCCACGACCTCGCCGATCTTGTCGCGCAGGATCTGCGTGTAGAGGAGCTGCTTCGCGTACTCCCACTCGTAGAGCGCCTTGGCTTCGTCGAGGCCCTCGTAGCACTGGAGCCGGATGAGCTCCCGGTCGAGGGCCCCCGCGATGACCTTGGCGAGCTCGGTCTTGCCGACGCCCGCGGGCCCCTCGACGAGGATCGGCTTGTCCAGGTGGCTCGCGAGGTACACCACGGTGCCGATGGTGCGGCTCGCGATGTACTGCTGCTCGCTCAGGCGGGAGATGACGTCGTCGATGCTCGCAAACATGCGGAAAACCTCGTCGGCGGACGCTAACACAGGGCTGCGAGCGAAGCCAAGCCACGTCGTCTTCCGGTAGTGACTCATTTTGCCCGCGACCCGCGATTTCGCGGGACCGGGCGCTCCAAGCCGTAACATGCCAGAGCGCCTTGGCAGGCGCCCCGGGGGTGTCCTATGCCAAGGACTGACCTCCGGCCGTTCACGTGGCACCCCCGCTGCCTCCGGCCGGAGGACTGGGGGTTCCCGATGACGCTTTGTATCGCCGCGATCTCTGACAACGACATCGTGACCGTTAGCGACCTCATGCTGTCGACGCCGTACATGTCGATGGAGGCGATGACGGCGAAGGTATGGCCGATGGGGCCGCGAGCGGGGTGGCTGCATATGTTCGCAGGGTCGCCCAGTGTCCGACGGCGCGTGATCGACCATATCGACAGCGCGCTGGAGACTGGCGGCGATGAAACAACCGAGGCGGTCCGGCGTGCAGTAGAAGCCGCGTGTCGCGATGTCCTGCGCGAGAAGATCGAAGCCGACGTCCTGGGCGTGTACGGGCTGGATCGGGAGACATTCCTCCGCAACGGACGCGCGTACTTCGGCGCTGAGGAATTCAGTCGCATTCTCTCGAAGATGCAGGCCGTGAGCCTAGAGACGGAGTTCCTTGTCGGAGGCTGGGAGCACCACCCTGACGGAAGCATGCCCAGGCTGTTCAGCGTGCAGGATGGCCAACAGGCCGAACATCACGACGCGCTTGGATTTCATGCGATCGGGTCGGGGTGGGTCCGCGCGCTCGGCGCGCTCTACGGGACGTTCGAGCGGCACGCTCCGACAGCAGAGGTGATCTATCAGCTATGCGAGGCCAAGTTTCTCGGAGAATCTGCGTCAGGCGTCGGGAAGCTTACCGTCGTGATGTGCCTATCGCGCGACGGCGAATGTCGAATGATGGAGCCACCTGAGGTCGAAGGGCTTCGGAAGATTGTGGAGGCAAGGAAACCGCAGATTCCGAGCGCGGCCACGGAGCTAATCACGCAGTCGCTGGGGAAAGTCGAAGTAGGCGGTCAGAAGAAGGACGCGAAATGACCGCACTACGCCGCATTGGCCTCGGCGCGCTCCAGCAGCTCGGCGATGTCGCGCACCGTCCACAGGCGGCTGCTAACGCCGGCCTCCATGGCGGGGGTGCAGCGCAGAGTCTTGTGGATGCGGACGAAGTTGTAGTGGACGTAGTGCAGCGCCAGGGCGTGTTCCAGGTTCTCGACCTTCTTGCTGAACGCGTTGGTCAGGCGCGTGAAGCGGCGCATGGACATCCGCATCGTGAGATTCTGACGCTCGACGTAGCTCGTGTTGATGTGCTGCGGGTCGGGGTTGCCGGAGATGACCTTGACGTCCGCGCCAAGGCACGCGGGCGGGCTGTAGCGGGTCTCGCCTTCCGGGGCCGCGCCGTAGACCTTCACCAGCATCGCGTAGTCGATCTGGTGGAAGCCGAACGCATTGTCGACCGCGTCGAGGTAGGAGCGGTGGCCGTCCGTCGTGAGCTGGACGCGGTAGCGCAGGCGGCTCGCGAGGTCGTTCAAGAATTCGTAGGCGCAGCCCGCGTCGCGCGTGCCGACGTGGAAGGTGGGGACGAGCTTGGTGTCCGCGTCGATCGCTACCCACGTCCACACCGAGCCGACCCCCGGCTTGCCGCGCATCGCGTCGGGCAGGTTACGATCCTTCGCGTAGCAGAACTGCCAAATCTCGTCGGCCTGGATACGCCGGCTCTTGAGGTCACGCATGCTCTCGTCGAGGAACGCGCGGCACACGGTGCCGATGCTCACGACGAACTTGAGCACGGTATTGAACGCCGTGTCGGTCATGCGCGCGGTGGCGCGGATGGAGTTGCCTTCCACCAGGGCCGAGATCAGGGCCGCGCGCCGTTCCGTCGAGAGCTTGTTCATGACGGAATGTATGCCAGAGCGCTCTGGCATCGTCAAGGGGGATGATATGCGAAGGTGGCCGGTAAACTCAGTGTTTAGGGCGCTCCCGGAGATGGACGTGCTGGACAGCCTCGGCCATGACGTCCAAGAGCGCCGCCGATGGCCCGTTGCCGCGTCGGTTGGCCTCGTTCGCGAGCGCCTTCAGGTCGACCATGAGCCGCATGGGGTCGACCTGAAATCCCAGCGCAATCGCAAGGCCGCCAAGGGCGTCCGTATAAGCCTGCAACTCCTCTTCGTGCGTTAGCTCCATGGCGTCCCTCCTACTTTCCCCAGCGGGCTTTGGCGGCTTTCTCGGCGAGTTTCTTCCGCTGCTCGGGCGTCAGGCTGTCCATCCGCGCCCTACCGCCCTTCAGCCCGCCCTTGCGGCCCAGGGCGACGGCGGCGGGGTTCTTGCCGGGGTTCTCCTCGGCAATCTCCGTGATGCGGTCGATCACCGCTCGGGCGATCTGATTGACGTCGCGGGATCGCTTCCGCGTTGGGGTCTTTGGCATGGTTCGATCATGCCAGAGCGCTCTAGGGGGCGGAAGTCGGGGGCATTTTCAAAATGAGTCACTACCCGTCTTCCGGCGGTCACACAGACCGGGGGGTGCGCTGCGGTCGCCGTCCGTCGACGGTCGCGATGATGTCGACGTCTGTCCTTCTGCCGCCGCATCGCGACGGGTGCTTCGATGCTATCGCCTGAGCGCGACGATGGTGCAGAACGGCCCATGCGTCGGGGCGACTGATGATCGCGACGCAGACGGAAAAGCAGCATCACGGCGGGCGGACGTCCCGCCCGCCCACCGCGGACCCCTACCAGGGGTTCGCGCCGCAGGTTCCGGGAGCGATCGGGCCGAGGTCGGTCATCCAGTTGGTCTCCGGGGAGAACGTGCCCGTGACCGCGGAGCGAGTGCCCCAGCGGATGGACCCGCCAGACCGTTGCTCGCCCCACGACAAGTTGCCGAACGGGGCCCCGTTGCCCCAGGGCGAGCCGTGATGGCTGCCCAGGTGCAGCCCCCAGCCGGCTCCGGTCTGCGCGATGAAATGCTGCGACGACCAGCTACAGTTTGAGGGGCGACAGCAACGCGATGACGAGACCTCCGCCCGAGAAGCCTTGTGTCATCCAGCACCGGGCGAGCGGGCCATACACCGGGTTGCCGATGATCCGCCCGCAGTAGATGGCGCCGTCTGCGAGCCCCGGAGTCACTCCTGCGAACAACACGAGCCCAAGCAGCAGGCGAGTCGCGTAGCGCATGGCGCACCTCCTGGGCGCGTCACCTAGCGCGACTTGAATCGCACGTCAACTAGTTTCTAGCCGTACGGCATGGCGTATTGGTTGTGCGTGTAGCTCCCGGCGCGCAGCCGGGTGCTACCACGCCACCCACGCCGTCTCGAAGCGCGGCGGCCGCACCGGGTGCACGCGATATCCGCGCAGCCGCGGATGCCGCACCACCACCGTGACGGGGTGGAACAGCGGCAGCCACGGCGCCTCGTTCAGAATCATCGCCTCGGCCTCACGGTACATCGCGAGCCGGCGCGACGGATCGGTCACCGGCTCGGCGGCGTCCAGCAGCGCGTCCACCGCCAGGTTCGAGTAGAACGCGTTGTTGTTCGTCCCGCGTGCGCGGCTGTGCAGCAGGACGCTCAGGAAGTTCGACGGGTCCGGGAGGTCCGCCTCCCAGCCGAGCAGAAACATCGGGACCTGCCCCGGATTCCGCACCGCCTCGATCAGCGCGGGAAAGTCCACCGGCTTGAGCGTCACGTCGACGCCGACGGCCTCCAGGTCCTGCTGCATCGATTGCGCGAGCCGCAGCGGGCCGTCGTCCCGCTGCGTCCACAGCGTGGTCGCGATGCCGTGTCCCAACCCCGCCGCCTCCAGCCCGCGCCGCGCCGCCGCCGGGTCGTACGGCATCGGGACGACGTCGCCGGCGAACCCCTCCATCGCCGGCGGGACGATGCCGCGCGCGACGGTGCCGCGGCCGTCGATCAGCTCGACCAACCGCTCGCGGTCGATCGCGAGCGCCAGCGCGCGACGCACGTCCGGCCGATCGAACGGCGGCAGGGCGCAGTTGAAGGCGACATACTGCGTGCGGATCGTCGTGCGCCGTACGACGAGCGGCGCGTAGCGTGGGTCGGTGGCGACGCGCGTGAACTCGGCCGACGGGATCGCCGTCACGTCGAGCGCGCCGCGCTGGTACTGGAACCATGCGAGCTGGTCGCTCACGCCGATGGTCAGCTCGACGCCATCGAGATAGGGCAGCCCCGGACGCCAGTAATGGGGATTGCGCTCGAGCCGCATCCGCCGCCCCTGCATCCACTCCGCCAGCTTGAAGGCGCCCGTGCCGACCGGTGCGCGGGCGAAGCCGCCCTGCCCCGCCCGCTCGGCCGCCTCGCGATCCACGGCCGACGCGAACGGCATCGTCAGCTTGTGCAGGAACAACGGATCGGGCGTGACGAGCGTGACGACGAGCCGGTCGCCCGACGGCGCCTCCAGCCCGCGCACCGACGGCGACGTGCCCGCCGCGAACTCCGCCGCGCCCGCGATGTTCTGGAAGAACTCCGCCCCCAGCGAGTGCACCGACGGCGTCAGTATCCGCTGTAGCGAGTACGCGAGGTCGGCCGCCGTCATCGGACGCCCCGAGCTGAAGCGGACGTCGCGGCGGATGCGGAACTCCCAGCGCAGCCCGTCGTCGCTCGTCGTCCACGACTCGGCGAGCTCCGGGACGATGCGGGTGCCGTCGTCGTAGTCGACCAGCGTGTCGAACTGCATCTGCTCGAACAGCCACGACACCTCGTCGTAGCCGAGCGCCGGATCGAGCGTGTGGACGTCCGCCGCCGCCGCCAGTCGAAGCACGCCGCCGGGGCGCGGCTCACCGCCGTCCGGCGGGCCCTCGGGCGGCGGATCGAGCGGCAACGCGCACGCGACGAGGACCGCCAGCGCCAGGCAGACCCACCTCATCGCGGCCGATTCCCGAGCCGCGCGACGAGTCCGGTCCCGAGCAGATTGAAGCCGACGACGCCGAGCGCGATCGCCACGCCCGGCAGCACCACGAGCCACGGCGCCACCGCGAAGTACGTCTGCACCTCGCTGATCATGCGCCCCCACGACGGCGCCGGCAGCGGCGCGCCGAGCCCGAGATAGCTGAGCCCCGCGTCGATCGCGATCGCCTGCGACATGCCGAGCGCCGCGAGCGCGACGACGCCGGGCAGGACGCCGGGCAGCAGATGCCGCAGGATGATGCGCGGGTGGCCCGCGCCCAGCGCGCGGGCCGCCGCCACGTCGTCGCGCTCGCGCAACGACAACACCTCGCCGCGCACGGTGCGGGCGAACGTCGTCCAGCCGACGAGGCCGATCACGAGCGGAATCGTCAGCAGCGACGGCGGCAGCACCGTCGCCAGCACGATCAGCAGCAGCAACGCGGGCATGGTGAGCACCAGGTCGACGAGCCACATCAGCAGCGCGTCGACCCAGCCGCCGAACCAGCCCGCGACGAGCCCGACGGCGACGCCGAGGAGCAGGCTGATCGCCATGGCCGCCACGGCCACCGTCAGCGACGTCCGCGCGCCGAACGCGAGGCGCGACCACACGTCGCGCCCGAGCGTGTCCGTCCCCAGCGGGTGCAGGCGGCTCGGCGGCTCCGGCCCGCGATAGTGCTCGACGACGATGGCGGTCGGGCTCCACCGCGTGAGCCACGGCGCCGCGACCGCCACGATCGCGAGCAGCACGACGATCAGCGCGCCGGCGCGGATCAGCGCGCTAGGCACGCTGCACCCGCGGGTCGAGGAACCCGTAGAGGACGTCGACCACGAGGTTGCAGCCCAGCACGAGCACCGCCGAGAACAGCACGGTGCCGGCCATGACCGGCAGGTCGAGCATGAACACCGACTGGACCGCCAGCCGGCCGAGCCCCGGCCAGTTGAAGACCGTCTCGGTGAGCACCACGCCGCTCATCAGCTCCGCGACGTCGAGGCCGAGCAGCGTCACGACGGGGATCAGCGCGTTCGGCATCGCGTGTCGGACCAGCACCCTGCCCTCGCCCGCGCCCTTCGCCCGTGCCGTGCGTACGTAGTCGGCGCCGAGCGTGCCGCCGACACCGGCGTGCACGAAGCGGGCGTAGAAGAACATGCGATAGAGTGCGAGCGTCGCCGCGGGCAGGACGAGGTGCGCGAGCGTCCCATAGCCACCGATCGGCAGCAGCTGCAGGCGGTAGCCGAACAGGTACACGAGCAGATTCCCGATCCAGAACGTCGGCAGCGACAGACCGACGAGCGTCGCCAGCAGCACCAGGACGTCGGTGAGGGAGCCCTGGCGCGCCGCGGTGACGAGGCCCATCGCGATGCCCAGGCCGAAGCCGATGGCCAGGCTCACGAGCGCCAGCGTGGCCGTCGCCGGCAGGCGCTCGCGGATGACGTGCCAGACGCGCCGGCCGGTCACGTAGGACACCCCGAGATCGCCGCGCGCGAGCTGGGCGAGGTAGCGGCCGTACTGCACCAGGATGGGGTCGTCGAGGCCGAGATCCGTGCGGATGGCGGCCAGCGTCGCGGGATTCGCCTTGGGCCCGGCGATCGACACCGCCGGGTCCGCCGGCACGACGCGCATCAGGACGAACAGGATCAGCGTCGTCCCGAGGAGCGTCAGGAGCGCACGGAGGACGCGCCCCGCGAGGAAGCGGAGCATCAGGCGCGGAGCCGGAGATGCGTGCGCAGCTCGCGGATCGCGGTCGCCGTGCCGGTCAGGATCGGCGCCGGCGCGCGACGCCCGTCGGCGAGCGCCCCGAGCACGACGTCCGTGCCGTCGAGGTACTCGAGCCGTGCGCCCACGTGGGCCAGCAGTGCCGCCGCCCCCGCAAGGTCCCAGAGGTGCGCGTGCCCGAGAAGCGCCGCGCGCGCCACGCCCCGCGCCACGAGCACGGCGTGGTACGCGGTCGAGCCGAGGGATCGCAGCTTCCCGGGCCAGGTGACCTCGTAGCGGCGATGGACCGCGGAGTGCGCGAGCATGAACGGATCGCCGGGACCCGACGTGTCGGCCAGCACCGCCAGCGTCTCACCGTTCCACCAGGCGCCGTCGTCGTCGGCACCGTACATCTCGCCGCTGCACGGCACGTGCACCACGCCCGCCGCCGGCACACCGTCGCGCAAGAGGCCGATCGACACGCACCACGTCGGCAGCCCGGCCACGAACGACGACGTGCCGTCGATCGGGTCGATCACGAACCGCTCGCTGCCCGTCGCGGGACGGGCCGCGCCCTCCTCGCCGAGCATTCCCGCATCGGGACAGGCGCGCGCCAGCTCCGTCTCGAGAAACGCCTCGACCTCGCGGTCGGCGCGGGTCACCAGCGTCCGGTCGGCCTTGCGCTCGACGGTCACCCGGCGGAAGTGGCCGAGCGCGATCTCGCCGGCACGACGCGCGATCGATTCGAGCTGCGAGCGGTCGAGCGGCATCGCGTCAGGCGGCGGTCAACGTTCGCCCCGCTCGAGAGCCCGCTGCGAGAACAGGTCCGGCTCGAGCTGCTGGTTGAAGCGCACGTCGCTGCTGTCGATGGTCGTCTTCGTGCCTTTCGGCGGCGCCTCGACGTCGATGTGGTGCGCGACGGGAATCCCGTCGACGACCTTGATGGCCGTCTGGGTGAGACGCTTCGCCGGCTCCGTTTCGCCATCGTAGAACTCGAGCCGGCGCGACATGAGGTCGTCGACGCCGAGCCAGAGGACGATCTTCTCGTAGCCGATGTCCTCGCGCTGCGGCACCAGCTCGATCACGTGGCAGGCAACCCCGTCGACGGTCTCCTGCCCGCGCAGCGACGACTTGGCATCCGCCTCCGTCCAGCTGGGCATCTCCTGCACGATGTCGAGATCCTGATAGCTCAAGTCGGTGCCGACGAAGCTCTCGGTGCGCGCCTGCGGCGTGATCTGCCGGATGCGCTTCAGCGCGGGCAGGTAGAGCCACTGGTCGGCCGGCTTGCCCTTGTGCGTGAAGGCGAGGAATCCGGTCCCCTTCACCTCTGCCGGCGCCTGGAAGAACAGGATGCTCTTCTTTTCGTCGCCGGGCTCGCGGCGTTCGTAGACCGTCAGGTCGCGCACTCGCTCCCCGCCGCGGCGGTCGATGATCGTGAGCTTCATGCGCTCCTGGCGGTCGGTCCAGTGGCGCGGGCCGTCGTCGAGCGCCTTCCGTCGGTCGAGGATCTCGCGGGCGGTCTCCGCGGCACCGGCAGTCGCCACGCATGCAAGCAGGAGCAGCAGCGGGATCGCCAGTCGTCGCATCGGGATCATCGGCACTCCTTCAGCCGGGCTGCGGACCCCCATGTCCCTGCAGCCACACCAGGCCACGATACATGTACTGCAAGCCGGCCGTCGCCGTCACGGCCCCGGTGAAATAGAAGAGCACCTCCTGGAGCACCGGCGGGACGAGCCCGGCCCATACCTGCGCCACGAGCACCGTCGTCACCGACGAGAGCTGGAGGAACGTGCTGAACTTGCCGACCGGGCTCGGCCGCACCTCCATGGCGCTCGAGGTCATGGTGAACAGCAGGAAGTAGCCGAGGACGAGGATGACGTCGCGGGTGAGGACGATCACGACCACCCACCGCGGCACGTCGCCCATGATGCCGAGCGTGAGGAAGGCCGACATCAGCAGCAGCTTGTCGGCCGCCGGATCGAGGTACGCGCCCAGCGTCGTCTTCGTGTGCGTCAGGCGCGCGATGGCGCCGTCGAGCGAGTCCGTCACGCCGGCGGCCACGAAGACGGCCAGGGCCTCGGCGTAGCGGAAGTCGACGAGCAGGATCAGAAAGATGGGGATCGCGATCAGACGGAGGAGCGTCAGGAAATTGGGGACGTTCAGCACCGCCCTGCCCTATCCCGCCGCCGTGCTCGGGAACTCCTTGCGGAGCTGGCCCGCCACCTTCTCGGGAACGAGCGCCGTCACCGTCACCTGGCCGTCGCGGTAGTACTCCTCGACGATCCGCCCGGTCCGCCGGAGCAGCGCCACGATGTCGCCGCGGTCCGACGGCAGCACGCAGCGCACGCGCGACAGGCCGACGCCGAGCCGCTCCTCGATCCGGGCCAGCAGATTGCCCATCCCCGCGCCGGTCCGACCCGAGACGAGCACCGCGTCGGGCGGCGCCGCCGCCGGCAGCTCGCCGAGCGACAGCAGGTCGCTCTTGTTGAGCGCGTAGACGACGGGCACGTCGCCGGCGTCGATCTCCTCGAGCACCTGTTCGGTGATGCGCCGCTGCTCGGGCCAGGTGGGGTGCGACGCGTCGATGACGTGCACGAGCAGGTTCGCCGTCCGCACCTGCTCGAGGGTGCTCTTGAACGCCTCGACCAGCTGGTGCGGCAGTTTGTGGATGAAGCCGACCGTGTCGGCGAGCAGCACGGTGAGCCCCTCCGGAAGCCGCAGACGGCGGACCGTGGGGTCGAGCGTCGCGAAGAGCTTGTCTTCCACGAGGACGCCGGCGCGCGTGAGCGCGTTCATCAGCGTCGATTTGCCGGCGTTCGTGTAGCCGACCAGCGCGACCGTCGGCACGGGGGTGGCGGTGCGTTCGTCGTGGTGGAGGCGGCGCGTGCGCTCGGTGTCGGCGAGCCGCTTCCGGAGCTGCGCGATGCGCTCCCGCACGCGGCGGCGGTCGACCTCGAGCTGCGTTTCGCCGGGGCCGCGCGTGCCGACGCCGCCGCCGCGCTGGCGCGACAAGTGCGTCCACGCGCGCGTCAGCCGCGGCTGCAGGTACTGCAGCTGCGCCAGCTCGACCTGCATCTTGCCCTCGATGCTGCGGGCGCGCTGCGCGAAGATGTCGAGGATGAGCGCGCTGCGGTCGACGACCTTGCAGCCGAGCGCCTTCTCCAGATTGCGCTGCTGCGCGGGCGAGAGCGGGTCGTCGAAGATGACGACGTCGGCCGACGTCTGCTCCACGAGCGCCCTCGTTTCCTCGACCTTGCCGCTGCCGATGAACGTCGCGGGATGCGCACGACGGAGCGGCTGCACGAGCTCGCCGACCACGGCGATCCCGGCCGTCGCCGCGAGCCGTTGCAGCTCGAGGAGGGAGTCGCGCACCGGGATGAGGGCGCGCGGCGCGTCGACGGCCACGAGCACCGCTCGCTCCCGCACGCGCGCGGTACTGTGCATGCGATCGCTCAACGGAAGGACATCATTCCGGCGCCCAGCACTCCCTCCACGGCGTGGAGCACTTCCTCGCTGGCCGCCACCCGGATGGATTTCGGGAGCGCCAGGATGGTCTCCGTGGCGTCGGGGCGCAAGAGGTGCAGGAACGCTTCGCACGGGCCGGGATGCTCGGCGAGGATCGCTTTCAGGCGCTCCAGGTGATCGCGGCCGACGGCCTCGAGCGGCACCTGCACGTGGACCTGCTTGATCGCGTCGGCGCGCGCCGCCTCGAGCGGCGTCAGCTCGTCCGCGATGATCTGGCAGCGGTCCGGCGACAGATCGAGCCCGCCGGCGACGACGACCGGCGCGCCCGCCTGGATCACGACCTCGAACTTCCGGTAGGTGTCGGGCCAGGCGATCACCTCGACGACGCCCTCCTTGTCCTCGAGGACGAACGTCGCATAGCGGTCGCCCTTCTTGCTGTTGCGCAGCTTGAGCGTGGCGATCACGCCGCCGAGGCGCACGCGCGGACGGGCCGAGTCCGGCCGCCCGGGACGGGCGCCCGGCGCCGGCGGGAGCTGCGGCCCGCGCGTGCGCAACGTGCCGATCGTGACGTTCGTGAACTTGCGGAGGTCGGTCGCGTAGCGGTCGAGCGGGTGGCCGGTGATGAAGAACCCGAGCGTCTCCCGCTCGCGGCGCAACTCCTCCTCGGCCTTCCACGCGTCGCACGGCGGCAGCTTCGGCGGTGGGTCCTCGGCCTGGCCCGCGCGCGGCGCGAACAGGCCGATCTGCGGGCTCGCCCGCTCCTCGACGCGCGCGGTCGCCCAGCGCAGCACGTCGTCGAGCGCGCCGAGCAGCTGGGCGCGGTTCCGCTCGACGGAGTCGAACGCGCCGCAGGCGATCAGGCTCTCGATCACGCGCCGGTTCACCTGCTGGCCCTGCACGCGCATGCAGAAGTCGTGGAGCGACGTGAATCGCTCGTCGGCGCGAGCGGCGATGATCGCGTCGATCGCCTTCGAGCCGATGCCCTTCACGGCGCCGAGCCCGAAGCGGATGGCTTTCCCGGCGGCGGTGAAGTCCTCGCGGCTCTCGTTGACGTCGGGCGGCAGGATGGCGATGCCGTGCTCGCGGCACTCCGCGATGTTCTTGTAGGTGAGGTCGGTGTCGCCGGCTTCGAGCGACAGCAGGCCGGCCATGAACTCCGTCGGGTAGTGCGCTTTGAGATATGCGGTCTGATACGTGATCACCGCGTAGGCGGCCGAATGGCTCTTGTTGAAGCCGTACGCCGCGAACGTCTCCATCTGGTCGAAGATCTCTGCGGCGAGCTTGGCGTCGTTGCCCTGCTCGGCCGCGCCGGCGAGGAAGCGCTGCCGCTCCTTCGCCATCTCCTCGGCCTTCTTCTTGCCCATGGCGCGCCGGAGGTTGTCTGCGTCGCCGAGGGAGTAGCCGCCCAGGGTCTGGGCGATCTGCATCACCTGCTCCTGGTAGACGATGACCCCGTAGGTGTCGCGGAGGATCGGTTCCAGGGCCGGATGCAGGTAGCGGATCGGCTCCTGGCCGTGCTTCCGCTTGATGAACTGATCGACCATGCCGCTGTCGAGCGGACCCGGTCGATACAGCGCCAGCGCGGCGACGACGTCGGCGAAGCACGAGGGCCGTAGCTGCACGAGCATGCGCCGCATGCCGCCCGACTCGGCCTGGAACACGCCGACGGTGTCGCCGTCGCTCATGACCTTGTACGTCGGCGGATCGTCGAGCGGCAGCTCGTCGAGGTTGATCGTCACGCCGCGGCCCTCGCGGATGCGGCGGACGATGCCCTCGATCAGCGTCAGGTTCTTCAGCCCGAGGAAGTCGAACTTGATCAGCCCGATCGCCTCGACGTCGTTGAACGTGTACTGCGTGACGACCGCGCCGTCCTTGTCGACCCAGAGCGGGACGTCCTCGGTGAGCGGCTGCGGTGCGATCACGATGCCGGCCGCGTGCTTGGACGCGTTCCGCAGCAGGCCTTCGAGCTTCAGCGCCAACGTGAAGAGGCGCTGCTCGCGCTCGCCGCTCTGCCGCAGCTCTTCGAGGCGCGGCTCCATCTCGAGCGCCTTCGCGAGCGGGAAGTCCTTCCCCTGCTTCGGCTCGGGGTAGAGCTTCGTGATGCGGTCGGTCTCGGCGAACGTGAAGTCGAGCACGCGGCCGACGTCCTTGATCGCCTGCTTCCCCTTGAGCGTGCCGAACGTGATGATCTGCGCGACGCGGTCGGCGCCGTACTTCTCGCGCACGTAGCGGATCACCTCGTCGCGGCGGACGAAGCAGAAGTCGACGTCGATGTCAGGCATCGATCGACGCTCGGGATTGAGGAAACGTTCGAAGAGCAGCGTGTGCTCGATGGGGTCGAGGTCGGTGATGCGGAGCGCCCAGGCGACGAGGCTCCCGGCCGCCGATCCGCGCCCGGGACCGACGGGAATGCCCTGGTTCTTCGCCCAGTTGATGAAGTCGGCGACGATGAGGAAATAGCCCGCGAACCCCATCTGCTCGATGACGCCGAGCTCGTAGACGAGCCGCTCCTCGTAGGCCTTCTCGTCCGCCGGATCGCTGCCGAGCGTGCGACGCGCGTTCAGACGCGCGTCGAGCCCGCGCCGCGCCTCCGCCTCGAGGGCCTTCTCGAGCGTCGTGTCCTCCGGCACCTGGTACACGGGAAAGCGCCACCGCTGCTTGAACTCGAAGTCGCACCTGGCGGCGATGTCGACCGTGTTCGCGACGGCTTCCGGCACGTCGGCGAACGCCGTCGCCATGTCGGCGGGGGATTTGACGAACAGCTGGTCGGTTTCGAACTTCCAGCGCTTGTCGTCGGAGAACGTCTTGCCGGTCTGGATGCAGAGGAGCGCCTCGTGGGCGGCGGAGTCCTCGGCGTGGAGATAGTGACAGTCGTTCGTGCCGACGAGCGGCAGGCCCATGCGCTTCGCGAGCGCCTTCAGCTCTATGTTGACCTGCTCCTGCTTCTCGAGACGGTTGTCCTGGATCTCGATGTAGTAGCGGTCTTTGAAGATGTCGGAGAGCTCGGCGGCGGCGGCGCGTGCCTTCTCGGGTTGGCCCACCATGAGGCTGTGCGCGACCTCGCCGCGGAGGCAGCCGGAGAGGGCGATCAGCCCGCCGTTCAGCTCGCGCAGGAGATCCTTGTCGACGCGCGGCTTGTAGTGGAAGCCTTCGCGATACCCCGCGCTCACGAGCCGGCACAGGTTCTGGTATCCCTCGCGGTTCGTCGCGAGGACGATCATGTGGTAGTTGCCGCCCGCCTCGTAGTCGTCGATGCGGCCGGCCTTCTCGAAGCGGCTCTTCGGGGCGACGTAGAGCTCGCACCCGATGATCGGCTTGATGCCGTGCTTCGCGGCTTCGGCGTGGAACTGGACCGCGCCGAACATGTTGCCGTGGTCGGTGATCGCGCACGCCGGCATGCCGGCGGCCTTCACTCGCGGCAACAGCTCCTTGATCTTGTTGGCGCCGTCGAGCAGCGAGTACTGCGTGTGCAGATGCAGGTGGACGAACGACATCGCCCTCTGCGCCCCTCCCCTCTCCTTCTTCGTCCGGTGAGGCGAACGTGTACCGCGCGGTCGCGCCGGTGGTCAATCGGCGCGGCGACGTTTCAGGTCCGGGTGTAGGTCTGCACGACGACGCCGGACGCGAACGCGCGCGTGTCCGCGAGCTGGAGGGTCGCCTTCTTCGGCGATTCGGGGAACAGGCGCTGGCCGCTGCCGAGCACGACGGGAAAGATCATCAAGCGGTACTCGTCGATCAGCGCGAGCTTGATCAGCGCCTGGACCAGCGTCCGGCTGCCGAGCGCGAGGATCGGGCCGCCGTTTCGCTCCTGCTTGAGGCGCGTGACGGCGAGCAGCAGGTCGCCGTCGATGATGTGCGTGTTCCGCCACGCCGGCTCGCGCAGCGTCTTGGACACGACGTGCTTCGGCATGGCGTTCATGCGGTCGGCGAACTCGCCCGAGCGGCCCGGCCACGTCGCGGCGAACGACTCGTAGGTGACGCGGCCGATCAAGAGCGACTGCGCGGCCAGCACCTCGGCCAGCTTGAAGCGGACCGCGTCGGGGCCCATGAAATCGCCGACCCAGCCGCTGTGGGGGTGGCCGGGCTCGCCTCCGGGTGCCTCCATGACGCCGTCCAACGTCACGAACTCGGAGACGATGAGGCGCCTCACGCCGCTATTCCCACTCGATGGTGGCGGGCGGCTTCGACGAGATGTCGTACACGACGCGGTTCACGCCGCGCACCTCGTTGATGATGCGGCTCGACATGCGCGCCAGCACGTCTTCGGGCAGCCGCGCCCAGTCGGCGGTCATGCCGTCGGTCGAGCGCACCGCGCGGATGGCGACGACGTTCTCGTACGTGCGCTCGTCGCCCATCACGCCGACGGTCCGCACCGGCAACAGGATGGCGAACGCCTGCCAGACGCTGTCGTAGAGATCGGCGCGGCGGATCTCCTGCTGCACCACGACGTCGGCATCGCGGACGACGCGGAGCGACTCGGCGTCGACGGGCCCGATGATGCGGATGGCCAGCCCCGGACCGGGAAACGGCTGGCGGCCGACGATCGTGTCCGGCACCTCGAGGACGCGGCCCAGCTCGCGCACCTCGTCCTTGAAGAGCTCGCGCAGCGGCTCCAGCAGCTCGAGCTTCATGCGCTCGGGCAGGCCGCCGACGTTGTGATGGCTCTTGATCGTGGCCGACGGACCGCGCACCGACACCGACTCGATGACGTCCGGATAGAGCGTGCCCTGCGCGAGGAAGCCGACGTCCTGGAGCTTCGCCGACTCCTCCTCGAACACCTCGATGAACGTGAGGCCGATGATGCGGCGCTTCTTCTCCGGGTCGTCGACGCCGGCGAGGTTCTTCAGGAAGCGCGCGCCCGCGTCGACCGCGCGGACGTCGAGCGCCATGCGTTCGCGGAACAGTGCGACGACGTCGTTGGCTTCGTCGGCGCGCAGCAGCCCGTTGTCGACGAAGATGCACGTCAGGCGATCGCCGATGGCGCGATGGATGAGCGCCGCCACGACGGTCGAGTCGACGCCGCCGGAGAGGCCGCAGATCACCCGCCGGTCGCCGACCCGATCGCGGATGCGCGGCACCCAGGCGTCGACGAAACCCTCCATGGTCCAGTCGGGACGCGCGCCGCAGACGCGCAGCACGAAGTTGCGGAGGATCTCCTTGCCGTCGACGCTGTGGGTGACCTCGGGGTGGAACTGGAGGCCGTAGATCGGCTTCTGGCGATGGCGGAACGCGGCATGCGGCGAGTTGTCGCTCGTGGCGAGCGACTCGAAGTCGCTGCCGATCGTCGTCATGCGGTCGCCGTGGCTCATCCACACGCGCGTCGCGCGGCCGCCGATCGACAGCAGGGGGTCGACGCGGGCGATACGGACGTCCGCGGGACCGAACTCCTTGTGCGACGCGCGCTCGACCTCGCCGCCGAAGGCCCGGTTGATGATGCCCATGCCGTAGCAGATGCCGAGCACCGGGATGGTGCCCGAGGTGACGAGCTCGAGGACGTCCTTGCGCGGATGCGGCGCATCGTCGTCGTACACGCTGGCCGGCCCGCCCGACAGGATGATTCCCTGCGGGTCGAGACCGCGGATCGTGTCGAGCGAGACGTCGAACGGATGGATCTCGCTGTAGACGTGCTGCTCGCGCACGCGGCGGGCGATCAGCTGCGTGTACTGGGACCCGAAATCGAGGATGAGGATCATTTACTCGAGCCGGTAGTTGGGTGCTTCCTTGGTGATGTAGACGTCGTGCACGTGGCTCTCGCGGAGGCCCGCCGACGAGACGCGCATGAACTTCGCCTTCTCGCGCAGGTCCTCGAGGGTGCGTGTGCCGAGGTAGCCCATGCCGGCGCGGAGTCCGCCGACGAGCTGCTGCACGATGAAGGACAGCGCGCCCTTGTAGGGAACGCGGCCCTCGATGCCCTCGGGGACGAGCTTCATGCCGAGCTCGGCGCTCGGCTCCTCGTCCTGCATGTAGCGGTTGCGGCTGCCTTCGCGCTCGCGCATCGCTTCCAGCGAGCCCATGCCGCGATAGAGCTTGTAGGTCCGGCCCTGGTACAGGATCGTCTCGCCCGGACTCTCCTCGGTGCCGGCGAGGAGGCCGCCGATCATGACCGTGTGCGCGCCCGCGGCGAGCGCCTTCGTGATGTCGCCCGAGAACTTGATGCCGCCGTCGGCGATGACCGGGACGCCGGCCCTGTTCGCCGGCCCCACGGCGTCGGCGATGGCCGTCAGCTGCGGCACCCCGACGCCGGAGACGACGCGCGTCGTGCAGATCGACGCCGGCCCCATCCCGACCTTGATGCCGTCGGCGCCGGCCGCGATCAGCGCGTCGGCGCCCTCCGCGGTGGCGACGTTGCCGCCGACGATGTCGGCGCTCGGGAAGATCGCCTTGATGGCGCGGACGGTGTCGATGACCGACGCGGTGTGGCCGTGCGCCGTGTCGATCACGAGGACGTCCGCCCCGGCCCGAACCAGCGCCTCGGCCCGCTCCTCGCGGTCGGGGCCCGTGCCGATGGCGGCCGCGACGCGCAGCCGGCCGAGGTCGTCCTTGGCGGCGTGCGGGAAGCGGATGGCCTTCTCGATGTCCTTCACCGTGATGAGGCCCCGCAGCGTGTTGCGGTCGTCGACGACCGGCAGCTTCTCGATGCGGTAGCGGTGCAGGATCTCCTTGGCGCCGTCGAGGGTGATGCCCGGCTGCGCCGTCACCAGCCGCTCCTTCGTCATCACCTCGCCGACGGTACGGTCGAGCCGTTTCTCGAACCGCAGATCGCGGTTCGTGAGGATGCCGACCAGCTTGCCCTCGCGCGTCACCGGCAGGCCGGAGATGTGGAAGCGCTGCATGACGGCCAGGGCCTCGGCGATGGGCTGCTCGGGGCTGACCGTGACGGGGTCGACGATCATCCCGCTCTCGGACTTCTTCACCTTCTCGACCTCGATCGCCTGCTCGGCGACGGCGAGGTTGCGGTGGATGACGCCGATGCCGCCCTCCTGCGCCATGGCGATGGCGGTCCGGGCTTCGGTCACGGTGTCCATCGCCGCGCTGATCACCGGGATGTTGAGCCGGACGCGGCGGGTGACCCATGTGGCGACGTCGGTGTCGCGCGGCAGGATCTCGGAGGCGGCGGGAACCAGCAGAACGTCCTCGAATGTGAGTCCATCCCGCAGCTCACCCGGCAGCATGCGGCCTCCGAACGATCGTCGTGTGCGCCATGACGTTCACTAGCAGGCGGCTCGGGGTCGGGCAAGGTCGCGCACCGGCGTCGCGCGCCGTCGTTCACCGGCAACGGTGGCTGCCGCATGCAGCCCTGGGTGGTGGCCGTCCCGGGGAGTCGGCGATATCGGCACAATGGTGGAGTACTAGAAACCTGGAAACAGTCCAATGGTCGTAGGTCCATGGGCGCACGCATGTCAACGGAAACGCACGACCGGGCAGCGCCGCGCGACCCGGTGTCGTCGGTGCGCGAGCCGCAGGGATGCGGAACGATTCGGCGCAAGTGCGCGTAACGCGACGGAGGACGTCAACCCCTGCGAACTGGTGAGGTGTGGATACGCCATGCGGCATGCTGTGTGCACCTCCCGGCCCGCGCATGCGATTCGGTGTACGGTTGGCAGGGGGCGTAGGTGCGGTGGTCGCGCTGGTGGCGCAGGCGTCCGTGGCCCGTGGAACGATTCTCTATACCGGCCTGACGAACGGGACGTCGGCCGCATCGACCAGAGGCAGCGGCGCGTGGACGCGCGTCGCGAGCGCCGACATCCCGCTGGTGTCGCCGTACGCGGCGCCCGCGCTCGCCGACCTGGACGGCGACGGCGATCGTGACGCCCTCGTCGGCGAGGAAAAAGGCCAGGTTCGCGCCTGGCGCAACGACGGGACGGACGGGTCGCCGCGCTGGATGCGACAGCCGGCCTGGGACACGGGACGCTACGGCAACCGCAGCACGCCCGCGCTCGCGGACCTCGACGGCGACGGCGACGCGGATCTCCTGATCGGCGAGGCGTCCGGCTCCGTGATCGCGCGGGAAAACGTCGGCGGCCGCACCGCGCCCGTCTGGAAGGCACGGGCCGCGTGGAACGTCGCCGATCTCGGCAACGACAGCCGGCCGACGTTCGGCGACGTCGATCGCGACGGCGCGCCCGATCTGCTGATCGGGTATCAGTCCGGGCAGGTCCTGGCGTTCGCGAACACGGGCGACGCCGCGGCGCCGTTCGTGCGTCACGCGACGTGGGACGCCCCCGCGGCGAGCGGGCGTGCCACGCCGGCGCTCGGCGACCTGGACGGCGACGGGGCGGTGGACCTCCTCGTCGCGGATCAGTTCGCGCGCTTCACCGCGTATCGGAACGTCGGCGGGACGTGGAGCGCGCAGCCCGCGTGGGCGCCCGCCGATCCCGGGTCCGGGCCGCTCGGCCTGGCGCTGCTGCCCGGGACGCTCGGCGGGTCCGTCCCGCCGCCGCCCGGCAATGCGAAGCCGGTCGCGCGACTCACGGCGACGCCGGCGAGCGGCCCGCCGCCGCTGGCGGTGCGGCTCGACGCCGGTGCGTCGAGCGACGCCGACGGCGACGCGCTCGCCTTCACGTGGGATTTCGGCGACGGCCTCGTCGCGGGCCCGGTCGATGCCGACACGGTGCTCCGCGGGATGGACGCCGCGTACGACGCCGCGAAGGCGGCGCGCGACGCGAACCGCTTCGCCGAGGCCATCGACGCCTACCTGGCATGCGTCACGCGGCTCATGCCGCTCACCACGGTCGGCAGCGCCGGACCCGTGACCAAGCAGGGCACGAATCGCGTCGATCGGGTGTCGCGCTGGTACTTGCAGAAGATCGCGCACGACCTCGGCGCCATCTACCTTTTCAACAGCCTCGGCATGGCGTCGTGCCCGCGGTTCACCCTCGCCTTGCAGTTCTCGCGCGAGGCCGCGGTGCAGGCCGTGGCCGGCGGGTTCCCGAGCCTCCCCGATCTGAACGGGACGACCGCCAACATCGCCGACGCGACGGCGCGCCTCGGCGCCGCCGCCTGCGTGCTCCCGCCGTACGAGCCGATGTTCACCACGCCGCCGGGGAGCGGCGGCCCGATCGTGACGCATACGTACGCGGTCGCCGGCACCTACAGCGCGCGCGTCACCGTCGCCGACGGAAAGGACACGGCGACGGCCGCCACCACGATCACCGTCGGCGCGACGACGCCCACGACGACCACGCCGCCGACCACGATCCCCGATCCGGGCACGGAGCCGTTGCAGGGGTTCGGCGCGACGACCCGGGGCGGCGCGGGCGGCCGCACCATCGCCATCCGCACGCCCAGCGATGCCGCCGTGCGGGCGGCGTTCGAGACGGCCAACCGGGGGGGCAAGGCGAGCATCGTCTTCGAGACGACGGCCCCCATCGAGATCACCGACCCCCTGCCCCCGCTGACGGCCCCGTTCGTCACGATCGAAGGCAAGGGGGCGACGCTCTACGGGCCCAGGGTCGGCGCGGTGGCCGCCATGGTCGAGATCCGCACGCACGACGTCATCGTGCGCGATCTCCGTCTGCGGAACGCCGGCGACAACATCCGGCTGAAGGGCAACGGCGCGTGGAACGTCGTGCTGAGCCACCTGTCGTCGACGGGCGCCAGCGATGACGGCATCTCGATCGGCTACGGCGCGCACGACGTGACGGTGCAGCACTGCTTCCTCGCCGGAAACACACGGTCGATCTTCCTCAAGTACGGCAACACGACGAACGTCTCCCTCCACGACACCTGGATCATGAAGCAGTGGATGCGCGGCCCGCTGATCTCGCAGAACGTCGTCGCCGACATCCGGAACGTCATCCTCGAGGACTGGACCATGTGGGGCCTGCGCTTCGAGAAGGGCGCCAGCGGCAACGTCGTCGACTCGATCTTCCGCCTTTCGCCGTACGCCGACGGGATCGGCGGCAAGGCGAATTCGGCGCTGCGGGTCAACGGCCGCCCGGTCCACACGGCCGGCAACGTGATGCAGGGACGGGTCAGCGAGCTCGACGCCGGAACGCTGCCCGCGGCGCTTCCGGCGCCGGCGACGTCGACGCGGTCGGCGGCGCAGGCGGAGGCCACCATCGAGGCGCGCGCCGGCACGATGCCGCGCGACGCGGTCGACCAGCAGTACATCGACACCACCACGGGCTGGAGCGTCAGAGGCTCGCGCCCCTTCCGGCTCGGGCCCGGCGCCTAGGAGTGTGGTATGGCCGCCGGATGATCGTCCCGTTCGGCGGCCATACCCCCGACATCCACCCGACGGCCTACGTACCCGAGCAGGCGGTCGTGGTGGGCGACGTGGTGATCGGCGCGGAGTCGAGCCTGTGGTTCCACACGGTCGTGCGCGGCGACATCCATCCCGTGCGCATCGGTGCGCGCTCGAACGTGCAGGACAACGCGACGATCCACGTGGTGGGCGGCAAGCACGCGACGATCATCGGCGACGGGGTCACCATCGGGCACAACGCGGTGGTGCACGGCTGCACCGTGCACGACGGCGCCCTGATCGGCATGGGCGCGATCGTGCTCGACCGCGTGGAGATCGGGGCCGAGAGCCTGGTCGGCGCGGGCGCGCTGTTGGCGCCGGGAACCGTCGTACCGCCGCGCTCGCTGGTGCTCGGCAGCCCGGCGCGGCGGCTGCGCGAGATCACCGCCGCGGAGCTCGACCTCGTGCGGCACGCGGCTTCGAACTACGTCGAGCTCGTGCGGCGGTATCGCGCGCCGGCGTAGGCGTCCGCCTCGGCTTGGCGCCCTCGGCGTCGCGCCGGCTGCGGAGCTTCACCCGCAGCGGCACGCCGGTCACCCCGAACGCCTCGGAGAAGCGCGCGACGAGGAAGCGCGTGTACGCCGGCGGCACCTTCATCGGCGCGCTCGAGAAGACGGTGACCTCGGGCGGGGCACTTCCCGTCTGCGTCGCGTAGAGGAAGCGGACGGGCCGGCCCCCCGGGCTCGGTGGCGCGTGCGCCTCGACCGCGGCGCGCAGCACGCGGTTCAGGACCGGCGTCGCCATGGCGACGCGATACGACCGTTCCACCTGCCGGACGGCGCCGAGCAGGCTCTCGAGGCCTTCGCCGGTCTGTGCCGACAGGGCGACGATCGGGAGCGTCGCGAAGGCGGGATGCGCATCGAGCAGCCGGCGGCGGAACGCGCGCGCGTCGCGCTGCCCGGCCGGCATGGCGTCCCACTTGTTCGCGAGCAGCACGACGCCGCGGCCCGCCTCGAGCGCGCGGCCGACGAGGCGCGCGTCCTGATCCGTCATGCCCTCCGTGGCGTCGAGCACCATGAGCACGATGTCGGTGCGCTCGAGGGTGCCCAGGGCGCGGACGGCGCCATGGCGCTCGAGGGCGTTCTCGACGCGTCCACGGCGCCGGATGCCGGCGGTGTCGATCAGCACGTACGGCCGCCCGCCGATGCGCACCGCCGTGTCGGTCGCGTCGCGCGTCGTGCCCGCCTGCGGTGCCACGAGGGCGCGCTCGCTGCCGAGCAGGCTGTTCAGCAACGACGACTTCCCGACG
The DNA here is from genome assembly GCA_964432595.1 of uncultured Binatia bacterium (SeqCode). Lineage (GTDB taxonomy): Bacteria > Desulfobacterota > Binatia > DP-6 > DP-6 > DASYLJ01. The sequence goes on along the minus strand of CAYSOF010000004.1, from coordinate 343,319 downwards.
TTCGGACGGCCCATGAGCGCCAGCCGCGTGCCCTCGCCCGTCGCGGCGTCGGTCTCGTGGGCGGCGGGGAGCACGGCGACGATCGCGTCGAGCAGGTCGTCCATGCCGCGCCCGTGCGCGGCCGAGACCGGATGCAGCGTCTCGACGCCCGCCTCGTAGAACTCGGCGACCTGCCCTTCCCGCACGGCGTGGTCGATCTTGTTGACCGCGTACAGGACGGGCTTTCCGGAACGCGCGAGCAGCCGCACCGTCTCGTGATCGGCCGGCGCCAGGCCCGCATGTCCGTCGAGCACGCAGACGATCGCGTCGGCCTCCTCGACGGCGGCCAGCGCCTGCTTGCGGACCTGTGCCTCGATCGCCGCCGGATCGCGCGGCTCCTCGGCGGTGAATCCGCCGGTGTCGACACAGAGGAACGCGTGCTCGTCCCAGCGCGCCGGCGCGACGACGCGGTCGCGCGTGACGCCTGGTGCGTCGTCGACGATGGCCCGGTGCGCCTTCACGATGCGGTTGAAGAGCGTCGACTTGCCGACGTTCGGACGTCCCACGATGGCGACGACGGGCAGCCCGCTCGTCACCGCTTCGATGCGTGCGGCCATCAGATCCCCAGCTCGTCCAGCCGGCGCGCATTGCGCGCCCAGCCGGGTTCCACGCGGACGAACAGCTCGAGGAACACGCGCGTGCCGAGCAGCGTCTCCAGCTCGCGCCGTGCCCGCTGGCCGATCTCCTTCAGCTGCTGTCCGCCTGCGCCCAGCAGGATCGCGCGGTGGTTCGGGCGTTCGACGAGGATCGTCGCGGCGATCACGACGACGTTGCGGTCGGGCTTCTGCTCGAACGACTCGACGACGACGGCGGTCGCGTACGGCACCTCCTCCTTCGTCGCCAGGAAGACCTGCTCGCGGACGATCTCCTGCGCGAGGAAGCGCTCCGTCTCGGTCGTGTATTCGTCCTCGTCGAAGAGCCGCGGGCCTTCCGGCAGCAGCTTCGTGACGACGTCGAGCACGATCGGCAGGCTGTCGCCCTTGCGCGCGCTGGCGGGGACGATGTCGCGCCCCGGCAGGAGCTGGCCGATCTCGGCGAGCAGCGGGAGCAGCGCCGGCCGTGGCAGGCGGTCGATCTTGTTCAGGACGACCACGACCGGGACCTTCATCGCCGCGACGGTGGCCGCGAGCTCGCGGTCGGGCGGCGTGATGCCGGCGCTCGCGTCGAACACCAGCAGCACCACCTCGGCCTCGCCGAGCGTGCGCTTCGCCACCTCGACCATGCGGCGGTTCAGTGCCGAGCGCGCGGCGTGGATGCCCGGCGTGTCGAGGAAGACGACCTGCGCCTCCGGCAACGTGCGAATGCCGGCGATGCGGTTCCGCGTCGTCTGGGGCTTGGGCGACACCGCCGCGATCTTCGCGCCGACGAGCGCGTTCAGCAGCGTCGACTTGCCGACGTTCGGCCGTCCGACGATCGTCACGAATCCTGCGCGATGCGCCATGTCAGCCTCCATCACAGATCAGCGTGACCGCCGGTCGGGCCGTGCCGCCCGCGCCGCGGACGCGCGCGCGCAACGTGAGGCGCCCCGCCCGGCCGCCCTCGCGCAGGGGGACCACGACGGGGACGCGCGCCGTGCAGGCGGCGTCGAGCAAGGTCGGCAGTGCCGGCAGGGCACGGAATGCCGTTCCCAGATCCTGTCCGGCGCGGGTGCGCGTGGTGACACGTCCCGTCCGGTCCGGCGACAGCAGCCGGACGCCGCGGATCTGCGTCGTGGGACACCGCGGCAGCCCGTCGCGCCCGAGCGCGCGGACGTCGAACACGTTCAGGCAGAGTGCGACCTCGATCGTGCAGCGGCCGTCCGCCCGGCCGTCGGCGTCGCACGACGGGTCGCCGTCGCGGCAATGCTGGCGGCGCGACGGGGCGCCGCGGCGCGTCCGCCGGAGGTCGTCCATGTCGACGAGCCACTGGCCGAGGCAGGCATGCTCCGCCGGTCCCGGAGCCGGCACGAGGCACTCGATGCCCGGCTCGCACGCCGGCGGCGGCTGCTCGGCGAGGGCCGCGACGAGACGGTCCGCGATCGGCGTGCCCCAGCCGCTCGCGAGATCGAACCCGGGCCCGGCCGGGAACCCGTTCTCGCCGGCGACGATGTCACGGAACACGGGCGACCGCCGACCCGCGGTGCCGTCTTCGCCCAGGCGATAGAGCGTCGGCAGGAGCTGCCCCAGGCCATCGCGCGCAACGCGCTGGTTCGCCAGCGCCAGGATGCCCGCCAGCGCCGGCGCCCCCGCGCTCGTGCCGCCGACGATGATCGGCTCGCCGCGCTCGACGACCGCGTAGCCCGGCGCCAGCGCGCTGCCCGGCAGCGAGACGTCGGGCAGCGCGCGCGACGTGAAGCCGAGCGGGAGCTGATACGACGGCCGCGCGAAGATGCGGCTCAGCCCGCCGCCTCCCGCGCCGCTCGCGTCGTTCCAGACCGACTCGCCGACCCACCCCGTCGCGACGCCGTCCGCGTCGAAGCCCGGGTCCAGCGCCGTGCCGCCGATCGCGATCGCGTGCGGCGACGACGCGAGGGCGTTGACGGCGACGGTGGGCAGGTCGGGCGCGCAGTCGGTCGCGCCGGCGTCGCCCGATGCGACCACCACCGTCTGCCCCTGCAGGTTCGCGATCGTGTAGAGGCCGTCGAATACCTCGGTCACCGTCGCCGAGCTCAGCGGCTCGCAGAGCCCGAAGCTCACGGAGACGACGTGCCCCAGCCGGCGCTCGACCGCCTCGGCGACCGCTTCCGGGATGTCGCCGTCGCGCGAGCCGATGACGACCGTGACGTCCGCCTGCGGCGACAGTGCGCTCGCCCACTGCGTGTCGAGCAGGACCTCGGTGAGCTCGCCCGGCTCCGGCAGGACGCCGGGATTGGGGCCGACGAAATGCTTGATCGGCGGCCGCGGGGCGAGGCCGAAGCGCTCCGCGAAGCCCGTGACGTCGGCCTCGGCGAAGTCGCTGCGGGCAGCGATCGCGATGCGGCTGCCCGTCCCGTCGAGGCCGGACGCCTGCAGGACGTCGACGCCGTACGCGCGCGCCAGGTCGTGCGGTCCGAGCGTCACGGCGCCGTCGCCCAGCCGCACGAGCGGTCGGATGGCGGGAAGATCATCGAGACCGAGCAGGCCCTGGACGCCGAGATCGCGCGGAACGAACGCGGGCGCCGTCGGAGCGCGATGCCTGCGGCCGCGCAGCCGGAACAGGCCGAGCTTCGTGCGCAGCGCGCGCTGCACCCGTGCGGCGTCGCCGGCGACCGTGAAGGAGGTCCGGTACGGCGAGTCCGCGGTCACCCGCAGCCCCTGCGCCGCGAACCAGGCGCGCGCCCGCTCGTAGCGCGCGCGGCGTGCGCCGAAGCGATCGGCGATCTCCGTCGCGTCGAGCCACCGCCGGTAGCGCGGCGAGCGCGGGTCCTGCTGCGCGGCGACCAGGGCCCGCAGGACGTCGCGGTCGCGGAGCCCGAGCCACACGACGACGTGCGGCACCGCGAGCGCGTCGGGCGCGTCGCCGTCGGCCGCGAGCGCGGCGAGCCCCTGCGGAACCACGCCGGGCAGCGCGGTGAGCGGTTCGTCGGCGCGCGCCGCTGCGGCGGACAGCAGCAGCGCGAGGAAGAGTCGGAGCACGGTCATCGCGGCTCGGCGCGCCCTTCGCGTGCGAGCGCGTCGAGCGCCTCCATCGCCGCCGCCTGCTCCGCGGTCTTCTTGCTGTGCCCCACCCCGCGGCCGTAGCGGCGGCCGCCGATCGCGAGCTCGGACACGAAGCGCTTGGCGTGATCCGGACCGCTCTCCTCGACGAGCGTGTAGACGGGGGTCGCGTGGAAGACCCGCTGCGTCAGCTCCTGGAGGCGCGTCTTGTAGTCGCGCAGGCCGGCGGGCAAGTCGGCGGCGACGTCGGCCGCGAACTGCGCCTCGACGACCGCCCGCGCGGGCTCGTACCCCGCATCGAGGTAGACCGCCCCGAGCAACGCCTCGTAGCCGGCGGCGAGGATCGACTCCTTGTCGCGTCCGCCGCTCTTCTCCTCGCCCTTGCCGACGCGCAGCCAGCGGCCCAGGTCGAGCTGACGGGCTTTCACGGCGAGGACCTCGGCGTTCACGAGCGCGGCGCGCATCTTCGAGAGATCGCCCTCGCGCGCGGCGGGATGGCGGCGCATCAGGAGATCGGACATGGCGAGCGACAGCACCGCGTCGCCGAGGAACTCGAGCGTCTCGTTGTTGGGCGCATCCGGGCTGAACGATCGGTGGGTGATGGCCACCTGGAGGTGCTCGGGCCGGGTGAAGCGATGTCCCAGCCCAGCCTCGAGGGCGCGTCTGCCGTCGTCCGTCATGCGGCGGCGTCGGCCTCGATGCGGGCGCCCGACCCCACACGCAACCGCACCGCGACCACGTCGCCCATCCAGTCGTCGGGCCCGTCCAGACGAGCCCGGAGGTAATTCCGCGTGTAGCCGCGCAAGGTCCCCGTCTGGGGGTCGCGCGTCGTCTCGACGAGCACCTCGGCCGGCATCCCGTCGAAGGTGCGGGCGAATCCCGCCCGCTTCCGGTCCATGAGCGCGCGCAGGCGGCGCGCGCGTTCGGTGATCTCGCCCGGCGCCACCTGGCCGTCGAGCTTGGCCGCCGTCGTGCCCGAGCGCACCGAATACGGGAACACGTGCGCGTAGGTGATCGGGCTCTCGGCGACGAACGCCAGCGTCCGTTCGAACGACGCGGCATCCTCGCCGGGGAATCCGGCGATCAGGTCGGTGCCGATCGACGCGTCGGGCAGCAGCTCGCGGACCATCGCGAGGCGCTCCGCGGCGAGCGCCGTGTCGTAGCGCCGTCGCATGCGGCGCAGGACGTCGTCGTCGGCCGCCTGCAGCGGCACGTGCAGGTGCGGGCAGACGGCGGGCGTGGCGGCCATCAGGCGGACGAGCGGCTCGGTGATCTCGTGCGGATCGATCGACGACAATCGGATGCGCTGGAACAGGCCCTGCTCCGCCAGCGCCTCGACGAGCCACACGAGGTCGACCCGTGGCGTCAGGTCGTGGCCCCAGCCGCCGAGGTGGACGCCGGTGAGCACGACCTCGCGGAAGCCGGCGGCGGCGAGTCCTTCCATCTCGGCGAGGATCTCGCGCGGGCCGAGGCTACGGCTCGCGCCGCGCGCCATCGGCACGATGCAGAAGGTACAGAACAGGTCGCAGCCTTCCTGCACCTTGAGAAACGCGCGTGTCTGTCCGTCGAACGTCCGCGCCCCGAACGTGTTCACGTGCGTCTCGCGGCGGCTGTTGCCGACCTCGATGCGCGCGATGGCGGGCTGCGGCGCGGTGACGGCCTCGACCAGCGCATCGAGGCGGTTGAGCCCGATCACGTGATCGACCGCGTCGACCCGCGCGGCCGCCTGCGGCTGCGTCTGCGCGTAGCAGCCCGTCAGGATGACGCGCGCCGCGGGATTCGCACGGCGGGCACGGCGGGCGAGCTTGCGGCTCTCGGCGTCGGCGGCGTCCGTGACGGTGCACGAGTTCACGATGACGACGTCGGCGGGCGCGCCGGCGTCGACCATGACGCAGCCGGCGGCACGCAGGCGGTCGGCGATCGTCGCGGTGTCGTACGCGTTGACCTTGCACCCGAGCGTGGCGATGGCGACGCGGGTCACCGGAGCGCTCCCGCGATCCAGCCGCCGCCGACGACGAGCTCGTCGCGATAGAAGACCGCGGCCTGACCCGGCGTGACCGCCGGTCCCGGCCCGTCGAAGCGGATGCGCACGGTATCGTCGTCGGAGGCGAGCAGGCGCGACGCCACGGGCCGATGCCGGTGCCGGATGCGCGCGGCCAGCGACGAGCCGGCGGGCGGCGGCGTGCCCGCGCTCCACGAGACGTCCCGCGCGACGAGGCCCGACGCGACCAGCTCGTCGGCCGTGCCCAGCGTGACGGTGCCCGTGTCGGCGTCGATCGCACGGACGTAGCGTCGCGGCCCGCCGGACACGCCGAGCCCGCGGCGCTGACCGACGGTGAAGCGATGCACGCCGGCGTGCGTGCCGAGGACCGCGCCGTCGCCGTCGCGCAGGGTGCCCGGACGCAGCGCGTCCACCGGCGCCGCGCGCTCGACGAAGCCCGCCGCGTCGCCCGTCGGGACGAAGCAGACCTCCATGCTCTCGGGCTTGTCGGCGACGGCGAGGCCGAGCGCGGCCGCCTCGGCGCGCACCTGGGGCTTGGTCAGCTCGCCGACCGGGAACAGCGTGCGGCCGAGCGCGTCGTGGTCGAGCGTGAACAGGAAGTACGTCTGGTCTTTGGACGGGTCGACGGCCGTCCGCAGCGCGCGGCGCCCGGTGACCGGGTCGACCGCGATGCGGGCGTAGTGGCCGGTCGCGAGATGGCTCGCGCCGAGCTCGCGGGCGCGCTGCCACAAGCGGTCGAACTTCACGTGCTGGTTGCAGCGCGCACAGGGATTCGGCGTGCGGCCGGCGAGGTACTCGGCGACGAAGGGCTGCACGACGGCGGCGTCGAACGCGTCGCTGAAGTCCAGCACGTAGTGCGGGAACCCGAGGCGGTCGGCGACCGCACGCGCGTCGTGGAAGTCGTCGAGCGAGCAGCACCCACCGCCGCCGTCGCGCGCGAGCCGCAGCGAGATGCCGATCACGTCGTGGCCGGCGGCGACGCAGCGGGCCGCGGCGACCGCGCTGTCGACCCCGCCGCTCATGGCGACGACCACCCTCACGCCGCCGCTCCCGCGCGCGCCTGGCGCACCAGCGGCGGCAGCAACGCGATCACGGCGTCGACGTCGGCAGCCGTCGTCGTGTGGCCGAGGCTGAGCCGCAGCCCGTTGCGCGCGGTCTCGCGGTCGAGCCCCATGGCGGCGAGGACGTGCGACGGCTCCGGCGCGCCCGCGCTGCACGCCGAACCGAGCGACGCCGCGACGCCCGCGAGGTCGAGCAGCATCAGCAGACTCTCGCCCGAGCAGCCCGGGATGCGGACGTTCAGTGTATTCGGCAACCGCGGCCCGTCCTCGGGACCGAGACGGCGGATGCCGGGCACGTGTGTCTCGAGGCCGGCCCAGAGGCGGTCGGTGAGTCCGGCCGTCGCGCCGACGTCGCTCATCGCGTCACGGCAGGCCGCGCCGAAGCCGACGATGCCGAGCAGGTTCTCCGTGCCGGCACGGCGCGCGCGCTCCTGCGGGCCGCCGAGCAGCTGCGGCCGGAGCGCGGTGCCGCGCCGGACCCAGAGTGCGCCGGCGCCGGCCGGCCCGCCGAGCTTGTGGCTCGACAGCGACAGCAGGTCGACGCCGAGGGCGCGCACGTCGACGGGAACGCGGCCGGCGGCCTGCGCGGCGTCGGTGTGGAACACGACGTTCCGCCCGCGCCGTGCGGCGAGCTCGGCGACGGGTGCGATGGTCCCGACCTCACCGTTCGCGAGCCCGACGCTCAGCAGCGCCGGCCCCACGACGGGCTCGGCCGCGATGCGCCCCTGGCCGTCGACCGGCAGCTCGACGGCGCCGAGCGCCCGCGCCGGCGCCAGCACCGACGCGTGCTCCGTCGCGGCCACGACGATCCGCCCGCCGTCCGGCACCGCGCCGCGGATCGCGAGATCGTTGGCCTCGGTGGCGCCGCTCGTGAAGACGATCTCGGCGGGCGCCGCCTTGATCAGCGCCGCGACGGCCGCGCGCGCCTCCTCGAGCAGCGCGCGCGCCCGCGCCCCCTCACGGTGCGCGCTCGACGGGTTCGCGACGACGTCCATCGCCGCGACCATGGCGTCGCGCGCGGCGGGCCGCAGGGGCGAGCCGGCGTTGTGATCGAGGTAGATGCGCATCGGGACGTCAGTCGGCGCGGCGGGCCTTGTGGAGCTTGTAGTCCATGCTGTCGACGAGGGCTTGCCAGCTGGCTTCGATCACGTTGTGGGACACGCCGACGGTGCCCCAGCGCTCGTGCTCGTCGCCCGATTCGATCAGCACGCGCACCACCGCGCCAGTCCCCTCGGCGCTCCCGAGCACCCGCACCTTGTAGTCGTGCAGGCGCACCTCCTCGACCTCGGGGTAGAACTTGCTGAGCGCCTTCCGGAGCGCACCGTCGAGCGCATTCACCGGGCCGTTGCCCTGCGCCGCCGTGTGCTCGACGTGCCCGTCGGGCCCCTCGAGCATGATGGTGGCCTCGGCGATGGGCGGCTCGCCCTCGTGGCGCTTCTCGTCGATCACGCGGAAGCCGATCAGGCGGAAGAACTGTGCGCGAGCGCCCTCGAGCGCCTTCCGCATCAGCAGCTCGAACGACGCCTCGGCGCCTTCGTAGGCGTAGCCCTGCGCCTCGAGCTCCTTCAGCTCCGACAGCAGCGCCTGCACCGCGGGCGTATTCGAGCGCAGGTCGATGCCGAACTGTGCCGCCTTGAAGAGGAGGTTCGAGCGGCCGGCCAGGTCGGAGACCAGGACGCGCTGCACGTTCCCCACGAGCGCCGGGTCGATGTGCTCGTAGGTCACGGCGTTCTTCTGCACGGCGGCGACGTGGAGGCCGCCCTTGTGGGCGAACGCGCTCTGCCCGACGTAGGGCTGCCGCTTGTTCGGCTCCAGGTTCGCGAGCTCGTAGACGAGGCGCGAGACGTCCGCGAGCATGCCGAGCTGCTCGCCCGTCACGACCGAATGTCCGCGCTTCAGCACGAGGTTCGGGATGATCGAGACGAGATTCGCGTTGCCGCAGCGCTCGCCGAAGCCGTTGATCGTCCCCTGCACCTGCAGGCAGCCGCGCTCGATCGCCTCGAGCGAGTTCGCCACCGCCAGCTCGGCGTCGTTGTGGCAGTGGATGCCGAGCGGCGTGCCGGGTACCGCGCCCTGCGCGGCGTCGACCGCCGCGCCGACGTGCGCCGGCAGGGAGCCCCCGCGCGTGTCGCACAGGCAGAGCAGCGTGGCCCCAGCCTCCGCCGCCGCGCCGAGGCAGGCGAGCGCGAAGTCGGGGTTCGCGGCATACCCGTCGAAGAAGTGCTCGGCGTCGAAGATCACCTCGTCGACGCGCTCGCGCAGGTAGCGGACGGAGTCGCGGATGACGTCGAGGTTCTCGTCCAGCGGGATCCGCAGGTCCTCACGGACGTGCAGGTCCCAGGTCTTCCCGACGATGGTGACGACGGGCGTCTCGGCGCGGAGACAGAGCTCGAGGTTGCGGTCGTCGGCCGCGGCGATGCCCGCCCGGCGCGTCGAGCCGAAAGCCGCGATGCGCGCGTGGCGCAGGCCGAGGCCGCGCACGGCGCGGAAGAACTCCTCGTCGCGCGGATTCGAGCCCGGCCAGCCACCTTCGATGTAGTGGATGCCGAGCGCGTCGAGCCGCTCCGCGATGCGCAGCTTGTCGTCGAGCGTGAGGTTGACGTCCTCCGACTGGCAGCCGTCGCGCAGGGTCGTGTCGTAGAGCTGGATCCGTCGCATCAGCCCTTCGTGATGAGCGCCTCGTGCAACGCGCGGACGGCGAGCTCGGTGTACTTCTCGTCGACCACCACGGAGATCTTGATCTCCGACGTGGAGATCATCTGGATGTTGATGCCTTCCTTCGCGAGCACGTCGAACATCTTGGACGCGATGCCGGCGTGCGTGCGCATGCCGACGCCCACGATGGACACCTTCGAGACGTCGAGGTCGCCGCGGACCTCCTTGGCGCCGATGCGTCGCGCGATGCCCTGCACCAGCTCGAGCGCCTTCTCGTAGTCGCCGCGCGGGACGGTGAACGTCATGTCGGTCGTGCCGTCGGCGCTGGCGTTCTGGATGATCATGTCGACGACGATGCCCGCGTCGGCGACCGGGCCGAACAGGCTGGCCGCGATGCCGGGCTGGTCCGGGACGTGGAGGACCGTCAGCTTCGCCTGATCGCGATCGGCGGCGACGCCGGCGACGGACACCTCTTCCATGCGGGAGTCCTCCTCGACGACCCACGTGCCTTCGCCGTCGTGGAACGACGAGCGGACGTGCACGGGGACGTGGTAACGCTTGGCGAACTCGACGGAGCGGATCTGCAGCACCTTGGCGCCGAGGCTCGCCAGCTCGAGCATCTCGTCGTAGGCGATGCGCTCGAGCTTGTGCGCCTTCGGGACCATGCGCGGGTCGCTCGTGAACACACCGTCGACGTCGGTGTAGATCTCGCAGACGTCGGCCTTCAGCGCGGCGGCGAGCGCGACGGCGCTCGTGTCGGAGCCGCCGCGGCCGAGCGTGCTGATGCTGCCGTCTTCCGTGACGCCCTGGAATCCGGCGCACACGGCGACGGTGCCGGCAGCCATCAGCGCGCGCATCGGCTCGGCGTCGATGCGGCGGATGCGTGCGCGGCCGTGCGCGGCGTCGGTCTCGATCCGGATCTGATGGCCCAGGAACGAGCGTGCCGGCACGCCGAGGTCGTGCAGCACGAGCGCCGTCAGCGCGGCGGTGACCTGCTCGCCGGTCGACGCGAGCGCGTCGCTCTCGCGATCGTCGGGGCGCGGGTGCGCCTGCTTCGCGAGCCCGAGGAGCCGGTTGGTCTCGCCGGCCATCGCCGAGACGACGACCGCGAGCTGATGCCCTTCGGCACGGACGCGCTTCACGCGTTCCGCGACGTGACGGATGCGATCCATGTCGGCGACCGACGTGCCGCCGAACTTCTGTACGATGAGCGCCATGGTTCCCCAGATCGGTCCTCAGAGCCTGCCGAGGGCGGCGACCAGCCACCGCTCGTGCCGAGAGCCGTGCGCCGTCAGGTGGATCGACCGGCGGTCCCCCGCGCCGTACCGGAGCGAGACCTCGAGGAACTCGTCACCGGCCACGGGGAGCAGCCGCTCGAACCACTCGACGGCCGCGACACCTTCGCCGTAGAGCACCTCGCGTAGGAATAGCGCATCCCCGAGCGCTCCCTCAAGGCGATAGAGGTCGATGTGGTAGAGGGGCAGCCGCCCACCGTGGTGCTCCGTCGCCGTGATGAAGGTCGGGCTGTGGACCTCCTCCGGATCGGCGCCGAGGCCCGCGGCCAGGCCGCGCACGAGACAGGTCTTGCCCGCTCCCAGCTCGCCGACCAGCCCGAGCAGCTCCCCGCCCTCCGCGGTCGCCCCCAGGGCGCGGCCGAGCGCTTCGGTCTCCGCCGGGCCGGCGGTCTCGAGATCGTGGGTCATGGCGGCAACAGCCCCTGGAGCCGGGCGATCGTGGGCGGCATCGCATCGAGCACGTCACCCGCGAGGAGGCCGACCTGTCCCCGGCGCTCGGCGACCGAGTCGGCCGCCAGCCCATGCGCGTAGACGCCGAAGCACGCGGCGTCGAATGGAGACAGCTGCTGGGCCAGGAGCGCTCCGATGACCCCGGCGAGGACGTCACCCATGCCGCCGCTCGCCATGCCCGGATTGCCGGTCGGACAGAGGGCAGCGTCACCGTCCGGCGTCGCGATGACCGTGCCCGCGCCCTTCAGCACCACGACCACGCCATCGCGCGCGGCGAGCCGCCGCGCGACGCTCAGGCGGTCGGCCTGGACGGCCTGCGTGTCGATCCCGAGAAGCCGGCTCATCTCGCCCGGGTGCGGCGTCACCACGGTCGGACCGCGGCGGTCGCGGAGCGCGGTGGTGCCCGCGACGGCGTTCAGTCCGTCGGCGTCGAGCACGAGCGGCGCCTCGCAGTGCGCGACGACGTGAGCGACGATCGCGCGGGTCGCGTCGGTGAGCCCGAGCCCCGGACCGCACGTCACCGCCGCGCGTCCCCCGAGGAGCCGCGCCACGTCCTCGACGCCTGCGAAGCGCTCGGTCATCGCCTCGCGCACGTGGCCCTCGGCGACGGACTGCAGCTCCGCCGGCACTGCGAGCGTCGTGAGGCCGGCCCCGCTGCGCGCGGCGGCGCCCGCGCAGAGCAGCGCGGCGCCGCTCTTGCCGCGCGACCCGGCGATCACCAGCACGTGGCCGGCGGTCCCCTTGTGCGCCTCGGCCCCCCGGCGCGGCAGCAGGGCGCCGACGGTCGCCGCGTCCAGCACGCGGGTCCGCGGCCCGACGGCGGCGACCGCGTCCGCCGAGATGCCGATGTCGACGATCTCGAGCCGCCCGCAGGCCTCGCTGCCCGGCGGCACGGCCTGGCCGATCTTCGCGAAGGCGAACGTCGCCGTGCAGTCGGCCCGCACGGCGACTCCGAGCGCGCGGCCCGTGTCGGCCGAGAGGCCCGACGGGAGGTCGACCGCGAAGACGGGCCGTCCGGCCGCGTTGATCGCGCCGACGACGGCGGCCAGCACGCCGTCGACCGGCGCGTTCAGGCCGGTGCCGAGGAGCGCGTCGACGACGACGCCGGCGCGCGCGAGCCGCCCTGCGAGCGCCTGGACGTCGGCCGCCGACGCCACGACGTGGGTCTTCCCCTTCCAGCGCGCGAGCATTTCCGCCGCATCGCCGCGGACCGCCTCGGGCCGTCCGACCAGGTGCACCTCGACCGGGACGCGGGCCCGCTTCAAGTGGCGCGCGATGACGAAGCCGTCCCCGCCGTTGTTGCCCTTGCCGCACACGACGGCCACCGGCTTCCGGAGGCGCGGCTGCCAGCGACGCAACGCTGCCGTGGCGCCGGCGCCCGCGCGCTCCATCAGCGTCGTGCCGGGCGTGCCATGCTCGATCGTCCAGCGATCGAGCGCGCGCATCTCCGCGGCGGTGACGACGAGCACCGGACTACGCGCCGATGGCGGCGCGCGCGGCGTCGGCGATGGACTCGGCCATGTCGCGGATGAGGTTCTCGCGCTCGCCCTCGATCATCACGCGGAGCAGCGGCTCGGTGCCCGAGTAGCGCACCAGGACGCGGCCGCGGTCGCCGAGCGACTGCTCGGCCTTCGTGATCGCGGCGGCGACGGTGGGGATCGTCTCGACCGCGGGCTTGCTCGACACGCGCAGGTTGACGAGCACCTGCGGGAACCGCTGCATCACCTTGCGCAGCTCGGACAGCGGCCGCCCGCGCTCGACCATGATCGCCAGCACCGTCAGCGCCGTGATGAGGCCGTCGCCCGTGGTGTTGTGGTCGAGAAAGACGACGTGGCCCGATTGCTCGCCGCCCAGGTTGTAGCCGCCGCGCACCATCTCCTCGACCACGTAGCGGTCGCCGACGGGCGTGGTGGCGACGGCGATCTTCCGGTCGCGCATCGCGACGTGCAGGCCGAGGTTGCTCATGACGGTGGTGACGAGCGTCCCCTGCTTGAGCTCGCCGTGCTCGTGGAGCTGCGTCGCGAGCAGCGCCATCACCTCGTCGCCGTCGACGACGTCGCCGTGCTCGTCGACCAGGATGCAGCGGTCGGCGTCGCCGTCGAGCGCGATGCCGGCATGGGCGCGGTGCGCCTTCACGGCCTTGGCGAGGTTCTCGGGGTGCAGCGCCCCGGCGTTCTGGTTGATGTTCTCGCCGTCGGGTGCGACGCCCAGGGCCACGACGCGCGCGCCGAGCTCCTCGAGCACCTCGGGCGCCACCTTGTAGGCGGCGCCGTGGCCGCAGTCGATCGCGAGCGTGAGCCCGTCGAGCGTCAGGTGGCGCGGGAAGCAGCCTTTCGCGAAGACGTTGTAGCGCCCGTTCGCGTCGTCGATGCGAAACGCCTTGCCGATCTCGGTGGCGGTCGGCCGGAGCGCATCGATCGAGTCGCTCAGCACGAGCTGCTCGATCTCGAGCTCGAGCTCGTCGGGCAGCTTGAAGCCGGCGCCGCTGAACAGCTTGATGCCGTTGTCCTGGAACGGGTTGTGCGACGCGGAGATCACGACGCCGGCGTCGGCCCGGAGCGAGCGCGTCAGGAAGGCGATGCCCGGCGTGGGCAGCGGACCGACCAGGAGCACGTCGACGCCCATCGAGCAGATGCCCGACGCCATGGCGGTCTCGAGCATGTAGCCCGAGAGGCGCGTGTCCTTGCCGATCAGGATCTTGTGCCGGCGCGGCGAGCGCTTGCTGACGTAGGCCAGCGCGCGGCCGAGGCGCAGCGCCGTCTCCGACGTCATGGGCTCGACGTTCGCGATGCCGCGGACGCCGTCGGTGCCGAACAACCGTCGCTCTCCCATCACCCCCCCTGCGCTTTGCCGATCTGGAGCCGAACGAGGTCCGGCGTGCGTGCGACGACTTCGAGCGCCGGCGGCAGGTCGACGACCTGCACCGCCATCTCGTGGGAACCCGTCGCGAGACCCGCGGCGTCCACCGTCACCCCGCCCTCGGGCAGCTTGAAGTTGTGCAGCAGGCGCTGCGGGCCGTGGAGCGTCAGGTTCACCGTCGACGGCGTCACCGTCGCGTTCGTGCCGTTCAGGACGGTCACGGCCACGCGACGGAACTCGCGCGAGACCATGATCTCCTCGACGGCGACGTTCACCTGCACCTTGTCGGGGACGAACACGACGAAGTCCCCCGCCCACTCGAGCAGCACGCGGCGCTGGAACGAGCGCGCGAGACCGTGCAGGTCGATGGGTTCGGTGCTGATCTCCTTCAGGTCGTCCACCTTGCTGGCGGGGCCGCTCACCTCGACGTGGTCCGGGGTGAGCGTCGATTCGGCGACCATATAACCCAGGGCCGGTGAGCCTGCCAGGTCGAGCTTGATGGGAATCCGGCGTTTGGCGAGCCGCTCGACGTCGAGCTTCAGACGCTGCGGCTGCGTGCGGACCATTTTGAGCCGGCGCGGCAGATCGGGGTTCAGGTTGGCGTTCGCGAGGTCGATGCGGGCCTCGCCCGGCCCCACCGTCGAGAGATCGACCACGAGCCGCGTCTTGTGCTCGTCGAGGTTGTCGAGGATCGTGCGCGGCCCGCGCAGCGTCAGCGTGACGGGCTTCGTGGGCGGCGTCGTCACGATCAGCTCGGGCGGGACCTTGCGGATCGAGATGGGCACTTCGACGAGCCGCTCGGCGTCCCGCTCGAGGACGTTGATCGAGTACCAGAGGAAGCAGGCGAGCACGATCGAGACGAGCTTCAGCCCCGGGTTGTGCCGCACCAGCTCGCGCAGGCTGAAGCGGCGTGGCGGCCGCAGCCACTCGGGCCAGCGGCGCACGGGCCGCACGCCGCCGTCCCCGTCGGCGACCGCTCCACGACGGAAGCGCAGCGCGGGCAGCTTCATCCGACCAGCATCCGTTGCAGCGTCGTGCGCAGCGTGGCGCCGTCGACGTCGCGGGTGATCTTGCCCTCGCGCACCAGCGAGATCGTGCCGTCCTCCTCGGAGACGACCAGCACGACGGCGTCGGTCTCTTCGGTGAGGCCGATGGCCGCCCGATGGCGCGTGCCGAGCGTCTTCGACACGTTCGGGTTCGCCGTCAGCGGCAGGAAGCAGCCGGCTGCGGTGATGCGGCCGTTCTGGATGATGAGGGCGCCGTCGTGGATCGGCGAGTCGGGCAGGAAGATGCTGGTCACGAGCTCGCGCGACACGCGCGCGTCGAGGCGCGTGCCGACGTCGATGTACTCGCCGAGCCCGACCTCGTTCTGCAGGCAAATGAGCGCACCGATGCGGCGGCCGGCGAGGTGCGCGACCGCCTTCACGAGCTCCTCGACGGCCTGATTCTGCGCCGCGCGATCCTTCGCCGAGAAGAGCGGCCCGCTCCCTACCTGCGTCAGCACGCGGCGGATGTCGTTCTGGAAGACGATGAAGAACAGGACGAGCGACCAGCCGAGCACGTAGTTCAGCAGGACGTTCACCGTGTAGATCTCGAACTGGGCGGAGAGGAAGTACAGCGCGTAGACCATCGACAGGCCGATCAGCATCGGCACCGCCCGCGTGCCGCGGATCAGGTTGATGCCCGAGTAGATGCCGATCGCCAGCAGGAAGATGTCGATGCCGTCCTGCCAGCGGAAGCCGAGAATCAGCTCGGTCATGCGCGCGCCACCGCCGACGCCACCGCCACCACGTCGCGCATCGCCGCCACGTCGTGGACGCGCACCAGGCGCGCGCCGTGCGCCACGGCAAGGGCCACCGCCGCGGCGGTACCGTGCAGGCGATCGTCCGGGCCGGCCCCGTCCAACAACGCGCCGATGAAGCCTTTGCGCGACACCCCCACCAGAATGGGATACCCGAGCCGCGCCACGAGGTCGAGTTTGGCCAGCAACGCGAGGTTGTGCGCGAGCGTCTTGCCGAACCCGATGCCCGGGTCGAGGACGATCGCCCCGGCGGCGACGCCGGCCGCGCGGGCGACGGCGGCACGTCGCGCGAGGAACGCCGTGACCTCGGCGACGACGTCGCGGTATCGCGGCCGCCGCTGCATGGTCTCGGGCCGTCCCTGCATGTGCATCAGCACGACGGGCACGCCTTCGCGCCCGCACAGGGGGAGCATCGCGCGGTCGAACCTACCCGCCGAGACGTCGTTCACGACGTCGGCGCCGGCGTCGAGGGCGGCCCGCGCGACGGCCGCCTTCGTCGTGTCGACCGACAACGGCACGGTCACGGCGGCGCGCACCGCGCGCAGGACGGGGAGCAGGCGGCGGAGCTCCTCCGCGGCCGGGACCGGACGGGACCCGGGACGGGTCGACTCGGCGCCCAGGTCGATTGCCCCCGCGCCGGCCTCGACCATGGCGATCGCGGCCTCTACGGCACGCGATGGATCGGCGTGCCGCCCGCCGTCGCTGAACGAGTCGGGCGTCGCGTTGAGAACGCCGAGGAGGACCGGCCGGCTCAGGTCGAGCGGACCCGAGCGCGTCCGCAGCACCGTCGCGCGGGCCGCGGGGTCAGGCCGAGGCGACCGCCGCGCCGCCGCTGTTCTCGCCGAACTGGCGGATGATCTCTTCGATGTCGGGACCATCGAGGGACTCGCGCTCGAGGAGCGCCTCCGCCATCTTGTGCAGGACGGCCAGGTTGCGGCGCAGGAGCAGCTTCGCCCGCTCGTAGGCTTCGAGGATGACGCGCCGGACCTCGGCGTCGATCTGCACGGCGGTGGTCTCGGAGTAATCCACGCGCTTCGTGAAGTCGCGGCCCAGGAAGATCTCCTCTTCCTTCTTGCCGAACGTCATCGGACCGAGCTTGTCGCTCATGCCCCACTCGCAGACCATCTTGCGCGCGAGGTCGGTGGCGCGCTCGATGTCGTCGCCGGCGCCGGTGCTGAGCTGCTTGAGGATGAGCTCCTCCGCCGCGCGGCCGCCGAACATGATCGACAGGCGGGTGAGCACCCAGTCCTTCGTCACGTTGTGGCGGTCGTCGGTGGGCAGCTGCTGCGTCAGGCCGAGGGCCATGCCGCGGGGAATGATCGTCACCTTGTGCAACGGATCCGCGCCCGGGAGGAGCTTCGCCACGAGCGCGTGACCGGCCTCGTGATACGCCGTGGTGCGGCGCTCCTCGAGGCTGATGATCATCGACTTCCGCTCGGGGCCCATCAGGACCTTGTCCTTCGCCACTTCGAAGTCCTGCATCGTGACGCGCTCCTTGTTGTGGCGCGCGGCGAGCAGAGCGGCTTCGTTGACGAGGTTCTCGAGGTCCGCGCCGGCGAAGCCGGGCGTCTGGCGGGCGATCAGCTCGATGTTGACGTCGTCGGAGATCGGCACGCGCCGGGCGTGCACGCGGAGGATGCCCTCGCGGCCCTTCACGTCGGGGCGCGGGACGACCACGCGGCGGTCGAAGCGGCCCGGGCGGAGGAGCGCGGGATCGAGGACGTCGGGACGGTTGGTGGCGGCGATCAGGATGACGCCTTCGTTCGTCTCGAAGCCGTCCATCTCGACGAGGAGCTGGTTCAGCGTCTGCTCGCGCTCGTCGTGCCCGCCGCCGAGACCCGCGCCACGATGCCGCCCGACGGCGTCGATCTCGTCGATGAAGATGATGCAGGGTGCGTTCTTCTTACCCTGGACGAACAGGTCGCGGACGCGCGACGCGCCCACGCCGACGAACATCTCGACGAAGTCGGAGCCGGAGATCGAGAAGAACGGCACGCCCGCTTCGCCCGCGACCCCGCGGGCCAGGAGCGTCTTGCCGGTTCCCGGGGGGCCGACGAGCAGCACGCCCTTCGGGATGCGGCCGCCGAGCTTCGTGAACTTCTTCGGGTCCTTCAGGAAGGCGATGATCTCTTCGAGCTCTTCCTTGGCCTCGTCGATGCCGGCGACGTCGTTGAAGGTGATCTTGTGCTGGTTCTCGGAGAGCAGCTTCGCGCGGCTCTTGCCGAACGACATGGCCTTGCCGCCGCCCACCTGCATCTGGCGCATGAAGAAGATCCACACGCCGATCAGGAGCAGCATGGGCGCCCACTGGACGAGCGCCACGACGTACCACGGCTCGGCGTCCTCGGGGCGGGCCTCGATGTCGACGCCCTTCTCGCGCAGCGTGCGGACGAGGTCGGGGTCTTCGGGGGCGAACGTCTTGAAGCCGTCGCCGTGCTCGCCGCGCTCCGCCTTGTATCGACCCTGGATGTTCTGACCCTGGATCGTCACCGACGAGACGCGTCCGGCTTCCACCGCTTCGACGAAGCGCGAGAAGCTGATGGCGGGGTCGCGCGGTGCCTGCTTGGTCACGATCGACCAGAGCAGCAGGCCCATCAGCAGAAGAAGCAGCCAAAGTCCGAGGTTACGCGAGACCGGATTCACGCGAAACGCAAGGTACCATGGGGTTCCCACATGGGCAATGCGTTCACGCCGTTGGGGCGTCCGCCGGGTTCGCCGTGGACTCGATGGCCGCCTCGATCACCCGACGGGTCTGGGGTCCGATCATCGCCGCCGAGCCGCGGACAACGCCCGGCACCCAGACGATGACGCCGTTCGCCTCCAGCAGCGGGAGGCCGCTGCGCGCTTCCCGGGCGACGCGAGCGTCGACGAGGACGTCCTGCAGCTTGCGGGTGCCGACGCGCGCCAGGTGGACCCGGTCGCCCGGACGCGGCGAGCGGACCGTCAACGTGCTGGCGAGTGCCTCGGCATCGAACACGGCATGGCGGGCGTCGGCGGGCAGCGCCTCGTCCGATCGCCGATCGCGTGGGGCCGAAAGGTGCAGGCGCCACGCCCCGTTCGGTCCGTCGATCGTCCCGGGGACGGTCAGCGGGAAGGCGAACGTCGCCGGGGTGGCGCGCCGTCCCGCATGCCGGACGAGGCGCGAGCCCTCGCGCACGACCCGGGCGGCGCCCGGCACGGCCACCGTCCCGCGGCCGGTACCACCCGCCAGCGCGAGGACGCGCTCCACGTGTCCCGCGTGGACGCCCCGGCGCGTGCCCTGCTCGAGCCACCGGCGCACGATCCGCCGCGCCAGCGCGACCGGTTCTGCGGCGACCGCGACGTCGAGCCCGCGGGCGTCGACGAGCACCGCCGCCCGTCCGACGGCGAGCGTCGCCAGCAGGTCGTCCTCGTCGCGCAGGCGGCTCGCCAGCGTCGCGAGCGCGGGGATCAAGCGCGGATTGAATTCGGTGGCGAGGAACGGGATCGCCAGGCGGCGGAGGCGGTTGCGGGCGTGGGTCAGGCTGGCGTTGCTGCGGTCGACGCCCGCCGAAAGGCTGCATTCCGCGAGATAGCGGCGGACGTCGCTCCGCGTGGCGCCGAGCACCGGCCGCAGGAACCGCCCGCGGTGCGGGCGGATGCCGCCGAGCCCGCCCCGTCCGCCGCCGCGCAGCAGCCGGAGCAGCACGGTCTCGGCCTGATCGTCCGCGGTATGGGCGGTGAGGATGCGCGTCGCGCCGACGTCCTGCGCCATGGCGATCAGCGTGCGATAGCGGACCCGTCGCGCACGCGCCTCCAGGCTCGGCCCAGGCGACACCTGCGCGCGGCGGGCGATGCACCCGACGCCCACGGCCGCGGCGAGCGCACGCACGCGCTCCCGGTCGGCGTCGCTCTCCGCGCCGCGCAGCCCGTGGTCGACGTGTCCCGCCGTGACGGTCCACCCGCTCGCATCCGCCAGCGCCGCAACGGCGGCGAGCAGTGCCGTCGAGTCGGTGCCGCCCGACGTCGCGACCAGCAGATGCTCGCCCGACGCGACCGCCGCGAGGCCCGTGCGCAACGTGCGCACGAAGGACGACTCGGGACCCATGAGCGCATGACTGTAGCATCGGCCCTGCGCGAGACTCCATGCCGGCCCGCCGACGTGCGCCGCCGCACCGCGGCTGATACATGGGGGCCCATGGATCATGCGGCCGAGGTGCGGGACGCGATGGAGGCGCTCCGCCGGATCGTGCGCGTGCTGCGTGTCTCCGGCACCGCCGCCGAACGCGACCAGGGGATCAGCGGGGCACAGCTCTTCGTCCTGCAGCAGCTCGACGAGACGCCCGCGGCGTCGTTGCGCGAGCTGGCCATGCGCACCGCGACCGACCAAAGCTCGGTGTCGGTCGTGGCGAGCCGGCTCGTCGCCCGCGGGCTCGTCGCGCGGAAAGCCGCACGCGCGGACGCCCGGCGCGCCGAGCTGACCATCACCGCGGCGGGCCGGGCGCTGATCCGGAGGGCGCCGCCCGCGGCGCCCGGCCGCTTGCGCGACGCGCTCGTCGCCCTGCCCGCCCGCGTGCGCGGCCCGCTGACGCGGGGACTGCGGCAGCTCGCGGCCGAGCTCGAGGATCGACCGGGAGCCGCTCCGATGTTCTTCGAGGAGCGGCCGCGCCGTCGCGGGAGGCCCGATGCACGCTGATCCCATCCCGGTCGCCCCGTCGCTCGAGCCCGCGCGCCAGCTCGCGCACGCGACGGAGACGCCGCGACTCGTCACGGGCCGCGTCTTTCGCACGAGCGCGCTCGCGGTGCTGCTCGGGCTCGCGGCAGCGGCCGTCGCGCAGCTCCTCGGGCTCCTCATCGCGCTCGTCACGAACCTCGCGTTCTTCGGGCGGTGGTCCGTCGTCGAGGCGTCGCCTGCGGCGAATCAGATCGGTGGCTGGGTGGTGCTGGTGCCGGTCGCGGGCGCGCTCGTCGTGGGCGTCATGGCGCGCTACGGCTCCGAGGCCATTCGCGGCCACGGGATTCCCGAGGCCATGGAGCGCGTCCTCTTCCACCGCAGCAAGATCCCTCCGCGGCTCACCCTGTTGAAGCCGCTGTCGGCGGCCGTCGCCATCGGCACGGGCGGTCCCTTCGGCGCCGAAGGGCCGATCATCGCGACGGGCGGGGCGATCGGCTCGCTCCTCGGCCAGGTGCTCCCGGTGACCGCCGACGAGAGGAAGACGCTCCTCGCCGCCGGCGCCGCGGCCGGCATGGCCGCGACGTTCGGCACGCCGGTGTCCGCGGTGCTCCTCGCCGTCGAGCTGCTGCTCTTCGAGTATCGCCCCCGCTCGGTGATCCCCGTCGCGCTCGCGAGCGTCGTCGCGACGGCTGCGCGCATGGCGCTGGTCGGTGCGCAGCCGATGTTCTCGCTCGACGCGGTCGCGCAGCCGGGCGCGGAGGCGATCGCGTTCTACGTGACGCTCGGCGGATTGATGGGCCTGGTCGCCGTCGCCGTTACGCGGCTCGTCTACGGCATCGAGGACGCTTTCGCGGTGCTGCCGGTGCATTGGATGTGGTGGCCCGCGCTCGGCGCGGTGGTGGTGGGCGTCATCGGGCTCGTCGTGCCCGACACACTGGGCGTCGGCTACGACAACATCCGCGGCGTGATCGACGGCCACCTCGCCACGAACGCGCTGGTGGTCCTCTGTCTGGCGAAGCTGGTGTCGTGGGCGGTTGCCCTGGGCAGCGGGACGTCCGGTGGCACGCTTGCCCCGCTGTTCACGATCGGCGGGACGCTCGGTGCGGCCGTCGCCGCGGTCGCCATCGCCGTCGCGCCGTCCGCCGGGATCGACATGCGCATCGCCGGCCTGGTCGGTATGGCCGCGCTCTTCGCCGGCGCGTCGCGGGCGCTCCTCGCGTCGGTCGTGTTCGCCTTCGAGACGACGCAGCAGCCGCTCGGGCTGCTGCCGCTGCTCGGCGGCTGTGCGACGGCCTACCTGGTGTCGTGTCGCCTCATGCCACACTCGATCATGACCGAGAAGATCGCACGCCGGGGCATCCGCGTAAGCGGCGAGTACGTCGCGGACTTCCTCGACCGCGTGCGCGTCGGCGACGCGGCGGTGCGTCCCGTCGTGTCGCTGATCGCAGACGAGCGGCTCGACGAGGTCCGGGCGCGACTCGCCGCCGGTGGCGCGGACATGAGCCATCAGGGATTTCCGGTGATCGATCGCGATGGCGACCTGGTCGGCGTCCTCACCCGCCGCGATCTGCTCGACCCGCGGCACGCGCCCGAGACGTCGCTCGCGACGTTGATCCGGCGGCCGCCGCTGATCGTGCCGCCCGGCGCCTCGTTGCGCGAGGCGGCCGACGTGATGGTGCGCGAGAACGTCGGCCGGCTTCCCGTGGTCGAACGGGGACGTCTGGTCGGCATCGTCACGCGGAGCGATCTGCTCGCCGCGCACGTGCCCCGGCTCGAGGAGGCGGACCTCATCGAGGAACGCGCGGTCACGCGCTGACCGGACTCAGCGGCCGAGCGCGCGCGAGAGCGTCTTCGCCCGGTCGCGGACGTCGGCGATCGCGTCGGCGAGGTCGGTCGCGCACTCGGCGGGCAGGCGGTCGCGGCGCGCCTCGCGCGCGACGATGCGGAGCGCGCGGACCAGCGTCTGCACGGCGCGCTTCAGCTGGCGGCGCTGCTGCGGCCGGCGTCGCGCCGTGCGCCCGCGCTCGACGAGGCGCTCGGCCGCGGCGAAGCGGCGCAAGACGGATCCGGGCACGGGCACGCCGCCGCAGCTGGGCAGCCCGCGCGTGATCGCACAGCTCACCGAATCGAAGCCGCTGCTCGGCGGGAAGGTGCAGCCGGTCGCCGGCGCGCAGAGATCCATGCTGCACGCGTCGGCGTCCACGCACGTCATCGGCGTCCCCGGCCGGCAGACGCTGCCGGCACACGTCTCGTCGCCGTTGCACAGGTCGCCGTCCGGACAGGCGGCGCCGTCGGGCAGCGGCGCGCCGTCGAAGCAGCCGCCGACCGGATCGCAGCCTTCCGTGCCGTTGCAGGGATCGCCGTCGTCACAGCCGGGGGCGACGTGGACGCAGGTGCCGCGGTCGCACGTGTCCGACGTGCACACGCTGCCGTCGTCGCAGTCGCCGGCGGAGAAGCACTCCGGCGCCGGGATCGCAGCCAGCGCCGCCACCGCGTCGAGCCGCCCGGCGCCCGCGCTCTCGTCGAATCCCGCCGGGCCGACGTCGACGGCGGTCGCGACGAGCGCTTGCCGGATCTCCGCGGGCGACCGGAAGGGATTCTTCTGCAGCAGCAAGGCGGCCACCGCGGCGACGTGCGGCGCCGCCGCCGACGTGCCGAAGAACGGCGCGAAGCCGGGCGCGCTCGTCAGCACGCCGTCGAACGACACGAGGTCGGGCTTCGGGCGCTCGACCGCGCTCGGAAACGCGATGTACGACGGCCCGCGCGCGCTGAAACCCTCGACGGTCGCGTGCGACGGGTCGCCGACGTCGATGGCGCCGACGGCGAGGACGCCGTCGACGGCCGGATGTCCGACCAGGCTGCCGCGCGGGACGGGGTGCTCGACGGCCGTCACGTTGCGCACGCAGAAGAGCTCGAGCGTGCGCGCGCCACCGCGCTTGCGCTGGATGGCGATGCCCGCGGTCTGTGCCGACGCCGTGTGGTTGCTCGCCATCACGACCTCGATCGGGTCGTCGTTGCCGTTCTGGACGTTCTCGCTCGCGCTGATCGTCTTCTGCTCGCCGTCGAGCACGTACAGATCGTAGTCGTTCGCCGACCCGCCCATCGGGTCGTCCCACTGCAGCACGCAGAGGAGCGTGCCGCCCGGCGAGACCAATACCGTGTCCACGTTGTCGACGGGGCCGCCGCGGAAGTCATGGTACTTCGACGACGGCGACGGGCGGTACCGGCCCTCGTAGTGGAGGAGCGCGCCGTTTCCCGCCGACGAGACGAACGTGACGCCGGCGGCGACCGCGGCGCGGACGGCCGTGGCGATGGCTCCGTCTTCGAAGTACGGCTCGCCGAAGAATCCGAGATCGTCGACGATCACGCGCGCGCCCGCCGCCACGAGGCAGTCCACCGCGTCGATGAACGTGAGCGCCGTCGCGATGCCCGTCGAGAACATCAGCTGGGCGCCGGGCGCGAGGTCGTGGACGATCTCGAGCAACGCGGTGCCTTCGTTGCCGGTGCCGTAGCCGCAGCGCGGGTCGGGCGGAACGGTGACGGCGGGCAGATCGCCGGTCGCCTGCGCGGCGGCGAGGCCGTCGATGCCGTCGGAGATGACGCCGACGACGACGCCGGAGCCGTCGAACCCGGTCAGCTGCCGCGCCAGCCCCGCTCGAGAGGCTTCGTCGCCCGCGCCCGTCACGCTGCCGGCGCGCAGCACGCCTTCGTCGACGGGGCGGACGCTGCGCACACCGGGCTGGGCGGCGAGCGTGCGGAGCGCCGCGGGAACGATCCAGCCTTCGACGCGTCGATGCGCGGCGCTCGTGCGCTCGACCGCGAGCCCGGCGGCCGCGAGCGCGGCCAGCGTGCCGTCGCCGGCATCGTCCAGCTGAACGACGACGTGGACGGAGCCTGCGAGGCGCGGCGCGATGGCCGGCGGCGCGTCGATCAGCTGGCGCAGTCGGCTGTCGAGACGCCGGCCGGCCACGTCGTCCGGCGCCGGGCGCGGGCGGACGACGTCGCGCAGCTCCTGCGCCGGACCGCGTGCGGGAAGGAGCAGGAGGAGGAGTGCTGCGAGAAGCCGGACGCGCATGTGCCGTTCGCCAGCATCGGCAAACGCGGGCTTCGTGTCGAGGGCGAATTTGTATCGACGGCACCGGCGGGACTAGGACATCGCCATGTCGTCCACCCTACGCACCGAGACCGCCGGCGGGGTCTGCTCGATCGTCCTCACGCGAGCGGCCGAGTACAACACGATCACGCCGGCGCTGCGCGACGAGCTGGCGGCCGCGATCGACGCGGCGGACGCCGACCGCGACGCGCGCGTCATCCTCCTGCGCGCCGAGGGGCCCGCCTTTTGCGCCGGCTACGGCCTCGACTGGTCGACGGCGGCCCAGGCCGAGGAGTCCGCCGCTCGCGAACGGCGCGTGTGGGACTCGGTCGCCGACCTGCGGCTCATGAAGACGTTCGTCGATACGTACATGAAGCTCTGGTACGCCCAGAAGCCGACGATCGCCGCCGTGCAGGGCTGGTGCATCGGCGGCGGCACCGACATGGTGCTCTGCGCCGACATGATCGTCGCCGGCGAGGGCGCGCGCTTCGGCTATCCGCCATCGCGGGTATGGGGCACCCCCACCACGGCGATGTGGGTGTACCGGATGGGCCTCGAGCGCGCGAAGCGCTACCTCCTCACCGGCGACGAGATCACGGCGCGGACCGCGGCGGACATCGGCCTGATCCTCGAGGCCGTCCCCGACGTGGAGCTCCAAGACCGGGCAATGGCGCTCGCGCGGCGCATGGCGCAGGTGCCGGTGAATCAGCTGGTCATGCTCAAGCTGCTCTGCAACCAGACGGCCGAGCACATGGGCATGGCGTCGACGCGGCTGATCGGCACGCTGTTCGACGGCATCGCGCGGCACACGCAGGAGGGACTCGACTTCGTGGCGCGGGCCCAGGACGTCGGCTTTCGCCAAGCGGTGCGCGAGCGCGACGATCCGTTCGGCGACTACGGCAGCCGCAAGAAATAGCCGGCTCATGCCGGCGATCCGGCCTGCCGAAACTCCCGCGGGAGGTCTCGCATGCGCTGGATCGTCGGAGTGGCGGCCGTCGCCGGGATCGCGTGGTACCTGGGCTGGCTGCCCGAGGCGCTCGACCCCATGCGCCTGGTGAGCGAGCGCGCCGAGTGCGACCCCTCCTATCCCACCGTCTGCATCTCGCCGCCCCCGCCGGTCCTCGACTGCAGCGACCTCGAGGTGTCGGCGTTCAAGGTGTTCGGCAGCGACCCGCACCGCTTCGACGTCGACGGCGACGCGATCGGCTGCGAGCTCGGCGAAGGCCGCTGACGGCTACGGCCAGACGCTCGGCGGCGGGAAGCGCGCGAGTCCCGCGGGCGCCTGGAAGATCACCCGGTCCCCGTCGTAGAGGCTGAGGCTCGGCGGTCCCTTCGGCGATGCGGCGAGCAGCACGGTCCCGTCGCCGCCGGTGAGACGCAGGAGGACGTCGGGTCCGGGGAGCACCGCCAGCTGGACGACGCCGTCACCCTCGGGCCCGGTGAGCTGGAGGTAGGGCCAGCCGTCGGGCATGAGGCTCAGCTTGGCGCGGGTGCCGCCCCGCCCGTCGGTCAGCACGAACTCCTCCGCTTCGACGATCCGTCCCATCGTGGCGGGCGGGGGCGCGGGCGACGCGACGGCGGCGGGCTCGACCGGCGCCGCCACCGTCGCCGGGTCGCGCAGCTCGGGGGCGAGGGTCGCGCCGCCGACGCCGCCGAGCGCCGCGGCGATCAGGACGAGCGCGGCGGTGGCGAGCCGGCTCCGGCGCCGGCCGCGCTCGAGCGCCGTCAGGCGCTGGGCCATCGCCGCGAGCGCGCCGTCGTCCGGGATCGCGGCGGGTAGGACCGGCGCGGGTGGCGGGACGGCCGCACGTGACGGCTCCGGTGGCGGTGCATCGCCGAGCGGCAGGCGCGGAATGCCCTCGCGGCTCCGGCCCTCGCGATCGAAGAGGTAGAGGAGACCGCCGCTGCCGTCCTCGCTCAGCACGAGCCGCGAATTGCCGAGCGCGTCCGAGAAGCTCAGGCCCGGGCGCCCGTCGCGCTCGTCGAGCGAGAGGAGCACGCGGGGCTGACCCTCGCGGTCGTGCAGGCTCAACACCGGACAGCCGTGCTCGTCGACGCAGATCTCCGCGTGCCCGCGGACGGCGCGGTCGCTGCGGCTGACGCCGCGCAGGTAGAGGCTCGGCGCGCCGGAGCGGCCGACGGCGAGCCACGCGGCGACGTCGCCGTCGCGATCGTGCAGCTTGACGTTCGCCTGCCCGCTGCCGTCGAGGACCATCTGCGCCCGGGGACGCTCCTGCGCGTCGTAGAGCAGCAGCCCGGTGGAGCCGTCGTCGGCCGGACCGAGCGCCGCCCGCGCCCGTCCGCCGCCGTCGACCAGCGTGAAGCGCGTGGCGCGCAGCTCCGTGCCCGCGCCCTCGCCCACCTGCCCACGCTCCGCCATCTCATCCGTCATCGTGGCGTCTCCTCGCGCGACGCCTCTTAGCATGAAGGCCACGACGCTCGCACGAGTGCGACGTCGCGTGAACGCTTCGGCGCGTCGCGTCGGGTGTGCCGCAGGTAGGACCGAGGTCGTAACGTTCCCCGCGCTGGTGCGAGGACGTGCGTGCGAGCCGCAGTGCGTTTTCCGCCCGTGCGGGGGTGTCAGATGGCACGGCATGTGCTGCGCAGCGGAGGCGTCCATCTGCAGGGCGTCGACAAAGGGGGGAACCGTGAAGCTGGCAGGATTCGTGGTTGCGACTTTGGTCGCATTCGCACTGGACGGAACGGCGTTCGGACAGACGTGCTCGATCGACGCCCAGTGCGCCGACGGCAACCTCTGCAACGGCAACGAGCGCTGCCTCGGCGGCTTCTGTCAGGCGGGGACGCCGCCGAGCTGTAACGACGGCAGCCCCTGCACGCTCGACCAATGCGATCCGTTGCTCGGCTGTCAGCATGCGCCGGTGCTGAACGGGTCGTCGTGCAGCGACGGCAACTCGTGCAACGGTCCCGAGACCTGTCGGAACGGCGTGTGCCAGCAGGGAACGCCGCCGGCCAACGGGTCGTCGTGCAACCTCGGCAACCCGTGCACCAACGGCGACTTCTGCGACGCGGGCGCGTGTCGCGCCGGGACGATCCGTCCCGACGGCGCCGGCTGCGGCGACGGCAACGCATGCAACGGCGCCGAGACGTGCCAGTCCGGGACGTGCACGCCCGGAACGCCGCGTCCGAACGGGAGCACCTGCGGCAACGGCGATCCGTGCGACGGCGTCGACTCCTGCCTGAACGGCACGTGTGTGACCGGGCCCGTGCCGCCGAACGGGACGCCCTGCAGCGACGGCGACGTCTGCAACGGACCCGAGGTGTGTCTCACCGGTGTCTGCGTGATGGGGCAGCCCGCGCCGAACGGCACGTCGTGCGCGGACGACAACCTGTGTGACGGCTCGGAGCGCTGCCAGAGCGGCATCTGCGTCAACGGCCAGGGGCTCGACTGCGACGACGGCAACCCGTGCACGAACGACTCGTGTGGCAACGCCGTCGGCTGTCTGCACAACGACCGGCCGGTCGGAGCGTTCTGCGACGACGGCAACGTGTGCAACGGCCGCGAGCGGTGCCAGTCCGGTGGGGTCTGCGGTGCCGGCTCGCCCGCACCGAACGGAACCGATTGCGACGACGGCAACGTGTGCAACGGCCTCGAGACCTGCGGCGCCGGCCAGTGCAGGGCGGGAACGCCCTTCCCCGAAGGCTCCGGGTGCGCGGACGGGAACGTCTGCAACGGGTTCGAGACGTGTCGCGGCGGTGCGTGCACGTCCGGAACGCCGATCGTCTGCAACGATCACAATCCGTGCACCAGCGACGCGTGTCAGCCGAGCTCGGGCTGCGACTTCAATCAGCTGTCGAACGGCACCCCGTGCACCGACGACGACGACGTCTGCGACGGCATCAGCCTCTGTCAGACGGGCGTCTGCCGTGCGAGCCCGGCGCTCGACTGCGACCACGTGTGCGATCCGATGGCCGGATGCGTCGAGGACACGCCCCTTCCGGGCGACTCGCTCAAGGTGAAGGACGCGGGGCGACGCGGGATCGGCGTCACCGCCCGGGCACGCGGCGGGATCGTGCTCGACGACGCGGCGCAGGGCGGTCCGATGGACCCCGTCGTGCACGGGGGCGTCCTCCACATCCGCTCCGTGGCGGACGGCTTCGAGCGTCGCCTGCCCTTGCCGAAGGAGAACTGGAGCTACCTCGGCGATCCGGTGGAGAAGAAGGGCTATCGCTTCGCCGATCGCAACAAGCTCGCTCCGATTCGCGGCGTCCTCGTGAAGAACGGCAAGCTCGTCAAGGTGACGGGCTCGGCGGTCCGTCTCGGGCCGTCGCTGACGGTCGACCCCAATCCGGTCGACGTTGCGCTGATCCTCGGAAACCAGCGCTTCTGCATGAGCTTCGGCGGCAAGACGACCTTCGTCGAGGAGCGCCGCTACCTCGCAGTCAAGGCGCCGGCACCGGCGGCGTGCCCGTGAGCGGATCGTTCAGGGAAGCGCCGGACAGGTGCCGGGAGCGTCCTGCATGCGCTCGGCCTGGAAGCGTCCGGGCCGATCGCCGCCGAGGCGTGGGAGCGCTTCGGTGCACCAGGTGATGCCGCTGCCGAGCGTCAGGCGCAGGCCGATCGAGGCCTGCGCCGGCTCGTCGATCGTGTAGGCCCACAGCGCCTTGCCGCCGCGGATCGAGATCTTGGTTCCCTTGATCCAGATCTTCCAGATCGGGCCGCTGCTCGCGTAGATGTAGCGGAAGCCGCTCGACGCGTTGCCGGCGAGACGCCATGACGTCGCCGGCAGCGGGATCGCGACCACCTCACCCGTGCCCGAGGTGTTGTACAGCTCGAGGACGCCGCCGCCGCCCGTCGACCCGGCGGGCGTCGGATCGCCCGCGCTGCCGGGCGCCGGCATGGCGACCTGGTTCGCCGGCGGCGCGGAGCCGCTGCGGACGTTGAAGGTGAACTTCCGCGCCCCGGTCGAGATCGGAGGCGTCACGTCGTCCTTCAGCAGCATCTCGTGCGTCCCGACCAGCACCACCTCGGGATCGGCGTGGGCGATCGTGCAGAGGGCGGTCACGACGAGGGCGGCGCGCCGGAGGACGTCCATGACGTGGATCGATACCGTCGTCGGGGCCGAGCCCGCAAGGCGAAAGTGCCCCAGGCCGCCCAGTCACGGCTGCCTCGACGAGTCCACATATGGACATACGGCTCCATATGTGGATATTGGGATCGATGGCGCGTACCCAGCTCCGCCCCGAGGTCGACGTCCCGGTCACCCCGGCCGCCCTGCGGCACGAGCCGGCCGAGCGCCGGCGCAAGTCCGGGCCCGGGCTGCGCACCTTCTTCCGGATCGCGGACGCCTGGGGCCTCGATCCCGAGGAGCAGCGCGGCCTCCTGGGCTGGCCTGCCCGATCGACGCTCTACACGTGGAAGGCCGGGCGCGCCGTCACCCTGCCCTATGACACGCTGGTCCGGTTGTCCCTGCTGTTGGGCATCTACAAGGCGCTCCACGTCCTCTATCCCGACGCCGCGCTCGCCGACGGCTGGGTGCGGCTGCCGAACCGGAACGCGCTCTTCGGCGGCCGTACGCCCGCCGCCTGCATGGTCGACGGGGGCATCGAAGCGCTCACCGCGGTCCGCCGCCTGCTCGACGCCCGTCGCGGATGACGGCGGCGCCGTCCGTCCCGAGCGCGCCGGCGCGGCTCCGCGGCACGCATCGCCTGATCGCGAGCCGCTGGCCGACCGTCGGCATCTTCGACGCCGTCGCCTCGCCCGACGACCTGCGCGACGTGATCGATCTCGAGAGCTGGACGAACGACCGTCTGCAGGCCGAGGTCGGTCAGCTGCATCGCGTGCCGCCCGAGCGTTGGGTCACGGGCGTGCCGAACGCGACCGTCGTGATGGCGGCCTTCTGCCATCCGTCCCCCGCCGGCGGACGGTTCACGACGTCGGCGCTCGGCGCCTGGTACGCGGCGGAAGCCCTGGAGACGGCGCACCGCGAGGTCGTCTACCGTCGCTGGCTCGAGCTCGCGGAGGTAGGCGTGACGGAGGCGCGGCTCGAGATGCGGCAGTACCGCGCCGACCTCCAGGGCGTCTTCCACGACGTGCGCAACCGGCGGCGCTTCGCGGCGCTCCACGACCCCGATAGTTGGGCGGAGTCGCAGCGCGTGGGCACGATGCTGCGCGAGAGCGGATCGCACGGCATCCGCTACGACAGCGTCCGTCATCCCGGCCACGCGTGCGCCGTCGCCTTTTGGCCGGACGTGGTCCGCAACGTCCGTCAGGGAGCGCATTTCGAGTACGTGTTCGCGGGAACGCCCGAGCCGACGATCCGACGCATGACCGGCACGTGACGCGGGGCGCCGTCGCATCGTCGTTGTGACGGTCGCGCGGTTCCTGCTACGCCCGTCGCATGCACGATCTCGTGATTCGCGGCGGCACCATCGTGGACGGCACCGGCGGCGCGGCGCGGACGGGCGACGTGGCCATCGACGGCGACCGCATCAGCGCGGTCGGCGGCGCCGCCGGCCCGGCGAAGACGACGATCGACGCCACGGGCAAGCTCGTGACGCCCGGCTGGGTCGACATCCACACGCACTACGACGGTCAGGTGACGTGGGATCCGTACCTGACGCCGTCGTCGTGGCACGGCGTCACGACGGTCGTGATGGGCAACTGCGGCGTCGGCTTCGCGCCCGCGCGTCCGGACAAGCACGACTGGCTGATCGGGCTCATGGAAGGCGTCGAGGACATCCCCGGCACCGCGCTCACCGCGGGTATGCAGTGGGGATGGGAGAGCTTCCCGGAGTACATGGACGCCGTCGCGAAGATGCCGCGCGCGCTGGACGTCGCCGCGCAGGTGCCGCACGGCGCCGTGCGCGCGTACGTGATGGGCGAGCGCGGCGCGCGGAACGAGCCCGCGACCGCCGACGACATCGCGCGCATGGCCGCCATCGTGAAGGACGGCATCGCCGCGGGCGCCGTCGGCTTCACGACGTCACGCACGCTCCTCCATCGCGCGGTCGACGGCGAGCCGGTGCCCGGGACGTTCGCCGCCGAGGACGAGCTCCTCGGCATCGGCCGCGTCATGGGCGAGCTCGGCCGCGGCGTCTTCGAGATGGCCTCGGACCTGATGCCCGAGGGCAAGGAGCTGGCGTGGATGGAGCAGCTGTCGGCGGAGACGCGACGGCCCATCACGTTCGCCTGCCTGCAGAACGACATCGACCCGGGCCAGTGGCGCCGTCTGCTCGAGGCGAGCGCGGAGGCGAACGCGCGCGGCGCGCACATGGCGCCGCAGGTCGCGGCACGGCCGACCAGCCTGCTGATGGGCCTCCAGAGCAGCGCGCATCCCTTCATCGGCTACGCGAGCTACCAGGCGCTCGCGCACCTCCCGCTCGACGAGCGCGTGCGCCGCATGCGCGAGCCGGCGGTCCGGAGCCAGATCCTCGAGGAGAAGGTGCAGTTCTCGAACGCGATCGCCGCGTACGTGGCGTCGTCGTTCCACAAGCTGTTCCCGCTCGGCGATCCGCCGGACTACGAGCCGGCGCCGGAGAAGAGCGTCGCGGCGATCGCCGAGCGCGAGGGCCGCACGCCGCAGGAGGTCGCGTACGACCTGCTGCTCCAGCGCGACGGCCGCGAGCTGCTCTACTTTCCGCTGCTCAACTACGCGAACTTCGACTTCGAGCCGATCCGCGAGATGCTGCTGCATCCGTCCGCGATCGTCGGGTTGGCCGACGGCGGCGCCCACTGCGGCCTCATCTGCGACGCCAGCACGCCGACGTACCTCCTGATCCACTGGGTGCGCGACCGCCAGCGCGGCCCGCGCCTGCCGCTCGAGCTCGTCGTGCACCGCCAGACGCAGCAGACGGCGGACCTGTACGGCTTTCGGGATCGCGGCCGCCTGGCCGAGGGGCTCCTCGCCGACGTGAACGTCATCGACCTCGACGCGCTCGCGCTGGCGCCGCCGGAGATGGTCTTCGATCTGCCCGCGAGCGGGCGTCGTCTCGTGCAGCGCGCGACCGGCTACCGCGCGACGGTGAAGAGCGGCGAGGTGATCTTCGAGGACGGGCAACCCACGGGCGCGCTGCCGGGACGCCTGCTGCGCGGCTGAACGCTGGTCCTGGTTGCAAGCCGGCGGCTCGTCACCTAATCACCGTCGATATGCGCAAGAACGATCCCGAGGAGAAGCCGGGCAAGGGCGAGATGCCCAAGCCGCCCGGCTCCCTGATCGAGGAGCGCCTGTTCCGGTCCCGCACCATCTTCGTTTTCGGTGAGATCGATCAGGACGTCGCCCGTCAGGTCACGGAGAAGCTGGTGGCCCTCTCGTACGAGAGCGACGACGACATCCGGCTCTTCGTCAACTCGCCGGGCGGGCACGTCGAGTCGGGCGACACGATCTACGACATGATCAAGTTCGTGAAGCCGCGCGTCCGCATCATCGGCAGCGGCTGGGTGGCGAGCGCGGCGGCGCTGATCTACTGCGCGGCGGCGAAGGAAGATCGCATCAGCCTGCCGAACACGCGCTTCCTGCTGCACCAGCCGAGCGGCGGCGCGGGTGGCCCCGCCGCCGATCTCGCGATCCAGGCGAAGGAGATCCTCAAGATGCGCCGGCGCATCAACGAGATCCTCGCCCGCGAGACCGGACAGTCGATCGAGCGCATCGAGCAGGACACCGACCGCGACTACTGGATGAGCGCGACCGAGGCGAAGGACTACGGTCTCGTCGGGCGCATCATCGAGCGGGTGGACGAGGTCTGACCGGACGGCTGCGGGACCCCGTCGAGGTCCTGACCTTCTCGCTGCTCCCCGCGCTCCTGACGCAGGCGGCGTGGGTCGGCTACCGCACGCCGCGCCTGCCCGACGCGGCGGGTCCCGCGATCGGACTGATCGCCGGCGACGGCCCGCCGCTCGACGTCGTCGTGCTCGGCGAATCGACCGTCGCGGGGATCGGTGCGGCGACGCATGCCGAGGCGCTGTCGGGTCAGGTGGCGTCCGCGCTGTCGCGCCGCCTGCGCCGGGCGGTGCGATGGCGTGCCGTCGGCCGGACCGGCGCGACGGCGCGCGACGCGCTCGACGCGCTCGTGCCGCGGCTCGACGGACGCGCGGACCTGCTCGTCGTCTCGCTCGGCGTCAACGACGTGATGTGGCTGCGGACGCCGGCGCGGTGGGCGGCGGATCTGGGGAGCCTCGTCGACGCCGCACGCGCCCGGCTGGGCGATCCGGCGGTCGTCGTCGTCGGCATGCCGCCCGTGCAGGATTTCCGGGTGTTCCCGCAGCCGTTGCGCATGGTGCTCGGGCTGCGCGCCCGCGCGCTCGACGACGCCACGCGGCTCGTCGTCGGCTTGCGCCCCGGCGTCGTGTCGGTGCATCCGCGGGTCGCGTTCTCGCCGGAGTGGTTCTGCGACGATCGCTTGCATCCTTCGCCGCGAGGGTATGCACGGTGGGCCGACGAGATCGCCGGCGCAGGCGTGCCGCTTCTCGTGCGCTGAGCTCGGAGGTCGGGGATGACGTGGTGGCAGGCGGTCATTTTGGGGCTGGTCGAGGGGATCACGGAGTACCTTCCGGTCAGCTCGACGGGGCATCTGATCCTGGCGTCGTGGCTGCTCGGCCTCGACGATCCGTCGCGCAAGTCGGCGATCGACGCGTTCGGCATCGTGATCCAGGGCGGCGCGATCCTCGCCGTGCTCGGCCTCTACCGCGCGCGCGTCGCGCAGATGATCCGCGGCGTGCTCGGCCAGGACCCGGCCGGACGGCGGCTCCTCGGACAGATACTCCTGGCGTTCCTGCCCGCGGCGATGGCGGGTCCGGTCCTCGACGACGCGATCGAGGCGAACCTCTTCCACGCGGCGCCGGTGCTGTTCGCGCTCGCGGCGGGCGGCCTGTGGATGATCTGGCTCGATCGGCGGCACGGCCACGGCGATGCCGGCGCGCCCGTCGAGGAGATCTCGTGGGCGCAGGCGTTCGGCATCGGCTGCTTCCAGATGGTCGCGATGTGGCCGGGCACGTCGCGCTCGATGATGACGATCGGCGGCGGCACGCTGCTCGGGCTGCGCCCAGCGGCAGCGGCGGAGTTCTCGTTCCTGCTCGGGCTGCCGACGCTCGGCAGCGCGTGCGCCTACAAGCTCGCGAAGAACCTGGTGGCGGCGCACGAGGCGGGCACGCCCAACCTGTTCGAGCAACTCGGCGCGGGACCCGTCGCGCTCGGGATCGCGGTGGCGACCGTGTCGGCCGCTCTCGCCGTCCATTGGCTCGTCGGCTTCCTCACGCGGCGCGGGCTGACGCCGTTCGGCTGGTATCGGATCGCCCTGGCGCTGGTGGTCGGCGTCCTCGCGCTCGCCGGCGTCGTGCGGATCGGCTGAGCAGCAGCCACGCGAGCGGCAGCCCGAGGCGGCCGATGCGGACCGAGAGCTCCACGTCGACGCGCCCGGCGAGGACGTCCTGCATCGACCAGTCGGCCAGCAGCGTCAGCCGTGCGGGCGGCTCGAACAACGGGCGCGCCGCCGAAAGGAGGCCGTGGACCTGGCCCGTCAGCGCCGGGTCTTCGAAGCCGTATCGCACCTCGCCGTCGAGCCGACGGACGCCCAGCGCGCGGCGGTGGCGCACCGCGAACCGCACGAGGTCGGCGACCGGCCATCGGTCGGGACCGCGCGATGCGCGACGCCGGGTCGTACGTGGCGCGCCTCCTGCACGCCGCGGGAGCCGCATGCCGGCGACCGTCACGTCGACGCGCCGCCGCCCATGCACGTGGAGCACGAGCGGTGCGAAGCGGAGCCGGAGGTCGGCGTCGACGCCGTCGTGCAGGTCGCCCGCGACCGAGCCCGCGACGACGAGGGGCGTCAGCAACAGCCACGCGCTCGCGAGCAGCAGTGCCGCGATCGCTCCCGCGACGACGACGGTCACCGCTTCTTCGGGTGCTCGATCGGCTCGGCGTCGTCGGACTTGCGCAGCAGGCGGCCGCCGCGTTCCGCGATCGTGCTCGCCACCTCCGGCAGCATCTCGATGGCGCGGATCAGCGGCGAGTCCGTCCTGCCGCTGACGGACAGCAGGTGCGCGTGCCCCTCGGTGTCGACGACGATGAACGCCAGGGGCTGGATGGTGACACCGCCGCCGGCCATCGACGCGCCGTCGCTCCCGTTGCCGTTCCCGCCGCCGCCGCCGAGCCCGAAGCCGAGGCTCAGCCGGTTGACGGGGATCACGGTGGCCTCGCCGACCCGGATCGGCTTGCCGACGACGGTCTCGGACGCCGAGATCGCCTTCATCTCGGAAAGCAGCGCCGTGACCAGCTTGCTGATGTCCATGGCGACCACTTAGACGCGCTGCGCGCCGGCACACAAGCAGGCTGGCCTCAGCGCACGACGAGCGAGATGACGAGGCCCTGCGTCGCATAGGCCGCCACGACGGCGAGGGCCGCCGGGAGCGGCGGAAGGCCGGTCGAGGCGCGTACGGCGAGATGCCCGAGCGCGCACGCCCAGAGCAGCGCCGCGGGCGCGTACCACGGCATCGCCGCCGCGATTGCGGCGTGGCCACGGGTCACCACGACCGCCAGGTCGGGGACCACGAAGAGCAACCCGATCGGCACCGCCCACGCCAGCCCAAGCGTCGAACGCAGGGCCGCGAGCGCCGCGCGCCCGCCGAGCGCCCGCGCGGCGGCATCGGCGACGCCCGCGCCGACGAGCCACCCGAAGACGAGCAACGACGGCAGCAGAACGGCCTGCCAGAGGTAGTGCTGCGCGTGCGGGATGAACGCGACGCCACGGCTCGGGCGGTAGCCGCCGGCGAAGAGCAGCAGGCTCAGCGCCGCCCACACGACGCCGACGAGCAGCACGGCGTTCCGCCCGAGCGCGGGCTCCGGCGACGCCGCGAGCCGCGCGAACAGCGCGGATGGGTGGCGAACGGTCGCGAGCAGCGCGGGTCCCAAGTGCCGCTCGCTCGCCGTGACGGAGATGCTCACCGCGCGAGCTGGGCCGGCGACGTCCTGGCGAAAACGATCGCGAGCATCATGGCACCGATGGGACGAGCGACGTCGACACGAGCCCTCCTTCGTCGAGCCACGGCTACCACCGGCGCTCGCGCGCGTTCAAGACGATGGCGTCGCGGCGACGCGCGTCACGCGGGCGTGAAGCGCACCGGCATCGACTTCGGACCGTTGACGAAGTTCGACGGGAGCCACACGACGGGGCCGGCGAGCGCCAGGTCGGGCAGCCGCGTCAGCACCTCGTCGAACAGCGCGCGCGTTTCCAGGCGGGCCAGGTGCGCGCCCAGACAGAAGTGCGCCCCGCCGCCGCCGAAGGCGACGTGGTCGTTCGGCGTGCGGCCGACGTCGAAGCGGTCGGCGTCGAGGAACACCGCTTCGTCACGGTTGGCGGCGCCGTAGAAGACGACGACCTTGTCGCCCGCACGAATCGTCCGGCCGCCGAGCGTCGTGTCGCGCGTGGCGGTCCGCCGGAAGTGCACGACGGGCGAGCACCAGCGCAGCATCTCCTCGATGGCCGTCGGGAACAGCGAACGGTCGGCGGTGAGCCGGGCGCGCTCCGCCGGATGATCGATCAGGGCCAGCATGCCGCCGGCGACGAGGTTGCGAGTGGTGTCGCCGCCCGCGTTGATCAGGAGCATGAAGAAGAGGTCGAACTCCGTGTCGCTGAGCCGCGCGCCGTCGACCTCGGCGGCGAGGAGGACGCTCGCGAGATCGTCGCCGGGCCGCTCCCGCTTCGCCGTCCGGAGCGCGGCCGAGTAGGCCATCATCTCGCCGATCGCGGCCAGCACGTCCATCTGCCCTTCCGGCGTGGGGGTCGCGGTGTGCATCCGCTCGGTGAGTCGATACAGCAGGCGGCCGTCGTCGAGCGGGATGCCCACCAGCTCGGCGATCATGTACGACGGCAGCTCGCCGGCCACGTCGGCGACGAAGTCGCAGGCGCCCAGCGGCGCGACGACGTCGACGATCTGGCGGGCGAGCGTCACGACGCGGGCCCGCAGGTCCGCGATGCGCCGCGGGGTGAAGCCGCGGTTCACGATCCCACGGATCGCCGTGTGCTGCGGCGGGTCCATGTTGAGCATCATGAGCCGCACCATGGCGAGGAAGTCGGGCGGCAGGTCGGCGACCGTCGTGCCGCCGGCGGCCGACGAGTACGTCGCGGTGTCGCGCGACACCGTCACGACGTCGGCGTGCCGCGTGACGGCCCAGAACCCGGGGCCGTCCGGCTCGGGGTGCCAATGGATCGGATCGTCGTGGCGCAGCTGGCGAAACTGCGCGTGCGGCGGACCGTCGGCATAGCTCGCGAGGTCCAGCAGGTCGACGTGGGCCATGCCCCACAATCTGCCGAGATTCTGCTTTCGTCGCGACTGTCTGCGCGTCTATGATGGTCGAACCGAGGGGGTCCTCATGTCCACCAGGCTGCTCGCGTTCGCTCTGACCACGGTGCTGATGGTCGCGACGGCGGCCGGTGCGATCACCGTCCACGAATGGGGGACGTTCACCTCGCGCCACGACGCCGACGGCGTCGCGCAACGCTGGAACCCGCTCTCGGAGACGACCGACTTGCCACGGTTCGTCTACCAGAATCAGCGCATGCCGAAGCAGTTCGTCGAGGGCAACGTCCGCATGGAGACGCCGGTCCTCTATTTCTACGGCGATGCGCGCACGACGGTGTCGGTCGACGTCGACTTCCCGAGCGGCATCATGTCGGAGTGGTACCCGCGGGTGAAGCGCACGCGCGACGGCCTCCGGTGGCCGAAGGTGACGATCCTTCCGGGCGCGACGGTCGCGCTGCCCGACGAAGGCCTGCCGAGCCACTACTACGCCGCGCGCAACACCGACGCCGACGTCGTCCGCTGCCGCTACAACGGCAAGACGCAGCACGAGAAGTTCCTCTTCTATCGTGGCGTCGGGACGTTCGACCTGCCGCTCGCGGCGCGCCTGGCCGGCGACGACGTCGTCGTGGCGACGTCGTCGATTCGTCGCGTGGTGGTCGTCGAGCGACGTGGCGACGTGCTCGGCCACCGTACGCAGGAGGTCGGGCCGGGCGACACGGCGGTGCCGCGGCCGCCGGCCGGCGTCGATACGCGCCTCGCTTTCGAGGCCGACCTGGCGACGCTCCTGGTGGCCGAGGGCCTATACGAGGCCGAGGCCCGAGCGATGATCGATACGTGGCGTGACACGTGGTCGGCGGACGGCGTGCGCGTCCTCTACGTGGTGCCGCGGGCCTTCACCGACGAGGTCCTTCCACTCCGGATCTCGCCGGCGCCGGACGTCGTGGTGCGGGTGCTCGTCGGCCGCGCCGAGCTGCTGTGAGTCGGCTCGGAACGTATCGAGCTCCCTGGAAAGCGGGATTGGAATGCGCCGTCGATATCGCTAAGGGGGGCGGACGCAGCAACGAGGTGCGGAGGGTCGATGCGGGTTTCGTTCGATCTGGTGTTCGAGACGCGTGACGCGGGCATCGCCCCGCGGATGACGGTCGCCATCGGGGCGATCACGATCGCGCGCGGCGTGACGCTGAACCCGATCGGAACGCTCGGCGGCCTCCGGCTCGCCGACCTCGCGCATCACGACCTCGACGTCGAGACCGCCGGTGCCATCCTGACCATTCGCGGCCTGCTCCCGCGCCGAAGCCGACGCGGCCGGCCACGACTGACGACACCCGGGCGGTCCGGGACCGGATCGGCATCGGCGGCCTGACGGCTCGCCGGCGGTTCCCCCATCTACCGCGATTGCGCTAGTCACTCGCGTGGATGGTTCGTGGCCTCGCGTACGCGGTGCTGCTGGGCGTCGTCGTCCTCGGGGCGTGGCTACGATGGACGACACCCGAGGCCGTCGAGGACCTGCGGCCGCGGCCCGATGCTCTCGAGTACGAGGAGGGTGCCCGCAACCTCGCCGAGGGCCGCGGCTACTACCTCATCTTCGATGGCGGGCGCTATCCGCCGCGGTATCCGCCCGGATTCTCGGTCACGATGGTCCCGGCGATGTGGCTCGGCGGCGGCCGGCACGGCGCGGGGATCTGGACCGTCCAGGCGTTCGCCGCCCTCGGCCTGATCGTCGCGTGGCGGCTCGCGGCGCTCACGAGCGGGGTCGCGGGGGCGCTGTTGGCCAGCGTGATGCTCGCGGTCAGCCCGCTTCACGTGCGCTGGTCGCAGGCCGTGATGAGCGACGTGCCGGCCGCCACGGTGGTGACGGCGCTGGCCGTGGCCGCCCTCGCGTGCCTCCGGCGGAACGCGGGTGTGCGCGGCTGGGCCATCGTGGGTGCCTCGTTCGGTCTCTCGGCGTTGCTCCGCCCCACGATCGTGCCGCTCGTCGTGCCCGTGGCCGTCGCGCTCCTCGTCGACCAGGGCCTGACCCGATCGGCGTGGAGGCGCCTCGCCGCGTTGGTCGCCGGTGTGGGCGTGGGCCTCCTGCCGACGCTCGCCTACGGCTACCACCAGTTCGGATCGCCGTTCTCGAGCGGGTACGGCTATTGGGTCGTCGGCCAGTTCTTCGCGTGGCGATACGTCGTCGACGAGGCGCTGAGCGGCGGCGGCCAGAGCAACCTCCGCTTCTACCTGCGCGAGCTCGCCGGCCTGCGCGAGCTGTACCCGTGGCCGGTTCCCATCCTTGTGATCGGCGGCGCGATCCTGGGGTGGCGTCGCGGCGGTCTCGCGCGGGCGCTCGTGATCGTCGCGCTGGGCATGACGGCCGTCCTGCTCGCGCTCTACCTGCCCTTCTTCTGGCAATGGAACCGCTTCCTCCTGCCGGCGGTGCCGTTGGTGCTCGCCGTCGGGGCGTTGACCGTGGCGCCGGCTGCGCCGCGTCTCGTCCGCTTTGGCGCGACGCTGCTCGCGCTCGCGGCCGTCGCCATTCCGGCGACGACGCCGCGTGCGTTCGATCCGCCCGATCCACCGCTGTGGGAGATCGAGGCGCTCCGCTTCGTTTCGGATCACGTCGAGCAGGACGCGGTCCTGGTCGCGCGCAGCAACGCGGTGCTGATGTCGCGGCTGTTTCGTGCCGGGACCGATCGGCTCTGGCTGCCGCTTGGCCTGTGCGATCATCGCGCGGACGTTCGCCGCCTGCAGCGGCGACCATACGACCGCTGGAGCGCGGACGACGGCACGTGGGTGCTGGCAGCCGTCGGCCACCTTGATCAGGGCCGGGAGCTGACCGGCACCGTTCGGGAGCTGCTACGCGCGGGGCGGCCTGTCTATCTGGTCCCGACGCTCGACCGTGCGTCGCCGGTCGTACGGTCGGCGCACCAGGTGCTGGGCCGCGAATTCACGCTACAGCTGGCGGCGTTCCGCCCGCGCGTCTTCCTGTATCGGGTGCGCGAGCGATCTGCGGCGCAGCGGTAGCGCCCAGGTTCGCACGCCGAGGGCGAGCCACGTCATGGTGCCGCGGAGTAGAATCCGCCGGTGAAGCTGGTGAGCGTGAACCCGCCGGTGTTCCGGACGGTGTTGATCGCGATGAAGTTCCCAGCGCCGTCGGTCGGGATGTCGGCGAGGAACGCCACGTTCGCCGTGAAGTCGACCTGGGAGATGGCGTTCACGACCGCACCGATGCCGGTCCCAGGACCCGGATCGAGTCCGCTCACGCTGCCCGACGTCACCCAGGGCGTAGCACCGAGACCCGTGATGGTGACGCGCATCTCGATCGGCACCGAGTGAGTGAGGCCGGTATCCGGGTTCGTCCAGTTCGAGCTCCCCGCCCAGGTCGCCATCGTCCCGGAAATCCCGCTGAACGTCAGGGTCTGCAGCGAATTGTTGAGGCTGGCCCTCGGCAGCGCGTTCGACGCCGGGCCCCAGTAGAGCTGCGACCACGTCGTGGTCGGAACGAAGCTGGAGAACGTGACGTTCCGTCCTCCCACATCCCCGGCGCTGCCGCCCGCGACGTTGACGGTCACGTTCCCATCGTTCGGCGGAACCGCCGGACCGGTGAGCGGGGGCAACGTCGTGGTGGTCGACGTCGAGGTGGACGTCGTCGTGGTGGTGGACGTCGTCGTGGTGGTGGACGTCGTCGTGGTGGTGGACGTCGTCGTGGTGGTGGACGTCGTGGTGGTGGTGGACGTCGTGGTGGTGGTGGACGTCGTGGTGGTGGTGGACGTCGTCGTGGTGGTGGACGTCGATGTGGTGGTCGACGTCGATGTGGTGGTGGACGTCGATGTGGTGGTGGACGTCGTCGTGGTGGTGCTCGTCGACGTCGACGTGGTGGTGCTCGTCGACGTCGTCGTGGTGGTGCTCGTCGACGTCGACGTGGTCGTGCTCGTTGTCGTCGATGTGCTGGTGGAGGTCGACGTGGAGGTGGAGGTCGTCGACGTCGAGGTGCTGGTCGACGTCGACGTCGAAGAAGACGTGCTGGTCGACGTGGACGTCGTGGTCGACGTCGTGGTCGTCAGGCTCGTCGTGGTGGTCGTCGGAGGTAGCGGACAGGCCGCCGGGCCGCCGTTCTTGCAGACGAGGCTGTACCCGGTGCCGCCGCCGGTCGCTTTCCATCGGCAGGCGGAGAAGCTGCTGCAGAACCGGTTGGTCTCCGCCCCGTTCGTGACGGTGAAGACCGTGAGGACGCTGCCGCTCGGTGCGGAGGAGATGTCGATCGGGACGTCGCCGAAGCTCTTCGCGAGCAGCTTCAGGACCTTGCCGGGACGGACCTGCGCCGTCTTGGTGGCACCGTCGGATGGCGCCGTCGAGTTCTTGTACTTCGCGATCGTGGGCTTGTTCAGGAGCCAATCCGGGCCGGCTGGCGCCAGGAAGACACCCGACGCGCTGTCGTACGACACCTCGAGCTCGGCGCTGATCTGCGCGGTGTCGGTCCCCGATCCTTTGGTGATGGCAGGGTCCTTTGCCAGGAACACCGCCTTCGCGCGTCCACCGGGTGCGACCTTGCCGGTGATGACGAGCTTGCGCGCCGCGACCGACAGGTCAGCGGCATGCGAGACGCCGATGTTCGCAACCAACGCGATCCCGACGGCCAGCCCGACGATCCTCGTCATTGCAGCTCCTTGGTTGTTCCCGAGGACAGATCGATCTTCATGCTACTGAACCGTGTCAGGGTTAGTCGGTCGAGAGTGGTCATGTCAAAGAAAAAAGACCACGCCCAACCAAAATAGAGCGCGGCATCGACCGGCGACGCCCATGGGTCGCTCGCAAGAAACGGTGCGGTATCCCTTTGAGCCTAGGAGCGGCCCGACGCGGTACGTCGACCACGGCGCCCTCGAGGGCGACGGCGCGGAGCGTCCAGATCGATTGCACACCACGGATTGCGTTGCGGGTCGGCGAGTTGGCGCCGGCCGGTGCTCAGTCCTGCACCGCCTCGACCACCGTCCAGCCGAGCTTCTCGAACCCGCCCTTCGCGCGCTCCGTCATCCGGCCGGTGATGCGCACCTCGCGCTTCGGGGCCTTCAGATCGGCGCGATTGGCGAAGCGCGCCACCCGCGCCGTCCACGACACGTAGTCCACGGCGCCGGGCACGACGATGCCGCCGTCGGCGTCGCGACCGAAGACCGTGCCGGCGCCGGTCACCTCGACGAGCGGACGCTGGGCGTGACGCGCCGCCAGCATCCGAACCCCGCGCACCAGGAAGAGCGCCTGGTCGGTGGTGGTCGCGGTGGCCGCGAGCT
Source organism: uncultured Binatia bacterium (SeqCode) (assembly GCA_964432595.1). GTDB lineage: Bacteria > Desulfobacterota > Binatia > DP-6 > DP-6 > DASYLJ01. The sequence goes on along the minus strand of CAYSOF010000004.1, from coordinate 300,298 downwards.
CGACGACCGCGGGACGTCCCTTCACGCCGCCGAGGGCCTCGAGATGGCGGATCAGCTCCGTCTGCAGGCTCAGGGTGAAGCCGGGCGACCGCTGCAGGGCGCGCAGCGCCGCGTCGCCGACCCCCATGGCCCGCAGCTTCCCCTCGTTCCGCACGACGAGGTCGCCGCGCGGCGTGTCATACACGAGGTCGCGCGTGGCGCTGGTACCGGTGATGATGATGGACGCGGGGACGACGACCGAGATCAGCGTATTCAGGCCCACGCGTCCGTAGAACGCCACCTTGGCGAACTCGTCGAGCTTGGCGGCGAGCTGCGCGTTGGTCGTGTACGGATCGACGCCGAGCTGCTTGGCGAGCTTCCGCCGCTCTTGCTCCAATCCGAAGGCGTCGGCGGTCGCCTGCCCTGCCCCCTCGGCGGTCTCCTTGGTCCGCTCGGTGCCCGACCGCCCCGACGCCGTCGCCGTGTCGTAGAGCCGTTTGCCGCCCGCCTCGACGCGGTCGAAGAAACGTCCGAGCCCGCTCGGAAGGCCCTTCGCCGTCTCCACCGGGTGCTTCACGATATGCGCCGCGGCCTTGACCGGACGCTTCGCCGTTTCCGCGAGCGCGTTCGTGAAGGTCTCGGTCTTGCTCGCCGTGGAGAGTGCGCGCAGCGCCGGGAGCTCCGAGACCCGCATCGCCAGCGTCTCCACGCCGTGCACTTCGAACGTGCCGACGTCGGCGCGGAGCTTGAAGCGCGTCGTCAGGCCGTCCGTCGGCACGGCATCGTCGACGCGAAACCCGTCGCCATTCGTCAACGCCGCGGGTGCGGCGTCGGCGGCACGCAGCGTCGGTGGCTTCTCGAACTGTTCCGCGGACCACGCGGCCGCGACCCCGGTCAGTGACGAGACGGCCAGCGTGAGCGCAACGAGCCTGTGCATCGGACCCCTCCTTGGGTAGGGATCGGCACTACCGAGAGTTGCCGCCGGTAGCAACGACCCGCACCCTGGATTGGGCCCGCCGCGACGTCAGGCTGGCGGGACGCATCCGGGCGTCGAGGGGAACGACACCACGCACCACCGGCTCGACGCCATCGCGCCGGGCTGGACAGTCGTCGCCCACGCGCTATACGCGACGCCACCGCGCGGCGCGCGGCCAGGACAGACGTGAAGAGTCTCGCGATCGTCGCCATCGCGCTCGTCGCGGCGGCGTGGACGTTCAGGCGCGCGCTCGTGCGCGCCCTCGTTCGCCTGAGGCTCGGTCCCGACCGGGTGGTGGTGTGCGGCCCCGATGCTGCGAAGCCGCTCGCTCTCGCGATCCACCGCCGCGCCGCGGTCATCGGCGGCGGCCTGGCGGGTATCGCCGCCGCGACCACCCTCGGTGCTCGCGGGTACGCGGTGACGCTCTTCGACGCCAACCCGTACCTCGGCGGGAAGGTCGGCTCGTGGACGGTGCAGCTGGGAGACCCCGGCATCGAGCGGGTCAGCCACGGGTTCCACGCGTTCTTCCGACACTACTACAACCTGAATCGCTTCCTGGACGGTCTCGGGGTCCGTGAGCGCTTCGCCCCGATCTCCGACTACCGCATCCTGGTGCCCGGCGGGTCCGAGATCTCCTTCGACAGCCGGGAGACGACGCCGGTGCTCAACCTGCTGGCCATGGCGCGGGCAGGACTCTATCGACTCCCGGACGTGTTGCGCGCGCCGACGCGCGACGCGATGGGCGTCTTCCTCGAGTATGACGCGGAGGCGACGCCGCGGCAGCTGGATCACCTGAGCCTCGCCGAGTTCGACCGGAGAGCCCGCCTACCACCGCGGCTCAAGGTCGCCTTCAGTACCTTCGCGCGCGCGTACTTCGCGAACGAAGACCGGCTGTCCATGGCGGAGCTCGTGAAGGGCTTCCACTCGTACTATCTCGGCCACGCGGGCGGCCTCGTGTACGACCATCCGACCGAGGACTACGAGGCGGCGTTCCTGCGGGCCATCCGCGAACGGCTCCATGGCCTCGGCGTCGACGTCCGACTGTCCGCACGCGTCGAGCGAATCGATCCGGGGTTCTTCGTCGGGGGCGAGCGCTTCGACGACGTCGTGCTCGCGACCGACGTCGTGGGGACCCGACGCATCCTCGAGTGCAGCGGCGCGCTCGAGGGCCTCGACCCGCGGCTGACCGCCCTGCAGCCGGGGGAACGCTACGCGGTGGTGCGTCTGTGGCTGGACCGGGCGCCGCGGACGGACCTGCCGGTGTTCGTCATCACGGAGCGCCACGCCATTCTCGACGCGATCGCGTTCCTCGATCGGACGGAGCAGGAGTCGGCGCGATGGGTGCGCACGCACGGCGGCGCCGTCGTCGAGCTGCACTGCTACGCGGTTCCCGAGCACTGGCGGGACGAAGACGTCGAGGGCGCGCTGGTGGCCGAGCTGGAGCAGTTTCTGCCCGAGCTCGCCGGCGCAACGGTCCGTCACCGCCACGTTCAGCTCCGGCGTGATTTCCCCGCGTTCCACGTCGGCATGGCCGGCGCGCGGCCGTCCACCGACACGGGCGTCCAAGGGCTCTACGTGGCCGGCGATTGGGTGGCGCTGCCGTTCCCGGCCATGCTGATGGAGGCGGCGTTCTCGAGTGGCCTCGTGGCCGCGAATCGCATCCTGGGTCGCGACGGCCTGCGGGAAGAGCTGGTCGAGTCCGTGCCGCTCCGCGGTCTGCTCGCCGGCCTGCCGCAGTCTCCTGCGCGAAAGCGGCTTCTCGCGTGACGGATTTGCTACTCGTCGGCGGCGGGCTCGCGAACGGCCTCCTCGCCGAGCGCCTCGTCGCGACGCGTCCGAGTGTCAGCTTCCTCGTTCTCGAGGGCGGCTCCACGCTCGGGGGCAACCACACCTGGAGCTTCCATGGCACCGACGTCGACCGCGCTGCGCTGGACCGCCTGCGCGCGCTCGGGGCCCGGGGCTTCGACGGCCACGACGTCCGATTCCCCGGTTTCGTGCGGACGCTCGAGGGCAGCTACTACTCGCTGCGCTCCGAAGATTTCGCGCGACACCTCGGCGCCATGCTCGGTCCGCGCGTTCGCCTCGCGACACGGGTCACGGAGGTGGGTGCGACCCACGTCGTGCTCGAGACGGGTGCGCGACTCGAGGCCGGCGCAGTCCTCGACGCTCGCGCGTTGGTGTCGCCTCGGGCCTGCGGATGGCAGAAGTTCCTCGGCCAGGAGCTGGAGCTGACCCGGCCGCACGACCTCGAGCGCCCCCTGCTGATGGACGCGACGGTCGAGCAGCACGACGGCTTCCGCTTCGTCTACGTCGTCCCGTTCAGCGCGACGCGTGTCCTCGTCGAAGACACGGTCTATGCCGACGGACCCGCGCTCGATCTCGACGACGCGCGCGCGCGCATCGCCCGCTGGCTCGAGCAGCACGGATGGCGCGCGAAGAGCATCGAGCGGGAGGAGCACGCCGCGCTCCCCATTCCGTTCGGCGGGCCGGCACCGCAGCACGACCGTCCGGTTCTCGGCGTGTCCGCCGGCTTCTTCCACGCCACCACGGGCTACTCGCTCCCCGTCGCCGTGCGGATGGCCGAGCGCATCGCGGCGCGGCCGCGCTTCGACGCGGCCACGCTCACCGCCTTCTTGAATGCCGAGGCGTCGGCGCACTGGCGCTCGCAGCGCTTCTTCCGCCTGCTGAACCGCATGCTCTTCCTGGCGGCGAAGCCGGCGCAGCGGGTCGGGGTCTTCTCGTCGTTCTACCGGCACGACGAGTCGGTGATCGAGCGCTTCTATGCCGGTGCGTTGCGGGTGACGGACGTGCTGCAGGTGCTGGCGCGCGGCTCCGGAACGGTGCCGGCGCTCGCGGCCATGCGCGCGGCGCTCCGGGACCCACGAGCCTCGAGATAGGCGTGACCGTCGTGGTCCGCAGAGTGGTACTCGTCGCGCTGCTGCTGATGGCCGTGCTCACCGGGGTGGTCTGGGAGCAGCATCGGGCCCGGCGCGCGTTCCTCCTCGCCTGCGAAGCGAAGACCGCGGCACCCGGATCCGGCTGCGGCTGCTTCGAGTAGTCGTCGGCGAGACGTCGTCGATCGATCAGAGCGGCCACCAGCGATCGAGCCGCGGCCAACCGCGGAGGACGGGCGTTCTACCCGCTCAGGGCGCATCGAGCGTCGAATCTTCTTGACTGACCGAGTCGGTCAGTTATATCCGAGGCCATGCCACGGGAGACGCCGCCGGACCGCATCCCCGACCTCATCCGCGTCGCGACGGACGTCTTCATCGCGCAGGGCTACCGCCGCACGCAGATGGCGGACGTCGCCGACGCCCTCGGCGTCGCGAAGGGCACGCTCTATCTCTACGTCGAGAGCAAAGAAGCGCTCTTCGATCTCGCGTGCCGTTACGCCGACGCCCTGCCCGCCCCCGCCGAGTTCCCGGCGCTGCCGATCCCGACGCCGAAGCCGGATGCGACGCTCCGCTTCGTTCGTGAAGAGCTGCAGCGCGGCCGGCAGTTGCCAGCGCTCGACGCCGCACGGGCGCGGAAGCGCATCGTCGACGCGCCGGCCGAGGCGCGGGCGATCGTGTCCGAGCTCTACGATCTGCTCGCGCGCAACCGCCGGCGCATCAAGCTCGTCGATTCGTCCGCCCGCGACTATCCGGAGCTCGCCGCGTACTGGTTCGAGGGCGCGCGCGGCGGCGTCGTCATGCTGCTCTGCGAGTGGTTGGAGTCGCGCATCCGCCGTGGTGCGTTGGCGCCGGTGCCGGATGTGGGCGCCGCGGCGCGACTGATCCTGGAAACGACGGTCTTCTGGGCCGTCCATCGCCACTTCGACTCGCGGCCGGAGACGGTCGGCGAGGAGCTCGCGCGCGAGACGGTGGTCCATTTCGTCGCCCGCGCGCTGACGAAGGAGTGATCCATGACCCGACGGTACGACATCGACTGGCTGCGAATCATCGCGACCCTGCTGCTCTTCGTCTTCCACGTGGGCATGGTGTTCAGCCCGGCGCCCTTCTACCACATCCGCAACGACGCCTTGTCGTTCGGTTGGCTCGTCGTCTGCGGCTTCATCGGGCTGTGGCACATGCCGCTGTTCTTCCTGCTTGCGGGATGGTCGCTCTGCGAGTCGATGCGCGCGCGCGGACCGTCGGGCGTCGTCGGCGAGCGCGTCCGGCGCCTGCTCGTCCCGCTCGTCTTCGGCTGCCTCGTCTTCATGCCGGTGATCAAGTTTCTCGAGCTCTCCGGCGGACTCGATCTCAACCGCAACGGCCTTCGCGTGAGCCCGGCGTTGCAGGACGGGTTTCGCACGGTGATCCCGGAGGGGCTGCCGGTCGCCGCGCCGTTCCACGAAACGTTCCGCGAGTTTTTGCCGACGTTCTTCACGCTCGAACGGTTCACGTGGGCGCATCTGTGGTTCGTCGCGTACCTGCTCACGTTCACCGTGATCTACCTGCCGGTCTTCGCGTGGCTGCTGCGCCGCCCGACGGAGCCGCAGCGCGTGCCGGCGGCGCTCGTGTACGCGCCCATCATTCCGCTCGCGCTGGCGCAGCTGCTGCTGCGTCCCTACTGGCCCGGCGTGCAGAATCTGTACGACGACTGGGCAAACGTCGCGTACTACAGCACGTACCTCTTCGCGGGCTTCCTGCTCGCGCGCCACCCCATCGTCGAGACGGTCGCGCAGCGCGAGTGGCGACGAGCGCTCGTGCTCGGCGTCGCAACGTGCGGCGTGCTCCTCGGGGGGCTGCTCCGGCTGTACGACGTACCGTTCGTGATGCTGGCCGGCAGCGCGGTCGCCGGCGGGTGCTTCGTGCTCGGGTCGCTCGGTCTCGCGAAGCGCTTCCTCGACTTCGGCAATGCGCCGCTCCACTACCTGAGCGAAGCGGCATTTCCGGTCTATCTGCTCCACCAGGCGGCGATCGTCGTACCCGGCTACTGGCTGATCCAGCTGCCGCTCGGCATCGCGACGAAATCGGCGCTGCTGCTCCTCGTCTCCGTCGTGCTGACGTTCGCCATCTACCACTTCGTCGTGCGGACGTTGCCGCCGCTGCGCGTCTGCTTCGGCATGCGGCCCCGGGTCTGTCCCGTGCCCCGGCTCGTCACGCGCGCCGCCGTCGTCGCGCTGATCGGTGCGACGGCGACCGCCGCGCACGCAGAGACGCCCGAGGGACGGTGGTACGCCGAGGGCGGCGCGGCGCAGATAGAGATCGCCCGCTGCGGCGAGGCGCTGTGCGGCACCGTCATCTGGCTTCGGTCGCCGTTCGACGAGAACGGCTGTCCGCTGACGGATGCGCAGAACCCCGATGCGGCGCTCCGTGGCCGGGAGATCGTCGGGCTTCGCGTCCTCAGCGACCTTCGACCGGACCGGGGCGGATCGGGTGGCTGGACCGGCGGGCTGATCTACGACCCGACGAGCGGGCGCACCTATCGCTGCAACCTGGCGCTCGACGGGCCCGACCGAGCGCGCCTGCGAGGCTACATCGGCATCACGCTGCTCGGACGGACCACCACATGGCTGCGCGTCGGCTCCGAGAACCGCACGTGCGGCACACACCGGACGTCGTGATGCGACGCCCCGAGTTCATCGCGCGTCAGTCGCGGTGTCCGAGCGGCCTGCTCGGTTGGCTGATCGGGCGGATCATGGAGGGCGAGACCGCGCCCGAGAATGACGCCGTCGTCGAGCGGCTCGCGCTGCGGCCCGAGGACGCCGTGCTGGAAGTGGGCTTCGGACCTGGGCGCACGCTGCAGCGCGTGGCCGAGCTCGTCACGCGCGGGCGCGTCGCGGGCGTCGACCCCTCCGACGACATGGTCGCGGCGGCCACCCGCCGGTGCGCGCCCTTGATCGCGCGGGATCGCGTGGAGCTCCGGGCAGGCACGGTCGAGCGGTTGCCGTTCTCCGATGGAATCTTCGACAAGGCATTCTCGGTGCACACGCTGTACTTCTGGGAGCAGCTGGAGCGTGCCTTCGCGGAGGTCCGGCGCGTGCTGAAACGAGACGGCCTGCTCGTGCTCTGCTTCCGCGAAAAGGGTGATCCGCACGCGGACGATTTCCCGCCGTCGGTCTACCGTTTCCACACCGCCGACGACGTCGGCGCGGTCCTGCGGGGCTGCGGCTTCGGCGACGTCGCCGTGGATCGACAGACCGCCGCCGAGCGCGGGCTCGCGATCGTCACGGCGCGAACAGCGTAGCGAATCCTTTTGCGCGTCCGACGCCTCCATTCAGCAGGAGGTGCAGATGACGAACCCGACGGAGCTGATCCTCGTCTACGACGGCCGGAGCGGCGTGCGCGCGATGTTGCTCGACGTCGTGAAGAAAGCCGTTGGCCGCGAGGAATGTCCGCTCTGCGAGATCACCTATGGCGCCATCGGACGGCGGTCCGCGTGGAACCGCTGCGAGGCGCGTCTCGGGATGCCGGTGACGGAGATGCACCGCGACGAGCTCCCCGCGGACTGGGGCATTTCGGCGGGCGAGCTCCCATGCGTCCTCGCCCGGACCACCAACGCGCGCCCGACCGTTCTGGTCGATCGTGACGCGATCGTCGCGTGCGGCGGCGAGGCGGAGGCGCTGGAGCGGGCGATCCGCCGCGCGCTCGCGAAGCGCGGTGAGGCTCAGCCTGCGCCGGCGCGGGCGAGAATCTGAGCACGCAGGTTCGCGCGTGCTCGGTGAAGACGACTCTTCAGCGCCTCCAGCGAAATGCCGAGCCGGCCAGCTGCCTCGGGCGCAGTGATCCCCTGGATGTCGCGAAGTAGGACGACTTCGCGGTGGAGGGGATCGAGCGCGCGAAGGCCGGCCGAAAGGAGCTCGGCACGCTGGCGCTCCGCGACGACGTCTTCCGGACCAAGCGACGCGATCGGGAGCGGGTCGTCGGCCACGACGCGATCCGCGGCTGCCCGCCGGTGGCCGTCGATGAACCGGAAGCACATGCGGCGGACGATGGTGAACATCCAGTTGGCGATCGACGAGGCCGGCCCGCGAAAGCTCCTGATCGCGCGCGTCGCTGCCCACAGCGTCTCCTGGACGGCGTCCTCGGCGTCCTCCGTCGTCGGGCAGACGCGAAGACCGTAGCGGTAGACCCCATGCCGATGAGCTCGCAGCAGGGTGTCGAGTGCCATCCGATCGCCGTTGCGTGCGGCGCTGAGCAGCTCGTCGTCGGTCGGCAAGGTCATGTACGTCGGTTTGATACCTCTTGGAGCCCGCGAAACGAAAGAAGGGTTCTGCGAGCTCGCGAAACCTCGTGAAGTGCAGGGATTCGCGGGCGCAGCGAGCCGCGCCGGAAGGTCGCCGCGAACGCGTCGACTCGAGTGCTCGACGCTGCGGCGGAATTGAGTGGCGGCGGGCTGGATCGAACAGCCGACCTAGGGATTATGAGACCCTCGCTCTAGCCAACTGAGCTACGCCGCCAAAAACCGCAGGGGTCGCAACATGGCGGCCCGTCGGCGGGAAATCAAGCCCGACGGCGGCTCGGCGGCAGCGCGGACCGGCGCACGCGGCGCTCGCCGGCGACGACCTGGTGCAGCGTCTGGTCCGGCAGCTCGAGCGCGGTCAGGCAGCCGCCGTACACGAGGCCCGTGTCGATCCCGATCTTGTACGGCAGATCCGCATAGACCTGCCGCACCGGCGTGTGCCCGTAGACGATCGTCTCCGGCAGCTGGTGCGGGCGCGAGATGAACTCGTCGCGGATCCAGAACAGGTCCTCGTCGCTCTGCTCTTCCCAGCGTCGCGTGGGACGAATCCCCGCGTGCACCAGCAGGTAGCCGAGGTCGCGATGCGAGCGCTCGAGCCCCTCCAGGAAGGCGATGTGCTCGGGGGGCATCGCCGCCTCGAGCGCCGCCGGTGCCGAGCGCGCGTCGAGGCCGTAGCTGCGCACGGCCTCGGCCCCGCCGTTCACCAGCCACGACTCGCCCCAGCGGCCGGCGCGGCCGAGGAACGACAGGCACATGTCCTCGTGGTTGCCCTTCAAGAAGATCGACCGGACGTCGTCGCGGCGTCTGAAGGCGAGCAGCAGATCGATCACGCCGCGCGAGTCCTTGCCGCGATCGATGTAGTCGCCGACGAAGCACACCGTGTCGCCGCGCTCGAGCCCCATGCCGTCGAGCAACGCGCCGAGCTCGCCCGGACAGCCGTGGATGTCGCCGATCGCGAAGACGCGACTCATGCGTCGCGGTTCCTCACGAGACCCGCCAACGTCGTCGCATCGGAGAGGATACGCATCGCGCCCGTGTATGGATCGGTGTCGCCGCTGCGCACCGCCGCGACGACCCCGTTCGGCGCCTCGGCGAGACCCGCTTCGAGCCGGCGGCGCAGCTCCTCGTCCAGGATGTCGACCAGCTCGGCGGCGCGGCGTGCGGCCGCGCGCCCTGCCCGATCGCCGGTCGACGTCACGTGCTCGCGATGCCGCGCGAGCGCCGCGACCACGTCGCCGACACCGACGTCGCGCACCGCCTGGGTCGCGACCACCGGAATCTCCCACGGCGACGGCGGCCGCAGATGCAGCATCTGCGCGAGCTCCATCTGCATGCGATCGGCACCGTCCCGGTCGGCCTTGTTCACGACGAACACGTCGGCGATCTCGAGCAGCCCCGCCTTCATGATCTGCACGGCGTCGCCCGCTTCCGGCACCAGCACGACGACGATGCTATCAGCCAACCGCATCACGTCCAGCTCGGTTTGTCCGACGCCGACCGTCTCCACGAGGACGAGGTCCATGCCGTAGGCGTCGAGGAGCCGCACGACGTCCCGTGCCGCCCGCGGCAACCCGCCGTGGCTCCCCCGAGTGGACAGGCTGCGGATGAAGACGCCGGGGTCGAGGAAATGCGCCTGCATCCGGATGCGGTCGCCTAGCACCGCACCGCCCGAGAACGGGCTCGACGGGTCCACGGCGACGACCCCGACGCGCTTCCCCGCAGCCCGCGCATCCGCCACGAGACGATCGGCCAGCGTCGACTTGCCCGCGCCGGGCGGCCCGGTGAGACCGACGACGTGCGCCCGCCCCGTCCGCGGATAGAGCCGGCTCATTACCGCCGGCAGCTCCGGGGCTCGGTTCTCGACCAGGGTCATGAGCCGGGCCAGCGCGGTGCGGTCGCCGGCCAGCATCCGCTCGACGAGCGCATCTGTTCGATCTCCGGCCACGTCGGCGAATTGTCGCACCTTCGCCGCGCAGGTCCAACCACCTTGACCGCCGCGAAGCGCGCACGGAAGATGCGGCCGTGGCGTCGCCCGGTGACATCACGCTCAGCGCGCTCCTGCGGAACGGCTTCGTTCTCGCCGGCATCCTCGTGGTGGGCGTCGGCCTCGGCGACATGATCGCGGGCCGCGCGAAGCTCGAGGAGTATCGTCAGGTGGTGCGCGACGCCCCGCCGCCCAAGCCGAGGAACCCCGCCGCGCTGTTCCCCACCGCGAGCGAAGCGCAGGAGCGTCAGGCGATGGCCGAGGCGAAGCTCGGCTTCTACGAGCTGCTCTTCCTCGTCGGACAGATACTCACGTCGCTCGGATTGCTGCTGATCGCGATCGGCGCGTTCCAGCTGCGCCTGCGCGCCCTGCGTCCCGAGCCGGAATCACTCGGATTGCATTGACATCCTTACACTACCCGACTAGAACCCGTGCAAATTTGCACACCGGGACGAGCGCGGGCTCGCGGTGGAGGATGTGGGGCTGGTGGGAGCGAACGGGAGGCGGGGGGCGCGCCATCAGGAGCCGAAGGCTCGACGGCGCCACGATGGACGTCGACCTCGACGCGATGATCGGCCGGCGTCGGCCGGGGCGCTGCTGGTGCTGCTCGGCCGCGCCCTCGGGCTCGAACGCGCCGCGCTGCTGATCGAGCCGTCGCCCGGCGACGCCCTCGTCACCGTCGCGACGCTCGGCCGCGTGCGACTCAAGACGATGCTGCCGGACGCGACGCCCGGCGACGGCCCGTGGAGCGCCGATCTCCCGCTGCACGCCGCGGGCCGTGACACCGGACGGCTGCTCCTCGCACGCGCCGGCGGCGCGCCGCTGCCGCCCGCCGATCGCACGCTCGTGCGCCGGCTGATCGACGGCGCCGGCGAGTTTCTCGAGCAGCGCAACCTGCGGAGCGACCTGCTGCACGCCCGCGAGCTGCTCGCGCGCGCCGATCGACTGTCGGCGCTCGGCACGCTCGCCGCCGGCGTCGCGCACGAGATCCGCAATCCGCTCGTCTCGGTGCGCACCTTCATCCAGTTGCTGCCCGAGCGCCTGCACGACGAGGAGTTCCGCACCGGCTTCCGCAACCTGGCGCTCGGCGAGATCGAGCGCATCTGCACCCTCATCAACGACCTGCTGGCGTTCTCGCGCCCGTCGCCGGCACAGCTCGAGCCGAGCGACCTCAACGTCCTCACCGAGCAGACGATCCGGTTGCTCGAGGCCGAAGGCCGCAAGCGCGACGTGCTGCTCGGCGCGGACCTCGAGGAGTCGCTGCCGCTCGTCGTGGCCGACGAGGCGCGCGTCAAGCAGGTGCTGATGAACGTCCTGCTGAACGCCATCCAGGCGTCGCCGTCGCACACCACCATCGACGTGCGCAGCCGTCTCGACGAGGGCCCGCAGGGGCGCTGGAGCGTCATCGACATCGCCGACGCCGGCCCGGGCATCCCCGCCGAGCAGGTCGAGCAGATCTTCGACCCGTTCTTCACGACGAAGGACTCGGGCAGCGGCCTCGGGCTCTTCATCGCCCACCGCATCATGAGCGATCACGGCGGTGCGATCCTGACGCGTCCGCGCGCGGGCGGCGGCACGGTGTTCTCGATCCTGTTCCCGGCGGCTGCGGAGCAACGGGATGCGACGGGGTGAGCCGCGCGGCCGGTGCGTGCTGCCGGCCATGTCGCCCGAGGCGGCCGCCGCCGTCCTCGCACCGCCACGTCTGCCCGCCGACGCGGCCCATCAGGTGTCGCTGGCCCGCGACGCGGCGGCGCTCGGCGTGCCCATAGCGCTCGTCATGCCGGCGGCGGGTCCGCGGCTGCTCCTCGCACGCGCGCTGCACGCGATCGCCGGTCGACCCGGACCGTTGGTGGCCGTGACCGGCGCGCGGCCGCGGCTGCGCGCCGTCCCCGCGGGCGCGACGCTCGTCGTCGACCTCGACACCCTGGCCCCCGCCGCGCGGCTGCTGCTCGATGCCGTGCTCGACGACGGCCTCGTGTGGGTGCTCGCGACGACGGCCGGCGATCCGCCGGCGCGGCTCACGAGCGTGACGCTGCGGGTACCGTCGCTCGGCGATCGACGCGAGGAGCTGCCGGCGCTCGCGTCGGCGGCGTTGGCGACGCTCGCGGCGCGGCGCGGCGGCGCCGCACCGAGGTTCACCGACGCCGCGCTCGCGACGCTGGCGGCGCGCGAGTGGCCGGGCGATCAGGCGGAGCTCGAGGCCGTCGTCGCGCGAGCGTTGCTGCGCGCGGGCGACGCCGCGGCGGTCGACGTCGATGACCTCGCGCTGGCTGCGGCCCCCGTGGAGCCCGCGCCGGAGCCACCGGCGGAGGACCGCGCCCATCTGGAGATGCTGCTCGCGGAGATGGCGCACGAGCTCAAGAACCCGCTCGTCACCATCAAGACGTTCGCGGATCATCTGCCGGCGCTTCTCGAAGACGCCGAGCTGCGCGGCCGGTTCGCGACGCTCTCGGGCGAGGCGATCGCGCGCATGGACGGGCTTCTCGAGAACGTGCTGGAGTTCGCCCATCTGGAAAGCCCGCAGCCGCGCGCGCTCGAGGTGGGCGCCCTCCTCGACCGCCTGCTGGCCGACGTCGAGCCCGAGCTGCGCGCGCGCTCCGTGACGGTGCGTCGCGCGGGCGATCCCGCCGCGCGCTGCGCCGCCGATCCCGAGCACGTCGCCTACGCGCTGCGGAACCTGTTGGCCGGCGTCGTGCGCGAGATCCCGCCGCGCGAGGATCTGGTGCTCGACGCGTCGGCGAACGGCGTCGTGCGCGTCGGGTTCGCCGCGGGCGGCGCGGCCGCGTCGCGCCTGCGCCAGCTGGCCGCGCCCGACGGGGCCCAGTCCCTGAACGATCCCACCCTGCTGCCGCTCCCGTTCACGCTCGCGCGCGCGGTCATCGAGCGCAACGGCGGTACGCTGGGTGTCGTCCCCGAGACCGACGGTCGGACCACGCTGGTGGTCCGGCTGCCGGTCGCCGATCCGGAATCACACGGAGGCTGATGGTGGAGATGGACGGGAACAAGAAGCGGGTACTGATCGTCGACGACGAGATGGGCGTGCGCGAGTCGCTGCGCATGGTCCTGAAGGACACGTACGAGCCCGTGCCGGTCGAGTCGGCCGAGAAAGCGATGGAGGCGCTCGACGCGGGACCGATCGACGTCGTCCTGCTCGACATCCTGATGCCGGGCACCGACGGGTTGCAGCTGCTCGAGGACATCCGGGGGCGCTTCCCCACGCTGCCCTGCATCATGCTGACCGCGACGAAGACGGTGAAGACGGCCGTCGGCGCGATGAAGCTCGGCGCGTTCGACTACCTGACGAAGCCGTTCGACGTCGAGGAGCTGCGGGTGATCCTCGACAAGGCGACCGAGAACGCGGCGCTCGTCCGCGAGGTCGAGGAGCTGCGCACCGAGGTCGGCCGCCGCTACCACATCGACAACATCATCGGCCGCTCGCCGGGCATGCAGGAGGCGTTCAAGACCGTCCTCACCGTCGCGCCGCTGAAGAGCACCGTGCTCATCACGGGCGAGAGCGGCACCGGCAAGGAGCTCATCGCGAAGGCGATCCACTACGGCAGCTCGCGCGCGCGGCGGCAGCTCGTCGCGCTCAACTGCGCGGCGCTCACCGAGACGTTGCTCGAGAGCGAGCTGTTCGGTCACGAGAAGGGGGCGTTCACCGACGCGCACGCGAAGAAGCTCGGGCAGTTCGAGCTGGCGCACGAGAGCACGCTCTTCCTCGACGAGATCGGCGAGATGGGGCCGATGACGCAGGCCAAGCTCCTGCGCGTGCTCGAGCACGGCGAGTTCCTGCGCGTCGGCGGGCAGAAGTCGGTGCAGACCGACGTCCGCATCATCGCCGCGACGAACCGCGACCTCGCCGCCGCGATGCGCGACGGCACGTTCCGTCCCGACCTCTACTACCGGCTGAACGTCGTCACGGTGCACCTGCCACCCCTGCGCGAGCGGCGCGACGACCTGCTGCTGCTCATCCGCCACTTCGCCGAATCGAAGGCGCGCGAGATGGGGATTCCCGAGAAGACGATCAAGCCCGAGGCGGTGGACGCCCTCCTCCGCTACCCCTGGCCGGGCAACGTGCGCGAGCTCGAGAACCTGATGGAACGCCTGCTGGTGCTCTCGGAAGGCTCGACGATCTCGCTGGACGACATCCCCGAGCAGGTGCGTCGCAGCGAGGCGACACCGGGTAGCATCAAGGAGCAGGTGCTCGGCGGCCGGAAGTCGCTCGGCTCCGCGGTCGACGACTTCGAGCGCGAGATCATCGTCGAAGCGCTGCACCAGACCGAGTTCAACCAGACCCGTGCCGCCGAGCTGCTCGGCACGACGCGCCGGATCCTCAAATACCGGATGGACAAGCTGGGCATCGACGCGCCTGACAGATAGCTGGCTCGGGCGCTCCGCATGGCGTCACACCGCGGGAGTGAGTCCAGCAGTGTGCCGCTGGGGTCCCGCCCCGTTCAGATTTGGACGCCCGGGGTAGTCCGCCCCGCCGCGGGCCCACGGTAGTACGAGGCCTTCTTCGACGCGATGGTGGCATGTTTTCTGCTCGATCCGTCTCGTCATGACGCAACTTCCGCGGGTGCTCATCGTCGATGACGAGCTGGGGGTACGCGAGTCCCTCCGGGCCATCCTCGGCGCGGAGTACGAGATCATGACCGCCGGCTCCGGCGACGAGGCGCTCGGCATCTGCGCCCGCGAGACCGTCGACCTGGTCACCCTCGACCTGCGGATGCCCGGGATGGGCGGCATCAGCGTCCTCGAGGCCATCAAGAAGATCGATCCCGAGATCGAGGTCCTGATCATCACCGGCTACGGGTCGTTCGACACCGCGATCCAGGGCCTGCGGAACCGCGCCTTCGACTACCTCTCGAAGCCGTTCGACTGCGACCATGTGCGCCACGTCGTCCAGGCGGCGCTCGCCCGCCGGACCGCGCTGCGTCGCCTGCGGTCCGCACCCGAGCAGATCCTCGCGACGCTCTCGCACGAGTTCCGCACGCCGCTGAACGTCATCATGGGCTACTCGACCATGATGAGCGACGAGCAGGACGCGCCGCTGTCGCAGGAGCAGAAGCTGGCGCTCGACCGCATCCAGGCGAACTCGTCGGCGCTGCTGAGCTACGTCGAGACGCTCTTCTACATGGTCGAGCTCGATCGCGGCCTGGTGCCGATCAACCTGGCGCCCGTGCACCTCGCGAACGTGCTGGTCCACGTCCAGGGCGAGCTGGCGACCGCGGCGTCGCAGAAGGGCATCACGATCACGATCGACGTCCCGACGGACCTGGTCGCGACGACCGACGAGGACAAGATCACGCGCCTCGTGCGCGCCCTCGCCGACAACGCGGTCCGCTACACGTCGGCGGGTCAGGTCGTCCTGTCCGCGCGTCAGTTGCGTGACCAGGTGATCCTCGAGGTCCGTGACAGCGGCGGCGGCATCGCTCCCGAGCTGATCGCCGAGACCCAGGACGTCATCGCCGGCCGGCCGGGCGCCGATCCACCCCGGCTCCTCGGCTTCGGGCTGCGCCTCGCGGGACGGCTCGTCCGGACGCTCGGCGCGGGGCTCGCGATGACGGCGAGCCGCGGCGGGACGACGTGCGAGATCACCGTGCCGGTGGTCGCCGCCGCCGAGCTTCCGCGCATCGCGTCGAACGGCTGAGCGACGCGCCCGGAAGGGTGACGTTGCCTTGACACGCTGGGGACCCGCAGGTAGCTGCGAATCGGTCTCCCATGCCGCCTTCCGCGCACGGCACCACCCGCCTCCCCCTTCTCGAGGTGCTCGATCGCGTCGCTGCCGGCGAGCCGCTGGCGGCCGATGACGCGACGGCGCTCCTCGGTGACACCGCCGTCACCGACACGCTGCTCGACGTCGCCGCCGCGCGCCGCGACGCCCACTGGGGACGCACGGTCACCTACTCGCCGAAGGTCTTCCTGCCCGTCACCAACCTCTGCCGCGACCGCTGCACCTACTGCACCTTCCGCAAGGACCCCGACGATCCCGACGCGTGGACGATGCGTCCGGAGGACGTCGACGCGTGGTCGGCGCGTGGCCGCGCCTTGGGCTGCAAGGAAGCGCTCATGTGCCTCGGCGACAAGCCGGAGCTCGCCTTCCGCGGCTTTCGCTCGACGCTGCGCGAGCTCGGCCACGAGACCACGGCGGGCTACGTCTACGAGGCGTGCGAGATCGCGCTTCGTCGAGGGCTCCTGCCGCACACGAACGCGGGACTCCTCTCGCGCGACGAGATGGCGCGCCTGCGCGACGTCAACGTGAGCCTCGGCCTCATGCTCGAGAACGTCTCGCCGCGGCTGCGCGAGCGCGGTCAGGTGCACCAGTGGGCGCCCGACAAGGACCCCGCGCTGCGCCTCCAGATGCTGCGCGAGGCCGGCGAGCTGCGCATCCCCTTCACGACGGGGCTCCTGATCGGCATCGGCGAGACGCTCGCCGAACGCGTCGACACGCTCGTCGCCATCCGCGATCTCCATCGCGCGCACGGCCACATCCAGGAAGTCATCGTGCAGAACTTCCGCGCCAAGCCGACGATCCCACTCGCCGACGCGCCGGAGCCGGAGGCCGTCGACCTGGCGCGCACCATCGCCGTCGCCCGCCTCCTCCTCGACGACGAGATCAGCGTGCAGGCGCCGCCGAACCTCTCGCCCGACGACCATGCGCTCTTGCTGCGTGCCGGGCTGAACGACTGGGGCGGCATCTCGCCGCTGACGCCCGACTATGTGAATCCCGAGGCGCCGTGGCCGCACGTCGCGGCGCTGGCCGACACGTGCGCCGCCGCCGGCTATCGGCTGGCCGAGCGCCTCGCCATCTATCCCCAGTGGATCGACCGGCCCGGCTGGCTGGCGCCCGCGCTCCGGCCGCACGTCGCGCGGCTCGCGGCCGAGGTTGCGGGAACGTCGCCGACGATGGAGGGTGTCGCATCATGAGCTGGTTCGATTCGTGGGATGCCATCGAGGCCGTGGCGCTGAACGACGAGCCCGTCGAGCGGGCGCTCGGTCGGGCCAGCCCTGCGGTCCGCACCATGCTCGACGGGGTGCTCGACCGCCGGCCGCTCTCAGTGGGCGATGCCGAGGCGCTGCTCGGCGTCGACGGCGACGACCTGACGGCGCTCGTGCGCACCGCCGACACGATCCGCGCGACCGACGTCGGCGACGTCGTCACCTACGTCGTGAACCGCAACATCAACTTCACGAACGTCTGCTTCGTGAACTGCCAGTTCTGCGCGTTCAAGCGCCAGCGCTGGGAGTCCGACGCGTACACGCACGGGCTGGACGTCGTGCTCGGCAAGGTGGACGAGGCGATCGCGCGCGGCGCCACCGAGGTCTGCATGCAGGGGGGCATCAACCCCGACATGGACGCGTGGACCTACCGGGACGTCCTGGTCGCCATCAAGCAGCGCCACCCGTCGCTGCACGTGCACGCGTTCTCGCCGATGGAGATCATGTACGGCGCGCGTCGCACCGGCCTCGCCTATCCCGAGTACATCGGCGCGCTGCGCGACGGTGGTCTCGGCTCCATCCCCGGCACGGCCGCCGAGATCCTCGACGACGAGGTGCGCGAGATCCTGTCGCACAAGAAGGTCGACGTGCGCACCTGGATCGAGATCATCACGACGGCGCACAAGCTCGGCATTCCCACCACTTCGACCGTGATGTACGGCCACGTCGAGACCGCGGGCCACGTCGCGCGCCACATCGACCTGCTGCGCACGCTCCAGCAGGAGACCGGCGGCTTCACCGAGTTCGTGCCGCTCGGCTTCATCTGGGAGAACACGCAGCTCTACCACGACGGGAAGGTCGAGCCGCATCCGAAGGGCCTGCGCGACCTGCGCATGTACGCGATGAGCCGCTGCATGCTCCGCGGCGTCATCGACAACCTGCAGACGTCGTGGGTGAAGCTCGGACATCGACTGGCGCAGCTCTCGCTGCGCGCGGGCTGCAACGACTTCGGCGGCACGCTGATGGAGGAGAGCATCTCGCGCGAGGCGGGCGCCGACGCCGGCGAGTACACGTCGGCCGAGGAGATCGAGGCGCTCGTGCGCGGCATCGGGCGCACCCCGGCGCAGCGCACCACGCTCTACAAGCGAATCGGGGAGGACGGTGCCGCGCACGCCGATCACGGTGCTGGCGGGTGGCGTGGGGGGAGCGCGATTCCTCCAGGGCCTCTCGCGTCGCACTGACCCACGCCAGCTCACCATCATCGGCAACACCGGCGACGACGAGGAGTTCATCGGACTCCACGTCGCGCCCGACCTCGACACCGTCCTCTACACGCTGACGGGGCTCGCCGATGCCGAGCGCGGCTGGGGCCGCGAGGGCGAGACGTTCGCATGCCTGGAGGCGCTCGGCACGCTCGGCGCGCCGACGTGGTTCCAGCTCGGCGACCGCGACCTGGCCACGCATCTCTGGCGCACCGAGCGGCTGCGCGCGGGCTGGCCGCTCTCCCGCGTCACGGCGGCGCTGGCGAAGGCGCACGGCCTGCGCGCCACGCTGCTGCCCATGACCGACGACCGCGTGCGCACGTTCGTCCACACCGAGCGCGGCCGCCTGGCGTTCCAGACCTACCTGGTGCGGCACCGCGGCCGCGGCCGCGTGAAGCGGATCGAGATCGCCGGCGCGTCGCAGGCGCGCCCGGGGCCCGGCGTGCTGGCCGCGCTGCGTGACGCCCGCGCCGTCGTCCTGGCGCCGTCGAACCCGCTCGTCTCCATCGGACCGATGCTCGCGGTGCCCGGCGTACGGCGCGCGCTCGAGCGGCGGCGCGGACCGGCGGCGGCGATCTGCCCGCTGGTCGGCGGGCGCCCGGTGCGGGGCCCCCTGCACCGCATGCTGCGCGGACTCGGCATCGAGGTGTCGCCGCGCGGAGTCGCCCGCCTCTACGACGGCCTGATCGATCTCTTCGTGCTGGACGGCGCGGACGCGGCGTGGGCGGCACGCATCGCGGCGCTGGGGCTGCGCGTGCTCGTCACCGACACCGTCATGCACACGCCGGTGCATGCCGCCCGTCTTGCGGCGGCGGTGCTGCGGGAGCTAGGGGTGCGAGCCGCATGACCGTCGCCATCGTTCCCGTCCCGGGCCTGCCGATGATCACGCCCGGCGACGACCTGCCGGCGCTGATCGGCGACGCGATCGAGACGTCGCGCGTCGGACTCAAGGCAGGCGACGTCGTCGTCGTGTGTCAGAAGGTGGTGTCGAAGGCCGAGGGCGCGGTGGTCCGGCTCGACGACGTGGTGCCGTCGGCCCTCGCCCAGACGATGGCGGCGCAGACGCAGAGCGGCAAGGACCCGCGCGCCGTCGAGATCGTGCTGCGCGAGGCGAAGCGGATCGTGCGCATGGATCGGGGCCATCTGATCGTCGAGACGAAGCACGGCTGGGTGTGCGCGAACGCGGGCGTCGACGAGTCGAACGGGCTCGCCGACGGCGTGCTGACGCTGCTGCCGCGTGATCCCGACGCCTCGGCCGAGCGCATCCGGGCCGCGCTGGCGGCGCGATTCGGCGCGGCGCTGGCCGTCGTCATCACGGACACCTTCGGGCGGCCGTGGCGCGAGGGGCTCGTCGAGGTGGCGCTCGGGTGCGCGGGCATGGAGCCGCTGCTCGACCTGCGCGGCCGCGCCGATCTGCACGGCCGCGTGCTGCACCACACCGTCGTCGCGCTGGCGGACGAGATCGCCGCGGCGTCGGGGCTCGTCATGGAGAAGGACAGCGCCGTGGCCGTCGCGATCGTGCGGGGCGTGACGTACACGCCGGGTACGACGGGCGCGAGCGCGGCGCTGGTGCGGAAACCCGAGTTCGATCTGTTCCGTTAGGAGGAGGTGCGCTCATGCCGGTGGTCGTCGCAGCACTGCTCGCCCTACTGGTCGCCGCCGCGCCCGCGCTCGCCGGGCGCATCACGTTCGGCATCCACACGCCGCAGGAGAACACCACCTACGGCGAGCTCGTCGCGACGTGGCAGGAGGCCGAGCGCCTCGGCTTCGACTCCGCCTGGGGCTACGATCACTTCGCCCCGCTGCGCGGAGACAAGAACGGTCCCGTCCTCGAAGGCTGGACGATGCTCGCGGGGCTCGCGGGACAGACGAAGACGATCCGTATCGGGCTCCTCGTGACGGGCAACACGTATCGGAACCCCGCCCTGCTCGCGAAGGAGGCGACCACGGTCGACCACATCAGCGGCGGCCGGCTCGAGTTCGGGATCGGCGCCGGCTGGGAGGAGTACGAGCACAAGGCGTACGGCTTCCACTTCGGCACCGCGAAGGAGCGCGCGCAGCGGCTCGGCGAGGCGCTCGAGGTCATCACGCTGCTGTGGAAGGGCGGGAACCCGTCGTACAGCGGCACGTACTACTCGCTCTTCCAGGCGCCGATGTCGCCGGAGCCGATCCAGAAGCCGCACCCGCCGATCGTGATCGGCGGCCAGGGACCCAAGTGGATCATGCCGCTGGTCGCGAAGTACGCCGACGAGTGGAACGTCCCCATCGGTCTCAGCCCGGACGACGTTCGCACCCGGCTCGCGGAGATGAAGGCGGAGTGTGCGCGGATCGAGCGCGACCCGTGCGTCCAGAAGGTGTCGGTGTTCCTGCCGCTGGTCATGATCAGCAACATCCCGCTGGCCGGACCGGCGACCCGGCTCGGCGCCCGCGCGATCGTCGACGAGCGGATCGCCAAGTCCCTGCTGGCCGGATCGGCCGCCGACATCCAGGGGCGGCTGAAGGAGTACGTGGACGCCGGCGCGACCGGGTTCATCGTGAACGTCCGGGCGCCCTTCGACCACGCGCTCCTGGCGCAGTTCGCGAGCGAAGTCATGCCGGCGTTCCGCTGACCTGCCTGCTGCTTTCACCTCAGGGGTCCCTCACGTACCATGAGCGGTCTAGGGCCGCGCCGGCATGTACGAGAACTTCTACGGCTTTCGTGAGCCTCCCTTCCGGATCACCCCCGATCCGCGCTTCCTCTATCGGAACCCCTGCTACGAGGAGGCCGCCGCGGCGTTGGCCTACGGCATCGACCACCGGAAGGGCTTCCTGTCCCTGGTCGGCGAGGCGGGGACCGGCAAGACCACCCTGCTCCGTTACCTGCTCGAATCGCTCTCGGCCGGGACGCGCACGGTGCTGCTGCTGCATCCGACCGTCAGCTTCGAAGAGATCCTCGAGTACATCCTGATGGAGCTCGGCGTGCCGGTCGACGGCGCGAAGAAGCTCGTCCTCCTGCAGCGGCTGAACGAGTTCCTGCTCGAGCACACGCGCTCCGGCGGCAACGTCGCCCTACTGATCGACGAAGCGCAGGATCTCGACGCGCGCGTCCTCGAGGAGCTGCGGCTGCTCTCGAACCTCGAGACCGGCAGCGAGAAGATCCTGCAGATCCTCCTCGCGGGCCAACCCGAGCTCGAAGCGAAGCTCGCGCAGGGGAACCTCCGCCAGCTCCGCCAGCGCATCGCGATGCACGTGCGGCTGCGGCCGCTCGCGCCCGGCGAGGTCGTCGCCTACGTACATACGCGGCTCGAGCACGCCGGCAGCCCCGACCGCGATCTCTTCACGGTCGACGCCCTGGCGCGCATCGCCGAGGTGACGGGCGGCATCCCGCGCATCGTGAACGTGCTGTGCGACGCCTGCCTCGTGACGGGCTTCGCGACGGGCAGCAAGAAGATCACCGCGGAGATCGTCGACGAGGCCTGGGCGGACTACTCGCGTCTGCTGCCGCCGTCCGACGACCCTGTCGTGGCCCCGCCGGCGCCCGCTCCCGTGGCCGCGCCGGTGCCTGCGCCTGCGGCCGTCGTCACCGATCCGGTGCCGCCGGACCCCGTGCCGCCACGTCCCTCCCCCAAGGCCGAGCCGGCGCCCGTCGTCGCCGCGCCGCCTCCGCCGGAGCCCGAACCCGCGCCGGCGCCCGCACCGGAGCCCGCCGACGAGGCCGCCGAGAACGCCACCGACGATCTCGCCACGGAGCCGACCGTCGCGGCGGCGCCGCCGCCGGTCGAGGCGGCTCGTCCCACACCGCCGCCACCGCCGCCCACCGTGGACGTGGTGCCCACCGAGCGCTCGCGCCGACTCGTGCTGGTCCCGCTCGGCCTGGCGGCAGCCGTCGCGCTCGTGGTCGGCGTCTACAGCGCCATGCCCGACGTGGTCGACTTCGTCATGGAGACGCCGACCGCCGCGCCGCCGCCCGTGACGATCGTGGCCACGGCGCCCAGCACGACGCTGCCGGCGGTCGCGCCGACACCGCCCGCCGAAGCCGTGAACGTCGAGTCCGAGCTCGTGGTCGATCCGGCCGACGATCCGTTCATGGACAAGACGCCACCGACGCCGGCCGAAGCGCGCGCGCTGGTGCACGAGTTCCGCCTCGCGTACGAGGACCGCGACGTGCCGCGGCTGATGACGCTCTTCTCGCCCGACGCGAGCGAGAACGGCATCGAGGACCTGGAGGCGATCGCCGAGGCGTATCGCGCCGCGTTCGCCCAGATCGACGGCATCAGCTACACGCTGCCGGACATCGTCGTCGTGGCGAACGATCAGCGGGTGACCGTCAGCGGGCCCTTCGTTATCACGTATCGCCAGGAGCCGAACGGCAGCGGCGAGATGCGCGGGACCGCCTCGTGGGACATCGAGCGCCGCGACGGCAAGCCGCGGATCGTCGCCCTCCGCTACAGCTTCGCCCCGGGCGCCACCGCCTCCCGGTAGAGCCGGCGGCCGAGCGCGATCCGTCCGTCGACGTCGGCCGGCAACGTCGCCGACGCCACCCGCTCGAGCAGCGGCCGCAGGCCGCGACGGTTGGCCAGCTGGATGGCGAGCCCGGGCCGCGCGTTGAGCTCGAGGACGAGCGGTCCCCGTCGCTCGTCGAACACGATGTCGACGCCGAGGAAGCCCAAGCCGACGGCGTCGGCGGCACGGGTGGCGAGCCGCAACGCCTCGTCCCAGCACGGCAGCGCGACGCCGCCGAGCGGCACGGCGAGATCGGGGTGGACGTCGATGGCCGCGCGGCCAGAGATGCCCCAGGTCGTGCGCCCCTCGTCGAGCGCCACGCCGACGCCTACGCCGCCGACGTGCAGGTTTGCGCGGCCGTCGGAGCGCCGGGTCGGCAGGCGCAGCATCGCGAGGATCGGCACGCCGCGCAGCATGAGCACGCGCAGGTCGGCGACCCCGCCGACGGCGAGCGCCCCGGTGACGGGCTCGGGCACGACGCGGCCCTCGACGAGGAGGCTGTCCTCGCGCGTGCTGAGCGAGAAGACCCCCGCCAGGATGTCCGCGACGTGGGCGGCGACGTAGGGCCACCCGAGCCGCACGCCGCTGGCCTTCACGAACGCGTCGCCGTCGCGGTCGACGACGATCATGATGCCGCCGCCGCCGGTGCCGCGGGCGGGCTTCAGCACGAAGTCGCGATGGGCCGCCAGTCGCGCGCCCAGACCGGCGATCTCCCACTGCGCGTCGCAGCGGTCGAGCACGGGCGGCACCGGTACGCCGTGCGCCTGCAGCGCGGCTTTGCACGCGATCTTGTCGTCGACGAGCCGCCAGCGATCACGCCGGTTCCAGCGGAACAGGTAGTCGTGGTTGCGGCGGTTGATGCCGAGGACGTCGCGGCGGATGCGGGCGAGCGTCGCGATCATTCCGGCGCCACCCGGCGCGCCTCGCCGCGCGCCGCGTCCGCCTGATGCGCGCGCAGGAAGCGGCGATACTCGAGCAGCCGCACCCCGCGCCACTTCCCGACGAGCACGTTCAGCACGACGGTACCGAGCAGCAGCTCGGGATACGCCAGCACGAGCGACTGCAGGCCCGCGCGGTCGACGATCAGGTAGCAGGCGATGGACAGCAGCAAGGTGTTCATCGTCATGCGGACCGCTTGCCGCGTGCCCATCTCGCCCTGCGACGCCGCGAAGCTCTCGATGACGTTGGACATGATCAGCATCGGGAAGACGCTCAGATGCAGCAGCGGCCCGATCCCCATGATGGCGCCGACGTACGTGAGCCCCGCCATCACCGCCGACACCAGCGCGATCAGGATGGCCAGCCGTGCCATCGCCTGCAGGCGGAGGTGCTGCAGGCCGCTCCGCAAGAGGACGCCCAGTCCGACGATCACGACGAACGTCAGCGTGCCCCACCAGAGGCCGGTCGTGATGAACGCCAGGGAGACGATCACCGGGCCGAACATGCCGAACGTCGCCACGCCGACGACGACGCGGGCGATCACGACGATGGTCGCGATCACGGGCAGGATCAGGATGAGCGTCAGCGCCGGCAGCGGCACGCCGGCTTTCACGATGCGCGCCCACGCGTGCAGCAGCGGCCGGCGCCATCGTGGCAGCCGCAGCCCCGCCTCGCCGAGCACGATCGTGTCGATGCTCCAGCGCTGCGCCTCCTCCGCGAGCGGCGCGCCGTCGATGAGGTTCGCGCGTGCCATCTCCCAGAGCGGCAGGATGTCGGCCTCGTTGCGCACGAGGGCCACCTCCCCGGGGCGGAGCAGCGTGTAGAGCAGCGAGCCCAGCATCAATGCGGCGGGCTGGCTCATGTCGCCCGCCACGATGACGCGGCTGTCGGGGAGGCGGACGCCGCGCTCGGCGAGCCCGAGCAGCGCGAGCGCGCCCGCGCTGTCGGCCGTCGCGACGAGGACGAGGTTCGCCCGCTTGATGAGCGGCGTGTTCGTCGCCACGAGGCGCTCGAGGTAGCGCTCGCGGAAGTAGCGCGAGTCGAAGCGCGCCGTCAGCAGGACGCAGTCGATCGAGGCGGCGCGCGCCTCGCCCAGGATCCGGTCGGTCGCGGCCGCGGGCACGCTCTGGTCGGCGATGATGACGACCGATGCCACGGGTGCCGCGACGTAGGCCGCGTGCGTCTGCACCCCGTCGCGCCCCGCGGCGCTGTCCGTGGCGGCGTCGGCCTCGGTGCTCGCCTCGTCGTGCGTACCCTGCTCCACCCCGCGGCGGGTCGTCTGCCGAATCGTGAAGCCGTAGGTGAGCGGCAGGCCCGCCGTGTGCGTGATCAGCGGCAGGTCGTCGCGGTAGAGGGCGAGGTAGGTGTCGGGGAGGCTGCCGAAGTGGTTGCCGACGGGGTCGAGCGGCGCCCAGGCGGTCCCCGTCCATGCTTCGACCCACGAGCTGGTGGCGCGCTTCTGCGCGGCGTTCTCGAGCTTCAGGCCGCCGACGAGCCGCGCATGGACGCCGGCGGCGCGCAGCAACGCCACGAGCGCTCGCGCGCGCCCGAGGCTGTTGCCCCGGCGTGCGGCGAGCACCGTCAGCGCGTCCTGCGGCCCCGGGGGATCGGTCGGCGGCAGGAAGGCGGCGGTGTACTGGAAGAGCGACCAGACCACCTCGTCGTACCGCTGCGCCGTGCCGACGATCCCACGCGCGCGCTCGACCACCGCGGCCTCGCGGCTCTGGATGTCTTCGCCCGGGGCCAGCATCTCGGCGCCGGCGGGCGGCGGCGGCACGTCGGCGAGCGGGACCGACGGGATCACCTCGTGCCGCTCCGAGATGCGCACGCCGAGATCGTAGACGACGTCGCCCGCCGGCACGGTGGTCGCGCTCCACTGCGCCCGCAGGTTCGGTCCGGCCTGCATCTCCTCGAAGCGCCACCCCGGCGCGACGGCATGCCGCATCAGGATGTCCTGACGGCCGTCGGACAACGGCAGCAGCAGCCCGACGCGTGCCGGCCTGCCGAACGCGCCGACGCTGAGCGCGGCACGGACGCGCCAGTAGGTCAGCGCCGGCGTGCGCGAGGCGCCGCCGCCGGGGACCTCTTCGGTGCCCGTGAAGACCTCGGTGTCGTCGCCCGCGTGATGGGGGCTCACGGCCCGGACCGGCACCCCCCACGCCAGGACTCCCAGGCAGACCAGCGTCGCGGCGACGCGCACCGCGGCGACTACTAGGAGGCGCCGGCGCGCATTTCAAGCGCAGCCACCGAACTCGGTTGAACTGCCGTGGCAATCATGGTGACACTCCGGCGCATGTCTGACGCCGACGTCACCGGGCAGATTCTCGATACCGTTCGCCGCTTCGTGGAGCGCGAGGTCATGCCCGTCGCGAGCCGCTACGAGCACGACGACGAGTACCCGCAGCCGCTCGTGGACCGCATGAAGGAGCTCGGGCTGTTCGGCGCGACGATCGCCCCCGAGTGGGGTGGGCTCGGGCTGAACGTCTCGACGTACGCGCGCATCGTCGAGGAGCTGTGCCGCGGGTGGATGAGCCTGTCGGGCGTCCTCAACACGCACCTGATGTTCGCGTACGTCCTGCAGCACTTCGGCACGCGCGAGCAGCAGGAGCGCTGGCTGCCGGCGATGGCGCGCGGCGAGCACCGCGCCGCGCTCTGCCTGACCGAGGCGCACGCCGGCAGCGACACCCAGCAGATCCGCACGACGGCGAAGCGCGACGGCGATCATTACGTGGTGAACGGCTCGAAGATGTTCATCACGAACGCGCGCACGGCGACGATCTACTCGCTGGTCGTGAAGACCGACCCGACGGCGGACCCGCCGCACAAGGGCATCAGCCTCTTCGCCGCGGAGCGCGGCCCGGGCATCACCGTCAGCCGCGACATCGAGAAGATCGGCTACAAGAGCATCGAGACGTGCGAGGTCACGTTCGAGGACTACCGCGTGCCGGCGGCCAACCTGATCGGCGGCAAAGAAGGCCGCGGCCTGCAGACGGTGCTCTCGGGCCTCGAGGTCGGCCGCATCAACATCGCGTCGCGTGCGGTCGGGGTCGCGCAGGCGGCGTTCGAGTCGGCCATCCGCTACGCGCAGGAGCGGATGACGTTCGGCAAGCCGATCTGCGAGCACCAGGCCATCCAGCTGAAGCTGGCGGACATGGCCACCAAGATCGAGGCGTCGCGCCTGCTCGTCCGCCGGGCCGCCGACATGAAGGACCGCGGGGAGCGCTGCGACCTCGAGGCGGGCATGGCGAAGCTGTTCGCCTCGGAGACCTGTCAGGAGGTCTCGCTGGAGGCCATGCGGGTCCTCGGCGGGTACGGCTACACCAAGGAGTTCCCGGTCGAGCGCTACTACCGGGACGCGCCCCTCATGATCATCGGCGAGGGCACCAACGAGATCCAGCGGCTGGTGATCGCGCGCAGCCTGGTGCAGAAGTACAAGGTGTAGGGGGAGAGCGGCCGGCGGCCGCTCGCGACGATGATGTGGTGGGTGATCCTGTCGATGGCGCTCGTCTGCGCTCTGCCGGCCGCGGCGCTGCCGCCGCTGGCCCTGCCGGACCGGCCGCGCGTGTTGGTCTTCGCGCCGCATCCCGACGACGAGACCATCGCCGTCGGCGGCATGATCCATCGTCTCACCCACCAGCGCGTCCGCGTGGACGTCGTGTTCGTCACCAACGGCGACGGCTACCCCGATGCGCTCGGTCCCATCGGGCACCTGGGCAAGCCGACGGGGAACGACTTCATCGATCTGGGGCGCCGCCGCTGGCGCGAGGCGCTGAGCGCGACGCACCGCCTCGGCGTCCATCGCCGGCAGGTCCACTTCCTCGGCTTTCCCGACGGCGGCCTCGCGGAGCTGTGGCAGGCCCACTGGGCGCAGCCCTACACGTCGCCGTACACCGTCCAGGACCACCCGCCCTACCCCGACGCCGAGGACCCGGGGCTCGACTACGAGGGCATGGACCTGACGTCGATCATGGCGCACCTGATCCGCCGCCTGGCGCCGACCGTGATCGTGATGCCGCACCCGAGCGACACGCATCTCGATCACGCGCACACGAGCTACTTCGTCACGGAGGCGATCGACACGCTGCGGGCGCAGGGCCGCCTCGACTCCGATCCGCAGGTGCTGACGTTCCTCGTTCACGACCACACCTGGCCGCCGGCGCTCGGCGATCCGGTGGACATGCCGGCGCCGGCCGGCGAGCGCTACGGCGACACCGCCTGGCTCGAGACGCGGCTCTCGCCGGCGGACCTCGCCGCGAAGCGGGCGGCTCTCGCGGCCTACGAGACGCAGCTCGCGGTGATGCCCGACCTCCTGCGGAAGTTCCTCCGTCCGAACGAGGTGCTCGGGCGCCCCGACCCCGGCGTGCTGCTGCGCATCGCCGCGCACCATCAGTCGAGATAGCCGAGGTTGCGCAGCTTCTCCTGCAGCGCCGGGTCGCCGCCGCCGACCGGCGGCGGTGGCGGCGCGGTGTCGCGTCGCTCGGTGAGATCGCGCAACAAGTCCGCGCCGGCGGGGTCGTCGCCCCAGCGATTCACGCGCTCGCCGGGATCGACCGCCAGCTCGTAGAGCTGGCGGGTGTCCGTCGACGGCGCCCAGATGAGCTTCCGCTCGGGCGAGCGCAGCGAGTCCAGCTCGACGTCCTGCCCGTCGGGTCCCGCACCGTAGCGCGTCTCCGACCATGCGCGACGCTCGGCGGGCGGCGTCGCCGCCAGGACGTCGCGCCCCGGCAGCCCCGGAGGCGCCGGGATCCCAAGGCGCGCGGCGACGGTCGGGAACAGGTCGATCCCTTGCACCTGGTCGGTGCGGCGCCCGATCGGGATACCCGGCCCCGCGAGCGCGAGCGGCACGTGGATCGACTCGTCGTACAGCTGCTTCCGGTGCCCGAGCAGGCCGTGCTCCTGGAACTCCTCGCCGTGATCGGCCGTCACGACGACGACCGTGTGCCGCAGGACGCCGCGCGTCTCGAGCGCGGCGAGCAGCCGCTGCAGCGCCTGGTCCCACGCGGTGATCGCGCCGTCGTAGAGCGCGCGCAGGTAACGCAGCTCCACGTCCGAGAGCGGCGGCCGCCGGCCCTTGCGGATCGCTTCGGCGAGATTGCGCACGAGGCCCGCGCGCACCTCGGGATTGAGCTCCGGCGGCTCGGGCGGCCGCGTGCCCGTTGCCGGCTCGTACGGATCGTGCGGCTCCATGTAGTGCAGCCAGGCGAAGAAGCGCCGGCCGGGGTTGCGGTCGAGCCAGGCGAGGAACGGCTCGTTCACCTCGTCGGCGCGCGCCCAGCCCTCCTCGCCGCCCTTGCGCGGGCGCAGCTCGACGAACGTCTCGAAGCCGTGCGCCAGATTGTTCTCCCGCGAGACGAGCGGGTTCGCCGACACGCCGATCGTGCTGATGCCGGCGCGATTCGCGGTCGTGGCGATCGTCGGCAGCACGTCGGAGAGGAACGCCCAGTCCGCGTCCGGCGCCGCGCCCGGGGGCGTGCCGTGCCGCCACGAGCGGCCGACGACGCCGTGCCAGCGCGGGTAGAGGCCCGTGAACAGCGTCGCGACGGACGGGAGCGTCCACGGCGCCTGTGCGATCGCCTGGTCGAACACGAGGCCCCCCGCGCCCAGGCGGTCGAGGACGGGGCTCGGGCTCGGCGACGCGCCCCACGCGCCGAGGTGATCCGCCCGCAGCGTGTCGACGAGGAGCACGAGCACGTTCGGGCGTCCGTCGCCGGGCGCCTGGCGCTCGAGGTGCGTCTCCCGGACCAGCTGCACGCGGCTCCACCCCGGCGTGCCCGCGGCCGGACCGTCGCCCTCGCGGGCGGTGGTCAGCGTGATCGTGACGGGCCCCTCGCTCTTCGGGACGACGATGCGCTCGTCGAACCAGCGCTGATCGCGTCGCGCCGTGACCGGGTTGACGACACGGTCGATCGCGGGTGCGCCGTCGACCGTCACGACGAAGCGGATGCCTGCCGCGTCCGCCGGGGGCTTCTTGCCGCGGTCGACACCGTAACCGACGCGCAGGATGGCGCCGTCCGGCGCGGGTACGACGAAGCGTAGCTCCGACGGCGCGGGTGCGACGAGCGCGCGCCGGTAGCCCCGGGACGGCGCCGGCTGCATGCCCCCGAGCGCGACGGGCGCGTCGGGAGCCTGGGCAATCACGGTCGCGGGATCGAGCCGGTCGGACAGCTCGGCCAGGACGTCCGTCACCAGGATCTGCGGCGGCAGCGGCTGCTCGTCGTCGCCGGCGATGATCCAGAGGCCGACGGCGAGCGCAGCGAACACGATGGCGCCCGCGACCCACGCCAGGGTCCCCTGTCCTGCACGCTCGAGCATCCGGAGCGCGGAAGATGACCCATCCGGCGCCGGAGGGCCAACGCTTGACCCGGAGGGGCCGAGCCCCTAGGCACACCGCGCAACGATGATCTCGGTCGTGGTGCCCGCCTACAACTGCGCGTCGTGGCTCCCCGAGGCCATCGACAGCCTTCTCGCGCAGACGTACCGCGAGCGCGAGATCGTCGTCGTGGACGACGGCTCGACCGACCAGACGCCCGCGGTGCTCGCCCGCTACGGCGACCGGATCCGGGTGGTGCGCTCGGCGAACGGCGGTCTGGCCGCCGCACGCAATCTCGGGCTCGCGCACGCGCGTGGCGAGTACGTGGCGTTCCACGACGCCGACGACGTCGCCCTGCCCGACCGTCTCGCCGTGTTGCTCGACTTCGTGCAGCGGACGCCGGGCGTCGAGGCGGTCTTCGCCGATGGCGAGCGCATGGATACCGGGCGGCGCATCGTGCCCGGCGAGATGAACGCGCGGCTCGCCGGCCGTCGCGTCGGTGCCGCAGACCTCTTCGTCGGCTTCCCGGCGTATTTTCAGGCCTCGCTCGTGCCGCGGGCGGCGTTCGCGGCGGCGGGCGCGTTCGATCCGTCGTTCCGCATCCACCCCGACAACGACTATGCGTTCCGGCTCTTCGCGACGTGCCCGACGGCGTACATGGATCGCGTCGTGTTCCGCTATCGGTGGCACGAGACGAACATCACGCGCGACTGGCTCGTCGGGCGCGAGGAGCTGAGCCGCACGCTGGAGCGGCTGCTGCGCGAGGATCCGGCGTCGGTGGCGGCGATCGGCGACCGCGTCGTGCGCGAGCGGCTCGCGCAGCACCTGCATCGCACCGGGCGGCGTCGCCTCAAGCGCGGCGACGTCGCGATCGCGCGCGCGCAACTCGGACGGTCCATCGAGCTCGCGCCGCGGAACCTGCTCTACCGCTTCCACTGGTGGCGCGCGCGTTGGTCGCCGGAATAGCCGACGCTATGCGCGCGACGGCGGCAGTAGCTCGTCGACGGCAACGGACGTGCCCGGCATCGCCACGAGCTCGAGTCGCTGTCCGCGGCGGGCCATCTCGATGCGACCGTAGCTCGCCGTTGCAGCGTTCGGCACCCGGTTGACGCGGACGACGTCGTGACGGAGGTCGACGATCCAGTAGTCGGGGATGCCCGCGGCGGCGTAGATGGCCGCCTTGGTGATGCGATCCTGCGCGAGCGAGCCGTCCGCGACCTCGACCACCAGGAGTGCCGTCCGTGGCCGGACACCGAGATAGTCGTCGAGGCTACCGGGCACCACGGCGACGTCGGGATGCGGCGTGGAGAAGGGGCCGACGTGGAGCGACTTCTCGATGCGAATGGCAGCCCGGTTCCCTACGGTGGCCTCGAGCGCTTGCGCCACCTTGTCGGTGATCGCCTCGTGCAGCGGATTCGCCGGCGCCACGGTGACGATCACCCCTTCCAGCAACTCCACCCGGTCGTCGGGTTCGAGTCCGCCGTGATCGATCAACGCGATGTACTGCGCGCTGGTCATCCGGCCGCCGGCAGGGCCGAGGTCTGCCACGCGCGAGACCGTACCATCGGTCCCCGTGCCACGGAAGCTTGAGCCTATGGCCGGCCTACAGCGCCGCCAGCATGCGGCCGAGTACGCGCTCCGCCGCGAAGTACTCGCGAGCCACCGAGCTCGCGTGTTTGCTCGCCGCGGCGTAGTCCGCCTCGATCGTCCGGATCGCCTGCGCTGCCTCCTCCACGGTGCGGAACGCGTGCACGCCGGGACCGAGCGGCAGGACGTCGCCGAACGCGGTGTCCTGCTCCACGACCGGCCGACCGGCGGCCAGGTAGCACGCGGCGCGATCGCTGAACCAGCCGCTGCGCAGCCGCACGTTCAGGTCCTTCGCGACGGTGAACTCGCCGCGCGAGCCGCGGAGATAGTCGCGATACGCGAACGGGTCGCCCGAGACGGCACGCGGGTCGGCGATGCGCCAGCCGTGCGCGCCGAGGACGCCCGGATCGTCCGGCACGCTGCCGACGTCCATCGCCACCTCGAACTGCGCGCCCGTCCGCGCCGGCAGATCGAGGCAGCGCAGCCACTCGGTTCGCTTGCGCCACCGATACGTCTCGCCCTGCCACGTGAGATCGCGCGTGCTCTCGTTCCAGCGGCCGACCGTCGTGTAGGCGACGCCGGGCGCGCCCGCGTCGGCCCAGAGGTCGATCGCAACGGGCGTGCGCGTCGGCCGCCAGGCGATTCCCGCGGTCGGGACGGGTGAGCGCGGCGTGCCGATGTTCTCGCCGACGGTGAAGTGATGCTGGTGCTCGGCCAGGACCTGTCGGAGCATCGGGTCGGCGCCTTCGGCCTGGATCTGCGTGAAGGCCGGATCGATGTCGATGTAGACCGCGGGCCGGCCCGCCCGCCGGTCCGGGGGAATGCGGTTGATGCCGGCGACGTTGATGAGCAGATCGGCCTCGCGCAGGAGCGCGTCCGCCCGCCCCGCCCCGGGGCCGTACTCCTCGCCGCGCGCGACGTCGACGAAGACCCACCGCTCGCCGACGCCGAGCCGGTCGAGGAAGCGGCCGGCGGCGCGCACCCCGTAGGCGTACTCCGGGCCGAACTCGTTCGTCACGGGATCGTACGCCATCGCGTAGTGGCCGGTGTCCTCGTAGAACCACGCCTCGTGGCCGAGCGCGGCCAGGCCGCGCAGATAGTGCGCGACGTGCCAGGCGTAGCCGCCCATCGGATTCCGGACGAGGTAGCCGGCGACGACGATGCGTGCCATCAGCCGAGCGCCTCCTCGAGCACGCGGCGGCAGACGTCCTCCGCGCGGAACGCGGACTCGGCGATCGAGCGCGCGTGCGCACAGGCCGTCGCGTAGTCCGCGCGGATCGCCGCGAGCGCCGCGACCGCCTCGTCGGCCGTCGTGAACGCGTGCAGCCCCGGACCGCATGGGACGTGCGCCGAGAACCCGGTGTCTTGCAGGACGCACGGCCGCCCACAGGCGAGGTACGCCGCGCTGCGCGTGCTGAACCACCCGCTGCGCGTGGCAACGTAGGCGTTCTTCGCGACCGACAGCTCGCCGCGTGAGCCGACGATGTAGTCGCGGTAGTCGTCGAGCGTCGTCGAGACGTCGCGCGCGTCGCGCACGCGCCAGCCCGCCGCTGCGATGCGCTCGCGCGGGGCGTTCCCGGCGATCGCCGCCTCGAGACGCTCCGGCGTACGGCGCGGGAGATCGAGGAAGCGGGTGAACTCGACGTCCTTGCCGCCGTAGACCACGCCGCCGACGACGGGCGGCGTCGGCTCGATCTTCCACGACAACACCGTCGTGAAGGGCGCGTCGGGGCCGGGCATCACGGGCCACTCCGCCAGCGCGACGGGCTGCCGCGTCGGCCGCCAGTGGATGCCGGCCGTCGGGATCGCGCAGTCCGGCGCGCCGATGTGCTCGCCGAGCGTGAAGAAGACGTCGTGGCGGCGGATCAACGCGGCGGATTGCGCCGTCCCCTCGTCGGCCGTGCCCGCGTCGGCCGCGGCCAGCTTGGCCTGGCTGTACGACGGATCGCTGTCGAGGTACGCGGTGACGCGCGCGGCGCGGTACGCGTCGCGGAGCCACGTCGAGCCCGACACGTTGAGGAAGAGGTCCGCCTCGGCGCACGCGCGCCGGACCGCGGTGTCGTCGAGGCCGTGCGCCGTGCCGTCGGGCCCGCGAACGGCCCATCGTTCGGCCATGGACGGGACGAGGCGCGCGAGCGTGGTGCCGAGAAAGCGCGCGCCGCGCGCGGCGTCCGGCGTGAAGGTGCCGGCGTCGGGGTCGTAGAGCCACTGCCCCGTGTCCTCGAGATACACGACGTCGCAGCCGAGCGCGTGGAAGCCCTGGACGTACTGCAGATAGTCCCAGGCCACCCCGCCCACGGGATAGGTCGCGACCAGGCCCGTGACGACGACCCGCACGCGTCAGGCGAGCCCGGCGTCGGCCAGGAAGCGGCCGAGGACCGGGCGGACGCCGAAGTACTCCGCCGCCACCTCGCGCGCCGCCGCGCTGTGCGCCGGGTAGTCGGCGTTGATGCGGGCGAGCGCGTCGACCGCCTCGTCCATCGTCGAGAAGGCGAACAGCCCGCGGCCCGTCGGAATGAACTTCCCGAAGGCCGAGTCCTGCGTGACGACGGGCCGTCCCGCCGCGAGATAGCAGACGCTACGGTCGCTGAACCACCCGCTGCGGGGGCGCACGTAGATGTCCTTCGCGACGGTGAACTCGCCGCGCGACGCCGCGATGAAGTCGCGATACCCGTCGACGTCGCGTGACGTCGCGCCCGGATCGACGAGGTCCCAGCCGGCGTCGCGCACGCGCGCTTCGATCTCCGGCCGCTCCGGCTTCATCGCCATGCGGAACGGCTGCGGCGTGTGTCGCGGCAGGTCGAGGAAGCGGAGGAAGTTCTCGTGCTTCGACCAGTGGTACGTCTCGCCCTGCCACTCGACGTCCTTGCCCGTGTTCTTGAACGAGGCGACCGTCGTGAAGAACCGCGCGGCCGGGTCGGCGTCGCGCGCCCAGCAGTCCATGACGACCGGTGGGCGCGTCTTCTTCCAGTCGAAGCGGCCGACGGGCACGGGGCAGTCGGCGCTGCCGAGGTTCTCGCCGTACGTGAACAGCACGTCGTGGGTCTCGAGGAAGCTCTGCGATGACGCGTCGCCGCGCGCGATCATGAGCTGCTCGTAGACGGGATCGGTCTCGACGTAGATGAGCTTCGCGCCCTGGCGGTGCTCGTCGCGCGGCGCGGTCGCGCCGCAGAGATTCACGATGGCGCCGGCGTCGCGGTAGAGCTGGTCGAGCCGCGCGCGGCCCACGCCGTGGACCGCGTTCTGCATCATGTCGACGTAGGCCCAACGGTCGCCGAGCCCGACGCGATTCATCACGTCGCCGACGTACTGGATCGCGTAGCTGCACTCGCCGGTGACGCCGTCGGCACGCGGGTCGTAGGGCGGCGCGCCGGAGTCCTCGACGTACCAGACGTCCCAGCCGAGCTCCCGGAACCCGAGGAGGTAGTGGATGGCCTGCCAGGCGACGCCAGCCATCGGATACTGGCCCACGATGCCGAGGACGAGCAGCGGATCACGACGTCGCGACACGGGCCTCCTCTCCCCCGAACTGGGTCTCGTGGAGGCGTGCGAAGTGCCCGCCGCGCGCCACCAGCTCGCTGAACGAACCTTGCTCCACGATGCGCCCGCCGTCGAGCACCAGGATCACGTCGGCCCGGCGGACGGTCGAGAGACGGTGCGCGATGACGAACGTCGTGCGTCCCGCCATGAGGCGCTCGAGCGCGGCCATGACGCGCGCCTCGGTGGCGGCGTCGAGCGCCGACGTCGGCTCGTCGAGGATCAGCAGTGGCGCGTCGCGCAGGATGGCGCGCGCGATCGTGATGCGCAGCTGCTCGCCGGCCGAGAGGGTCGCGCCCGCCTCGCCGACGACCGTGTCGAGCCCGTCCGGCAGGCGGGCCAGGAAGTCGTCGAGCTGCGCCATCGTGGCCGCCTCGGCCACTTGCGCCGGCGTGGCGGAGGAACGGCCGTAGGCGATGTTCTCGCGCACGGTCGTCGGGAAGACGAGCGCCGGCTGCAGGACCATCGACACCTGCTGGCGCAGCGCCTTCAGGCGGAGCTCGCGCACGTCGACCCCGTCGAGCAGCACGCGCCCGCTGCTGGGGTCGTAGAAGCGCGGCACGAGGCTGACCATGGTCGTCTTGCCGGCGCCGGTGGCGCCGACGATCGCGATCAGCTGGCCGGACTTCGCGGCGAACGTCACGCCGCGCAGCACCTGCCGCTGCTCGTCGTACGCGAAGTGGACGTCCTCGAACGTGACGTCGCCGCGGACGGCGGCGCGCGTCAGCTCACGCGTGCCGTCGGGCAGATCCGGCACGGTCTCGAGGATCTCGAAGACGCGCTCCGCGCCCACCTTCGCGCCCTGGATCAGGCTCCACGTCTGCGTGAGGCTGTTGATGGGCGCGTAGAGCGACGCCAGGTAGCTCGTGAAGACCAGGACGTCGCCGATGGTGAGGCGATGGTCCAGGACGCGCGTCGCACCCACCCAGAGGACGGCGGCGGTCCCGCCGGCGATCAGCACGTTGACGAACGCCGCGTACACGGTCTGGAACGTGTAGAGGCGCAGGTTGGCGTCGAGGCTCGCGCGGCTCGTGCCGACGAACTTGCTCTGCTCTTCCTCTTCCGTGGTGAACGCCTGGATGACGCGGATGGCGCCCATCGTGCGTTGCGCAACGGCCCAGAGCGCGCTTTCCTTCACGCGGGCGTCGGTCGACAGCGTGGTGATCCGATGCGACAGCCGCGCGATCGTCACGAAGAGCAGCGGCACGACGACCAGCGCGACGAGCGTCAGGAACGGATCCAGCCGCACCATGACGACGACCATCCCGCCGAGCAGCACGAGCGACGTCAGGATCGGGAAGAAGCCGTTCATGGTGAGGGTCTGGATGGCGAACGTGTCGGCGGTGAGGCGGTAGAGCAGATCGCCGACCTGCCGGCGGCTGTGGAACGCCAGCGACAGACGCTGCAGGTGGGCGTACAGCTCCCCGCGGAAGTCGTTCACCATGCGCTGGCCGACGCCGATCGTCGCGTAGTTGCTGGTCACGGTCAGCGCGCCGAGGAGCAGGTAGACGACGATGAGCGCGCCGCACGCGACGCCGAGGAGCGCGCGCGGCGGCAGCCCCTCCAACCCGAACGCGGTGAACGGGGTGCCGCCGAGGACGTTGTCGACGATCACCTTGAGCGGCCAGGGCTTCGCCAGCTCGAGCACGCCGACCAGCAGCACCTGAAGGACCGCGAGCGCGAAGAGGCCGCGGTACGGCCGCAGCCGGCGCAGCACCTTCGCGACGACGCGCAGCGTGCCGCCCATGCGCGCGCTACGCCGCCTTCGCGGGCTCGGGGGCGCTGGCGGTCGCGCCGACCGGCCGCAGCCCGAGGTTCGCCGCGACGATGTCGAACGTGTCGTTGAGGATGCGGCCGAGCCGCAGGTTCTCGGCGACGACGACCGCCAGGTTGACGAGCCCGAGCGCGCCGCCGACGGCGGTCACCTCCGGGACGCCGAAGAGCAGACCCGCGGCGACGGCGACGGCGAACCCGCCGAGCGAGAGCCGGGCCACCTGCGTGAGCCGCACCTCGCAGCGCACGTTGTGGAGCCGCTTGTTGCCGCCGTGGTTCTCGACCGCGACGGCGAGCCGCGCCTTCGACCAGATGCCGCGATAGACCTCGAGGTCCCAGCGGTTCCAGCCGGGATCGATGGTGATGAGGTACTTCCGCGGAATCAGGAACTCCATGACGCCGCCGAGGATGGCTTCTTTCTCGTGCCCCTGCTCGCTCCAGTAGCGGAGATGGTACGAGCGGTCGGCCACGTCGACGTCGGGCGCGCCGCGCGGCGCCATGGGCATCTCCGGCTCGATCTCGACCATGCCGCGGAGCCGCCACATGTAGCGCTGGAGGCCGCGGGCGAGCGGCCCGAGGAACGTCAGCAGCGCGATCAGCGCGCGGGCGCGGAAGCCGGTGAAGCGCGGGTCGATGCGGGCGTTCACGGCCGTACCGATGGCCCACGCGATGGAGATGGCGAGCGGCAGGATGGCGATGGGCAGGATGCGCGGCGACACGAGCGCCGCGAGGAACATCAGGAGCCCGATGGCGTTCCACTCGAGCGTGAACGGCAGGTACGACAGCAGCGACGACGGCGCCTCGTACAGTGACTGGAAGAGCCCGCGGCCGAACGCGCCGAAGTAGATGACCGGCCGCCGTGAGAGCACGGCCGTCGTGAGCTCGCCGTAGATGCGGCCGAGCCAGCGCGACTGCCCGAGCATGTTGAAGCGGTACGGATGCTTGAAGTACAGCAGCGCCTCGGCCTTCCCGTAGCCCATCTGCTGCTTGAGGTAGGCTCGCACGGTGTTGCGGCGGTAGTGCCACACCGTCGCCGCGGGGCTGAAGCCGATCGTGTGGCCGCGGTTCTGCAGACGCCAGCAGAAGTCGACGTCGTCGCCGGCGGCGGCGAAGATCGCCTCGAAGCCGTGCACCTCGTCGAGCGCCTGCTTCGTGAAGGCCATGTTGCAGCCCGGGATGTGCTCGGCGACCTCGTCGTTCAGCAGCACGTGCGTCGGCCCGCCCGGCGACACGGCGACGGCGGCGGGTACGAGGCTCGGCTCGGGCGGCGGAAAATTCGGGCCGCCCACGGCGACGAAGCCGCTGCGCACGAACTTGTAGACGAGGAACGCGAGCCAGTCCGGATCGGGCACGCAGTCGGAGTCGGTGTAGGCGACGATCTCGCCGGACGACGCCTCGGCGCCGACGTTACGCGCGACGCTGAGGCCCTTGTTCTCCTGGCTGACCAGGATGAAGCGTGGACCGTTCGGATCGGCGTCGTAGCGCGCCTTGTGCTCCTGGCTGATGGCCAGCGTGCGGTCGGTGGAGCCGTCGTTCACCACCACGACCTCGTAGTCGGGGTAGTTGAGCGTCTGCAGCGACGTGAGGCACGCGTCCATCGTGCGCTCGGCGTTGTAGGCGCAGACGACGACCGACACCTTCGGCGAGCGCTCCAGCCGCGGTGGCAGCGGCGCGGTGTACTGCGACTGCACGGCGTGGAACGCCGGCTTCTTCCCGCGCTCCGCGTCCACGACGCCGAACGCCCAGTCGGCGATCTGCGAGCCGCCGGTGAACCAGTCGTCGGTCCAGGAGAAGACGAACGTGCCCGCCGCGCCCGACTCGTAGCCGGCGCGGATCATCCACGACAGCAGCTCGGCCTGGTGGTCCGTCCCCTCGCGGATCGAGTCGACGCCGAACTCGGAGAGGACGAGCGGCTTGTCCTCGGCCAGGTTCTGCAGCCGCGACAGGTAGCGGCGGAAGTCGTTCTCGCGGTGCAGGTAGACGTTGAACGAGACGAAGTCGACGAAGTCGGTGACGTCGAGGTACTCGGTCGACGGGAAGTTCGCGTAGCTGATCAGCGTACCGGGCGCGCGCTGGCGGACCTCGTCGGCGAGCGTGCGGAGGAACTCCTGGACGCGCTCCGGGCCGTACCAGCGGACCATGTCGGGCGGGATCTCGTTGCCGACGAGGATCGCGAAGAGCGCCGGATGCCCGCCGAGGTTCTCGGCTGCGGCGCGGAACGTCCCGCGGATCTCGGCGACCATGTCCTTCCGGTCGAGGAAGGCGACGTGCTCCGCCCACGGCACCGTCACCATCACGCGGATGCCATGCTGGGCCGCACGGTCGAGGAGCCAACGCGGTGGCACCGTGAAGGTGCGCAGGCAGTTGGCGCCGAGCTCCGCCATGAGCGTCAGGTCCTGCTCGAGGACGCCCTCGCTCGGGAACGGAAAGCCGTGGTCTGAGGTGCCGAACGGGCCGTAGGAGACGCCGCGGAGGTACAGCTTGTGGTCGCCGACGAAGAAGAACTTTCCCCCGACCGTCGGCAGGACACCGTCGAGGGCGGGAGCGGGGGCCCGCTCCGGGAGCGGCCGCAACATGGCCTGGGTCATAGGAAGGGGCGAACCCCGGCACGTTTAAACGAGCCGCGGGATACCCACAACCTGAGGGCCCCGGCCGAGCGGCCTCAGGAACGCGCGGCGATCAGGCCGCGAGGCGATGGACGGTCGCGGTCGGCGCGTCGGCCAGCGTGACCGGCGGCGTGTCCCGCCACGTCTTCGCGACGCGAACGAACGCGAGGACCCAGGTGCCCAGGAGGAGGATGAGGGACGCTTCGAGCATGCCGCGGAAGGAGCAACCCGTGTGCCGGCGCCCGAGCACGTCGAATCAGGATTTTGACTCGCAGCAGCGACGCAATGGTGACGGGGCGGTACGGGATCGTCGATCGGATGGCGCAGGCCGCGTGCGGGGCGCTCTCGTACCTTCGGGCGGGGAGACGATTCTTCAATCTCCCACGCGACCCGACCGTCCCTTGGCGCTTTGCCGCGGAACGCGCCTTGCTCGACGACAAGACGAATGGCGAACAAGAGCAAGTCGGAAGAGAAGAAGCGCCTGCGTCCCGCGCAGACGCAGGACCGCCGCCCGGGCGTCGAGCACGAGATGCAGCCGCGGCCGAAGGCCGAGGACGAATCGCAGCAGGGGTCCGGCAAGCTCGACGGCCGCGTCGCGCTCATCACGGGCGGCGACAGCGGGATCGGCCGTGCGGTCGCGATCGCCTTCGCCAAGGAAGGTGCCGACGTCGCGGTGGTCTACCTCGACGAGGACACCGATGCGGAGGAGACTCGCCGACTGGTCGAAGCGCACGGCAAGCGCTGCATGCTGCTGCGCGGCGACGTCGGCGAGCCGGACTTCTGCCGGCAGGCGGTGGACGAGACCATCGGCGAGCTCGGGCGCCTCGACGTCCTCGTCAACAACGCCGGCGAGCAGCACCCGCAGGACTCGATCGACAAGATCAGTCCCGAGCAGCTGGAGCGGACGTTTCGCACGAACATCTTCTCGATGTTCTATCTGACGTCGGCCGCCGTCCCGCATCTCGGCGAGGGCGGGACGATCATCAACACGACGTCGGTGACCGCGTATCGTGGCAGCCCCACCCTGCTCGACTACGCCGCGACCAAGGGCGCGATCGTCGCGTTCACGCGCTCGCTCGCGAGCAACCTGGCCGAGCGGCACATCCGCGTGAACGCCGTCGCGCCGGGCCCCGTGTGGACGCCGCTGATCCCGTCGACGTTCCCGGCGGAGAAGGTCGCGACGTTCGGCTCGGACGTGCCGCTGAAGCGCGCGGGCGAGCCGGAGGAGATCGCGCCCAGCTACGTGTTCCTGGCGTCGGACGACGCGTCGTACATGACCGGTCAGGTGCTCCATCCGAACGGCGGAGAGATCATCAACGGCTGACCGGAGGAGGATGCCATGCCGAACAAGCGACGAGCGAACGTGAAGAACGAGAAGCAGTACGAGGCGCTGAAGGACAAGGGCATGTCGAAGGAGCGCGCGGCGAAGATCGCGAACTCGCCGGGCGCGTCGAAGCGCGGCGGCAAGGCGTCGCACGCGAAGAAGGGTCGCTCGACCCGCGCCAAGCAGGGCGGCACGACGGCCCAGAAGAAGGCGGCGGGTCGCAAGGGCGGGCGCGCGGCGGCGAAGAAGCGGTAGCGCGCGCCACCCGCTCGCCGGCCGGAGGGGCGACCGGCCCCGTTCCATGCTAGCGACGTCCGACATGGATCTGGGGCGCGCCGTCGAGACCCTCTATCGGGCGCCGCTCGCGGCGTTCGTCGGGGAGCGCGGTCGTCTCGCGGCGGAGCTTCGCGCGAGCGGAGACAAGGCTGCCGCGGCCGACCTCGCGAAGCGGCGTCGTCCGACCCTGTCGGCGTGGGCGGTGAACCAGCTGCACTGGCACGCGCGGGCGCAGCTCGACCGGCTGATCGAGGCGGCTGCCCGGCTGCGCACCGGCGATCTCGAGGCGACGGCCGCGCACCGAGAAGCGATGGCGACGCTCCGCAAGCGCGCCGCGGGCCTGCTCGCCGAGGGCGGGCATCCCGCGAGCGAGGCGATGCTCCGTCGCGTCACGACCACCTTGGCGGCGATCGCGGTCAACGGGGGCTTCGATCCGGACCCCCCGGGGGCGCTCGTGGCCGACCGCGACCCGCCCGGGTTCGAGGTGATGCTGGGGTCGGCGGATGCGCCTCCGCGGAGACCCGTCGCCCGGGTGGCTGCCCCGCCGGTCCGCGATCCGTCCGCGGACGCGCGGCGTGCCGCGGCGCTGGCCGAGCAGAAGCGGCGCGACGAGGAGGCGGCCCGGGCAGCCGAGCGGCGCCGCCTGGAGGTCCGCGTGCGCACGGCGCAGGCGGAGCTGGCGCGGCGCGAGCGCGCGGTGGCCACGGCGCGGGACGAGCTGCGCAGTGCGGAGGCTGCGGCGGAGCGGGTACGGCGAGAGGTCGAGAAGCTGGAGCAGTCGCTGGCCGACCACGACGCGTGACAGGGCGACGACAGCCGTCCGCCGACGGCGTAGGATCGGGTGCATGGAGATCGACGACATCAACCGGTTGATCGACGACGGACGCGCCACAGTGGTCCGCGGGCTGCGCGAGCTCGCCGACATCATCGAGCGGCTGCCTGCCGCGGACGTCGACGCGTGGCTGGTCGACCTCGAGCCGACGATCGCGACGGTCCGCGCGTGGGCATCGCGCGCCAGCGGTGCAGCCGGCGGCTGAGTTGCCAGCAGACATGCTGCAGAAGTTGCTTGCCGACTGCCGCGGGAAGAGGTTATGCCCGGCGTATGCATATGCTCCTGGCCGGGTGGTCGTTGCTGCTGGTGTCCGTCGTCGTG
This sequence comes from uncultured Binatia bacterium (SeqCode), assembly GCA_964432595.1. Lineage (GTDB taxonomy): Bacteria > Desulfobacterota > Binatia > DP-6 > DP-6 > DASYLJ01. Next base: position 258,004 of record CAYSOF010000004.1, on the reverse strand, counting down.
CCGGTAGCGGCGTCCGCGGCGAATTGCCAGGTTGCGCCGAGCTGCGGAGACGATCGTGCCGCGCTCGAGGCGGCGTGTCCCTGCGGCTCGTTCGGATCGCCCGCGGCGTATCGCCGGTGCGTACGAACGACCCTCCGACGTCGAGGCCCCCTCGGTGCCTCCAGCTGCCGCGCTGGACTGAAGTGCATCGCGCGCAACTCCATCTGCGGTCGCCCCGACGACGTCATCTGCTGCAAGCTCGACGGCAAGCGCATCGGCGCCGTGCGGCCGAGCGCCGAGCGGTGCGTGGCGCGGGCCCGGCCCGGCGTCGTGTGCCCGAGCTTCGCCGGCGGGAGCGTCGGGGGGGCGTTCGCGAACGCCGTCGACGACGTCTGCGCCGACGATGGCGGGTGTCGCGCACAGGTCGGCTGCAGGGTGCCTACTGCGTCGATCGACCTGACGACGCTTGCGCGTCCCGGCTCCTGCGGCACGGCGCGGAGCGCGGACGACACGAAGGTGTCTGCGCTCGCGTGCGGCGGTCTGAACCTCGGGGGCGGGCAGTCGACGATGCTCGAATCGATCGTCGCGGCCGGTGGCGTGAATCGGATGCTGGTCGATTGCGTCGGCGACCAGTGCGTCGTTGCGCCGACGACGGAGCCGACGTCCTGCTGGGACTGCACGGGCGCCGGCTGCCTCTTGGGGCTGCCGCAGCCGCTACCGAACGGTGGGACGTCGGTATGCCTCGTGAACCGCTTCGTGGCGCCGGTGTCGGGTCACATCGATCGAGCCGCCGGATCGACCACGGATCTCGCGTTCGAGGTCGCGTCGACCACCTTCCTCACCGGCACGGCCGGCGGCATCTACTCCGCGCCGGACACCGTGTGTCCCGTCTGCCAGCGTGACGGCGAGGCCGTCGCCGGCAGCCCCGCGGCGCCGGCCGAGGGAACGTGCAACGGCGGCGAGCGCGCGGGGTTGCCGTGCACGTCCACGAATCCCGACGGCCTGTCGCGCGATTGTCTGCCGGGCGGCGTGTGCATGCCGGGAGACTCCGGATGCGCCCCGGGGATCGACACGTGCGCGCCCGGTGAGCTCTGTCGCGACGACAGCCTGAACCTGGGGCCCCTCCTCCTCGACATGACGCTCACGACCGGCACTGCGAGCCGCACGTCGACCGACGGTCTGTTCTGTCCGGGTCAGGGGCCGACCCAGGTGGGATGTTTCGGCCGGGTGACGGCGACGAACCTTCCCGGATTCCAGGAATGCCGCACCATCGAAGTCGACGGAGCTCCGGCAGGCGGTCCGCTGGTCCCCGGCGTGCCGGCCGAGGTGACGCTGGCGACGGCCTTCTGCGTACCGCGCGCGCCCGACAGCAGCGTCGGGCCCATCCTGGACATCTCGGTGAACCTGCCGGGTCCCGGCGCCCTGAGCATTCCGGCGACGCTCACCTTCAACGAGCCCGGCGTGCCATGAGGCGGGCGATCGGTGATTTTGCGCGGGCCGAGGGAAGTGCGTAGGTAGCATTCGTCCACGCGCCGGGATGGCGAAACTGGCAGACGCGGCGGACTTAAAATCTGCCGTCCGAAAGGACGTGGGAGTTCGATCCTCCCTCCCGGCACTCACGACGGCGGGGCGTGGACCTGCACGTCGAGACCGGTGATGGCGGTTGCTGTCCGTCGCAGCGGACAGCCGGCCGGCGATCAGGACGGTAGCTCGCAGAACGCGCTGGAGCACCGCGATGTCACTCGAGGAACCGCCTTTGCACCATCGCCAGGGATGGGTGAGCTTCTGGTGCCGATCTCACGACGCCGCTCTCGACGGACGGGCGCAGGCCTCGATTGACGATCTCCGCCTCCGATCCCGCCCCCCGCGGTGGGGCTGAAGCGGCCGTGGTGCGGGGCCTCCGTGTGCAGCTCGGGGAGCGCGCGGGGCGCTACCGCCGTTCGGCCCGAATTCACCTCCTCCTCACCGTCGCCTCCCTTTGCGCGTGCCTTGCGATTTTCGCCGGGGCGAACGCACTCTCCAAGTACCTCTTCTCCTCGCGAGTGAAGCTGGAGGCCGACGCGAAGCTGGAAGAAGCGAAGGCCGAGCTGGTGAGCGCGGTCGCTGATCTGGCGCCGCCGACGGCCGAGATCATCCGCTCGCTGCCTCCTCATCTGCAGGGTGTCCTCGAGCGCTTGGTGGGAGCTCTTCTCCCGTCCCAGCATTCGGGCTCCTTGTCGAGTTTCGTCGGGCCGCCAGGACCGCCAGCGGTCGTGTCGCCCGGCGCTGCACCATCGACCTCGATGGACGTTCTGTATCCCGTGCCCCGGACACGTGCCGGCACCCCGCTCGGACGCACCAGCCGCTCGTCGCAAGATCTCGCCGACGCACGGCACCTCGGGGAAGTCATCGCACTCCGCCGAGAGATCGTCGACGCGCTCGAAGAGCACGCGTCGTCGATCGCGCAGTTCGTCGCGAGTCGGGACGAACAGGACGTCCGCCGCGAGGTCGCCGAGACCGAGTCCGAGGCGCGGGTCCGGATCGCCGAAGCCGAGGCGGAGGCGCGTATCGACATCGCACGGACGCAGGCCGATGCGACGGCCGACGCAGCGAGCGAGGAAACTGAGCGCGTTCTCGCATGGACGGACCTGGCCAGCAGTTCGATGACGAGGATCGGCGCCCTCGTGCTGCTCGTCTGGCTGGTGCGGATATTCAACGCGAATCGGCAGCGGTGTGAACAGCTCGCCGAGTTCTACCAGGCGCTGGCCGACTACCTCTCCTTTGCCGACATCGGTGAACCTTCGACGCTGAAGGAGATGTTCCCGTACCTGTTGCCTCCCGAGGCACGGACGCTCGGTACCAGCCCGGGCGACGACGTCCTCGCCCTCGCAGCCCAGGTCGTGCGCTCGTACGGCCGTGCACCGTCGGCCTAGTCACGGGTCTCAGCGGAGAGCCGCGTGCGACCCTCGGTGTCCTCGAGCTCCCACACTGCGGAGCCCGTCGCGGGCTCGCAGGCACCGACTGTCACGAGTCGACTGGACGCATCTCGAGCCGCTCCGTGCTGGTTCTCGGTGGGCCCGAGTGATCTACTCGCTGCATGGCCGCACTGCGCGAACGACGCTGCACGCCCTGCACCGGCGCCACGCCCCGCCTCACCGCAGCCGAGATCGCCACGCTCCAGCCGCAGGTCCCCGAGTGGACGGTGCGCGACGATCGCCTGCACCGGACGCTCACGTACCGCGACTTCGTCGAAGCGATCGCCTTCGTGAATCGGATGGCGGAAGTCGCCGAGGGGGAACAGCACCATCCCGACTTCACGGTGCACTATCGGGAGGTGGCGGTGTCGATCTGGACCCACGCGGTGGGGGGCCTCTCCGAGAACGACTTCATTCTCGCGGCCAAGATCGACGCGGTGGTCTAGGGACGGAAGGAGTAGAGGCGGCGACCGGATTCGAACCGGTGAATGGAGGTTTTGCAGACCTCTCCCTTGGCCACTTGGGTACGCCGCCGCATGGGTCCCGCGGGCGCGATCACGATTACGCGAGCCCGCGTCTACTGTCTAGCGCGGCGCTCCGGCGGGAGGCGTCGTCGGCGTCTCCGCCGGCTTCTCCCCCTCCTCGCGACGCTTCTCGTCCTTCTTCTGGCGCTTCTCGAGCGCCTTCATGCGGCGTTCCGCCTCGCGCCGCTCACGGACGTTGCTCTTGAAAGCCCGTCCACCTGCCATGGGTCACCTCCGGCGATGAAGACCCGCGAACCTAGCCGCGGGGGTCGTGGAGGTCAAGGTACGACACAGTCCTGCCCGACGTGATCCCGCCTCGTCGTCCCACCCGTCCTCGGCGCCGGGCACGTACTCGTACCAACCCGTGAAGCGATTCACGACGAAGTCGTGGCCGGCGGCGTAGATGCCGCCGTGCACCAGCGCCGCCAGCACGAGAAACAGCCCGAGGACGAATGCCGCCTTCGCCGTCATGTCACTCCGTCTCCTCCGACGGCTCGAGCTGCCCCGCCGCGACGCTCGCCTCCCAGTTGCGGCCGTCGAACGGGCGCACGCGCAGCGTCGCGAGATCCACGTCGTCGAGACAGCGCGCATTGACGTCGATCTTGTCGGGATGCGAGCGCGGCACGTAGAAGCCGCTGACGCCGCAGACCGTGCAGAAGCGATGCTGCGCGACGCCGGTACCGAAGCGGTAGGTGGTGAGCGCGTCCTCGCCCTCGAGCAGCCGGAACGTGTCGCGCGGGACGATCCAGTGCAGGTAGCCCTTCCGCGTGCAGATCGAGCAGTTGCACTCGGTCACCTCGGTGAGCACGCCCGTGACCTCGAAACGCACGCGACCGCAGTGGCAGCTTCCCTGATGGACCGTCACGCATCGCATGCTAGTGGACTCCTTCCGTGACCGTCAACGCGTGATAAGAGCACTGCCGTGAACGACACGCGCCGTCCCCGCATCGTCGTGCTCGGCGCCGGCTTCGCGGGGTTGCATGCGGTGCGCGTGCTCGCCGAAGCCGGCCGCAACGTGCTCTGGGTCGACGGCCGGAACTACCACACGTTCCTGCCGCTGCTGTACCAGGTCGCCACCGCGGGCCTCGAGCCGCAGGCGATCGTCTACCCGACGCGCAGCCTCCTGCGGCACCTCCCCGGCGTCGAGTTCCGCATGGCGCGGATCACCGGCGGCGATCCCGTCCGCCACCATCTCGTCACCGACGCCGGCCATCGCATCCCGTACGATCGGCTGATCGTCGCGACCGGGGGCGCGGCGGCCGACTTCGGCGTGCCCGGCGTCCACGACCACACCTTCAAGCTCTACGACGTCGAGGACGCGCGCGCGCTCCGCAACCACGTGCTGCTCGAGCTCGAGCGGGCGGCCGGCGAGGACGATCCTGCGAAGCTCGCCGCCATGCTCACCTTCGTCATCGTGGGCGCCGGTCCCACCGGCGTCGAGACGGCCGGCGCCATCGCGGAGTTCCAGCGGCACGTCGTGCCGAAGGACTACGGGCTGGGCGATCACAGCCTGCGCATCATCCTGATCGAGGCCGGGCCGGCGGTGCTGGCGCCGTTCGACGAATCGCTGCGCGCGCGCGCCCAGCGTGACCTCGAGGCGTTCGGCGTCCGCGTGCGGCTCAATACGACGGTGGCCAAGGTCGACGCCGACTGCGTGCATCTCGCGGACGGCGAGCGCATCGACGCGCGCACCGTCATCTGGGCCGCCGGCATCCGCGCCGGCGACGTCACGCAGCACCTCGGGCTGCCGACGGGCCGCTCCGGACGCATCCGCGTCGACGCCAACCTCGTCGTCCCCGGACATCCGGAGGTCTTCGCCGCCGGCGACGTCTGCATCATCGACGGCGCCGAGCGGCTGCCGCAGGTCGCACAGATGGCCATGCAGACCGGCGCGCACGCGGCGGAGAACCTGCTGCGCGGCCTGCGTCGCGAGGAGCTCGTCCCGTTCGAGTACGACGACAAGGGCTCGATGGCCACGATCGGTCGCAGCCGCGCGATCGTCCAGATCGGGAAGCGCATCAAGCTGACGGGCGCGCTCGCGTGGTGGGCTTGGCTCGCGCTCCACATCGTGATGCTGATCGGCTTCCGGAACCGCCTCGTCGTCCTCATCAACTGGGCGTGGAACTACGTGACCTACGACCGCGGCCTGCGCGCGATCCTCGGTCCCGTGACGCCGCCGCCCGACGAAGACGATCCGCCGCCGGTGAAGTGAGCGGATCCCCCGGGACGGCGAGCGCCTGTCCCGGGGGGCCGCGCGCGACGTGTCCAAGCTACGACGCGTGCGCTGCGAGTTGCGGGGGGTGGATTTGAACCACCGACCTCGAGGTTATGAGCCTCGCGAGCTGCCTGACTGCTCCACCCCGCGCAGTGGGTGCTATCGGTCGCTGTAGGGGTTGTCAAGACACGCGCGAGTAGCGCGTGCAGACGTGTACGCAGGGTGTCGCGTCTGACCCACTCTCCGACACGCATCCTCGCGCGGAGCACGTCGTCCGCGTCGTTCCGTGTGCCACCGCTGACACACTCGCGTGTCACCGTGTGCCGGCGAGCGGCGAGATCGCGGCACAGTTCCCGATCCGTGCCCGCATGAACTCCAGGAAACAGGGGACTTCGCACGTGACGGTGGGCCGGTCCGGATCATGCACAGCAGTGCCGGTGAACCCGACCGGTACCGTCCTCCTCACCAAGGGAGGTCCACATGTCGAAGCGCACTGCACCCGCGATGTCGTTCCCCGCGGTCCACCCGACGCGACCGGAGTCCAGTCGATGAAGAGCCGCCGATCGAATCCCCCCACTGGACGCACCATCCTGGTCGTCGACGACCAGTCGGAAACGCTGGTGTCGCTCCGCATGCTCCTCGAACGCGAGGGGCACCGTGTCCTCACCGCCGAGAGCGCGGACGAAGCGCTCGCGCTCCACGAGCAGGAGCCCGTCCAGCTCATGCTCGTCGACTACTTCATGCCCGTCAGCACCGGCGAGGAGCTGATCGCCCGCGTCCGCGAGCGCGGCGATCAGCTCGTGCAGATCGTCATGCAGACCGGCTACGCCGGCGAGAAGCCGCCACGCGACATGCTCCGCCGGCTCGCCATCCAGGGCTACCACGACAAGAGCGACGGTCCGGAGCGACTGCTGCTGTGGGTCGATGTCGCCTTCAAGGCGTACGACCAGCTCGCCGCGGTGCACATGGCGGAGCGCCTCAAGACCGAGCTGCTCGCGAACGTCTCGCACGAGTTCCGCACGCCCCTCAACATCATCGTCGGGTACCTCGATCTCCTGCGCGAGGGCACGTTCGGCGACTGCGCGGACGAGGCGCAGGGCGTCTTCGACAAGGTGCGCGGGAACGCGGGATACCTCCTGGAGCTCGTCGAGGAGTTCCTCGACCTCTCGCAGCTCGAGGCCGGCGCGCTCCGCCTCCGCAAGGACCAGCTCGAGGTGCCGCCGCTCCTCCGTGAGCTGGGCGAGTCCTTCTCGCTCCTCGTCCGCACGAAGCCGGTCGAGTTCGTCGCCGACGTCCCCGAGACGCTGCCCTTCATCGAGGCCGACGCCGCCAAGCTGCGCGTCATCGTCCAGAACCTCCTCTCGAACGCGGCGAAGTTCACGTCGCGCGGGGAGATCCGCCTCACCGCGACGGCGAACGACGACGGCGGCGTGGCCATCGCCGTCAGCGACACCGGCCCCGGCATTCCGCCCGACCAGCACGAGGCCGTGTTCGAGATCTTCCACCAGCTCCAGCCGCACGACGGCGAGCGCAAGGGCGTCGGCCTCGGGCTGGCTCTGGCGCGCCGCTTCGCGCGGATGATGCGCGGCGATCTCACCGTGTCGAGCGCCGTCGGCCAGGGCACGACGTTCACCGTCGTCCTGCCGGGGGCGCGTGTCGGTCGCGGGCTCGTCGCCAACCACGAGGCCGCCTGACGCATGGGGGAACGGGTGCTCCGCGCGCGGACGTGGCCGATCGCCGGCCTCCTCGCGACCGCCCTGCTCGGGCTCGCCGCCATCACCACGACGGCGAGCCTGCGGTGGGTCGGCGAGCCCTTCCCCGGATTCTTCCTCCTGCGCAATCGCGTCGTCGCGTCGGTGAGCCTGCCGGGCTGGCCGGTCGCCGGACATCCGGCGCTGTTGCAGACGGAGATCGTCGCCATCGACGGCGTGCCCGTCGCCAGCTCCGACGACGTGGCGGCGCGCGTCCGGACCGCGCCGGCGGGGACCGTCTTCACCTACACCTTCGACCGCGACGGCGTGCGCATCCAGCGCGCGATCGCGTCGCAGCCGTTCACCGTCGGCGACTGGGCGCTGATCTTCGGCGTGTATCTCCTGAACGGCCTGATCTTCGGCGCCACGGGGATCGCCGTCTGGATGCTGCGCCCGCAGCGCGCCACGTCGTGGGCGCTCCTCGGCCTCGGCCTCTCCATCGCCTCCTTCACGCTGACGGGCATGGACCTGTACGGTCCGCACCGCTTCTTCGTCTTCCACGCGCTCGCCGAGGCGTTCGTGCCCGGCGCGTTCGTGCATCTGGCGCTCCTGTTCCCCATCCGGCGGATGAGCGGCGGCCGCGCCGCCGCCGTCGCATACGTGCCCTGCGCGGTGCTCGCCGCGACGTACCTGGCGCAGCTCGACCATCCCGCCGGCTACGCGCTCGTCCACGCCATCGCCGTCGCGACGGCGTTCGCGGCCATCGTCGGTCTCCTCGGCGCGGTGGTGGTCGGGTTCCGCCGCTCGACGTCGCCGCTCGTGCGCCACCGCGTGCGCTGCGTGGCCGTCGGCGGGATGGCGGCGTTCGTCCTGCCGGCCCTGGTGCTCGCCGCCTCCGTCTTCGAGAGCGGCCGCGCGCCGGTGAACGCCATCGCCTTCACCGGCTTCCTCTTTCCGCTGGCGGTCGCCTACGCGGTGCTGAAGCGCGATCTCTTCGACATCGACGCCTTCCTGCGTCGCGGCTTCTACTACGCCACGCTGAGCGGCCTGGTCAGCGTCGTCTACCTGGCCGTCGTCGTCCTCGGCACCCAGGTGTTCCAGCTGACGACGATCGGCACGCCCCACTTCACGGTCGCGTTCACGCTGCTCTCGATCGTCACGCTGACCTCGGCGCGCGATCGCCTGCAACGCCTCGTCGACCGCCTGTGCGGCCAGCATCCGTACGACGCCCAGGAGGCGCTCGCGGCGGCGAGCACCGAGCTCGGCTCCACGCTCGACCTCGGCGAGATCACGCGCGCGACGGTGCGTACGCCGATGACCCTGCTCCGTCTGGAGCACGTCCGGCTCCTCCTGCGGACGCCGGAGGGCTTCGTCGAGTGCGCACGCCTCGGCGACGAATCCGATCCGCCCGTCTACCTGGACCTCGACGCCCCGCTCGCGCGGCTCCTCACCATCACCGGTCATCCCGTGCTACGGCAGACCGTCGAGGGCGTCGCGCAGTTCGACGTCGACGTGCTCGACGCCGCGGTCGTCGTGCCGCTCGCCTGTCAGGGAGTGCTGATCGGGCTGCTGGCGTGCGGCCGCAAGGAGGCCGGGACGCCCTGCTCCGTCGGCGACCTCGCGTTTCTGCGGGCGTTCGCGAATCAGGCCGCGCTCTCGATCCAGAACGCGCGCACGTTCGACGACCTCCGACTCCTGAACCGCGATCTCGAGCGCCGCGTCGCCGCCCGCACCCACGAGGTGGCGGCGACCAACGAGCGCCTCGCGGGTTCCCTCGCGCAGCTCGAGGCGGCCTATGCCACGCTGCAGGCGAGCCAGGAGCAGCTGGTGTCGGCGGAGAAGATGGCGGCGTTCGGTCGCCTGGCCGCCGGCATCGCGCACGAGATGAACACGCCGCTCGGCGCCGCGATGAACGGGCTCATGATCGCGCGCGAGCTGGCCCTCGATTGCGACGCGGCGGTCGCCGATCCGAGCACACCGACCGACGACCGGCGCGCGTACCTGGCCGACCTCGCCCGCACCATCGCGCAGGTCGAGGAGTGGACGCGCAAGGCGGTCGCCTACATCCGCAGCGTCAAGGGCTACGGGCGTGCGACGGCCGGCGAGCACGCGGTCATCGACCTGGGCGGCCTCCTCGAGCACGAGCTGCAGCCGCTGCTGCTGCACCGCCTGCGTCTCGCCGGCGTGCAGCTCGCCATCGACGTCGACGCCACGCTGCCCGAGCTGCACGGCGACCGGCAGCGTCTCGGCCAGGTGCTCGCCAATCTGCTGAGCAACGCGATCGACGCGTGCGAGGGCCTCCCGCCGGAGCGGCGTCGGGTGCGGGTCGACGTCCGCGCGCAGGGTGGCGACGTCGTCGTCACCGTCATGGACGGCGGGCGCGGCGTGGCGACCGAGGCGCTGCCGAAGATCTTCGACGAGTTCTTCACGACGAAGCCCGCCGGCAAGGGCACGGGGCTCGGCCTGCCGATCGCCCGCGAGATCGTGACGGGCGAGTTCGGCGGGACGCTCGCATGCACCGCCGCCGCCGCGGGCACGACGACGTTCACGATGCGGCTCCCCGCGCGACGGGCGGCCGAAGGATCCGGCGGGCCGCCGGCCCGCCGGGCGGCCTGACGGAACGGGCCTGCCGAAAGGAGCAGTGATGCGATCCACGATCGTCATGGGGCTCATGCTGGCGCTGTCCGCGGCCACCATGCCGACGCCCGCGCGCGCCGGCTGCGGCTGCGACAAGCCGCCACCGCCGCGGGCCGCGATCCGACCGTTCGTCGGGTGGGCGGAGCTGCCGGTCGTGCTGTTCAACGACGCGCTCGTCGAGAACCGTCGCTATGCCGTGCGCTTCGAGAGCACCGCCACCGGCGCCGTCGACTGGAGCCGCGGGCGTGCGAAGCGCAAGCGCGACGTCGCCGACGGCCAGCTGCGCATGCAGCTGCGGGTCGAAGTGCCGGCGCTGCCGCTCGGTCCGGCGCGCGTCACCGTGTACCGCGACGACACCGGCGCGCAGGTCTTCCAGGTCGCGGACGCGGCCTTCACCGTCGCCGCCGAGCCGATCACCCTGCACGACTTCCGAGCGACCACGAACCGGCGCAGCTACCGCGCGGGCGTCGGCCGCGACGGCACCGTCTACGTGCCGGTCGACGTCAGCCAGGTGAACGACGGCACGCGGTTCTGGGGAACGGCCGTCGATCTACCGCTCGCGTTCCAGGCGGCGAACGTCGCCATGTACAACGATCAGGGCTACCTGATGCAGCTGCTCGACCCGTCGGTGCCGAACCTGTTCGACATCTACGCGGGCGATCAGAGCTTCAGCAACACGCTCGCCTACTGGCGTCACGAGTTCCGCACCTACAAGCGGCAGCACCGCCTGGAGGAGGCGTTCGACGTCGACGACGATCCCGACTGGCACGCCAGCGGGACGCGCCACGTGAACCACGACACGATCGTGGTCGCGATCCGCGGCTCGCTCGAGAACGGTGCCGTGCTGGCGCCGGGCGCCACGCAGCCGTTCCAGCTCGTCGTCATGTCCGAGCCGGAAGAGCACTGAGCCGCATGCTTCTCCGCCTCCTGGCCGTCGCCGCGAGCGCCGGGCTCTATGCCCTGGCGCTCCCGCCGTTCGACCTCGCCCCGCTGGCGTGGGTCACCCTCGTCCCGTTGCTGCTCGTCGTCCGCGGGCGGCGCGCGATGCACGCGTTCGGCTACGGCGCGGTCTACGGCTTCGTCATGGGCTGGGCCATCACGTGGTGGCTCGCGCAAGCGGTCGCGGCGTACTTCGGCGAGGGGCTGCTGCGCGGCGGCCTCGCGATGTCGGCCGCGTACGTGGTTGCGGTCTCCTCGACGGTCGGCATCTTCGCCGCGGGCGCTGCCGTGCTCCTGCGCAGCACGCCGGGCGCGCTCGGACACCTGGCCGTCGCCGCGCTGTGGGTGACGGTCGAGCTCGTGCGCGGCCGGCTCGTGGCGCAGCCGTGGGCGCTGCTCGGGTACTCGCAGTACGAGCACACGGCGCTGATCCAGGTCGCGGCCCTGACCGGCGTGTACGGCGTGTCGTTCCTGCTGGCACTCGGCAACGTCGCCATCGCCGAGGCGGTCCGCGGCTGGCGGGCGGGGGGCAGCATCGTGCGGCCGCTGGCGGCGCCCGCGGCACTCGTCGCCGTCGTATGGCTCGGTGGCGCCGGCGTTCTGCGCGCCGGTGGCGAGACGCCCGCGACGGTGCGCGACGTCGCGGTGGTGCAGAGCAACGTCCCGCCGGCGTTCGAGTGGACGCGTGGCTATGCCGAGCATCAGCTCATCACCAACGTCCGGCTCACCAACGACGGCGTGAGCGGCCAGCCCGCGTTGATCGTGTGGCCCGAGAACGCGCTCACCTTGTACCTCGAAGCGGAGCCGTTCCTCGGCCGGGAGCTCGGCAGAGTGACCACGCGGCACCGGGCCGACCTCCTCCTCGGCGGCCCGCGCTACGAGGACGGCCACACGTTCAACAGCGCGCGGCTGATCCGGCCGGGCGGCGGCGACGGGGGCGCATACGACAAGCAGCGGTTGGTCCTCTTCGCCGAGACGCCGCCCCTCGAGGGCCCCGTCGCCGCCGAGGCCAGCGAGAGCCCGCGCGCGTTCACGGCGGGACGCGCGCCCGGCGTCCTGCAGGGCTTCGTCCCGCTCGGCGTCAGCATCTGCCACGAGATCCTCTACCCCGACGTCGTCCACGGCGCCGTCACGCATGGCGCGCAGCTGCTCGTGAACATCGCGAACGACGGCTGGCTCGACGGCGGCTTCGGTGTCGCGAGCCGGCAGCACTTCGCGATGTCGGTGTTTCGCGCGGTCGAGGCGCATCGCTTCCTCGTGCGGGCCGCGACGACCGGCGTCTCCGGCATCATCGACCCGAACGGCCGGGTCCTCGGCTCGCAGGCTCCCGGGACGGTGGGGGTGGTCACGGCGAGCGTCGGCGGTCTCGCGACGATCACGCCCTACGTGGCGCACGGTGACGTGTTCGCCTTCGCCTGCATGGCGCTGGTGATCACGGTCCTCGTGCGCGCGCTCCTGCCCGAGCCGGCGTCCGCGCCGGTGCCCACGGCCGTTCGCCCGTAGGCGGCCGCGCCTTGCGCCGGTGCCACCCTTCGCGTAGTCCGCGCGGGGGATGGCAGCGGAGGCGGGAGGGCGGCGACAGCTGGCGCGACGCGCCGGCGTGGTGAGCCTCGCCGTCTTCTCGAGCCGCATCCTCGGGCTCGTCCGCGAGCAGGTGTTCGCCGTCTCGTTCGGCGCCGGCCGCGTGCTCGACGCCTACGTGACGGCGTTCCGCATCCCGAACCTGCTGCGCGACCTCTTCGCCGAGGGCGCGCTCTCCGCTGCCTTCGTCACCACCTTCTCGCAGCAGCTCGAGAAGGAGGGCGAGCAGGCCGCCTGGCGCCTCGCCAGTATGGTGATCAACGCGCTGGCGATCGTCGTCGGCGCGCTCTGTCTGCTGGGCATCTGGCTCGCGCCCGCGCTGACGCGCGCCATCGCGCCCGGATTCGAGGAGGTGCCGGGCAAGATCGAGCTGACGATCCATCTCACCCGGATCATGTTCCCATTCCTGCTGCTGATCGCGCTGGCGGCGGTGGCGATGGGCATCCTCAACACGAAGAACCACTTCGGCATCCCCGCCGCCGCGTCGACGTTCTTCAACCTGGGCTCCGTCGTCGGCGGCCTGGCGCTCGCCTGGTGGATGGCGCCCGGCTATCTCGAGGCCGTCGTCGCCGATCTGCTCGGGCGCGGCGCGCCCAGCAGCGATCCCGATCTCGCCACCCGCGCGATCACCGGCATGGCCATCGGGACGCTGATCGGCGGCGTGCTCCAGCTCGCCGTGCAGGTCCCGTCGTTGTGGTCCGTCGGCTTTCGCTGGCGTCCGGTGCTCGACATGCGTGATCCCGCGCTGCGCCAGGTCCTTCGGCTCATGGGGCCGGCGACCATCGGGGCGGCCGCCGTGCAGGTCAACGTCTTCGTCAACAACAACTTCGCGTCGTACCTCGGCGACGGCGCCGTCTCGTGGCTGAACGTCGCCTTCCGCTTCATGCAGCTCCCCATCGGCCTCTTCGGTGTCGCGATCGGGACGGTGACGCTTCCGGAAGTGTCGCGTCACGCGGCACGCGGCGACCAGACGGCGATGCGCACCTCGCTGCGCCACGCCCTCGAGATGGTCGCCCTCCTCTGCCTCCCGGCGGCCGCGGGGCTCGCCGTGTTCGGCGTGCCGATCATCGGGCTCATCTACGAGCACGGACGCTTCACGGCGGCCGACACGACGGCGTCCGCGCACGCGCTCGCCGGGTACGCGGTCGGTCTCGCGGGCTACGCCGGCATCAAGGTGCTGGCGCCGGCGTTCTACGCCCTCGACGACGCGCGCACGCCGATGCGCGTGAGCCTGCTCTCGATCGCGACCAACGTCGGACTCAACTGGCTGTTCGTGCGCGGCCTCGGGTTCGGACACGTCGGACTCGCGCTGTCGACGTCCACCGTCGCGCTGGCGAACTTCGCGGTGCTCCTGGTGGTACTGCGGCGCCGACTCGGGCCGCTCGGCGACGGGCTCGGCACGGCGCTCGCGCGCATCGGCCTCGCCACCGCGATCATGGTCGCGGTCGCTTCGGCCGCGGACGTCGTGGCGGCACCGTGGATGCCGCAGGCGCCCCTCGCCCGCCACGCGCTCCGCGTGGGGCTGGTGCTCCCCGCGTCGGCCGCGGTGTTCTGGGCGTCGTGTCGGCTGCTGGGCGTCCCCGTGCCGCGGCTGCGGCGCCGCGGGGCGGCCCCAGCGGCTTGAGCCCGGCGACGGCGCGCAGCGCGTCCACCTCGGTGCGTGTCAGGTCGCGCCACGCACCGAGCGGGAGCCGGTCGAGCGACAGCGGCCCCAGGCGGATGCGTTCCAGCTTGTCGACCTTGTGGCCGATCGACTCGAAGAGGCGCCGCACGACGTGCTTGCGGCCCTCGTGCACGCCCACCTCGATCCACGTCTTGGTCGGCAGCGACTTCACCACGCGGATTCTGGTCGGCGTGACCAGGCCGTCTTCCAGACGGACGCCGCGCCGCAGGCGCGCGAGCGCGCGGCCGTCGGGCGTGCCGTCGACCTTCGCGTGGTAGACGCGCTCGACCTGCCGCCGCGGGTGCATCAGGCCCTGCGCCAGCGCGCCGTCGTTCGTCAGCAGCAGCAGCCCCGTCGTCTGCAGGTCGAGGCGGCCGACGGGATAGAGCCGCTCGTCGAGGTCGCCGAGGATGTCGCGGATGGTGGGACGGCCCTCGGGGTCGGAGAGCGTCGTCACCACGCCGCGCGGCTTGTGCAGCATCACCGTCCGCCGGAACCGGCCCTTGCGGACGAGGCGCTCCCCGTCGACGGTGATCTCGTCGCGCTGCGCGTCGGCGCGCGTGCCGAGCTCGGTCACGGTGCGACCATTGACGGTCACGCGGCCGGCGAGGATCAACGCCTCGGCGTGACGGCGCGACGTGACCCCGAACCCGCTCAGGATCTTCTGGAGCCGCTCGGTCAGCTCGCCGTACCGTCCTCGTCCGCGACCACGGGCTCGGCAGGTGCAGGCTCCGGCGGCGTCCCCTCCACCGCTGCCGCCGCTTCGGGAACCGCCGCGAGCAGCTCCGCGCCGTCGCCGAGGTCGCTGAGCGGCGGCAGCGCGGCCAGATCGGGCAGCCCGAAGACCTCGAGGAAGTCGCGCGTGGTGCCGTACAGCAACGGGCGGCCCGGCGCCTCCTTGCGTCCCTGGATCTTGATCAGGCGGCGCTCGAGGAGCGTGCTGACGACCGCGTCCGCGTCGACGCCGCGGATCGCCTCGATCTCGGCACGGGTGCAGGGCTGGCGGTAGGCGATGATCGCCAGCGTCTCGAGCATCGGGCGCGACAGACGTGGCGGTCGGCCGCCCAGGAGGCGACGCACCCACGGGCCGTGCTCGGGGGCCGAGCGCAGCTGCCAGCCGCCGGCGACGTGGACCACGCGGAGGCCGCGGTTCTCGCGCTCGTAGCGCTCGGTGAGCGACTTGAGCGCGGCGACGACGGCGCGGCGATCGTGCCCGTCGAGCGTCTCGACCAGGCGTGCGAGCGGCACCGGCTGCCCGGACGCCAGCAGCAGGCTCTCGAGGATGCCCTCGAGCAGGAGGGTGTCGACCGCCTCGGCCGAGGGCTCCTCCGCCGCGACGTCGGCGGGCGCTTCGTCGCCGTCGGGCTGCTCGGGGGGCGGAGCGAAGACGATGGCCGGCACGCCGTCGACCTCGGCGACACCGTTGGGGGCGGCCTCCGCGGCCGCGGGCACTTCGAGCGCCGGTGCGTCGTCGTGTGCGACGCCGTTGACGCCGTTCAGGTGCGTCTCAGGATTGCTCGACAGGTCCACTTCCATGCGGCTCTCCCCCTCCACTCCACGAGTCGAAACCGACGTCCTGCACCATCGCCGCGGCCTCACCGATGTCCGTGACGGCCAGACCCAGATCGATCGGTCCGAAGCGGTCGCTCTGCACCGCCCGCACCACCTTAAGCCGGATCAATTCGAGAAGCGCAAGGAACGTCACGATGACTTCCGTGCGATCGCTCTCCTCCGAGAAGAGCGCATCGAACCGCACGTCGCGATCCAGCGCGAACCGCGACAGGATGCGGTGGACGCACTCCGACACCGACAGGCCGGGCTTGAAGATCGCGTGCGGGGGCGGCGTGCGGACGCGGTTCAGCACGGTGCGCAGGGCGTCGAGCAGATCGCCCAGGCTGGCGTCGCGGACGAGCGGCCGTCCCTCGTCGGACACGCCGGCGGGCGACGACTCGCCGGCCGGCGCGAAGACGTCGCGCTCCAGCACCGCCCGCGACGAGAGCCCGGCCGCCGCCTCGCGGTAGCGCTGGTACTCGAGCAGCTGCTGCACCAGCGCCGCGCGCGGATCCTCCTCCGCGTCCTCCTCGCCGTCGGGGGCGACGGGCAGGAGCATGCGGCTCTTGATGTACGTCAGGGTGGCCGCCATCACGAGGTACTCGCCGGCGCCGTCGAGGTTCAGCTCGGGCAGCTCCTCCAGCATCGCCAGATACTGGTCGGTGATCGTGGCGATGGGGATGTCGGCGATCTGCACCTCGTTGCGCTTGATGAGGTGCAGGAGCAGGTCGAGCGGGCCCTCGAAGACGTCGAGCTTGATCGTGCACGGCGCGGTGGTGGGCGTCATCGTAGTCCCAGTGCCTCCCGTACCTCGGCCATGGTGCGTGCGGCGATCGCCTGTGCTTTCGCATTGCCGGCCTCGAGCGCGGCCCGCGCGTCGTCGGCCGTGAGCCGGGCTCGCCGCTCGCGGATGGGCTCGAGCTCGGCGACCACGTGCTTGATCATCACCTTCTTGCAGTCGAGACAGCCGATCCCTGCGGTGCGGCACCCCTCCTCCTGCCACCGCAGCTCCTCGGGCGTGCAGTAGGTGCGGTGGAAGGACACGTAGGCGGGACAGTCTTCGGGCACGCCCGGATCGGTCCGGCGCGCCCGGCGCGGGTCGGTCACCATGCGCGACAGCTTCTTCTCGACGTCGGCGGCGGGCTCCGTCAGGAAGAC
Organism: uncultured Binatia bacterium (SeqCode); assembly: GCA_964432595.1. Taxonomy (GTDB): domain Bacteria; phylum Desulfobacterota; class Binatia; order DP-6; family DP-6; genus DASYLJ01. Next base: position 241,112 of record CAYSOF010000004.1, on the reverse strand, counting down.
GGCGTTGTTGTAGCTCTTGCTCATCTTGCGGCCGTCGGTGCCGAGGATCTTCGAGGTCTCGGCGAGCATCGTGGCCGGCTCGGGGAAGATGTCGCGATAGGTCGCGTTGAAGCGACGGGCGATCTCGCGCGCGAGCTCGATGTGCGGCGCCTGGTCGATCCCGACCGGCACCGCCGTGGCCTTGTACATCATGACGTCGGCCGCCTGGAGCACTGGGTAGCCGAGGAAGCCGTACGTGGAGATGTCGCGGTCGACGAGCTGCTCGCGCTGCTCCTTGTACGTCGGGTTGCGCTCGAGCCACGGCACGGGCGTGAGCATGCCCAGGATCAGGAAGAGCTCGGCGTGCTCCTTCACCGCGGACTGCTGGAAGATGGTGGAGCGCTCCGGGTCGATGCCGACGGCGAGCCAGTCGAGCACCATGTCGATCGTCGCCTCGGCGATCCCGCCGGTGTCCTCCCAGCTGGTCGTGAGGGCGTGCCAGTCGGCGACGAAGAACAGGCACTCGTGCTCGGCCTGGAGGCGCACCCAGTTCTGGAGCGTGCCGCGCAGGTGGCCGAGGTGCAGGCGGCCCGTGGGCCGCGCGCCGCTGACGATGACCTGCCTCTTCGTCACGGCACCAGCCCGAAGAAGAACCGGACGAGCGGATTCACCAACGTCGACAGAAGCGGCGTGTTCAGCGTGACCAGCAGCACCAGGACGATGCCGACGCTCTCGATCGCACGCATCGTCTTCGCGCTGCCCGGCGGCAGGATCGCGGTGAGGACGTGGCCGCCGTCGAGCGGCGGGACCGGCAGCATGTTGAAGACGGCGAGCAGGCAATTCACCTGGATCGACGCCGCGGCCATGAGCTGGAGCGCGCGCAACGGACTGGATGCGTCGCTGGGCGCCGGCAGCAGGCCCAGGACGAGCGCGCTCAGCGCGGCCAACACGAGGTTCGTCCCCGGTCCGGCCAGCGCGACCATGATCTCGTCGCGGGTCGGATGGCGGAAGTACCGCGGATCGACCGGGACCGGCTTGGCGTAGCCGAACACGAAGGGCGGCGTGCCGAGGATCATCGGCGCGACGAGCAGCATCCCGGGCAGCAGCACGCTGCCGATGGGATCGATGTGCGGGATGGGATTCAGCGTCAGGCGGCCGTTGCGGGCGGCGGTGGGATCACCGCAGAGATAGGCGACTGCTCCGTGGGCGACCTCGTGGAAGACGATTGCAGCCAGGAGCGGCACGGCCAGGATCGCTATGTTCGCGATCACACCCGTCGGCTCCATACGCGCGCGGAGTCTATCGGCGGCGATGCGGGGGCGCAAGGAATCTCTGGTATGCTGCGCACATGATCATCGGGGTTCCGCGCGAGGTGAAGGAGGAGGAGAGCCGCGTCGCTCTCACACCCAGTGGGGTCGGTGCGCTGGTGGCGCACGGCCACACCGTGCTGGTCGAGTACGGTGCCGGCGCGGCCTCGAGCCTGCCCGACGCGCTCTATCGCAACGCGGGCGCGACGCTCGCCGATGCGCCGGGCGTGTGGAGCCGCGCCGACCTGATCCTCAAGGTGAAGGAGCCGCTGCCGTCGGAGTACGCGTTCCTGCGCCCCGACCTGACGCTCTTCACCTATCTGCATCTCGCCGCCAACGCGGAGCTGACGCGGGCGCTCGTCGAGCGCCGCGTGCGCGCCCTCGCCTACGAGACGCTCCAGCTCGACGACGGCAGCCTGCCGCTGCTGGCGCCGATGAGCGAGGTGGCGGGTCGACTGGCCATCCAGGTCGGCGCATGGGCCCTGCAGGCGCAGAACGGCGGCCGCGGCGTACTGCTGTCGGGCGCCGCCGGCGTCCGGCCGGCGAAGGTAGTGATCATCGGCGCGGGCATCTCCGGCGCGAGCGCCTGCCAGGTCGCGGTCGGGGTCGGCGCGCACGTCTCGATCCTGGACATCGACGCGGCCAAGCTGCGCTACGTGAACGACATCCTCGGCGGCCACGTGACCACGGTCATGTCGAACCGCGCCAACATCGAGGAGGAGGTCGTCGCCGCCGACCTCGTCGTCGGCGCCGTCCTGATCCCCGGCGCCCGCTCACCACGCCTGCTGTCGCGGACGCTGGTCGGTGCCATGAAGCCGGGCGCCGCTTTCGTCGACCTGTCGATCGACCAGGGCGGCTGCGCCGAGACGTCCCGCCCGACCACGCACGCGCGCCCGACGTACGTCGTCGACGGCGTCGTCCACTACTGCGTGACGAACATGCCCGGCATCGTCCCGAACACGTCCACGCACGCGCTGACGAACGCGACGCTGTCGTACGCGCTGATGCTCGCCGATCTCGGTGTCGCCGAAGCGCTCCGCACGTCGGCGCCGCTCCGCCGCGCCTGCAACACGTACGACGGCCACGTGACGCATCCCGGGGTTGCACAAGCGATCGAAGCGGCTGCCGTCCCCGTCGAAACGCTCGTCTGAGACGCAGGCGTGCCGCGCATATCGCGCCGGCTTCGCCGGCCGCGACACGAGGGTCGCGCGTTCTACTCGACGACGCGGATCGCGAGATCGCGCAGCTGGAGCGCGTCGACCGGCGTCGGGGCGTCCGTGAGCGGACACGACGCCTTCTGCGTCTTCGGGAAGGCGATGACCTCGCGGATGGAGTCGGCGCCCGCGAGGAGCATCACGAGGCGGTCCAACCCGAACGCCAGCCCCCCGTGCGGCGGCGCGCCGTAGGAGAGCGCCTCCAGCAGGAACCCGAACCGCTCGTGGGCTTCCTTCTCGCCCATGCCGAGGAGCGCCAAGACGCGTCCCTGCACGTCGGGGCGGTGGATACGGACGCTGCCGCCACCGAGCTCGATGCCGTTCAGGACCAGGTCGTAGGCCTGCGCGAGCACCTTGCCCGGCGCGGACTCGAGCTTGTCGAGGTCCTGATCGCGCGGCGCCGTGAACGGATGGTGCACGGCGTTCCACCGCCCGGCGTCCTCGTCCCGCTCGACCAGCGGGAAGTCGACGACCCAGAGGAAGCGGTCGGCGTCGGCCGTCGTGCGGTTCAGCCGCTCGCCCAGCCGAACACGGATCTGCGAGAGAATCTGGGCCGCGCGCGCCGACGGCTCGGCGAGGAGGATCAGGAGATCGCCCGCGGCGAGTGGGCCTGCCGCGGTGAGGCGCTCCTTCTCCGCGTCGGACAGGAACTTCACGGCCGGCGACTGCCAGCCGTCGGTGCCGATCTTGATCCACGTGAGGCCGCGGGCGCCCTCGCCCATCGCGAACGACACGAGGTCGTCGAGCTCCTTCCGCGACAGCGCCCCACCGCCCGGCGCGACCATGCCGCGAATGCGGTTGCCGGCCGCGAGCGCGTCGGCGAACACGCGGAAACCGGTGCCCTCGAAGCACGGCGAGAAGTCGGCCAGCTCGAGGTCGACGCGGAGGTCCGGCCGATCGGTGCCGTAGCGCAGCATCGCGTCGGCGTAGCTCATGATCGGGAACGGACGCGGCGTCGGCCGGCCGCGGACCGCCGTGAAGATGTCGGCGATCATCGGCTCGACCATGCCCATCACGTCGGCCGGGGTGACGAACGACATCTCGAGGTCGATCTGCGTGAACTCGGGCTGACGGTCGGCGCGCAGGTCCTCGTCCCGGAAGCAGCGCGCGATCTGGTAGTACCGATCGATGCCGCCCATCATCAGGATCTGCTTGAAGAGCTGCGGCGACTGCGGCAGCGCGTAGAACGCTCCGCGGGTCACACGGCTGGGCACGAGGTAGTCACGCGCGCCCTCGGGGGTCGAGCGCGTCAGGATCGGCGTCTCGACCTCGATGAAGCCGTTCTGCTCGAGATGCGCGCGCACGCGCTGCGTGACGTCGTGCCGCAGGCGCAGCTTCTGCTGCATCGTCGGACGGCGCATGTCGAGGTAGCGGTAGCGCAGGCGGGTGTTCTCGTTGACCTCGGCGTCGTCGTCGACGGGGAACGGCGTGGGACGGGCCGTGTTCAGCACGCCGAGCCGCTCGGCGACGATTTCGATCGCGCCGGTCGGCAGCTCGGGGTTCACGGTCTCGGCCGGTCGCGCGCGGACGCGGCCCTTCACGCCGATCACCCATTCGAGCCGGACGTCGCCCGCCTGCTGATGCGCGACCGGGCTGTCGGCGGGGTCGCAGACGATCTGCACGAGGCCCGCGCGGTCGCGCAGGTCGATGAACAGCACGCCGCCGTGGTCGCGCCGGCCGTGCACCCAGCCCGTCACGATCACCTCGCGGCCGATGTGCTCGGGACGGAGGTCCCCCGCCAGGTCGGTCCGCTTCCACTCGCCGAGCGATTCGATCTGCACCGTCATGTCAGCGTCTCCGATCCTGCTTCACTCCGGACGTGCCGCGCGAGCTCGGGTCCGGACGCGTCGAGCGCGAGCGCCTGCGGACGGTCCTCCCGTCGCACGAGGTTGCGGATGGTGGCCCGGCCCGTGCGCAGCTCGTCCTCCCCGAGGATGATCGCGATGGCCGCGCCCTGGCGGTCGGCGGCTCGCAGCAGCGACTTGAGGCTTCGGCCCGCGGCCTCGACGATCACCCCGACGCCCTCGCGGCGGAGCCGCGTCGCCACGTCGAGCGCGGGGCCGACGGCGCGGGCGTCGAGCGGCAAGATGATCGCCGCGGGCGCGGGCGCCTGCGTTGCGGCCGACTCGAGCAGCATCGCGAGCCGGTCGACGCCGAGGGCGAATCCGGTCCCCGGGACGTCGCCGCCGCCGAGCGCAGCGACGAGCCCGTCGTAGCGCCCGCCACCGCCGACGGCGTTCTGAGCGCCGAGCCCGCCGGCGATCACCTCGAACGCCGTGCGGCAGTAGTAGTCGAGCCCGCGGACGAGCCGCGTGTTCAGCGTGTAGGTGACGCGCTCGCGCTCGAGCAGCGCACGCACCTCGTCGAAGTGCTCGCGACACGGGTCGCAGAGGTGCTCGAGCATGACCGGCGCGTGCTGCATGACGGCGCGGCACGCCGGGACCTTGCAGTCGAGGAGCCGCAGCGGGTTGCGGTCGATGCGGCGGTGGCAGTCCGGGCACAGGTCGGCGAGGTGCTCGCGTCCGAATGCCTGCAGCCGCTCGCGGTAGACCGGCCGGCAGGTCTGATCGCCCAGCGAGTTCAGCTCGAGGGTGACGTCGGGCACGGCGACGGCCGCGAGATAGTCGGAGAGCATCGTCAGCAGCTCCGCGTCGGCCAGCGCGTCCGAGCGGCCGAGCATCTCGACGCCGATCTGCTGGAACTGCCGGTAGCGCCCTTTCTGCGGGCGCTCGCGCCGGAACATCGGCCCTGCGTACCAGAGCCGGCTGACGGGCTCGCGCTTCCCGAGACCGCTCTCCACGTAGGCGCGAACCACGCTGGCGGTGGCCTCGGGCCGCAGCGTGACGATGGTCTCGTCGCGGTCGGGGAAGGAGTACATCTCCTTCTCGACCACGTCCGTCGTCTCGCCGAGCGACCGGGCGAACAGCTCGGCCCGCTCGAGGACCGGCAGGCGGACGTCCCCGAACCCGTAGCTGCCGAAGATGCGGGCGGCGGCCGTCTCCAGGGCCTGCCAGCGGACGCTCTCGTCCGGGAGCACGTCGCGGAAGCCCTTGACGGCGGTGATGGTGGCGGGCTTCGTCATGCGCGCTGCCGAGCCGACACCCTCTACCAAAGGCCTTTCGGGCACTCAAACCGGCCATGTTTGTGAAACCGGCGTTTTGCCCGCAGAATCCGACAGGCTGGAGGTCGACCGATGCTCGAGACCGGCAACGTGATCGCGCTGTTCCGCGACATGGTTCGCGCGGCGATGACTGCGCAGCGGGTGGCGTCGTCGGAGACCACCGAGTTCTACCTCGTCCAGCTGCTGGCGGCTTTCCTGCGGCCCGACCGGGCGGATCTGCTCGATCCTCCGCTGGCCATCGAGTACCTCGAGGCCCTGCAGCGTCCGGCATCCGAGCGCTACCAGAAGCTGCGCCGGGTGGGTGACACCGCCCTCTTCCTGACGGGAATCTTCGTCGACAGCCTCGAGCGCAGCATGGTCGGACCGACCTACTACACGATGCTCGGCCGGAACGCGTATGCGCGGCTGTCGGCGGACGACAGCCGCGGCGCGCTCGCGACGTCGTTCGAGGAGCTGGCGGCGCGCTTTCCGGACTTCGTCCGTGTGCTCGGTGAGATCAGCGACCAGGAGCTGTTCCGCCGCGAGCAGGACACGCTGCGGATCTACCGTCGCTGGCTGCACACGCAGGGCCGCCGCGAGGCGAACGTCCTCGTGCGCCGCGGGCTGATCCCGTACGCGCCGCGCACCGCGCGGCGCCACTGATCTACAGGGACAGCTGGGGAGCGGCGCTGCCGGCGTCGCTCGGGATGCCCTTGGCGTTGCGCGCCACGACGATCGTGAACAGCGAGCGGCGCGACGTCTTCCACTCGCGCTCGACGTGGAGCGCGCGGCGGTCGAGCACGTCGGGCAGGCGCAGCGTGGTCCAGCCGAGCCGGCGCGTGATCGGGTCGATCGTGCGCTGCAGGCGGGCGACCGCGGGCTTCGGGCTGCGGAAATGGTTGATGATGGTAATGACGCCGCCCGGACGTGCGACGCGGCGTGCCTCGGCGAGCATGCGGTGCGGATCGGGGACGACGCTGATGACGTGGAACGCCATCACGTAGTCGAACGAGCTGTCGTCGAACTGGAGGTCGAGCGCGTCGCCCTGCGCGAGGGTGATGTGCCGCCAGCCGTTCTGGTTCACTCGCTCCTGGGCACGCTCGAGCATGTCGGGGGCGAGGTCGATGCCGGTGACGTGGCAGTGGCTCGGATACGCGTCGAGCGAGAGGCCGGTGCCCACGCCGATCTCGAGGACCCGGGCGCCGGGCTCGATGTTCAGCGATCGGATGACCTTCGCGATGCGCGGGTAGAACACCCGCCCGAAGAACATGTCGTACAGGTGCGAGAACTCGTAGTAGACCGCGCTCTCGTGGGGCTGGGTATTCGCGACCGCCATAGGACTCCTTGCCTGGTTCTGCGCCACCGCAGGCGCCCTCAGCGGCTCGACCCGGCGGAGATGGCGAGCGGCCTCATGCCGCGGTGGTTCCCCGGAGCTCTCGCTTGAAGGACGCGATGTCCCGACGACGGAAGCGCCACTGACGCCCGCGCTTGAACGCGGGCAGGACGCTCTTGCGGGCCAGCTCGTTGACCGTGTCGGGGCTGAGGTCGAGCATCTGCGCGACCTCCTTGCTGTTCATCAGCATGTCGTCCTTGTCGAACATGGGCGGCCGAGTCCTACCCCCGAAACGTCGTCGTCGTGGTAGCAGGGTCGTGCGACACGGTCAAGAAAGTGCGATTTATTCAGTAGTTTCGTTGGCTTGGCCCGTTGCAAGCGGGGTATGCTCGTGCAGGTCGTGGACTGCGATCTCGATCGCTCCGCTGCCTCGAACCTGCGCCATACGCGGGCTGTAGGCGACGTCGTACAGCCGTTCGACCACGATCTCGACGCCTGGCAGACGCTGTGCGACTGCGCGTACGGTGTGCGAGTCCTGCCGGAATCGCATCCGCCAGTACGGTCGGGTCGGATCGCCGGCCAGCTTCGCACCGTCGAGCCGTGCGCCGCGCGCGACCAGCACCGGCTCCGGGTTGCCCGGACCGCACGGCTCGAGTCGGTCGATCGCGAGCGCGAGCCGCGGCGTCACGCCGGCGAGGGACCACTCGGCGTCGACCAGCAGCGGAGCGATCGGATCCACCTCCGCTGCGTGCGGCTGCCAGCGCGCGGCAACGAGCTCGATGGCTGCCGCATGCGACATCGCGACGTCCGCCGTGGACGCCGTGAGCAGAGCGCGCACGAGCGGAGCCTCGCCGAGCGCGACCGCGGCGGCGAGACGCGGCACGACGCGCGTCAGCATGGCGCGCGCAGTGAACCGCGCGATGGACGCGCTGTCCGCGAGCGCCGCGAGGCCGGGGCGTTGTCGATGCTGCATGCGGCGCAGTCCGAGCGCGACGAGCACGCGCGTCTCGTCGCGGAGCGTGGTGCCCGCGGCGAGCGTGGCCAGCGCCACCAGGTCGAGCGCCGCGCGGGGATCCGGCGACTCGGACCGTCCGCGCCGGCGCCGCGCGATCCGCAGCGCGATCAGCAGGTAGAAGGCGACGCCCGCCACGTCGAGCCCGATCCGGGCCCCGTCGAGCCGCGTCCCCCCGACGTCCATCTCGGCGCGTCCGACGGTGATGGTGTGCTCCCGTGCCGCTGGCGCATCGCCCAGCCATTCGCTCAGGATCGCGCCGGCCACCAGCCCCTCGACACTCGTGTCCGCGAGGACCCGTACACCCGTCCCGGCGTCCATGGCGTCGGCCAGGGCGGCCGCCGCCGACTCGAGTCCGGGGATCATCGAGGGCGGACGCAGGCCGCGCGCGAGGGTCGGCTCGAGGAACGCATCGGCCGCGGCGGTGGACGTGATCCCGCGCGACCGCAGGAGCCGCGCCAGCAGCGCGCCCAGTTCCCCGCCGGGAGGGAGCCGGGTGAGCTCGTCGGGAATCGGCGCGTCGGAGCGCGGCATCCACGCTCGTGCCACCGGTGCCCGACGCGGGCGCTCAGGAGCGCTTCGCGCGCCGCCCTTCCAGCGCCAGCACGATGGGCGTCGAGACGAAGATCGACGAGTACGTACCGATGAGGAACCCAATCAGCAACGCGAACGCGAAGCTGTGGATCACCGGGCCGCCCAGGAAGAAGAGCGCCGTCGTGGTGAGCACCACCGTGCCGCTGTTGATGACGGTCCGCGAGAGCGTCTCGTTGATCGAGAGGTTCACGAGCGTGGCGAGGCTCTCCTTGCGGTTCCGGCGCCGGCTGTCACGAATGCGATCCGAGATGATGACGTTGTCGTTGACCGAGAAGCCGACGACGGTGAGCAGCGCCGCGACGGTCGTCAGGTCGAACTCCATGTTCGCCAGTGACAGGGCGCCGAGCGTGAACAGCACGTCGTGCAACAGCTTCGCGGCCGCGCCGACGCCGACGGGAAGATCGAACCGGATCGCGATGTAGGTGCCCATCATGACGGTCGCGGCGAGCACGGCCAGGATGGCGTTGCGCCAGAGATCGCGACCGACCTTCGGTCCGACCGACTCCACGCGGAGCACGTCGTACGAGCCCTCGCCGAACCGCGTCTGCAGGGCTGCCTTGATCGCATCGGCCGCCGCGCTGCTCTCGTCGCCGCCGTCCTGCTGGGCGCGAATCTGGAACTCGCGGCCGGCGCCGCCGACGTCCTGCACGCTGACCGACCGCAGCTCCGGGCCGCCGAGCGCATCGCGGACGTCCGTGATGGAGGTGTCCTGCGGGAAGCGCACCTCGAGCATGGTGCCGCCGGTGAAGTCGATGCCGTAGTTGAGACCACCGCGGAGCGCCATCGAGCCGAGGCCGATGAGGATCAGCACGCACGAGATGAGCGCCATCATCGGGGCGCGGCCGACGAAGTCGATCCCCGGGTTCGGAGGGATCAGCTCGAAGAACTTCGGCGGGTTCGCGGGGGGCGCGGGGGTGCGGGCTGCGCCTGTGGGCGTGGCGCTGTCGCGACGCGTGCTCATACGCTCACCGTGGCGTGCCGACGCCGGCTGACCATCCAATCGTAGGCGACCCGGGTTGCGAAGACGGAGGTCACCAGCGTCGTGATGATGCCGACGCACATGGTGACCGCGAAGCCGCGCACCGGACCACTGCCGAACTGGAACATGATGACTCCCGAGAGGAACAGGGTGACGTTGCTGTCGAGGATTGCGCTCCAGGCGCGGTCGTACCCCGCCTCGATCGCGGCGCGTGCGGTCTTCCCGAAGCGGAGCTCCTCACGCATGCGCTCGAGGATCAGGATGTTCGCGTCGACGGCCATGCCGACGGTCAACACGAGGCCGGCGAGACCGGGCAACGTGAGCGTGAAGCCGAACACCGCGAAGGCGGCGACCAGCAGCAGGACGTTCAACAGCAGCGCCAGGTCGGTGATGAGCCCCCCGCCGCGGTAGTAGACCGCCATGAACACCCACACCAGGAGGGTGCCGACGACCAGGGACATGCTGCCCTGTCGGATCGAGTCCTTGCCGAGCGACGGGCCGACCGTGCGTTCCTCGAGCAGCTTGAGGGGAGCCGGCAGGGCTCCGTTGCGCAGCACGTTGGCGAGGTCCTGCGCCTCCGCGATGTCGAACCGACCGGTGATCTGGCCGCGCCCCCCGGTGATGGGTTCGCGAATCTCGGGCGCGGACTGCACGAAGCCGTCGAGCACGATCGCCAGGCGCCGGCGCACGTGCGCCGTGGTCGCATCGCCGAAGAGCTTGGCGCCGCGACCGTCGAGGACGAAGTCGACCGCCATGCCTTCCGTGGCGCTTCCCGGCTGCACGCGCGCGTCGGTGATCACCTCGCCGGTCATGATCGGCCGCTTCTCGACGAGATACTGCGTGCGGCCGCCCCCATCACCCTGCCCCGGCAGCACCTGCACGCCGGGACCCGGGCTCTGGATCGTGCCTGCCTGCGGTCCCTCCGCGAGCAGCTTGAACTCGAGCAACGCCGTGCGGCCGATCAGGTCTTTGGCGCGCTGCGGGTCCTGGATGCCCGGGAGCTGCACGACGATCTGGTCGTCACCCTGCGCCTGCAGCGTCGGTTCGGCGACCCCGAATTGGTCGATGCGGTTACGCATGATGTCGAGCGCCTGATCGACGGCGCCGTCGCGAATGCGGAGCACTTCGGCGGGACGAAGCTCCAGCGTCAGATCGGGCGCGTCGGTACCGGCCGAGTCGGTGATGGTGAGGTTCGTGAAGCGCTCTTCGAGCAGGCGGCGGACCTCGGAGCGCTTGTCCCGATTCGAGAGCCGGATCTGGAGTGTGCGCCCGGAGCGGTCGACGGTGAACGCGCCGACATTGGCCTCGCGCAACTCGCGCTCGACGTCGCGGCTGATGCGCTCGACGGTGCTGTCGAGCGCCTGGTCGATCTCGACCTGGTAGAGCAGATGGGTACCGCCCTGGAGATCGAGTCCCAGCCGGACCGGCTGCTTCCAGGGCCACCAGGACGGCACCGCGGCGAACGTCGGCACGATCACGATCAGCGACGCCACCAGCAGGCCGGTGAAGAGCAGTATGCGCCCTCCGAGCGAGCTCATCAGGACTTCTCCCGTTTTTCTTCGCGCGCCTCGGCGCCCGGCGCCGTCGCGACCGTCTGGATGGCGGAGCGGTCGAACTGCACCTGCACCTTCGGTGCGATCTCGACGGTGATGGTCTTCTCGCCAAGGGTGATGATCCGGCCATGGAGGCCGCACGTGAGGACCACGAGGTCGTTGCGCTTGACGCTGTCGATCAGCGTCTGCTGCTCTTTCCGGCGCTTCTGCTCCGGCCGCAGCAGGACGAAGTAGAAGATGGCGATCATCAGGAGGATGAAGCCGACGTTGTAGATCGCCGGCGGCCCCGCCGCGGGGTCGCCGGTCTGCGCCCAGGCCGTGCTCAGCATGCTACGCCCACGCTCCGGCGGCCGCGGTGGCGCGTTCGGGGAACGTGCCGTGGTCGACGTCGTCGCGGATGGCGCACATCAGCCGGAGGTAGAAATGCAGGTTGTGGAGCGACGCGAGTTGGGCGCCGAGCATCTCCTTCGCCATGACGAGATGCCGGAGCGCACCACGGCTGAAGTGCGTGCAGGTGTAACATGCACACTCCTCCTCCACCGGCCGCGGGTCGCGGGCGTGACGGGCGTTGCGGATCATGAGCTTGCCTTCGCGCGTGAAGAGCATCCCGTTCCGCCCGTTCCGGGTGGGCAGGACACAATCGAAGAGGTCATACCCCATGCCCGCGAAGGTTAGCAAATCGCGCGGCGTCCCGAGGCCCATCAGGTAGCGCGGGCGATCGACCGGCAGCAGCGCGATGGTCGCGCGCGCCACGCGCGCGGTCTCGTCGTGCGGCTCCCCGACCGAGAGGCCGCCGACGGAGTACCCGTCGAAGGGCATGGCGAGCAGCGCCTCGGCGCTGATCGCCCGCTGATCGACGTCGAAGGCGCCCTGGACGATGCCGAAGAGCGCCATGTCGTCGCGCGTGCGCGCCGCCAGCCCCCGTGCGGCCCAGGCCGTGGTCCGCGTGACGGCGGCGGCGACGCGCTCGGCCGGCGCACCGGCGGGCACGCATTCGTCGAGCGACATGGCGACGTCGACGCCGAGCGCCTCCTGGACGGCGATACAGTCCTCGGGGCGGAGCCGCCCTGCCCGTCCGTCGACGTGCGAACGGTAGGCGACGCCATCGTCGTCGAGACGCACCAGGGCCGACAGGCTCATCACCTGGAAGCCGCCGCTGTCGGTGAGGATGGGGCCGTCCCAGCCCATCATCGCGTGCAGGCCGCCCAGGTCGCGTACGACGTCGACCCCGGGACGCTGCGCGAGGTGGTAGGCGTTCGACAGCACGATCGACGCGCCCGCGTCGCGGACCTGCTGCGGCGTCAGCCCCTTCACGGAGCCATGCGTCGCCACCGGCATGAAGGCGGGCGTCTCGACGACGCCGTGGGCCGTCGAGAGGCGGCCGCGCCTGGCGCCACCGGGCGCGGTGCGAAGGAGCTCGAAGCGTGGGGTCATGCGATCAGCATCGCGTCGCCGTAGCTGTAGAACCGGTAGCGCTCGCGGACGGCCACCTCGTACGCGGCACGGAGGCGGTCCCAGCCGGTCAGCGCCGCGACCAACGCGAGCAGCGGGGTCCGCGGCAGATGGAAGTTCGTCAGCAACGCGTCGACCGCCTGGAAGCGATGTCCGGGGCGGATGAAGAGCGACGCCGCGCCGGCGCCGGCACGCAGCGTCCCGTCGGCCGCGGCCGATTCGAGCGTGCGCACCGTGGTGGTTCCCACGGCGACGACGCGGCCGCCGGCGGCGCGCGTGGCGGCGATCCGTGCCGCCGTGGCGTCCGGCACCACGTAGCGCTCGGGCGCCATCGCATAGCCGGCGAGATCGCCGCCGCGAATGGGCATGAAGGTGCCGGGACCGACGTGCAGCGTGATGGTCGCGTGCGCGATGCCGGCGGCGTCGAGCGCCGCCAGCAGCGCGGGCGTGAAGTGCAGGCCGGCCGTCGGCGCGGCGACTGCGCCCGGCACGCGCGCGAACGTGGTCTGATAGCGCTCGCGGTCCATCGCCGACGGACCGCCGGGGCGCTCGATGTACGGCGGCAGCGGCACCTCTCCGACGCGATCGAGCCAGGCCAGGACGTCGCCGCCGACGTCGAGCCGCACCCGCCAGCGGCCGTCACCGACGTTTCCGGTCCACACGCCGACGCCGTCCGGCAGGTGCACGGCCTCGCCGACGCGCGGCGCCCCGCGGACGATCGTCTCCCATTCGCCATTGCCGGCGTCCTCGAGCAGCAGCAGCTCGAGCCGTCCGCCGGAGGGCCGCCGCCCGTAGACGCGCGCGGGGATCACGCGCGCGTCGTTCATGACGAGGAGATCGCGCGGCCGCAGGAGCGACGGCAGGTCGGCCACGGTCCGGTGCGCGATCGCGTCGACGCCGAGCACGAGCAGGCGCGCGGCCGCGCGCTCCGGGGCGGGTTCCTGGGCGATCAGCTCGGGCGGCAGCGCGTAGTCGAGGTCCTCGATCCTCATGCGCTCCCGTCGTTGCGGGGGCGCGCGGCGTCGAGCAGCGGGCGCAGCAGGTCGATCGGCACCGGAAAGATCGTGGTCGAGTTGTTCTCCGTCGCGATCTCCGAGAGCGTCTGCAGGTAGCGGAGCTGCAGCGCGATGGGTTCGCGCGCCATGATCGCCGACGCGTCGGCGAGCTTCTGCGCCGCCTGGTACTCACCCTCGGCCGCGATGATCTTGGCGCGGCGCTCGCGCTCGGCCTCGGCCTGCTTCGCCATCGCGCGACGCATCTCCTCGGGCAGGTCGATGTGCTTGATCGCCACCTGCACGACCTTCACGCCCCACGGGCCGGTGTGCTCGTCGATGATCGCCTGGATCTGCGCGTTGATCTTCTCGCGGTCGCCGAGAAGCTCGTCCATTTCGACTTCGCCGCAGACGCTGCGCAACGTGGTCTGCGCGTTCTGCGACGTCGCGAAGAGGTAGTTCTCGACTTCGACGACCGACCGGCTCGGCTCGACGACGCGGAAGTAGAGCACCGCGTTCACCTTCACCGAGATGTTGTCCTTCGTGATGACGTCCTGCGACGGGACGTCCATCGTGATCGTGCGCAGGTCGACGCGCTGGGCGCGCTCGATGCCCGGGATCACGTAGGTGATGCCCGGTCCCCGCGTGCCGACGAGACGGCCGAGGCGCAGGACCACGAGGCGCTCGTACTCCGGCACGATCTTCGCGCCGCTGACGAGCAGCGCCACCAGCAGAAGGACCACGATCATCGTTGCAGGCATGCGATCTCCTTTACGGCGCTCACGTGCGGGCCGGCCGTACCCGCAACGTCAGCCCGTCTACCGCCACGACTTCGACGGACGATCCCGACGGCACCGGGGCCTCGCTGACGGCGTTCCAGTGCTCCCCGCGCACGACGACGGTGCCGGACGGCGCCAGTGCGCTGCGCACGACGCCGACCTCGCCGATCATCCCCTCCGAGCCGCCGTGCACGCGGGCGCGCTGCGAGCGGACCACCAACGTCGCGATGACGAGCATCACCAGCGCAACGCCGCCGCCGGCCGTCGCGACCAGGCTGCGCGAGACGGCGATGCCCGTGGCGTCGCGGTCGAAGAGGAACAGCGAGCCCATCAGGAACGCGACGAGGCCTCCGACGCCGAGCACCCCGAACGTCGGCAGGAAGGCTTCCGCGATGAGCATCCCCGCGCCGAGCAGGATCAACGCCAGTCCCCCGTAGTTGACTGGCAGCACGTGCAGCGCCGTCAGGGCGAGCAGCAGGCAGATGCCGCCGACGACGCCGGGCAACCCGAAGCCTGGATGCGTCAGCTCGATGTAGAGGCCGAGGAGCCCGGCCATCATCAGGAGGTAGGCGATGTTCGGGTCGGCGAGCACGTCGAGTACGCGTTGCGCGAGCCGCATGTCGTAGTCCTGGATGCGGACGCGCCCGTCGGCGTCGATCGTGCGGCCCAGGTCGAGCGGACGTTTGACGCCCGCGACCTCCGCCGTGCGGTCCTTCACCATGGCGACGAGCGCGTCGACGTCCTTTGCCACGACGTCGACGACCTTCAGCTTGGCGGCCTCGTCCGCGGTGACCGACACGCTCTCGCGCACCGCCTTCGCCGCCCACTCGACGTTGCGCCCGCGCTGCTTCGCGATGGCCTCGCTGAACGACGTCGTGAAGTTCTCGATCTTGTCGCCCATCGGGCCGTCGATCTCCTGGCCCTGGCCGCCGACCGGATGTGCGGCGCCGATGCTGGTGCCCGGCGCCATCGCGGCCACGTGCGCGGCGAGCGTGATGAACGTGCCGGCCGAGCCGGCGCCGGCGCCGCTCGGCGCGACGTAGACGATCACCGGCACGGGCGCCGCCAGGATGTCCTTCACGATCGTGCGCGTCGTGTGCAGCAGCCCGCCCGGCGTGTCGAGCTCGATCAGCAGCGCGGCGGCGCCCTCGCGCTCCGCCCGTGCGATCGACTCGTGCACGTACTCGCCGACCGCCGGGTTGATGGTGCCGTCGATCACGATGCGGGCGACCGCGGAGCCGGCGACCGGCGGGTCGTCCGCATGCGCCGCGCGCGCCAGCAGGCCGGCCAGCGCCACGACGGCGCACGCGATCGTCCACCGCGCCGTCACGTGCCCTTCACCGGCATGCCGAGGACCCCCATCACCTGCTGGATGTCCTCCCACACGAGCCGCTTGTCGCCCGGGTTGCGCAGCAGGTACGCGGGGTGGAACGTCGGAATCAGCCGGATGCCGTGGTAGTCGAACCAGCGGCCGCGCAGCTTCGTGATCGGCGTCTTGTCGCGCAGCAGCGTCTGGGCGGCGAACTTGCCGAGCGCGACGATGACCTCCGGCCCGATGATCTCGAGCTGGCGAAGCAGGAACGGCTCGCAGGTCGCCACCTCGTCGGGCTCGGGATTCCGGTTGCCGGGCGGACGACACTTGATGACGTTGCAGATGTAGACGTCCTCGCGCCGGATCTTCATGCCCTTCGTGATGATCTCGGTCAGGAGCTGCCCGGCACGCCCGACGAACGGCTCGGCGCGAAGATCCTCGTCGTGCCCTGGCGCCTCGCCGACGAAGACGAGACGCGCCGTCGGGTTCCCGACGCCAAAGACCAGGTTGGTACGGCCGCCGGCGAGCTTGCAGCGCCGGCAGTCGCCGATATCGGTGCGCAGCGCCTCCAGCGTCGTACCACCGGCGCGTGCGACGTCGTTCGGCGCGGGCTCGATGGGCATCGACGGCGGCTCCTGCGCGAGTGGCGCGATGGCGGGCGCCTCCGCGGGGAAGCCGAGCACGCCGAGCGTCTGCTGGTGCTCTACCTGCGCGCGCACGGCGGCGATCACTTCGCCGACTCCGCCTTGAGAGGTTTGTCCTGGCAATGTAGGCTCGGACGCCATGTGGTTACTCGGCCTGATCGCGATCGCGGTCCTGTGCTGGCCGGGCGAGGCACATGCGTGGGGACCGATCACCCACCTGGTTCATGGCTCGCAAGTGCTCGGGAACCTTAGCATCCTGACCCCGGCCCTACAAGAAATCCTTCGCACGCATCAGCAGGCGTATCTCTACGGCTGCATCGCCGCCGACATCATCCACGCGAAGAAGTACACGCGCAGCCTCTACACGCACTGCCACTGCTGGCCGGTCGGCTGGCAGATCGTCGAGTCGGCGCGCGGCGAGCGCGAAGAGGCGTTCGCCTGGGGCTACCTCTCGCACCTCGCGGCCGACGTCTACTCGCACAACGACTACGTGCCGGTGCAGCTCGTCGTCAGCTTCGAGGCCCGCACGCATCGCCACATCTATTGGGAGGCGCGGTTCGACGCCGCCCAGCGGCGCGATCGCTGGCGGCTCATCCGGTCGGTGCTGCGGAACCGCTTCGAGGACTGCGATCGCCTGGTCGAGCGCGTCGTCGAGCGGACGCTGTTCTCGTTCCGGACCAACAAGCGCATCTTCAACTCCGTCATGGCCCTACAGCAGCTCGAGCAGTGGCAGGTGATGGTGCGCGGGCTCGGCGCACGGTCGCGGTATCCCCTGCCCGCGGCCGAGATCGACCGGTTCAACGGCATCTGCGTCGGCGCTATCCAGGACATGCTGGTCCACAAGCACGACAGCGCGTGCCAAGTGCTCGATCCGACCGGCCGCGAGGCGCTCACGCGCGCGGAGGCGCTCCGACGCAAGCTCCGGATGCTGAAGCGCCGCGGTCAGATGCCGGAGACGATCGCCGCCGAGCTCAACGCGCTCGGCCCGCGCGCGGCGTAGCCGTCTTCCGCGGCCGTCGCGTCGCGACCCAGTCGAGGATGCGGTCGGCGACCTCGTCCTTCGGGAGAACCGGGAGCACCGTCTCCGCGCCGTCGGCGGCGATCAGGTGCACGACGTTCGTGTCCGAGCCGAAGCCGGCGCCCGGCGCGGTGACGTCGTTGCCGACGATCAGGTCGAGCCGCTTCTCGCGCAGCTTGCGCCGCGCCTCGTCGGCCATCGCCTGCGTCTCGGCGGCGAAGCCCACGATCGTGCGCCGTCCCTTCCGCGCGGCGAGCCCGGTCAGGATGTCCGGGTTGCGCTCGAGGTCGAGCGCCATCGTGCGCGGGCCCTTCTTCACCTTCTGGGCCGCCGGCTTGCGCATCCGGTAGTCGGCCACGGCGGCGGCCATCACGAGGACCGTCGATTTCGCGAAGGCGGCGGCCAGCGCGTCGGCCATCTCCTGCGCCGTCGTCACCTGGACGACGTCCACACCCGCGGGCGGCGGCAGGCTCGTCGGCCCGCTCACCAGTGTGACGGTGGCGCCGCGCCGATGCGCGGCGCGCGCGATGGCATAGCCCATCTTGCCGCTCGAGTGGTTCGAGAGGTAGCGCACCGGGTCGATCGCCTCGCGCGTCGGCCCGGCCGACACGAGGACGTGCTCGCCGCGCAGGTCCTGAGGCGCGAGCCGCCGCTCCACCTCCGCGACGATGTCGCCGGGCTCGCTGAGCCGGCCGGCGCCTTCCCAGCCGCATGCGAGCGAGCCGGTCGCCGGGCCGATCACGTGCACGCCGCGCGTCGCGAGCGTCCGCACGTTCGC
Organism: uncultured Binatia bacterium (SeqCode); assembly: GCA_964432595.1. Classification (GTDB taxonomy): domain Bacteria; phylum Desulfobacterota; class Binatia; order DP-6; family DP-6; genus DASYLJ01. The sequence continues at coordinate 223,066 of CAYSOF010000004.1, read as the reverse complement.
GACGGTTGCCGGGTGCTGCCACATGTTGACGTTCATGGCCGGCGCGACGAGGACCGGCGCGCGCGTCGCCAGGAGCACCGTCGTGAGCAGGTCGTCGGCGATGCCCTGCGCCATCTTGGCGAGCACGTTCGCCGTCGCCGGCGCGATCAGCACGACGTCCGCCGTATCCGCCAGCGCGATGTGCCCGATCTCGGACTCCTGCGTCAGGTCGAAGGTCTCCGTCGCGACGGGATGCCCGGAGAGCGTCTGCACCGTCAGCGGCGTGACGAATTCCTGCGCGTGCTTCGTCATGACGACGCGCACGGTCGCGCCCGCCTTGGCCAGCAAGCGGACGACGTCGCACGCCTTGTAGCAGGCGATGCCGCCGCTCATGCCGACGACGATGGTGCGGCCGGACAGCGTCACCGCGCGCCCTCCGCCTCGACCGGCGCCACGAGCTGGCGCATCGACAGGTCCTCCCGGGCGAGGAAGATGCCGCCGAGGCCGACGTTCACCGTCATCTGCACGATCCAGGTGAGCAGCGAGAAGCCCACCGCCTGCTCCTGCGGCACGTGGAAGAGCGCGAGCGCCGTGACGCAGCCGTACTGCCACGTGCCGACGAAGCCCGGCCCCTGCGGGACGAAGACCGCGGCGGCGACGGTCACGAGCACGGCCAACGCCGCGGGGAGCATCGGCACGTCCAGGCCGAGCGCGAGGATTGCGAAGAGGAACGGCAGCCCGTTCGCGGTCCACAGCACGATCGAGAACGCGACGACACGTGCGACGCTCGCGACGCTGCCGAGGCTGCCCAGGCCGCCGAGGACGCCGTGCAGGATCGGTCGCGCCGTTGCGGCGATGCGCGCGGGCAGACGCGTGAAGACGGTCTCGGCGAGACGCTCCGCCGTCACGCGATGACGCTGGAGCAGCAACAGCGTGACGAAGACGACGGCGCCGCCGGCGGCGAGCACCACGGCGAAGCCGGCCATCCGCGGGTCGAGCCGCGTCACGCGCGAGAGGACGAGGAACCACGAGATTACGCACAGCATGTCGAAGATGCGCTCGAGCAGCACGCTCGACAGCGCGGGACTGAGCCCGATGCCGACGCGGCGGCCGAGCAGCGCCGGGCGCACGATCTCGCCGATGCGCAGCGGCAGCACGCTCGTCGCGGCGAAGCCGATGGCCGTTGCCGAGAAAGCCGGATAGAGGCCGACGCGCGCGACCGGCGCCAGCATGAGGCGCCAGCGCTGGGCCCGAATGTAGATGGCGAGCGCGCACGCGCAGAGCTCGGCGGCGACCCACCCCGGATGCGCCCCGGCCAGCGCCGCGCCCACCAGAGCCCAGTCCGTCCCGCGCGTGGCGAGGTAGAGACAGGCCAGGGAGACGGCGATCCCGAGGGTCAGGCGGAGGGCGTTGCGCACCGGCGGCGATTATCGCGTGTCGCCCGGTGGGACGAAAGCCGAGCGGGCGACCGCCAGCCCGACGCCCGCGACCACGGTGCCGGCGACCAGCAGGAGGTCGGCAGAGAGCTGCCAGGACGAGTCGAGACGCAGCCCGAACCCGAGCATCAGCAACAGGAACCCGAGCGGCCGGCTCATGCCGCCCCCCGCTCGCGCAGCACCGCTGCCGCGTGCCGGCCCCGATCGATCGCCGTCCAGGTGGCGATGGCCGCCAGGACGAGGAGTGCGAACGCCAGCACGACGTGCGTCCGATAGCCGAGCACGGGGCACAGGAGGTGCCCGACGACACTCGACACCCACGCGCCGAACCCGAGCAACAGGTAGCGCTCCGGCCGCTGCGCCTGGCCCACCGTCATCTCGACGCCGAGCCCTTCGGCACGCGCGCGGACGTAGCTCACCATCTGCGACGAGAACGCCGCCAGCGCGACGACGAGCAGCATCCAGCCGTCGCGGAAGAACGCGCCGAGACCGACGAACGTCGCGAACTCCGCCCAGCGGTCGGCGACCGAGTCGACCAGCGCGCCGCGCGGGCTCGCGACGCCGGCGCGACGGGCGAGGCCGCCGTCCAGGATGTCGAGTGTGCCCGCGAGGATCGTCAGCCAGCCGGCGAGGAATAGGCAGCCGACGCCGAACGCCCACCCCGCGAGCACGCTGACGACGAGCTGCGCGTACGTGAGCGCGTCGGGCGACACGCCCGCGCCGGCGAGCGCGTCCTCGAACGGCGCCATCAGCCCGCGGTACCACGCGCGCACACGCGGTCCGATCAGCGGGCCGCCGGCCTGCGCGAGTCCGTCGATCGGCGTGCGGGCGATGCCGCGCAACGCCAGGACGATGGTGATCCCGATCACGGCGACGGCGGCGAGCGCCGTCCACGGACGGCAGATCAGCGCTCGAGCTCCCCGCGGATGAAGCGCTCGACGTCGTCGCGCGCCTGATCGTCGGTGACCTGCCGCGGCGGGTGCTTCATCAGATACGACGCCACGCTGAAGAGCGGGCCGCCGACGCCGCGATCACGCGCGAGACGGCAGCAGCGGATGGCGTCGATGACGACGCCCGCCGAGTTCGGGCTGTCCTGCACCGAGAGGCGCATCTCGATCTCGATGGGCGCGTTGCCGAAGCCGCGGCCCTCCATGCGGAGGAAGCACACCTTGTTGTCATGCAGCCACGGCACGTAGTCGCTCGGCCCGATGTGGATCTGCCGGCGGCTCAGCCGCTGCGGCAGAATGCTCTGGACCGCCTCGGTCTTCGAGACGCGCTTCGAGCCCGTGCGTTCGTGGTTCAGCATGTTGAGGAAGTCGGTGTTGCCGCCAACGTTGAGCTGATACGTCCGATCGAGGACCACGCCGCGGTCGGCGAACAGCTGGCCCAGCATGCGATGGACGATCGTCGCCCCGAGCTGCGACTTGACGTCGTCGCCGACGATCGGGATGCCGCACCGCTCGAACTCGGCCGCCCACTGCGGGTCCGACGCGATGAACGCGGGGATGCAGTTGACGAAGCCGACGCCCGCCTCGAGACACGCCTGCGCGTAGTGCTCGGTGGCCTTCTGGCTGCCCACCGGCAGATAGCTCACGAGGATCTGCGCGCCGCTCTTCCGCAACGTGTCCGCCACGTCGGTCGGCCGCGCGTCGGCGACGACGAAGCGCTCGTCGTCGGGATAGTCCGCCATGTGCTCGGACACGCCGTCGAGCACCGGCCCCATCGACACGACGACCTTCGATCGCGGCAGCTTCGCGACCAGCGACCGCGTGTTGTTGGGCGGCGCGAACGCCGCGACGTCGAGCGTCGCGCCTACCTTGCGAGCGTCGACGTCGAATGCGCAGACGACGTCGATGTCCTGCGGACGGTAGCCACCGAGGTCCGCGTGCATGAGCCCGATGTGCTCGACCGCCGCTTCGCTGTCGGCGGAGCGATAGAACTCGATGCCCTGGAGCAGACTGCTCGCGCAGTTGCCCACCCCAACGATCCCGACGGGAATCCTACCCATGTTCCTCGCTCGCGCGGGTTACAAGACGGCTCCCGTCGCGGAGCGCGCCTCATATACTCAACGTCGCTAGAACTGTAAATGGCAGGACTGCGGTTGGCGGCAAGCCTACTTCTTACGGAAGCGCGACGGGAAATCGGCGACGAACTGGTGATCGGGATGGATGGCCTTCGCCTTCGCGAGGAGCTGCTCCTCGGTCTCGACGTCGGCCGGATTCGGAACGCAGCAGTCGACCGGACACACCGCCGCACACTGCTCCTGATCGAAGAACCCGACGCACTCGGTGCACTTCTCGGGGACGATGTAGTAGATGTCCTGCGTGAGCGCCGGGTGCGTCTCGCCGTGGTTCTCCCACTGATTGCCGCCCTCGTAGATGGCGGTGTTGGGACACTCCGGCTCGCAGGCCCCGCAGTTGATGCACTCCTCGGTGATCATGGTCGACATGGCGAGGGGAACGTACAACGACGCCCGCGCGATGACAACCAAAGAGCGGCGCGCGGTGCCCGCGTCAGGGGCGCGGGCGTGGCGCGTCCGCGGCCCGCAGCTCCGTCGCCACGCGCTCGGCCAATCCGCGGAAAATTGCGCTCACCGGATGCGACGGCTCGGCCACGACCAGGGGGGTCCCCGCGTCCGTGTGCTCGCGCAGCGCCGGCGCCAGCGGGATGCGCGCAAGCAACGGCAGCGAGAAGTGGTCGGCCAGCCGCTTGCCGCCGTCCGTCCCGAACAAGGCATCCTCCGTGCCGCACGAGGGGCAGACGTAGCCCGCCATGTTCTCGACCACACCGAGGACCGGCGTGCTCACCTGGCCGAACATCGCCACGCCGCGGCCGACGTCGAGCAGCGCGACGTCCTGCGGCGTGGTGACGATCACCGCGCCGCTGACGGGAACCTGCTGCACGAGGGTCAGCACCGCGTCGCCGGTCCCCGGCGGGAGGTCGACGACGAGGAACTCCGTCGGCCCCCAGTCGACGTCGTGCAGAAACTGCCGGACGATCCCCATCACGATCGGACCGCGCCAGATGACCGGCGACGACTCGTCGAGGAAGAAACCCATCGAGACGAGCTTCACGCCGTGCCGCTCGACGGGGCTGATGCGCTTCGCGGTCGAGATGCGCGGCCGCTCGCTCGTCCCGAACGTGATCGGCACGCTCGGCCCGTAGACGTCGGCGTCGAGCAGCGCGACGCCGCGTCCGATGCCGGCGAGCGCCGTGGCCAGATTCGCGGCGACGCTCGACTTGCCGACCCCGCCCTTCGTGCTCGAGACGGCGATCACGTGTTGCACGTCGGGCAACGCCGCGCGACCGGCGAACGGATCGCGGCCGCGGCCCTCCGCCGCACCCGCCACGTGCACGAAGACGGCCGGCGCGCCGAGCCCACGCACGGCACGATCGACCTCCGCGGAGAGCCGCTGCAGCACGTCCTGCTTGTCCGTCCCAGGGCGCAGGTGGACGTGGACCCCGTCTCCCTCGAGCCGCACGTCGGTCACCATGCCGAGGGTGACGACGTCACGCCGGAAGTTCGGGAAGATCACGGCGCGCAACGCGTCGCGGACCGCATCCGGCGTGAGCTCGGGCATCGGCGGACACTAGCGATGGCCTGCTGTGATTTCAATGCGATGCACCGCCACGCTCCTTGACTTTCCGACGCCCATCCAATTCATTCGCTGGATCGTGCCCTCGAACCCGCTCGCACGCAGCGTCTCGTCGTCCGGACCCGTCGTGCCGCAGGCGGTGCTCGAAGATCTGGCCCGCGTCGAGGTGCGCCTCGCCGAAGAGCTCGAGTCGCGCGAGCCGCGGCTGAAGCACATCGCGTCGCATCTGGTCGGTGCGGGCGGCAAGCGCATCCGGCCGATGGTCGTCTCGCTCGTCCATCACGCCACCGCGCGCCCCGGCCGCGGACGGCGCGAGGATGCGATCGAAGCCGCCGTGGCGCTCGAGCTGATCCACTCTGCGACGCTCCTGCACGACGACATCATCGACGGTGGCGAGACGCGGCGCGGGCAGCCGTCGGCGCTCAGTCGGTTCGGGCTCGGCGATACGCTCGTCGCCGGCGACTTCCTCTTCTGCCGCGCGTTCGCGCTGTGCGCGCGCTTCGAGGCGCAGGTCGTGCGCTGGGCGGCGGAAGCGTGCGTCAGCCTCACCGAGGGCGAGATCATGCAGGGCCGCCTGCGCCACGACCCCGCGGTGACCGAGGCGGACTACCTCGAGATCATCGAGCGCAAGACGGCGTCGCTCTTCGTCACCGGCGCGCGAACCGCCGCGCACCTCGCCGGCGCGGACGCCGCGGTCGTCGATGCCATGGCCGCCTGCGGCCGGCACGTCGGACGCGCGTTCCAGATGAGCGACGACCTGCTCGACGCCGACGGCCAGACGGCCGTCACGGGCAAACCGCGCGGCATCGACCTGCGCGACGGCAACCCGTCGCTGCCGATCGTGCTGACGCTGGCGCGCGACCCCGAGTTCCGCCGGCTCTTCGCCGCCCGCGAGCTCGGCGCCGCGGACATCGAGGCCGGGCTGGGGCGCATCCGCCGTGCGGGGGCCCTCGAGGTCGTGGCGGCGCGCGCCCGCGACGAGCTCGCGGCGGCCCTCGGCACCATCGAGCGCCTGCCCCCGTCGCCGTATCGCGATGCGCTGATCGGCGTGGCGCAGGGGCTCGGCGAGCGCGTGGTCTGACGGTCCCGTCTTCGTTGACTTCGCACCGGCGGCCACCGAAGATGCCCGGAATGCCGCGGGACGCATTCGGCCGCGAGATCGACTACCTGCGCATCTCGCTCACCGATCACTGCAACCTGCGGTGCGTCTACTGCATGCCCCTGGCCGGCCTGACCTTCCATCCACGGGAAGCGCTGCTGACGGCCGCCGAGATCGAGACCGTGGTGCGTGCCGCAGTCCGGGTGGGCTTCCGCAAGTTCCGCCTGACCGGCGGCGAGCCGACGCTGCGGGCCGACCTGGTCGAGATCGTCGAGCGCATGGCGGCGGTGCCCGGCGTACGCGACATCGCCATGACGACGAACGCCATCCGCCTGCCCGAGCTGGCGGCACCCCTCGTCGCCGCGGGCCTGCGCCGCATCAACGTCCATCTCGACAGCCTCGACCCGACGCGCGTCGCGCGCATCATGCGCTGGGGATCGCTCGACGAGATCTGGGCGGGCATCGAGGCGGCGGAGGCAGCGGGCCTGCGCCCCATCAAGCTGAACGTCGTCGTGCTGCGCGGCTTCAACGAGGACGACGTCGTCGCGCTCGCCGCGCTGACGCGCACGCGCGACTGGCACGTGCGCTTCATCGAGAGCATGCCGTTCGGCAGCGGCGAGACCAGCGTCATCGCGCGCGGCGGCCTCGTTCCGAGCCGCGAGACGCGCGCCCGCATCGAGTCCGCGCTCGGACCGCTCGCCGGGCTGCCCGCGCAGGACCCGTCCGACGAGTCGCGCAACCATCGCCTCCAGGGCGCGCCGGGGGTCGTCGGCTTCATCAGTCCCGTCACCGAGCCGTACTGCGGCACGTGCAATCGCATGCGCCTCACCGCCGAGGGACGCTTCCATCTCTGTCTGCTGAACGACGACGAGCTCGACGTCCGGGGCGCGTTGCGCGCGGGCGGTGGGATCGACGCCGTGGCCGACATTCTCACTCGTGCGGTCGCCCACAAGCCCACCGGCCACCGCCTCGCGCTCGGCCGCTCCACGGAGGAGCGGCAGATGTTCCAAATCGGGGGATGACCGCCGCATGACGATCGCCGGACTCGACCACGCCATCACCGCCCTACCCGGAGCCGTTCTCGGCCCCCGCGAGATCGAGATCGCGCTCGGCGTCGATCCGCTGGCCGGGCTGGCGGCCGCGGACCGTGCGGCCGCCGAGACGGTGCCGTTCGGGCCGGCCGATCTGGCGAAGGCGAAGGCCGACGGCGAGCTGCTCGTCCTCCGCATCGCGACGCTCGCCGACGGTCCGCTGACGATGCTGAAGCTCGCCGAGCGTCTCGCCGGTGGCCTCAACCCGAAGGTGCACCAGGGCGTCGGCTACCAGCTGCGCGACGAGTGGACCATCGACACGCAGCCCTTCGCCACCACGGAGACGTGCACGACCGGCTGGTATCTCGTCCGCCGCGAGGCGCTGCCGGCGACGAGCAACCTCGGCTATCGCGCCCAGGATGCCGTGCTGGAGCAGCTCGGACCGACGCGTCCCGGCGTGCCGCGCCGGCGGAGCGCCGTCGAGGTCGCTTACGACACGCTCCTCTGGCACCGGGCGCGGGGCGAACGGCTGCTGGCGGGCGCGTGGGACTGGTCGCGCAGCCCCAGCAACGACCAGGGGCTGGCCGCACTCGGCGAGTTCGGCGACGCCGGACTCGGCGTCATCGCCTACTCGCGCGCCGTGCGCTTCGCGACGCTCGGCGTCTGCGCGCAGCGCTGATTGCGGGCCGGCGCGCGGCTCTGGTAGGCATCGCGCGTGTACTTCGTCACCATCAAGCAGGCGGGTTACGCCCTCTTCAGCACCACGCAGAGCGAGCGCGCGGCGATCGGTCTCACCGAAGACCAGCAGACGGTCCGGCTCCTCGCGAAGGACGGCGCCGCGTGGCGAGTCGTCCAGGAGTGGCCCATCGACGAGCGCTCGCACACGGACCTGATGGTCCGGCTCGGCGACGTCCCGGAGCCCGCGTCCGTCGACGAGCTGCTTCGGCTGGCCACCGGGGCCTGAACGTGTCCACCGGATCGGGGCCCACCGCGCTGGACGGGCTGCGCGTCCTCGAGATCGGCGATCTGGTCGGCGCCTCGTACGCCACCAAGATGATGGCGGACCTCGGCGCCGACGTCATCAAGATCGAGCGCCCCGGCATCGGCGACGGCTCGCGGCGACGCGGACCATTCCCCGGCGGCGTCGCGCACCCGGAGAAGAGCGGGCTGTTCCTCTACCTCAACACGAACAAGCGCGGCATCACGCTCGATCTGCGGTCCGCGCGCGGGCGCGAGGTCCTCGACCGGCTGGTCGGCGACGCCGACCTGCTCGTGCACGAAGTGCATCCCACCGAGATGGCCGCGTGCGGGCTCGACTGGGACCGCCTGTCGGCGATCAACCCGAAGCTCGTGATGACGTCGATCGCGCCGTTCGGCCTGCGCGGCCCGCATGCGACCTATCGCGGCTCCGACGTCGTCACCTGGAGCGCGGGCGGCGTCGCGCAGCTGAACGGCGATCCGCAGCATCCCGAGCTGCCGCCGCTGAAGGCATTCGGCGACCAGTCCGGCTTCCAGGCGGGGCTCAACGCGGCCATCCCGTCGCTTGCCGCGCTCTTCGCGCGCGTCACCACGGGCGTCGGCGAGCACGTCGAGGTGTCGGCGCAGGAAGCGGTCGCGGCCATCCTCGAGCTGACGTTCGAGTTCTGGCCCTACTGCGGCCTGGTCGCGTCGCGTCTCGGCGCCAAGCCGATCCAGCCGCTCTGCTTCATGGAGTGCCGCGACGGCTGGATCTTCATCTGCTGCGTCGAAGAGCACCAGTGGAAGGCGTTCGTCGAGATCATGGGACGACCGGAGTGGGCCGAGATGGAGCTCTTCGAGAACCGCATCGCGCGCGGCGCGAACTTCGACGCCTTGCAGGTCTTCCTGCAGGAGTGGTGCAGCACGCAGTCGGTGCAGGAGCTGTACGAAGCGGCGCAGCAACGCCGCGTGCCCTTCGCGCCGGTGTCGACGATGGGTGATCTCGTCGCGTCGCCCCATCTGAAGGCACGCGGGTTCTTCGCGACGGTCGCCCACCCGGTCGCCGGGACCGTCACGATGCCGGGGCCGCCGTTCCACATGTCGGCGACGCCGTGGACGCTCAGGCGCCCCGCCCCTTGCCTCGGACAGCACAACGACGAGGTCCTGCGGCCGCTCGGCATCGACGTCGCGGCGCTCGTCGCGGAGGGCGTGGCGTGACGGCGCGCCGCGCGCCGCTGGCCGGTCTCCGCGTCGCCGACTTCACGTGGGTGTGGGCGGGGCCGTTCTGCACGCTGCAGCTCGCGCATCTCGGCGCCGAAGTGATCCGCGTCGAGACGTCGACGCGGATCTGCGTCACGCGCATGCTGCCGCCGTTCGCCGAGTTCAAGCCGGGCCCGAACCGGAGCGGCTACTTCAACCAGTTCAATCAGGGCAAAAAGAGCATCACCCTCGACATGAAGCAGCCCGAGGCGCTCGACGCCGCGAAGCGGCTCTGCGCCAACAGCGACATCGTCGTCGAGAACTTCGCCGCGGGCGTGATGGACCGCATGGGCCTCGGCTACGACGTGCTGCGCGGGCTGCGCTCCGACGTCATCATGATCGCGTTGTCCGGCTACGGCGCCAGCGGGCCCGACCACGACAAGGTGTCGTACGGGCCGGCGCAGGTGCCGCTCTCCGGCATGTCGTCGTTGACGGGCTATCGCGACTTCCCGCCGATGCACGTCGGCATCTCGTACGGCGATCCGACGGGCGGCCTCCACGGCGCCGTCGCGGTGCTGGCCGCGCTGCTGCACCGCGCGAAAACGGGCCATGGCCAGTACATCGACCTCTCGCAGTGGGAGACGTCGATGGCCGTGCTGCCGGAAGGTCTCCTCGCGCAGACGATGAACGGCGCCGCGCCGGCGCGTGACGGCAACCGCGATCCGCACATGGCGCCACACGGCGTATTCCGCACCGCGGGCGGCGACGATCGGTGGGTGGCGCTCGCCATCGAGGACGATGCCGCGTTCGCCCGCTTCGCCGACGTCGTCGGCCAGCCCGAGCTGGCGCGCGACGAGCGGTTCGCGTCGGTCGTCGGGCGCAAGCGCAACGAGGACGCCCTGGAGGAGCTGGTCACCGCCTGGACGATGCAGCACGAGCCCGGCGACCTGACGGCCCGACTGCAGGCCGCCGGCATTCCCGCGTTCACCGTGGCGACGAACCACGACCTGAACGACGACCCGCATCTGGTCGAGCGTGGGTTCTTCGTCGACCTCGAGCATCCCGAGGTCGGCGTACGACGCCACGCCGGCATCCCGTGGTCGATGTCGCGCAGCGAGTCGCGCGTCCAGCGGCCGGCGCCGTGCCTCGGCGCAGACACCGATCAGGTGCTGCGCGACGTCTGCGGCTATGACGACGGCATGATCGCGAAGCTGCGCGACGCCAAGGTCCTGGCCTAGACGCTACTCGCGCAGCGCCTGGTGCGACGTGCGGAACCCGTCGCGCAGCAGCGTCTTCACGCTGCCCATCTCACGGCCGACGATCCCCACCGCGAGGAGCAGGTAGACGATGGAGACGCCGATGCGCTCGGCTCCGTGCCACTCCTCGGGCACCATGGCGCCGAGGATGAACTGCGCCCAGAACAGTCCGAACAGGGCGAGCGCCTCCCACTGCGAGATCGACAGTGAGACCAGGATCGCCACGGCGAAGACGGACTGAGCGGCGGTGAGGAGCAGCTCTTCGCGCTGGCGCGGCTCGACCGGGAGCCCACCCAAGGAGCCCGAGGCGATCGCGAACACGATGGGCAGCGTACCGACCAGCAGCGTCCACTGGTTCACCTTCGACGACACGAGCGTCCCGAGTCCGGCGACCGTGTTCAGCCGCCACGCGTAGAGGCCGGCGACGAGCAGCTCCGGCGCCTCGGAGGCGAGCGGCGCCAGCCACTGCACGAGGAGGAACTCGCTCATGTCGTAGTCCCGTCCGGTCGCGACGAGCGCCTCGGCGAAGTGCTCCGCGACGAGCAGGATGATGCCGGCGGCGAAGACGAACAGCACGCCGACCGTCGTCCGCCGCGGGACGTCGCGGAACGTGCCGATGTAGCTCGCGGGTCCGACGAGGTGCGGTTCCTCCGCGGGCGCCGTCGAGATGCGGATCGTGTACGCGATGAAGATGCCGACGAGGACCAACGCGTCGACGAGCGTGACCGTGCTCTTGAGCGGCAGCGTCAGCGAGTACGCGGTCGCGACCGCGAGAAACGCGAGCTCGATCGAGTTCGAACGCTCGAGCGCGACGCCGGTGAACGTCATGCCCTTCTGCCGCGTGCGGTACCACGCGATGAAGACGACCATCGACCAGCCGAGCCCGATCAGCAGGCGATTCGCGCCGGTCATGTTCGCGAGCGCGAGCGAGCACGGTGATTCGAGCACGGCGTCGGGCGGGTTGCAGGCGTGGCCGAACGCGGCGACCGCGTGCCCCGCCTTCCAGGCGAACACCATGTCGACGGCGTACTCGGGCAGGACCGCGATGAATGCGAGCATCGCGATCGCGAGGCCCGCCGAGATGTCCATCTGCGCGACCTCGGCGGCCCACGAGAGCATGAACGCCGCACCGACGATGGCGAGCCCATACAGTAGCGCCTCGACGGGATGGGCGTAGTGGACTCCACCCAACCGGATGTACAGGCCCGGCATGGTCGCCAGGATCGCCAGCGCCAGGGAGATGCGATGGCGCATCGGATGGAGGCCAGCGTCGGTGTCGCTCATCGGGTGGGCGCCGGATAGCAGATCGACCGCGGATGGGCCAGGCAACGTCGGCTCACGCGAGCTCCTGCGCCAGCGTGCGCAAATCCATCGGCGGCGTGCGTTCACGGCCCCAGGTGTCGGCCAGCGGGACCCGCGTCAGGCGTCCTCCGACCTCCCCGGCCATCGCGCCGCCGCCGTCGAGCAGGATGTCGATCGCGGCGGCGCCGAGCCGGCTGCCGAGGATGCGGTCGCGTGCGGACGGCGTGCCGCCGCGCTGGATGTGCCCCAGCACGCACACCCGCGGCTCGAGCCCGGTGATGTCCTGCAGCCCGCGAGCGACGCGGAATGCGCGCCCCTGCTCGCCACCTTCCGCGACCACGATGATGCTGCTGCGCTTGCCTCGCTCCCAACTCTTCCAGAGATCGGCCCCGAGCCGCGCCAGATCGCTCGGCGCGTGCGGGATGACGACCGCCTCCGCGCCGCCGGCGACGCCGACGGACAGCGCGATGTCGGCGCAGGCGCGGCCCATCACCTCGACGATGAAGAGACGATCGTGCGACGCCGCGCTGTCGCGGATGCGGTCGATCGCATCGAGCGCGGTGTTGACCGCCGTGTCGAAACCGATCGTGAAGTCGGTGCCGTAGACGTCGTTGTCGATCGTTCCCGGTACCCCGGCCATCCGGAAGCCGTGCTCCTCGGCGAGAAGCGTCGCGCCGCGGAACGTGCCCTCCCCGCCGATCACCACGAGCCCCTCGACGTTCGCCTCCCGCAGGATGGCCGCGGCGCGCACCCGTCCCTCGGGCTCGCGGAAGCGGTCGCTGCGCGAGGTGCCGAGGATGGTGCCGCCGCGCTGGATGATGTTGGCGACCCCGGTTCGCGTGAGCGGCTCGAGCTCGCCGCCGAGGAGACCGGCGTAGCCGCGGCGGATGCCGATCACCTCGAGGCCCTTCGCCAGCCCGCTGCGCACGGCGGCGCGGATCGCCGCATTCATGCCGGGAGCGTCGCCGCCGCTCGTCAGGATGCCCACCCGTCGCATTCCGGGACTTATAGCAGGGGTATCCGGGTGCGTTGAGGCTCGCGCCCGCCGCGGTGCGGCGTTTCCGTTGTCATCCGTGATCGACGGCGGTACACAAGCGTTCGGCATGAGTTTCGTCGTCCGTCTGCGCCCGGAGATGATCGCGCTCTCCCCGCCGTGGCGCAGCTTCCGCGAGACGGTCGAGGGACTCGTCGACCGCCTGGTGACGGCCGGGTCGATCCCGCCCGACGGCGCCGGCGGCGCCGTGCGCGCCGTCGTGGCGCGCGAGGCCGAGGCGTCGACCGCCGTGCTCGAGATCGGCGTCGGCGTGCCGCATGCCCGGCTCGCGGGTATGACCATGCCGGCCGTCGCCCTGGCCGTATCCCCGCAGGGTCTCTACGAGGCGGTGCCGACCGTGCCGATCAACGTGGTCGCGCTCGTGCTCTCGCCGCCGAACGCGAGTGACGCCCACCTGCGCATCCTGGCGGGCATCGCCACGTTGCTCCGCTCCGGGGAGCTGCGATCGTCGATGCTGCGGGCCGGGAACCCCGCCGCCGTCCTGGCCGCCCTGCAGCAGCACGAGCGCTCGGCCCCCTGAGCGAAATTCTCGCCGCAGTGCGTTGCCGGCACGGGGGCGAGCGGCTACGATATCCTTCGTGACCTTGACCGACGTGGTGGGTGCTGGGCGCGGCGCGCTGGAGCTGATCGTCGACTGCGCGCGGGAGATCGTCCGGCGTGCCCAGGCGGCCCTGTCGCCCCTGCTCGCCGGCCGCCCCCCGGAGCCGCCCGCGCCGGCCACTCGTCAGGCGACGCGCACGCAGGGCCCCCACGAGGCCGTCGAGGCCACCAAGTTCGCAGCCGGCATGCCCGGCGGGGGATCGTCGTTGGACGCCCCCGCGGCCACGCTGCCACGTGCCTACGGCGTGAATCGTGCCGTGCTGACCGCCCGCGACCCCTGCTGCCTCTTCGTCTGGTGGGAGATCACACCGGTCAGCCGGGTCGAGGCGCTGCGCTCGCTCGGCGCCGAGGCCGAGGGCGTGCGCGAGGTGCTCCGTGTCCATCGCGGCATCTACCCGAACAGCCGGCACGTCGACGACGTCCTGCTCACGCCGGGCGCCGAGCGCTGGTACGTCGAAGTCGAGCCCGGCAACACCTGGACGGTCGAGGTCGGGCTGCGGACGACCGGCGGCCGCTTCGTGTCGCTGGTGCGCTCGAATCCCGTCGAGTCGCCGCCGTCCGAGCCGTCCGACGACACCGGCGTGCACTGGGTGACGGTCGGCCGTCAGGGCGTCACGCCCGCGGCGCCCGACTGGTCCGGACAATGGGTGCCGAGCGAGCCGGCGAGCGCCGACCTCGAGTCGTCCGTGTCGCGATCGAGCGAAGCGCTGCCCTTCCGATGACCGGGCGATGATACAGGGCCGCATCGCCCTCCTGCTCCACGCACACCTTCCCTTCGTTCGGCACCCGGAGCACGACGACTTCCTCGAGGAGCGCTGGCTCTTCGAGGCGATCACCGAGACGTACCTGCCGCTGCTCGAGGTGCTCGACGGCCTCGAGCGCGACCGCGTGCCGGCGCGCTTCACGCTCTCGCTGAGCCCGACGCTGCTCGCGATGCTCGCCGACCGGCTGCTGCGCGCGCGCTACCTCCGTCACCTCGATCGGCTCGTCGAGCTGGCCGAGAAGGAGGAGCGCCGCACGCGCCCCGAGCCGGCGTTCCACCGTTGTGCCGAGATGTACCTGCGCCGCTTCACCCGTGCGCGCACTCTCTTCCTCGACGAGTGGCAGCAGGATCTCGCCGGTGCGTTCCGCACGTACCAGGACCGCGGCCTGATCGACATCATCACCACGGCCGCGACGCACGCCATCCTGCCGCTGCTCTCCCCGGCGCGCCCGCTCGTCCGGGCGCAGATCGAGGTGGCGGCGGCAGAATACCGGCGGTTCTTCGGGCGCTCGGCCGAGGGCTTCTGGCTGCCCGAGTGCGCCTACACGCCGGGCCTCGAGACCGAGCTGGCGCGGGCGGGCTTCCGCTACTTCGTCGTCGACACCCACGGCTTGACGCACGCCACCCCCCGTCCCGTCTACGGGGCCTACGCGCCGATCGCGTGCGGTTCCGGCGTCGCGGCGTTCGCGCGCGATCCCGACACCTCGAAGCAGGTCTGGAGCGCCGACGAGGGGTACCCCGGCGACTTCTGGTACCGCGACTTCTACCGCGACATCGGCTTCGACCTGCCCGAGGAGCAGCTGCGTCCCGTGCTGCCGCCCGGCGGTCGCATCCACACCGGCATCAAGTACCATCGCATCACCGGCAAGACCGATGCGAAGGAGCCGTACGAGCCCGAGCGGGCGCGCGAGCGCGTCGACGTCCACGCCGCGCATTTCGTCGCCTCGCGTCGCACGCAGGTCGAATGGTTGGCGCGTACGATGGACCGCCCGCCCGTCGTCGTCTGCCCCTACGACGCGGAGCTCTTCGGCCACTGGTGGTTCGAGGGTCCACAGTGGCTCGACGCGGTGCTGCGCCAGCTCGCGGCGACGCCGGAGCTGGAGGCGTGCACGCTCGGCGACGACCTCGCGCGGCATCCGGTCCTGCAGGAGGCGACGCCCGCCTCCAGCACGTGGGGGTGGAAGGGGCACCAGGAGGTCTGGCTGGCGCAGCAGAACGACTGGATCTATCCACACCTCCACGCGACCGCGGAGCGACTCCTCACCCTCTGCCGCCGCTATCCCGGCGCGCATGAGCGGACCCGTCGCGCCCTGACGCAGGCGCTGCGCGAGCTGATGCTGGCCCAGGCCAGCGACTGGGCGTTCATGATGTCGCGCGAGACGACCGCGGAGTATGCCGTGCGCCGCACCACCGACAACCTGCTGCGCTGCCAGCGGCTGTGCGACGAGGTCGAGCGCAACGCGGTCGACGATCTCGCCCTCGCCGCGCTCGAGGACCGCGACAATCCATTCCCCGCGCTGGACTATCGGGTTCTCCTGTAGACCGTTCGCACCGAAGGGCCTTGTCAGCGTCGGGGGCCTCCCTTAGAGTCACGCCAGTCTCATGTCGACCGCGCTCGTCGCGCTCGTCCTGCTGCCGCTCGCGCTCGCCCTGGTGGTCGGACTCGTGGTGCTCCTGGCGCAGCCGTTGCTGTCGCCGGTGCTGAAGAGCATCGAGCGCGCCCGGTTCAATCGTTGCGTCGCGCGCGTCGCCCGCGCCGACGCTCTCCTGAAGGCCGGGCAGACCGAAGCCGCACTCCGCGAGCTCGAGGTCGCGTTCTGTCTGATCATCGTGCGCGCCGATCCGAAGCTCGCCGAAGCGATCGGCCGGCACCACGTCGGCCTGTTGTCGCGCCTCCTGTCTGTGGCAGACGGCTCGCCGCAGCCACGCGTCCGGCTGCTCGCGCTGGCCAAGGTCGACCGCCTGCTCGACCGCCGCGCAGAGATGCAGCGTGCGCACCTCCAGCTGCGCCACCGCTCGCTCCGTGACGGCCGCCGCATCCAGCTCGAGCGCGAGCTGCGCCGCAACGCACGCGACGCCCGTGCGGCCGTCCGCGAGCTGATCGCCGATCTCCAGGTCCTGACCACCCGGCACGTCGCCTACCAGTAGATTCCCCTTTCCGGATCGCTTGCGGGCGTGGTAGACCGCCTCGGCGATCCGGAACGCAACCCGGGAGGTGGGCATGGGGCGGACGGTCGGTGTCGTTGTCGCTGGGATCGCGCCGGACGATCGCCTGCCGTTGGAGCTGCTCGGGTTGCCCGCGGACGTGGCGCTGGCGCCGTTCGCCGTCCGCCACCGCCTGATCGACGTTGCGGTGTCGACGCTCCACAACTCCGGCGTCCGCGATCTGGAGATCGCCGTCGCCGGCGCGTCCGGCCGCCTGGCCCCGTATCGCGCGTCGGTGACGTCGCCGTCCGGGCCGCAGCGCCTGCCGCGCGTGCGCGAGATCGTCGACACCCCCGCCGGACGGCTCGGTCGCATGTTGCGCGCGTGCGCCGAGAGCCCGCTCGCCGGACGCGACGCGACGCTGGTCGCCGTCGGCGCCGACCACGTGCTGGTGGCCGACCTGCGCGCGCTCCTGGCGACACACGCCGCGCTCGGCGCCGACGTGACGCTGGCCTGCGTCCCCGCGCTGTCGGCGACCGACGGTCGCGGGCTGCTGCTCGACGTGGCGCCAGACGGCCGCGTCGTCTCCGCCAGCGACGGCCGCTTCGACGGCGGCACGCCGATGGCCCTCGCGTGGACCGGTGACCTGGTCGTGCGGGCGACCGTACTGCACGATCTCCTCCGCGCGACGTCCGCGCGGGACGACACGGCGATCGCCGCCGCGCTGCTGGCTGGCGGGCGCCTCGCGGCGGCCGATCTCGGACGCGACGCCTACTGGCACGAGCCGGTGAGCTGCGAGGCGTACTACGACGCGCACATGGCGCTCTGTCTCCCCGAGCCGCCGCTCGATCTCTGGAACCCGGCGTGGCCGATCCGCGCCTGCAGCGCCGGTTGCCCGCCCGCGAAGGTCGTCTCCGACGCCAGCGGACACCCGGGGCACGTCCTGAACACGCTCCTCGGCGACGGCACGCGCGTCTGCGGCGGGGAGGTCGTCCGCTCCGTCCTCGGCGCCGGCATCGTCGTCGAGGCCGGCGCCGAGGTCGAGGACGCGCTGCTCCTCGACGGCTGCCGCATCGGCCGCAACGCGCGCGTGCGACGGGCGATCGTCGGCGTCGGCGCGATCATCGGCGACGGCGAGGTCGTCGGCTACGACGTCACGCCGCCCACGATGCGCGTGCTGCCGTCCGGCCTGACGCTCGTCCCGCCGCCGGCGACCGCGATCCGCAGCGCCGCCGTCGTGCGCTGAGCGTCGCCCTTTCCCCGACGAACGCCGCGGCTATACTGCGACGCTTGGCCAGGAACCGGACCGCCCCGCCTGTGACGCCGGCGAGCATCTCCATCGTCGGCGCGCGCGAGCACAATCTGAAGAACGTCGACGTCGAGATTCCGCTCGGCCGGCTGACGGTCGTGACCGGCGTCTCCGGCTCCGGGAAGTCGAGCCTCGCGTTCGACATCCTCTACGCCGAGGGTCAACGCCGCTATGTCGAGAGCTTTTCGACGTACGCGCGGCAGTTCCTCGATCGCATGGAACGGCCGCAGGTCGACCGTATCGACGGCATCCTGCCGGCGATCGCGATCGACCAGAGCCGTCCCGTCAAGACGTCGCGCTCCACCGTCGGCACCATGACGGAGGTCCACGACTACCTGAAGCTGCTCTTCGCGCGGATCGGCGTCCCCCACTGCCGGACCTGCGGAACGCCCGTCGTGCGCGACGACGCCGAGAGCGCCGCGAGCGTGCTGCTCGATCGTCACACGGACGCGCGTGCCCTCGTCACGTTCACGGTGCCGCTGCCGGCCGAGCTGCCGTGGGCCGACGCGCGCGAAGGGCTGCAGAGCGCAGGCTTCGTGCGCGTGCTGACGGCCGCCGGCGTCGTGGCGCTCGACGAGCTCGACCACGCGCCCGCCGGGGACACCGTCCGCGTCGCACAGGACCGGCTGGTCATCCGCGCGGGCGACCGCGGACGCCTGGTCGAGTCGCTCGAGCAGGCGTTTCGTCACGGCCGCGGCCACGCGGCGGTCGTCTTCCCCGATCAGGGCGATGCGGTCGCGCCGTTCTCGACCGCACTGGCCTGCGCGACCTGCGGCTTCACCGTCCACGAGCCGACACCGAACCTCTTCTCGTTCAACAGCCCGCTGGGCGCGTGCGAGAGCTGCCGCGGCTTCGGCCGCATCATCGACCTCGACCTCGACCTGGTGGTGCCGGATCCGACGCGGACGATCGCCAACGACGCGATCAAGCCGTGGTCGACGAAGGCGACCGCCTGGGAGCGGGGCGAGCTGCTCAAGTTCTGCGCGAAGATGGGCATCGCCACCGACGTCCCGTGGGCCGAGCTGCCCGACGCCCATCGGGCGTTGATCCTCGACGGCGGCGGTAGAGGACACGGCCGCTATCCGGGCGTGCGGCGCTGGTTCAAGTGGCTCGAGGGCCGCACGTACCGGATGCACGTGCGCGTCTTTCTCGCCCGCTATCGGAGCTACACCCTGTGCCCGGCCTGCGACGGCGCACGCGTCAAGCCGGAGGCGCTCGACTTCCGCGTCGGCGGGCTGACCATCGCCCAGGTCAACACGCTGCCGATCGGCGAGGCCGAGGCGTTCCTCGCCGACCTCGTGCTGGCGCCGGGGCAGACCGGCGCCGTCGCGGGCCTCGTCCTGGACGAAGTGCGCAGCCGGCTGCGCTATCTGGTCGAGGTCGGCCTCGAGTACCTGACGCTCGATCGCCAGTCGCGCACCCTGTCGGGCGGAGAGCTCGAGCGTGTCGACCTCACGACCGCCGTCGGCTCCTCGCTCGTCAATACGCTCTACGTCCTCGACGAGCCGTCGATCGGCCTCCATCCGCGCGACACCGAGCGGCTCGTGCGCCTCCTGCACCGCTTGCGCGACCAGGGCAACACGGTGGTCGTCGTGGAGCACGATCCGACCATCATTCGGGCGGCCGACCACGTCATCGACATCGGCCCCGGCGCCGGCGAGCGCGGCGGCGAGGTGCTCTTCGCCGGCTCGACGGCCGCATTGCCACGCGCCCGCGGCTCCGTCACCGCCGACTTCGTGTCGGGCCGGCGGCGCATCCCGACGCCGAAGAAGCGGAAGAAGCCGCTGCCGTCGTTGTCGCTCGGCATCCGCGGCGCGAGCGCGCACAACCTGCAGAACGTCGACCTCGACCTGCCCCTCGCCTGCTTCGTCGCGGTGACCGGCGTCTCGGGCTCCGGAAAATCCACGCTCGTCGAGGACGTCCTCTATCGCGGACTCCGAAAGCGGCTGGGGCGGCCCGACGGCGTGCCCGGCGCCTGCCGCGCCATCGAAGGCGCGGAGCGCATCGCCGAGGTGCTCCTCGTCGACCAGTCGCCCGTCGGCTCGACGCCGCGCGCGAACGCCGCCACCTATCTGCGCGCGTTCGACGGCATCCGCGCCTGCTTCGCGAAGACCGACCTCGCGCGGCTGCGCGGGTACACCGCCGCCACGTTCTCGTTCAACGTCGCCGGCGGCCGCTGCGAGACGTGCGCGGGCGACGGCGTCGAGCGCGTCGAGATGCAGTTCCTCTCCGACGTGTACGTGCCCTGCGCCGAATGTCACGGCGCGCGCTTCCAGCCGGACGTCCTCGAGGTGCGGCTGCAGGGACGCTCGATCCGCGACGTCCTCGATCTCACCGTCGCCGACGCGCTCGTCGCCTTCGCCGACGTCCGGGACGTCGGCACGCGGCTGCAGCCGCTCGCCGACGTGGGCCTCGGGTACCTGCGGCTCGGGCAGCCGCTGTCGACGCTCTCCGGCGGCGAGGCGCAGCGCCTCAAGCTGGCGGCGCACCTCGGCCGCGAGACCAAGCCGCACACGCTCTTCATCTTCGACGAGCCGACGACGGGCCTCCACCTCGCCGACATCGAGACGCTGCTCGGCTGCCTGCGCCGCCTGGTCGAGCGCGGCCACTCGCTGGTCGTGATCGAGCACAACCTCGAAGTCGTGAAGTGCGCCGACTGGGTGATCGAGCTCGGACCGGAGGGCGGCGCCGGCGGCGGGCGGCTCGTCGCCGCCGGCACGCCGGAGCGCATCGCGGCGACGCGCGGCTCGCATACGGGCCGCTACCTCCGCGACGCGCTGTCGGCGCCCGGCGCCGTCGGCGATGTCGAGCCGGTGTGGACGTCGGCGCCGCCGCCCGAGGGCATCCGCGTCGTCGGCGCGCGCGAGCACAACCTGCGCGACGTGAGCCTCGACCTGCCGCGCGACCGCATGATCGTGTTCACCGGGCTCTCCGGCTCGGGCAAGTCGTCGCTGGCGTTCGACGTGCTCTACGCCGAGGGACAGCGGCGCTACATCGACAGCCTCTCGACGTACGCGCGCCAGTTCCTGCGCGTCATGGCCAAGCCGGACGTCGACCTGCTCGTCGGGCTGCCGCCGACGGTGGCCATCGAGCAGCGCCTGTCCCGCGGCGGACGCACGTCGACCGTCGCCACGGTCACCGAGGTGGCGCACTACCTGCGCCTGCTCTTCGCGAAGCTCGGCGTGCAGCATTGCCCCGACTGTGGCGACGCGATCGCCTCGCAGTCGCGGAGCCAGATCGTCGCGCAGGTGCGGCGCGAGATGGGCACGGGCGGCGTCACGCTGCTCGCCCCCGTCGTGCGCGGGCGCAAGGGGTATCACAAGGAGGTTCTGGCCGGCGCCCGCAAGCTCAAGCTGCGCGAGGCACGCATCGACGGCCGGCGGCAGCTGCTGTCGGAGGTGCGGCTGCTCGACCGCTATCGCGAGCACGACATCGACCTGGTCGTGGCGAGCGACCTCGCGCCGTCGTCCGCGGCGTTCGACGAGGCGCTCGGCCGCGCGCTCCGGCTGGGAAGCGGCGCGGTAGCGATCGTCGGCGCGGAGGGCGAGCGTCTCTTCTCCGAGCGCCTCGTCTGCCGGCGCTGCGGGACCGGCTTCCCGCCGCTCGATCCACGGTTGTTCTCGTTCAACAGCCGCCAAGGCGCCTGCGGCGAATGCCGCGGCGCCGGCGTCCGCCACGAGCTCGACCCGCGGTCGGTCGTCGATACCGCGCGCTCCCTCGAGGACGGGGCGATCGTGCCGCTCGAGGGCGACACGCATCGTCTGGTGCGCCGGCGTCTGTTGAAGTCGCTCGCGACGGCCGGCGTGCCGCTCGACAAGCCGGTGGGCAAGCTGGCGGCGCGGTACCGCGCGCTGGTGCTCGAGCGCGCCACGGCGGCGATCGACGCGGCGCTGGTCGACGATCCCGAAGGCTTCGAGGCGTACACCGTCGAACGGGCGTGCACCGCGTGCGGCGGCCAGCGGCTGAACGCCCGCGCCCGTGCGGTCCGCGTGCAGGGCCACGGCATCGCCGATCTCACGGCGCTGTCGGTACACGAGGCGGCCGCCGCCGTCGCGGCGATGCGCTTCGGCGCCCGCGAGCGGCCGATCGCCGAAGGACCGTTGCGCGAGATCGGCCCGCGCCTGCGCTTCCTCGAGCAGGTCGGTCTCGGCTATCTCGCGCTCGACCGGCGTGCCGATACGCTGTCGGGCGGCGAGGCGCAGCGGATCCGGCTGGCGGCGCAGCTCGGCTCGAACCTGCGCGGCGTCTGCTACGTGCTCGACGAGCCGACGATCGGCCTGCATCCGCGTGACAACGACATGCTGCTGGACGCGCTCGACGAGCTGAAGGCGCGCGGCAACACCGTCGTCGTCGTCGAGCACGACGAGGCGACGATCCGGCGCGCCGATCTGATCGTCGACCTCGGGCCGGGCGCCGGCGTCCACGGCGGACGCGTCGTCGCCGTGGCGCCGCCGGCCAAGCTCGCCGCAATGCCCGGCAGCGTGACGGGCCGGTATCTGACGGGCGCGCGCGCCCGCTACGCGCCTGCGCGAACGCTCGACGGGCGCGAGTGGCTCACCGTCGAGGGCGCGTCGGAGCACAACCTGCGCGACATCGACGTCCGCATCCCGCTCGGCGCATGGAGCTGCGTGACGGGCGTCTCCGGCTCGGGCAAGTCGACGCTCGTGCGCGACGTCCTCTATCGCGGCGTGCGCGGCGCGTTGGGGCTGCCGGTCGGGCGCGTCGGCGTCGTCCGTGCGATCACCGGTGTCGAGGGGCTACTGCGCGCCGTGGAAGTCGATCAGACGCCGATCGGCCGCACGCCGCGCTCGACGCCGGCGTCGTACGTCGGCTTCTTCGACGACATCCGCCGGCTCTTCGCCATGGTTCCCGACGCACGGCTGCGCGGCTGGGGTGCCGGACGCTTCTCGTTCAACGTCGCGGGCGGGCGCTGCGAGGGCTGCGCCGGCCAGGGCCGCGTGCGGATGGAGATGAGCTTCCTGCCCGACGTTTGGGTGGACTGCGACGTCTGTCAGGGGCGGCGCTTCACGGACGAGACTCTGTCGGTGCGCTACGGCGGCCGCACGATCGCCGAGGTCTTGGCGATGACCGTCGAGGAAGCCGCCACGTTCTTCGTGCCGCACCCGCCCGTCGCGCGCGCGCTGCAGGTGCTCGTCGACATCGGGCTCGGCTATCTGACCGTCGGCCAGCCCAGCAACACGCTCTCGGGCGGCGAGGCGCAGCGGATCAAGCTGGCCTACGAGCTCGCCAAGGAATCGCGTGGCCGGACGCTCTACATCCTCGACGAGCCGACCACCGGGCTGCACTTCGCCGACACCGAGCGGCTGGTCGCCGTGCTGCATCGGCTTGTCGACCGCGGCAACACCGTCGTCACGATCGAGCACAATCTCGACATCGTGAAAGAGGCCGACTGGCTCGTCGACCTCGGCCCCGAGGGGGGCGCGGGCGGCGGCCGGGTGGTGGCGAGCGGTCCGCCGGCGAGCGTCGCCTCCACGGCGGCGTCGCACACCGGACGCTTCCTGCGCGGCCTCCTCGACTCGTCCGCCGCCTAGCCGGGCGTCACGACGGTCTGCACGGCCGCCTGCACGGCGGGCCATGCCGCCGAGCGCGGCTCGATCAGCGCCGCGTGATCGATGCCGCGGAGCGGGACGAGCTGGACGTCGTCGCCGCGCGCCACCGCCTCCTGACGGTAGGTCTCGTTCAGGCTCGCCGGGATGATGCGATCCTCGTTGCCGGTGAGCAGCACCTGGCGGACGCCGAGCGGCAGCAGCTCCGCGGGCGACCCCGTGCCGTAGCGGCCGGGCACCTGATCCGGCGTCCCGCCCATCAGCTGCGCGACCGCCTCGAAACCCATGTCCCAGGCGCGCCGCAGGTCGACGACGCCGGCCAGCGAGACGGCCCCCTGCACGCGGAGCGGCGCGCGCTTGTAGAGCTCGCCGTCGCGGATCCAACGGCGGCCCGCCGCCCACAGCGCGAGCTGGCCGCCGGCGGAGTGTCCGAGCGTGGCCACGCGGCGCAGGTCGAGCGGGTGCTTCCGCGCGATGGTCCGCAGGTGGTCGCTCGCCGCGGCGACGTCGAGGAAGGTGCCCGGCCAACCGCCGCCCGCTTCTCCGAGACGGCGATACTCGACGTTCCACGTCGCGATCCCCTCGTATGCCAGCCGCTCGCAGACGGGCATCATCAGCTCGAGATCGTAGGCGTTCGCCCAGAATCCGCCGTGGACCACGATGACGACCGGGTGCGGCCCGGGCCCACCGGGAAGTCGGAGATCGCCGAACTGCGACGGCGCGGTGCCGTACGCGATGCGCGTGAACGGCATCGTCGCGGCCGACCGCGTCGGCGGTGCGATCGGCGGCGACTGGGTCGTGGGGCGCGCACGCGGCTGGAGCTCGCACGCATCGAGGACGGCGGCTCCGGCTGCCAGCGCGCCGACCCGCAGGAGGGTGCGTCTCGTCAGCTCCACCGGTGACGTTGATAAACTCCCCCGCCCTCCGGTCGCAACCCTGGGGCAACGCGGTGCGAAACGCGGACTTGCGCTCTGCTTGGGCGAATCGTGCGGCGGCGGGTCCATCGTTCGGGCAACGGAAATCGTGCACGAGCGCGCGATTCACGCATGGGGCCGGGGCCCATCCGCCACGAATGTGCCTTCGCGAGATGCGCTCGCCATGACAGTGTCGTCGCATGCATCGCGACCGTATGGGCGCCGCCTCCGCGCATCCACGAATGCGCGCCAGCGCCGAACGCGGTGCGCGGCCCACATGGCGTGAGCTACCTTTCTTCTACATCACCATGGCGGCTGCCTGTGCGGGCCGCATGGCGACCGCGTCCACGCCGCGAATCTCGCGGCCACGCGGCGCGCACCGTGTCGCACCGCTGCGCTACGGAGCACTACTACCGCGGTCGTACCTCGCAGGCTTGCGCTGGTGCATGAACCCGGCGTACATGCCTCTGGCGATCTTCAAAAAAGGCAGCAACGGCAAGGGTTTTTACGGGCATATGACTTGCTTCGTCGGCTGGCGTGCAGACCGAAGTCTCCGGAAGGGGTTCCTCCATGCGTAACGTTTCACTGCGAGTGATCGTCGGGCAGCTCTTCACGCTGTCGCTCCTGGCACCCGCCATTGCGAGTGCCCAGAGCACGAACATCACGGGGTACGTCCTACTCGCCGACGATTCCATCCGCGCGAAGCGACTCACGGTCGTCGACGGCGATCTCGGAGTCACCAACGGATTGTTCTCGTCGCGGACGTCCCTGGCGGCGCCCGACTCGGACGTGGCCGCAGGGCTCGTCAAGTTCTCCGGGAACACCGACTGCGACGCGCTCTTCGCCGACGCAGCCACCGGTACGACGTCGAGCTGTCAGAACCCGACGGCCTTCACCAACCCCTTCCCCGACCTCGCCGAGTCCTGCGGCTATCCGGACCAGTTCCCGGCCTGCAACTCGGCGGCTCCGGTGACCGTCACCAAGGGCCAGACCGTCACGCTGCCTCCGGGTGTCTATGGTGACGTCAAGGTCGAGGGCGGCTCGGGCCCGAAGGCGTCGCTCGTCCTCTCCGGCGAGACCACGATCTGCAACCTGCAGGCGTCACGCGCCGCGAAGATCCACTTCCAGGGCCCGTCCACGCTGAACGTGACCGGCGTGATCACGCTGAGCAACGCCGTCGAGTTCGGCCCGGCCCCGGGCACGAGCGCCGACGACATCGAGGTCTTCGTCGCGGGTACCCGCGTCAAGGCATCGCGTCGCTCGAAGGTCGCAGCGCTCCTCTGTGCGCCGAACGCCCGCTTCTCGGCCGGCACGTCGGCCGAGCTCGAGGGTCGCTTCGTCGCGAAGAGCATTCGCCTCAAGCGGAACCGGGTGTCGCTGGCCGGCATGATGCCGCCGACCACGACCACCACGATCGCCAGCACCACCACGACCGTTCCGACGACCACCACGACGACGGTTCCCTCGGTCTGCGGCAACGGCATCGTCGAACCCGG
>CAYSOF010000004.1:0-197262 GCA_964432595.1 uncultured Binatia bacterium (SeqCode) | reverse complement strand
AGCTTCGTCGACTGCAGCGAGCAGTGCACCATCCTCGAGACCGGCCCCTGCGGCACCACCACCACCTCGACCACGCTGCCGAGCTCGACCACCACGACCGTCCCGACGACCACCTCGACGACGCTCGAGACGACCACGACGATCCCGTCGTCGACCACCACGACGACGGTTCCCTCGGTCTGCGGCAACGGCATCGTCGAACCCGGCGAGGAGTGTGACGGCGACGTCGTCTGCGAAGGCTCGGCCGCCGGCAGCTTCGTCGACTGCAGCGAGCAGTGCACCATCCTCGAGACCGGCCCCTGCGGCAGCACGACGACCACTACGACCCCGTCGTCGTCGACCACCACCACGCCGACCTCGTCGACGACCACGACCACCATCGACGGCGGCCCGGTCTGCGGCAACAACGTCGTCGAGGGCGGCGAGGACTGCGACGACGGCAACACCAACGCCTGCGACGGATGCGCCGCGGACTGCAGCACCACCGAGGGCTGCGGCAACGGCGTGCTCGACCCCGCCTGCGGCGAGGTCTGCGACGGTCAGGACTTCGGCGACGCGACCTGCCCCGGTGGCTCGCCGGGTGGCGCGCTTCTCAGCTGCTCCGAGACCTGCGACAGCATCGACACGTCCAACTGCCAGCCGCTCGAAGTCGCCGAGATCTGCGGCAACTGCATCGACGACGACGGCAACGGCATGACCGACTTCGAGGACCCGGCGTGCTGCGACGGCCCGCAGGCCTTCCTGGGCACGCTGCGGCGGAGCAACCTCAAGCCGAAGAACCCGTCGCAGAGCTTCCTGCGCATCAAGTCCAACCTGGCGACGTCCGGCTTCATGCCCGATCCGATGAACTCGGACGTCTTCCTCCAGATCCGCGATTCGAGCGGGAAGGAGATCCTCTGCGCGAAGATCCCGCAGGGGAAGATGATGATGCAGGGCAAGAAGAAGACCTTCAAGTTCTGGTGGGACCGCAAGAACAACTCGCGGATCGCCAGCGCGCAGAACATCGACGACATGAAGGTCGCCATCAAGAAGAACGGCACGATCAAGTACGCCGCCTACGGCAAGAAGGTGAACGTGGCGACGCCGGCGCCGGGATCGCTGATGATCACGGTCGGCTTCCGCAACCCGACCGTGGGCGACTCCTCGAACCAGTGCTCGTCCGTCACGCAGCCCTACCGGGCGGGCAAGAAGGGATCGCTCCGCTTCCCGTAACCGACCGCGCGATTCACCCGGCTCGCGGGCTCAAGCGGCCCGCGAGCACGGGTTCTTCACCGGGATCCCGCACGACCTGCACTTCAGCCAGGCGTGCGGGATTTCCATTGATGCGGACCGTCGCCACCCCGAGCCCGGAGCGGTCGCGCGACAGCGGCATCTCCGGCCGGACGACCTGGCCGTCGACGACGAGGCGGAGCCGGTAGGCCCGATCACCCTGTAGCTGCGGCAGGTCGTAGGCGTACACGACGAGCGTTCCCGCCGCCGGATTCCACAGGACGTGCCCGCGGACGTCGCGGAAGAGCCCCGCGGGCTCCAGCCGCACCAGCTGCAGGCCTGGGGCGTCGAGCATCTCGCGCAGCGGCTGCTTCGCGTCCACGCCGGCCAGGAGGCGGCCGATGCGACGGTCGCGCCGGGCGAGGTCGCGCTCGGCGTCGTCGAGCCGGCGCTGCGCCTCGGCGAGTGCCCCTTCCAGCCGCGCCCGCTCGGCTTCGGAATCGCCGTGGGCGCCGACGGCCTCGTCCACGCGCCGTCGTGCCGAGCCGGCGTCGCGCTCGAGCGCGGCGAGGCGGGTGGCGATCTCGGCCCGCTCGTCGGCCATGGCCGTCAGCCGGGCGCGCTCGCTCGCGAGGGCCCATGCATGGTCGGCGCGCTCGGTGCGGAGCCGCCAGGCGTTCCATGCCCAGCCGCCCGCGGCGACGACGGTCACGCCCGCGAGAATCATGATGGGCAGGACGCCGCGCGACGGCTCGTGGATGGGGCGACGCGGCCGCGGCAGCCCGACGGGATGCTCGTAGATCGTCCCGAGGCACGGGAGGCAGCCGGAGGCGAGGTGCGCCCGCACCTGCTCGACCAGCTCGTCCGGTAGCGTGCCGGCCGCGTAGGCCGGGAGCAGCGGACGCACCTCCTCGTGTGTCACGCGGCGGCAGCATACCCGTCCGGATGGCCGAGCGACATGCCGCGCTGCATCCGACGGTCGGGGCTGGGCGTAGTCCGCGGCGAGGACATGGAGATGGGCTTGTCGAGCAAGCAACATCTCCCGGGCGTGACGTGGTGGCTCCTCGTCGCGCTGGTCCAGCGCCTCGTTGGGGCGGTCCCGGGCGGCGGCGTGAGCGCCGCCGTCCGGGCGACGGGCTCGTCGCATGCCAGCGGCAGCGTCACGGTCGAAAGATCACGATCGCGCCCGGCGGCTCGACCGGCTGGCAGTTCCACGACGGCGCGCTGATCGCGGTGGTCCGGTCCGGGACGCCGACTCGCCCCCTCGGCGACTGCCGCAGGGCAGCCCACCGGCGCACGACGCCCCGGCGCCCGCCTGCGCGAGCTGATCGACCGGTCACTTCGAAGGTGCTTGCGTCGTTCGCCGGGCGCTGCGAGGAGTCGCGTCCATGGACACCCCGGCGCTCGATCTGATGGACGAAGTCGTGACGCAGCTCCGCGAGGAGGGGCGCGCGTCGGACGCGGTCGCGTCGCTGTCGCGGCGCGTGCGCGACATGGGCCGCGGGACGATCCCGAAGGACCAGTGGCAGGCGCTCCACCAGGAGGTCACCGCCTACGGCCGCCGCGTCGAGGACGAGCGCTCGGCGACGTCGGACACCGATCGCCGCGTGAGCGCCTTTCTCGCGAAGGCACTCGTCGGCGACGCGCACGGCATGATGCAGGACGTCGTCCGGCTATTGCTGCAGGCCTACCGCGATCGAAGCTAGGCCACGGAACGGAAAAGACCGGTCTCGACCGGACGTGATCCGTCGAGACCGGTCCATCCAACTGACCGGAGCTTCTGAGAGCGGGTGACCGGGGTCGAACCGGCGACCTTGTGCTTGGCAAGCACACGCTCTAGCCAACTGAGCTACACCCGCAGAGCGAAGGGCGAGTAGATACCACGCGGTCGATGGGAGTCAACCGCGAGCACCCTCGCCTCAATCCAGGTCGATCTGCCGCAGGACGCGGACGTAGTAGTCGACGGCCGACCACACGGCGAGGGCCAGCGCGACCCAGAGGAATCGCATCCCGGCCGCATGGAAGTCGATGCTGAGCCCGATGAACGGGATCGGGTACTCGTAGTGGATCAGCAGCGACTCCAGGGCGAACATCTGGAAGATCATCTTGTACTTCCCGAGCTCGTCGGCCGCGACGACGATGCCCCGCGACGAGGCGATGCTGCGGAGCCCCGTCACCGCCAGCTCGCGGAGGGCGATGACCACCGCCATCCACGCGGGCACGCGGGGCTCGGGCGGCATCGCGGCCAGCATGATCAGCACCGCGACGACGATCAGCTTGTCGGCCAGCGGATCGAGGAACTGGCCGAGCGTGCTCGTGATGCCGTGACGGCGCGCGATCCACCCGTCGAAGAAGTCGGTGATGCAGGCCGCCAGAAAGAGCATCGCAGCGAGCCAGCGGGCCGCCGGCCCGGGCCACATGAGCACCACGACGACGATCGGCACGAGGCCGATCCGGATGAGGCTCAGGACGTTCGGAAGCGCGGTGACGCCGACGCCCCGGACCGCGGCCTCAGCGACGGGCCTCGAGGACACCGGCACTCTCCCGCAGGTAGTTGAGCCGGTACCGCAGAACCCGTGCGAGATACTCGCGCGTCTCCCGGATGGCCGGCACGCCGCCGGCGTTCTCGACCGTGGTCTGCCCCGCGTTGTAGGCGGCCAGCGTCAGCGGAAGATTGCCGCCGTAGCGGTCGAGCAACATGCGCAGGTGACGCACGCCACCCTCGATGTTGTCGCGCGCGCCGAACGCATCGCGTACCTGATGTTGCGCCGCCGTTCCTGGCATGAGCTGCATGAGACCCTGCGCACCCGCGCGGGAGACCGCTAGCCGATCGAAGCCCGACTCGGCCTTGATGACCGCCTTCACGAGCGCATACTCGACCTCGTGCCGGTCGGCAATCTCGCGGATCAGGCTGTCGTAGGGCGTGAGGCTCGTCCCCTTCATGCCCGCCTTCCGCGCCCCGCCCGCACCGACGGCGAGCACACGCGGCGCCGGCTGACGCCGAATGTTCTCCTTCACGACCAGCTGCCCGCCGCGCGCGGCGGGTGCGTTGGTGAAGTGCAGGGCCCCCTGCGCGTCGCGGTACAGGTAGATGTCCGCCCGCGCGAGCCCTGCGGTCATTCCGAGGGTCCCTGCCAGGACCGCTCCCAGCAACACCGCCCGCATCCGGCGCACACCTTAGCCAGCGATGCGCGCGGAAATCAAACCGGGGCCGGAGATTGTAGCGCCCTTGACCCGTCCCCGGGAGCACTGAAATGTGCCCTCCCATCGGTATGGATTGCGACGTCCTGGTCGTCGGCAGCGGCATCGCCGGCCTCACCTGTGCCCTCGAATGCGCCCCTGCCGGGCGGGTCGTGCTCCTCTCGAAGGACCGCCTGCCCGAAAGCTCGAGCCAGTACGCCCAGGGCGGCATCGCGTCCGTCTGGAGCCCCGAGGACAGCTTCGAGTCCCACATCGACGACACGCTCGTGGCCGGCGCCGGCCTCTGCCGCCGCGAGACGGTGGAGACTGTCGTCCGCGAAGGCCCGGACCGCGTCCGCGACCTGATCGCGCGCGGGACCAACTTCGATCTCCGTGGCGATCCCGAGGACCGCGAGTACGACCTCGGCCAGGAAGGCGGTCACTCGCAGCGCCGCATCCTCCACGCGCTCGACGCCACCGGGCACGAGATCATCCGCGCGCTCACCGAGGCCGTGCGGGCGGCGCCGAACATCACGATCCTCGAGAACCACCTGGCCGTCGACCTGCTGCTCGACCGCGGCGGCGAACCGAGCGCCTGCTGGGGCGCCTACGTCCTCGACCGCGGCACGCGCCGCGTCCATCGGCTGCTCGCGCGCGCGACGGTGCTCTGCACGGGCGGCGCCGGGAAGGTGTACCTCTACACGTCGAATCCGGACGTCGCGACGGGCGACGGCGTGGCGATGGCGTATCGCGCCGGCGCACCGGTCGCGAACATGGAGTTCGTCCAGTTCCACCCGACGTGCCTCTTCCATCCCGCGGCCAAGTCGTTCCTGCTGACCGAGGCGTTGCGCGGCGAAGGCGCCGTCCTCCGGCGTCCCGACGGCGAGCGATTCATGGACCGCTACCATGCCCGCGCCGAGCTGGCGCCGCGCGACATCGTCGCCCGCGCCATCGACAACGAGATGAAGGTGCACGGCTACGAGTGCGTCTTCCTCGACATCAGCCACCGCGAGCCCGATTGGGTTCGCCGCCGCTTCCCGACCGTCCACGAGCGCTGCTTGCGCTTCGGCTTCGATCTGACGAAGGCACCCGTGCCGGTCGTGCCCGCCGCGCACTACTCCTGCGGCGGCGTTCGCACGGACCTGCACGGGCGCACGGCCCTGCCCCGGCTCTACGCGTGCGGCGAAGTGGCGTCGACGGGACTGCACGGTGCCAACCGTCTCGCGTCGAACTCGCTGCTCGAAGCGCTCGTGTTCGCGCATCGCGCGGCGGACCACGTGCGCGCCACGCTTGCCAGCGATCGCGCGACGCCGCCCACGATCGCGCGCTGGGATCCCGGACGCGCCACCGCCAGCGACGAGTCCGTCGTCGTCACCCAGAACTGGGACGAGATCCGCCGCTTCATGTGGAACTACGTCGGCATCGTGCGCAGCGATCGCCGGCTCGAGCGCGCCCGCCAGCGCATCCGGCTCCTGCAGGACGAGATCCGCATCTACTACTGGCACGTGTTGCTGACCGACGACCTCGCGGAGCTGCGCAACATCGCGACCGTGGCGGAGATCATCATCGCGTCCGCGCAGCTGCGGCACGAGAGCCGCGGGCTGCACTACACCATCGACCACCCGGATACGGATCCGGCGTGGGTGCGGGACACCGTCGTGCGCAGGGGGCCCGCAGGAACGCCGGTCCCCGTCGTTTAGGCGCGCTCGCGCGCTTCGAAGAGGTGCAGCTGGCGTGAGCGGTGCTCTTCGTCGAGAGCCACGGGATACCGGCCCGTGAAACACGCGTCGCAGAACCCGTTCCCGCGGCCGCCGGTGAAGGCGTACAGGCCTTCGAGCGACAAGTACGCCAGCGAGTCCGCACCGAGGAACTGCCGCGTGTCCTCGAGCGTGTGCGTCGAGGCGATCAGCTCTTCCTTCGTCGGCGTGTCGATGCCGTAGAAGCACGGGTTCGTCGTCGGCGGCGAGCTGATCCGCATGTGGACCTCGCGCGCACCCGCCTGGCGCAGCATGTGCACGAGCTTCCGGCTGGTCGTCCCGCGCACGATCGAATCGTCGACGACGACGACGCGCTTGCCGTCGAGCACCTCGCGCAACGCGTTCAGCTTGACCTTGACGCCGAAGTTGCGGATCGAGCTGGTGGGCTCGATGAAGGTGCGACCGACGTAATGGTTGCGGATGAGTCCCATCTCGAAGGGCAGCCCCGCCTCCTCGGCGAAACCGATCGCCGCGGGCACACCCGAGTCTGGTACGGGAATGACGATGTCCGCTGGAACGCCGCTCTCGCGCGCGAGCTGACGGCCGAGCGACTTCCGCACCTCGTAGACGTTGCGGCCGTAGATCTGGCTGTCGGGGCGCGCGAAGTACACGTACTCGAACACGCAGTGGTGCGCCGCGACCGGTGGGAACGGACGCACCGATTCGATCCCGTGCTCGTCGATGACGAGGATCTCGCCGGGCGCGACTTCGCGGTCGTACGTCGCATCCACCAGGTCGAGCGCACACGTCTCGCTCGTCACCACGGTGGCGTCGCCGACGTGCCCCAGCACGAGCGGGCGGAACCCGTGGGGGTCGCGCGCGGCGATCACCTGGGTCTCCGTGAGGAACACGAGCGAGTACGCGCCGCGGACCTGCGACAGCGCGTCGATGATACGGCCGAGGAGCGTGTCGGCGGACGACGCCGCGATCAGGTGGATGATCACCTCGGTGTCCGACGTCGACTGGAAGATCGAACCGCGCGCCTCGAGCTGCGAGCGCAGCGCGTCCGCGTTCACCAGGTTGCCGTTGTGCGCGATCGCGAGCGCACCCCGTGCCCACTCGACGACGAAGGGCTGACAGTTCTTCAAGACCGTCGATCCGGCCGTCGAATAGCGGTTGTGGCCGATGGCCAGGCGGCCCTCGAGCTTCGACAGCATGTCCTCGCCGAAGATGTCCGCGACGAGCCCCATGCCGCGATGGGCGATCAGCGCGTCCCCGTTCGACGCCACGATGCCGGCCGATTCCTGGCCGCGGTGCTGCAGCGCGTACAGGCTCAGATAGGCCAGCGTCGCCGCCTCGGGGTGTCCGTAGACCCCGACGACACCACACTCCTCGTGGAACTTGTCGAACATGGCCCGGTCCTCCGACTGTATCCGACGAGCGGTCAGGCGCCCAGCCGGCGCTCCAGCGCACGCCGCCAGCGCTCGCGCGACGACTCGACGGGAAGGTCGACGAGATCGCCGATCACAATGCTGTGCCCGCGCACTTCGCCCAGCACATGCAAGGGGACGTCGTCGCGCCGGGACAAGTCGCGCAGACGGGACAGGTGTCGGCGCCGCAACGAGACCAGCATGCGCGACTGGCTCTCCCCGAACAAGAGCGCATCGGGCCGGACGCCCTCTTCCAGTACGACGCGGACGCCGAGCTTGGGTCCGCCGTAGGAGCACTCCGCGAGCGCGACGGCCAGACCGCCCGCGCCCACGTCGTGCGCCGAGCGCAGGAGCCGTTCCTGGACGGCGCCGAGCATCAGGGCATGGAGCCGCTTCTCGGTGTCGAGGTCGATCCACGGGGGGGTGCCGCGCTGCTGCCCGTGGATGACGGACAGGTACTCGCTTGCACCCAGCTCCTCGCGCGTACGGCCGAGCAGGACGATCACGTCGCCCTTGCCCTTCCACCACGGCGTCAGGAGCGCGTCGACGTCGTCGAGCAAGCCGACCATGGCGATCGTCGGCGTCGGAGGAATGCTGCGTCCGTCCGTCTCGTTGTAGAAGCTGACGTTCCCGCTGACGACGGGTGTGCCCAGCGCCAGGCAGGCGTCGCGGATGCCGGCGATGCCCTGCTGGAACTCCCACATCACGTCGGGACGCTCGGGGTTGCCATAGTTGAGGCAGTCGCTGACGGCGAGCGGCTTCGCGCCGACGGCGACGCAGTTGCGCGCACCCTCGACGACGGCGAGCATCGCGCCGAGGTACGGATCGAGCTTCGTGTAGCGCTGATTGCAGTCGAGCGTGATCGCGAGCGCACGCCGCGTGCCCTCGATACGGATCACCGCCGCGTCGGCGCCGGGGCGCAGCAGCGTGTTCGCACCGACGAACTGATCGTACTGCCGGTACACCCACTCGCTCGAGCAGAGGTTCGGGCTCTCGAGAAGCGTCTGCAGCGCCTGCGTGTAGTCGGCCGGCTGCGGGATGCTCGTGGCGTCGAGGCGCTGGAGCTCCTCCAGGTGCGACGGCTCGGACGCCGGCCGGCGATACACGGGCGCGGCATCCGTGAGCGCGGCGACGGGCAGCGCGCACACCTCGGTGCCGTGCCAGCGCGCGCGATAGATCCCGTCGTCGGTGACGCGGCCGATGACCACGGCCTCGAGGTCCCACCGGCGGTAGATCTCCGCGACCTTGTCCTCGGTGCCGGCGCGCGCCACGAGGAGCATACGCTCCTGCGACTCCGAGAGCAGGATCTCGTAGGGCGTCATGCCCTCTTCGCGCATCGGCACCTTGTCGAGATCGAGGAGCAGGCCGAGGCCGGCACGTCCCGCCATCTCCAGCGAGCTGCTGGTGAGACCGGCGGCGCCCATGTCCTGGATGCCGACGATGTAGTCGGTCTTCATCAGCTCGAGGCACGCCTCGAGCAGCAGCTTCTCGGCGAACGGGTCGCCGACCTGCACCGCAGGCCGCTTCTCCGGCGCGGAATCGTCCAGCGCCGCCGACGCGAGGAGGCTGGCGCCGTGGATGCCGTCGCGGCCCGTGCGCGAGCCGACGTAGATGACGGGGTTCCCGGGGCCGGATGCCGAGGCGCGGAAGAGCCGGTCGGCGGGCGCGACGCCGATCGTGAACGCGTTCACGAGGATGTTCGATTCGTAGCCCGGATCGAACACGACCTCGCCGCCGACCGTCGGTACGCCGATGCAGTTGCCGTAATGGCCGATGCCGCCGACGACCCCCTTTACGAGGAACGGCGTGCGCGGATGGTCGATGCCGCCGAAGCGGATGGAATCGAGGATCGCGACGGGGCGCGCTCCCATCGTGAAGATGTCGCGCAGGATACCGCCGACACCCGTGGCCGCGCCCTGGAACGGCTCGACGAACGACGGATGGTTGTGGCTCTCGACCTTGAAGACCGCCGCGTAGCCGTCGCCGATGTCGACGGCGCCCGCGTTCTCCCCAGGCCCCTGC
Organism: uncultured Binatia bacterium (SeqCode); assembly: GCA_964432595.1. Lineage (GTDB taxonomy): Bacteria > Desulfobacterota > Binatia > DP-6 > DP-6 > DASYLJ01. The sequence goes on along the minus strand of CAYSOF010000004.1, from coordinate 187,724 downwards.
AGGACCTGCGGCCCCTTGCTGGGCAGCTGGCGAAGATGCGCGCGCGAGCTCTTGTACGAGCAGTGCTCCGACCACATCACCCCGAAGACGGCAAGCTCTTCGAACGTCGGTGTGCGCCCGAGATGCTTCAGGATCTTCGCGTACTCGTCCGGCGTGAGGCCCTGCTCGGCAGCCACCTCCGCCGTCACGGCGATGGCCATCAGGGTCCGGGGACCACGGTGGCTTCGCGCCGCGCCTCGGACGGGCGGCGGCCGAGCCACGATTGCGCGGAGCGGAACAGCTTCACACCGTCCTCGCCCCCGGTGAGACGGTCGACGGCATGCTCGGGGTGCGGCATGAGCCCGACGACGTTGCGCCCGGGGTTGCAGACGCCCGCGATGTTGGCAAGCGAGCCGTTCGGGTTGGCCTCGGGGACGCTGCGCCCCGCGCGATCCGCGTAGCGGAACACGACCTGCCCCTCGCCCTCCAGCCGCGCCAACGTCGCCTCGTCGGCGACGTAGCAGCCCTCGCCGTGCTTGATCGGCAGCTGCAGCAGCTCGCCCGCGCGACAGCCGTAGGTGAACGGCGTGTCCGCCGTCTCGACCCGCACGGTGGCGACGTCGCATACGAAGCGGAGGCCGCGGTTGCGGATGAGCGCACCCGGCAGCAGCCCGGCCTCGCACAGGGTCTGGAAGCCGTTGCAGATACCGAGGACCAGGCCACCGGCACGCGCGTGCTCGGCGACGGCGTCCATCACCGGCGAAAACCGCGCCATGGCGCCGCAGCGCAGATAGTCGCCGTAGGAAAAGCCCCCGGGTAGGAGGACGCAATCGACGCCGCGGAGATCGCGTTCTTTGTGCCAGAGCGCGGTGGCCTCGTCGCCGAGGATGCGCTCCGCCATCCGCAACGTGTCACGGTCGTCGTTCGAGCCCGGAAACACGACCACGCCCCAGCGCATGCTACGCGGCGCTCCCGTCTTCGAGCTCGATCCGGAAGTCCTCGATGACGCCGTTCGCGAGCAGTTGCTCGCACATGCCGCGGACCCGCTGATTCGCCGCGTCGCGCTCGACGTCGCGTAGTCTCAGCTCGATGTACTTGCCGACCCGGACGTCACCGACCTCGGGGAAACCCAGCGTGTGCAGCGACGATTCGACCGCCTTACCCTGCGGATCGAGGATGCCGCGTTTTGGAGTCACGAAGACACGAGCGAGCATGGTGGGCATTCAGGCGGCCATTCCACAGATGCGGCGCGCCGCTTCCTGGTAGGCGTCCTCGACGCCGCCGAGGTCGCGACGGAAGCGATCCTTGTCGAGCTTGGTGCCCGTGGACTTGTCCCAGAAGCGGCAAGTGTCGGGGCCGATCTCGTCGGCGAGCAGCAGCGTCCCGTTGTGCCGCCCGAACTCGAGCTTCATGTCGACGAGGACGATGTCGCGCGCGTCGAGGAACTCGCGCAGTACCGCGTTCACCTTGAGGGCCATCGCGTTGATACTGGTCACTTCCGTCGCGGACGCAAGGCGCAGGACGCGAATGTGCCAGTCGTTGATCAGCGGATCGCCGAGGGCGTCGTCCTTGTAGTAGTGCTCGAGCACGGGCTCCGGCAGGCGGTCGCCCTCCGGCTTTCCGAGCCGCTGGGCGAGGCTGCCCGCGATGAGGTTCCGGGCGACGACCTCGATCTTCACGATCTCGCAGGCGCGGATCAGCATGTCGCGGTCGGACAGGCGGCGCACGAAGTGCGTCGGCACGCCCTGCTCCTCGAGTAGCTTGAAGAGCACCTCGGAGATGCGGTTGTTGACGATGCCCTTGCTCGCGATCGTCCCGCGCTTCTGCGCGTTGAACGCGGTCGCGTCGTCCTTGAAGTGCTGAATCAGCAGGTCGGGGTCGCTGGTGCGATAGACCTGCTTGGCCTTGCCTTCGTAGACCAGCTCACGCCGCTCCATCTGCGTCCTCCAGGGCGCGTGCGAAGAGGTCATCGATATGCCGCAGGTGGTGGTCGATGTCAAAAAGCCCCGCGAGCTCGGCGACCGGAATGTGCTTCGTGATCTCGGCGTCGGCGGCGACCCGTCCGTGCAGGTCGTCGCCTTCGAGCGCGTGCCGCTGGATCAGCTTGTACGCGTCGTCGCGCTTCACGCCGCGGCGCACGAGCGTCAGCAGCACCTGCTCGGAGAATGTCGCACCGCCGAGCCGCTCGAGGTTCGCCGCCATGCGGTCGGGACGGACGTCGAGGTTCTCGATGACGCCGGTGAGGCGCGCGAGCATGAAATCGAGCGTGATCGTGGCGTCGGGCCCGATCACGCGCTCGACCGACGAGTGGCTGATGTCGCGTTCGTGCCAGAGCGCCATGTTCTCCAGCGCCGCCACCGCATGGCTGCGTACGAGGCGCGCCAGGCCGCACAGGTTCTCCACGAGGATCGGGTTGCGCTTGTGCGGCATCGCCGACGACCCCTTCTGTCCGCGGCCGAACGGCTCCAGCGCCTCGCCGACCTCGGTGCGTTGCAGGTGGCGGATCTCCGTCGCAATGCGCTCGCAGGTTCCGGCGAGCACCGCCAGCGTCGTGAAGTAGCGCGCATGGCGGTCGCGCGGCACGACCTGCGTCGCCACCGGCTCCGGCGTGAGGCCGAGGCGCTTGCATACGGCGGCCTCGACGTCCGGCGGGTTGTTCGCGAACGTCCCGACCGCCCCCGACAACTTGCCGTGCGCGATGTCGTCGCGCGCGACGGCCAGCGCGCGCCGGTCGCGGCCGAGCTCGGCGTACCATCCGAGGCACTTGAGCCCGAACGTCATCGGCTCCGCGTGGATGCCATGCGTGCGGCCGATCATGGGCGTACGCTTGTGCTTCTCCGCCTGTCCGCGCACCGCGCGGCGCAGCTGATCGACGCCGGCGAGCAGCAGGTCGGCGGCGTCACGCAACTGCAGCGCGAACGCCGTATCGACAACGTCACTCGACGTGAGGCCCAGGTGGAGGAAGCGGCTCTCGTCGCCGAGCTTCTCGGCCACCGACGACACGAACGCGATCACGTCGTGTTTCGTCTCCGCCTCGATGGCCTGCATGCGCGCGACGTCGACGCGGGCGTCGCGCCGAAGCGTCTGCGCCGCGGTCACGGGCACCTCGCCGCGCTCGGCGAGGACGTCGACCAGCGCGAGCTCCACGTCGAGCCAGCGCTGCAGTCGCGCCTCCTCGGACCAGAGGCGACCCATCTCGGGACGCGTGTAGCGTGCGATCATTCCTTGACTCCGCGACCGGTGCTGCCGAACCCGCCCGCGCCGCGATCGCTCGCGGCCAGCGCGGACACCTCGCGCCAGGCGACGCGCGTCACCGGAGCGACCACCAGCTGCGCGATGCGGTCGCCGCGTTGGATCGTGACGCGCTCCTGCCCGAGGTTCACCAGGATCACCTGTATCTCGCCGCGGTAGTCCGCGTCGATGGTGCCGGGCGCGTTCAGGATCGTCACGCCGTCGCGCCAGGCGAACCCGCTGCGCGGCCGCACCTGCCCTTCATAGCCGCGCGGCAATGCGATCGCGATGCCGGTGGGGACCCGCACTCGCGCCCCGGGATCGAGCACGACGGCCGCGTCGACGTCGGCGAGCAGGTCGACGCCGGCGGCGTCCGCGCTCATGTACTGCGGCAGCCCGAGGGGCTCCGCGGAGGCTCGGACGCGCGTGACCTCGACGGACAGCGCGACGTCGGTCACCCGGCCAGCGCCCCGTCGAGGACCTGCCCGCGGAGATCGCCCAGCACGGTCAGCGCGGACATGCCCGTCGGGAAGAGGCGGTTCGCCACGCGCACGATCTCGTCGTTCGTCACGGCGTCGATGTTCGCGGCGACCTCGTCGATGGGCACGTCGCGATGGTAGTAGATCTCGTTCTTCGCGATGCGGCTCATCCGGCTGTCGCTCGTCTCGAGGCCGAGCAGCAGGTTGCCCTTCATCTGATTCTTCGTGCGCCGCAGCTCGTCGGGCTTGAGGCCATCGGCGCAGACGCGTCGCATCTCGTGTTGGACGATGTCGACGACCTCACGCACCCACTCGGGACTCGTGCCGACGTAGACGCCGACGTAGCCGGCGTCCTGGTACGAGGACAGGAACGAGTAGACGCTGTAGGCCTTCCCGCGCCGCTCCCGCACCTCCTGGAACAGGCGCGAGCTCATGCCGCCACCGAGCGCGAGATTCATCAGATGCGCGGCGTAGCGGTCGTCGTCGCCCTGTCGGATGCCCGGCGCCCCGAGGCAGACGTGCATCTGCTCGAGCGGCTTCTCGTGCACCGAGACGCCGGCCGTCGCCTTGGGCGGTCCGCCGTCGACCAGCGCAGCGGCGCCGGCCAGGTCGCCGAAGCTGCGCGCCACGACGTCGACCAGCTCGTCGTGCTTGAGCGCGCCCGCCGCGGCGACGATCACCCGGTCCGGACGGTAGCGCGCCTCCATGAAGCGGACGAAGTCGTCGCGCTGGAGCGGCCCGACCGTGGCCGCGCTGCCCGCGATCGGCCGCGAGAGCGGATGGCCCGGCCAGAACGCCTGACTGAACAGATCGTGGACGTGATCGTCGGGCGTGTCCTCGACCTGCGAGATCTCCTGGATGATGACGGAGCGCTCGCGGTCGATCTCTTCCTGCGCGAAGCGCGAGTGATGGAAAATGTCACCGAGGACGTCCAGCGCGAGCGGCAGGTGCTCGCGCAGAACCTTCGTGTAGTAGCAGGTGTACTCTTTGCCGGTGAAGGCGTTGATCACGCCGCCGACGGCGTCGATCTCCTCGGCAATCTGCGCGGCCGTGCGACGATCGGTCCCCTTGAAGAAGAGGTGCTCGAGGAAATGCGAGATACCCGCCTGCCCGGGGGCTTCGTAGCGGGAGCCGTTCTCCACCCAGATGCCGGTGGTGACGGAACCCAGATCGGGCAGCTCCTCCGAGAGGACACGTACCCCGTTGGGCAGGCGGGTCGCGCGCATGCGGCTACTGCCGCGCCTCGCTGCCGCCCTCGCCGTCCTTGAGCGCTTCCTTGCGGGACAGGCGGATCTTACCCGACTTGTCGACTTCGAGGACCTTGACGTCGATGACGTCGCCTTCCTTGACGACGTCGGACACCTGCCGCACGCGCTCGTGCGCGAGCTGCGAGATGTGCACGAGACCGTCGGTCCCGGGCATGATTTCGACGAAGGCGCCGAAGTCGACGACGCGGCGAACCGTCCCGCGGTAGATCTTGCCGACCTCGGCCTCGGCGGTCAGGCCGCGGATACGGTCGAGGGCCTTCTGCATCGATACGCCGTCCGAGGACGCCACGTAGACGGTGCCGTCGTCCTCGACGTCGATCTTGACGCCGGTCTCCTCGACGATGCCGCGAATGGTCTTGCCACCGGGCCCGATGAGGTCGCGGATCCGGTCGGTCTTGATGCGCACCGTGACGATGCGCGGGGCGTGCGACGACAGCTCGGCTCGCGGCTGGGGCATGGACTTGTCCATGATGCCGAGGATGTGCAGCCGCGACTCGCGCGCCTGCTCGAGCGCCTTGGACATGACCGCGCGCGTGACGCCGCCGATCTTGATGTCCATCTGCAGCGCGGTCACGCCGTCCTTCGTGCCGGCGACCTTGAAGTCCATGTCGCCCAGATGATCCTCGTCGCCGAGGATGTCGGAGAGGACGGCGACGTCGTCGCCCTCCTTGATCAGCCCCATCGCGACGCCGGCCACCGCCGCCTTCAGCGGCACGCCCGCCTGCATGAGCGAGAGCGATCCACCGCAGACGCTCGCCATGGACGAGGAGCCGTTCGACTCGAGCACCTCGGAGACGACGCGGATGGTGTACGGGAAGTCTGCAACGTCCGGCAGCACCGGGATGAGCGACCGCTCGGCGAGGGCGCCATGACCGATCTCGCGACGGCCGGGCCCACGGAGGAACTTCACCTCGCCCGTGCTGTAGGGCGGGAAGTTATAGTGCAGCATGAACTTCTTGTAGTACTCGCCGACCAGGGCATCGATCTTCTGCTCGTCGGACGACGTGCCGAGGGTCGTGACGACGAGCGCCTGCGTCTCGCCGCGCGTGAAGAGCGCCGAGCCGTGCGTCCGCGGGAGCACGTCGACCTCACAGGTGATCGGCCGCACGTCGGCGAGACCGCGGCCGTCGATGCGGCGCCCTTCTTTCAGGATGGCCTCGCGAACGACCTGCTTCTTCACCTTGTCGACGAGCGTCCCGACGTCCTTGCGGCGGACGACGTCGTCACCACCGAGCGACTCGGCGAGCTCGTCGCGGACCGCGTCGAGCGCCGCATAGCGCTCGTGCTTGCCGGTCGTCGCGAGCGCCGCCCGCAGCTTCGGCGTGGCCGCGTCGCGCACGGCCGACTCGAGCGCCGCATCGGTGCTCGGCGCCACGACCGTGCGCTTCGTCTTGCCCGCCGCCTTCTGGAGCTGATCCTGGAGGTCGAGCAGCGGCTGAATGGCGTCGTGCGCGTGGAACAGCGCCTCGAGCATCAGCGTGTCGGGCAGGTTGCTGGCACCACCTTCCACCATGACGATGGCGTCGCGGCTGCCGGCGACGATCAGGTTGAGCTCGCTCTGCTCGAGCTGGCTGGTGAGCGGGTTCACGACGAAGCTGCCACCGATGCGTCCGACCCGGACGGCCGCGATGGGGCCGGCGAACGGAATGTCGGACAGCTGGAGCGCCGCCGACGCACCGAGGATCGATACCATGTCGGGATCGTTCTCGCGGTCGTGCGACAGGACCGTCGCGATGACCTGCGTCTCGCAGCGGAAGCCCTTCGGGAACAGCGGACGAATGGGCCGATCGATCAGCCGCGACGTCAGGATTTCTTTTTCTGCCTGGCGTCCCTCGCGCTTGAAGAAGCCGCCGGGAATCTTGCCTGCCGAGAACGTCTTTTCGACGTAGTCACAGGTCAGCGGAAAGAAATCGAGCCCTTCGCGGGCGCTCGGCTGGGCCGTTGCCGTGACGAGAACGACCGTCTCGCCGAGCTGGACGAGTACCGCGCCGCCGGCCTGCTTGGCCATACGACCGGTCTCGAGCGTGAGCCGACGACCATGAAAGTCGGCCTCTACCTTGTGCATGTGTATCTCCCCCGCGGCGTCATGCCGCAGCAATGAAAATTGGCGAGCCTGGACGGGGAGAAGGAGGGGGGAACCTGTGCAGTGAAACCCTACTTCCGGATGCCGAGCCGCTCGATGATGCTCTTGTACCGGGCGAAATCGCGACGCTTCACGTAGTCGAGCATGCGACGCCGCTGGCCGACGAGCTTGAGCAGCCCACGACGGGAATGGTGATCCTTCTTGTGAACCTTGAAGTGCTCGGTGAGATACACGATCCGGTCGGTCAGAAGCGCGATCTGCACTTCCGGGGAACCAGTATCGGTGTCGTGCTGACGGTACGTCTGCACGATCTCTTTGGTACGCTCAAGGAGCACTGCCATCCCGCCCTCTCCGTTTATCCGTTCTTTTCTCGCTTTGGTTTAAGCGCCGGGGTCTAACACGCGCCCCATACGTTGGCAAGCTCAATGGGCCGCCAATAGCCGCACGAGACGCCACCCGGCCGCGGCCTCGGGGCCCTCGACGATCGCGGCCACGACCCCGACGGGATCGAGCACGAGCGCCACCTCCCCCGCGCTGCTCGGCCCGGGCAGCAGGTCCAGCGCCGCCTGCTGGCCGTGCCGCAGCCGCGCCATGCCCGCCTCGTCGAGCGCCAGGGCTCGCAGGTCGGCCAGGGCGTCGCGGACAGGCACCAAGGGGAGCGGCGCACCCGCGGGCAGAGCCTCGAGGGCCGACGGTGTGCTGGCTGCCTCGACCCGGAAATTGCCCACCCGCGTGCGTCGCAGACGTTCCAGATGGGCGACGGTTCCGAGCGCCCGGCCGATGTCGGCTGCCAGGACGCGAATGTACGTTCCCTTGGAGCACTCGACCTCGAACTCGAGTGTATCGGGCCCCGTCGCCTCGAGCGTCAGCCGCCGGATCGCGATGTCGCGCGCCTCGCGCTCCACCTCGATCCCCCGGCGCGCCAGCTTGTAGAGCGGCACCCCGTCCCGCTTCAGCGCCGAGTACATGGGCGGCACCTGGCGCTGCGGTCCGGTGAACCGGCGCGCCACGTCGGAAACCACGGCCGGCGTCATCGGCGGCACCGCGACGGTCTCGGTCGCCGCCCCGGTGCGGTCGAGGGAGTCGGTGGCCGTCCCGAGCCGGATGGTGCCACAGTACGCCTTCTCTTCGACGAGGAGATACCGCGCGATCTTCGTCGCCTCGCCGAGACACAACGGCAGCAGGCCGCTCGCGAACGGATCGAGCGTGCCGAGGTGCCCGACCTTCGCACCGCCCAGCCGCCCCTTGAGCGCACGGATGGCCCCCGCCGAGCTCATGCCCTCGGGCTTGTCGACGAGCAGGATGCCCGTCACTCGTCGTCCCCGGGCTCGGGATCGGGCCGCGTCTGGTGGAGGAGCTCGTCGACACGGCGAGCGGTATCGGGCGTCGTGTCGTACTCGAAGCGGAGCTCGGGTGTGACCCGCATGCCGAGCGAACGGCTGATCGCCCCGCGCAGGAACGGCGTTGCCCGCTCGAGCGCCCGCGTCGTCTCCTTCGGGTGCGCCTCCGCCTCGAGCGTCCGAAAGAATACGCGCGCGAGCTTGAGGTCGGCCGTGATGCGGACCGCCGTGATCGTCACGCGCTGCAGACGGGGGTCACGCGCTTCGCGCAACAGGAGGGACGCCAGCTCGGCCTGGATCATGTGCGCGACGCGGTCGCGGCGATGCTCGGCCACGGATACTCCGTCTCGTCAGTAGTGCAGGAACTCGACGCGCTCCTCACCGAGCTCGGCGATCTGCATGTCGTCGATGAAGCGAACGACCTCTCGCAGGCAGGCGTCGACGTGCGGCTGCTCCGCACCCACCTGGCTCACGCCGAGCGTCGCCCGCTGCCAGAGGTCGTGATCCTCGCACTCGGCGATGGACACGTTGAACTTGTTCTGCACGCGCGACTTGATCGCGCGGAGGACGCTCCGCTTGCCCTTCAGCGAGTGGTTCTCGGGCAGCAGGAGCTCGAGGCGAAGGACGCCGACGACCATCGGACGGCCGCCATCACGCCGGCCGCTCGGCGGCCTGGCCGCGCGACGGCGCCGCGGGAAGACGACGCGCCACCTCTTCGACCTCGTACGCCTCGATCACGTCGCCGACCTTGACGTCCTGGAATCCCTCGAGCCCGATGCCGCACTCGTAGCCGGCGAGCACCTCGCGCGCGTCTTCCTTGAAGCGCTTCAAGCTGCCGACGCGGCCGTCGTGCACGACGACGTGGTCGCGCAGCAGCCGCGCCTTGCCGTTGCGGACGACCTTGCCGTCGGAGACGAAGCAGCCCGCAATGAGCCCGAGTCCCGAGACCGAGAACGTCTGGCGCACTTCGGCGCGTCCGAGCACCTTCTCCTGCAGCGTGGGCTCGAGCAGACCCTCGAGCGCGTCGCGCAGATCGTTCACCGCCTCGTAGATGACGCTGTAGAGACGGATGTCGATGCCTTCACGCTCCGCCAGCGCCGACGCCTTCGGCTCCGGCCGAACGTTGAAGCCGATGATGATGGCGTTCGACGCGGACGCCAGCAGGACGTCCGACTCGGTGATGCCGCCGACGGAGCCGTGGATGACGTTGAGCCGCACGTCCTCCGTCGAGAGCCGACGCAATGCCTCGCTGACGGCCTCGAGCGAGCCCTGCACGTCCGTCTTGACGACGACCTTGAGCTCGCGCACCGCGCCGCTCTGGATCTGCTGGTAGAGATCGTCGAGCGAGACCTTCGCGGTCTTCGCCATCTCCGACTCGCGCTGCTTGCCACGACGATGCTCGGCGACCTGACGCGCCTTGGCGTCGTCCTGCACCGCGACGAAGACGTCGCCCGCCTCCGGCACGCCGCCGAGACCGAGGATCTCGACCGGCGTGGACGGCCCCGCGGCGTCGAGCCGCCCGCCCTTGTCGTCCATCATCGCGCGGATGCGGCCGTACTGCGTGCCACAGACGAACGAATCGCCGACCTTGAGCGTACCTTCCTGCACCAGGACGGTCGCGACGGGACCGCGGCCGCGATCGAGCCGCGCCTCCACGATGGTGCCCTTGGCGAGCCGCTTCGGGGTCGCCTTCAGCTCGAGGACGTCGGCCTGGAGGAGGAGCATGTCGAGCAGCTGCGGAATGCCATCCTTGCTCTTAGCGGAGACGGGCACGACGATCGTGTCGCCGCCCCACTCTTCCGGCGCGAGACCGTAGTTGCCGAGCTCCTGCTTCACCCGTTCGGCGTTCGCGTCGGGTTTGTCGATCTTGTTGACCGCGACGATGATCGGCACTTCCGCCGCGCGGGCGTGGTTAATCGCCTCGATCGTCTGCGGCATGATGCCGTCGTCGGCGGCGACGACCAGGACGACCATGTCGGTGACCTTGGCGCCGCGGGCACGCATCGCCGTGAACGCCTCGTGGCCCGGCGTGTCGAGGAACGTCACGCGGCGGCCGTGCACGTCGACGGTGTACGCGCCGATGTGCTGCGTGATGCCGCCCGCCTCGCCGGCGGCGACCTCCGTCGCGCGGATGGCGTCGAGGAGCGACGTCTTTCCGTGGTCGACGTGGCCCATCATCGTGACGACCGGCGCGCGCGGCACCTCTTCGCCGGCACCCGTCTCCTGCTCGGCTTCGAGCGCCTGCTCGACGTCGAAGGCGACGTTCTCGACCTGGTACTCGAACTCGCCCGCCAGGAGCACGGCGGTGTCGTGGTCGAGGAGCTGATTGATCGTGGCCATCATGCCCATGTCGATCAGCTTCTTGAGGACCTCGCCGACCTTGATGCCCATGGCCTTCGCGAGGTCGCCGACGGTGATCACCTCGGAGATGCGCACGATGCGCTTCGACGCACGCGGCGTCGTGATCTCCGTCTTGCGCTGCTCCTTCCCGGGCAGCGCGCGGCGCTTCTGCGGCCGCTTGCCACCGCGATGGAAGTCGCGCTCCATCACGCCGCCCATGTCGGGCTTCTTGATGACCTTGCGGCCCTTCTTCTTCTTGGGCGCTCCGTCGCCACCCGGGGCCGCGCCGGGGGCGCCACCGTCGCCACCGCCCGGTGGGCGGTACGACGGCGCGGACGGCGGTGCCGTGGCCTTGCGCAGGTCGATCTTGCCGAGGACCTTGACGCCGCGCATCTGCTCGAACCCGGGAGGCGGCGGAGGCGTGTCGGCGGTCGTGGTCGCCGGGGGCGTGGCCGCAGCAGCCGGCCGCGGGGCCGGTGGCGGCGCGGCGGTGGGGATGCGAGGCGGGGGCGGCGCCGGACGGCGTTCAGGCGCCGGCGCGACCGGCGCTTCGGCGACCGGCGCTTCGGCGACCGGCGCCTCCGGTTCGGCGACGGGCGCCGCCGGGGCCTCCGGCTCAGGAGGCGGCGGCGCCGCCTCGACCGGCGGAGCGGGCGCCGTCGGCTCGGGCTCGGGCTCCGGCTCGAACGCCGGGGGCGGGATGTCGGAGATCGCGGGCGGCAGCTCGGGGGCGTCGAAGTCGAGTGACGGCGGAATGTCGCCGCCCGCCGACTCGGGCTCCGGCACCGAAGCGGGAAGCTCCTCGCGCTTCAGCACCTCGCGCGCGGTGCGACGGCGAATGACGTTCGCCTTGAGGCGCGTCTCGGTCGTCTGCTCGAGCGCGGTGACGATTTGGTCGGCGCCCGAGTCGCGTTGAGTGACCACGCGCTCCGAGACGACACGCTCGGAGCCAAGGGAGACCGTCGGACGGGGCGTCAGCCCCAGGCCATCCTTGATCCGTGTGACCTCTTCGTCGGTGATCGCGCTCTGTGAGCGCTTCCCACGGATTCCCAGCCGCTCGGCGGCGGCGATGAGATCCTTCGGGGTCTGCCCCAGTTCCTTGGCCAGCTCGTGGATGCGCTTCGACATGATGTCAGCCCTGCTTCCCTGCAGCTGCGAGCGTGTGGACCAGCGTCTCGCGCGTTGCCTTGGACGGCGTCGCGCGAAGCGAGCGCACGGCACCACGGCGCTGCACGAATGCCGACCAGCAGGAGGTGGCGTCGTGCAGATAAGCTCCGCGTCCCGCCTGGCGACGACCGGCGTCGAGCACGAGCTCGCCGTCGCGCGAGACGAAGCGGGTCAGGGTCGGCTGCGGCGCGCGCGCCCCGCACCCGACGCACGTCCGAACGGGTGACCTCACCCAGCCCCCTCCTCGCCGGCCGGCTCGGGGCTCGGAGCATCGTCGAGGCCGGGAACGTCGGGCGCGGGCAGCGAGGCCAGGTACTCGCGCGTCGCCGTGAGGATCGGCTCGGCGCGCTCCGGCGCGATGCCGTCGACGTCGTGCAGCGTCTCTTCGTCCGACGCGCCGAGATCCTCCGCCGACTTGAAGCCGTGCTGATAGAGGAGCTCCGCCTCGACCGCCGCCAGGCCGGGGATGGCGCTGAGCGACGCGCGCGCACGGCGCGCCTCATCCTCGGCCTCCGACTCGCTGCGCACGTCGAGCTTCCAAGTGGTGAGGCGCGATGCGAGCCGAACGTTCTGCCCCTTCTTGCCGATGGCGAGCGAGAGCTGATCGTCGGGCACGATCACCTCCATGGCGTGCTCGTCCTCGTCCATGATGATCTTCGACACCTTGGCAGGTGCGAGCGCGCGGCAGACGTACTCCGCGGGATCCGCGGTCCACGGCACGATGTCGATCTTTTCGTTGCGCAGCTCCTGCACGACGGCCTGCACGCGCGTGCCGCGCATGCCGACGCACGCACCGACCGGATCGACGTCGGGATCGTGGGACGTGACGGCGAACTTGGCGCGGCCACCCGGCTCGCGCGCCGCACCCTTCACCTCGACGATGCCCTCGTAGATCTCCGGCACCTCCTGCTCGAACAGCTTGATCAGCAGGCCGGGGTGCGTGCGCGACAGGACGATCTGCGGGCCGCGGCTCGATAGCTCGACGTCGACGATGTAGGCGCGGATGCGATCGCCCTGCCGATAGCGCTCGCGGGGGATCTGCTCCTTTTCCGGCAGGATGGCGTCGGTGCGGCCGAGGTTGACGATGATGTTCTTCTTCTCGAACCGCTGCACCATGCCGGAGGCGAGCTCGCCCTTGCGGCCCTTGAACTCGTTGAAGATGCTGTCGCGCTCGGCGTCTCGCACCTTCTGGATGATGTTCTGCTTCGCCGCCTGGGCCGCAATGCGCCCGAACTTCTCCGAGGGCAGCTTGCGTAGCAGCTCGTCGCCGACCTCGCACTCGGGGTCCATCGACGTGCGCGCCTCGCCGAGCTCCATCTCGTTCTCGGGATCCTGCACCCGATCGACGACGGTCAGGATCTCGAAAAGCTCGACCTCACCGATCTCGGGATTGAACTGCGCCTCGATCTTCTTCTCGGGACCGTAGGTACGCTTCGCCGCGGAGAGCATGGCGTCTTTGAGGGCCTCCACGATGATTCCGCGGTCGATCCCCTTCTCCTTGCTCACCTGCTCGATGACGCGATTCAGATCCGGCAACATCGGAACCTCCTGCCCTCACGCGTGCGAGTGCGGTGGGCCCGCAGGCCGGGGAAAGTCGAATTCGACGTTGGCCTTCTCGACCGCCGCGATGGCGAGCGAAACGGTCCCGGCGTCGGGATCCTCGACCGTGATTTCGCCGTTGGCGGCGGCTGCCAGCACGCCATGGAACTGGCGCCGGCCGGCGATGGCCTCCCGGGCCCGCACCGACACCCGCTGGCCGACGGCGCGCACGAAGTGCGCCTCGCGGACCAGGGGACGATTGAGACCGGGCGACGAGCACTCGAGCTGATAGCGTCCCGGGACGACGTCGTGCGCATCGAGGACGTCACCGAGCTCCCGGGACAGCCGCGCGAGCTCGTCGAGTGTGACCCGGCCTTCGGGGCGATCGATCAGGAGACGCAGTACCAGCCGCCCCGCTTCGGGGCGGTGCTGCACGTCGTAGAGCTCGAGCCCCGCCGCCAAAGCGACGGGCTCGGACAGCTCCCAGACGCGCTGGGTAACTGCGGCCCGATCCATGTAACTTCGCTCCTCCAAAATGAAAAAGTGGGCGGGGGCCCACTTCGGTCGGTCAGTGAAGGCCAGGAACGGGTCGTATAACACGGGGGATCTGGACCCGCAACGACGGGTCCGCCCGTGACGCGGTGCGGCTCAGCGGTACATGTCCTCGATCAGATCGCCGTGCCGCTCGGCCACCACCTTGCGCTTCACCTTGAGGCTCGGGGTCAGCTCACCGGTCTCGGTCGAGAAGTCGTTCGGGAGGATTCGGAACTGTTTGACCGACTCGAACGAAGCCAGGTGCTGGTTCACGGCGGCCACCTCGCCCTCGATCAAGGTGCGGACCGACTCGTTCGCCGCCGTCGCCTCGGGGCCGTTCAGGGCGAGGCCCCGGGCACCGGCCCAGCGGGCGATTTCGGGGGCGTCGAGCGTGAGAAGCGCAACGCAGTACTTTCGCCGATCGCCGATGACGACGGCCTGGCTGATGTGGGGCTGGAGCTTCAGCAGGTTTTCGATCTTCTGCGGCGCGACGTACTTTCCGCCCGACGTCTTGATCAGGTCCTTCTTCCGATCGGTGATGCGGAGGAACCCGTCGGCGTCGAACTCGCCGATGTCGCCGGTGTGGAACCAGCCCTCCGCGTCCCAGGCCTCGGCCGTCGCCTCAGGGCGCTTGTAGTAGCCGGCGACGACGTTGGCGCCGCGCGCGAGGATTTCGCCGTCGGGGGCGATGCGGATCTCGCAGCAATCGAGCGGGAGGCCCACGGTGCCGAGCTTGAACCGATCGGGCCGGTTCACCGTCAGCGCGGGCGTCGTCTCCGTCAGGCCGTAGCCCTCGAGGATCAGGATGCCCGCCGCATGGAAAAACGCCGCGATGTCGGGAGACAGCGGCGCACCGCCCGAGAGCAGGAAGCGAATGTTGCCGCCGAGCGTCTCGTGGATGCGATGGAAGACCAGTCGGTGCGCGACGGCATTGGCCGCTTGCAGCCACAGCGGCACCGGCTTGCCCGCCCGCTCGTGGGCGCTGCGCTTCGTGCCGATCGCGACCGCCGCGTCGAAGATCGACCGCTTCACCGCGCTGCCGGCGTCGCGCGCCGCCATGACCCGCGCGTACACCTTCTCATACACGCGCGGCACCGCGGGCAGCACGTGCGGGCGCGCCACCTTGAGGTCGTCGACGAGCGTGTCGATCGACCGCGCGAACACCGTCGTCGATCCCGCCGCGATCCCGACGTACTCGATCATGCGGGCGAAGGAGTGCGCGAGCGGCAGGAAGAACAGGTCGACGCCGCCCTCCTCCAGCATGCCGAGACGCATCGTCGCGTCCACGGAGGCCAGGTGGTTGCCGTGCGTCTGCGGCACGCCTTTCGGCGGACCCGTCGTGCCGGACGTGTAGACGATCGTCGCGAGCGTGTCTCGCGTCATGGCGGCGAGGCGGCGGTCGAGCTCGGCGCCGTGACGGTCGAGCGACGCGGCGCCGCGGGCCAGGAGGCCGGCGAGCGTGTCATCGCCGCCCGGCGACCCGTCGATGGTGACGATCGCCCGGACCGGGCTGCGCTGCGGAACCCCGTCGAGAACGAAGCCGTCGCGACGCGTCGCCTCCACCTTCTCCCGCTGGGCGGCATTCTCGACGAACGCGACCGTCGCCCCGGCGTTCGCCAGGATGTAGCCGCACTCTTCGGCGAGCACAGAGGGATAGATGGGAATGGTGAGGGCGCCGCTCGCCAGGATCGCGAGGTCGATCTCCATCCACTCGGCGCGCGTGCCCGACAGCAACGCCACGCGGTCGCCCGCGACGACGCCCATGTCGATCAGGGCGGCGGCGAGCTGACGGACCCGTCCCGCCATCGTCGTCCAGCTGACGTCGCGCCACGCGCCGCCGGCGTAGTGCCGGTAGCGTGCTCGATCGTCGAGCTCGGCCGCCCGGCCGAAGAACATCTGCGGTAGATTGGCGTAGCCCACCGTGTTCCCCCCGAAACCCGTGGCGCGCCCTGGCGCGCGTTCGTCGTCCCGTATAATGAGACCGTCGCTCCGCTCAAGGCCGTGAGCGGGAACGAGGACCCTCCGTGTCCGAGCTACGCCGAGACCCAATCCTCCGCCGCTGGGTGATCATCGCCCCCGAACGCACGGGCGACCTGGCGCAGCGCCGCGGCGGCTCACCGGTCGAAGGACCCGCCGACTGTCCGTTCTGTCCGGGCAACGAGCATCGCAACCCGGTCGAGATCGCCACGGTGTCCGGGCCCGACGGCTGGGAGGTCCGGGTGACCCCCGACCGTCATCCGCTGCTACGAATAGAGGGCGAGCTGGCGCGACGCGGCGCCGGCATGTTCGACCTGATGAACGCCGTCGGCGCGCACGAGCTGGTGACCGACACCCCCGACCACGTCCTCACGTGGGGCGAGTTCACCCCCTCCCACATGGCGCAGCTCCTCCGGGTCTACCGCGACCGCCTCGCCGACCTGCGGCGCGACCCCCGCTTCCGCTACGTGCTCGTCCTGAAGAATCGCGGCGCCCTCTGGAGCCGCTATCATCACTCGCACTCGCACGTCATCGCGACGCCGTTCACGCCGAAGCGCATCGAGGAGGAGCTCGCCGGCGCCCGCGAGTACCACAAGCGCAAAGAGCGCTGCGTCTTCTGCGATCAGCTGTCCGAGGTGCTCGGCGACGGCACCCGGATCGTCGGCCAGCGCGGCGATCTCGTGGCGTTCACGCCGTTCGCCTCGGCGCATCCGTACGAGACGTGGCTCGCGTGCGGTACGCACTCCGCGGACTTCGGGACGGCCGGCAACGACCTGATCGACGCGCTCGCGCCGCTGCTCGTCGACACGCTCGCCCGGATGCGTCAGGTCTGCGGCGACCCCGCGTACAGCGTCGCACTGCACAGCGGCGCCGTCGACGGCAGCGACGCGGCCGAGTTCCACTGGCACTGGGAGATCGTGCCGCACCTCGGCCACGAGCTCGGCATGGAATGGGCCACCGGGATATACTCGAACCCGGTCGCTCCCGAAGACGCGGCGCGCCACCTCCGCGACGCCGTCGTCTGAGCTCGACTACTCGCCACGCTCGCCCAGCTCGTGGAACGTGACGAGCTCGATGATCTGGTAGGTGCGCCGCCCGCTCGGCGTGTGCACCTCGACCTCGTCACCGACGGACTTGCTCATGAGCGCGCGGCCGATGGGCGACGACAGGGAGATGTGTCCCTTCGCGGCGTCGACCTCTTCGGGGAAGACGATCTGGTACCTGATCGAGACGTCTTCGTCGGCGTCCACGTCGGCCACCGTGACGCGGCTCCCGTAGGCGACGACGCCCTTCGGGATCGATGCGATCGTGTACATCGACAGCTCGCGGATGCGCCCTTCGATCTGGCCGATGCGCGAACGAACGAACTCCTGGCGGTTCTTGGCCGCGTCGTACTCGGCGTTCTCCGAGAGGTCGCCGTGTGCCGCCGCCGTCGCGAGATCCTTCGGGATCTGGAAGGTGAGCTCGTGCTTCAGGTCGGCGAGCTCCTTCTTGAGCTTGGCGAGTACCGGGAGGTCCATGTGACCGATCCGTCTCAGCCGGCGGCGCGCTCGGCGAGCACGCGTCGTGCGAGCTCGCTCGCGAGCTTCCCGTCGTAGCGCCCGGCGTATCGATCTTTCAGCGCGGCCATGACGGCGCCGAGCGCCCCTCCCGCCCCGCCCGCGACGATCTCGCGGACGGCGCGTTCGAGCTCGTCGGCCGCCAGCGGGGCGGGGACCCACGCCTCGAGGATCGCGCGCTCGGCGCGGTTCTGCTCCACGATGTCCGTGCGGCCGGCCTTGTCGGCGAACTGCTCCGCCTCTTCACGCTTTTTGAGCTCGCGACGGACGATGGCGAGCAGGTCGGCCTCCTCGAGCTCGGCGACGCGGCGCTCGACCTTCAGGTTCTTTGCCGCCGCGACCACGCCGCGCAGGACGAGGACACGCTGCGCGTCGCGCGCCTTCATCGCCTGCGTCAGCTCGTCGGCAAGAAGCTGCTCGCTGATCGCCACGCGGCGCAGGGTAGGCGGAAGCCAATACGATGTAAAGGCCGTCGGCGCGCTACGGCGCCGCGCGACGCGTGTCCGCGGGCGGGCTCGACACCTCGGTCCAGGTGTCGGCGACGCCCTGATAGATCGCCTCGAGGCCCGTGAGATAGAGGTACATCACCACCGCGCCGCAGAGCGCGCCCCACACGAAGTTCCTCATCCGTGCCCTCCTCCACCATGCCGCCGCATTGCTTCGCGGCGGCGTACCCCGCAGGCCCGAGTGATGCGCCGTTGGCTGCGCCTCGGACTCGACTGCCTTCTGCCACGCGACTGCGACGCGTGCGAGCGACCACTGCCGGCGGGCGCGCCCGGCGCCATTTGCGCCGCCTGCCTCGCGACGATGCGACCACCGGACGCGCCCCGCTGCGCGACCTGCGGCGTCCCCGTCGCCCGCCCCGTGCAACGATGCTCCGACTGCGATCGCTCCACTCCCGCGTTCTCCACCGCTCGTGCGGTCGGATTGTACCTGCCGGTCGAGGCCGGTCTCAATCCGCTCGCGCGTTCGATCCATGCGCTCAAGTATCGCGGGCGGCGCGTCGTCGCGGAGACGCTCGGCGAGCTGCTCGCCGCCCACTACCCATTCGGCGACGACGCCATCCTCGTTCCGGTTCCTCTCCACGTCGATCGCTTGCGCCGGCGGGGCTTCGACCAGGCGGTGCTGCTCGCCCGTGCGCTCGCGCGCCGCCGCGGCCTCGCGACCGGCGTCGACGTCATGCGGCGCCGGCGCGAGACGCCGGCGCAGGCCGAGCTCGGTGCCGCAGCGCGGCGACGCAACCTGCGCGACGCCTTCGCGGTCGTCGCCGCCCGGTCGGTGTGCGATCGCGACGTGGTCGTGGTCGACGACGTCCTCACGACCGGCGCGACGGCCGACGCGTGCGCACGCGCCCTCCGTGCCGCCGGCGCGCGGCGCGTCGACGTGCTGACGGTCGGCCGGACGCCGCCCCCTGGCGCGATACGCAAAGCTCCATTCTGTTGAAAGCTTTGGAACTCGCTGTTAGATGTGCACCGGGTCTCTACGACTTTAGGGCAACGGTGCCCGGAGAGCCCAGGGTGGTGTGGCAGGGAGGCTGATCGATGGGCGACGTGGACGCGATCCTGGAAGAGGTTCGGTCCCTGGCGACACGCGGCGAGCACCACATGATCGTCGCGCGCTACGGGACCGTTGACGATACGCCCGAAGAGGAGACGTGGAACTCCACGGAGCTCCTCTACGAGATCGGCCGCGCGTTCGGCATGCTCGGCAACGAGGACAAGGTCGAGCGCTATCTGCTGCGCTGTGCCGAGCTTGCGCCGCGCCGTGCGGCGGTCTTTCACTGCGCGATCGGCTGGTACTTCCAGCGCAAGAAGAAGTGGACGAAGGCGCTGCGCTGGTACGACCGAGCGCTGCAGTCGTTCCCGACGTATCATCTCTGTCTCTTCCGGCGTGGGTACTGTCTCGAGAAGCTGCACCGGCCGCGCGAGGCCGCCGAGGCACTCTCCCGTGCCCGCGGCGTGTGGGATCAGGCGGGCGCCGACCAGCGCGCGCGTGGCCGCGGCGTCCAGGTGCAGGTCCTCTTCCATCTGTCGCGCGTGCTGCGCGACCTCGGCGATTTCGACGCCGCCGCGGAGGCGCTCGACGAGTGCCGCGCACTCGATGCCGACACGGATCCGCCGGCGATCCGTCCCGAGCACATCCTCGCGTGCAGCGGCGAGCTGCAGCTCCGTCGCGGCGACCTCGAGGGCGCGCGGGCGCTGTTCGAGCAGGCGCGCGATCTCGATCGCACGTCGAGCTACGTGTGGGAGCGCGTCGGTCGCGTGCACGAGCTCCAGGGCAACACGGCCGAAGCCGAAGCGGCGTACCGGCACGCGATCACGCTGCCGCGTGGGGCGTTCGCGTATCTGGCGCTCGGACGCCTGCACACGCAGGTGACGGGCGACCTGCCGGCCGCTGCCGCTGCGCTCGCCGAGGCGCTCCGCCAGCTGCCGAGCGCGGAGCCGCTCGTGCGGCTCGAGCTCGCGCGCCTCCAGCTCGCCGCGGACCGCCCGCGCGCAGCCTATGCGCAGGTCGAGCAGGCCCTCGCCTGCCGTCGCGAAGGCGGCTTCGCCGAGGGGCTCCGGGTGGCGGCGGAGCTGGCGGAGCGGCTCGGCAACATGGCGGCAGCCGCCGGCTACCTGCGGCAGCTCGCGCGTCTCGTGGCCGACGACGACGTACTCATCAAGCGCGCCGCGGCGCTCGAGCAGCAGGCCGACGCGACGCCCACCGTGTCACCCGACGCGCCGCTGCCGGAGGCGCTCGCCATCCTGAGCGACGCCGCCCTCGACACGCCCGGACGCGCGCGCGTCGTCGGCGTCGTCGATCGCTTCTTCTCGGACAAGGGCTTCGGCTTCGTGCGCTACGGCGACGGCCAGACGCTGTTCTTCCACGTGACGCAGTGCCAGGACGGCGGCGACGGGATCGCACCGGGCGCGCCCGTCTCGTTCATCGTCGGCCACAACCCCAAGAAGGGGAAACCGCAGGCCGAGGCGGTCCGCCGCCAGGAGTAGCTAGCGGCCCGCGGTCGGGGCCGGCGGCGCGAAGCTCCGCACGTACGCGACGACGGCATCGATCTCGGGCGCCGACAGGACGTCCTTGAACGGCGACATGAGCGTGCCGGGCTTCCCCTCGCGCACCACCTGGCGCAGCTGATCGTCCGTGCGGCTCGCCCAGAAGGATGCCTCGCGAAAATTACGCGGACGTGGCTCGAGCGCGGCGGCTGCCGGCCCGTCCCCCGCGCCGCCGTCACCGTGGCAGGCGGCGCAGCGCTCCGCGTAGATGTCCGGCCCGGTGCGGGGCTCGGCCGCCACGGCCGCGCCCGCGGCGAGCGGCAGCACGATCGCGACGAGGGCCGCGGCGCGCGTCACGCGGGGCTCGTCAGGTCGCGCAGCTCGCCGGCGGTGTCCATGGCCGCGAGCTCGTCGAAGCCGCCGATCGACTTGCCGTCGATGAAGATCTGCGGGACGGTCCGGCGGCCCGTGCGCTTCATCACGTCGGCGCGTAGCTCGTCGTTCGAGCCGACGTCGATCTCCGTGAAGGCGATGCCGCGCGCGTCGAGGAGCCGCTTGGCGCGCACGCAGTAGGGACAGCTGGACGTGGTGTATATCTCCACACGAGCCATGCCGTCGTGGTAGACCGCGCCTCCCCGCGAGGCAAGCCGCGTTGACACGACCGGAGCCGCGACGATAGCCCACACCGATGGCTTCGGACGACGCCCGGGACGCCTTCGCCCGGCTGGTGGACATCATGGCGCGCCTGCGTGCCCCCGGCGGCTGCCCCTGGGATCGCGAGCAGACGACGGAGAGCCTGCAGCCGTACCTCGTCGAGGAGGCGTACGAGGTGCTCGACGCCATCGCGCAGGGCGACGCGGACGGGTTGCGCGACGAGCTGGGCGACGTCCTGCTGCAGGTGGTCTTCCACGCCGAGATCGCGGCGGAGACCGGCCGGTTCACGATCGCCGACGTCGCCCGGGCGATCGGCGACAAGCTGGTGCGGCGGCATCCACACGTCTTCGCCGGCGTGACGGTGAAGGACGCCGACGAGGTCGTGCGGAACTGGCAGCAGATCAAGGCGGCCGAGCGGAAGGCCAAGGGGGGCGAGCAGGGAGTCCTGGCGTCGGTGCCGCGCGCCCTGCCCTCGCTCCCGCGGGCGCAGCAGGTCGGCGACAAGCTGGCGCACGTCGGCTTCGACTGGCCCGACCTGCAAGCGACATTGCTCAAGGTGGACGAGGAGCGCGACGAGCTGCGGGCGGCCGTCGCCGCCGGCGACATCGAGGCCGCCGGCCGCGAGCTGGGCGACCTGCTGCTCACCCTGACCAGCGTCGCCCGCCACCTCGGCGTGCCGGCGGAGATCGTCCTCCGCGACGCCATCGAGCGGCTGGCCCACCGCGTGGCCCATGTCGAGGCCGCCGTGAAGGCGTCGGGGCGTGAGCTCGCGGCCCTGGACCCTGCGGAGCGCGACCGGCTCTGGGACGAGGCCAAGGCGGCGAAGGTTTGACCCGATGGGGGTCGCGTGGTACCTGCTCCCGCCGTGGCAAACCATGCGTCGGCGCTGAAGCGCCACCGCCAGACCCAGAAGCGCACGCAGCGCAACGTCGCGCTGCGCACCCGTCTCCGTCATCTCGTGCGCGCCGTGCGCGCCGCCGTCGAGGGCAACGACCTCGGCGTGGCCACCGAGAAGCTCGGTCATGCCACGAAGGCGCTGGACAAGGCCGTCACCAAGGGCCTGATCCATCGCAACAACGCGTCCCGCAAGGTGGCGCGCCTGTCGCGCGCCGTCGGCAAGCTCAAGACCGCGGGCGCGTAGTCGGCAGGCGGCCCGGCCCCCGGGTCGCCGCCACGATCTCAAAGAGCGCCGCCTCGAACGCCGCCGCCGCCGGCCGAGACGACTTGAGCTCGAGGTCGAGCCGTCGCAGCGCCGCGAGCGCTCCTTCGAGCGCGGGTCCCGTGGCACGTCCCATGTTCTTCCGGACCATCCACGGCGGCATCCCGATCCGTCCCGCGATGGCGTCCGGATCGAGACCGGCATCGGCCAGCTCGGCGACGTGCAGGGCCCGGCGCAGGCTCGACGCCAGGAACGCCGCGATCTTGATCGGCGGTTCGCCCTCGGTCAGCAGCGCGCGCAGCGCCCGGCTGGCGCCCGCCAGATCACCGCGCGAGAGGCGATCGGTGAGCTCGTCGATCGCGTGCGCCCGCGTGGCGGCGACCGTCTGCTCGACGTGGGGCGCGTCCAGCGCGACGCCCGCGCCGGCAAAGAGGCACGCTTTCTCGAGGTCGCCCGCCAGCTGCGCCAGGTCGAGGCCGGTGCGCTCGATCAGCAGGTCGACGGCGGCGGGTCGCAGCTCGTGCCCGCGCTCTTTCGCCAGGCGCGCGAGCCAACGTCGCGCAATCGCCGCCTCGGTCACCCGGACACAGGGCACCGCCGCGCCGTCCTTGGCGCACGCCATCAGGAGCTTGCGGCGTTGGTCCAGCGCCTTCGCCACGAGGACGAGCCGCCCGCCCGGTCCGAGCGCCGGGAGCACGCCGAGAATGCGCTCCTCCTGCGCGGCGTTCAGCGCCTCCGCCCGCCGGACGACCACGACCGGCGCCCCGCCGAAGAGGAGCGGCGAGCTGAGGTCGTCGAGCGCCGACGCCAGCTGCGCGCCGTCGTCGTCGGCCCATACCGTGCGCCACGTGCCGGGACGGTCGTCCGGGTCGAGGCGCTTGCGCAGGATCGCCAGCGCGCGATCGACGAGGAACGTCTCCTCGCCGTATACGAGCCAGTACGGCCGCAGCGGCGCGCGCTCGAGCGCCGCGAGCGGATCGACGTCGGCCGCGGGCGCCGCAGCCCGACGGCCGCCGCTCAGAATCCCTCCATCGACTGCAGGTAGACGTCGCGGGCGAGCAGGTCGAGCAGGTCGCCGAGCGCCTCACGGCGTCGCGCCTCGATCAGCTGCGCATTTTGTAGATCCACGAGGTCGCGGGCGTCGATCGTGCCGCGCTGGAAGCGCGGCGACGTGCTGACGACGACGCCGCTCACCGCGCCGAAGTCGAGCGTCTCCTGCAGCAGCTTCGTCTCGTAGATGACCTTCTTCGTCGCACGCTCGGTGAGCCGGAAGCTGATCTGCAACACCCCCTGGAACTGCACCGCCTCGTCCGTCGCCGCGAAGGCGACGGGCGTCGACCCGAAGCGGCGGATGCTCCCGCTGAGGATCAGGTCGCCGTCGGGCTCCCGCTGCACCGTCAGCGGCCCACGCCGGCGAAACTCCTCCTCGATCGACCGCTGCAGCGCGACCTCGAGCCCCTTCTCGCGCGTGCGGTTCTTGAAGAGGCGGATCGTGATCGTCTCCGCCCCCTTCGGCATCGACTCCCCGCTGCCCGCCAAATGGTAGCCGCAGCCGCCGAGCAGCCACGCCACGAGCAACCCCGCCACCGCCTGTCGTCGCGTCATACCACGAGGCTCACCATCCGCCCGCGGACCAGCACGTGCTTCTTGACCGCACGCCCTTCGAGGTGCGCCTGCACGCGCTCGTCGGCCAGCGCGGCGGCCAGCACCTCCTCCTCGGCGGCGTCGGCGGCGACGGTGACGCGGGCGCGCACCTTGCCGTTGATCTGCACCGGCAGCTCGACGTGTTCGCGCACGAGCGCCCCGGGGTCGGCCCGCGGCCAGGCCTGCTCGTCGAGCCCGCCGGGATGGCCGCTCGCCTCCCACAGCTCGCTCGCGATGTGCGGCACGAACGGTGCCAGGAGGAGCAGCGTCGCATCGACCGCCTCGCGCAGCGTGGCCGGCTGGGCCGTCTCGACGGCGGCGGCGATCGCCGTGACCAGCTCCATCACCGCGGCGATGGCCGTGTTGAAGTGGAGCCGATCGACGACGTCCTCGGTGACCCGCTGGATCGTCCGATGGACGAGCCGGTGCAGCTCCTGGTCGGCGGGCGGGAGCGGGCTCGCGAGGGGCGCGCCGGCGGGCGCGAGCCGCGGCGCCAGCGCATGCGTCAGCCGCCAGAGGCGCGACAGGAACCGGCTCATGCCCTCGACGCCCTGATCGTTCCAGTCGAGGTCGCGCTCGGGCGGCGAGGCGAACAGGCTGAAGAGCCGCGCCGTATCGGCGCCGTAGCGATCGATGAGGTAGTCGGGGTCGACGACGTTCCCCTTCGACTTGCTCATCTTGGCGCCGTCCTTGATGACCATCCCCTGCGTGAGGAGGTTGCGGAACGGCTCGTCCAGCGTGAGGAAGCCCAGGTCGCGCAGCACCTTCGTGTAGAAGCGCGAGTACAGCAGGTGCAGCACCGCGTGCTCGATGCCGCCGACGTACTGGTCGACGCCGCGCTGGCCGAGCCAGTACGCCACCTCGTCACGGTCGAAGGGTGCATCGTCGGTCCGTGCCGACGTGTAGCGCGCGAAGTACCACGACGACTCGACGAACGTGTCCATCGTGTCGGTCTCGCGCCGGGCGGCCCCGCCGCAGCGCGGACAGCGCGCCCGGAGGAACGCCTCGTGCGTCGCCAGCGGCGAGCCGCCGGTGCCGGTCAGCGCGACGTCCTCGGGAAGCACCACCGGCAGCTCCGCGTCCGGCACCGGCACCATCCCGCACGCGTCGCAGTAGACGACGGGGATCGGCGCACCCCAGTAGCGCTGCCGTGAGATGCCCCAGTCGCGCAGGCGATACGTGACCGTCGATTCGCCGCGTCCCGCTGCGGCGACCGCCTCCGTGATGCGCGTCTTCGCCTCCTCGTTGTCCAGGCCGTCGAAGCGGTCGGAGTGGACGAGCGTCCCGGCCTCCTCCCACGCCTCGGTCATCCGCGCCGGCTCCAGCGTCTCGCCGGCCGGCTGGATGACCACGCGGATCGGCAGCTCGTGGGCCCGCGCCATCTCGAAGTCGCGCTGGTCGTGCGCCGGCACCGCCATGACCGCGCCGGTGCCGTACTCCATCAGCACGAAGTTCGCGACCCAGATCGGCACGCGCTCACCGGTGAGCGGATGGCGGCAGTACGCGCCGGTGAAGACGCCGT
The DNA here is from genome assembly GCA_964432595.1 of uncultured Binatia bacterium (SeqCode). Taxonomy (GTDB): domain Bacteria; phylum Desulfobacterota; class Binatia; order DP-6; family DP-6; genus DASYLJ01. Next base: position 162,259 of record CAYSOF010000004.1, on the reverse strand, counting down.
CCTTCCCGGCGGTGCGCTCGAGGCGCGAGGTCGCGCGCGCTCGCGCCGCGAACGCGTCGACCGCGGCCGCGGCGGGCGTGCCCGCGACGAGCTTCGACACGAGCGGGTGCTCCGCGGCGAGGCTGACGAACGTCACGCCGAACAGCGTATCGGGGCGCGTCGTGAAGACGGTGATCTCGCCGTCCATCCCGTCGAGGGGGAACTGGATGCGCGCGCCGGTGCTGCGGCCGATCCAGTTGCGCTGCATGGTGACGACCCGCTCCGGCCACCCGCCGAGACGGTCGAGGTCGCGCAGCAGCTCCTCGGCGTAGGCGGTGATGCGGAAGAACCACTGCTCGAGCTCGCGGTCCTCGACGGGACCGTCGCAGCGCCAGCACTGCCCGTTCACGACCTGTTCGTTCGCGAGCACCGTGTTGCACGTGGCGCACCAGTTGACGAGCGCGCGTCGCTTGTACGCCAGGTCGCGCTCGAGCATCCGCAGGAAGAAGAGCTGCTCCCAGCGATAGTACGACGGATCGCACGTCGCGATCTCGCGGTCCCAGTCGTAGGAGAACCCGAGCCGCCGCAGCTGGCGGCGCATGTCCGCGATGTTCTGGTGAGTCCACTTCGCCGGATGCGCCCCGTGCTGGATGGCGGCGTTCTCCGCCGGCATGCCGAACGCGTCCCAGCCGATCGGATGGAGGACGCTGTACCCGGCCATGCGCCGTTGGCGCGCGATCACGTCGCCGATCGAGTAGTTCCTGACGTGGCCCATGTGGATGCGACCCGACGGATACGCGAACATCTCGAGCGCGTAGTACGGCCGGCGATCACTCGCGACGCGCGCGGCGAACGCCTTCGTCTCGTCCCACCGCTGCTGCCATTTCGCCTCGACCTCCTGCGGGTCGTAGCGCACCACCCCGTCCTGCCCCGCCATGCCGCTACTCGCTCGACGGGGCCGGACGACTCGCGGCCACCTCGCGGGCGATGTGGTCGAGGACGCCGTTCACGAACGCCGCCGACTCCTCGCTGCCGAAGCGGCGGGCGATCTCGACGGCCTCGTTCAACGTGACGGACGACGGAATCTCGTCGCGGAACATGAGCTCGTAGGTGGCGAGACGCAGGAGATTCAGGTCGACGCGGGAGAGGCGCGGCAGGCGCCAGTGCTCGGCGCTTCCCGAGATCAGCGCATCGATGCGCTCCCGATGCTCGTGGACGCCGCCCACCAGCTCGCGCGCGAAGACCTCGACCTGCGGGTCCTGGTCCTGGTGCTGGAAGTGGTCCCAGAAGAGCCGCAGGCTCCGCCCCGTGTCTTCCTCCTCGCCGAGGAGGTCGACCTGGTAGAGGGCCTGCATGGCCAGCTCCCGTGCGGCGCGACGCACACCCATCGTCAATACTTGTGAATCTCGCGCAGCAGCTGCGCCATCTCGATGGCCGTCACGGCCGCCTCGTAGCCCTTGTTGCCGCCGTCGCCGCCGGCACGCGCCAATGCCTGCTCCATCGTGTCGGTCGTGAGAACGCCGAAGATGACGGGCAGGTCGTGCCGCCGCGCCATCTCCGCGACGCCGCGCGCGGCCTCGCCCGCGACGAAGTCGAAGTGCGGCGTCTCGCCGCGCACGACGGCGCCGAGACAGATGAGCGCGTCGTACCGTCCCGTCATGGCGAGGCGGTGGGCGCAGAGCGGCAGCTCGAACGCGCCGGGCACCGTGGCGACGTCGACCGCGTCGTCGGCCACGCCGTGTGCGGTGAGGCCCTCGATCGCCCCTGCCAGCAACCGGTCGGTGACGGCCCGATTGAAGCGCGCCAGCGCGATGCCGATGCGAAGTCCGTCGCCCGTGGGCGTGCCCTGCAATTGACGTGGCGGCATGAGCTCCTTCAGCGCGTTCGCTGCAGCCCGGAGAGCAGATGTCCGAGCTTCGCCTGCTTCGTGCGCAGGTAGTCGATGTTCCCCGCGTGCGGCTCGACCTCGAGCGGCGTACGCGCGGAGACGGTGATGCCGTACGCCTCGAGCCCCGCGATCTTCTGCGGATTGTTGGTGAGGAGGCGCACCTTCTGCACGCCGAGGTCACGGAGGATCTGCGCGCCGATGCCGTAGTCGCGGAGGTCGTCCTTGAAGCCCAGCTCGAGGTTCGCCTCGACGGTGTCGCGTCCCTGGTCCTGCAGCGCATAGGCGCGAATCTTGTTCGCGAGGCCGATGCCGCGTCCCTCCTGATGGAGGTAGACGAGTACGCCGCACTCCGCCTGCGCCAGGAGGCCGATCGCCTGATGGAGCTGATCGCCGCAGTCGCAGCGCTCGGAGCCGAAGACGTCGCCGGTCAGACACTCGGAGTGGAGCCGCACGAGCACGTCTTCGTCGCTCCGCACCTCGCCGTGGACCAGCGCCATGTGCTGCTGCTGGTCGACGCTGTTGTCGTACACGATCGCGCGGAACGTCGGCCCGTCGCGCAGCGGCAGCACCGCCTCGGCGCGGCGCCGCACCAGCGTGTCGGAGCGCAGCCGCATCTGCACGACGTCGGTGATCGTGACCACGGGCAACGCGTGCTCGCGCGCGACCGCCTCCAGCTCGGCCGCGGTCGCCAGGTTGCCGTCGCGACCGAGCACCTCGCAGAGCACCGCCTCGACGCCCGCACCCGCGAGCCGCACCAGATCGCTGGCCGCCTCCGGCAGCGCCGCGCGCACCAGGCTGCCGCCCGAGACCACCTGGATCGGCGTGATGTGTCCCGGCATCACGAGGTCCGACGGCGTCGCGTCGGGACCGACGGCGGCGAGGATGGTCGTCGCACGATCGCCGGCGCTGATGCCCGTCGACACGCCACGACGGGCCTCGATCGACGCGCCATAGGCCGGCAGCCCCGCACTGAGATCGGACGCCATCAGCGGGATGCCGAGCTTCCGCATGCGCTCACGCGTGAGCGCCAGGCACACGAGGCCGCGGCCGTGCGTCGCCATGAAGTTGATCGCCGCGGGTGTGACACGCGACGCGGCGCACGCGAGGACCGCCTCCGGCGGCTCGGTGGCGCTGTCGACCAGCAGCACGAGGCCGCCCATCCGCAGTCGTTCGCCGACTTCGCGGCTGCGGTCGGGACCAGCCATCGGCCGACCCTAGCGTGGCGTCCTGGGATAGGCAAAGGGTCTGCGCCGTCAGCGCGGGCGCACGCGGGCCTCGAGGACCAGGTCGTCGCCGACCCGAGCCACGGCGACGTCCTCCAGGCGGACGGCATCGGCCACCCGGCGGATGCCGAGCGGCGCGATCGCGGGCACGCCGTCGCCACCGAGGAGGGCCGGCGCCATGAACACCACCAGGCGATCGACGCTGCCCGACCGCAGCGCATCGGCCGCCACGGTGCTGCCGCCCTCGACCAGGAGCGAGCCGACGCCGCGGCCGCCCAGCGCCTCCAGGACGCGCGCGAACGGCACGCGCCCGCGGCGCGCCGGCAGCAGCACGACGTCGGCGCCGGCGCGACGCACGCGCGCGACACGGGCCGGCGCGGCGTCGCTCGGCGCGATCACCCACGTCGGCGGGCCGCCCGGGGCCAGCACCTGCGCGCGCGATGGCAGATCGAGCCGCGGTCCCGCGAGCACCACGCGGATGGGATCGTGGCCGCCGCGGAGCCGGCACGTGAGCTGCGGGTCGTCGGCACGCACCGTTCCCGCGCCGACGAGGATCGCATCGGTCACGTTCCGCAGCGCATGCGCCATCCGTCGCGCCGCCGGGCCGGTGATCCAGCGCGCATCGCCACCACGCGCCGCGATGCGGCCGTCGAGCGTCACGGCGAGCTTGAGCGTCACCTGCGGGCGGCCGCGCAGGACGCGCGAGCGGAATCCGGCGAGCAACGCGTCCGCCTCGGCGCGCGCCACGCCGACGTCGACCCGGATGCCGGCCCGGCGCAGCGCGCGCACACCGCGCCCGCGCACGCGGGCGTCGGGGTCGATCGTCGCGACCACCACGCGACGAAGCCCGAGCGGCAGCAGCGCCTCGACGCAAGGAGGCGTGCGTCCATGATGCGCGCAGGGCTCGAGCGTCACGTAGAGCGTCGCGCCACGCGCATGACCCCGTACGCGGCGCAGCGCCGCGACCTCGGCGTGCGGTGCGCCCGCGCGCGTGTGGAATCCCTCCCCGAGCACGCGCCCGCCGCGTACGAAGACGGCGCCGACCGGTGGATTGGGATGCGTGCGCCCGAGGCCCTTCGCGGCCAGCGCGAGGGCGCGCGCCATCCAGCGCGCGTCGGCGTCGGGCATCAACCGCCCCGGCGCGAGCGCGGCCGGGCGGTCCGCGCGGTCGTCGGGCGACGGCTCGTCGCGCGGCGCTGGGCGATCAGCTCCTCGAGCTCGTGCATGAACTCGTGCACGTCCTTGAACGAGCGGTAGACCGAAGCGAAGCGCACGTACGCCACCGCGTCGAGTCCGTGGAGCTCGCGCATCACCGCCTCGCCGATCTCGGTGCTGCGCACCTCCTTGTCACCGCGCTCCTGCAGCTGCCGCTCGATGCGATCGGCGACCAGCTCGATCGTGTCGACCGAGACGGGCCGCTTCTCGCAGGCGCGCTTCAGGCCGCTCACGATCTTCGCGCGGTCGAAGGGTTCACGGCGGTCGTCCTTCTTGACGACCATCGGCAGCGCCGCGTCGACGCGCTCGTACGTCGTGAAGCGGCGGCCGCACTGGTCGCAATGCCGCCGGCGGCGAACGACGTCCCCCTCCTTGCCGAGCCGCGAATCGACGACCCGACTGTCCGGCGTCCGGCAGAAGGGACACTGCATCGCAGGCTACGAGAGCCGGTGGCGATACAGCGGGAAGCGCTCGCAGAGGGCGCGCACCTCGCCCGCGAGCTTGCCGAGCGCGCCGGCGTCGCCCACGTGCTGGAGGGCGCGGTGGATCAGGTCCGCGACGACGTCCATCTCGGGCTCGCGCATCCCGCGGGTGGTCACCGCCGGGGTCCCGATCCGGATGCCGCTCGTGACGAACGGCGGGCGCGGATCGAACGGCACGCCGTTCTTGTTGACCGTGATGTGCGCGGCGTCGAGCGTCTCCTGCGCGACCTTGCCGGAGATCTCGGTGCCCCGGAGGTCGACCAGCATCAGGTGGTTGTCCGTGCCGCCCGAGCAGAGCTGCAGGCCGCGCTTCATGAGCCCGTCGGCGAGCGCCTTGGCGTTGGCGACGATCTGCCGCTGATACGCCTTGAAGTCTGGCTTCTGCGCCTCGGCGAAGGCCACGGCCTTGGCCGCGATGACGTGCATCAGCGGCCCGCCCTGGTTCCCCGGGAAGACCGACGAGTTGAGACTCTTCGCGAACGGCTCGCGACAGAGCACGAGGCCGCCGCGCGGACCGCGCAGCGTCTTGTGCGTCGTCGAGGTGACGAACTCGCAGTGCGGGACCGGGGACGGGTGGATGCCTGCGGCGACCAGCCCCGCGAAATGCGCCATGTCGGCCATGACGATCGCGCCCACCTCGTCCGCGACGGCGCGGAACTGCGAGAAGTCGATCTGGCGCGGATAGGCCGAGTGCCCGACGACGATCATCTTCGGACGCTCGCGGCGCGCGAGATCGCGAACCTGGTCGGGATCGATACGGCCGTCGCTCTCGCGGACGCCGTACGGCACGACCTTGAAGAACTTGCCGGAGAAATTCACCGGGCTCCCGTGCGTCAGGTGCCCGCCGTGGGACAGGTTCATCGCGAGAATCGTGTCGCCCGGCTGCAGCTGCGAGAAATACACGCACATGTTCGCCTGCGAGCCGGAGTGCGGCTGGACGTTCGCCGCCTCCGCGCCGAACAGCGCGATCGCCCGCTCGATCGCGAGCGTCTCGACCTCGTCGACGAATTCGCAGCCGCCGTAGTACCGCTTGCCGGGATAGCCCTCGGCGTACTTGTTGGTGAGGATCGAGCCCTGCGCCTCGAGGACCGCCTCGCTGACGAAGTTCTCCGAGGCGATCAGCTCGAGGTTGTACTCCTGCCGCTCGGTCTCCCTGCGGATCGCGCCAAAGATGGCCGGATCGGTCTGCTCGAGCGCGGAGCTCATGGTCGGCGTCTCCTCACTTGTGGCTGTCGATGTAGTTCACGACGTCCTGGACGGTGCGGATCTTCTCCGCCTCCTCGTCCGAGATCTCCATGTCGTATTCTTCTTCGAGCGCCATCACGAGCTCGACGATGTCGAGCGAGTCGGCGCCCAGGTCCTCGATGAAGGAGGCCTGCGGCGTCACCTGATCCTCGCTCACGCCGAGCTGCTCGCAGATGATCTCCTTGACCCGCTGCTCCACACTCGCTGCCATTACCTTCCTCCTTCTCGCACGGCGCGCTGCGCCTCGTTCACATGTAGAGGCCACCGTTCACGTGCAACACGTGCCCGGTGATGTAGCCCGCCGCGGGTGTCGCCAGGAAGGCGACGGCCGATGCGACGTCGTCGGGGGTGCCCATCCGTCCGACGGGTATCAGGGTGGTGTACGTCGACCGCTGCCCCTCACTGAGCGACGCGGACATGTCGGTGTCGACCAGACCAGGTGCCACGACGTTCACGGTGATGCCACGGGACGCGACCTCGCGCGCCAGCGACCGCGAGAAGCCGACGACGCCGGCCTTGGCGGCCGCGTAGGGCGCCTGCCCGCTGTTGCCCATGTCCGCGACGACCGACGTGATGTTCACGATGCGTCCATAGCGGCCGCGTACCATGGCGCGAACCGCCACCTTCGCACAGTGGAACACCCCCGTCAGATTGGTCTGCAGAACCCGCTGCCAGTCGTCGTCTTTGAAACGGAGCACGAGCCCGTCGATCGCCAGGCCCGCATTGTTGACGAAAATATCAATTCTTCCCTGGCGGTCAACGACGAGGTCCAGCGCCGCTTTCACCGCCGTCGCATCGCCGACGTCGAACTGCAGCGGATGCGCGCGCCCGTCGGCCGCGGCCACCTGTGCGATCGTGTCGTCCGCGGCAGCGGCGTTCGCGACGTAGTTGACGAAGACCTCGGCGCCGAGCGCGGCGAGCTGCAGCACGATCGCCCGACCGATCCCGCGCGAGCCGCCGGTGACGATGGCCGTCTGCCCCTCGAGCGGCCTCGTCATGCGAGCGCCTCGCGCGCGCGCGTGACACCGTCGACGTCGCCGACCGGCACCGCGGGCACGTCCGGGACGATGCGCTTCAGGAGCCCCGTGAGGGCCCGCCCCGGGCCGGTCTCGAGGGCGACCTGCGGCGCGAACGCGGCGAGCCGTCGCGCGGTCTCCTCCCAGCGAACGGGCGCGGTCACCTGGCGCACCAGCAGGTCGGCCAGGCCCGCCGCGCCGGGCACCGGCGCGGCGTCCACGCTGCTCACGACGGGGACTGCGGCGTCGGCGAACCTCACGCCGCTGAGGACGTCGCGCAAGCCGTCGGCCGCCGGCTGCATCAGCGGGCAGTGGAACGGCGCGCTCACGGCCAGCCGCTGCGCACGGATGCGCCGCTCGCCCGCGCGCGCCATCGCGCGCTCGACGGCCGCGGTATGGCCCGCGACGACCACCTGCCCGCCGCCGTTCAGGTTGGCGGGCGTGAGGACCTGCCCGTCGGCCGCCTCGTCGCAGAGGGCGGCCGCCGCCTCTGCGTCGATCCCGAGCAGCGCCGCCATCGCCCCCTCGCCCACCGGCACCGCCGACTGCATCAGCCGCCCGCGCTCGCGCACGCAGCGGACGGCGTCGCCCAGCGACAGCGCGCCGGCGACGACCAGCGCGCTCCATTCGCCGAGGCTGTGGCCGGCGAGCGCGCGCGGCGCGAACCCAGTCTCCTCCTGCACGACGCGGAACGCCGCGACGCTGGTGGTGAGGATGGCCGGCTGCGCGTGCTCGGTCAGAGCGAGCTCGTCGGCCGGCCCCTCGAAGCACAGGCGCGACAGCGCCGCGCCGAGGCTGTCGTCAGCCTCGGCGAACGTACGGCGCGCCACGGGAAAGGCGTCCGCGAGGTCGCGCCCCATCCCGACCCGCTGCGAGCCCTGGCCCGGGAACAGGCAGACGGCCGCGGGAGGCAGTGTCAGCCTTCCTTCGCCTCGACGACCTGCCGCCCGCGATACGTGCCGCAGTGCGGACACGCGCGGTGGCGGAGCGTGCGCTCGCCACACTGCGGGCAGGCGATCACGTGGGGAGCGCTGAGCGCGTCGTGCGCTCGCCGCTTGTCACGCTTGGACGACGAGGTCCGGCGCTTGGGAACTGCCATGGGTGTCTTCTCCTCCGGGGCCCGGAACGGCCCGGGTCAGGTGCCGCGCGACAGCGTGCGGAGCACGGCGAGGCGGGGATCGGTCGTGGTGGCCGCGCACCCGCAGGGGTCGGTGTTGAGGTTCGCGCCGCATTGCGGACACAGCCCGCGGCACGATTCGGAGCATAGCGGGCGGGTCGGGAGCGCGAGGATGGTCTGCTCGTGGACCAGCGCGCTGACGTCGATCTCGTCGCCGTCGTAGAAGCTGAGGCCGAGGTCGTCGCTGCGTAGCTCGCCGGGCTCGTCGACCGCCGCCGCGCGCGGCGTCAGGACCAGCTGAAACGGGGCGTCGAGGGCGAAATCGTATTCCTCGAGACAGCGAGCGCAGGTCCCGCGAACGGGCGCGCGGACGGTGCCGTCGAAGAAGATGTCGAGGCCGGCGCGGTAGTATTCGAGGTCGACCTGGACGCCCTGGGCGAAGCCGTAGTCGTGCGGCGCCTGGGTGCCGACGTCGTCGAGCGCGGCGACGTCTTCGACGTAGGAGAGCTGCTTGGCGCTCTCCTCGATCTGGTCGACGGGAATCCTCATGACGACGGGTGCTCGTGCCGCGGGCGGCACGAAGGGGGGGAGTATAGCGGGTCGTCGCGCTGCGGCGAAAGGGGGCGGGACCTCAGTCTGCATCGCCGTCTCCGCCCAACCCCACCTTGCGCTCGAGCCGGCGGAGCCGTCGCAGCGCCTCCGGCAGCCGGGGGAGCGCGGTCATCATCCGGCGCCACGTCCGGACCTCCATGGCCGGGTAGCCGCCATAGACCTTGCCCGGCGGAACGTTGCCGTGGATGCCCGACTGCGCGGCGATCTGCGCCCCGTCGCCGACGGTGAGGTGCCCCGCGGCGCCCACCTGCCCGCCCATCATCACCCCGGTCCCGAGGCGGGTGCCGCCTGCCAGGCCGACCTGGGCCGCGAGCAGCGAATGGGCCCCGATGCGGCAGCCGTGCGCGACCATCACGAGGTTGTCGATCTTGCTGCCGCGCTCGACCCGCGTCTCGCCGAGCATGGCGCGGTCGACGGTGCTGTTGGCGCCGATCTCGACGTCGTCCTCGAGCACGACGCCGCCGACCTGCGGGATCTTCTTGTGGCCGTTCGGCAGCGGAATGAAGCCGAACCCGTCGCTGCCGATGACGGCCCCCGCATGCAGCGTCACGCGATGGCCGATGACGACCCCCTCGCGCACGACCACCCCCGCATGGGCGACGAAGCCGTCGCCGATGCGAGCGTCGTCGTAGATGGTGACGTTCGCATGCAGGACGGCGTCGCGGCCGATCGTCACCCGCTCGCCGATGACGACGTGGGGGCCGACGGACGCGCCCTCCCCGATCGCCGCCGTCGGCGCGACCACGGCGGTCGCGTGCACGCCGTACGTGGGCCGAACCGGGGGATGGAACAGCTCGAGGGCCTGCACGAACCCGACGTAGGCGTGCGGCACGCGCAGCGAGGCGAGCCCGACGGGCGGCGCCGACGTGTCGAGAACGATCGCCGTCGCGCGCGTCGTCGCCAGATGGGACTCGAGGCGCCGATCGGAGAGAAACGTCAGCGTGCCGGGCCCGGCCTGGTCGATCGGCGCGAGGCCGCCGATCTCCGTCTCGGGGTCGCCGTCGCGGAGCTCCGCGCCGAGTGCGCGCGCGATCTCGCCGAGCTTCATCCGCCCGTACTTAGCGAACGCACCTCATGGGGTCCAACCTCGGCTCGCGTGGCTCGCCTTGGTGTGGGGTGCGTGGTAGGAGCCGCCAGGCAATGAACGTCCTGCAGCTCGGCATCCCGAAGGGAAGCCTCGAAGCCAGCACCGTCGAGCTGTTCCGCCGCTCGGGCTGGAAGGTCGGGGTCGATTCCCGGAGCTACTTTCCGTCCGTCGACGACCCGGCCCTGCGCTGCCTGCTCGTGCGCGCCCAGGAGATGGCCCGCTACGTCGAGGGCGGCACGCTCGACGCGGGAATCACCGGCCGCGACTGGGTGCTCGAGTACGACGCCGACGTCGTCGTCGCCCAGGAGCTGGTCTACTCGAAGACGAGCCTCCGCCCGACGCGCTGGGTGCTCGTCGTCGGCCACGACTCGAAGGTCCAGACGCCCGAGGATCTTCGCGGCGCGCGCATCGCGACGGAGCTCGTCGGCTATACGAAGCGCTGGTTCGCCGAGCGCAAGATCGACGTGCAGATCGAGTTCTCGTGGGGCGCCACCGAGGCGAAGGTCGCCGAGGGGCTCGTCGACGCGATCGTCGAGGTGACGGAGACGGGTTCGACGCTGCGCGCGCACGGCCTACGCATCGTCACCGAGCTGTTCGAGTCGGTGCCGCAGCTGATCGCCAACAAGAAGGCGTGGGACACGCCGTGGAAGCGCGAGAAGATCGAGCAGATCGGCCTGCTCCTCGCCGGCGCCCTGCGCGCCGAGGCGCAGGTCGGCCTCAAGATGAACGTCCCGGAGGCGAAGCTCGAGGAGGTCATCCGCCTGTTGCCCGCGATCACGGCGCCGACCGTGTCGAACCTCTACGGCTCGAACTGGTTCGCCGTCGAGAGCGTGATCGCCGAAGCGACGGTGCGCGACCTCATCCCGAAGCTGCTGAAGGCCGGCGTCGTGGGGATCATCGAGTATCCCCTGAACAAGATCTGCGGCTGACTCAGGAGGCGGCGTCGGTCTCTTCGGGACCGTAGCCGATGGACGCCAGGAACGCGTCCTTCTCTTTCCCGGGCATGATGTAGATGCCCTCCCAGCCGCAGACCTCTTCGCACAGCTTGCAGCCGACACACGTCTTCTCGTTGACCTGGACGCGGCCGAGGTAGTTGGCCGTGTTCTCGGGCGACGGGGAGATGCAGTCGAACGGGCAGACGTCCACGCAGACGCCGCAGCCGTTGCAATTGTCGAGGTGGACGACCGCGACCGGCCGCTCCTGCCGCTTCAGCACCTTCGTGAGGTTCCCGAAGGTGTCGAGGATGGCCTCGTCGGGGCAGATCACGCCGCACGCGCCGCAATCGATGCAGAGCGTGGACTCGATGTAGAAGGCCTTCTTCGGATCGCCGCTGATCGCCTTGGTGGGGCACCGCTTCTCGCACGCGGTGCAGCCCGTGCAGTTCTCGGCGATGATCGTGAAGGGCATGGGAGAGGAATCTAGCAGACGGCTTCGCGCAGGAACAACCGCGACGTCAGCGCTGCATCTCCTTCAGAATGTCCTCTTCACGGCCCTGCTCGATGAGACGATCGTTGCGGATCGCCTGCTTGAAGCCCACCCACGTGAAGAACAGCACGAGCACGAGCATGAACACGATGGGAATGTTGTCGGGCTTGAGCAGGATCTCGATGAACTGGTGGAGGGCCTCCATCGCGGCCTCCCGTATCGCGCCACCATCTCACTGTCAACGCACGCACGTCGGATGCCTTGCGCGCTTGCACGGCCCGCCTCCGCTGCGCTAAGAGCGTCGAGTTTTTTCGTGGCCAATTATGCCGTTTTCACGGACCCGCGGGTCGGCGCACACACGCATGGATGCGCCAGGTCACGCGAGGGAAGGCGGGGGTAGGGTCAGACAATGATGAGCTGGCTTCCAGAGAACGTGTCCACGTACGGTGCCGAGATCGATCGGCTGTTCTACGGAATCTACTATCTGACGACCGCGACGTTCGTGCTCGTGCAGATCGCGCTGCTGGTCTTCGTGTTCATGTACCGAGACCGCCCGGGACGCCGCGCCACGTACACGCACGGCAACACCACGCTCGAGATCATCTGGACGGCCATCCCCGCCGTCATCCTGGCCATCCTGGCGCTCATGAGCCGCAGCACCTGGGCGGACATCAAGGCGCGCCAGCCCCCGAGCGACCTGTCGATCGAGATCTACGCGAAGCAGTTCAACTGGGAGGTCGTCTACGCCGGGCCGGACACGAAGCACGGCACGCCGGACGACATCAAGATGGACAACGACTTCCACGTGCCCGTCGACAAGACGGTGCGCATCCACCTGAAGTCGCGCGACGTCATTCACAGCTTCTTCGTCCCGCAGCTGCGCCTCAAGCAGGACGCGGTGCCGGGACACGACATCCCCGTCTGGTTCAAGGCGACCAAGCCGGGCAAGTACGAGATTCCGTGCGCCGAGCTCTGCGGGTTCGGCCACTCGGGCATGAAGGGCTGGCTCTTCGTCGATACGCCGGCCGACTACGAGGCATGGGCGCGCGAGAAGGGCATCATCGGCGCCGCGCCGAGTCAGGGCTGAGGGGGCACCATGAGCGAAGCGATCGTTCACGCGGACGCCGGCCATCACGCCGGACATCACGAGCAGAGCTTCTTCCGCACGTACATCTTCTCCACCGATCACAAGATGATCGGGAAGCAGTTCCTCGGCATGGGGCTGGCGATGCTCATCCTGGGCGGCCTGCTGGCACTGCTCGTGCGTTGGCAGCTGGCGTGGCCCGAGACGGCCGTGCCCGGCATGGGCTGGGTCCCCGAGCCGACGATGTACGAAGGCATCATCCCGCCCGAGACGTACAACGCGTTCTTCACGATGCACGCCACGATCATGATCTTCTTCGCGGTCATGCCGATCCTCGTGGGCTGCTTCGGGAACTACCTCATCCCGCTCATGATCGGCGCGCGCGACATGGCGTTCCCGCTGCTGAACGCCCTGTCCTTCTGGGTGTCTGTGCCGGCGGGCATCATCATGCTGGCGAGCTTCTTCGTGACGGGCGGCGCCGCGGCCGGCGGCTGGACGTCGTACCCGCCGCTCTCGTCGGTCCCGAGCTACAGCGGCGTCGAGATGGGCCAGAACCTCTGGTGCATCAGCCTGATCGTCCTCGGCGTCTCGTCGCTGATGGGCTCGGTCAACTACATCACCACGATCGTCAACATGCGGACGCCCGGCATGACGTGGTTCCGCATGCCGCTCACGGTCTGGTCGCTCTTCATCACCGCCATCCTGCTGCTGCTCGCCCTGCCCGTCCTCACGGCGGCCCTCGGCATGCTCCTGTTCGACCGCATGGCGGGCACCAGCTTCTTCTCGCCGGCCGGCGGCGGTGAGCCGCTCCTCTGGCAGCACCTCTTCTGGTTCTTCGGGCATCCCGAGGTCTACATTCTCATCCTGCCCGCCATGGGCATCGCGTCGGACGTCCTCGCCGTCTTCGCGCGCAAGCCGATCTTCGGCTACCACGCGATGGCGTTCTCGATGATCGGCATCGCGTTCCTCTCCTGGATCGTGTGGGGCCACCACATGTTCCAGAGCGGCATGAACCCGATGCTCGGCATGAGCTTCATGCTGACGACGATGGTCATCGGCGTCCCGTCGGCCATCAAGACGTTCAACTGGCTCGGGACGCTCTGGGGCGGCACGATCCGCTTCACGACGCCGATGCTGTTCGCGCTCGGCTTCGTGTCGATGTTCGTGATCGGCGGGCTCTCGGGCATCTACATGGCCTCGACGCCGGTCGACATCTACATCCACGACACCTACTTCATCGTCGCCCACATCCATTACGTCGTCTTCGGCGGCAGCATCTTCGGGATCTTCGCCGGCATCTACTACTGGTTCCCGAAGATGTACGGCCGCATGATGAACGAGCCGCTCGGCAAGCTGCACTTCTGGGTGACGCTGATCGCCTTCAACGTGACGTTCTTCCCGATGCACATCCTCGGCGTCGGCGGCCACATGCGTCGCATCTACAACCCGATGCAGTACGAGTTCCTGAAGGACATGCAGCCCATCAACGTCATCATCACGATGGGCGCGATCTCGCTCGGCGCCGCGCAGCTGATCTTCTTCTTCAACTTCTTCTACAGCATCTTCGCCGGGCGCCACGCGTCGCGGAATCCGTGGCAGGCGAACACGCTCGAGTGGGAGGCGCCCACGCCGCCGCCGCACGGCAACTTCCCCGGCCCGCTGCCGACCGTCTACCGCGGGCCGTACGAGTACTCGTCGCCGCTCGTGACGGAGGACTACCTGCCGCAGGCGCGCCGCCTGGAGCCACAGGTTGCCGGAGCCGGCCATCACTGAGCCCATGGCCGACTCCCCCATGACCCCGGCGGTGATGCCCTGGCAGACGACCAGCGTCCGCCAGCGCGTCGCCGACTACATCGAGCTCACGAAGCCGCGCGTCGTCCTGATGGTGCTGGTGACGACGCTCGTCGGATACTACCTGGCCTCCTGGGGCACGCCGGACCTCGTGCTGCTCGCGCACACGATGCTGGGGACCGCCCTCGCCGCCGGCGGCACGCTGGCGCTCAACCAGTACATGGAGCGCGACCTCGACGCGCGGATGGAGCGCACGCGACGCCGCCCGCTCCCCGAGGGACGCCTGCACGCGGGCGAGGCCCTCGCGCTCGGCATGGCGCTCCTCGTCGCCGGCCTCGCCTACCTGGCGCTGCGCGTGAACCTGCTCTGCGCCGAGGTCACGACCGCCATCGCGATCAGCTACCTGCTCGTCTACACGCCGCTGAAGCAGGTCACGTCGCTCTGCTCGGTCGCAGGCGCCATCCCCGGCGCGCTGCCGCCGGTCGCCGGATGGGCGGCCGCCGCGGGCGTCCTCGGGCCCGAGCCGTGGGTCCTCTTCGCGATCATGTTCCTGTGGCAGATTCCGCACACGCTCGCGATCGGCCGGATGTACCGCGACGACTACGCGCGCGCCGGCATCGTCGTCCTGCCCGTCATCGATCGTGACGGAACCAGCACGTCGACGCATGCCGTGACCAACTGCCTCGCGTTGGTGCCGGTCGCCCTGCTGCCGACACTGCTCGGCATGGCGGGCGCGATCTACTTCGTCGTCTCGCTGGTGCTGGGCGTCGTCTTCCTCTGGTACGCCGTGGCGCTGGCGCGCACCCAGTCGGCGCCCGCCGCCCGCCGTCTGCTGCTCGCGTCGCTGGTCTACCTGCCGGCGCTGCTGGCGGCGATGGCCATCGACAAGCTGCCACTGGTGCCATGACCGCGGGCTCGCTGACGATGCCGCGCCGGGCCACCGTGCCGCCGCCTCCCGCCGTTCCGGCGGTGAGCAACGCACGGCTCGCCATGCTCGGGCTCATCGTCGCCGAGACGATGCTCTTCGCGGGGTTCATCGGCATGTACCTCGTCTTCCGGCTCGCCGCGCCGGAGTGGCCGCCGCCGAACCAGCCGCGCCTCCCGCTCGCGATCACGGCGCTCAACTCCGTCGTGCTCTTCGGCAGCGTCGTGCCGATGCTCTGGGCGCTCCGCGCCGCGCGTCGGGACGACGCCCCCGATGTCGCGCGCAACGTGCGCCTCACCGCGATTCTCGGCACCGTGTTCCTCCTGGTGCAGGGACTCGAATGGGTGCGGCTCGTGCGCCACGGACTCACGATGGGCAGCAGCGTGTACGGCGGCTCGTTCTACGTCGTGATCGGCTGCCACGCGCTGCACGTCCTCACCGCCGTCGCGTGGCTGGGCGCGGTCGCGATACTCGCTGGGCGCGGTGCCTTCACGGCGCGCCGGCACGACGGCCTCGAGATGTGCACCATGTACTGGCTCTTCGTCAGCGGGTTGTGGGCGGTCCTCTTCCCGCTGGTGTATCTCTACTGAACCGACGCGACGATGATCGGACGCATGCCCGCCTCGGCTTTCGCCCTGCTGCTCGCCTTCGCCGGCGACGCGCTCGCGCAGGGCTGTGCGATGTGCGGAACGGCCACGACGCCCGACGATCCACTCGCACGCGCGTTCAACTGGAGCATCCTGTTTCTCATCGCGATGCCCTACACCCTGTGCGGCCTCGTGGGAGGCTGGTTGGCGTATCGCTATCGACGCTCCGCCGCAGCCCGTCGCGGCGACGTCATTTCCCTGCCCTGGGTGCGCCGGTCGCCGGCGCCGGCGGATGGGCCAAAGGAGGCCTAGCGTGAGCACTGCAGCAGCGACCGATCACCACCTCGTGGAACCCGCGGAGTCTCCCCTCACGCCCGAGAGCTGGGGCAAGCTCGGGATGTGGAACTTCCTCGCCGCCGACGCGATGACGTTCGGCGCGCTGCTCGCGGGCTACGGCGCCCTTCGCTACGGCGATCCCAACTGGCCCGTCCCGACGAGCATCCTCGGCATCCCGCTGACGGCCGCCATGACGTTCCTGCTGATCTGCAGCAGCGTGACCATGGTCGAAGGGCTCGCCGGCATCCGTCAGGGCAACAAGGCGAAGTTCGTCCGGTTCATGGCGCTGACCGTTCTCGGCGGCTCGCTGTTCCTCGGTCTCCAGGCCTACGAGTGGACGCACCTGATCAACCACGGCCAGTCGATCACGAAGGACAACTTCGGCGCGACGTTCTTCATCCTGACCGGCTTCCACGGCATGCACGTGTTCTCCGGCGTCGTGTACCTCTCGATCATCCTGATCCGCGGGCTGATGAACAAATACAGCGCCGACCACAACAACGAGGTCGAGATCGCGGGCCTCTACTGGCACTTCGTCGATCTCGTCTGGATCCTCGTCTTCACGTTCGTCTACCTGATCTGAGCCGGAGGAAGCCGATGGCCACCCACGCGCACGCCGCCCACGATCACGCGCACGAAGAGCGCCGCTACCTCGTCGTCTTCGTCTGGCTCGCCGTCCTGACCGCCGTCGAGATCGGCATCACCTACCTGCCGATGTCGAAGCTCGCGATCGGCGCGGGTCTCGTCATCCTCGCCGCCGGCAAGGCGGCGCTCGTCGCGCTCTACTACATGCATCTCGTCAACGAGAAGCGGACGCTCACCTACATCGCGGTCACCCCGATGGTCCTCTGCGTCTTCCTCGTCCTGATGCTGCTGCCCGATCTCGGCGCGATCACGCGTCTCATCACGAGCTCCGTTGGCGCCGCGACCGGTACGCCCGCGCACTGAGGACCTCCTGCGGCACGCGGCCGCAGCACTGCTCTTCCTCGGCCTGGCCGGCTGCAGCCGCGAGCCGCTGCCGGTCTTGGGCACCATCCCGGCGTTCTCGCTGACCGAGCGCGCCGGGACCCCCGTGACCGCCGACGACCTCGAGGGCCGTATCTGGGTGGCGGACTTCATCTTCACCCGCTGCCCCGACGTGTGTCCCGCCCTCTCCGGCCGCATGTCCGCCCTACGGAAGGAACTGGCGGCGAACGGGACCGAGGGCGTCACCATGGTCTCGATCAGCGTCGATCCGAACCACGACACGCCCGCGGTGCTGCAGAGCTATGCGAGCAAGTTCGGCGGCGACGAGGACTGGCTCTTCCTGACCGGCCCCCGCGAGTCCATCGCCGGCCTGCTGCGCGACGGCTTCAAAGTGGCGTTCGCCGACGGCGGCCCGCCGACCGCGCCGATCACGCACAGCGACCGGTTCGTGCTCGTCGACCCGCAGCTCCGTGTGCGCGGATACTACCACGGCCTCGACGAGGCGTCGGTCGACAAGCTCGTAGACGACGTGGCCACGCTGCGCGCCGAGCGCGGCTGAGCCGCTCAGCCGCGCGGACGCCGGAAGCGCTCGCGCATCGCGCGGTCGTCGAACGACGTCACGAAGTAGTCGATCGCGAGCCACAGGCTACGTGACCAGCGGAAGCACACGATCGGCACGAAGATCATCAGCGGCACGGCGATCGCCAGCTCCTGCCCGATCGTGAGCCCCCAGATCACGTCGGCCACGACCACCGGCACCAGGCCGAGGAACACCGCGGCAGCGAAGTTCACGTAGATCGCGCCGACGAAGTAGCCCTGCTCGCGCTCGTAGCGAAACGTACAGACGGGGCAGGTTTCGTGCATCGCGAACCAGCCGCCGTAAAGCGCGCCGCGTCCGCAGGCAGGGCACCGCAGCCTGATCGCGCGCACGACCAGCGTGGCCACGCCGGGCGTCGTCAGCGTGGTGGGCGCCGGCATGGCGTCAGGCCGCGCGATCGCCGCCCGCGAGCAGCGTGACCACGCGGCGGGCGTTCTGCCGCTGGTCGTGCTGGCGCTCCACGAGCGCCCGTCCCTGCCGGCCGAGCCGCTCGCGGAGAGGGGCGTCGCCGGCCAGGCGCTGGATCGCCACCGCCAGCGCCTCGGGATCGTCGGGCGGAACGAGGAGCCCCGTTTCCCCGTCGCGCACCAGCTCCGGAACGCCCGACACCGCGCAGCTCACGACCGGCCGGCCCGTCGCCATGGCTTCCATGAAGACGGTCGGGATGCCGTCCATGTCACCCGTGCGGTCCTTGCGGCACGGCATCACGAACGCGTGGCTGGCCACCATCTGCCGTGCCACCTCCTCCTGCGGCACCGAGCCGCCGAGGACCACCGTCTCACCGAGCGCCAAGCGGGCGGCCTGTGCCTCGAGCGCGGGCCGCAGCGGACCGTCGCCGAAGAGCCGCAAGCGGAACGGCACGCCACGCGCCTTCAGGACGGCGCAGGCGTCGAGCAGCGTGTCGAGTCCCTTCTTCTCCTGGAAGCGCGCGACGCAGAGCAGGCGTAGCTCACCGTCGTCGGGCGGCGGCGGCTCGGCGCGGAAGAGCTGCATCGGAATGCCCACGTACGCCGTCTGTACGCGCTCGCCGTCCTGCGGCGGCAGCTCCGCGCGGAGCAGCGCCCCCGCGAAGTCGTTCACGGTGAACGCCCGCTTCGCG
Organism: uncultured Binatia bacterium (SeqCode); assembly: GCA_964432595.1. Classification (GTDB taxonomy): domain Bacteria; phylum Desulfobacterota; class Binatia; order DP-6; family DP-6; genus DASYLJ01. The sequence continues at coordinate 143,584 of CAYSOF010000004.1, read as the reverse complement.
TGCCGCAGCTTCCAGCCGAGCGTCTCGTTCCGCAGCCGCGGCACCGTCGAGTAGATGTCGTAGGCGTGCGCCGTGAACGAGAACGGGATGCCGGCGACGGTGCCGGCGATCGCCGCGCAATCGGCCGTCTGATTCGCGAAGTGCGCGTGGATGTGGTCGACGCCGAGCCGGCGCAGCCGCCATGCGGCCGCGAGGCCCTTCGGCGTCACCGCAAGGAGGCGCAGGTGGGCGTGCAGGTTGCGTCCCGCCGCCGCGTGCAGCCCGCCCAGCGTCCGCAGGGTGCGCACCGGATGCCGGAGCGCCACCCACAGGGCCAGCAGCACCGAGCCGACGTCGACGAGCGGGGCCGGCAGGACGTGCTCCGGGCGCAGGCGCTCGAACGTGCCGTGCCGGACGGGCGCTTCGTCGGCCGGATAGAGCGGCACCACGACGATGGCGTGCCCCGCCTCCTGCACCTCGACCATCTCGTTCACGACGAAGGGCTGGGACGGCAGCGGCGGATACGCCGGGATGACGTAGGCGATGCGCATGGTCAGGCGGCGACGTCGGCGGGCGCCACGCCGGCGGCGCGCAGGCGATCGAGGTAGATCGCCGTCGTGCGACGGACCATCGCTTCCATGCCGAACTCTTCCTCGATGCGCCGTCGCGCGGCGCCGGCCATGCGCGCGAGCGTGTCGGGCTCGCGGAGCAGCCGCCCGATCGCCGTCGCGGCGGCCGCGGGATCGCTCGGCGGGATCAACACGCCCGTCTCGCCCGGAACGATCAGCTCGCGCGTGCCGCCGACGTCCGTGGCGACGGCGACGGCGCCCGCGGACATCGCCTCGATGACCACGTTCGGCAGCCCTTCGTAGAGCGACGTGAGGGCAAAGACGTCGACCGCGCCGAGCACCGCCGGCACGTCGTGTCGGAGCCCCAGGAAGCGCACGCGGTCGGCGATCCCGAGCGCCGCCGCCTGCGCGACCAACGCGTCGCGCAGCTGGCCTTCGCCGATCACCAGGAAGTCGACGTCGGCATGCTCGGCGGCGACGCGCGCGGCGGCCGCGAGGAACGTCGGATAGTCCTTCTGGGGCGCGAGCCGTCCCACCTGCGCGACGAGCCGCCGATCGACGGGAAACCCGAGCGCCGCCCGCGCGGCGTGGCGCTCCAGGACGAACGGCGCGAGCCGCGTCAGATCGATGCCGTTGTGGACGACGAGCATCTTGCCGGCGGGCAGGCCCTCGCGGTGGACGAGGCCGTCCGCGATCGCCTGGCAGTTGACCAGGTAGCGGTCCGTCAGGCGATCGAGGGTCCGCTCGACCATGACCTGCCACGACGGGCGCGCGATCACGTTACGCTCCGCGGTCAGCACGACGGGGATCGGCAGCCCGATCGCCGCGAGGCGTCCATACGAGTTGCCCGACCAGAGGATGGTGTGGAGGATATGCGGCGCCAGCGACCGTAGCTCCGCGCGCAGGCGGCGGAGACGGCCGACGTCGGCCGAGCCGCTCGCGGGAATCTCGCGGACGGGTACGTCGAGCGCGCGGATCGGGCCGGCCCAGTAGCCCCCCGCGGCGAGCGCGACGACCGTCGGCGCGAAGCGGTCGCGGTCGAGCCCGCGGAGGAGCTCGTAGAGCTGGTATTCCGCCCCACCCTTCCCCAGCTCGCCGATGACGTAGGTCAGTCGATAGGGAGCGTTGCCTGCCATCCGGGCCCGTGTCCCGATATGCCCCGGAACCCGGCGAAGGTCGAGCGGCGGCCCGGCTCAGTCGCCGGGCAGGACCGGCGCGCGCGAGAACGTGTCCTTGAGGGCGCGCAGCGCCTGGAGGTTCGAATCCATCCGCACGAGCACGGCGATCAGGCGCTGCGCCTGCTCGACGGCCCAGGCGATCTCCTGCTGGCTCACGCTGTCCAGCGTGCGACGCAGCTGATCGTGGAGCGCGAGGAGCTCGGGGATGTCGCGGACTCCGGTCTGCGCGAGACGGCGGCTCAGCTCGCCGTAGTAGCGGGCCAGGTCGTCGGCTTCGCGATGCACGTCGATCGACATCGCCGGGGGGATCTACCTCCGCCCGCCGCGGGGGCGCAACAGGAAAATCCGCTGACGATGCGGGCTTGCGGCTGGTTTGCGGGCCATCGGGCGCGGTGTTAGCAACGGACTGGTGCCTGCTCGCCGCTGGCTCCCATTCGCCGCCGTCCTGTGGGCCCTTCCGGCCGTGGCGGCCCTGGACGTCCCCATTCGCGTCGTGGAGTCCGCCGGCGTGGCCCGCCAGGCCGCACCCGTCAGCGCGAGCGTCCCCCTCCCGCGCGGACTCCTGCGCGATCCGCACGGCGTCTGGCTGGCGGATGCCGACGGCCGCGCGACCACGCTCCAGACGCAGGCCCTCGAGCGCTGGCCCGACGGCAGCGTGCGGTGGCTGCTTCTCGACTTCCTGGCGGACGTGCCGCGCGACGACGAGCGCACGTTCTCGCTGCGTCAGGGAACGCCGAAGCAGGCGCCCGCAGCGCCCGCGATCCGCGCCGCCGAGCGCGACGGCGCGCGCACCTTCGACACGGGCGCGGTGACGATCTCGGTTCCGGCGAACGGCGATGCCCTCCTGGCCGGCGTCCGCGACGACGGCACGACGCTGCTCGGCCGGGTCCCTCTGCCGTCGCTCGACGCCGGTACCGTCGAAGCGCCCGCGCCCGACCGCGCCACCGTCGAGACGTCGGGTCCGATCCGCACCGAGCTGCTCCTGAGCGGCCGCTATCCGAACGGCATCGCCTACGAGGCGCGGCTCGCCGTCTTCGCGGGCCAGCCGTTCGTGCGCCTGCAGCTCACGCTGACGAGCATGTCCGATCGCCCCTACGTCCCGATCAAGGCGCTTGCCCTGACGCTGGCCGCGGCGCTGCAGGACGCCGCGGTCGGGATCGACGGGACGTCGACGCGGTTCACGACGCTCGACGGGCAGCCGCACACCTTCCTGCAGCGCGACGCGACCACCGCGCTCCTCGACGGCGATCCGTCGGGTCGCGGCGACGGATGGGTCCGGGCGACGACCGACGCCGCGGCCCTCACCGTCGTGAGCCGCTGGTTCTGGCAGGAGTACCCGAAGGGCATCCGGCTGGCGCCGGACGCCCTCGCCGTCGATCTCATCGCCGGCGGCGACGCGCCCGTGGAGCTCGGCCGCGGGGCCGCGAAGACGATGGAAGCATGGATCGTCGTCGAGCCGCGCGCGACGGCGACCGACCCGCAGGCCCTCACGACGATGCTGCGCCAGCCGCTCGTCGGGGCGCCGCCGGCGCGCTGGGTGGTGTCGACGAAGGCCCTGACCAACGCGCTCGATTCCACCGCGACCGGCGCCGGGCCGTTCCTGCAGCACGTGACGACGGCCTACCGGCGGTACGAGGCGCGGGGCCGCGCGGAGCGCTGGGACGACGGCGCGCCGGTCGCGTGCGCCCAGCGCACGTCGGAACACCCGCGCGTCGGCTTTTACGGCCTGCTCAACTGGGGCGACTGGAACTTCCCGAGCTACCGCGACGACACGAAGGGCTGCGACGCCTGGGGGAACCTCGAGTACGACCTTACGCAGGTGCTCGGGCTCGCCTGGGTCGCCACTACGGAGCCTGCGCTGCGCGACGGCTTCCTCGTCGCCGCGCGCCACTATCGAGACGTCGACATCATCCACCACGACCCGCAGAACCCCGATCGCGTCGGCCTGAACCATCCCCACAAGGTCGGCCACTTCGCTCCCGACGCCGATCGCAACGTCGATCTCGGGCACACGTGGGTGGAAGGGCTCATCACCCACTACCGGCTCACGGGCGAGGTGCGGTCGCTGCAGGCGGCGCGCGCGATGGGCGACGCCCTCGCCGCGCGCGTCGGCAAGGCGAGCAACCCGCGACACTTCGGCTGGCCGATGATCGCGCTCGGCGCGCTGGCGGCGAGCACCAACGATGAGCGCTATCGCACCGCCGCGGCCAGCTTCGCCGCCGCCGCCCGCACCGCCTGGGAGCCGACCCCGGCCGCGGCCGACTGGAAGATCGGCATCCTCGCCGACGGCCTCTCCTACGTCGACGCGGTCACCGACGAGCCCGCACTGCGCGAGTGGCTCGTCCGCTACGCCGACGCGCTGGTCGCGGAGCCTGCCCGCTTCGCCGACGCGCGCTACGCGCTGCCGCTCGGCTACCTCGCGACCGCGACCGGCAACACGCGCTACCGGACCGTGGCGCTCGACGTCGCGAGCGGCATCGACGTCGGCGACTGGGGGAAGCAGCTCGCCCTCACCGGTCGCACCGGGTTCCGTCTGCTCGGCCCGCTCGCCGGCGAGCCCGCGAAGGCCGCAGCGGCTACACGCGCCCCCGTCGATCCTCCTCCGGCGTCGGCTCCCGGACGTCGACGACGGTGACCGTCGCCGTCATGCGCTTGCCCGCGCCGGGCGCGTTGAAGTCGGCGCGCACCTCCGTGTCGCCGATCTCCAGCAGGCGGAAGCGCAGCGTCTTCTTGTCGGGCGACTTGAGCGTGTAGTCGCGGCCGACCTCGAGCTCGAGGTCCGGCGGCAAGCGGTCGCGCGGCATGGCGCGGACGAGCTCCGGGTGGTGCGGGCCGTAGGCGTCCTCCGGCGGGATGTCGATGGTACGCGTGTCGCCCGCCTGCATGCCGCCGATGCGGTCCTCGATGGCGGGGAAGAGCTGTCCCGACCCCATCATCACCGCGATGGGACCGCACTTGCCGGTCGAGTCGACCAGCGTGCCGTCCTCCAGATGCACCGTGTACTCGACGGTGACGACCCGTCCGTCCGCGACCTCCATCACTGTCCCCCTCCTCCGCGGCCGAGCTGGCGGACGATCGCGCCGAGCAGATCGGGCGCGCCGGTCGAGCCGCCTTTCGTCACCAGCATCATGCCGCCGTACGGCCCGGCGACGAGACGGGCGCGCACGACGAGCGGCGACAGCCGCTGCTCGATCCAGAGCGGCGGGTGGCCGAGCCCGTCGAGCACCTGGAATGCCGTCTCCCCGCCGATCAGCGCGAGGCCGCTCGGGCGCACGCGCGACAGTGCGGTCAGCGCCGCCGTCCGGAGCATCGCGAGCACGGCCTCGCTACCGCCCTCGACCGCCGCTGCCGGCGGCACGAGCGCCGCCGCGGCGCCCTCCTGGACGAGCCGGCCGGCCTCGCGGCCCGCGGCCTCGGCGGTCGCAGCCGACGTGACGGAAACCGGCGTGAACAGCCCGCGCTCCGTCGCGCGCGCCACCTGCAGCTGCGTCGTCGGATGTGCGCTCCCCACGACCACGAGCGCGCCCGCACCCGTGGCGCCGCCGTGGGTCATCGGCCGCGGGCGCGTCGCCGGGTCGACGGCGAGCACGCGTCGCAACGCGCGCGCGAGCCCGATCGAGCCGACCACGAGCAGCGGCCGGCCGCGCGTCACGACCGCGCGCACCGCGCGCTCGAGGTCGGCGTCGCTCTCCGCGTCGCACACGAGCACCGAGGCGCCGGCCGCGCGGGCGGCGTCGAGCGCCGCGCCGATTCCTGCGCCGTCGCGCACCGCGGCCAGCGGGATCGACGCGGCCCGGTGCCGGCTGGTCGACTCGATCGCCGCGGGCACGCTCGAGTCGCGGATCGGGTTCTGCGGGTCGCGCGCGAACGCGGTCTCGTGGACGGGGACGCCGTCGATCAGCTGGCGCCCGCCGACCGTCGTGCGGCCGACCTCGGGAATCGCGGGCAGCACGAACGCCTCGTCGATCCCGAGGCGATCCATCGCCGCGTCGATCTCGGCGCCGAGCTGGCCGCGGAGGCCGGTATCGATCTTCTTGAGGACGATGCCGTCCCAGCCGTCGTCGACGTCGTCCAGGGCGCGCGTGACCCGCCGCGCCGCCTCGGCCGGCGCGACCGTCCGGCTCTGTGTGTTGCGGACGCAGAGCGCGTCGGGCGGCACGCCCGCGATGCTCGCGTCCTCGCCGACGCCGCACGCCCGCACCGCGATACCCGTCGCCCACGGCAGCAGCTCGGCGCCGACGTCGCACGCCCCGGTCAGGTCGTCGGCGATGACGCGCAGCGCCTGCACGGGGATGTCAGGCGAGCAGCACGGCCCGCGCCGGTGCCCCGTCGAGATCGGGGAACTTGAGGGGCAGGCAGACGAGCGTGTAGCGCCCGGGCGTGACGTGGCCGAGGTCGAGCCCCTCGATCACGAAGACGTCCTGGCCGAGCAGCCGGTGGTGCACCGGGAAGTCCGGACTACCGAACTGCTCGATCGACAGGTAGTCGATGCCGACCGCCTTCACGCCGGCCTCGACGAGCACGTCGGCCGCGTCTTTCGTGAGATACGTGAAGTCGCGCTGGAACGACGGCGCCGTCCAGCGCGCCGAGTTGTCGGTCAGGCACAGCAGGATGTCGCCCGCGCGAAGCGGGACGTCCTTCAGGGCGGCCGCGTCGACCGCGGCGCGGCCGCGCAGGTCGGCGACGAGCGCCTCGCCGACCATCCGGTCCATCGACACCTGGCCGAGGCGCTTGCCGTCGGCGATGAAGTGGAACGGTGCATCGACGTGCGTGCCCGTGTGGCTGCCCATCGTGAGCAGCGAGACGTTGGCAACGTCGCCGTTCTCGATCTTCCGAACGGACTCGATCTTCGGCTCGGGATCACCCGGGTAGAAGTGCTGCCCGGGGCCGTTCGGCACGGAGATGTCGATGACCTTCATGCGACCTTCATGCGGCGCGTCCATAGGCGGCCGCGAGCCCGCGATCGGGCGATCCAGCCTTGCCGCGCGCCACCTCGGCGGCGACGCGGATGGCCTCCTGCAGGTTGACGTGGTCGGCGATGTTCTTGCCGGCGATATCGAAGGCCGTGCCGTGTCCCGTCGACGTGCGGATCAGCGGCAGGCCGATCAGCAACGTCACGACGCGGCCGAAGCCGACGAGCTTCACCGCCATCAGTCCCTGGTCGTGATAGAGCGCGATCGTCATGTCGAAGGCGCCGTCGCGCGCCTTCAGGAAGACCGTGTCGGCTGGGAACGGGCCCTGCGCATCGATGCCCTGCGCCTGCGCCGCCTCGATCGCCGGGGTGATCGCGTCGAGCTCCTCGCGGCCGAACAGCCCGTTCTCGCCGGCATGCGGATTGAGGCCGGCGATGGCGATCTTCGGCTTCGCGATCCCCATGTCGCGCAGCGCCGCATCGGCGAGGCGCACGCGCTCGAGCACGCGGTCCTTCGTCAGGTGATCGCAGACCGCGCGCAGCGCCATGTGGTTCGTGAAGAGCATCAGCCGCATTTTGTCGACGACCATGACCATCGCGGGCTTGCTCTTCGTCATGTGTCCGAGAATCTCCGTCTGGCCTTCGAAGTCGTGCCCGGCCAGGTGCATCGCTTCCTTGTTGAGCGGTGCCGACACCATGCCGTCGACCGAACCGTCGAGGCACATCTGGCCGGCGTCCTTCGTCCACCGCACGGCCTGCTCGCCGAACCCGGCGTCCAGCCGACCCCACGCGTGCGCGCCCATGTCGATGCTCGCGTAGTCGATCACCTCGACCGTCCCGGGCGTGCCCTGCGCCTCGGCCGGCGTCTTGATGGCGCGAATCGGCAGCCGGACCCCCGTGGCATCCATCGCCCGCTCGAGCACGCGCGCGTCGCCGAGGACCAGCGGGATGCACCAGGTCGACGTGGTGGGGTTGGCAAGCGACTTGACGGTGATCTCCGGCCCGATGCCGGCGGCGTCGCCCATGGTGATCGCGATGCGAGGACGTTGGCTCATTGGTTCACTCCGTGACGGTGATGGGTAGCAGGACGGACCGCCGGCCCGCCAGCACCTGTCGGTAGATGGATTCGAGACGATCGAGGACCTGCTCCCACGCCGCCGGACTCTCCACCGCACGTCGTGCGGCAGCCCCCAGGCGCGCGCGCTCGGCCGGGTCGCGCAGCAGGGCCGTCACCGCGGTCGCGAACGCAGCCGGGTCGTCGTCCGGCACCACGCGACCGGTCACGCCGTCCTCGAGGCCCTTCGCCGATCCGGCGCAGGCGACGATCGCCTTGCCGACTGCCATGTAGTTCAGCAACTTCATCGGGAACCCGGAGCGCTCCGCGCGCGGCGAGACGGCGACGTCGGCCTGGGCGAGCTGCGCACGGACCTCATCGTAGGTGGTGGCCTGCCTGATCTCCACCCCGGCCCCCAGGCCCTCGGCGGTCAGCCGCTCCGCCTGGACGCGGGCGTCCGCGTGCGTCAGCAGGACGAGTCGCGCGTCCGGCAGCTCGGCGCGGACGGCCGCAAAGCTGCGCAGGAGCAGCTCGAGGTTCTGATAGCCGTCCAGGTTCCCCGCGTAGCAGACCATGCCGCTGCCCACGCCGGCCGCGGGCACGGGCCGGAGCTCGGACGGTGCGCTCGTGGGCGCGATGCACGCGAGCGCCCGCTCCGTGACGCCGACCGCCAGCAGCCGGCGACCCAGCTCCTCGGTGACGGCGATGCAGAAGTCGGCTCGCCGCGGCACCTGACCGTCGAGAAGGCGCCCGATGGCACCCATCCCGCGTCGCGCGAGGCGGCCGCCTGCGTAGGTGGGCAGCTCCTCGGCCATGGCGCTGTGGCCGTGGTAGACGAGCGGGCAGCCGGTCAGCCGGCCGACGATGAGGCCGGCGATCGCCGCCTCGTAGTTGTGCGCATGGATGACCTCGATGCGCTCGCGGCGGACGAGGCGCCAGAGGCGCACCACCAGCGCCGCGTCGAGGACGAGTCGTTCCGGGCGCGGGCCTGGCCGGCGTCCACGCTCCGGCCCGTAGGTCATCAGCGACACGTGATGCCCGCGTCCGCGGAGCCCGTCGGCCAGATGCTGCACGAGCACCTGCGACCCGCGCAGACACGGGAACGGTCCGGCGACGACGAGCGCGACGCGGATCACGACGCGGGCTCCAGGTAGCCGAGCGCGACCAGCCGCGCCGCGATCTCGGCATCGGCCGTCTCGCCGTAGGGCACGGTCGGCCCGTCCCGCGGCGGGACGTCGTCGGGCGCGCTGCGTGGCGGCGCGATCAGCGCGCCCGCGATCGGACGGCCGTCGAGTCCGTCCGGCACCGGCAGGCCGGCGAGCGCCAGCAGCGTCGGCAGGACGTCCACGATGTCGGCGCCGCCGAGGCGTCCCGCCGGCGGCACGTCGCCGCCGGCGAAGAGCATCATGCCGTCGCGGCGGTGCGCCCCGTTCATGCCGCTGCCCTTCCCCGCGCCGTATTCCGCGCGGGCGAGCCGCCGCAGCGCGGGTCCTGGACCGTCGCTCCGCAGGCACGACGGGCTGTAGCCGTCGACCAACGCCGGCTCGAGCAGCAGGTCCGGCGCGTTCGCGGCGAAGGGGCCGTCGTAGAGCTCCTCGCGGCGCCACACCCGCGCCAGCACCGGATGGCCGGCGTCGTCGCGCCAGTCGGTCAGCGCCGCGGCGATGCGCGTGCGCGTCTCCTCGTAGTGCGCGTCGTCCACGATGCCCTCGGGCTCGCGGCCGGCGCGGTTCAGCCAGACGCTCGGGTGGTAGTCGAGCTCCTCGGAGAACGCCTGCGTGGCCGTCCAGTCGATCCCGCCGAAGCGCGCCATGCCTTCGAGACGGCCGGCGGTCACGGGCGCCCGCCGCAGCACGGCGCCCTGCAATCGGGTCGGCACGGCGCGCAGTGCCAGCGCGCGGGCGCTGCGCGCCGCACGGCCGCCGCGGGGGCGGAACCTCAGCAGCCCGCACTCGGCGAGCCGCCGGTTCGGATGGATGACGCGGTCGCTGGCGCCGCCGCTCCCGTGGTCGGACACGACCGCGACGACCGCGTCGCGCGGCGCCGCGTCCACCAGGCGCGCGACCGCCGCGTCGAGCGCCGCGTACACGCGTGCGATCGCGTCGCCGTGCGGGCCCGGCTCGTGCCGCGGCGAGTGCGGATCGTGAAAGCGCCAGAAGTGGTGCGAGACGGTGTCCGATTCGCCGAACACCACCATCATCGCGTCCCACCGCTCGCGCTGCAGCAGCGCCGTCGCGAGCGTCGTGCGTCGCTCGATGCCGTCGAGCAGGCTCGCGAGCGCGCGCTCGTGCCAGCCCGGTCCCGTCGTCACTTCCTGGAAGTCGGCGAACGGGATGCCGCCGACCAGGCGACGGATCTCCGGCCAGAACGCGCGCGGGTGGACGAACGAGCCGTCGATCGCCGTCGTGAGGGGTGTGTCGAAGCCGCTCACCATCACGCCGTCGACGGGTTCCGGCGGATACGTCGCCGGGACGGTGAGCACCGCCACGCGGCGGCCCGCCGCCGACAGGCGCGTCCACAGCGCCGGCGTGCGGCGCTGGCTGCCGTTCACGAAGCGGACGCGGTACGTTCCGGGGACCCGCTCGGCGAAGTCCAGGACGCCGTGACGGCCGGGGTTCACGCCCGTCACGAGCGACGTCCACGCGGGGAACGTCGCCGCGGGCACCGTCGAGCGGAGCGGACCCCACACGCCCCGCGCCATGAGCGCCGCCAGCGCCGGCAGCCGCCCGGCGGCGACCCACGGGCCCACCAGATCGAGGGTGGCCCCGTCGAGACCGATCACCAGGAGCGGTGCGCCCACCGTCCGCCGCTCAGTCGAGATATCCGAGCTGGCGCAGCCGTTCCTTGGTCGCGCTGTCGATGTCGGTGGTGCCGCCCGCGCCGGCGTGTTCCTTCGCCACCAGGTACGCCTTGCCGAGCTTGGCCTCCATCTCCTGGAGCTTCGCGGTGTCCGAGCCGGCGAGGTTTTTCGTCTCGCCCGGGTCGGTGCCCACGTCGAAGAGGTCCTTCTCCGGCAGCCCGCGCGGGTTGCCCTTGTTGGCCGTGATGTACTTCGACGTCTGCGTGCGCACCGCCTGCAGGACGTTGCCCTCGAGGTCCTCTTCGGCGAACACGTGATCGCGGCCGATCGGCGTGCCCCCGTCGAGCGGCAGCACGTGCCCCTGCATGACGACGGGCGGCGGAACGCCGGCGGCACGCAGGACCGTCGGCGCGATGTCGATGCTCATGCAGAGATCGTCGATGACGCGACCGGCGCCCGTCGCCGCCGGCTTCATCAGCAGCGGGACGTGGATCTGCTCGTCATACAGCGTCGTGCCGTGCCACCACCCGCCGTGGTCGTGGAACTCCTCGCCATGGTCGGCCGTGAGCACGATCAGCGTCTTGTCGTAGAGGCCGCGCTTCTGGAGGTCGTCGATCAGCTTGCCGATCTCGCCGTCGAGGTAGGTGACCTCGCCGTCGTAGGCCTTGCGGTAGGTCTCGGCGAGCTCGGGCGACGGGTTCGGATTGGCGACGCGCGCGTAGCCGACGCCGTCGTACGGATGCTCGAAGTACGGATCGTGCGGGTCCATGTAGTGCAGGTAGAGGAAGAACGGCCCCTGCTTCGCCGCCGGCGTGTCGAGCCACTCGATGGCCTTCGCGGTGACGACCTCGCCCGGCTGGTAGTAGTTGTAGACCGATATCTTGCGCGCGAAGAACCGCTCCCGCACGAGCCGCAGGCCGTTGTAGAGCGTGAGCTTCGCCGCCGCCTCGTTCGCCCAGAAGAACAAGTCGGGCGCGAGGTAGTGGAACTCGGCGAATCCCTGGTTGAAGTTGAACGCCTCGGTCACGTTGATGTTGTTCGGGAAGCCGACCGTGTAGTAGCCGGCCTTCGTCAGCGCCTCGGCCACGGTCTCGACGCGATCGGGAAGGATGTCGGACTTGTGGATGGCGCCATGCGACGACGGGTAGAGGCCGGTGAAGATCGTCGCCACCGACGGCCGCGTCCACGACGCCTGCGAGAACGCCTTCGCGCAGCGCAACCCGTCGCCGGCGAGCTTGTCGATGCGCGGCGTCTGGTTGGACTGGTAGCCGTAGACGGACAGGTGATCGGCCCGCAGCGTGTCGATCATGAGGAGGATCACGTTCGGCGCGTTCGGCGCGGCGGCGGCACGCGGCGGCAGCTGAGCGGGCGGCGGCGCCGACACCATGCCGCTGGCGGCGGCGCTGATTCCGGCGATCACCAGGACGATCAGCGCGGCGCCGAGCGGACGCGTCGCGAAGCCGCGTCGCGCGTCGGCGCCCCGCAGCATGCGCCAGACGAGGAACGCGAGCACGACGGTGGCGCCGAGCGCCGCCAGCTGCACCACCGAGGTCAGCGCGCCGGGCGGCAGCTGCTCCATGAAGACGTCGCGGATCACGCGAAAGCGTGCGACCACGAATCCCAGCCCTGCTCCGACGCCGGCCAGCGCCAGACCGAAGCCGTCCGTCCGAAGGATCATGGCGACGATCCCGGCGCCGAGCCCTCCCAACGCGCCCACGAGCCCGTAGACGATCATCCCCCAGGCGACCGGAGGCAGCTCGCCCACGCCGTGCGCCCCGAACCAGGACGCGATCGCCTCGAGCCCTCCGACGATGGCCCCGGCCAACAGCCCGCCGGCCACGCCGGCTCCCAGCGGTCGTACGCTCATTCGCTCGTTCCCCCCACGATCTGCAATCCAAGCCTGGGCCGACTCCGGTTCGCAAGCGCCGGGTCGGCTCGGTTCCCGCGATCAGGACTCGGGGAACTCCAGGTCGAGCTCGGCCGCGTCGCCGGTGACCCGGATGCCGCGGGGGGACAGTTTGTACAGGTCCTGCGCCTTCCAGTGCAGGAACCGGTTCTGCTCGAGGTCCTTCACGTCCGCCGCGATCGCGTCGAACGGCATCCCCAGGAGGCCGGCCAGCTGGTCGCGGGCATGGAGGAAGGGGGAGTCCGGGGTGCTGTCGTAGACCTTCCGGTACTCGAGGAGGATTCGTCGCTTCAAGTTCACAGAGCGCTCCTATGGGGGACGGGGTGCGTCCACCCCGTCCCCCACGTACCCGGTGCCCGCGCTACAAGACGGACAACGGCTGATTTCCGATGAATGTTCCCGAGCCGCTGTCGAGCTCGATCACACACTGACCCGACGCGCCGGCCGGCACCCGCACCCGGACCTCGTTGGCATTCTTCGAGACGATGGGTGCCGCGATATCACAGATTTTCACGGCGGTCGCATTGCTCATGTCACAGCCGCCCGTGAGGGTCACGATGTCCCCGACGTGGGCAACCTTGGGGGTGAAGTCGCTGAAGCAGGTGCACCGGTCGCAGCACTGGCCATTGTTGCCGAAGTCGGCCACCACGGTGTCGCCGATGAACTGCCCGGTCAGCTGGTTGCCGTTACCCAGCCCGATAGTCGACTGGGGCGCACAAATCTTGGCCGCGATCGTCGAGGACTTGCCGAGCGAAACGTCGCCGACCCCCTTCACGAAGACCGTGATGTCGCCGCACTGCTGGCCGACCAGGCTCGAGTTGTTGACGCGGAAGAAGCCCCCCTCGGGGACCAGGATGAGGGACGCCGACCCGAGCACCTCGGCGTTCTTGCCGACCCGAAACGAGCACGCGACGTAGGTACCGGTCGTCAGCGTCATCCCGGCGCCGTTCTGGACCTCGATGGTGCCATAGGTGCCCGGCGGCAGGTCGCAGCGACCGTTCCCGGTCGCGGTGTCGCCGGGGCAGTCTTTCCCCGGCTTGGCCACGATCCCCTTTGACGCGTCGCACGATGGGAACGGATTCGGGAAGCCGCAGGCCGCCTCGATCGGCGCCGGATTCGTGCTGCACCCCTGCCCGCACGAGCCGGGCACGATCGGATTCGGCAGCGGCTGCACGGGCGGCTGCCGGATGATCACGCCGGCCAACGGGTTCGAGCTGTTCCGGAAGACCTGGAAGACGTTACCCCCGGACCGGATCCGGACGACGTCGCCCGCGATCTGCGACCCGTCGCCGAACAGCACGTCGTCGAGGTTCACGACGCCACAGCTGCTGTTGTCGCTGGGCTGCTTGCAGCCGACACCGACGTTGCATCGGTCGTTCAGCCGCAGGTCCTTCAGCGACGCGTTCCGTTGCGCGAAGACGAAGTACGAGGACAGGTCCGTTCGCAAGGGTTGTGCGCCCGAGGGGCTGCTCAGGCCGACGCTCATGGCGACGGCGACAGCGACGCCCGAAACTCCACGTCGCGCGATCCCGACAAAACGCATGTGACACCTCCTTGTGCCAGCCGTTCTGTGGACCCCGCATCCTGCGGGGCCAAACCCGTAACCGCATGCTGCACGGTCCCCACGGAGACCGGTACTGCCGTTGCCTAGAACGAGTCGCGGGACCGCCCCCCGAAAAGGAACGGTCCCGCGTTCTCTACTACACAACGATGTTGCGATCTAGAGTATATCGCGCGTCATCGTCAAAGAGCGAAGACGTTTTGATCAGTTGACCTGCAACTTCTGGAAGCCGAGGAACGTGCCCGACGGGCTCACGAACTCGACGTCGCAGGCTCCCGCCGCGCCGGCCGGGATCTGGAACTTGATCTCGAGCGCCGTCTTCACGGTGATGTTCGCCGCGAAGCCGCACACCCGCACCTCCGTCGTCGCCGTCATGTCGCAGGCGCCCGAGGCGGTGATCTCGGTGCCGACCACGCCCGACGTCGGGCTGAAGGTGTCGTAACAGGCGCACCGGCCACCGCAGCACTGGCCACGGTTGTTGAGGTCGGCATTGACGACGTCGCCAATGAACTGACCGATCAGCACGTTGTTGTGGCCCAGCTTGATGTTGGCGGCCGGGGCGCACAGCTTCGCGGCGATCAGCGAGTTGCGGCCGAAGGACACCTGACCATTGCCCTTCAGGAAGACGCTCAGGTCGCCGCAGCTGTCGGCGAGGTCGGTGTTGTTGTTGGTCTTGAAGTCGCCACCGTCGGCCACGTAGATGTTGGCGCCCGAGGCGCCGACGATGACGTTGCGACCGGTCTTGAAGTTGCAGACCGGATAGTCACCGGGCGCCAGATTCAGGCGGCCGGCGTTCAGCACGACGATCTGGCCGTAGGCACCCGGGGCGAGGTCGCACTGCTTGTTGCCGACATTCGTGTCGAGCGCGACCGGATCACAGTCGGCGTTCGGGGCAGCCTTGACCGGCTTGGCGATGTCACAGGCCGGGAACGGGTCCGGGAACCCGCAGGCGGCTTCGATGGCCGCGACATCCGGCACGCAGTTCGTGCAGGTATTGGGCAGGATCGGGGTCGTGAACGCGGTCGGACCCGAACCCAGGATCTGGACGTTGTCGAGGGGGCCGCCGCCGTTGCGGAAGAGGTCCCAGATGATCGCGCCGTTGCGGCGGAAGAACGTGCGGTCGCCGGCCACCTGGCTGCCCTGGGCGAAGTTCACGTCGTTCATCGTGAGGTTGCCGCAGGAGCCGCTGGCGGAGATCGCGCCGCAGTTGACGCCGACGTTGCAGGCGGAGTCGAGCTGCATGTTCTTCAGCGAGGCCTTGCGCTGCGCCAGGATGAAGTACGAGGCGAGGTCGCGCTTGAGAGTCTGAGCCATGGCCGCCGGGGCGGTGGCGCCGATGAGTCCGGCCGCCGCCACCAGGGCCGCGAGGGTCTTCGTGATGATTCCGTGAGAGCGCATTTTCATTGTCTCCTTCCGTCCTACCGTCAGTTCACCTGGAGGGTGTCGACCCCGGTGAAGACGCCGGAGGCGCTCTCGATGGTCACGACGCAAGCTCCGGCGGCGCCCGCGGGCACCACGAACTCGAGCTTGTCGGCCGTCTGCGAGACGAAGGGCGGGTTCACGGCGATGCCGCACACCGTGACCTTCGTCACCGCGGTGAGCGTGCATGCACCCGAGAGCGCGACGGTCTGGCCGACCGAGGCGGTCTTGGGCGTGATCGTGTCGAAGCAGGCACAGCCCGAGCCCTGCGTGCAGCAGAAGCCGCGATCGTTCGAGTCGGCGTTGACGACGTCGCCGACGAAACGGCCGGTCAGGTTGTTGTTGTGGCCCAGGCGGAGCTCGCTCTCCGGACCACAGAAGAAGCCGTTGACGTTGGAGTCACGCCCGAAGGAGATGGCGTTGGGCCCCGTCACGTTGACCGTGATCTGGCCGCAGTCGATGCCCGGGCCAGGGCCGACGTTCGAGCCGTCCTTGATGTTGAAGTCGCCGGCCGAGATGTTGACCAGCGCCGGGAGGTCGGCCGTGATGTCGACGCGCTGACCGCCGGCGACGCGGCAGAAGTTGAACGTGCCGCCGCCCGTCAGCTGGAGCGCGCCATCGTTGTTGATCGACACGCCGCCGTAGGTACCGGGAGCGAGATCGCACCGGCCGTTGTTCGGGATCACGTCCGTGGCGAGCAGGCAGTCCTCGTTCTTCAGGACCAGCACCGGCATCGTCTCGTCGCAGGCCGGGAACGGATTCGCGAAGTTGCAGGCCGCGTAGAGGTCGCCGTAGTCGGGCGAGCACTGGTTGTTCACCAGGCTGCAGCTCGGATTGCCGTCGTTGTCGATATCGCCGAGCACCGGAGGCGTGAACGGCTCAGGCGTTCCGGGCGGCGAGTTGATCACGACGTTGTCGAGCCCGCTGAACGGCGGGTTCGTGAAGAGCTGCCAGATCGAGGCGCCGGGCCGGTTGAACCGGGCGCGGTCACCGACGATCTGAGATCCTTCGTCGTAGGTGGCGTTCTCGTGCACGATGACGCCGCACGAGTTGTTCGGCTGCGGGTTGTCGCAGTTGACGCCGGTGTTGCATGCGCCGTTCAGCGTGAAGTTCTTCAAGCTGACGTTGCGCATGCCGAACACGAGATACGCGCTGAGGTCCCGCCTCAGCGGTGGACCTGCCGACGCGATCTGTGCCGTGACCGCGGTGATGAGGGTAGCCCCCATGACAACGCGGCAGATCCTGCTCGTACGAGCTCCCATTGATTGCCCTCCTTCGCACTGGACGGGACGATTCGTGCCCCGCCCAGAGGTACTGGGATAGCACGAACCGTACCGAGAGTGTCAAGAAAAATGGGAGCGAGGGTACTGAATAAACAGAGGATTCTAGAGCCGAACGATATGCTCGTCCTTGCATCCCTGCAAGGCGTTGCGGGTGTCCACGATGAGTGGAGCCGTCTTGACCACCGCCGCGTAGTCGACCTGCTTGTGCGCCGTGAGGATCACGACGCAGTCGACGCCGGATAGCGTGCCGTTCTTGAGCTCCGCCGACGTGAGGTCGAAGCCTTCCTCGTGCACGTGCGGGATATAGGGGTCGGTGTACGACAAGACCGCGCCGCGGTCGCGCAGGATGTTCATGACGGTCAGCGCGGGCGACTCGCGGATGTCGTTGACGCCTTCCTTGTAGGCCACCCCCAGGATGTGAATCTTGGCCCCGTTGACGCTCTTCTTGTGGCGATTGAGCGCGTCCGTGACCCGTTCCACGACGAAGCGCGGCATGCTCTCGTTCACGTGGCCCGCCAGCTCGATGAAGCGGGCGTCGAAGCCGTTCATCTTCGCCTTCCACGACAGGTAGAAGGGGTCGATCGGAATGCAGTGCCCGCCGAGGCCCGGGCCCGGATAGAAGGCCATGAACCCGAACGGCTTCGTCTTGGCGGCGTCGATGACCTCCCAGACGTCGATCTTGAGGGCGTTGCACATCAGCGCGATCTCGTTGACGAGACCGATGTTCACGCTGCGGTAGGTGTTCTCGAGCAGCTTCACCATCTCCGCGACCTGGGTCGACGACACCGGGACGACCGTGTCGACCGACGCCTCGTACAATTTCTTGGCCGCGGCGGTGCACGTTTCCGTCACACCGCCCACCACCTTGGGGATGTTGCGGGTGTGGAAGTTCGGGTTGCCGGGATCGATCCGCTCGGGCGAAAACGCGAGCCCGAAGTCCTGACCGACGACCAGGCCCGACGATTCGAGCGCCGGACGGACGACCTCTTCGGTCGTGCCCGGGTAGGTCGTGCTCTCCAGGATGACCAGCTGCCCCTTGCGGAGATACTTGCGGATCTCGTTCACCGCGTTGACGACGTAGGTCAGGTCCGGGTCCTTCGTCTTGCGCAGCGGCGTCGGTACGCAGATGTTGATCGTGTCGAGGTCGCGGATCACCGAGAAGTCGGACGTCGCGCGGAACTTCTTCGCCTTGACCGGCTCGCCGATCTCCTCGTCGCGCACGTCGACGATGTACGACTTGCCCTTGGCGATCGCGTCGATCTTGCGCTCGTCGAGGTCGATGCCCGTGACGTCGAAGCCCGCCTTGGCGTACTCGAGCGCCAGCGGAAGGCCGACGTAGCCGAGGCCGATGACGCCGCAGCGCGACTTGCGGCTGGCGATCTTCGCGATGAGGTCCTGCATGTGTGTCTCTCCTACTCGTGGCGCCGGTGGCGCCGGCGGGCGCTGGTCCCTGTCGATGCGGCGTTCCGGTCAGGCATGGCCGGCGCTCCGCGGTGGGTCGGTCTCGCACGCGGCGAGCTCGCCGCGCAGGTGCGCCTCGTGGCGCGCGATGTCGTTGCCGATGAAGACGGCCTGGCTCTCGGGGGCGGACGGCAGCTTCATCCACGTGAGCTCGTGCCGCCCGCACGTGAAGTTGAACAGGCACTGCCAATCGCGATCGCGGAAACGCACGATCCCCTTGGCGCGCATGACGTCGGACGGAAGCCGCCGCAGCAGCCGCTCGAACCGGTCCTGGTCGAGCGGACGCTCCGAGCGATAGAGGAAGCTGCCGATCCCGTCGCGATGGAGATGGCCCGTGCCGATGCGTGCGCGGTCGCGGAAGCCGGCGACGCCGGTCGCAAACAGCACGTCACTGTCGATGGCGCCGCGCACCGTACGGAAGCGCCGCGCCCGCGGGTTCAATCCCGCCAGACGGCGCTCGCAGGCCGCCACGGCGTCCCCGTCCACCAGATCGAGCTTGTTCAGCACGACGAAGTCGGCCGACTCGATCTGCAGGCGTGCAACCTCCGTCTCGGCCAGGTGGCGCTCCGCGTTCGCGGCGTCGACGACGGTGATGACGGCGTCCAGCCCAAGCCCGGCGGCGCGCACCCGGTGCGCCAGCGGCTCGGGATCGGCGAGGCCCGTCGACTCGATGATGATGAGGTGCGGCTTCGCGGTGTCGACGATCTCCTGGATGGCCATGTCGAATCGATAGTCGTCGATCGTGCAGCAGATGCAGCCGCTCGAGAGCTCCACCATCTTCTCGACGGCGGACAGCCCGGTCACGACGCGGCCGTCGATGCCCACTTCGCCGATCTCGTTCATGATCACGGCCACCGGCTTCCCGGCGAGCCCATGGTCGAGCACATGGCGGAGCAGCGTCGTCTTGCCGCTTCCGAGAAAGCCGGTGAGGATGTCGACGGCGACGGTCCGCATGCAAAAAGTGCCGCTCAGAAGAGCACTTTCGGATGTAGCCGAGTTGTCCCTAGGTCGCAAACCACAGAAAGTCCTTGTGGGGCGCGCAGGGCGTGGCCCCAGGCGACTTCCCCATCGGCGGCCGTCGCGACCGCGGTGACCGGGCGAAGCGCATAGAGTGCGTAGCCGTCCGCCCGCACGACGCGCTCGCCCTGGGCCGCCAGGAGCGCCCGCCAGAGCCGTGTGACGGACGCCTCGAACGGATCGCCGGCAGCTTCGAGCCCGGCCGTGTCGACCGCGACCCAGCGGACCTGCATCTCCGCGAGCGTGTGCGCGAGCGCGTCCACCGTGTCTACCCGCCGGTAGTCGACGAGCCCCTGCTCGAGATAGCTCAGGAGCATGAACGGCCGCGCGACCCAGTACGGATGCGGCGTCTTCTCGAGCAGCGCCACGCGCTCGTCGGGCGGGATGGCCTCGTTCGCGAGCTGCCAGAACCGGTAGCGCGGCGACCAGGTACGCAGGAACGCATCGGGCGCCATCAGGCCGATGCCGGCACGCACCTGATCGACCCACATGCGCCGGTCGACCTGCGATGCGGTCGCGACGTTCGCGACGAGCGTGAACGTCAGGACAGCCGCCGCGACCCGGCGCCCGCACAGCATGCGGGCCGCCGGCACCGCCGCCGCGATGCCGAGGGCGACGCCCGCCAGCGCGGCGCGCGGCTCCGTCCACGTCGAGCCGCACACGAACGCGACGGCCAGCGACGCCACGATCAGGGCGACGTCGCGCCGCCGGCGGAGCAGGACCACCGCCGGCAGGAACGCGAGCACGAACGGTCCAACGTCGTTGGCGGAGCGCGGCGACGCCGGGTCCATCGTGAGCCGCCACGGTCGCCGCACGACCTCGCGGACCAGTGCCCGCGTGTCGTCGTCGGCCGTGGCCGGGCGATGCTGCTCCCGCTGCTCCGCCAGGTAGTCGGCGGCCGCGGGCGTCCAGTGGCGCGCCGTGAAGAAGCGGCCCCCGAACGGATGGAACGGATCGCCGACGTCGAGCGCGTTTCGCGCGTACCATGGGCTCGCCATCGCGACGACCACGAGCCCCATCGCGACGCCCGTCGACAGCACGCGCCCGATCGGCCACGCCCGCTCGATCGTGACGACGAGCACGACGAGCGCGAGGACGACCGGCACGAGCAGCCCGAGGACGGACGTCCCGGCGCCCAGCCCGGCCAGCACGGCGGCACGCGCGAGGTCTCCTGCCCGCTCCCCACGCGCCCAGTCGAGCACCGCGCTCGTCGCGAGCGCCGCGTACGCGACCAGTGCGAGGCCCGGGCCGGCGCGCAGCACCAACGCGCACGTCATCGGCAGCGTGAGGAACATCGCCGCGGTCGCGGGACCCAGCGAACGCGCGAGATGTCGGCGCGTCAGTGTCGCGAGCGCCGCGGCTCCGAGGCCTGCGTACAGCAGGTAGACCAGCCGCGCGAGCACGTCGCCGCGCAGCGTGAAGGCGACCGCCGACAGGAAGCCCTCGAGGAGCTGCTGCTGACCCCAGTACGACCACGGCGTCGGGACGAGCGCGCCCGCAGCTGCGTACAGCCGCGGGTAGACCAGCGCGTACCAGGTCTGGTCGCCGCCGACCGGCGGCGCGAGCGTCGCCGGCAGCTCCGCGGCCAGCATTAGGACGCAGACGGCGGCGAGCAGCCACGCGGCGCGACCGCGCGGACGGCGGAGCGCTGCGACGGCGCCCAGTCGCCGGCCGCCGATCGCGAGCGCGACGACGCCCGCGGCGACCAGCCATCCCGGCCGCAGCGTGCCGGCGCCCGCGAGCACGAGGCCGAGCATGCTCGTCAGCCCGAGGCCGACGAGCAGCCCCGCCAGCACGTGGTCCCGGGGAGCGCGCGGCAACGCGCCGAGCGCGCCCAGGACGGACAGCCCGAGCGCGCTCGCGCAGGTCACGATCGCGGCGAGGACGACGACGTCGGGCACCCGCGCCTCGGGCCCTCAGTAGAGGAACGGCACGATGCGCTTGGCCGTGGTGGCGTATTTCGCGTGTTCCGGAAACCGACGCGCCAGCGCGGCGTCCTCGAGGTACATGCGGATCGCCAGCACGACGACGGCCGGCAGCGCGAGCCACGTGACCCAACGACAGCCCAGCGTCAGCGGCGCGCCGATCGCGATCAGCCCCTGCGACAGGTACATCGGGTGCCGCAGCCAGCGGTACGGACCGGTCGTCACGAGCGTCGCGTCGGGACGCGGCGACACGAGCGGCGACAGCGCGTCGCCGAGCGCAGCCCCGGCGCGGCGATAGCCGAACACCCCGAGCGCGAACAGGATGAGCCCGATCGCCCGTCCGCCGGGCGCCCCACCGACCAGCAGCGCCTCGATCGGCGCCGCCAGCAGCAGGACGTAGAAGAGCATGTGGTGCAGGCCGACGAGCCGCAGCGGCTCGCCCGGCTCCGGCCGGAGCGGCCGGTGGGCTCCCCCCGGCGGCGGGCCGAACCGCACGAAGAGCGCCAGGACGAGGACGGTGTAGGCCAGCCCCCACATCAGGCGGCGCCCCACACCGACCGCAGCCCGGGGCCGGCAGGGTGCTGAACGAGGCGCCGTAGCGAGGCAGGCCAGCGCGGGGGCCTGCCTGGACCCCGAGGGCCGCCGGGCAGCGGCCTGCGATCGTCCGCCGCAGTCGGCGCCGGTGGCAGCACCCTGCTCCGCGCGCCCCGGCCACGGCGTTCGTACGCCAGGCACCCGGCCGTCGCGTGCGCGCGGCAGAGCGCCATCGGCTCGATCAGGGCGCCTGGCGGGCCCGCGGCTCGTGCGTCTCTTCGGCGATCGGCGTGAGCGGCGTCACGCTCGCGGCGCGACGGCGTTGTCCGAGGCTCAGCCGCAGCTTCGCCAGCGCGAGCAGGTTGCCGAAGCCGTCCTTCCACAGGTTGAGCTTGCTGACGCCGACGCGCTCGCCGTAGTAGATCGGCATCTCGAGGCACACCACGTCGGGGTGCGTGAACGCGAGGATCTTGATCTCCTGCGAGAGCGCCATACCGTCGCTCTGCGGCTGCACCTTGTTCTGCAGGATCTCACGCCGGAAGATCCACATGCCCGACTGCGAGTCGATCAGGAACTTGCGGAAGAGGAGCATCGTCGCGGTCGAGAGCACGGCGTTGCCGATCAGGCGCAGCGCGCTCTTCGACTTGTCGTTCTTCGACCGCCAGCGGCGCGCGGTCATGAAGTCGACCTTCTCCTCGATCAGCACCTGCAACAGCAGGGGAATCGAGTTCGGCGGGTACGTGCCGTCGCCGTCCATCGTGACGATGATGTCGCCGCGCGCCTTCTCGAATCCGGTGCGGTAGGCCCGTCCGTACCCCTTGCGCGACTCGTGCACCACGCGGGCGCCGAGCTCCTGCGCCACCTCCGCCGTGCGGTCGGTCGACGCGTTGTCGACGACGAGGATCTCGTCGACGATCGGCGGCATCTGCTCGATCACCGCGCGGACGCCCTCCTCTTCATTGTGGCAGGGGATGACGACCGAGATACGCTTGCCTCGAAACATGACGGGCCTCCAGGGAGTACGATTGGGACGAGCTTACGCGGCCGTGGCCGGCTTGGTGGTCTGGGGCTGTGAGGTGCCGGTGCCGCAGGTCGCGAGCGTGGCACGCGCGGGCTGCTGCCCCGTGATCTTCCGCCACGCCTTGCGCAGCTTGAGGCTCGACCACTCCTTCAGGACGGTCGGCATCATCATGGGGTTGAACAGGATGTTGACCGTGAGGAAGCACTCGTAGGTGCAGAAGCACTTCGACTCGCGGATGAACTTGCGCGCCGCCTCGGCCTCCTGGCTGAACCAGATCTTCTTGAAGTCGTAGCCGGCTTCGCGGACGTTCCCGAGCTTGCGGTCGATCAGGAGCTCGCACGGGTAGATGTCGCCGTTGGCGAACATCGCGCCGCCCAGGTTCCCGGCGTAGCAGGGAATCTGGTACTCGTTCTCGCGCGCGATCTTGGCGATGAGGTTGTGGCGGACGATGCGCTTCGCGTTGATGAAGTCCGCGAACGGGAAGTGGTCGTAGCCGGTGAGGGAGCCGCTCTTGTACTCGGCCTCCATGTGATCGGCGTACGCCTGGTACTTCTCGACGTCGAAGAACTTGGCGAGCGGCTCCTTGGGGGACCCCCGCGTGAGCAGCGTGAAGACGGTGTCGATGTCGAGGTTCTTGCGGAAGAACTCGTAGTTCTCGATCAGCACGTCTTCGTTGTGCTTGGAGACCGTCGTCTCAACCTGCACGCTGAAGTTCTTGTAGTGCTTCTCGACCTCGCGCAGCGCGCGGTACGTCTCCATCGAGCGCTTGAAGAGACCGGGGAAGACGCGGATCTCGTCGTGCAGGTCGCCGACGCCGTCGAGCGAGACGTCGATGTGGAGATCGAGGTCGGGGCACGACTCGCACAGGTCCTTCACGATCGACACGGTGCGCGCGGTGGTGCTGCCGTTCGTGGGAATGCCCACGTTCCGGACGCCGGTGTTCTTGTGGAAGATCTTGACGATCTCACCGATGTCCTTGCGGAGGAACGGCTCACCGCCCGTCGGCAGCAGGAACATCAGGCTGCCCTTGCCCATGCTCGAGGTGATCTTGTCGAGCTCCTCGAGGCTGAGCTCCTGCTTCCGGTACGCCATCGACGGCTCTTCCCAGCCCGGATGCGCGCCGTCGGCGAGCAAGCAGTGCTTGCACTTCGCGTTGCACGCGTCGGTGATGAAGTAGACCAGGTACACGGGAAGCTCCCCCTTCTTGAGGAACATCTTCTTCCCGTGCTTCAAATAATCGAGATAACCCATCGCTCTCTCCTTGCGCCTTGTCGCCCTTGCTCAGTATCGGCGTCCGAACGGATAGCTGAAGAGGCCGACGGCGGTGCCCACGCCGACGACCAGCACCTCCAACCAGAGCAACGGGATCGCCATGATGGCCCTCCCCACCCCGTCGCTCACCCGGATCGCATTCAGGAACTCCACGTTCAGCACGACCACGCCTACCGTCGCAAGCACTCCCAGCGCGGTGAGGGCCGGAAACCCGAACAAAACCCCGGCCACCAGCAGCAGGATCGAGAGCCCGCACAGGGGCACACTCGCCATATAGGCTGCCGGGACGGACGTGTTGTTCTGGGCCAGGTCCCCCGGATGACGCAGCTTCAGGCGCGTCAGCGAGACCGCCCGCATGAAATCCGTCTTGAGCAGGCCCATCAACGAGTAGCGCTTCACGTGCTCGACCTCGAGGTCGGGATGCACGCGGACCCGGACGCCCAGCCGAGCCAGCTTCTGGCCGAACGCGGTGTCCTCGACGCTCGGCGTTGCATAGCCCGCGTCGAAGCCGCCGACGCGCAGGAAGGCCTCCCGCCGGATGGCTGCGGCCGTCGTGTAGAAGAGCGGCACGTCCCCGGTCTGGCGGAGGTAGGTCCATCGGATCCAGATGTTCTTGTACTGGCTGACCAGGTCCCGATGGCGCATCTGCGCGGCCTGGACCCCGACGAACCCGTCGACGTCGCCGTTCTCGAACCCGTCGGCCAGGAGCGACAGCGTGTCGGGCCGGATCATCACGTCGGAGTCGATGAAGAACAGGATCTCGCCGGTGGCGACCCGCGCCCCGAGGTTGCGGGCGGCGGCCGGGCCGACGCGGCCGGCGGACGGAACGATGCGAACCGGGAAGTTCGACGCGATCGCCCGCGAGCTGTCGGTCGAGCCGTCGTCGATCATGACGCACTCGAACTCGGTGAAGCTCGACTGGTAGAGCCGCGTGAGACACTCCGCGAGCGTGGCCTCCGCGTTGTAGACCGGGAGGACCACCGACACCTTCGGGCTCGTCTGCGCGAGGGGCTGCTTCTTTCGCGACAGCCAGCGCGAGATCGACGTCACGCGCTTGATGCCCTGCGAAGATTCGGCGGCTTTCGCCTGTGTACCGTTCGGACGCATGTGCTCAGTTCACCTGCTTGTGGGAGTCGGCTTTCGCCACCATCGTGCTCAGCTTCGCCTCGAGACGCTTCGCCAGCTCGGCCACGCGCTCGGGCTCGGCCGCGGCGAGGTCGTTCTGCTCGGTGGGGTCGCGCGACAGATCGTAGAGATACTTCTCGCCGCGCGACGTCTTGATCAGCTTCCAGTTGCCGTCGAACAGGACCCGCATTCCGCGATCGTAGAACTCGCCGTAGGACGTCACGAGGAACGGGTTGATGTCCTCCTCGGCGAAGCTCGGCCGCGTGACTTCGCGCAGGAACTGGCCCTGGACGCCGGGCGGGATCGGTGCGCCCGCAAGCGTCAGCGCGGTCGGCGGGACGTCGAGGTTCTGCACCGGCGTGTCGACGCGGCCGCGCGGGCGGTCCTCGCCCGGGAACTTCACGATCATCGGGATGTGGAGCAGGCCCTCGTACAGCATGCGGCCCATGTGACCCACCTGCCCGTGATCGCCGAGGAGCTCGCCGTGGTCGGCCGTGACGATGATGAGCGCGTTCTCGTAGCGACCGCGCGCCTTGAGCGCCTCGATCAACTCGCCGAACGCGTGGTCCATCGCCGCCACCTGACCGTCGTAGTTGGCGACGATGAAGTCGAGCTGCTCCTTCGTGAAGTCCTTCACCTCGTGCGTGTAGAGGTTCTGCGTCGCGAGCGCGTGCGCTTCGGGCAGGCCCCACACCCACTGGTCGAACGGCGCCGGCGCCAGCCACGGCTGGTGCGGCTCCATGTAGTTCAGGAACAGGAACGCGGGCCGGTCCTTCGCCTGGGCGTCGAGCCAGACGAGGCCGGACGCGTTGATGTCGCGCGCGCTGCGGAACGGCTTCAGGCAGAAGCCCGGCGAGAACCGCTGCACGAAGCGCACGACCGGCGGCTTGAGGCGCATCAGCAGGCCCGGCTTGTCGTCGTAGATGTTGAAGCCCTGCGCCAGGCCGAAATCGCGATAGAGGTAGCTGAAGTTCGAGACGAACGCGCCCGTGTGGTAGCCGCGGTCGCGCAGCACCTCGGTCATCGTCGTCTTGTCGGCGGCGAGCGGGAACGCGACGTTGCGCCGCCCGTCGATCGACTCGCCGCCCTGGAAGCCGCCGGCGAGATGCGCGCCGTGACGGCTCGGATACATCCCGGTCAGCATCGACGCGTGCCCGGGCAGCGTCCACCCGGCCGTCGACCGCGCCTGCGTGAAGACGAGCGCGTCCTTGGCGAACTCCTCGAGCTGCGGCGACGTCGGCCGCCCGTAGCCGTAGAGCGACATGTGGTCGGCGCGCGTGGTGTCGAGCGAGACGAGGATGATGTCGGGCGTGCCAGCCGGCGGCGGCACCGCCGTGATCACGGTCTCGAGCACCGGCGCCGTCGACAGCGGCCGCCCCAGTACCACGAGCGCCACGGCGGCCGCGGCGAGCTCGAGCCCGAAGCGCAACGCCCGCTTGCGGAGCACGAACGAGAGGATGCGGTCCGCGAGGACGCCGAGCAGCGGAACGACGGCGATCAGCAGCGGCAGGCGCATCCCGCGCAGCGCGTTCGCGCGGCTCTCGTCGAGGATGACTTCCGCGACCAGCAGGCTGGCCGCGCCGAGAACGGTCAGGTGGATGAATGCGAGGACCGCGCCCTTCTCGCCGACGATGCGGCGGGCGAGGAACACCGCCGCGACCGCGACGCCGACGAACACCGCTTCGGCCCCGAGGCCCGGCGGCGCGTAGACGCGGAGGAAGCCGTAGACCGCCGCGAGACCGAGCGCCAGCACGGTGCCGCCGGCGTTCGGCAACGCCGCACCGAGCAGCATCCCGGCGAGGGCGGCGATCACGAGATCGAGCCCGGCGACCTTCTGCAGGATGCCGAGCGGAATGGCGCTGCCGACGGCCCAGCTGCCGACCGCCTCGAGCGTGAACCAGAGCGCCCCGCCGAGGAGGCCGAGGCCGGCGCCACGGAGGGCGCCGAGCATGCGTGCGCGGATCTGCACTTCGATCACTCCCCCTGACCGAAGCGGTAGATGACGTTGAAGGCCGGACGGCGGCCCGCAAAATGCGTCACGATACCCATGCCCAGGCCGAGGAGGCCCCAGAACATGATCTGGATGGTCGGATTGTAGAAGGCATTGAAGTTGGCCATGGAGATCAGGAAGCCGAGGCCGGACGAGAACACGGCCCACAGCGTGAGCGAGAGCCGGCGATCGTGGACGACGCGGCTGCCGCGGTAGATGCCGGCCAGCGCCGCGCCGATCACCCACATCATGATCGCCCAGCCGAGGATGCCGGTGCGCAGCACGAGCGTGAGGTGCATGTTCTCGTTGCGCGCGGTCTCGGGATTGCCTTCGCTGCCCTTGCCGACCTCGACGACGGCGACGGCGCCCTTGCCGGGATCCGTGCCGACGAGACCGCGCAGCGAGCTCGCCTCCTCCGACAGCGTTGCCGCCGTGACGGTGAGCCGGCGCGACACCTCGTTCGTGATGTCCATCGGCGAGAGCCGCAGCGTGCCGGTCATCACCATGACGCCGAGGATGCCGAGCGCGCCGCCGAGGACGAGCCGGAACGATCGCCGCGACACCCGCCAGGTGAACACGGCGCCGGTGAGCCACAGGGCGAGCAGCGAGGTGCGCGTCTGCGTCAGGACGACCGCGACCAGCACGAGCGTGCTGCAGATCAGCCAGAAGTCGCGCTCCTCGCGCCGCTCGGCGCAGGCGAGCTCGACCAGGACGAGCGGGATGCCGAGCACCAGGTACGCCGCGAGGACGACCGGGCTACCCAGCGTCGAGGCGACGCGCGGCAGGCCCGTGGCGTCGGCAGCGACGCCGCCGTGCGTCTCGAGCACGAGTTGCAGGATGCCGACGACCGCGACCGCGACCGCCGCCAGCGCGATCAGGCGCGTGGCGCGGCGCGCGAACCCGGCGGTCATGTCGCCGCTCACGACGAGGAAGAACAGGAGGAAGCCCGACGCGCTGAAGTACGCGACGTCGCGCAGCCGAGCGGACAGGTCGCCGGCGACGAGACCGGCCAGCACCGAGAACAGGACGAAGCAGAGGATCGGCCGGTTCGTCGGCGTCTGATAGAGGTAGAGTCGGTGCGATGGGATCTGCCGCACCAACGCCGCCGCCGCGAGCACGAGGCCGATCGCCTCGAACGGCGACAGGTGGAAGCCGCCGAACTCGATCTCGAACGGCGTGCGGAAGATCGCCGGCAGGAACGACGCCGACAGGAAGACCAGCGCGAGCAGCAGCCCGAGCGTCAGCCAGCGGTTCAGGAGCTTCACGAACGTCGCCAGCACGAGCTTCACGTCGAGCAGGAAGTTGCGATTGCGGATGTACAGGACGTCGTAGCGGAGCTTGTCGCGGGGATGCGTGAAGTAGCCGCCGCGGAGCTGCGCGAGACCGGTCATTCCGGGCCGGACGATGAAGCGCGCCGCATAGTTCGGGATCTCGCGCATCGACGTCGCGAGGAACACGGGCCGGATCGGGCGCGGACCGACGAGATTCATGTCGCCGCGGACGACGTTCCAGAGTTGGGGGATCTCGTCGAGCTTGGTGCGCTTCAGGAAGCGGCCGACGGGCGTGTAGAGGGGATCGCCCGGCGTGAGCAGCCGGGCGCCGATGCGCTGCTCGGCGTCGACCAGGAGCGTCCGGAACTTGATGATGTCGAACGGCTCCATGTTCCGGCCGATGCGGTGGCCGCGGTAGAGGACCGGGCCGCGGCTCGTGAGCTTCGTCGCGAGCGCGATCACCATCGACACCGGCATCAGAACCACGAGCCCGGCGAAGGCGATGAGCACCTGCCAGATGCGGCTCCAGGTCGGATCGGGGCGTAGCCCCAGATCGCGGGTTTCCCCGGCCGGTTGATTGACCTTGACCTCGACGGCTTCCAGCGCGATCACGTCGTTCTCCGTTCGGACTTCGTCTTGTTCTGCGTCACGCGAACGCTCCGGCCAGCCGCTGGCTGACGGGCGGCAGGTCGCGCAGCATCTCGTCCTGCCAGACCGAGAGCACGAGCAGCGTCCAGATCGCCCGGCTGTGATCGGCGCGCTTGGCCAGGTGATCCTGGACCAACCGATCCACGGCGGCCGGCTCGAACAGCCCCTGCCGGCGCAGCCGGGCCGGGCCGAGGACGTCCCGCGTGAAATCGCGCAGCCCGCCGGACAGCCACGCCGGCATCGGCACGTTGAATCCGCGCTTCTTCCCCTGCAGCACCGAGGCCGGGAGCCGCTCGGCCATCGCCTTGCGCAGGAGGTACTTGGTCGTCAGCCCGCGCATGCGCAGCCGGGGCGGGATGCGGCGCGTCAGCTCCACCATCGCGCGGTCGAGGAACGGAACCCGCGCTTCGAGCGAGTGCGCCATGCTCATCCGGTCGACCTTAACCAGAATGTCGGCCGGCAGGTAAAGACGCGCATCGACGTACTGCAGGCGGTCCAGCTCCCCGCCGTCCGACTCGTCGAAGAGCTGCGAGAAGAGCCGCGCGGTGGGCGCGACGCCCTTCCCCGCTCCGCGCGCGTACAGGCCGGCCTTCAGCTCCTCGGTGAGGATCGTCTTCCACCAGAGGTGTCCCTCGGCGGGCGGCAGATACGCACCAGTGACGAAGCGCTTCGCCTTGTAGTCGAAGCTGACCTTCGCGTGCGACACCGGGAGCCGCCGGACGATCGCGGGCACCAGGCCGGCGCCGATCGCGCGCGGCAGCCGCGCATACATCGCGGCGATGCGACGCGCGCGATACGTCTCGTAGCCGGCGAGGACCTCGTCGCCGCCCTCGCCCGACAGCACGACCTTCACGTGCCGCCGCGCCAGCTCGGAGACGTGGTAGACCGGGATCGCCGACGAGTCGGCGAACGGCTCGTCGAAGTAGCGCACGAGCTTCGGCAGCAGGCTGACGGCATCCGGGCGGACGATCAGCTCGTGGTGCTCGGTGCCGTACTTCTGTGCGACCTCGCGCGCGGTGTCGGTCTCGCTGAAGCTCTTCTCCTCGAAGCCGATCGTGAACGTGCGGATCGGGGAGACGCCGAGCTCGGACATCAGCGCGACGATCGTGCCCGAGTCGAGACCGCCGGAGAGGAAGACGCCGAGCGGGACGTCGGCCATCAGATGGCTCTCGACCGCCGCGCGCAGGGTGCGCGTGAGCTCGGCCTGCCAGTCGGCCTCGGAGCGCTGCTCGGTGTGCGTGGCGTGACCGCGGAGCTCCCAGTAGGCCTCCGTGGTGACGCGCTTCTTCATCGGCTCGGCGACGAGGATGTGTCCCGGCGGCAGCTGCGTGGTACCCGCGAAGATCGACGCCGGGCCCGGCACGTAGCCGAGCGTCAGGTAGTCGTGCAGCGCCTGCGGATCGAGCTTCGGTTCGAGGCCGCCGGCGAGGAGACACTTCGCCTCGGAGCCCCAGAGCAGCCGGTCCCCGACCTGCGTGACGTAGAGCGGCTTGATGCCGATGCGGTCGCGGCCGAGGACGAGGCGATGCTCCTTCGCATCCCAGATGGCGAAGGCGAACATGCCGTCGAGCTTGCGCGCGACGTTCACGCCCTCTTCCTCGTAGAGGTGGGCGATCACCTCGACGTCGGAGCGGGTGCGCAGCGTGTGCCCGCGCGCGAGCAGCTCCTTGGTCAGCTGGGGCGCGTTGTAGATCTCCCCGTTGCAGACGACCTGGACCGAGCCGTCCTCGTTGCCGAGCGGCTGCTTCCCGCCCTCGACGTCGACGATGGCGAGACGACGCATGCCGAGCGCGACCTCGCTGTGGAGGAACTGGCCGAACGAGTCGGGCCCGCGGTGCACCATGACGTCGCACATGGCGCGGACCACGTCCGCGTCGGGCCGCTCACCAGGTGTCAGTCGGAGTTCGCCTGCAATCCCACACATCGTCGTTCACGCCGCCAATCGTTGCCGTGCCATTCAGGCCGCTAGTCGCTGCCGCTCGAGTGCTGCCGCCAGCTCGGTCACTTCCGCCAGCCGCGGGCTGACGCCGAGCCGGGGGAGCAAGAACGGATCCGTCCCCGGACGCAGGGCGCCGGGACGGGAGGTCGTCGCCGATCGGAACCCGTTCCGCTTGAGGATTTCGACCACCTGCGGGCCGAAGTACTGATGCTGCCCGCCCGTGTTCGGGTAGCAGAAGTGGCACACCTGTGCGCCCACTGCGGCGACGATGGCGTCGCGTGACGCCATGATCTCCGCTTCGGCGTCTGCGGGATCGATGAGCGCCACGTTGGAGTGCGTCACCGTGTGCGCGCCGATGGTCCAGCCCGCCGCAGCGAGCTCGCGCGTCTGCGCCCACGTCAGCATGGTGCCGGCGAGGAGCCCGTCGAGATCGACGCCCGCCGTCGCCGCCGCCGTCGCGAGCAGCTCCGCGCGCGCCGGCGCCGCCAGCGGCACGAGCGCGCGCGTCAGCGCCTTCACCGCCGGTCCCCGCTGATCCGCGGGACCCAGCGGAATGGGCGCATGCCCCGGCAGCTCGAGGACCGGTCCCCGCGCCGACATGGCGAGTGCGCGGACGGCGCCGACCCAGAAGACGGGGCCACCGTCGACGCAGCCCGTGGCGACGTACACCGTCGCCGGCAGCCCGAGCCGCTGCAGCACCGGCATCCCCAGACGGTGGTTGTCCGCGTAGCCGTCGTCGAACGTGATGGCGAGCGAGCGCGGCGGCAGGCTGCCGCCGGCGACCACCGCGGCGACCAGCTCGTCGAGCGACAGGACCGTGTACGCCCGCCTGACGAACGCCATCTGCAGGCGAAACGCCGCAACCGGCATGCAGATGTCCGGCGCCGCGTAGAGGACGTCGCGCTCGTCGTCGGTCAGCGCGTGATAGCGCAGGACGACCCCGCGCACCCGCTGTCGCGCCATGCGTGCCAACCCGAGGAGGCCCGAGTGGAACAGGGCGCGTTTGACCAGCGGCATCATCGATCGTCTGCCCCACGACGCGCCGCGCGGCCCAAATGGGTCATCGCCCCGTCTCCCAGACGACCTTGCGCTCGCCGCGGAGCAGCCAGGCGATGGCGACCAGCGGCGCCAGATTCACCAGGCAGAAATACAGCGGGATGAAGAGCCCCGGGATGCGAATGCTGCCGCGATCGAGCAGATACGCCACGAAGCCGGTGCCATAGACGAGCAACTGCGCCAGCAGCGCGAGCCGGAAGAAGCCGCTCGACGGCGCGCCGATCACGCTGGCGAACAGCAGGATCAGCAGGAAGACCGGCACCAGCCAGCGCAGCACCCTGTGCGACCAGAGCTCGATCGCGAACCACGGATGCTTCAACGGGTTCAGCAGGTCCGGCATGTGGAACGCCCCGCGCAACCCACGCGTGATCACGCGCGCGCGGCGATTCAGCTCGTTGCTCAGCGAGCCCGACTCGGCCGGCTCGAAGGCCAGCGCCGCCGGCTCGAGCACCGTGCGATGCCCGCGTTCCGTCACCTTGCCGGGCTGGATGAAGTCGCTGATCGCGGCCGCGTCGAGCGGGATGTAGAGCTCGCGTCGCATGGCGTAGATGCACCCGGCGACGCCGATGATCGAGTGGACCTGGCTCTCCCACACGCGCAGCTGGCGCTCGTAGTTCCAGAAGAGCGCGCGCCCCTCCGCCGACGAGTTGCGCGGCTCCTTCAGGTAGTGGAGATCGCCGCCCACGCAACCGACCTCGGGGTCGGCGAAGTTCTCGATCATCGCCGGGATGGTCCGCGGCGTGTAGACGGTGGTGACGTCGGAGAAGACGAGGATCTCGCCCTTCGCCGCCGCGACCGCCGCGTTCTGCGCGACGGTCTTGCCGCCGCGGCCCTCGACCCGCATCAGGGTCACGCGCGGCGCGAACTCGCGCACGATGTCGTCGGTGCGATCGGTCGAGCCGTCGGACGCGACGATGATCTCGAGACGATCGGATGGATACTCGGTCTCGAGCGTCTCCTCGAGCTTGCGACGGATGTCGCGTTCCTCGTTGTAGGCGCAGATGATCAGCGAGACCATCGGCTGGATCGCGCCGCGGCGCACCGGGCGCTGTCGGATCATCGCCGTCAGCCAGAGCACGATCGGGTAGCCGACGTACACCCAGGCGATGACGAGGAGGGAGCTCCAGAACAGGAATCCCGCCATCAGACGCGCTCCTTGAGCGCCAGGAGTGGTGCGCGCAGCCGCTGCCAGCCGTCCGCGCCGAGACACGCCTTCGCCGCGTTCTTCGCCGCTTCGATGGTCTGCATGCGCCACAGGGCACGCCGCTCGCCGGCGGCGATGGACGCGAACTCCTCCGACGCCAGGCCGCGACGGATCGCCACGCGCGGCATCGCGAGCGCGCGGCCGCCGGGGTACCACCAGCCGCACCGGCTCGTGCAGAAGACGCGATAGCCGAGCTGGCCGAGGACCGTCTCGAACTCCGGCGGCTCCCAGCCGCGGGGCAGCGACGCCGTGCGCACCGGCGCGCCGAGCCGCTGCTCGAGCTCGTCCTTGGAATCGCCGAATTCGCGGCGCACGCCGTCGGCGTCGAGGCAGTGCAGGAACGGATGCGTCATCGAATGACTGCCGATCTCCATGCCCGCCGCGACCATCTCGCGCAGCTGCGGCCACGTGACGTAGCCGGCCGTGCCGACCAGCGTCGGAACGATGAAGAACGTCGCGCGCATGCCGAGCTCGCGCAGCACCGGGAACGCCTCCGTGTAGTCGCTCGCGCTGCCGTCGTCGAAGGTCAGGCAGAAGAACCCGCCGCCCAGCTCGCCGGGCACCATCCCAACCGGAATCGTGCGGCGCGCATGGGGCGCGACCGCCATCAGGTGGGCGCGGAACTCCTCCGGGGACAGCGCATACGGCCGGTGCGTCACGGGGACGGCGTCCAGCCGGTCGGTCGGCACGATGTCGTGGAGGCAGAAGACGGCGGCCCGAGGCCTCATGTGCGCGTGTGCCCCCTCCCCCTCACGCCGCGCTCCGGGCCCGACGGAGCGCGAGGCGCTCCGCGTACAGCCGCTCGAGCTGGCCCACCATCGCCCGGGCACCGAACGTCGTCGTCACGAACTCCTGCGCCGCGGCGCCGATCGCGGTGGCCCGCGGGCGGTCGGTCAAGAGCCCCCACACGCCGTCGGCCATCGCCTGCGGATCGTCCGGCGGCACGAGCAGTCCCGTCCGCTCCGCCGTGACGACCTCGCCGTTGCCGCCGACGGCGGTCGCGACGACCGGGCGCGCCGCCGCCATCGCTTCGAGCAGCGCGTTCGACATGCCCTCGGCGCGCGACGGCAGCACGAAGACGTCCATCGCGGCGAGCGGCGGGCGCACGTCGGCGACGCCGCCGGTGAAGTGCACGCTGTCCGCGATGCCGAGCTCCCGCGCCTGGCGCGCGAGGTCGTCGCGCAGCGGCCCGTCGCCCACGATGAGCAGCTGCGGCCGCACGCCGTTCGCGAGCCGCGCGAGCTCGCGCGCCGCGACCAGGAATTGATCGTGCCCCTTGCGCGACTCGAGACGTCCAACCGTGCCGACGACGGGTCGGGTGGGATCGAGCCCCATCGCGGCACGCGTGTCGGGCCCGGCCGGCGCGAGCCGAAACCGATCCGTGTCGACGCCGTTCTGCAGCAACGCCCAACGGCAGCGCATGCCGAGCGCCTCACCCTCGACGCGGAGCGCGTCGGCGTTGACGATCAGCGTATCGACCGAGCGCGCGATCCGGCGCCACGCATGGCGCGCGCGGCTGTCGTCGCCGGTGAGGCTGCGCTTGCTGGCGAGCACGAGCGGCACGCGCGCGATCCGCGCGATCAGGGACCCGACGAGCGCCGGCCGCCACTGGTAGCCGTGCACGACGTCGACATGCGCTCGCCGCAGACCGCGCGCGGCGCTGACGATGGCGGCGATCGAGCGCGGCGACCCGAGCGCGTTGCCGAGGCGCAGGCACGTCAACGGCACGCCCGTGGCGCGCAGCTCGTCCTCGACCTCGCCACCCGGCTTCAGCGTGTAGACGTGGGTCGTGAAACGCGCGGGATCGAGCAGCTCGAGGACCTGCTGGAGGTGGCGCTGCGTGCCGCCCGTCCCGAGCAGCGGGGCGAAGAACGCGATCCGGATCTTCACGCGACGGCCCTCCGCGGGCGCGGCAACGCACGGCGGACGGGATGCGCCACGACGGTCGGCGCGTTGTCCGGCAGCTCCTCGACGTAGCGTCGCGTCGTGTAGACCAGCCCCAGCAGCACGTAGGTGACCGGGTTCAGCCACAGGTCGGCGAAGCCGGAGAAGAAGAAGTACAAGAGGAAGACCACCCGGATGCATGCCGCCTGCGACGCGATCTCGCGATCGCGATGGGCAAGACGTTTGACCACGGCCAGGTCCTTCCAGGTGATCCAGAAGAGCCACATGTAGCCGGCGAGGACGAGCATGCCGCCTTCGGACATGGCCCAGAGATACGAGTTGTGCGGGGGGCGATAGTAGGCGTCCTGGTAGACCTGGCGTGACACTTCGCGGAAATTTCCGAGGCCGATCCCGAAGAGCGGATAGTCCCAGGCCATCTCCCACGCGCGCTCGAGCGTCTCCTCGCGCATCGTGTTCGAGCTGGCGCCGATCTCGCCCTTGTCCGGGTTGAAGGTGATCATGCGGTTCCAGCTCTCGGCCGGCACCATCGTGATGACCGCGAACGCGCCGCACGCGACCAGCAGACCGATCTGCGTCGCCGGCACCCGGAACGACTTCGGCCCGGTCTGCAGCAGCAGTCCCAGCACGCCGAGGCCGAGGAGCCCGCTGCGCGACCCCGTGGCCATCAGCACCATGACGCAGGCGCCCATCGCGGCGAACGACAGTATCCGGCGCACGGTACCCGGGCGGGCGTGCGCCCAGAACCACCAGCAGGCGATCTCCATGAGACAGATCATCGCCAGGCGGTTCGGATTCGCGCCCGACGTCACGCTGGCCGCGGCGCGGAAGCCGCGATTCAGGCTTCCCGTCGCCATGTTGATCAACGCGGACGGGACCGCGGCGAACAGCGCCAGCATGAAGACCATGAACACGATCTTGATGTCGGCGCGCGTCCGCACGAACACGCAGAAGAAGATCAGAAAGACCAGACGGGCGACGAAGTCGTGGCCCATGTCCGCCGTCTTGTCGATGCGCTTCATCTTGCCGACGCTGGCCTGCAACATCGGGAACTGCCAGTCGGCCCAGAACGTGCCGATGAGGAGCAGCACGCCGATCACCATCAGCACCTGCACCTGCTTGATCTTGAGGAACGACAGGTCGCGCGTCTCGAGGATGCGCAGCGCCAGCAGGACGACGAAGCAGATGCCGAGCAGGTTGTTGATCGTCAGGAAGCCGAGCGCCTGAAGGAGCGTGGGATAGGCGGCGAGCAGGAACGCCGACGTCATCACCGCGATGCCGACGACCGGCCGAATGAACAGGAACCCGCCGACGCTGAGGGCGAGCCACAGGACGGTGATGATGATCTCTTTGTTGAGATAGGTTCCCGTCACCGTCAGCGCGGCGATCATCGGGAACATCACCGCCAGCAGCGCGCGCATCGGCAACGACGTGCTGGTGGCGCGACGGGACATGGCGGCAGCGGGCATGGGCATCACGCGGGCGGTGCGCGGCGGACTGGTCTAGAGCATCTCCTCGATGAACGCCGGGATGTAGTTCCGGCGTCGGTTCAGCACCGAGCCCACGCAATGCACGCCGGTCCGCTCGAGGGTACGGCGCGCGCGCTCGACCTCGGTGATGCGGGTGGCGTCCGCCTCGATCACGATGACGGCCGCGTCGAGACGCGGTCCGACGATCAGCGAATCGCCGTACACGTTGACCGGCGGCAGGTCGAAGATCACGAAGTCGAAGTGCTCGCGCAGCTGCGCCAGCGCCGGCGTGAAGCCCGGCGCATCGAACAGCGCCGACGGCGGCACCTCGGACGTCCCGCAGCCGATCGCGAAGAGGTTCGGGAGCTGCGTGGCCTGCGCCACCTCCGCCAGGGTCTGCGTGCCGGTGATCAGCTGCGCCAGGCCGCCGTTCGCCTTGATGCCGAAGGCCGTCTCGAACGACGGCGAGCGGTAGTTCGCCTCGACGACGACGACGCGTCCGCCACGACGCCGGCACAGGATGGACGCGAGGACGCCGGCCGTCGTGGTCGTGCCCTCACCGTGGCGCGCGGCGACGATGCCGAGCAGCTTCGGCTGCGGCACGGCGTCGCTGCCCGGCGCGACGAGCAGGTTCGTGCCGAGGCGCTGATACGCCTCCTCGACCTCGGGACCGAGGTCGAAGTTGACGGGCGTCCCGTCGCTTCCCTTGAGGCGCGCCGCGTTGCCCGCGAACAGCCACTGCAGTCCCTGCTGCCATCCACGCCGCTTCCCGTTGCCATTGCCGTTGCCGTTGCCATGGTGGCCGTTGCCATTGCCGTTGCCGTGCCCATTGGCCCCGTTGCCGTGGCCGTTGGTCGCGCCGTTACCACCGTGTCGTTCGGCTTCGAGCTTCTTCAGTGCGTCGTAGATGCGGCTCATGTGATCAGCTCTCCTGTGTTCAGACGCTCGCCAGGTCGGGCGTGGTCTCGAGGTCTGGAATGACCGCGAGGACCGGCAGCTCGAGATACCGCTCGACCTCTTCCTCGAAACGCAGGCGGCGGTTCAGGTACTCGACGGCGACGGCCATGGCCGTCGCGAGGGCGAGACCGCCGACGAGACCCATCAGCAGCGGCAGCAGGATCCCGTTCTCGGGCTCGAGCGGCGCGTTCGCGTGCTCGACCACGCTCACGTTGACCATGCTCTGGTTCGTCATGGCCTCGGTGATGCGCGCCTCCTCGTGCTTCTTGTAGTACAGGTCGAAGGCGTACTTCTTCTGCTCGGCTTCCTGCTCGAGGTTCGCGATCACGAAGCGACGGTCACGCAGCTTACGCAGCCGCTTCTGCGTCGTCTTGAGACGGCGGCGCATGGCGGGCTCGCGCGCCTTCGCGTCGGACAGCAGCTGCTCGAGCGAGAACAGGTTGCGCTGGAGCTCGACGTATAGGTCGTTGGTGCGAACCGTCTGCTTGCCGAGGATCCGCTCCTGCTCGGCCTTGAGCCGCCCGCGCACCGAGCCGATCTGCGCGTTGATATCCTTCAGCTGACGGGCTTCGCCCGTGTACTTCTGCTCGAGGTTGTACTTCTCGACCTCGAGCTCGGCGAGCTTGTTCTTGAACGTCTGCGCGGTCGGGTTCGACGAGTACTCCTCGGCGAACGCCACCGTCGCGGGCGTCTTGGCGAGCTGATCCTGCAGGTTGACGATCTTGCGATCGGTCGCCTTGATCTTGGCGAGGTGCGCGCGGAGGCCCTTGTCCTGCTGGACCTCGTCCATCGCGAGCAGCCGGATCTCCTGCTCGACGTCGACGACGCCGGTCTTCTTGAGGTAGTCGCGCAGCTTGCGCTGCGACGCGAGCATCTGCTGCTCCAGGATGCGCAGCTGCTCGTTGTAGAAGTTGTACATGCCCTCGCGGCGATACACCTTGTTGTGATGGTCGATGTAGACGTCGGTGATCGCGTTGACCATGCGAGCGGCCTTGTCGGGGTTCTTCCCGAGGAAGCTCACCGAGAGGACGTTCGTGCCCGGCGTCTGCGTGACCGTCAGACCGCGACGGAGGCCGTCGATGAGCTCCTGCTCGTCGCCGCCGTCCTCGGGTTTGATGCCGAGCCGGTGGACCGCCTCCTCGACGACCTGCCAGCTCTTCACGATGTCCGCTTCCGTCTTGACGACTTCCTGGTTGAGCGGGACGTTGATGCTGCGCGACGGCGCCTCGGCCGGCGCGAGCTGCACCGTCTCACCCAGCTTCACGAGCACCTTGGTGCTCGCGAGCCACGTCCGCGGGCGGATCAGCGCGGCGATCGCCGAGCCGAGGAACACGATCACGAAGACACCGACGACCAGACGGCGGTGCTTGAACACGGCGTACAGGAAGCTCCTCGCCGCGATGGTCGACGCGCTGCCCGGCGCGTGCGCGGGGAGGACCTGGGTGGCCTCGGGAAGGGTCTGCAGGGTTGCCATGCGATTTCCTATGCCTCGTGTGTGTGTCAGTCGCGGGACGTCACTGGCCCGACAGCGAGTAGCCCACGCCGACGCGCGGCAGGGCCGGGATGAGACCGCGCACCCACTGGTCGACGACGACGTTGGCATCGGCGATCCACGTGGACGGGACGTAGACGACGTCGTTCGGCCGCAGGCGCACGCGCTCCGGAATGCCGGCTTCGACGACCTGCTCCATGTCGACGCGTGCGGCGCTGAACTTGCCGTCGGGCCCCGGCGTAAGCAGCAGCACGCTGTCGAGCTTCGCGGTGTCGCGGAAGTCGCCGGACTGGAGCACCGCCTGCAGCAGCGTCATGTCGGGACGGAGCGGGACGTAGCCGGGCTTGCCGACCTCGCCGCCGATGTACACCCGCTGCTCGCCGATCTTCGTGACGATCACCGTCACGACCGGATCGCGCAGCCGGTCCTTCGACTTGTCGACGATCAGCTGTTCGAGCTCGGGCGGCGTCATTCCGAGCACGGTGAGCTCGCCCGTGGCGCCGAGCGAGATGCGGCCGTCGTAGCGGACGGGCAGCTGCTCGTTCATCTCCGGCTGGTAGAGGAACCGAACGTGCAGCTCGTCACCGATCTGGATACGGTACGCCGGACCGGGCTGCGGAGGCTCCGGAGGCAGCAGCGCCATGACCGGAGTTCCCGGCGGCGCCATCTTCGCGCTCTGCTTGGTGCTGCACCCAGCCACCAGGACGCATGCGACCAACGCCGCCAGGGCCGCTCGGTGGGTGAACTTGCGCATGGACTACGCCTCCGTCGCCGGCAGCCTATAGCTGCGACGAGTGAAATTTCCCAGGGTTTCTCGCGGTATTTCGCGTGGAATCATCGATGACACCCGGAACTCCGACCGCGGTGGGCGCCGCACGCCGGTGAGACCGAGAGCGCGGTCCAGAGAACCGCCGCCCGCGCATGGCGCGAGTGCAATTTCAATGCCACATGACCGCCGATTGATCACCGCAAATCCCTGGATTTGCGTGGTTTTTTGGCAGTGAGGCACATCGCAAAAGGCCTGTTTCCTCGCGCGACTGCGGCGCTCGTGCACGCCCGCACCCGTTGGTCGCAGCCAACCCGCCGACTATGGCGCCGGTGCCATGCCGCATTGCACGGCGGCAAGAGAACGCATGATCAGGCACCGACGCCTGACAGGTGCTTCCCGGACGCACGGGATCGTGCGCCGTCGCATGGCATATGCTGCAGCATTGCCAGACCGAAAACACGCCGGCGCGCCAGGGAATCACCCCGGCGCGCCGGTGTCTCGGCGAGTATGTGACGATCGTCAGGCTCAGCCCCCGCTCCCGAGCGCCTCGGCACCGTCGAGCTTGCCGCGCAGCCGGTACTCTTCGCGACGTAGGCCGTGCAGCTTCATCTTGCGATGCAGCGTGGCCGCGTCGACGAGGGCGTGCTTCGCGGTGAGGTTGATGCCGCCGCGATACTTGCGCAGCACGCGGGCGAGGTAGTCCTTCTCCGCGCGACGCAGGTACTCCTTCAGCGGAACCTCGTAGTCGTAGCCGGACTGGCGGCCGTTGCCGTTCGACGACTCCTTGCCGACGCTCGAGTGCCCCGGCAGGTCGACCTCGCGGATGACGGAGCCGCTCGTGCGCAGGATCGCGCGCTCGATGACGTTGCCGAGCTCGCGGACGTTGCCCGGCCACGAATAGCTCATGAGCTGGGACAGCGCCTTGTTCGAGAGCCGGTTGATGCCCTTCTCGCGCGCCATCTCGCTGTTGCGCAGGAACTCGCCGACCAGCAGCGGAATGTCCTCGATGCGCTCGCGGAGCGGCGGAATGCGCAGCGGCACGACGTTGATGCGGTAGTAGAAGTCCTCGCGCATCCGGCCTTCCGCCACGGCCTGCGCCAGGTCCATGTTGGTGGCGCAGATGATCCGCATGTTCACCTTGATGCGCCGGTTCGATCCGAGCTTCTCGACCTCGCGCTCCTCGAGGACACGGAGCAGCTTCAGCTGCATGTTGAGCGAGATCGACTCGATTTCGTCGAGGAACAGCGTGCCGCCGCTCGACAGCTCGATCTTGCCGACGCGATCGTGGATCGCGCCGGTGAACGCGCCGCGCTCATACCCGAACAGCTCGCTCTCGAGGAGCGTGTCGGGGAACGCCGCGCAGTTGATCGCGACGAAGCGGCCGCTCTTGCGCTTGCCCTGGAAGTGGATGGCGCGCGCGGCGAGCTCCTTGCCGGTGCCGGACTCTCCGTAGATCAGCACCGTCGCATCGTTCTGCGCGAGCACGCTGATCGTCTCGAAGATCTCGTGCATGACGCGGTTCCGGCTCACCATGTTGGCGAACGAGTACCGGTCCGAGAGCTGGCTGCGCAGGTAGTTGATCTCGTCGAGCAGCCGGCGCTTCTCGAGGATCTTCTCCGTCGCGAGGAGGATCTCCTCCTTCTGAAACGGCTTCGTGATGTAGTCGCTCGCGCCCTGCTTGATCGCCTCGACCGCGCCTTTGATGCTCGCGTAGCCGGTGATCATGATCACGTCGAGGTCGGGCCAGCGGTCGCGGATCTCGCGCGTCAGCCCGATGCCGTCGGTGCCGGGAATCTTGAGGTCGACGACGGCGAGCGAGAACTCCTGCTCGCCCAACAGCCGCAGCGCTTCGGTGGAATTCGGCGCGCAGGCGACCGCGTATCGCTGCGAGGTGTAGAGCTCCTCGAGCTGGCGACAGATGAACGGGTCGTCGTCGACGATCAGGATGCGTGTTTCCATCAATTCGAACCTCGAGAGAATCAGACGTGGAACGGCAGGAACAACGCGAGCATCCGCTCACCCTCGGTCGCGGGACCCTCGCGCAGCTCGCCACCGTGCAGGGCGACGATGCGTTCGGCGATGGCCCACTCGATGCCGGCCGCGGCGGTCTGGAACAGCGACGCGCTGACGTTCGGATCGCAGAGGCGGAACTCGACCTCGAGGCCGCGCGCGGGCGTGCGGTCGGCGACGGCGAGCGTGATCTGGATGCTGCTTCCGGCCGTCGCTTGTTCCGTGAGTCGGCGCAGCGCGACGAGGAAGACGGGCGGCAGGCGCGACGGATCGATCTGGATCGTCAAGTCGTCCCACGCTCCCGGATCGGTGACCGTGACCGGGCTGCCGTTGAGTTGCGCCCGCATCTGTCCGAGCACGCCGGCGACGAAGTCGGCGACGGGCATGCGCATCGGCGAGAGCTTCAGCGGACGGAAGAAGTCGAGCGAGATCTTGAGGAAGTCCTCCAGGTTGCGGATGGTGCGCTCGAGCATCTGGGTCGCCGTGGCGTCGGCGGCGTGTCCCGTGCGCTTCTCCTGGAGGAACTCGGACCAGTAGTAGAGCTTGTGGAAGAAGTTTCCGAGCTCGTGGGAGATCTCGGAGATGACCTTCTCCTGCACGACCGGCGGCGTGAACTGCTCCGCGCGCACGTCACCGGGACGCGCGCCCGCGAGCGGCAGCTCGGGCTCGGGGACGCGGGGAGCGCCGGCGGCGGACGTGGGATGTGGGGCGGCGTTCGGCACGGACACGAGCGGAGCCTCGCCGGCGGCGAGGGCGGATGGCGTCGTCTTCCGGTAGGAGGAGCGACGTGACCTGCTGGATGCGAACTCGCGCGCCATGCGCGTCATTCTCGGCAGCCTCGGGCTGCAGGAATGCCGATTGTAGTGACCGCTACCTCAATGTTGCAAGCATTAATCGCGCATTCCTGCGAGCGCATGGCAGGAGCGTGACATTCTGCGGGGCGTTTCACCCGGTACCGGCCGTCCCCGGCGATCGGCCATCGAACGCGAGCTTCAGGTTGTTCACCTTGCGCAGCTCGTAGTCCATCTTGAGAAGCGCTTCGATCACGCTCTTGATCTCGAGCGTCATGCGGTCGATCTCCTCGTAGGACACCCGCTCCAGCTCGCGGCGGACCTGCTCGTAGAGGTTGAGCAGGCTGCCGAGTCCCCCCGCCGTCGAGAAGCGTCGATCGATCTCTTCGTAGGACGAGAGAATTCGATCCAGCACCTCGCGGACCCCTTCACTGCCACTCGTAGCGTTCTGCACGATCAATCCTGAGGCTTCGCAGCGGTGCAATTGCAGTGCCACAGAACTGCTCGATTCTGCTGGAATTTCGGCAAATCGTGCGTCGATGATGTGCCGCTGGCGTCGCAAACGTGCATGATCCGTCACAGATGCGCGGCACACACGTGCGCACACGCGAGCGCCGCTCGCAGCCGTGCCCGCAGGTGCCCGGGGCGCAGGCGTTCCCGCGCCACCCGGCCCGCTTCCCCTTGATGGCTGCGGGTTTTCTTGACACCTGCTATGCGGCTGCCGTAAAAGAGCGCCCGTTTCACGGTCGATTTCACTCATTTTGTTACCCCCAGGGACGGAGGTGCGGCGATGACGAAGGCACAGTTGGTGACGAAGCTCGCGGAAGCGGGTGGGGTAAGCCGAAAGCAGGGCGATCAGATGCTCGACTTCCTGGTCGAGACGGTCGTCAAGAGCGTCAAGAAGGGCGAGTCGGTCAAGATTCCCGGTCTGGGCATCTTCCGGCTGCGCAAGATGAAGGCGCGCGTCGGCCGGAACCCGCAGACGGGTGAGCCGATCAAGATCCCTGCGCGCAAGAAGGTCGGCTTCTCGGTGGCCAAGACCTTCAAGGAGACGGTGCTCGGCACCAAGGGCAAGTAAGCCCCGTTCCAGATCCAGCAGGTCTTTTCCGATATCGTTGCAGTTTCAGGGTTCGCAGCGGGGGCGAGCGGCGTCGATGCACTCGCCTTTCCCGCGCGCACAAGACTAGGGGGTGGTCATGAAGCGGAGCCCGCTTCTGCTGGCAACGACGATGGCGCTCATGAGCGGTTGCGCGACGCTGGTACATGGGCCTTACGAAGACGTCCGGATCGACTCGAACCCGTCCGGAGCGACGGTCACCATCTCGGCGCAGCAGTCCGAGCGCGGGCCGAACTTCCTGGACGAGAAGAAGCACACGGCGACCACCCCGGCGGTCGTCCGCCTCCGGCGCGACAACACCTATCGCGTCGAAGTGCAGAAGCAGGGCTACAAGATCGCCAATGCGCAGGTGGTGAGCGCGTACGACTGGCTCTGGGCGCCGTTTGCCTGCGGGCCGTGTGAGTCGGTCGGTGCTCTACCGACGTACGACATGAAGGACCGCTCCCTCCCCGTGCGCTTCGCCCAGGCCGCGTTCTACGAGTACCCGGTCGGCGCGGTGCGCTCCGTCGGGAAGGTGCTGCGCATCTTCAGCCCCGATGCGCTGATGGGCAACGCCTTCAAGCTCAAGTCGAAGGACGACGGCTACTTCGCGAACTGGCACGGTCTCGGCACGCCGGAGATCACTGCCAACCTCGAGCCACTC
Organism: uncultured Binatia bacterium (SeqCode); assembly: GCA_964432595.1. Lineage (GTDB taxonomy): Bacteria > Desulfobacterota > Binatia > DP-6 > DP-6 > DASYLJ01. The sequence goes on along the minus strand of CAYSOF010000004.1, from coordinate 99,310 downwards.
TGAGCCGAACGCGATGAAAAACGGGGGATGCCGCCGATGCCGGCAGCATCCCCCGTCGTGTCAGTCGATCGTCAGCTGCTCTACTGCGACAACGTTCCGCACTTGAACGTGACGTCGCTTGCCGAGGGCGGCGTGGGGCCGTCGACGCGCCGCAGGCCGCACCCCATGATCTCGATGCCTGCACGCTGACCGGGCTGGACGAGACCGAAGTTCTGGTTGTTCACGCTCGTCTTCACCTTGCAGTTGCCGTTGGTGACGGTACAGCACGCGGTGGCCGCAACGGGCCCCGTGATGTTCACGAGATCCTGCACCGTGCACGGCTCCGACCCGCCACAGGCCTGCGTGGTGATGCGAACCGAGACGACGCCGCACAGCGTGTAGCCGTTGCAGCCCTCGAGGCCGGACGTGATCATGCTGATCTCGATGTCGCCGGCGCGGGCGGTACCCTTGACCTTGCCCTGCCCACGCGTTCCGGGAGGTCCGAATCCGCAGATCGGATCCATTCGCACCGGCGGACTGCACGCCGGCATCGGAACCGGACCGCTCGTCACGATGTTGGGCGTAGTGCACTGCCGGTAGGCGGTAACGAGCGGACTCTTGAACGAGCGGCCGGCACCCGGCTCGTCATGCGGCGTTGCTCCCGCGACCTGCGGCTCGGGGCACAGCACTGTGGCCAACGTCAGCGCGCCAATTGCGAGTCTCACTAGTGATGCCATCGACGATCTCACTCCTCTCCCGTGTATCGGCACTCCGGACCCGGATAACGTCCGAAGATAGGGCTCCGAGCCCCATATCGCATGGAAAACGCTACCGCTCGTGCCATTCCGGCGTCAAGCAGAATCGCCCAAAGGTCGTAGTTTAACATTGCAACGCCGTCACCAGATGTGAATGTCCGGGGCGCCCGAAACGACGAAGGGGCGGCTGCCTGTGCAGCCGCCCCTTCGCGCCTGGTCAGCTCGCCTCTCGCTTAGAGGCAGGCACCCGTTGCGTCGCAGACGCCGGCGCCCAGGTTGCAGCTCGCCCCGACGTTGGGAGTGAACGAACAGCCGGTTGCCGGAACGCACGCGTCGATCGTGCACTCGTTGACGTCGACGCAGACCGTCGGGACGAGGCTCGGAACACAAATGCCCGCCAGACAGATCTCCGCTCCGTTGCACAGATCGGCATCCGCACAGGACGTGGTGTCGATCAGCGGAACGTGCAGACAGCTGCCCGTGAGCGTCGTGCAGGAGTCGGTCGAGCAGGCGTTGCCGTCGTCGCAGGACGGCGCGTCGGAGCACGCGGGATCGAACGGTGCCGCGTTGGCCGACGTCAGGTTGCGCGTACCTCCGACCCGAATGCGCTCGGCCACCTGGACGAACTCGACACCCTTGGTGGTGTTGCCGATGCCGTCGAACGACCACACGCCGACCGGTGTCGAGCGCATCAGGCCACCGAGAACACGGTTCGAGTCACCATCGATGAAGACGCCGGAGACGCTCGAATTGTCGATGTCGTTGCTGGCGACCTTGTTGCGCTGGCCGAGAAGGACGATCGCATCCGACGACACGTCGCCGAACTGCCCGGACAGCACGCGATTTCGCGTGCCGACGACGAAGACGCCCGTCTGGACGTTCGTGGCCGTGATCCGACGCACGCGCACGCGATCGGAGCTGAAGATCAGGATGGCCGTGGCGGTGCGATCCGCCTGGAGCGTCCGCAAGTCCTGCGCCGCGACGTCCTGGAAGCGCGCGCGAGCGCCCTTCCCGACCTCGAAGCCGTTCTGGATCTGCGTCGCCGCCGGGCCGCCGCCGATCGCCTGCGTCTCCTGGACACGCACCAGCGTGCGATCGCCGAGGACGACGAGGCCGGATTTCTGGAAGCCGACGAACCGACTGCCGTCCACGCTGACCACCGACCGCCCGGTGACCGGCTGGCCGAAGATGTCGCCGACGCTACCGCTCTCGACGAGCGTGCCGACGCCGGACTCGCAGTCCGGACGCGTCGCGAGGCGCGCGTTCTTCACGTCGACCCGTGATTGCCGGCCGCTGGCGTTGCGCCAGTAGACGCCGACCAGCGTCGGCGTGCAGGCCGCGAGCGTGTTGTTGGCCAGATCGATCTCGAGATCGCTCAGCTCCGACGACGGCGTGTCGACGATGATGGCGCCGGCGATCGGGTTGGCGCCGAAGACGCTCGTCCTGGTGGCCGGCAGCTCGGTCGGTGCGATCACCGGCACGAGACTTCCGATGCGTCGCCCGCGCAGGCTGATCCGGTTCGTGAGCACGACCTGCTCGGGATACTGCCCGGGACAGACCTCGATCTCGTCACCGGGGTTGGCGGCCGAAAGCGCCTCGTTGATGGTCTGATACGGGGCACCGAAGCACTGCACGTTGTCGTCGTCGACCTGCAGGATCGCGGCCGATGCCGTTCCTGCGAGACTGGCAACGATCACCCCTATCGCGAGCGAGTTTCTCCTTCGAAATCTCATCTGGCTCCCCCTCCAAGAGCGCGACACTTATACGTGGGGGACGGCCTGCCCGACCGTCCCCCATGCTGGTCGGTGTGCTTAGTTGGCCTGACTGGCCATGACCCCGTCGAGCGCCGTGCGGGCGCCGCGTGCGATGTCGAGCATGGCGCCAGAAACGCTCGGCTCGATCCGATCCCTGCCCGCCGAGCTCTGGACGATCTTGATGACCTTGGTGATGCGACGGCTGGACGCGCCGAGCAGCTGCGCACGTCGCGGCTGGCTGGACCGGCTCGCTGCCTGCAGCTTCGCGTCGGTCTTGTCGATCATGCGGACGATACGGCGCGGGAGCTTCCGTCCCTTGATCCCGCCGAACTGGGACTTCTGCACGACGCCGCGCAGCGCCGACAGCTGACAGATGACTCCCTCGACTCCCGGAGGGCCCTGATTGACGCAGCCCGACTCGTCGTCGCAGGTGTCCACCGTACAGGCGACGCCGTCGTCGCAGTCGAGCGGCGTTCCCACCACCTGCACGCCGGTGAGCGGATCGCAGGTCTCGACACCGTTGCAGGCTTGCCCGTCGTCGAACACGACCGCGGTGCCCGAGCAGGTTCCCGCCGAGCAGGTGTCGCCGGTGGTGCAGAGATTCGAATCGTCGCAGGTGGTTGCCGACGGATCCGCCGTGAACACGCAGCCGGTGCCCGGATCGCAGCTGTCCGTGGTGCAATTGGTGCCGTCGTCGCACGTGGGCGGCGCCCCGGGGACGCAAGCGCCCGTGCCCGGATCGCACGACTCGGATCCGTCGCAGAAGTCGCCGTTCGAGCACGTCACCGGCGTACCGGTGCAGGTGCCGTTGCCGCAGGTGTCACCCGTCGTGCAGTTGTCCGTGTCGTCGCACGGGAGCGTGTTGTCGACGTTCCGACAACCCACCAGGGCGTCACACGAGTCGTCGGTGCAAAGCTCACCGTCGTCGCACACCAGCGGTGTGCCGGCGAGACAGCCACCCGTGGCCGGATCGCACTGCTCCTGTCCGTTGCAGACGTCGCCGTCACCCGCGTTGCAGGTCTCGGCCGCGTCGGTGATCTCGAACCGACAGCCGAACGCGTTGTCGCAGCTGTCGTCCGTGCACAAGCTGCCGTCGTCACAGGTGAGCGGCGTTCCCGGGTTGCACGTGAACGTGGTGTCGCCGGTCGACGTGCACGTCTCGGTGCCGTTGCAGAGATTGCCGTCCACGCACGCCGCCGCCTGCCCCACGCACTCGCCTTCGGTGCAGATGTCGTTCTGGGTGCAGCCGTTACCGTCGGTGCACGTCGCCGTGTTGTCGAAGGCGTTGATGCATCCGAAGATCGGGCTGCAGCTGTCCTTCGTGCAGGAGTTGTCGTCGTTGCAGTTCGGCGGTGCCGCGTTCTGACATGCACCCGTCGACGGGTTACAGGTCTCCTGCCCGTTGCACGCGTTGCCGTCGCTGCAGACCACCGGCGTGCCGGGGGCGCAGTTGCCGTTGTAGCAGGTCTCCACGCCGTTGCAGGAATTGAAGTCGTTGCACTGCGCGTCGACCTCGCACGGCGCCGGACAATCGATCGTGCACGGCGGACCCGGATCGGCCTGGAACCGCCACGTGAGGATGACGTCGTGCAGGCTCGGGACCGTCGGGACGTCGAGGAACGTGGTCGCACCGACCAGGCGGGCGCCGGCAGTGTCCTTCACCGCGAGCTTGTCGCAATCGAACGGGGCACCCTGCTCCGACGCGCCGAGGAAGGCACCGCCGATGCTGTTGTCCGCGTCGATGATTCCGGCCGTGGTCACGCCGGTGGTGAGCCGCAGCGTCGTGCCGATGTCGCTGATGGAGTACGCGTCGTCACCGGTGCAGAACGTCTGGTCGAGGCCGGGATTGGTCGAGAGCTTGGCCTTCAGCGGCACGCTGACGTTCATATGGCCCGCGCCGAACGGTCCGTCGAACTGCGTCGCGACGGGGCCGTTGCAGACCGCCAGGATGTCCCCGTTGCAGATGTCGAGCGGATCGCAATCCGCCGCTTCATCGCAGGCCTGGCCGATGGTGTAGCTGCCGCTGCAGACACGCCCGAGGCACTCGCCGCCCGGGCAGCCGTTGTCGGTGGCGCACTGGAGGCCGGCGTTCGATCCGCCGTTGCAGGTGCCGAGCTCGCAGGTCGGACACGCGTCCGTGTGCGGCGCGGGGAGCGGCCCCTGACAGCTCGGGTCGTCCTCACGACACCCCGTCTGACAGAAGGGATCCTGCAGGACGTCGAGGTTGTGGTCCTGCATGGTGGTGACGTTCAGACCCGTCCGGCCGCCGTCGCAGTCGATGGCGCCCTGGCCGTTGCCGGTCGCCTCGAAGCAGACCGCTCCGAAGCTCGGCACGATGACCGGCGGCAACTCCACGGAGTTCCCGGGAACGATGACCCCGGACTCGCCGTCGTAGTTCCGACCGGTGACGTTGAAGCCGATCTTGCCGTTACCAATCGGCGCAGTGTGCGTGAAGTCACGCGTCACCAGCCGGACGGTGCTGCCGCGCGGACCGTCGCCAGGCTGGAGATTCAAGCTCTGCGAGCCGAGAGAACGACCGGGCAACGCCTCGAAGACGTTCAGCGCATAGACGTGCTGGCCGGTCGCCCCCTTGTGCATGGGGTCCTCGGACGACTGGAAGAAGAAGATGGTGTTGGCAGTCGCCACGGGGAAGTCGGACGCGCCGCTCGCGCCCCGGGTGATCTGATAGAGCTGATCCTCGAGGAGGTCGTGGATGTAGAGGTGCTGGCCCGCGGGGCCGGTGCCGAGCGGATCGCCGGTGGAGACGAACGCGATGAAGCGACCGCCACCGCCGAGCGACGCGTGGAAGCTGTCGCCGCCGGGCGTGTTCGTCAGCTGCTCGAACTGGCCCGTCTGGCGGTCGAGGAGGAAGAGCTCCTGGCCGCTCGAGCCGTTGTTGAGCAGGTCGGCCGAGGACTGGAACACGACCAGCCGCCCGGTGTCGTCCATGGTCGCATTCGTGCTGTCGCCCGTGCCGGCCGTCAGCTGCGTGATGCGGCGGGTGTTCTTCTCCCAGACGAACAGCTGATACGACCCGTTGGTCGAGCCGAGCACGGGACCGTTCGACTCGAACAGCACGACGGACTCACGCGCACCGAAGCTGGCGTTCCTCGCCTTGTAGGGCGCCTGGAGCTTGGTGATCGTCGTGAAGTAGCTGTCGCCGTTCAGTCCGTCGGGACGGAGCTGGGGACGCCACAGGTAGAGGTTCGTGCCGGTCACGCCGGCATTGTTCAGGTCCGAGTCGGTCTGGAAGACGACCATGTTGCCTTCCTGATCGACGCGCGGGCGAACGCTGTCCTTCGCGCCGTTGGTCAGCTGCTGGAACTGACCGAAGCGGCGGTTCCAGACGAAGATCTGGCGCGCCGCGATGCCACGGCCGAGCAGATCGCAGCTGGAATCGAAGGCGACGAAGGAGCCGCTACCGCCCGTGCTGGGGTTGCGGCTGTCGCCGGTGGAGCAGTTGGTGACCTGCCCCAGCGACCGCGGCGGGTCGTTGTCGAAGATGAAGATCTCGCTACCGGACGACCCGTTGCCGAGGAGGTCGCTGACGGATTCGAAGACGATCCATCGTGCCACCTCGCCCTGTGCCTGCGGCATCCCGGAGGTCGAGCCCTGGACCGGCGACAGATCGAGCAGGAAGGGCGTCTCGCGATGGAGCGCCGATGCGTTCTGCGGAATGGCCGCGAAGAGCGCCGCGAGCGCGAGCGCACCGAGCCGAATCGTCCTAACCACCTGAAGACCTTTCATGTTAGCGCGCCCCCCGGCCGGCGGCCTGCAGCAGGTTCACGACCTCGGTGATCTGGTCGAGCAGCGAGTTGATCGCCGCCACCAGCGCCGTCGCTTCCTGGCGCGAGAGATTGGTGTCGATCGCAGCGTCCGCCGCGGCGGCCTCGAGCAGCACGGCCGCACGTGCGAGCAGTTTCGACGCACGTTTCGGCTTTTTGCTCCGAGCGCTGTTCAGCATGTTGCCGGCCTTGCGGATCTTCTTCGCCGGCTTCTTGGCGAGGGCATTCGGCACCGCCCCCCCGACCTGCCCGTTCTGACACGCGATGCCGTCGAAGGACGGCAGCGGATCGTGGACGCAGCCCACGAGCGCGTCGCAGGAGTCGACCGTGCAGGGGTTGTCGTCGGCACAGTCGATCTCGACGTTCGAGCAGCCGGTCTGCGGATCGCACATGTCGTCGGTGCAGAGCGAGCCGTCGTCGCAGTTCATTCCGGGCGTCACGACGCACTGCCCGGCCTGACAGGTGGGCGTGCCCACGCAGACGTCGCCGGGGGCGCACTGCGAGTTCTCGGGGAGCGCGCTGTGCGTGCAGGTGTTGCCACCGACGCACGAGTCCGCGGTGCAGCCGTCGCCGTCGGCGCAGCTCGCATTCGCGTCGCCGGGGAAGGGCTCGCCGGGCAGCTGGCCGATCTGGGTCGCGACCGAGCGCTGCTTGCCCGCGATGATGAAGTGGTCCGGGTCGTAGTCGACGACGTAGAGCTGCCGACCGCAGACGCCGTCACCGGAGACGTCGACGTTGGAGGAAAAGCTGGCGAACCAGAGACCGAGCGAGGCGCCGATCGGGCCCTCGATGTTGCCGTGTCCGGTGATCTGGTAGATGCCCCACACCGGCGTGCGGTAGTCGAGCGCGAAGAGCCGATTGCCGGTCGTCCCGTTCTGCAGCAGGTCGCCGTCGCTTACGAACAGGAGGCGGGCACCGTTCGGCTCCACCGCGGGCCAGCGGCTGTTGCCGGGGCCGAACGTGAACTGCTCGATGAAGGGCAGATCGCCCTCCTTCACCGTCACGCGGTAGACCTGCGTGCCCGGGCCACCGGCCGTGCCGGGAAGGTCCGTGGCGTCCGACTCGAAGAACAGCGAGCCGGGCCGCTTCTCTTCGACGTAGGCGTTGCGGCTGTCGTCGTTACCCTGCGTGAGCTGGATGAGCTTCGCGGTGCCGCGGTCGTAAAGGAAGATCTGCGAGATGCCGGTGTCGTTCCCGTTGCCGCGCAGGTTCGCGGTCGACTGGAAGGCGACGTGCGTACCGATCTTGTTCAGCATCGGACGCGTGCTGTGCCCGAGGCCGCGCGTGATCGCCGTGAGGGCGCCGGTGCCGGTTCCACCCGGAGCCACCGACTGGGGAACGGTGTACATGTACACCTGGTTGATCCCGGTCGGCGTGCCGAGCAGGTTGGCCGCCGACTGGAAGGTCAGCGTGCCGCCGGTGTCGTTCAACGACGGCAGCGTGCTGTCGCCGTCCGGGTTGCCCGTGACCGCGTGGATGACGCCGGTCTTGATGTTGCGCATGAAGATCTGCCGGCGGTTGGCGGCGGCGCCGCCGAAGCTGTTGTTGAAGCTGCCGTACGCCTCGAAGGCGACGACGTCGCCGGTGCTGTTCACGCTGGCGTTGGAGATCTGATCGCCAGGGTTGCCCGCGGTCGCCCGGACCAGGAACGGCTTCGGCACGGTCGGACAGGCGGGAAACAGCGGCACCTGCTGCGCGGGCCGAAGGTCCGGCCGACCGAACTGGCAGGAGTAGTTCAGGAGGTCGAAGACGTAGACCTGCGAGCCGGAGATGCCCTCGCCGGTCAGGTCGACGTCGGAAACGAACGCCAGATACCACCCCCACGACCGGGTCGAGGGGTGCGTGTGGGACGCTCCGGAGGTGACTCGGATCGCTTGCGGCGCCTCCTTGTTGAGTGCCGCTACTGGTTGCGCCAGAAACGTCGCCGCCAAGAAGGCGGCGACACGAATTCCCCCGTATCTGTGGTTCGTCCCCATGGCGGGCCCGACACAGCAGAAAATATGCCAGGCGCCGCACACCAATACGCAGCGTAACTATCGATTTCCACTGCGCAATTCGACCTCGCGGAAACTGCGCAAGATGATGCGCAAGCGCGACCATGCATGTCCGCGAGATTTGAGCGGCCGATGGTCCCGTACGAGCCCTGTCGGGCTACCGCAACGCCCCGTCGCAGGGTGCCGCTTCAGCGGACGACGGCACGCATCAACGCGACAAGCTCGCTGTCCGTATCTGCAGCAAGTGCGAGAAGCGCGTTGCCGCGCGCGGAATCAACCTTGCCGCGCAGCATGCCCTGCTGGAGCAGCCCCATGAAGGACTGGATGCGCCGGTCGGCGCGACGCAGGTTCAGGTACGCGCGATTGCCCGTACCGATGAGCCCGAGCTGCGCCTTCTTGCGGGCCGCGGTCGCACGCTTCACGAGCAGCCCGTGGCGCTTCTTCCCGCCGAGATCGATCGGCGACGTCGCGCGCACCAGGTCGAGCAGGCTCGTCAGACGGCACACGACGAAGTTCGGCACGCGCTGATAGGTGCAGCCCTCGGTGGCGCTGCACTCCGCGTCGATCGTGCACGCGTCGCCGTCGTCACAGGTGAGCGGCGTGCCGGCCTCGCAGACACCCGTCTGCGGATTGCAGGCCTCGGCGCCGTTGCACACGTTGCTGTCGCCGCAGGCGACCGCGCCCGTGCCGCCGCAGACGCCCGCCGTGCAGACGTCGCCGGTGGTGCACGCGTTGCCGTCGTCGCACGGCTGCTGATCGCCCATCATCTCGTGCAGGCAGCCTTCCGGCGTGCAGCTGTCGGCCGTGCACGGATTGCCGTCGTCGCAGCTCTTCGTCGTGAAGTGGCAGCCCGTGACCGGGTCACAGCTGTCGTCGGTGCACGCGTTGTTGTCGTCGCAGACGACCGCCTCGCTCGAGCAACCCGAGCCGGGCGTGCAGGTGTCGTCGGTGCACGCGTTGCCGTCGTTGCACGACGGCGGCGTGCCCGCGTGGCAGCCCTCTTCCGGATCGCACGTCTCGGTGCCGGTGCACAGGTTGCCGTCGTCGCACTGGACCGCGCCGCCCGGCTCGCAGGTGCCGTCGTTGCAGGTGTCGCCGGTGGTGCACGCGTTGCCGTCGTCGCACGGCGCGGTGTTGAATTCGATGGTGCACCCCACGGCCTCAGAGCAGTCGTCGGTAGTGCACGGATCGCCGTCGTCGCAGCTCGGTGGCGTACCGCCCTGACACGCGCCCGACGACGGGTTGCACGTCTCGATGCCGTTGCACGCGTTGCCGTCGCCGCACACCGTCGGCGTCGCGACGCACGCGCCGTTCGAGCAGACGTCGCCGGTGGTGCAGAGGTTGCCGTCGCTGCACGGATTCGTGTTGTTCACGTACTGACAGCCGAACGCGGGCGCGCAGCTGTCGGTGGTGCACACGTTGCCGTCGTTGCAGTCGAGCGGCGTCGCCTCGCACGCGCCCGACGACGGGTTGCACGTCTCGGTGCCGTTGCAGGCGTTGCCGTCGCCGGCGTTGCAGGCGACCGCGGCCGGGGTGGGTGTGCCGGCGCAGCTGCCGCCGCCGCACGTGTCGTTCTCGGTACACGCGCTCCCGTCGTTGCAGGGATCGGTGTTGTTCATGAACGTGCAACCCGTCTGCGGATCGCACATGTCGGTCGTGCAGGAGTTGCCGTCGTTGCAGCTCGGCGCCTGCCCGCCGACGCACTGGCCGTTCGCCGGGTTGCAGGTCTCGACGCCGTTGCAGGCGTTGCCGTCCGTGCAGACGACGGGCGATCCGGCCTGGCAGCCCGTCTGCTGCGAGCAGGTCTCCTCGCCATTGCAGGGGTTGCCGTCGTTGCAGGCGACGCCCGCGACACAGCCCTGGTCCGGATCGCACGTCTCGGCGCCGTTGCACACGTTGCCGTCGTCGCAGGTGAGCGGCGTGCCCGACTGGCAGAGCTTGTTCGCGCCACAGACCTCGGCGCCGTTGCAGGCGTTGCCGTCGTCACAGTCGGCGGCGGTGTTGCAGCTCGCGCCGCACGCGTTGGGCGCGCTCGGCGCCGCCTCGAAGTCGAAGCCGACGATGACGTCGCGGAGCCCGGGGACGTTCGGCACGTCGAGGATCGGCACCGTGCCGACGAGATGCGCCCCGGCGAGATCGCCCGCGCGGAGCCGGTTGCAGTCGAGCGCGACGCCGGCGTCCGGCGCCTCGAGGTCGAGGCCGAGCACGTTGTCGCGATCGAGGATGCGGCCCGTCGCGGTGCCCGTCGTGAGCCAGAGGAGCGCGGGCATGTTCTGTACGGTCGAGTAGGTGTCGTTGCCGTTGCAGAAGACGCCGTCCGGACCGGCGTTCACCGAGAAGCTGAAGTTCACCGGCACCGAGACACGGACACCGCCGGGGGCGTAGGTGCCGCCGAACGTCGTGTTGACCGGGCCGTTGCACACCGCGACGCTCTCGCCGAGGTGCGGGCCGGGCAGCGAGCCCTGGCAGACGAGGTCGTCCTCGCGACAGCCGAGCGTACAGCTCGGGTCGCTGTCGTCGGTATTGTGGTCCTGCGCGACCGTGACGTTGCCGCCGGCGGCGCCGCCGTCACAGTCGAGCGTGCCCTGCCCCGCGCCCGCCGCCTGGAAGCAGATGGCGCCGAAGCCCGCGACCGGCACCGGCGGGAGGAGCACGCGGTCCTGCGGAACCGTGATCGCCGCCTCGCCGTTGAATCCGTTCGGCGCGCCGATGTCGAGGCCGACCGAGCCGCCGCTGCTGACCGGCGTCGTGAGCGTGCCGTCACGCGTGGTGATGCTGGTGTTGCTGGCCATGTTCGCGACGTCGAACGCGCGCAGCCCGATGACGCTGCTGCCGCTCTGCTCGATCGCGTCCGGCGGCACCTGGCCGGGCCCCTGCGCGGGCACCCACGCCGAGTGCGGGTTGTCGAGGTAGTTGTAGTTGATCGTGTAGATTTGGTAGCCGCAGACGCCGTCGCCGGTCAGGTCGCTGCTGGTCGAGAGCGTGAGGAACCACTGGCCGAGGTTCGCGCTGAGCGGCCCCTGCACGTCGCCGGCGCCGGTGATCTGGAACAGCAGCGCGTTCGACGTGTCGTAGACGAAGACGCGGTTGCCGGTGGTGTCGTTGTCGAGCGGATCGCCCGTGCAGATCATCGGAACGCGCACTTCGTAGACGCCCTGCTGCGTCACCTTCGCGCCGGGGTTGAGCGTCGGGAAGCTGCAGTCGCCGTAGATCGACGGCGGCGTGAGCTCCGTGAGCGTCGCCGCGGCGTTCGCCGGCGTCGACACGTTGGCGAGGACGACGCGACGGCCGGCGCCGCCCGTGCTCCCGGGCAGGTTCGTCGCCGCGCTGTCGAAGACGACGACCGGCGAGTTCTCCGCGATGTACGCGTTGCGGCTCGGGCCGTTGCCGTTCGTCAGGCGATACAGCGTGCCCGTGTGGTTCACCTTGTCGTAGTCGACGTAGTAGATCTGCGAGACGCCCGTGTTCGCGCCGTTGCCGAGCAGGTCGGCCGTCGACTCGAACGCGATGCGCTTGCCGTCCTGGTTCGCGACCGGGCGCGTGCTCGGGCCCGCGGCCTGGCCGCCCGCGGCGACCGAGAGACGGCGGATGATGCCGCCCGCGCGCTCGTAGACGTAGACCTGCGACACGCCCGCCGGGTTCTGCAGGCCGCCGAGGAGGCTCGCCGTCGACTCGAACACGACGACGCCGGCGAGGACGTTGGCCGAGGGACGGACGCTGTCGCCGTCCGCGCTCGCCGTGACGCGGCGGACCTCGTTGGTCCGCAGGTTCCTCATGAAGATCTGGCGCTTGGTCGCCGCCGCGCCGGAGAGCGGCGCCAGGGCGCCGCCGAAATCGAACGAGCCGAGGGCGTCGAACGCGATCCACTGGTCCTGGTTGCCGGACGCGATGTCGCCGATCGTGGGGTTGGCCGGAGCGCCCGGCCCCGAGGTGACCTGTCGGATGTACGGTGTCCCGGGCGCAGGACAGGGGGTCGTGCCCTCCGTGGTCCCCTGCGCACAGTCGTAGTAGGCGAGGTTGAAGACGAAGATCTGGGGCGTCGTGTTGCCGGTCCCCGCGAGGTCCTGGGAGGATGCGAAGGTGAAGAAGTTCCCCCACGACCGCCCGGACGGGTGGGTGTGGGACACGCCGCTGCTGATCTGGACGGCACCAGGTGTCTCGCGATGAAGCGCCCAGGCCGGAGCTGCGACCATCAGGCCCAACAGCACCAACGCGTTTACCCCGAGTTTCACCGCCGCTTTCGAGCTCGCACGCATATTGGCCGCCATCGAGCAGAAAACATGCCACGAAACGACGCGCCGTTCCACGTGGTAAGCTCAAGAAACAAGGCGCAAATTCCTTCTGCGGTGAGGTTTTCCACAGGCAGTGCTCTCCGACCCTCTTCGGAAGCCACCACTCAGTTCCGCGCGATGCATGCAGGCGCGCAATGAAGCGGGGTGCCGGTGTGGCGTTTGCGCGGTCGAACGCCATGCGCTCGCGCGAGGATTGGTCGGGCCGTCCACGCCAGCGTGGGGGTTTGCAGCCGGCGATGCGCCTGCGTTACAGGCCCGGCAACCATGGCAAGCCTGCGGGACGCGGTCCTCGTCGCCTACGTTCGTACCCCGTTCGGTCGAGCCGACCCCCGGCGCGGAGTCTTTCGCGCCGTGCGGTCCGACGACCTGGCGATGATCGCGCTCCACGAGGCGGTCCGGCGCGCGGGCCTGACACCCGGCGACGTCGACGGCATCATCCTCGGCGCCGTCGAGATGATGGGCGAGCAGGCGCATCCCGGGACGGCGATCCCCTTCATGGCCGGGTTCCCCGATCACGTCGTCGGGCTGAGCGTCGAGCGCGCCTGCACCACCGCGATGATGTCCGTGCACATCGCGACCATGCAGGTGCAGTGCGGCCTGGGCGACGTCTTCCTGGCCGGCGGGCTCGACAGCATGACCCACTTCCGCATCCCGACCATCAAGGACGGGATGGACATGGACAGCGTCATCAAGGAGGGCGGGCACATGCTCGCCACGATGAATCCGAACCCGAAGCTGTTCGACATCATCAACCCCATCGAGCTGAACGGCGGCCAGGGCGCCGAGCGCCTGGCCGAGCAGTACGACATCACGCGCGAGGCCATGGATCGCTGGGCGCTCGCCAGCCATCGGCGGGCGCTCGCCGCGCGCGAGCGCCTGCGCGAGGAGATCGTGCCGACCGACGGCCTCGACCTCGAGGGCAACGCGGTCCGCGTCGCCGACGATCAGGGCCCGCGCGCCGACACGACGTACGAGAAGATCGCGGCGCTGGCGCCGGTCTACCGTCCCGACGGGCGCATCACCGCCGCGAGCTCGTCGGGTCAGGCCGACGGCGCCGCCGTCTGTGTCGTCATGTCGGCGGACGAGGCGCGCCGGCGCGGCATCGCGCCGCTCGCGCGCATCCACACCATCGCGACCGGCGCCTGCGCGCCGACGGACCTGATCCGCTCGGCGATCCCGGCCACGCGCCGCGCGTTCGAGCGCAGCGGCCTCGGGCAGGCGGACATGAGCGTCATCGAGGTCAACGAGGCGTTCGCCTCGGCGCCGATCGCGCTCATGCGCGAGTTCGGCATCGACGATGCCGAGCGCGTGAACCCGAACGGCGGCGCGTGCGCGCTCGGCCATCCGGTCGGCGCCTCGGGGGCGCGCCTCGTCGGAACGGCGGCGCTCGAGCTCCGCCGCCGCGGCGGCCGCTATGCCCTCGCCACGATCTGCGGCGGCATGGGCCAGGGCGCCGCGACGATTCTCGAAGCGGTCTGAGTCAGCGCGGCGCGAGGCAGCGCAGCTTCAGCGTGTCGGTGTCCGGCACGTTCGCGTCGTTGCGGGTGCGCAGCTGCACCTTGGTCCACGACTTGCCGACGGGGACGCCGAGGATCATGCGTCCGCTGCACACCTCGCCCGGACCCGTCGCCTCGTAGGCACCCAGGCCGGCGAGCAGCGCGGACCGCACCGCGGCCAGCGCGCCGGTGTCGCGCGTGCTCGGCCGGCGGATCTCCAACGACGCCACGTGCGTCGCGGCGCAGCCGAGGCGCGCATCGGCGCCCGCGACGCACGCCCACGTCGCGAATGCGCATCGGCCCGGCGCCGGATCGCGGTCGCAGCCCGGATCGCCGTCGGTGCAGCTCTGCTTCGCCGACGGGATGCCCTTCGCGTCGACGGCCGGCGACGCCAGCGCGATCACCGTCTCGAGCTGGCAATCGGTCGCGCGGGACCCGCCGCCGGGAATGCGGAGCGCCGGAGTCTTCTCGGCGCACCACGTCTCGCACGAGCTGCCCGGCGTGCCGTTGGCCGGGCCGTCGTCGCACTGCTCGTCGCACTGCACGACGCCGTCGCCGCACGTCTGCACGCGGCACGTCGGCGTGCAGCCGTCGCACGCGTCGGGGTTGCCGTCGTCGCACGCCTCGCCGAGCTCGCGCACGCCGTTGCCGCACACGGCGACGTTGGGATCGCAGACGACCTCGACGCGGTTGCGGCGCATGCGGCCGCCGTCGACCGTGCGTGCCGCCATGAGCAGCTGGCGGCTGCCGGGCAGGCCCGGCGGGTGCGGCACCTCGAACAGGACCGGCGTCGTGCAGGTGTCGCGCTGCGTGATCGGGTGGCCCGGGACGATCACGTTCGTTCCCGCGCGCACCGTGACGCCGACGGCGCCGAGTGCCTGCACCAGCTTCGTCGCGTTCGCCACGTCGGTGGGCGACGTCACGAGCAGCGGATTCGGCGCGTTCAGCGACACCGACTCGATCGCGCCCGGCTGGCACGTCGGGACGCGCGCGTCGGTCGACCCGAGACAGACGCCGACCTCGAGCAGGCAGCGCCCGTCGCTGGCGCCGTCCTGGTCGCAGGCCGGGTCGCCGTCGACGCAGCGTTGGGTGCGCGCCGGCATGCCGTCGACGACCTCGCCGCCCGGATTGCGGACGGTCCACTCGGCGTAGCAGGCATTGCGTCCCATGCCCCCGGGCAGGAGCTGTACGCCGCCCGTCGGGGGCACGACGGTACAGTCGGCGCGGCACGGGCTGCCCGGCGCCCCGTTCTGCGCACCGAGGTCGCACTCCTCGTCGCACTCGATGCGCGCGTTGCCGCACGACTCGGTCCGACAGCTCGCCGCGCAGCCGTCGCACGCGACGTTGTTGCCGTCGTCGCACTCCTCGCCCGGCTCCACGGCGTCGTTGCCGCAGACCGCGCCGTCGGGTGCGCAGGGTGGGATCGTCGCATCGACGATCGGGGCGGCGACCGGCACGACCACGCCGCTCAGGATCGGCGGCAGCGCCGGGTCGCGATAGCGGATCGCGTTCAGGCCGCCCGCCGACGTCGTCATGCGCCCGCTGACGGTGATCTGACCGCCCGCGAGCAGCTCGTTCAGCCCCTGCAGCCCGACGGTCCGCAGCTCGCTCGCCGGGCCGACCGTGATGCGGCACGCGTCGAGGCTGATCGTCCCGGCGCCGCTCGTCGACGACCCGTTCGCGCGCAGGACCGCGTTCGTCACGACCTCGCGGCCCTGCAGCGTCAGCGTACCGCCCGTGCCCCAGTCGGTCGCGCCGTCGGCCGTCACCTGCCCGGCCGCGGTGACGGTCCCGAGGCCCTGCGCCCAGACCGTGCCGCCGCCGCACGAGCCGCCGCTCACCTCGATGCGGTCCAGACGGACGTCGCGTCCCGCGAGCACGTCCACTGCGCCGCCGCAGCCGTCGATCCCGTTGCCCGTGGCGACGATCGCACCCGTCTGCACGACGTCGGTGCCCGCTTCGAGCGTCACCGCCCCGCCCTCGCCGTCCGGGAGCGCGCCCGTGATGGTGACCGTGCCCGCCAGCGTGATCGACTGCTGCGCGCCGACGTCGAGGTCCGCGCCCGTGCCGCCGCCCTCGTCGGCGTCGCCGGCCGCGGGACCGTTTACCGCGCCGAGGATCGACACGGAGCCGGCGGCCCGCATCGTGATCGAGCCGCCGTCGCCGGAGATGCCGCCGCCGCGGACGTCGAGCTTCTCGCGCGTCACGATGTCCCCGGCGGCCGTCAGCTCGAGCGCCCCGCCGCCGAAGTCGCCGCCCGACGCGTTCAGGATCTGCGCAACGTCGACGTCGCCGCCGGCGTCGAGCGTGATGAACCCGCCGTCGGCATCGCCGCCACCCTTCACCTCGAGGAATCCGGTGACGACCACGTCGCCCCCCGCGTGCGCGGTGACGACGCCGCCGCTGCCCTCCTGCGACGTCCCGTTCGCGGCGACGTCGCCGTCGATGCGGACGTCGCCGCCGGCGTCGACGATCACCGTACCCGCGGCGAGCGCCGCCGATACGTCGATGCGCGCGCGCGCGCTGCCCCCGGTCTCGATCGTCACACCGCTCGCGGATCGCAGCGTGACGATCGCGCCGAAGTCGCCGCCCTGTCCCAGGATGCGTGCGCCCGGCAACATGCGAATCGCGCCCGCCTGGATCGTCACCACGCCGCTCACGGCGAGGCGACCCTGCCCGCCGACGTGCAGCGCGCGTCCCCCGAGATCGACGATCGAGCCCGGCGCCAGCGTCACCTGGGTGTTGACGACGCACGGATCCACGGCGGGCGCACACAGGTCGTCCGCGACGGTGGCCCGAGCCGCCGACGCCGCGAGCGACAGGAGCAGCAAAGCGGTGCAGAGTGCGGATCTCACGAGCTGCATTGGACCGCCTCCCCTAGCACGCGCGCGCGACGAGAATCGAGATGTTTTCTTGCGGCGTTTGGCGCGGCTTGACCCGGCGCCCGCGCGGTTCGTAAGGGTCCGGGCGATGCCCGAGGGCCGCCCGATCCATCCCGGTCTCTTCGTCGACGGCCCTACGGGGCCGCGGCTGCTCGCCGGACGCTGTGCGGCGTGCGCCAAGCTCCACTTTCCGGCATCCGACGTCTGCCCGTACTGCAGCGCGGACGCCGCCGGCGCGGAGCCCGTCGGGGCCGCCGGCCGGCTGTGGCTCTGGACCGTCGTCAACACCAGGCCCCCCGGCTATCGCGGCCCGCTGCCATTCGGCTTCGGGGTCGTCGAGCTCGACGACGGCGGGCTGCGCGTCGTCACCCGCCTGACGGCGACGCGGCTCGACGGCCTGCGCGAGCAGCTGCCGGTACGCCTCGAGCTCGACACGCTGTTCACGGACGACGACGGCACGCCCGTCGTGTCCTGGGCCTACCGCGTGGAGGACGCGTGAGGCCGGTCTGGATCGCCGGCGTCGGCCTGCACCCGTTCGGCCGCTTCGCCGATCGCACCGTGACCGCGCTCGGCGCGCACGCCGTCCGCGCGGCACTCGCCGAGGCGGGGATCGGGCGCGGCGGGTTCCAGGCCGCGTTCTGCGGCAACGTCTACGGGGGCGTCGCGTCGGGCCACAAGGTGCTCACCGCGCTCGGCCTCTCGGGCGTCCCGATCGTCAACGTCGAGGCCGGCTGCGCCAGCGGCGGCGCGGCGCTGGCGCTCGGCGCGTCGCAGGTGGCGACTGGACGCCACGACACCGTCCTGGTCTTCGGCATGGAGAAGATGCCGCGCGGCATGATCCGCTCGAGCTTCTTCGAGCCGTGGCGCGAGGAGGCCGGCCTGGCAGCGACCCCCGGCTACTTCGCCCTGCGCGCGCAGCGGCTCATGCGCGAGAGCGACGTGACCGCCGACGACCTCGCGCGGGTCTCGGTGAAGAACCACCGGCACGGCGTCCACAATCCCGATGCGATGTATCGGAAGGCGATCACGGCCGCCGACGTGCTGGCGTCGCCGCTCGTCTGCGAACCGCTACGACTGCTGATGCTGTGCTCGCCGAACGAGGGCGGCGCCGCCGTCGTGCTGTCGGCGCGCCCCGTCGGCGAACGGCCGGTACGCGTCGCGGCGGCCCAGCTGCGCTCGCACCTGGTGGGGTCGGTCCTCGGCGAGCACACGCCGCTCTCCGGCCTCGTCGACGACGGCCTCCCCACGCCGACCGAGATGGCCGCGCGCGCGGCGTACGAGGAGAGCGGGCTCGGCCCCACGGACCTCGATCTCGTCGAGCTGCAGGACACGGACGCCGCGCGGGAGATCCTGTCGGCGGAGGAGCTCGGGCTCTGTCCACGCGGCGGCGGCGGACGCTGGGTGCGCGACGGCGGCGGCGAGATGACGAGCGCCCTGCCCGTCAACCCGAGCGGCGGCCTGCTCTCGAAGGGCGAGCCGCTCGGCGCATCCGCGCTGGGACAGGTCGTCGAGTGCACGCGACAGCTCCGCGGCGACGCGGGCGCGCGCCAGGTGGACGGCGCGCGCGTGGCGCTCGCGCACACCGTCGGTCGCGGGGCCAACGCCTGCGTCGTCGTGCTGACGCGTTGAAGGGCGCTGGAGGCGTGGGCCGGCTGCTGACCGTCGTCGTGATCGTCGTGGCATTCGGCGGCGTCGCCGCGCTCGTGGCCGGCCGCACGCTGGTCGTCGCCGACCCGCTCCCCGCGCACGCCGACGCCATCGTGATGATGGCGGGCTCGACGTCGGACCGCGTGCTCGAGGCGGCGGCGCTCTACCGACGCGGCATCGCGCCCATCGTGGTGCTGACCCGCGAGCGGCTGCCGCGCGGCGCGGCGGCGCTGCGCGCGAGCGGCGTGCGGCTGCCCGAATCGCACGAGCTCGCCCGAGAGGCGTTGCGGGCGCTGGGCGTGCCCGACGCCGCCATCCGCGTCGTCCGCCGGCGCGCGCGCAGCACGCGCTCCGAGGCGCGGGCGATCGCCCGCTGGGCGTGCGTCCACCGCGTGCGCAGCATGGTCGTCGTCACGTCCCCGTCACACACGCGCCGGGCGCGCCTGCTCCTGCGGCAGGCGCTCGCGCCTCGCGTGACGGTGACCGTGCGCCCGGCACCCGCCGCGTCGTTCCGTGCGAGCCGCTGGTGGCGCGACCGCCGCGCCGCCAAGGAGATTCTCAGCGAGTACCAGAAGCTGCTGAACTTCTGGCTGCTGGAACGCTGGACGCCGCCGGGCGCGTGCGGCGGGCTCGGCGAGCGTCGCTCAGCGGGCGCCGGTCAGGACTCGACGGCCTTGCGGATCAGCGGCGCGAGCTCGCCGCGCGCATGCAGCTCGCGCACGATGTCGCAGCCACCGACGAACTTGCCGCCGACGAACACCTGCGGGATCGTCGGCCAGCTGGTGTAGGCCTTCACGCCCTCGCGCTTGTCCTGCTCGGCGAGGATGTCGATCGCCTTGAAGGGCACGCCGACCTCGTTCAGGACCTCGATGGTGGCGGCGGAGAACCCGCACATCGGAAAGCGCGGCGTCCCCTTCATGTAGATCACGACGGGGTTGTCGCGGACCTCCTGGTCGATGGCCTTGATGACGTCGTCGCTCATGATGCGTCCTTTCCTGCGGGCTCCGTGCGGAGCGACAACGCATGGATGCGGGGCATCAATCCGTCGAGCGCCCCGTAGATCAGCCGGTGCTGCTCGATCAGTCCCAGTCCTTCGAACTGGGCGGCGCGCACGCGGACCTCGAAGTGATCCCCGGCTCCGGTCGTGTCGGCGACGTCGACGTGCGCGCCCGGCAGCGCGACCTCGATGCAGCGTTGGACCTCGGCGGGATCGACCATTGGCCCCTGGCTACACTCCGAATGCCGATGGAGCAAGCCGTACGGACCAGTTCATATCGGGTCGCGACGACCTCAGGACTTCGGGCTGCAATCGAGCACGGGGTCGCCGACGCTGTTCCACGTGCACGTCTTGCTCGCGCGGGAATGGGTCGTCGTCATCCGGTAGCTGACGCCGTCGGTGGAGCACTCCGTGAACTCGACGCCTTCGGACGGCTTGAAGCCGGGAAGGTCCTCGCAGTCGGTGGAGTACTCTAGGTTGTCGAGGAAGTAGGCTTCCTGCCCTGCTGCGGCGTTGCGCACGTCGGTCGCTATGCGGGCGTCGAACGCCTTGCCCTGACGGGCCGAGAAGTTCGGGATCGCGATGGCGGCCAGGATACCGATGACCGCCAGGACCACCATCAACTCGACCAACGTGAAGCCTTTGCTACGTCCCCGCGTGTTCATGTCCCGTATGGGCTGCAAGCCCGGTGCCACGACGTCTTTCCCATCCTCGTGGCGCTTCGCCCCCTGCCGGCGATGCGTTGCCGCCACCCGCGACGATGGCGTGACGCCGAAACCCCATCACGCTGTGCTTTTGACGATGGTCAGTTTTGGGGACTTTCGGTAAGACTCCGAAGGATGCCCGTCGCCGTCTTCCGTCCGGCTCCTCCGCGTCGCGGCCTGCCGAGCCTCCTCCTCTGTCTCGTCATCGCCGCCACCGCCGCCCCGGCGGCCGGCGCCCGCTGCGGCGACGACGTCGACGGACGCGGCACCCGCGTCGCGTGCGCCTGCGGCGACGTGCTGGTGAGCTCGGCACGCGTCGCACCGTCCGACCCGCTCGTCCAGACGCCGTGTCCGGCGGCGGGCCTCGTCGTCGACGTGCCGGCGACGGTCACGCGTCCCGTCACGCTGGAGCTCGCCGGCGCGGTCGTCGCGGGCAGCGGTCGTGGCGTCGGCATCGAGGTGCTCGCGGGCGGACCGCACGGCATCGTCGTGACCGGGCCGGGCGGCGTCCGCGGCTTCGATCTCGGCTTCGTCGCGCGCGAGGGCGCGCTCGCGTCGGTCGTGGCCGTCGAGTCGTCCGACAACGTGCGCGACGGGTTCCGTCTGGCCGGCCGCGACTACCGTCTCGACGCGTGCCGCGCCGATCGCAACGGGCGCGACGGCTTCGTGCTCCACGGCGAGGGGTTCCGTCTCGACGGCTGCGAAGCCGTCGGCAACGGCCGCGACGGCTTCGCGATCCGCGGCCACCCGGCGACGACCGTCGCCGACGCCAACGTCGCCGACGCGAACGGACGCCACGGCGCCCGGCCCCGCAGCCGCGCGCAGCGCGGATCGGAGGCCCGATGATGCGCCTCCTCCGAGTCGTCCTCGCCTTCATCGCCGTCGGGGCGGCGGCACCCGCCGCACACGCGGCGAATTGCACCATGCCGGCGACGTGCAGCGCGACGCCCTTCCTGAACAACCCGTCGTGCTGCTTCGGGCTCTACTGCCAGCTCGACGGCGACGTCACGCTGAGTGCCGCCGACTGTACCCTCGACTTCGGGAACCGGGACGTCACCATCTCCGGCAAGATCCAGCTCGGCACGCGCCGTCTGCACGTCCGCGCGAAGAGTGTCGTCATCTCGAACGCCGTCGAGGGCAAGGGCGGGCCGGCCTCGCGCGGCGGCACGCTCGAGGTCGAGACCTTCGTGGGGACGGCGCTCGACTTCCGCCTGCAGACGAACGCGGCGAAGATCGACCTCTCCGGCGGCGCGGGGGGCGGCCGCTTCCTGCTCGCGGCGAAGGGGGGCGTGTCGCTCGAACAGGGCGAGATCCGCGCCGACGGCTCGTCCGCCGCCGCGGAAGGCGGGAGCATCGACATCAGCAGCGACGCCGGCAACATCCAGGCGAACGTCCTCCTCTCCGCGAGCGACGGCAGCAGCACCGGCGGCGGCTCGTCGCGCGTGCGGCTCCTGGCGCCCGGCGGCGGGGTCACGGTGAACGGCGCCAACATCCTCGCCACGGCCGGCAGCATCGACATCGCCGCGCGCGACGCCGTCGCGAGCGATCAGGGCGCCAAGCTGCGCGCCGATCGTGGCGGCAGCGTCGACGTCGTCGGCGGCGTGCTGGCGCTCGCGGGCGAGATCAGCGCCGCGTTCGGCAGCATCGCCCTCCACGCGACGAGCGGCGCGCTCGCCGTGACGCGCACCAGCCAGCCCGGCCTGCGGGTCGACGCCAGCAGCGAAGGCGACACCGGCGAGATCGACCTCGTCGCCGATGCGCCCGGGCCCATCGGTACCATCACCGTCGCGACCCCGGTCGTCGCCCCGGGCGCCGACGTGTCGGCCCGCGCGAGCGGCAAGGTGCGGGTCACGAAGAAGCTCAGCGTGAGCGGCGTGAGCGCCGCCGGGGACACCACGGGCGCCGGCGCGGTGTCGCTCGAGAGCGAGCTCCTGGACGTCGAAGTCGCCGACGAGATCGTCGCGAACGACAGCCAGAGCGAGGGCAGCATCGACGTCACCGCCGCCCACGACGTGGTCCTGACGGCCAATCTGGAGACGAAGGGCAGCATGGGCGGCCCCGGCGGCACCGTCACCATCATCGCCGGGCGCGACGTCACGCTGGCGTCCGGCCGGACGATCGACGCGTCGGGCGGCGAGTCGGGCGGTGCCGTCGAGGTCCGGGCGAGCCGCAACCTGTCCCTCGCAACCACGAGCACGATCGACGTCGGCACCGGCCAGCCGGGTCCGGGCGGGGCCATCGAGCTCCTCGCCGGCGCGGACGGCGAGACCGGCGCGCTGACGATCGCGGGGCGCGTCCTCGCGAACACCCAGAACGCGGCCGTCGCCAGCCTCATCGTCCTCGGCGGCTGCACGGTCGCGATCCCCGCGTCGGGGACCGTCGACAGCAACCGCTCGGGCGGCGCCGGGCTGAGCGGCACCAACGAGGTGACGGCACGGCAGAGCATCAGCGTGGCCGGCAAGCTGCTGGGCAACGGCGGCAACCTCCTCACCACGACGACGCCGCCGGGCGGCGGCGGCCAGGTGAATCCGGCCTTCACCGTCTCGCTCCGCCACGTCTGCACCGACTTCGGCGTCCCCGCGGGCTGCCTCCTGCCGTGCCCCACGTGCGGCGACGGCACCGTGAGCTTCCCGGAGACCTGCGACGACGCGGCACCGGACCGCTGCAGCGGCGACCGCTGCACGCCGACCTGCCGGGTCGACTCCGTGTGCTCGGCCGCGCTGCCCTGCGCGGGCGTCGCGTGCGACCCCGTCGGCGGCTGCTATCTCGGTCCCGAGCCCGCAGGCACCGAATGCGACGACGGCAACGCCTGCACGCCGACCGATACCTGCTCCGCCGGCACGTGCGTCGGCTCCGGCGCCGTCACGTGCAGCGACGGCAACGTCTGCAACGGCATCGAGACGTGCGTGGCCCCGGGCGGCTGCCAGGCGGGCACGCCGCTCGTCTGCAACGACGGCGAGCCGTGCACCACCGACAGCTGTGCGCCGGGAACCGGCTGCCAGTTCGTCGCCAACGCCCTGCCGTGCGACGACGGCAACGAGTGCACCGTCGACGACACCTGCGGCAACAGCGCCTGCCAGTCGGGCACGCCCCGGACCTGCGCGCCGGGCGAAGTGTGCGACCCGAGCGCGGGCTGCGAGCCCGCCCCGTCGTGCACCGAGTCCGCCGACTGCGACGACGGCAACGCCTGCAACGGCACCGAGACGTGCGTGAACGACGCGTGCGTCCCCGGGACACCCGTCACGTGCAGCGACGGCAACGTGTGCAACGGCCTCGAGACCTGCATTCCGGCGACGGGCGCCTGCCAGCCCGGCGTCCCATGCGACGACGGCAACGCGTGCAACGGCACCGAGACGTGCACGCAGCAGGCCGGCTGTCAGGCCGGGACGCCGCCCGCATGCGCCGACAGCGACGTCTGCACCACCGACTCGTGCAGCCCGACGCTGGGGTGCCAGCACGCGCCCGTTCCCGGCTGCTGCAACACGCCCGCCGACTGCACGGACGACGACGTGTGCACCGACGCCGCCTGCGTCGCCAACGCGTGCGAGTTCACGACGAGCGCGCTCTGCTGCCAGCTCGGCGGCGACTGCGTCGACGGCAACGCCTGCACCGTCGACGGCGTCTGCAACGGCGCCAACCGCTGCGACTACGCGCCGCTGTCCGGACCCCAGCCGGGCTGCGGCGACGCGTGCATCCCGGCCAGCTGCGATGCGGGCGTCTGCGAGCCCGCCGAGCCGACGGCGTGCGACGACGGGCTCGTCTGCACCGACGACACCTGCGATCCGGTCGCGGGGTGCGTCTTCACTCCGGTGCCCGACTGCTGCGAGACGTCCGACGACTGCGCGGACGCCGACCCCTGCACCGTCGACACCTGCGACACCGGGCTGCACACGTGCAGCCACGTTCCCGACGAAACGTGCGCCGCCTGCACGACCGACATGGACTGCGACCCGCTCGGCCGCTGCGGCGGCACGGCCTGCGAGGGCGGCGTCTGCGTCGCGGTGACGCCTCTCGCCTGCGACGACGGCAACGTCTGCACCGTCGACTCCTGCCCCGATGCCGGCGGCTGCCGGCACGCCCTCGTCACCTGCGACGATCGGCTCGCGTGCAACGGGCCGGAGTCCTGCAGCCCGATCGACGGCTGCCGGGCGGGCGCGGTGCCGAACTGCGACGACGGCGACCGCTGCACCGACGATGCCTGCGAGGAGCCGTCGGGCTGCGTGCACGTTCAACGAACCGGATTTCCCGGCGTCACGTGCCAGCTCGACGGCGTGTCCGCCATCCTGGACGCGGCGGGCCCCGAGGACGTGACCGTCAAGCTGCGCCGCAAGCTGGGAAAGCTGTTGACCCGCGTCCGTGCCACGCTCCGCAACGCCGCGGCAGCGACCAAGGCCAGCAAGCGCGCGCGCCTCACGGCGCGGGCCGCCAAGCAACTGCGCGGGCTGGCCAAGGTGATCGACAAGGGACGCGACCGCGGCATCGTCCCCGAGCTGGCCGACACGCTACGGCGGGCCATCGACGGGGCCACCGGCGCCGTGGGCGCCGTCGACGGCGCGGGCTGACGGTACTGCCCGCAGTCCGGGTGTCGCGCGGGCGCGCCCGAGGCGTGCAGCGATGCAATCCATGGGGCGCGCCATGGCACGACCGCGACCCCTTGCAGCGCAAGGCCCGGCGCGGCGGAAACCCCCGTCCGACCATCGGGCACACGGGTTGCTCATGCCACCCCCTCGATGAGAGTCCCCGCCCGCCTCGCCTTGGCGTTCCTGGCCTCGTTGTCCGCAGTCGCCCCGGCGTTTGCCACCACGGCAGACGACCTGTGCGCGCCCGCGGCGAATCCCTGCATCGTGCAGAGCAAGCAGATCAGCGTGACGGACGGGTCGATCATCGACCTGACCGGTCGCGACCTGATCCTGCGATCCGGCTCCGCGCTGACCGTCGGACCCAACGAGGTGAACGGGCTTCCCGGCATCACCATGACCATCCGGGCGGCCAACGTGACGCTCGAGGGCGGGACGGCGCTGAAGGGCGTCGGCGCGGACATCCTCGTCGACGTGACCGGCAACCTGCAGGTCCTCAAGTCGAACAGCCCGGCGCGCATCGACGTCGCCGGACCGATCCCCGGCACGATCGAGCTCGAGGCCGACGGCGACATCCTGATTCAGGGCGTGCTCGACGCCGGCTCCGGCGCGGTCGAGTCGGACGGCGGCGTCATCACCGTCCTCGCGAACAACATCTCGGTCCCCGGCACGATCGACGCCCACGGCGGCAAGGACGCCACGGGCGGCGTCATGTCGCTCGACGCGTTCGTCTCCGTCACGCTCGCCGGCATCATCGACGCGACGGGTGGCGACGGCGGCGACGTCGACGTCAATGCCGAGGCCGACCTCGTCACGACCGCCAAGTTCGACATGAAGGCGACCCAGGGCGCCGGCTTCGGCGGCAACCTGACGCTGACGACGGCCGACGGCCGCATCGGCCTCGCCGGCACTGTCGATCTGAAGGGCGAGGCGGGCGGCGACGGCGGCGGCGACGGCGGCGAGCTCGAGGTCATCTCGGGCGACTCGCTCGACATCAGCGCCGCCATCGATCTCCGTGGCGCCGCGCCCGACGGCAGCGGCGGCACGGCGTCGTTCACGGCGGACGTCGACGTCACGCAGACGTCGAGCGTCCTGGCGCAGGGTCAGGGCCAGGAGAGCGCCGGCGGCAGCGTCGAGTACAACGCCGAGCGCAAGATCGTCCTCGGCCCCATCAACGCGTTCGGCGGCGGCCAGGGCTTCGGCGGCTCGGTCCTGGCGACGGCCTGGTGCGAGCTGGTCCTGCCCCAGGGCGCCAACGTCGTGACGACGGCGCTCGGCGGCGAGAACACCTTCCGCTCGGGCGGCATCCTCACGATCGCGGGCAACGCGACGGCCGGCATGACGAACCACGTCAACCACCGCACCGGCGCGACCGTCACGCTGACCGGCACGATCCAGCCCGCCGCGACTGTCTTCGTCGACGACAACCTCGTGCCGTGCGGCGGCCTGCCCTCGCCCGGCTGCGGCAACGGCTTGCCCGACCCCGGCGAGCAGTGCGACGACGGCAACGCCGAGTCCTGCGACGGCGACGGCTGCTCGGCGATGTGCCAGAACGAGATCTGCGGCAACGGCACCGTCGAGTGCGCCGAGGTCTGCGACGACGGCAACACGCTCAGCGGCGACGGCTGTGCCGGCGACTGCTCGCGGTTCGAGAACGTCTGCGGCGACGGCAACGTCGACAGCCTGGAGACGTGCGACGGCGGCAACAACGTGCCGTGCGACGGCTGCTCCGCGACCTGCCAGATCGAGACCTGCAACAACGGCGTGATCGACTGCGTCCCCGGCTGCGTGCCGTCCGCCGAGGACGACTGCCTCGAAGAGTGCGACGACGGCCAGCCCGGCGCCGGCACGTGCGACGACAGCTGCGAGCCCATTCCGCCGCCGAACTGCGGCAACGGCACCGAGGACACCGCCGAAGGCGAAGAGTGCGACGACGGCAACACCAACGACTGCGACGGCTGCTCGAGCCTCTGCCTGGACGAGACGTGCGGCAACGGCCGCCAGGACTGCAACGAGTCCTGCGACGACTTCAACACCGACGCGTGCGACGGCTGCTCGCCGACGTGCCAGACCGAGACCTGCGGCAACGGCGTCCTCGACTGCTTCGAGACGTGCGATCCGCTGCTCGACCCGAACTGCCTGCCGGGCACCTGCGAGGACGGCGATCTCTGCACGTCCGAGACGCCCGCCGAGCAGCCCTGCATTCCCTGCGGCACCGCCGTCGACGCGTGCGACCCGATGGGCGCCTGCGGCCCGAGCGAGTGCGTGAACAACCCCACGACGCAGCGGCGCGAGTGCACGCCGGTCGAGCCGCCCGTGTGCGACGACGGCAACGCGTGCACCGACGACAGCTGCGACGCGGCCACGGGCTGCGTCAGCACGCCGAAGGTCTGCGACGACGGCCAGACGTGCAACGGCTCCGAGACGTGCAACCCCGCTTCGGGCGAGTGCGTCCGGACGGCACTGGTCTGCGACGACGGCGACGTCTGCTCCGACGAATCCTGCTCGGACGCAGAGGGATGCACCTCCACGCTGCGGACCGGGCTCGCGCTCGTGAACTGCCGCATCGGCGAGGTGGAGACGATCATCGCCGACGCCGGCACCTCGATCGGCACGAAGGCGAAGAAGAAGCTCGCCAAGGCGATCCGCGGCATCAAGGGGAAGCTCTCGGCGGCCGAGTCGCCGAAGCCCAAGAAGGCCAGCCGCGGGCTCAAGGCCGCGACGAAGCAGATCGGCAAGCTCGGGAGCCTCGTCACCAAGCTGAGCGCGCAGATACCCGCCGCGGTCTCGTCCGAGCTCTCGCGCGCCATCGGCGACGCCTCGCAGGCCATCGCGCAGGCCACCCCCTGAGACGCAGACGCGACGCATAATCGAGCGATCGCTTGATTGCCGCGCGCCGGCTCGGGTAGACCGGGCTCGAACGCGTCAGGAGGTGGAGCGATGGCCACGGATCGGATCGTCTCGGCGGACTCGCACGTCAATCCCGCGAAGGATCTCTGGACGCGCGACGCGCCGGCGGCGCTGGCGGGACGCGTCCCGCGCGTCGAGTCGACCGACATGGGCGACTTCTGGATCGTCGACCAGGAGATCAAGGGCGCGATCGGTCTCGACTCGTCGGCAGGCCGTAAGCCGGAGGAATTCAAGCCGTCGGGCCTCGGCTACAAGGACATGCGCCCGGGCTCGTACGATCCGAAGGCGCGCCTGGAGGACATGGACCTCGATGGCGTCGACGCCGAGGTCCTCTACTTCGGCGGACCCGTCACGCAGTACCCGAAGGACGCCGAGCTCCGCCGCTACATCGTCCAGCGCTACAACGACTGGATGGTCGAGCTGTCGCAGGCGTCGCCGAAGCGCCTGGTCGGCCTCGCGCATGTGCCCCTCGTCGACCTCGACGAGGGCCTCGCCGAGCTGAAGCGCGTCGCGAAGCTGGGGCTCCGCGGCTTCCACGTCGACCCGTTCCCCGACGAGCGCGGCGGCCTGCCGCTGTGGGACGAGCGCTACGAGCCGTTCTGGAGCCTCGTCGAGGAGACCGGCCTGCCGATGAGCTTCCACATCGTCGGGCCGCGCAACGCGAACGTCGCCGCCACCTTCATGAACCCCACGCCGGGCGTGAAGGAGACCTTCATCGCCATCGCGCCGCTCTCGATCGTCGAGGTCGTGTCGACGCTGATCTTCACCGGCATCCTGGCGAAGCACCCGAAGCTCAAGTTCGTCCTCGTCGAGTGCGGCATCGGCTGGATTCCCTACTTCCTCGAGCGGATGGACCAGACCTTCAACAAGCATCGCTTCTGGACGAAATCGATCCTCACCGAGAAGCCGAGCGCGTACTGGTACCGCCAGGGCCACGCGACGTTCATCCAGGACCTGTCCGGCGTCGCCGAGCGCCACCGCGCGGGCATCGACAACGTCATGTGGTCGACGGACTACCCGCACTCCGACAGCACCTGGCCGAAGTCGCAGGAGGCGCTGGCCGAGCACTTCAAGGGCGTCCCGGACGCCGAGCGCGCGAAGATCACCGGCGGCAACGCCGCGAAGCTCTACGGGCTCGCGTAGGCGCACGTGATCGCGGTCACCGGCTCGGCGTCGGGCATCGGCGCCGCGGTCCGCGCGCGTCTCACGCGCGACGGCGCGACGGTGCTCGGCGTCGACCGTCGCGATGCGGAGGTCGTCGCCGATCTCTCGACCCGCGACGGCCGCGCAGCCGCGCTCGCGGCGGTGCGCGAGCGCTGCGGCGGCCGGCTCGACGGGCTCGTCGCGTGCGCGGGGCTCGGGCCGCAGGTGCCGTCGCTCGAGACGATCGTCGCCGTGAACTACTTCGGCGCGGTCGCGACCCTCGACGGACTGCGCGACTGTCTCGCCGCCGCCGGCGGCGCGGCCGTCGCGGTGTCGTCCAACTCGTCGAGCCTGCCGAACGCGGAGTCGCCGCTCGTCGAGCGCTGCCTCGACGACGACGAGGACGGCGCGCGGGCGCTCGCGGCCACCCTGCCCGGCGCGACCGTGTACGCGTCGTCGAAGCTGGCGCTCGCGCGCTGGGTCCGCCGCCAGGCCCCGAGCGCCGCCTGGGCCGGCGCACGCGTGCGGCTGAACGCGATCGCGCCCGGCGCCGTGCACACGCCGCTCCTGCAGGAGGGCCTCGAGCATCCCGTCCTCGGGCCGGCGATCCGCGGCTTCCCGATCCCGACCGGCGGCTTCGGCACGGCGGAGCAGATCGCGGGCGCCATCGCCTTCCTGCTCGGCCCCGACGCCGCCTTCTGCTGCGGCGCCGTGCTGTTCGCCGATGGCGGCACCGACGCGCTGATCCGGCCCGATCGCTACTGACAGACGCCGTCGCCGGCCAGCTGCGCGATCGCCGCGTCGTCGAGCCCGAGCACGCGGCGCAGCACGTCCGCCGTGTGCTCGCCCAACGCGGGCGCCGGCGCCGTGGCGACCAGCGGCATGTGGCTCGGCCGCAGCGGGTTCGCCGCATGCCGCTCGGCGCCGATCACGGGATGCTCGACGGTCACGATGCCGCCGCGCGCGGCAAGGTGCGGATCGGCGCGCAGGTCGTCGCCGTGCATCACGGGCATCGCCGACACGCCGGCCGCCTGCAGCGTCTCCGCGACGTCCTCGGCGGAGCGAGTGCGCGTCCAGGCCGCCACGCGCGCGTCGACGGACGCGCGCGCCGCGAGACGTCCTGCGAGCGTCGCGTCCGAGGCGTGCGCCTCGATGCCGGTCGCCGCGACGAAGCTCGCCCAGGCGGGGTCGCTCGTCACGCAGATCGCCACCCATCGATCGTCGCCCGCGCTCGGGTAGACGTCGTAGGGGCACGCCCACGGGACCTGGTTGCCCTGCTGCGCCGTCGGGCGTCCCGTGCAGGCGCTCTCGAGGTACGTCTCCCCGATGAGGTACGCCGCCGCTTCCGCCTGCGACATCTCGATACGCTGGCCCTCGCCCGTGCGCCGGCGGTGCTCGAGCGCCGCCAAGATGCCGGCGACCGCGAGCGTCGCGGCGACGTGGTCGGGATGATTCAGCGAGCAGCCGCCCGGATAGGGCGCGTCGGGATGGTTCCACAGCCACGTCACGCCCGAGAAGGCGGAGTTCAGCGGGCCGTACGCCGACGCGTCGCCGAGCGGCGCGCCCTCACCGAACGCCTGCGACGTGTAGTAGACGACGTCCGGCCGCCGCGCCCGGACCTCGTCGTAGCCGAGGCCCCAGCGCGCCGCCACGCCGCCGCGGTTGTTCTCGAGCACGACGTCGGCCGTCGCGCACAGGTCCAGCGCCAGCGCGCGGCCGCGCTCCGTGCGGAGATCGAGGCACACGCTCAGGTGGCCGCGCGACGAGTCGTTGAACATCATCGACAGGTCGGGCTGATCGGGCTCGACCGTCACCCGACGCAGGAAGTCGAGGTTCGCGCGTGACTCGATCTTGATCACCTCCGCGCCGAGCTCCGCGAGGAGCCGCCCGCCCTCGGGCACGGCGACCCCGACACCGAGGTCGACCACCCGGATGCCGGCGAGCACCGGACGCCGCTCTCCGCCGGTCCGCCGCGCCGGGAGCGGCTCGGGCGTACGCTGCGGGAACGCGCCGTCGTCGGCGTCGGGCTCGGGCGCCGGCCGCCGCAGGGCGCCCGGGGTGCGCGAGAAGTTCAGCGGGCCGGGCGCCATCGGCGCCTCGCCGAGGTGCGGGAAGCCCGTCCGCTGGAAGTAGTCGCGGCCTCGCGTGTGCTCCTCGACGACGAACTCCTCGGGACGGTTCACCGGCGCGATCGGCACGTCGAGCCTGCGCGCATCGCCGAGCACGTCGGCACGGGTCCGCTCGCCCAGCGCGTCGGTGGCGAGGAGGCGGATGACGTCGCCGTTCATCAGCCGGAAGAGCGGCACGTCCCACTCCGGGCCGGCGAGCGCGTCGGGCTCGCCGATGAGCGTCCGGAACGCGCGCCACTGGCGCGGGCTGCCCGGCAGCACGCGCACCCATCCGTCGGCGACGGCAAGCACCCAGTACGCGCCGTCGGCGTTTCGCGGCGGCGTCACCGGCAGCATCGGATAGCGCCGGGCGTAGTCGGCGACCGGCACGTTCCACGGGTGCACGCCGTTGATCGCGGCTTCCTGCACCGACACTTCGACGGTCTGCCCGACGCCGTGCCGCGCCCGATCGAGCAGCGCCGCGACGGCGCCGGCCGCCGCGAACGCCGCCGCGCAATCGTAGGCGAGATGGCCCGGGGCGTTGCAGGGCGGCAGGTCCGGGAAGCCGCTCGCGAAGAGCGCCCCGGACGCCGCAAACGCCGTCAGCGGCTCGAGGCGCCACGCCGCGCGCGGTCCCGTCGCGCCGAAGTCCGACAGCGCCACGTGTACCAGGTGCGGGTGGCGTGCGCGCAGGTCCGCAGGCGCCAGGTGATGGCGCGCCTGCTCGACCGGGCCGAAGTTCTCCAGCAGCACGTCGGCGTGCGCGCAGAGGAAGTCGAGCCGCTTCCGCCCCCGGCCCGTGCTCAGGTCGGCCACCGCGCCCTGCTTGTTCGCGTGCCGGTAGAGGAACGCGAGCGAACGGTCCGCCGACGCGACGCCGCCCGCGAACGGCGCTCGCAGGCGGTCCGGATCGCCGCCGGGCGGCTCGACCTTGAGCACGTCGGCGCCGAGGTCGGCCAGGATGCGTCCGGCCATGGCGGCGCGGACGTCGGTGAGATCGAGCACGCGGACGTGCGAGAGCGCGGCGGCGGCCACGCCCTGCGTCTAGCGTCGCCCGTGCGAACCGGCAAGCTGCTTGAGACCCACAGTCCGTGACGATAGACGGGCAGTCGAGCATGGCCTCTGCGCCTTCCGTCGACCGGGACGATGCCGCACGGCTGTCGCCCATCCGTGCGGCGGCGCTGATCGTCATCGTCGCGCAGCTGGTCTTCATGATCCTCGAGCTGCGGTTCACGGCCGCGCACGCGATCGGCGCACACCTGATCCTCTACGCGGTCAGCGGAACGCTCACCCTGCTGGTGTTCCTGGCGAGCTACACGACGGTGGGCTCGCGCAACGCGGACGGGGTGGCCGTGGCCATGTGCCTCGGGCTCACGGGGACGACGCTCGGCTACTTCTGGCTCACGCCCGAGTGGCCCATCCTCGTCGCGGACGGCCTCAGCTGCCTGCTGATCGGCGCGACGGTCCTGCTGCAGTGGTCCGTCGCGCGCACGTCGATCATGAGCGTCATCGTGTGCAGCAGCTTCGCGATCGTCGGCTGGCTGCGCGTACCGGACACCGTCCTGCCCGGCTCGTACGCGTTCGCGTCCGCGGCGCTCGCGATGGGTGCGGCGATCGCGATCGCCTGCGCGGCCATCCTCGGCCGTGTGCGCGCGAACCTCGCGGGCCGCCAGCGCGAGCTGTCCGACCTGTCCGCGCGCCTCATGTCGATCCAGGAGGAGGAACGCCAGCGGCTCTCGCGCGAGCTGCACGACGAGCTCGGCCAATCGCTGACCGCCGTGCTCTCGTACCTGTGGCTGGTCGAACGCGGCATCCCGGGGCATCTCGAGGAGCTGCGCACCCGTACCGCCGAGGCGCGCCGGCTCGCGTCGAAGACGCTCGCGCAGATCCGCGAGCTGTCACAGCTGCTGCGCCCGTCGGTCCTCGACGACTACGGCCTCGTGCCGTCGCTCGATGCGCACGTGAAGGCGTTCGCGGACCGCCAGCAGCTGCTGACGAGCTTCACCGCCGATCCGCTGCCGCATCGCCTGTCGAGCGACATCGAGACCGCCGTCTACCGCATCACGCAGGAGGCGCTCACCAACGTCGCCCGCCACGCGCGTGCGCGCACGGTGCGCGTCACCCTCGGCGTCGAGGGCCGCGAGCTGCGGCTCGAGGTGGAAGACGACGGCGTCGGGCTGCCGTCGGGCGGCACGGCGGGACGCAGCACGAACGGCGGCGGCATGGGGCTCATCGGCATCCGCGAGCGCGTCCGCGCGCTCGGCGGGACGCTGACCCTCGGCTCGCACGCCGGCACGCGGCTCGAAGTGCGCCTGCCGCTCCCCGCCGACGCCGTCTGACATCCTTGTCAGGCGGCGCGCGACTCCTCTACTGTCGCGCGCATGGCGCAGGTACTGAGCGGCGTGACCGTCGTCGAGGTGGCCGACTGGGGCTTCGTGCCGTCGGCCGCCACGGTGCTCGGCGACTGGGGAGCGGAGGTCATCAAGATCGAGCATCCGCGCTTCGGCGATCCGATCCGCGGGCTGATCACCGGCGGACTCATCCCCGGCGCGTCCGGGCGCAACTTCTTCGTGGAGCAGCTCGGCCGCAACAAGCGCAGTGTCGGCATCGACCTCGGCAAGCCCGAGGGACGTGCGCTGCTGGACAAGCTTCTCGTCCGCGCCGACGTCTTCGTGACGAGCTTCCTCGACGACGCGCGCGAGCGGCTGAAGCTCACGTGGGACGACCTCCGCGCCGTGAATCCGAAGCTGATCTACGCGCGCGGCAGCGGCCAGGGCCGGCGTGGGCCCGACGCGCGCCGCGGCGGCTACGACGGCGTCTCGTTCTGGGCGCGCGGCGGCGTCGCCGACCGCCTGTCGACGCCGGGGCAACCGCCGCTGCAGCAGCGTCCGGCGTTCGGCGACTTCATCGGCGGCATGTCGATCGCCGGCGGCATCGCCGCCGCGCTGTTCCAGCGCGAGCGGACCGGCCAGGGCATGGAGGTCGACGTCTCGCTGCTCGGCACGGCGATGTGGGTGCTGTCGCCCGACATCACGGCGGCCCTCCTCTACGGCGGCATGCTGCCCGCCGCCGGCGAGATGCCGAGCCCACCGAATCCGCTCGTCGGGACGTACCGCTGCGGCGACGGCAAGGGCCTCGTGCTCATGATGCTGCAGGCCGAGCGCTTCTGGCCGCTCTTCACGAAGACGGTCGAGCGCACGGACATCCTCGAGCGCTACCCCACCGCGGAGGAGCGCTTCGGCAACGCCGGCGACATCCGCGCCGACCTGGCGGCGATGTTCGCGACGCAGCCGCGCGCGCACTGGGAGGAGAAGCTCCGCCCCACGGAATGCATCTGGGGCCCGCTGCAGACGCCGCTCGACCTGCCCGACGACGCACAGGTGCAGGCGAACGGCTATCTGCTGCAGTCGCCCACGGCGGACGGGCCGATCGCGGTCTGTGCCAACCCCGTCCAGTTCGGCGGCGAGCCGCCCGTCGTCAGGAGCCCCGCCCAGGACGCCGGCGCGCAGACGGAGGACGTGCTCCTGGAGCTCGGCTGCACCTGGGAGGACATCGGCCGGCTCAAGGAAGCGGGCATCGTCTCCTGACGTTGCGCCGCCGTTCCGGCGCACGGTATGAGCCGCCCATGGCGGCGCAGAAGCGGGTCTTCATCCTCGGCGGCGGCGCCGCGCTGGGGGCGCATCAGGTCGGCGCGATCCGCTACCTCGCCGAGCAGGGCATCCGTCCCGACGCCATCGTCGCCAGCTCCATCGGCGTCATCAACGCGTGCGGCTATGCGTCGGGCGGCATCCCGGCACTGGAGCGCGCGTGGAACAGCTTCCGCTCCCTGCCCCGCATCGTCTCGCCGAGCTTCCGTCACAATCCGATCTTCGGCTTCTCGCTGTTCTCGATGGATGCCCTGTCCGCCGCGGTCGAAGAGCACATCGACTTCCCCGAGGTCTTCGCGAGCCCGCTGGAAATCGAGTTCATCCTCCTGAACCTCTCGCGCGGGCACGGCCAGATGGTGTCGAAGCGCCAGTGCGCCGACTGGCGCGAGCTGCGCACGCTGGTGCGCGCCGGCTACGCCATCCCGATGCTGTTCCCGCCGATCCAGTTCAAGGGCGACTGGTTCGTCGACGGCGGCTTCGCCTGGAACGTGCCGCTCGAGCGCGCCGTCGAGCTCGGCGCGACGGAGATCTACCTGCTCGCGCCGATCGCGAGCCAGCTGCCATACCGTGGCCGCTTCAGCTCGATGCTCGACTACGCACAGCGGCTGATGGACGTCATGTGGCGGACGATCGGCAACGCCGGCTGGCTCTACGCGCTGATGGACGACGGCCGCTTCCACGGCGTGCCGGTGACGGTCATCGAGCCCACCGAGGAGTGGAGCGGCTTCGGCCCGCTGGCCGTGTTCCAGGCGCATCCCCGCAAGAACCGAATGCTCATGGCGCACGGCTATCGCGACGCGAAGCGGGTGCTGGCCGGCCGCGGGTCCCGCACAGCACCGCTCACAGACGCGTCCTGGCGCGGCGCTTCCTAGGAGATCCGCGTGCGCACGACGAACGAGCTACAGGCCCATCCCTGGCACGGGATCGCCCCCGGGGACGGGGCGCCCGAGATCGTCAACGTCTTCATCGAGATCGTCCCGTCCGACACCGTGAAGTACGAGGTCGACAAGATCTCCGGCCATCTGAAGCTCGACCGGCCGCAGAAGTTCTCGAACCTCTGCCCGATGCCCTACGGGTTCATCCCGCGGACGTGGTGCAAGGAGCAGGTGGCCGCCCTGGCGATGGAGGCGACGGGTCGCACGGGCATCGTCGGCGACGGCGACCCCGTCGACATCTGCGTGATGACGGAGCGCACGATCAACCACGGCAGCATCATCGTCCGCGCGCGGCCGATCGGCGGCCTGCGCCTGTTCGATCACCACGAGGCCGACGACAAGATCGTGGCGGTGCTGGTCGACGATCCCGCCTACGGCGGCTTCCGCGACATCCACGACGTCCCGAAGCCGCTGATCGACCGGCTCCGGCACTACTTCCTGACGTACAAGCAGATCCCGGACGCCACCGAGCGCGCGTGCGAGATCACCCACGTCTACGACGTGGCCACCGCGCACGACGTCATCCGTCGTGCGCTCGCCGACTACGCCGCCGGGTTCCCCTGAGCCGCCCTACGCCGCCGGCACCCAGTTGCCGTGGAAGCCGTACGGCACGCGGTGCGGAATGCGCACGGTGGCCAGCGGCTCACGCGTGATGTCGGCGGCGTCGAGGACGTGGAAGTCGCTCGCGTCGCGAGCGGCATCGTAGGCCAGCACCAGCACCCAGCCGTCGTCCTCTGCGGCGTCCGGCGTGCGCGGTACGAAGAGCGGCTCGCCGACGCCGTCCGTCGGCCCGAACGTCCGCATCTGGGTGGTGCCGCGCTCGAGGTCGTAGCGGCGCACCGCGGTGAAGAGCGGCATGTTCGTGTCCGCCTGCCCCGGCGCCACCGCCGCGGCGTAGCCGTAGCGATGCCGGCGCCCCAGGCGGCGCTCGTCGGCGCGCGGGAACTCGCACACGACGTCGTCGAGCGCCTCCGAACGCACGCCGCCGCCGGGGGCGAGATCGATCCGCCAGCGATGCAGGCGCGACCCGTCGTCGGCCCGATCGTACTTCGTCTCGCGCGCCTCGCGTGGCGCCATGAAGTCGAGCCGCGGGTAGCGCGCGACGTCGAGCACGACGGTGGTGCCGTCCTCGTAGGCGTTCAGCGGATGGAACACGTAGGACGCCTCGGTCTCGAACCAGCGCACGTCGCCGTTGCCGCCGGTGCGCGGCATGATGCCGATGCGCGTCCCGCGCTCGGGCTCCCAGGTGAACGGCGTGCGCCGCCTGTCGAGGTCGGCGAAGCTGAACACGAGCGGACAGAGGATGAAGATCACGTGGTCCTTCGTCACCGCGAAGTCGTGGATCATCGACGGCCACGCGATGTCGATCGGCTCGCTGCGGACGAGGGCACCGGCACGGTCCACGACGTGGTACTGCAGGTACGGCGGAAACGGCGCGTAGCCGAAGAACAGCATCTCACCCGTCTCGGGATCCATCTTCGGGTGCGCGGTCATCGGGCCGGCGAGGCGTCCGCCGAAGTCGTATTCGCCGACCGTCGCCAGCGTGTCGGCGCGGAGCTGCGTCGGCAGGCATGCCTCCATCAGCGCGAGGAGCTTGCCCGCGTGCCACACGATGTTCGTGTTGCCGGTGTTCTTGATGCGCGGGATCTCGGTCCCGGACATCTCGAGCAGACCCGGGAACGTCGCCCGCCCGGCGCCGCGCTCCTCGGCGAGCCCGGCGCTGCCGACCCAGCGATTGCGGTACGACGCGCGGCCGTCGCGGATGCGGATCGCATGGATCATTCCGTCGCCGTCGAACCAGTGGTAGCGGCCCATCGGCTCGTACGCCGGATTCGGGCCGTTGCGGTAGAACGTCCCGTCCAGCCCTGCCGGCAGCTCGCCGATCACCTCGAGATCGGGCGCACAGCCCTCCTCCCGCCACGGCCCGAAGTTGCCCTGGAGGAACGGATTCTCATCCGACTCACGCATCGACATGACGAGACCTCCTGCTGCGCCGGCGACGTCGCGCGGGCGCGTTGCGAGTGAGCTGAGCGATGACGGCATCGCGCACGAGCGCGATGCCGGGCGCATCGGCCGGCCAGAACCCCGCGATGACGAGCGACGTGGCGCCGTGCACGGCCGACCAGAACGCCGCCGCCGCATCGTCGACGGGCGCGGTGAGCCGTCCGGCATCGTGAATGGCCTGAATCCCACGTCGCAGCCGATCGTACGACGCGACCGCCGACGCCGACGGATTCGCGCGCTTGCGCGGAAACAGCAGCCGATAGTGCGCGGGATGCGCGGCGCCGTACGCGAGGTATCGATCGAATCCCCATCGCATGGCCTCGACGGGATCCGCCGGCATCGCACCACGCGCCAGCGCCGCATCGAACTCCGCGAAGCACGCCGCCACGACGCGCGCGATGAGCGCCTCCTTGTCCCCGAAGTGATGGTACACGGTCGGCGCCGTCACCTTGGCCCGCGCACACACCTCGCGAATCGAAACGGCCGCTTCGCCACCTTCGGCGAGCAACGCCTCGACGGCCCGCAGAATGGCCGCACGCGTACCGCTCTCTCCCCCAGCAACGTCGAGAGCAGCAGCCCGCCGAGCCATCGCCCAGCCTATAGCGGCGTTATAGCGGCAGAGTCAACCCACCACGATGTCGGCGTTACGCGACCGGAGCCGCGCCGATGGAGCGGTGACGTGGGCTGCGGGCATAGCGGCTTCCGCAGGTGCTAGCGGGCGCGACGCTCACCCGGCGCTGGTGCGACGCGAAGCGGCCCGCTTGCACCGAGGATGGAGCCGCGTAGCCCGCAGCCCACGTCACCGCGCACCGAATCCGCCGCGCACCCTCAGGCCGCGGACCGACGACGCTGCTCGAGCGGGACGTACTCGCGCCGCGACGCCCCGAGATAGAGCTGCCGGGGCCGCGCAATGCGCTGCTCCTCGTCGTGCACCATCTCGAGCCACTGCGCCAACCACCCGACGGTCCGCGGAATGGCGAACAGCACGGGGAACATGTCCACCGGCAATCCCATCGCCTGGTAGATGATGCCCGAGTAGAAGTCGACGTTCGGGTAGAGCTTCCGCTTCTTGAAGTACTCGTCCTCGAGCGCGATGCGCTCGAGCTCGAGCGCGATGTCGAGGAGCGGATTCCGTCCGGTGACCTCGAATACCTCGTGCGCGAGCTCCTTGATGATCTTCCCGCGCGGATCGAAGTTCTTGTAGACGCGGTGCCCGAAGCCCATCAGCCGCCCCTCGCCCGCCTTGACGCTCTTCAGGAAGGCGGGGATGTTCGCGACCGAGCCGATCTCCTCGAGCATGCGCAGCACCGCCTCGTTGGCGCCGCCGTGCAGCGGGCCGTAGAGGGCGGCGCAGGCGCCGGCGATGGCGGAATACGGGTCGACCTGCGAGCTGCCGATCGAGCGCATGGCGTTGGTGCTGCAGTTCTGCTCGTGGTCGGCGTGCAGGATGAACAGGATGTCGAGCGCGCGCTCGAGCACCGGATTCGGCCGGTACTTCAGCTCCGTGCGCTTGAACATCATGTTGAGGAAATTGCCGGTGTAGGAGAGGTCGTTGTCGGGGTACGCGTAGGGCATGCCGGTGGCGTGCCGGTGCGTGAAGGCGGCGATGGTCGGCATCTTCGCCAGCAGCCGATGCGTCTGTACGCGGTGCGACTCGGGATCGTGGATACGCTTCGCGTCGGGATAGAACGTGGAGAGCGCGCCGACGGTCGCGACGAGCATGCCCATCGGGTGCGCGTCGTACCGGAAGCCCTCCATGAAGCTCTTGATGTTCTCGTGCACGATGGTGTGCATCGTGATGTTGTGGGTGAACTGGCCGAGCGCCTCCATGGTGGGCAGCTCGCCTTTCAGCAACAGATAGGCCGTCTCGAGGAACGTACTGCGCTCGGCCAGCTGCTCGATGGGGTAGCCCCGGTACAGCAGGATTCCGCGGTCGCCGTCGATGTAGGTGATGCGGCTTTTGCAGGACGCCGTGTTGGCGAACGCCGGGTCGTAGCTGACCAGCCCCGGGGCGTCGGGCGAGACGCGGACCTTGGCGAGGTCCGTGGCACGAATGGCGTCGTGTTCGATCGGCAGCTCGTACCGGGTGCCCGTGCGGTTGTCGATGATGGTGATCGTGTCGGTCGGCATGCCGTCCTCCTCCCCATCGGCGAGAATCCGCCGGATGACGCTCTCGGTCAAGCACGATGCCGGTTCTTGCGCCTCGGGTGGAGCCTGTTACCTGTGTCGCGGTGCGCGCGCACGTCCTCGCCTGTCTGGCGACGCTGCTCGCCCTGACGGCGGCGACCGCGGAGGCGGTGCAGGTCGACGAGCTGGACCTGGCGCACGACTGGAAGCTCCGCAGCCTGAACGTCGAGGGCAACCACGCGATCGCGACGTCGCTGATCAAGGACACGATCGTCACCCGGCCGCGACGGTGGTTCGCCGTCTGGCAGCCCCTGCCCGCCTTCGACCCGATCTCGTTCAAGAGCGACCTCGAGCGGCTGCAGGCGCTCTACCGCAGCGCGGGATACTACCACGCGACGATCCACCACGACGTCGAGCTGCCGGCCGAGGGCGACGACGTCGTCGCGGTGGTCTACATCGACGAGGGCCCGCCCGTCCTCGTGCAGGAGGTGACCATCGAGGTGACTGGCGATCGCATCCCGGCCGAGGACTACGCGAAGGTCACCGGCAATTTTCCGCTCGAGCGGGGCGACGTCTTCGAGGAGGGCGAGTACGATCGCGCCCGCGCGCTGCTGCGGACCGCCTGGCGCGATCAGGGCTACGCGCGCGTCGTCGTCACGAAGAAGGCGCGCGTCGACGTGCGCGACGACACGGCGACCGTGCACTACACGGTCGACAGCGGCGAACGCGCCGTCTTCGACGAGACCACGATCACGGGCCTCACGGCGGTCGAGCGGGAGGTCGTGGAGCGGGAGATCGCGTGGACGCAAGGCGAGGAGTTCCGCGAGAAGAAGCTCGATGAGACCCGGAAGCGGCTCGAAGCGCTGCGGCTGTTCCGTACGGTCCGTCTCTCCGAGGACGACACGCGCGCCCGCGAAGTCGACATCGACATCGAGCTGGTCGAGGCGCCGAAGCACGAGATCCGCTTCGGCATCGGCTACTCGACCGAGGACGGACCGCGCGGGCTGGCGGCGTGGCGCGACTACAACTTCTACGGCGGCGCGCGGCAGCTCGGGTTCACCGCGCGCATCTCGCAGCTCCGACGGTCGATCGCGGCGGACTTCGTGCAGCCCCACTTCCCCAGTCAGACGAGCCGCCTCCGCGTCGTCTTCGCGCAGGAGCAGTACGACGAGGACACCTATACGCTGAACCAGACGCGCGGCTCGCCGCGGATCCAGTGGGACATCGTGCCGGGGCTCGCGTTCTACGGCTTCTACCGCGTCGAGCTCGACCTGCTGTCCGGCGTGCGCCGGCCGGTCCGCGAGCGCATTCCCGGCGCCGCCCCCGACACGAGCATCCTCTCCGGCCTCGGCTTCGGCCTCGACTGGAACGGCACCGACGACCTCCTCGATCCGACGCGCGGCTACATCCTGAGCGGCAGCGTCGAGCCCGTCGGCGGCATCCTCGGCGGCGACGTCGACTTCTATCGCCTGATCGGAGAGGGCCGGCTCTACCAGCCGCTGTTCCTCGGCCTGATCGGCGCCGCGCGCGTGCGCGCCGGAACCGCCGAGCCGACCGAGGGCCAGAAGCTGCTGCCGCTCTTCGAGCGCTTCTACGCCGGCGGGATCAACTCCGTGCGCGGCTACGCCCGTCGTCGCGTCGGCCCCCTCGCCGAGGACGAGCCGATCGGCGGGCACTCGCTCGTGGAGGCGTCGGTCGAGCTCCGCCGCGCCATCACCGACGCCATCGGCGCGGCGGTCTTCGTCGACGCCGGCCAGGTGTCCCTGCGCAGCTTCGACTTCCCGTTCGGCGACATGCAGTACGGCTCCGGCTTCGGCCTGCGATACCGCTCGCCCGTCGGCCCGATCCGGGTGGATCTCGGCTTTCCGCTGGAACCGCGCGGCGACGACGCCTACTGGCAGGTGTATCTCAGCGTGGGGCAGACGTTCTGATGCGACGCCTCGGCCGCTGGGTTCTTCGCACCGTCGTCGGGCTGCTGCTGCTCGTGGCGCTCGTCGTGCTCGCCGTCCTGCTCGCGGTGCGGACAGGCCCCGGCGAAGCCGCGCTGCGCGACCGCGTCACGCGGCTGCTCGCCGACGTGACGCATGCCCGCGTCGCGATCGGCCGCATCGGCGGCTCGCTCATCCGGACGATCCACGTCGACGACCTCGTCCTGCGCTTCGCGGGCGGGACCGAGCTGCGGGTCGCGCGCCTGCGTGCGACCATGTCGCCGCTGTCGCTGTTGCGCGGCCTCGTGCTGGTGGACGAGATCGCCGTCGACGGCGTCCGCGTGCGCGCCGTGCACACCGCCGACGGCTGGGGGCTGCCCGACGTGCCCGACGAGGACGATACGCACGAGAGCCGTCCCCTACCGCACGTCGTGCTGCGCTCCGTCCGCATCGCCGACGGCCGCGTCGCGGTGGCGATCCGTGACGCGGAGCCGGCGCGCGTCTTCGCCGCGACGTCGCTGGCCCTCGACGCCGGCGTGCGTCTCGGCCCCGACGGCATCCGCCTGGACCTCGCCGCCCTGACGCTCGTGCCGCGCGGCATCGACCTCTCGCCGCTCACCGCGCGCGGGACCGTGCGCCTGCTGCCCGACGGCTCCATCGCGCTGGACGACGTCGCGGCGAGCACCGCGCGCAGCTACCTCGACGTCGACGGCGTCGTCACGACGGGCCAGCGCGTGGACGTCGATCTGCGCGCGCTCGGCCTGGCCGCGCGCGAGGTCCGCGCCGTGCTGCCCGGCCTGGACCTCGCGAGCGATGCGCTCGTCACGGGCCGCGCGACGGGCCCCTGGGACGCGGTCGCGGTGCAGGCCGACGTGGAGGTCGGCACCGGCGGACGCGCGACGGCGCACGGCGAGCTCGACCTCGCCGCCACGCCGCCGCGCTGGTCCGCAACCGCGACGCTCGTCGGCGTGGATCCGGCGGCGATCCTCCCGTCGCTGCCCCCGGCGGGCATTCACGCGACGCTCAGCGGACAGGGCGCCGGCGCGACGCTCAGCGCCCGCGTCGTCCTGGACGAATCGATCATCGCCGGCCAGCACGTCCAGCGCGGCATCGTCGACGCCGCGCTGGCGGACGGCGTCGCGAACGCGGGAGGCCGCCTCGCCCTGGCCGCCGGCGTGGCCAGCGTGCGCGCGCGGGCCGCGCTCGGCGAGACGATCGGCTATCGGGCGCGCGTTCGCGCCGACGTCACCGACCTCGCCGCGGTGCCGGGCGCGCCGCCCGGCACGGCCGCCGCCCGTGCGACGGTGCGGGGCACCGAGCCGGCGAGCGGTCGCCGCGAGGTCACGCTCGCCGCGCACATCGACCGGGCGACCGTGCACGGCGTCGCACTCTCCGGCGGCGCGCTGGCGGCGCGCCTGGACGGCCTCCGGCTCCACCTCGACCGCCTGCAGGTTCACGGTCCGGGCACGGACCTCACCGCCTGGGCGGACGTCGACCTCGATTCACGCCGGGCGGAGGCGACGGCCGACGCGACGGTCGCGCTCGACGTGGTCGGACGGCAGGCGGCGCTGCCCGCGGGCGGCACGGCAACGGTGCGGGCACGCGCCACCGGAACGCTCGACGCGTTGACGTTCGACGCGCGCGCCGTCGTCGAGCAGGCACGCTGGGAGGCGACCGACGCACGCCGCATCGAAGCGGTGGCCCA
Organism: uncultured Binatia bacterium (SeqCode); assembly: GCA_964432595.1. Lineage (GTDB taxonomy): Bacteria > Desulfobacterota > Binatia > DP-6 > DP-6 > DASYLJ01. The sequence continues at coordinate 55,941 of CAYSOF010000004.1, read as the reverse complement.
CGCCAGCGACCTCGGCGGGCCGGGTGCGACCGCGCGGGTCACCGTCGCCGCCGACGCCGTCCATCCGCCGGGGCGCGATCCGTGGGACGTCGCCGTCGAGCTCGATTGGAAGCGGCCGGCATCTACCGACGAGGCCGTGCTGCGCGCCAGCGGCCGCTCGACCGGCGGGGCCGCCGCGCGCGTCGCCCTGTCGGCCCAGCGGACCGCCGCGAGCACCGTCGCCCGCATCACGGAGATCGTGGTCGCGCCCGCGAAGGAGGCCAGCTGGCAGCTCGCCCGGCCGGCGCGGGTCACGGTGGCCGACGCCATCGCGATCGACGAGCTGACGCTCGAATCCGGCGCCCAACGCGTGACGCTCGCGGGCCACGCCGGGCTGTCGGGTGCGGCGGACGCGACGCTGCGCGCGTCGAGCGTACGCCTCGCCTCGCTCTGCGCGCTGCTCCTGCCCAAGCCCGCGGCGGGCCCGAAGTGCGGCGGCACGCTCACCGCCGACGCGCGCCTGACCGGCACCGCGGCGGCGCCCTCGCTCACCGCGACGGCGGCCGTCGATGCCTTGCGCGTCGACGACACCGTCTACGGGCCGCTCACGGCGAGCGCGCGCTACGCCGAGCGCGCGCTCGCCGTGCAGGCGCGCCTCGCCTATCCGGATGCCGGCACGCTCGAGGTCGACGGCACGCTGCCGTTCGACCTCGCCTGGGCGGGTACGCGGCGCGACCTGTCGTCCGCGCCCGTGAGCGTCGCCATCCGGGCGCAGCGCTTCGACCTGCGCGTGCTGCGCGTGATCGCGCCCACCGCGATCCGGCGCAGCGAGGGCTCGATGACGGCGGACCTCCGCCTCACCGGTCCGCTCGACGGGCTGCGCGCGTCGGGACGCGTCGACGTGGAGGGCCGGCGCCTCGAGCTCGTCGCGACCGGCGTACCCTACGAGGACCTGCGCCTCCGGCTGCGGGCCGCGGAGTCGAGCCTGGTCGTCGAGGAGCTGGCCGCGCACGCCGGCGGCGGCACGCTGACCGGCTCGGGAAGCATCGCGCTCGCCGGTCTCCGACCTGGCACCGCGGACGTGCGTGTCCGCCTCGCCCGCTTCCTCGCGGTGAAGCTGCCGGCATACGAGGCGGAGGTGGACGGCGAGCTCACGATCGACGGCGCCGTGACCGCGCCCGCGGTGCGCGGCCGCATCGACGTCACGCGCGCGCTCGTCCGACCGTCGGTCCTGCCCAGCTCGAATCCGAGCCGGCAGCCCGATCCGACGATCGAGGTCGTCGGACTGCCACCCGCGCCGCCCGAGCCCGAGCCGGCGGGCCCCGGCGTCGCGGAGGCGCTCGCGCTCGGCATCGACGTCCACATCCGCGACAACGTCTGGATCCGCCGCGACGACGCGAGCATCGAGCTGGCGGGCGATCTCCGCGTCGACAAGGCGCCCGACGGGCCCGTCCTGATCTCCGGCACGGTGCGCCTCGTCCGCGGATGGTACGCCTTCCAGCGCCGCCGCTTCGAGCTCGAGGAGGGGCTCATCACCTTCACGGGCTCGTCCCCGCCCGACCCGAGCTTCGACATCCGCGCGAGCTACCGGACGGGCGAGTACCGCGTCATCGTGGAGATCGGCGGCTCCGCCGACAAACCCACGCTCACCCTGTCGTCCGAGCCGCCGCTGGATCAGGCGGACGTCCTCTCGGTGCTGCTCTTCGGCCGTCCGAGCAGCCAGCTCGGCAAGGGCGAGAGCTTCGACCTGCAGCAGCAGGCGGTCTCGCTGGCGGCGGGCTACGTGATGCCCGAGCTGCGCTCGTCGGTGATGGACGCGTTCGGCCTCGACACGCTGGAGCTCGGCGACACGGGCGTCAGCGCCGGACGCTACGTCGCGCAGGACGTGTTCGTGTCACTCTCTCAGGAGTTCGGCCCGCAGCAGGGCCAAGCCGTCGGCGTCGAGTACGGGTTCACGCCGAGCATCTCGCTGAAACTCTCGACGTCGACGCGCGGTGACAGCGCCGTCGACCTGCTCTGGCACCGGCGCTACTGAGCGGGCTGCGCGTCGCGCAGCAGCTCCGTGGCGGCCGCGCGGTCGACGACCCACGTCGTCGTCGCCGACGGGAGCACGAGCTGCGCCGGGCGGCGGTGCACGTCGACCGGCTCGCGCAGCGCCGCGGCGACCGCGCGTGCGCGTTCGGCACCGACGGCCGTCACGACGACGTGCCGCGCGGTGGCGAGGAGCCGCGGCGTCACCGTCACGCGCGACACGCGCGGCTCGCTCGTCACCTCGGCCGCAGGGACGACGGCCACCGACGTGGACGCGTCCAGCGCGGCGCTGCCCGGCATCAACGCGGCGATCGCGCCGTCGTCCGCGAGATCGAGCAGCACCACGTCGACGGGACCGAGCGCGTCCAGCGTCGTCGCGTACGCCGTCGCCGGATCCGCGGCGTCGACCGGGACGGCGCACACGCGATCGGCGGGGACGGCGCGCGGCACGAGCAGGCTGTCGCGCGCGACCTTGAGGTTGCTCTGCGGATCGTCCGCGGGCACGCACCGCTCGTCGGTGAAGACGCACGTGATGCGCGCCCATGCGAGCTCCGAGCGTCCCGCGAGCGCCACCTGCACGGCGCGTGCGCCGCGCCCGCCCGGCAACGCCAGGGTCGCGCCGCCCGCCTTCGCCGCCGTCACGAGGTGGCCCGCCGCCAGCTCCGCCGCCGCCTCGTAGGCCTCGGCGTCGGTCTGATACACCTCGAGCTGCATGGGCGCGCTGCATAGCGGATCGACGACACCGGGGCCAACGCCGCCGGTCGCGCTGACGATCGCCGGCTCCGACCCGAGCGGCGGCGCCGGCATCCAGGCGGACCTGAAGACGTTCCTCGCGTTCCGCGTCTACGGCGCGGCGGTGATCACCAGCCTGACGGTGCAAGACACGGTCGCGGTCCACGACCGCGCCGACGCGCCCGAGGCGCTGGTGCTCGCACAGCTCGACGTCGTGCAGCGCGATCTGCCCGTCGCCGCCGCGAAGACCGGCCTGCTCGGCACGCGCGCCCTCGTCGACGCACTCGCCGACCACCTGCGCGCGCACCCCCTGCCCCGGCTCGTCGTCGACCCGGTGCTGGTCGCGACGAGCGGCGACGCGCTGACGGCCGGCGACACCGTGGCCGCGCTGCGCACGCGCCTGCTGCCGCTCGCGACGCTGGTGACACCGAATCTGGCCGAAGCGGCGGCGCTGACCGGCCGCCGCGTCGACGACGTCGCGGGCATGCGCGACGCCGCACGCGCACTCGCCGATGACGGCGTCGGCGCCGTGCTGGTGAAGGGCGGTCATCTCGCCGCCGCGCCGCGCGACGTCCTCCTGTGCGCGGGCGTGCTGCACGAGCTCGAGGGGACGCGGGTCGGCGTGGCGTCCACGCACGGGACCGGCTGCACGCTGTCGGCGGCGATCACCGCCGGCCTCGCTCGCGGCGACGACCTGCCGTCGGCGGTGCGGCGGGCGAAGCGGTACGTCGAGCGCGCGCTGGCCGCGGCGGCGCCGCTCGGGCACGGCAGCCGACCGCTCGACCATCGCGTCGCGCCCGACGATGCGTGAACGCTTGCGGTCCCCGACGCGCGCCTGATAGCCCGCCGCGCATGCAGACGGCGCGCATCGGCAACGTCAACCTCGCCTGGTACGAACGCGGGAGCGGCACGCCCGTCCTGTGCATAATGGGCCTCGGCGGCCGCGCCACCGACTGGAACGAGCAGTTCATGTCCGCGCTCGCCCCGCGCCACCGCCTGATCACGTTCGACAACCGCGGCACCGGCCGCTCAGACCGTCCCGAGGAGCCGTACACGCTGGAGCAGATGGCCGACGAGGCCGTCGGCGTGCTCCGCGCGGCGGGCGAGACCCGCGCCCACGTCATGGGGACGTCGATGGGCGGCATGATCGCGCAGCTCGTGGCGCTGCGGCATCCGGAGGTCGTCGACCATCTCGTGCTGCTCTGCACGCACATGGGCGGCCCCGGCGTCATGCCGCCGACGGCGGCGGCAATGTCGCTCTTCAGCGCCGACCGCTCGCTGCCGACGGACGTGCTCGTGCGGCAGTCGATGACCGCGATCACGGCGCCGGGGTTCGCCGAGCGCCATCCCGAGGCCATCGAGGGCCTGGTCGCCATCGCGGTCGCGCAGCCCACGCCGCCCGCGACCTTCATGCGCCAATTCCAGGCGATCATGACGAGCGATCGTTCGGGTCAGCTCGGCGCGATCCGCGCACCCACGCTCGTCGTCCACGGCAGCGAGGATCCGCTCGTGCCCGCGGCGAACGGCGCCGCGCTCGCGCGCGGCATCCCCGGCGCGCGCCACGTCGAGATCTCCGGGTGCGGGCACATGATGTCGTGGGAGGTCCCCGCGGCGCTCGCCGACCACGTCGGCGATTTCCTCGCGCCGCGTGGTTGACAAACGCGGTGGTCGCGACGACCATCCCCGCATGCCGGAGGACGGAACGCTCGCGCCGACGCTGTTGCTCGCGATGCCGCAGCTGCGGGATCCGAACTTCGCGCGCTCGGTCGTGCTGCTGTGCGAGCACGGGCCGACCGGCGCGATGGGGTTCGTCGTCAACCGTCCCACCGACGTCCGCGCCGCCAACGCCGTCACGCTCGATCCGCCCGTGCGCGGCGACAGCGGGCTCCGACTGTGGACGGGCGGTCCCGTCGAGACGCATCGCGGGTTCCTGCTGCTCGGCGCCGATCCCGGCATCGACGCGTGCGAGCGCGTCGGCGAGGGATTCCACCTGACGACGTCCGCCGACATGCTGCGCTCGCTGCTCGAGGCCAATCCCACCGAGACCGGTCCCCAGCGCTGCCGCCTCCTGCTGGGCTACGCCGGCTGGGGGCCCGGGCAGCTCGACGCCGAGCTGGCGGCGTCGGCGTGGATCACGGCCCCGCCCGACCCCGACATCGTCTTCGCGACGCCGCCGGACGAGATGTGGGAGAGCGCCATCCGCGGCCTCGGCATCGAGCCGATGGCGCTGGCGCCCGCCCCGGGCATCCAGTAGCTACCCGCGCCCGACCGGCGACGGTCCGCGCCACGGCAGCACCCGCTGCGCCAGCGCTCGCAGCCGGCGCGTGACGCCGATCTGCCCGAGGTCGTCGAACAGCGAGTACGCCACCGGCGTGATCAGCAGCGTGATCACGAGCGAGAGCAGCTGACCGCCCACGATCACCTTCGCGATCGAGCTGCGCGAGCCCGAGCCGGGCCCCTGCCCGAGGGCGATCGGGATCATGCCGAGCACCAGCATGACCGTGGTCATCAGGATCGGCCGGAGCCGGACGCGGTTCGCCTCGAGGATGGCCGCGTCGCGCGCCATGCCGCGCGCACGCAGCGTGTTCGTATAGTCGACCTGGAGGATGCCGTTCTTCTTCACCACGCCGAGCAGCATGAACAGGCCGAGCGTGCTGTAGATGTTCAGCGCTTCGCCGAGCAGCACCAACGACAGCAGGGCGAACGGCAGGACCAGCGGCAGCGCCAGCAGGATCGAGATGGGGTGCAGGAAGCTCTCGAACTGCGCGGCGAGCACCATGTACATGAAGAGAAAGCTGAGCGCGAAGGCGAGCAGGAAGTTCGCGTTGCTCTCGCTGAGCCCCTTCGCGCGGCCGCCCCACTGGATGTCGTAGAGCGCCGGCATGTCGAGACCGTCGGCGATCTTCTGCGTGTGCGCCATCGCCTCGCCGAGCGGCACCGACGGCAGCAGGTTGCCGAGGATCGTCACGACGCGCTGCCGATCGAGGCGGTCGATCTGCGCGGGGCCGAGGTCCTCACGAAGCCGGACGATGTTGCCGAGCCGCACGAGCCCGCCGTCGCGCGACGCGACCGTCAGGTCGGCGACGTCCTGCGGGGTGCGGCGGCGGCCGGGATCGGCGCGCAGCCAGATGTCGTACTGCTGGTCGTTCTCCTTGAACTTCGACACCGGCTGGCCCGCGATGAACGTCTGCACCGTCGCCGCGATGTCCTGCACGTTGAGGCCGAGGTCCGACGCCTTCTCCCGGTCGATGATGAGCCGCAGCTCCGGCGTGCGCACGGCGAGCGTCGTGTCGACGTCGACCAGGCCGTGCATGTCGCGCATGCCGGCCATCAGCTTGTCGGCGTAGCCGAGCAGCCGCTCGAGGTCGGGGCCGCGCAGATTGAGCTCGACGTCGGAGAGGCGCGAGCCGCCGCTCGCCAGCGCGTTGACGCCCTGCACGCCGCTGCGGAGATCGGGGTACTCCTGCAGGATGGCGCGCGCCTGATCCATCACCGCGAACTGCGTGAGCTCCCGGTCGTGCATGTCGACGAGCTGCACGTAGATCGTCCCGTTCGTGACGTCGCCTTCGCCGGCGCGCACGCGGCCCGACTGGTCGCCGATGGTCGCCAGGACGTTCGTGACGCCGGGCAGCTCCCGTACGCGCGCCTCGATCTCGGCGAACACGCGCCCGCTCTCGGCGAGGGTGAAGCCGCCCGGCGTGCGGATCGAGATCTCGAACTCGTTCTGGTCGTCCTGCGGCAGGAAAGTCTTTCCGACGAGGCCGAAGAGGGGCACCGTCGTCGCCACGATCCCGATCGAGATCAGGACGATCGTCCACCGATGCCCCAGCGACCAGGCGAGCATCCCCTCATAGGCGGCCTCGATCCGGCGATACAGCCGCCCGCCGTGCGCCTGCGTCTCGCTCGAGCGCCGCAACATGCGCGCACTCAACGCCGGGGTCAGCGTGAACGAGATGAAGAGCGACACCATGATCGCGACGGCGGTCGTGATGCCGAAGCTGTGGAAGAACCGCCCCACCCGGCCGGCCATGAACGCCACCGGCAGGAAGATGATGACCAGCGACAGCGTGGTGGCGACGACCGCCAGGGCGATCTCGGCGGTGCCGCGCGACGCGGCCTCCATCGGCGATTCGCCCTCGTCCTGGATGCGGCGAAAGATGTTCTCCAGCACGACGACCGCGTCGTCGATGACGATGCCGACGGCCAGCACCAGGCCGAGCATCGTCAGGTTGTTCAGCGTGAAGCCCCACCACCGCATGAACGTGAACGTCGCGATGATGGACGTGGGGATCGCGAGGCCCGCCACGACCGTGCTGCGCCAGTCGCGCATGAACAGAAGCACCGTCAGCGCGACGAGGACCGCGCCGAGCCACATGTGCTCGCGCACGGTGTCGATCGACGACTTGATGAACCGCGACTGGTCCCGGATGACGCGCAGGGCGATGTCGGCCGGCAGTACCGCCTCGAGCCGGGTGAGCTGCGCGCGCACGCCGTCGATCACCTGGACGGTGTTGGTGCCGGACTGTTTGCGCACCAGCAGCTGCACCGCGTTCTCGCCGTTCAGCCGCGTGAACGTGCGCGGCTCGACGACCCCGTCCTCCGCGTACCCGACGTCGCGCACGTGCAACGGCCGGTCGCCGACGTGCGCGATGATCAGGTCGTCGAAGTCGCGCACCTCTTCGACGCGGCCCATCGTCCGCACGATCAGCTCGCGCCGCGTCTGGTCCAGGCGTCCGCCCGGCAGCTCGATGTTCTGCTGGGCGATGGCCGAGCGCACCTGACTGACGGAGAGGCCCAGCGCCGTCAGCCGGTCGGGGTCGACGAAGACGTTGACCGCGCGCTCCTGGCCGCCGAGCAGGATCACCTGCCCGACGCCCGGCATCGTCTCGATGACCTCCTTCACCTGCCGGCGCGCCAGCTCCGTCACCTCCCGCAGGCTGCGACGCCCGGAGATGGCGATGCTCATGACGGGCACGGCGTCGACGTCGAACTTGTCGATGACCGGCGAGTCCGTCCCGCTCGGCAGCTGGGCCAGGACGGAGGCCACCTTGTCGCGCACGTCCTGGGCGGCGACGTCGCGCGACTTCTCGAGCACGAAGCTGACGACGATCGACGAGATGCCCTCGCGCGTCGTGCTGCGCAGCTCCTCGATGCCCTCGATGGTGTTGATCGCCTCCTCGAGGACCTTCGTGACGCCGGTCTCCATCTCCTCGACGCCGGCGCCCTTCAGCGTCGTCGTGACGGTCACGACCGGGAAGTCGATGTTCGGGAACAGGTCGACGCCGAGTTGGCGGTACGAGAACAGCCCGAGGACCACCAGGCCCGCGACGAGCATCGTCGCGAAGACCGGCCGGCGAATGAAGACGTCGGCGAAGCGCATCAGGTCCCGGCTCCTATGCCCCCGGCGTCGTCGACTCGCGCACGCGGACCACCGCGCCGTCGGTGAGGCGCGACAGCCCGCTCGTGACGACCAGCTGCCCGCGCGTCACGCCCTGGAGCACCTCCACCCACCCGTCGCCCAGGTCGACCCCGATCGTGACGGGCCGCTCGTGCGCGATGCCGTCCTCCACGACGAACACCTTGGTCACGCCGGCGAACGTCGTGATGGCGCTCCGCGGGACGGCCACCGCCCGCTCGTCGTGGCGCACGACCACGTCGCCGTGCCCGAAGAAGCCCGGACGGATGCGATGGTCGGCGTTCGGGACCAACACCTCGAACGCCAGCGCGCGCGCCGTCGGATCGGACGCGGAGCCGACGCGGCTCACATGGCCGAGGAAGGTCTCGCCGGGGTACGGGTCGACGCTGATCCGCACCTCCTGGCCCGGCGCGATCGACGGGACGTCGCGCTCGGGCACCTCGCCGCGAAATTTCAGCGGGTCGTCCTGGACGAGCCGGAACGTCACCGTGCCGGCGCGAACGTAGTCGCCGAGGTTCACGAGCCGCGCCGAGATCGAGCCGTCGAACGGCGCGCGGATGGAGGCGCGCTCGAGCTGGATGCGCAGGCGGTCGCAGCGCGCCCGCTCCACCACAGCCTCGGTGCGGACTTTCTCGAACTCCTGCGGCGAGATGATGCCCTGGTTGCGGAGCGGCTGTGCGCGATGCTCGTCCGCCGCCGCCTTCGCGAGGCTCGCCTCGGCCTCGCGGAGCTGCGCCTCCAGGACGTCGCTGCGGACGGCCGCGAGCACCTGCCCCTTGCGCACACGGTCACCGAGGTCGGCCGCCACCGAGATGAGCTGGCCCTCGCTCTCGCTGGCCAGCTCCGTCTGCTCGTTCGCCGCCAGCGTGCCGACGACCGAGACCGTCCGCTCCACCTCGCGCAGCGCGGCCGGGGCGGTGGTCACGCTGATCGCGCTCGGCGCCCCCGCGTCGGGGCTCTCCGCGTCGGACTTGCTGCCGCAGGCCACGGCGGCCGCGAGGAGCAGCACCGCGAGGCGCCTCACGCCGCGGCTCCCTTCGTCTTGCGGACGCGCGCCCCGGCCACCCCGTGCAGGAAGCAGTCGACGATGCGCGTGGCCACCGTCTCGGGCCGGTCGGTCGGCGCGTGCTCGACGATGCCGGCGCGCGCAAGCCCGAGGAGGAACGCCGCCGACAGGTGCCGCTCGGAGGCCGTCCCGCCCAGCCGGTGGCGCGCGAGCACCTGGGCAACGGCCTTCAGCGCCCGGTGCCCACGGCGCCGTCGCGCCTGCTGCTCGTAGCGCTGGACGACGGCCAGCAGCTGCGGCCGCCGCCAGAAGAATCGCAGGATCGACAGGACGATCTCGCGTAACGTCACCTCGACCGGCACGTCGGCGACGGCGGCGGCGTCGACCTCGTCGGCCAGCCGTTCGAGGCTCGCCTGCAGCGCAACCTCGTGCAGGGCATCTTTCGTCGGGAAGTAGAGGTACACGGTGCCCTTGCCGACGCCGGCACGCGTCGCGACTTCGCTCATCTGCACGCGATGGAAGTCGCGCTCGGCGAACACGGCGGTGGCGGCGGCGAGGATGCGGGAGCGCTTGTCGTCCGACATATGACTGGCCAGTCAGTTCTCAGAACTGACCGGTCAGTTTTCAGCTAACAGACTCCCCGGACGGAGAAAAGAGGCTCGCACGCCGCAACCGCCACCCGAGCACCGCGGCGACCGCGAGCGGCACCCCGCCCGAGAGGATCAGGGCGGCCCGCGCGCCCAGCGGTTGCGCGATGCTGCCGAGGACGAGACTGCCGAGCGGCGCCGTCCCCATGAACATCACCGTATGCAGCCCCATCACCCGCCCCCGGTAGCGGTCGTCGACCAACAGCTGGATGAGCGTGTTCGTCGTCGCGGTGAACCGGATCATGCCGAGCCCGGCCACGACCTGGCACGCGAGCGCCGTCTCGAAGGTCGGACTCGCCGCCACGCCGAGCAAGCCGGCGCCGAACACGGCGAGCCCGCCGAGGAGGTTCCGCCGGTGCTGGCGCGGCGACCAGCGACGCGACGCCAGGCGCAGCGCCGACAGCACGGCGCCGATGCCGTAGAACGTGAGCAGCAGCCCGTAGCCCGTCGCGCCCATCGCGAACGTCCGCTCCGCCAGCGACGGCATCAGCACGTTCGCCTGCAGGGACAGGCCGGAGACCAGCCCGAGCGCGACCAGCAGCGCCGCCTGCACGGGCTGGCCACGGACGTAGCGCAGCCCGGCGCGCAGATCGCGCTCGCTGCGCGCCGCGACGGGGGCCCGATGCGGATGGATGTGCAGCAGCGCCCAGATGACGCCCAGGTAGCTGAGCCCGTTCAGCAGGAAGCACGGCGCCTCCCCGATCGTTCCGGCGAGCGTTCCCGCGAGCGCCGGCCCGACGACGCGCGCCGTGTTGAAGATCGACGCGTTCAGCGCGATCGCGCTCGGCAGATCGTCGGGCCCCACCATCTCGACGAGGAACGACTGGCGGATCGGCAGGTCGAACGCGCCGACGGTGCCGAGGAGGCAGGCGATCACCGCGACGATCGGCACCGTCACCATGTCGAGCGCCGAGAGCGTGCCCAGCGTGAACGCGAGCAGCATCGCCAGCGTCTGCGTCACGAGGATCAGCTGCCGCTTCGGCAGCCGGTCGGCGACGACGCCCGCCAGCGGCGCGAAGCAGAGGATCGGCAGGTAGGCGACGAACGCGACGGCGCCCAGCACCAGCTCGGAGCCCGAGAGCCGGTAGACCAGCCATCCCTGCGCCACGCTCTGCATCCAGAAGCCGACGAGCGAGACGCCCTGGCCGAGGACGTAGCGACGGAAGTCGCGATGACGGAGGGCGGGAAACCCGCCCGTGGACGCGCCGGCGGCCGTCGTCAGGACGCCGTGCGCCAGGGCGCGGCCAGCGCGTCGAGGTGCGCGGTCCGCGTGCCGAAGCAGTGTTCGAGCGCCCGCGCGCGCTTCAGGTACAGGTGCGCGTCGGACTCCCACGTGTAGCCCATGCCGCCGTGGTTCTGGATGTTGTCGGTGGTGTTCTGCAGCGCGGCGTTCGCCGCCAACGTCTTGGCGACGTGCACGTGAAACGGCGCGTCGGCCTCCCCGTCCTGCAGCGCCACCGCCGCGTAGGTGACGGAGGAGCGCGCCACCTCGGCACGCACCGCCATGTCGGCGCACCGGTGCTTGATGGCCTGGAAGGAGCCGATGGGCTTGCCGAACTGTTCCCGCACCTTGCCGTACTCGACCGACATCTCGACCCCACGCTCGGCGACGCCGGCCGCCTCCGCCGCGACGAGCACCGTCGCCACGAGGCGCAGCGCGCCCGCGCCGTCCGACACGACGTCGGCCGTGGCGCCCGCGAACGCCACGGTCGCGGGACGCCGGGTCGGATCGATGCCGTGCGATGCCTCGACCCGGACGCCGACCGCCGACGTCGCCACGAGCCGCACCGCCGAGCTACCGAGGACGACCAGAAGATCGGCGGTAGCCGCGTCGAGGACGAGCTCCACGCTCCCGTCGAGACGCGGGCCGGGTCCGAGTCGATCGAACGGGTCCTCGACGACCGCGACGCGATGGCCGCCGACGAGCAGGCGATCGAGCGTGGGCCGATGCGCCGGCGCGTCCGCGAGCGCCAGACCGGCGAGCACCGTGCCGAGCCAGGGGCCCGGCGTGAGCGCGCGCCCGAGCTCCGTGAAGAGCAGCATCGCCTCGGGCACGCCGTAGCCGGTGCCGCCGGCCGCCTCGGGGAGCGCCAGGCCGAACCAGCCGAGCTCGCCCGCCGCGCGCCACAGGTCGAGATCGACGCCGGCGTCGCCGGCCATGATGGCGCGCACGCGCTCGCTGGGCTGCCGTTCGCGCAGCACGCCGCGGATGGCGTCGCGGACGGCTTCTTGTTCTTCGCTGAGCGTCAGGTCCACGTGTCGGTCCCTCTCACCGCGGCAGGCCGAGCACGCGCTCGCCGATGATGTTGCGTTGGATCTCCTTCGTCCCGCCGCCGATCGTCTGCGAGAGGCCGGTGAGGTAACGCTCGGCCCACTCCCCGCGCGACGAGCCGTCGGCCGCGAAGTTGCCGACTCCGTCGGCGCCGATGATCTCCATCGCCAGGACGTCGATGCGCTGGATCAGCTCGGAGAAGAAGAGCCGGATCATCGAGCCTTCCGGCCCGGGCATGCCCGTGCGCGACGCGACGCTGAGCATCCGGTACGTCATCGAGCGCATCGCCTCGACCTCGGCGCGCGCCATGGCGAGCCGGCGCGCGATCTCGTCGTCGTCGATGGCGCGGGCCTTGCCGTTCGGTCCGGGCACGCGCCGCGCGACGCCGATCAGCTCGTCGACGCGGCGGGCGAGGCGCACCTGCTCGGACATGAAGGCCGTGCCGCGCTCGAAGCTCAGCGTGGCCATCGCCACGCGCCAGCCGTCGTTCAGCTTGCCGACGACGTTCTCGAGCGGGATGCGAACGTTGTCGTAGAAGACCTCGCAGAAGTCGCTGTTGCCCGCGAGCGTCTTGATCGGACGGATGTCCATGCCGGGGACGCCCATCGGACAGATGACCCACGTGATGCCCTTGTGCTTCGGGGCGTCGGGGTCCGTGCGGACGAGCAGCTCCTGCACCTCGGCGATGTGGCCGAAGCTGGTCCAGATCTTCTGACCGGTCACGACGAGGTGGTCGCCGTCGATGACGGCGCGGCACTGGAGGTTCGCGAGATCCGAGCCCGCGTTCGGCTCGGAGAAGCCCTGGCACCAGACGATGTCGCCGCGGAGGATGCGCGGCAGGTGGTACGCCTTCTGCGCTTCCGTACCGCAGGCGATCAGCGTGGGCCCGGCGTGCTTCAGGCCGACGAAGCCGGTCGTCACGTCGGGAGCGCCGACGCGCGCGTACTCCTCGTACCAGATGATCTGCTCCATGAGCGTCGCACCACGGCCGCCGTACTCCTTCGGCCAATTGATGCCCGCCCACCCGGCGTCGTACATCTTCCGCTGCCACGCCATGTCGTAGGCGCGACGCGCGGGCAGATCGGCGATCTCGGGACGCGCCGTGCGCGGGATGTTCCTCTCGAGCCACGCGCGCGCCTCGCTGCGGAACGCTTCTTCCTCGTCGGTGAACCGGATCTCCACGGCGGTGCAATGAACACCAGCGCGGCGCCCGCATGCAAGCTGCGGCGTTCGTACGCCGGCCTGGTTTGACTGCGCCGGACGCGTGTACTACCTGACCCGGCTGCGCCGCTCTGGGTCCCCGTCGTCTAGTCTGGCCTAGGACGTCGGCCTTTCACGCCGATAACGTGGGTTCGAATCCCGCCGGGGACATTTCCAGAGCCGCGTGCTTCACGACCCGCAAGGGGTGGCGTGTGACCTGCGGCTTCAAGTCGGCCTGACGGCGTCACCGTCCCGTCCACACCGGAGGCCGCTTCTCCTTGAACGCCTTGATCCCCTCTTTCGCATCGTCGCTCATGAAGACGCTCGCCGAGAAGCTCATCTCGTTCGCGAGCGCCTCGCGCAGCGGGAGGAACGTGCTCTGCTTCGCCGACTCCTTGCACGCGCGGATCGCGAGCGGACCGTTCAGGCAGATCGTGTCGGCGAGCTTCCGCGCCTCGACCATCACCTGGTCCTTCGGGACGACCCGGTTCACCAGGCCCATCTCGTAGGCGCGCTGCGGATCGATACGATCGGCCAGGAGCACGACCTCCATCGCGTGGCACCACGACAACTGGCGCGCGCTGTGCACCGTCGAGCCGCCGCCGGGGAAGAGACCGCGCCGCGGCTCCGCGAGCTGGAACCAGGCGGTGTCGGCGCAGACGCGCAGGTCGGTGTTCCACATCATCTCGAGACCGCCTGCGGCGCAGATGCCGTTGATCGCCGCGATCACCGGCTTGTAGAGCGTGAACTCCTCGCCGGTGTCCGGATGGATCGCCCCGTCGCGCAACACGGCGACCAGCGAGTGCGCCATGCTGTACTTCGACTCGCCGACCGCGAGCGTCGACTCGCCCGCCGCGAGCTTGTCGGCACGCTCCGTGACGATCGGCACGAAGCTCTTCAGGTCCGCGCCGACGCAGTAGACGTCGCCGACGCCCGTCAGGATGGCGACGTAGGCATCGGCATCGTCGCGGAAACGGAGCCAGCTGTCGGCGAGCTGTCCGAAGTGCTCGATGTCGAGCGAGTTGCGCGCCTCGGGCCGATCGATCGTGATCGTGACGATGTGCCCGTCTTTTGCGTAGTGGATCGCCATGCGGCGGGTCTGTAGCACCGGCTCGCCCCGCCGGGAAACGGCTGCTACACCTGGGCCGATGGCGAGAGTGATCGTGCAGTTCGAGAACGGCGACCCGGAGAAGGTCATCGACGTGGACCTGCGCAAGGCGCCGTTCCAGCACGACGGCCGCCCCGGCTCGATCCTCGACGTGCTACTCGCCAACGGCGTCCCGCTCGAGCACGCCTGCGGCGGCAGCTGCGCGTGCACGACGTGCCATGTCATCGTGAAGCGCGGCGGCGACACCCTGTCCGAGGCGGAGGAATCCGAGGAGGACATGCTCGACAAGGCGCCGGGCCTGACGCCCACGTCGCGCCTCGGCTGCCAGGCGGTGCTCGAGGATGACGACGCCGAGATCGTCGTCGTCGTGCCGCGCTACACGATCAATCAGATCTCCGGCAGCCATGGCGGCTCCTGAGCGCACGGCGACGCTCGCCGCGGTCACCGACCACGGCCATGACACGCGCTCGCTCTTTTTCGACCTGCCCGGCGGGCTGCCCTTCCGTCCCGGACAATTCGTGTCGTGTCTCCTTCCCGTCGGCGGCGAGCGGCTGACGCGCCCCTACTCCATCGCGTCGAGCCCCGAGCAGCCCGAGCGGCTCGAGCTGCTCCTGAACCTCGTCCCCGACGGCCCGGGCTCGCATCATCTGTTCGCGCTGCCGATCGGCGGGACGGTCGCGCTGACCGGCCCGTGGGGCACGTTCGCCCTCGACCGGGCGCCCGACGCCGAAACGGTCTTCATCGCCGACGGCACGGGCATCGCGCCGATCCGTCCGATGCTCCATCGCGCGGCGGCGACGGCGACGCGGCCGCAGCATCTGCTCTGGGCGACGGAGCACGTCTTCTGGCGCGAAGAGCTGCACGCGATCCCGGGGCTTCGCCTGACGATCGTCGCGCCCGGCGTGCTCGTCGACACGGTGCGCGCACGATGGATCGACGCCGACGCGGATCGCTCGCGGCACTTCTTCGTCTGCGGCGTCGGCGACGTCGTGCCCGAGCTGCGCGGGATGCTCCGCGGCGCGGGCTACGAGCGGCGCGCCGTGCAGTACGAGCGCTGGTAGCTTGTCGGCGCCCGGGCGCGCGTGCCATGGGACCCCATGCGCCTCGCCGCCAGCCTGCCCGTCCCGCCCGACCTCGCGATGTGTCGCCGCGTCGCCGCGCGCGTCGAGGAGCTCGGCTACGACAGCGTCTGGCTCGCCGATACCGGCGCCGGGCCCGACGCGTTCGTGCTCGGCGCGGCGGTCGCGACCTGCACCGAACGCCTGCGCATCGGCACCGCGGTCATCCCCGCGTACACGCGGTCGCCGTCGGTGATGGCTGCGGGCGCGGGCTCGCTCGCGCAGCTCGCGCCCGGGCGCGTCGTCCTCGGCATCGGCGCGTCGAGCGACACGATCGTGAACGCGTGGGGAGGCATCCCATTCGAGCGTCCACTGACGCGCATCCGCGAGACCGTCGGCGTGCTCCGCGCGATGCTCGCCGGCGAGCGCGTCACGTTCGACGGCCGAACGATCCGCACGCGCGGCTTCCGTCTCATCTCCCTCCCTCCGCAGCCGGTGCCGATCTACCTGGCCGCCTTGATGCCGCCGATGCTCGAGCTCGCCGGCGAGGTCGGCGACGGAGTGATCCTGAACTTCATGCCGGTCGAGGCCGTCCCGCGCATGCTCGAGCACGTACGCCGTGGCGCCGAGCGTGCCGGGCGCGATCCATCCACCCTCGAGGTGGTGAGCCGCTTTCAGACGATCGTCACCGACGACGTCCCCGCCGCACGGGCGGCCCTGCGGCACATGATGGGGCCGTACTTCGCGACGTCGGTCTACAACCGCTTCGTCGCGTGGTGCGGCTTCCCCGACGAGGCCGCCGAGATCCTCACCGCGTGGCAGGCGAAGGACCGCACGCGCAACACGGGCGCCGTCACCGACGACATGATCGATCGCCTCGCCATCATCGGGTCCGCCGAGCACTGCCGCGAGCGGCTCGCGGCGTTCGTCGCGGCCGGCGTCACGACGCCGATGGTGCACCCGTTCCTCTTCGACGAATCGTCGATGTGGGGGGTGTTCGAAGGCCTCGCGCCGCGATGATTTTTCGCCAGATTCCTCTGGTCACCCCTGGCGTGCTGTGCTCTAAACCCGCCGCATGGTGATTCTGCACGAGCACCCGCTCTCGCCCTACGCGCAGAAGGTGAAGATCGCGCTGGGCGAAAAGCAGGTGCCCTTCGAGGTGCGCCTGCCGGACATTCTCGGCGGCAACCTCGACGACTTCGCCACGATGAGCCCGCGCCTCGAGGTGCCGGCGCTCGCCGACGGTGACACCACCATCTTCGACTCCACGATCATCCTCGAGTACGTCGAGGAGCGCTGGCCCGAACCGCCGCTGCTGCCGTCGTCGCCCGCCGACCGCGCGCGCGTGAGGATGCTCGAGGAGCTCTGCGACACGTACTACGAAGCGATCAACTGGGCGTGCTTCGAGATCACCGTCTTCCAGCGCGCCGCCGGCGACCTCGCCGATCGCCTCATGTCGCGCGCGCACGCGCAGCGTGCCGGCATCAACGCCTACCTCGACCGCGCCCTCGCCGGGCGCCAGTGGTTCACCGGCGACCGCTTCGGGTGGGGCGACCTCGCCGTCGCGCCGTTCGTCCATGCCGCCGCGTTCACCGGCGCGCCGCCGGCGCCGGGCTCGGCGCTCGCGGACTGGCTCGAACGCGTACGCACCCGCCCCAGCGTCAGCCAGACGTTCGAGGCCGCGCAGCAGTCGATGGGCGGATTCGAGATGCTGCCGCACCTGATTGCGAGCGGCCAGTTCAAGCGCGAATACCGCGACCACCGGCTGGAGTGGATGCTGCGTAGCGGTGGGGTCGAGATCGTCCTCGAGGGAATGCGGAAGGGCAACATCCGCTTCTCGCAGGAGCTTGCGTGACGAAAGGCGTCTCGCGTGCCCGGGGATCAGCTGCTATGGTGCCAACACATTCTGCGTCCTGAGGAGGAGTCCCATTTCGTCCACGATCTTTATTGGCAATCTTAGTTTCGAGGCTACGGAAGACGAGCTTCGCACGCTGCTCGTCGAAGTCGATCCACGGGTTCGGGTCCGGTTGGGAATGGACCGGATGACCGGGAAGCCTCGCGGGTTTGCCTTCGCTGAATTCTCGGACGCAACGATGGCCGCCGACGCGATTCGCCGCTTCGACAGTGTCGAGCTTCGCGGTCGCCGCCTGCGCGTGAACGACGCCGACGACAAGCCGCCGCCGCGTGCGCCGCGGCCGCCTCGCTTCCCCGGTGCCGGATCGTCGCCCGGTGGCGGCGGTGGTTATCGCCCCGCACCGCTCGGCGGTGGACCGAGCGGCTATGGCGCCGCGGACTTCCCTCCGCCCGACTTCGGCGGTGGCGGCGGTTTCCCTCCGTTCAAGAAGAACGGCGGCAGTCGCCGGGGCTTGCGCGGCAAGAAGCGCAGCCTGCGCTGAATAGCGCCTTTGGCCGCCATGCAGGCTTGCGCCGCCGACGACAGTGCTGCTACACGGCAACCCTCAATGTTTGTGCGTGATCCTGCCCCGTCGCGGCCCGACGGCGACCAGCTTCTCGCCCAAGCAACAGACAGCGCGGCGCACTACGCGTTCGCAAGGAGTGAGTGATGGGCAAGAAGCTCTTCGTCGGCAATCTGTCGTTCTCCACAACCAGCGAAGAACTACGTGACCTCTTCGCCTCGGTCGGCACCTGCGAGTCGGCGTCGGTCATCACCGATCGCGCCACCGGCCAGTCGCGCGGCTTCGGCTTCGTCGAGATGAGCTCGGCCTCCGAGGCGCAGCGCGCGGTCGCCGACCTGAACGGCACGGAGCTCGGTGGTCGCAAGCTCAACGTCAGCGAGGCGCGCGAGCGCACGCCCGGTGGCGGTGGTGGCGGCGGCGGTGGTCGGGGTGGCTTCGGCGGTGGTGGCGGCGGCGGCGGACGCCGTCGGTTCTAGTTCCCTCCTCCCTCCTTCACGTGACATCGGACCAACCCCGGCCCCCGAGGCGGCGTCGCTTCTGGGGCTGGGGCTGGGACGACGCAGGACCGACGCCCGAGCATCGTGACGGCATCGGCCGCGTGCTCGCCGACCGCTTCGGCGCCGAGCTGCACCCGGTCTCCTATCCCCAGCTCGACGAGATCGACCTTCCGCCGGCGCGCCTCAGTCCGCCGGACGCGCTGGCGGCGATCTGCTCCACCTCCGCGTTCGACCGCGCGGGCCACACCTACGGGAAGTCCTTCCGCGATGTCGTCCGCGGGCTCCGTCGCGACTTCCGCAATCCCCCCGACGTCGTCGCCCATCCGCGGACGGAAGCCGACGTCGTCGCACTGCTCGACTGGTGCGTCGACGCGGGCGCCGTGGCCATCCCGTACGGCGGCGGGTCGTCGGTCGTGGGCGGCGTCGAGGCGCCGGCGCGCGACACGCATCGCGGCGTCGTCAGCATCGATCTCGGCCGCCTCGATCGCGTGCTCGAAGTCGACCGCACGTCGCGTGCGGCGCGCATCCAGGGCGGCGTCTTAGGTCCCTCGCTCGAGGAGCAGCTGCGGCCGCTCGGCCTGACGCTCCGCCACTTCCCACAGTCGTTCGAGTTCTCGACGCTCGGCGGTTGGATCGCGACGCGATCGGGCGGGCACTACGCCACGCTCTACACGCACATCGACGACTTCGTGGAGTCGCTCCGCGTCGTTACGCCGCAGGGCACGCTCGCCAGCCGTCGTCTCCCCGGCTCGGGCGCCGGCCCCAGCCCGGATCGCCTCTTCGTCGGCTCCGAGGGCACGCTCGGCATCATCGTCGAGGCGTGGATGCGACTGCAGGATCGGCCGGTCCATCGCGCCTCCGCCTCCGTGACGTTCGCGGAGTTCGCCGCGGGCGCCGCGGCCGCGCGCGCGATCGCGCAGGCCGGACTCTTCCCGGCGAATTGCCGCCTGCTCGATCCGGGTGAAGCGATGACCTCGGGTGCGGGCAACGGTGCGGAGGCCGTCCTCCTGATCGGGTTCGAATCGGCCGATCATCCCCTCGACGCATGGATGGCGCGGGCGCTCGAGTGCGCACGCGATCACGGCGGCAACGTCCCCGAGGGCGCCGGCCGGAGCCGCAGCAGCGGCGAGGGCGCGCGCGACGGCGCCGCAGGTGCGTGGCGTCAGGCGTTCCTGGACATGCCCTACCTGCGCGACGCGATCGTCTCGCTCGGCATGATCAGCGAGACGTTCGAGACGGCCGTGACCTGGGACCGCTTCGCCGCCTTCCATGCCGGGATCATGGAGCGCGTCGGCGAGACCGTCCGTCGCGTCTGCGGCGGCGGGCAGGTCACGTGCCGCTTCACGCACGTCTACCCCGACGGTCCGGCGCCCTACTACACCGTCATCGCCCCGGGACGGCCCGACGCGCAGCTCGAGCAATGGGCCGCGATCAAGCAGGCCGCGGGCGACGCGATCATCGCGCTCGGCGGCACCATCACGCACCATCACGCGGTCGGCCGGGACCATCGCCCCTGGTACGACCAGCAGCGTCCCGGGCTGTTCGCGACGGCGCTACGTGCGGCGAAGGCCGCGCTCGATCCCGCCGGCGTCCTGAATCCCGGCGTGCTGTTCGACCCGGCGCGCTAGCTCAGGCCGCGGCCTGGATCTCGTCGGGCTGCGCGAGGTGGATGATGCGCATCCAGGCGAGCACGCGCAGGACCGCGTAGGTCGGGTCGAACTCGAACGCGCGCGCCGCGAAGTTCAGGCGGCCCGACGCGCGATGATGGTTGTTCTGGAAGAGCTCGCCCATCGTGATGAAGTCGAAGGGCAGCGAGTTGCGGGACGCGTCGCGCGTCGTGAAGTTGCGGTAGCCGTAGCGATGGCCGCACCAGTTCACGATGGCGCCCTGCGCCGGGCCCATGACGAAGTGGATCGGCAGGAAGAGGAACTGCCACCACGCCGTCGCGAGCCAGCAGTAGAGCGCGAGATACCCGGCGCCGAACGCGATGCGCGACGGCCACGACGAGCCGATGCGATCGAGCGTCGGCCATTCCGGATAGTTGCCAAGGAACCGCGGCTCGGGGTTCGACCGCCACTCGAAGTGCGCGGTGTACCTCTTGGCCGTGTTCCACATCATCGTGATCGGGTTGCGAAAGACGACGGGCGAGTGCGGATCCTTCGGGGTGTCGCTGAAGGCATGGTGCTCGCGGTGCAGGATCGCGTAGGCCCGAGGCGAGAGGTACGACGAGCCCTGCGCGATCCAGGCGAGCACGAAGAAGACGCGCTCGGTGATGCGGCTCATCGTGAACATCCGATGCGACGCGTACCGGTGATGGAAGCTCGACTGGAAGAACACCGACACGGTCCAATGCGTCAGCAACAGCGCCAGGATCGCCATCGCGCGGACCATAGCGACGACACGCCATGGGCGCAACCGAGGCCGACGACTCGTCATCGACTTGGCGCGGCCCGGTCACGCACGGTATAGCGCTCGCACATGGCCGATCTGATCCTGCTCCGCCACGGGCAGTCGCAGTGGAACCTCGAGAACCGCTTCACCGGTTGGGTCGACGTCCCGCTCTCGCCGAAGGGTGAGCAGGAGGCCCACGCCGCCGGCGAAAAGCTGCGCGGACGTCGGATCGACCGCCTCTTCACGTCCGTGCTGCAGCGCGCGATCGAGACCGCGCGGATCGCCCTCGGGACCGCCGGGATCACCGAGCCGCCGACCACCCGAGCCGCCGAGCTGAACGAGCGCATGTACGGGGACCTGCAGGGCCTCAACAAGGCCGAAGCCGCGAAGCAGTTCGGGGAGGCGCAGATCAAGATCTGGCGGCGGAGCTACGACACGCCGCCGCCCAACGGAGAGAGCCTGGCCGACACGGCGGCTCGCGTGCTGCCCTACTGGGAGTCGACGATCCGGCCGGAGCTGCTGGCCGGCAAGAACGTCCTGGTCGCGGCGCACGGGAACTCGTTGCGCGCCCTCGTCATGCACATCGACGGCCTCACCCGCGAGCAGGTGCTGGAGCTCGAGATCCCGACCGGCGCCCCGCTCCTCTACGAGCTCGACGCGTCCGGCGGCGTACGCAGCAAGCGCTATCTCTGAGCCGGCGTCGGCCGCCCGGCCGCCGCGTAGATCGCCTCGATCGCGCGCATGTTGGCGATGGCGTCGGCGGGATCGGTCGGGAACGGCGCACCACGGCGGACCGCCGCCACGAACGCGCGCAGCTGGCCGTCGTACGACGCTTCGCCCGGCACGCGTTCCGTGCGACGCCCGGTGCCATTGCGGACGCGGAGCCGATGATAGAACTGCGGCGCGATCGGGTTGATGACGTGCAGGCTTCCCGTCGTCCCGCGCGCCGCGGCGCTCATGCGCAGCACCGACGCCGACAGGAGCGCGCACGTGAGCCGCGCCGTGCGGCCCCCGGGGAAACGGAGCTCCGCTTCGAGCCAGCGGTCGACGCCGCCGCGGGTCCACCGTGCCGCGGCCCGCACGACCTCCGGCTCCGCGCCCGCCAGGTGACGGAGCAGATGAACCGTGTAGCAGCCGGTGTCCATGAGGCCACCGCCCGCGAGGTCGGCGCGGTAGCGGATGTCGCCGCGCCGCCAGAGCGGAATGCAGAAATGCGCTTCGAGATGGCGCACCCGGCCGAGCTCGCCAGACGTGATGATCTCCCGCATCCGCGCGAACAGCGGATGGTAGCGATAGTGGAACGCCTCCATCAGAACCCGGTCGGCGTCGCGCGCCGCCTGCGCCATGGTCTCGGCCTCGGCCGACGTCGCCGCGAACGGCTTCTCGCAGAGGACGTGCTTGCCGGCTTCGAGCGCGCGGATCGTCCACGGCGCGTGCAGCGAGTTCGGCAGCGGGTTGTAGACGGCCTCGATCGCCGGATCGGCGAGGAGCGCGCCGTAGCTATCGTGGACGGTGGCGATGCGATGACGCGCGGCGAAGGACCGCGCCCGGCCCAGATCCCGTGCGGCGATCGCGGTCACGATCCCCGCGCCCACCCGTCGCGCGGGCTGCACCAACGCCATGGGCGTGATCCGCGCGGCGCCGAGAACCCCGATGCGCAGCGGCTCGTCGACGGGTGCCCGATCGAGCGACGTCATCGCCGCGGGCTAGCGAGGCGCCGCCGCCGCTGTCAAGCGGCGCCGGCGACGCGCAACATGCCGGGAAGCACCACCGCAGTGGAGAACACCTCCTCGGCGAGCACGCGGGCGGCGCGCGCCGCCGCCGGGTAGTCCGCCTCGACCGACCGCACCGCCGCGACCGCGTCGTCGAGCGTCCCGTAGTGACGCAGGCCCCGGCTCTCCGGGAGGTGCGCTTCCGCCCCGTTCGCTTCGACGACGCACGGGCGGCCGCTGGCGAGGTAGCAGACGGTGCGGTCGCTGATCCATCCGGCACGCGCCTTCACGTATGCCGGCTTCGCCGCGCTGAACTCGCCGCGCGACCGCTGCACGTACGACCGGAAGCCCGCCGGGCTGCCCGCGACGTCCGCCGGGTCGACGAGGCGCCAGCCGTTGCGCGCGAGCATGGCACGGTCGTCCGCCTCGTCGGCGTGCACGTTCGCCGCGAGCTCCATCGGGACGTCGACGCGGGTCGGCAGCGGCATCACCGGCAGAAACCCCGACCGCTTGTTGCAGTCGTACATGTCGCCGTCGAGAAACGCGTACTGGTTGTTCCACCATTGCGTGACCGTGGTGTACGCGGCCCCCGGCGCGGGCGGCGGCTGCAGCGGCCACGACGGCAGGTGGACGGCCGGCCAGATGCGATGCCACTCGACGTCGCCCAGCGGCACCGGCGAGTCCGCCGCCCCCAGGTTCTGCCCGATCGTCAGATGGACGTCGTGCGAGCCGACGCCCATGTCCCACTCGCGCGCCCACAGCTGATACGTGCCCGGATCGAGGTCGTACAGCGCCGTCCGTCCGTACCCGGCGCGCAGCGGCGCCGTCAGGCTGCCCGTCATGTTGAGCAGCAGCGCGTCGCGCTGCCGGGCCGTGAGCTCGTCGGCGGCCATGCCGAACAGCTCGAACCGCCCCGGCGGATCGTCGCGCGACGTGTCCGGGAAGTACTGCAGGACGACGCGGTCGGCGACACCGAGCGCGCGCACGTGCTGATGGAACTCGTCCATGAACGCCCGGTCGCGCGCGTGGTCGCCGCGCGTCCAGAGGACCTCGTGCCACCACGCGTCGACGCCCAGCGCGCGGAAGCCCAAGAGATACTGGACCGGCAACCAGAAGCTGCCCCCGCCCCACGGATACTGTGCGACGAACGACGATCCGACGAAGACCGGCTGCGCCATGACCTGCGCGCTGCTAGCACGGCACATCGTGGCTTGCACCCCATGCGACCCTGCTCCAGGGTAGGCCAATGCGGATCCTCCTCACGCTGGCGTCGTCGCTGGCGCTCTCCGTCGGGATCGCCGGCGCCGACGGACTGCCTCGCACGCCCGCGGGCGCCGGCATCGCACCGCAGACGCGGACACCGACGGGCGCCATCGTCACGCGCGACGATGCACGGCGGGAGGTGACGGCGTGGATCCTTCCCGCCGAGGCGCAGGCGACGCGGATCGCGCCAGCCGCCACCCGCGTGGGTCGTCTCGTCGTCCGCAACCGCTCGGGGTTCAGCGCCGACATCTACCTCGCACTGCCCGCCGACGAGCCGGAGTGGGAGTTCGTCGACGAGCTCCCGACGGGCTTCAAGCTGACCGTGTACAACCTCACCCGCCGTGTGGAGTACATGATCGCCGCCGAGGAGACCGCCAACTACGACGGCTTTTTCGACTGGGGCCCACGCAGCTTCTTCATGCGCAAACGCTTCCGCTACACGCTGCTGCCCTGACCGACGCCTTGAGCCCGGCCGCCCGGCGACGTATCAGCCGACCCCATGAAGTGGACGTCGTGGGTGACGCTCGTGGCGCTGGTCGCCATCGGCGGAACGGTCGTCTGGTCGAGCTTCCGCATCGGGGGCGTCCGGTGCGAGGTCTGCATCACCTTCGAAGGACGACAGGCGTGTCGCGCGGTCGACGGCAACACGCAGGCCGAGGCGCAGCAGGCGGCCATCACCAACACCTGCGCGCTGTTGGCCTCGGGCGTCACGCAGACCATCGCCTGCGAGCGCACCCCGCCGACCAAGGCCACCTGCGAGGACTAGGGCCGCAGGCCGTCGACCGCGTCCATCGCCGCGTCGGCACTGCGCTTCAGCTGCCGCTGCAGCACCGGGCCGAGTCGCTTCCCCGAGCGCCGCAGCTGCGTGACGAGACCGCGCAGCGTGCCGCGGACCTTTCGCACCGCTTGCCGCTGCACGCGGTCGGTCTTGGCGGCCGAGACCCGCGCGAGCGCCGCGTCGACCTTCGCCATCTTCTTGAGCAGCGGTGCCGCCGCAGCACCGCCGCCGTCGGGCGCGGTCGACAGGATGAAGCGGCTCTCGTCGAGACGACACGAGACCCGCTGCGTACCCGTCGCGGCCACGTGCTGACAGCCGGCCGTCGGCGAGCAGCTGTCGACCGTGCAGAAGTCGGCGTCGCCGCACGGGACCGGTCCGCCGCCGGCGCACTCCCCGGCCTGACACGAAGACGGCAGGGTGCACGCGTCGGTGGCGCCGCACGCCGTCCCGTCCTCGGCCCGGACGTTCGAGCAGCCGCTGACCGGGTCGCACGCGTCGACGGTGCAGGGATCGCCGTCGTCGCACGATCGCGACCCGCCGCTGCAGGTGCCGTCGACGCCGCTGCACTGGTCCTCCACGGTGCACGCGTTGCCGTCGTCGCAGCCGGTGCCCTGCGGACGCGGCAGGCAGCCGGCGTCTGCATCACACGCACCGGTGAGGCAGGCGCCGGCGCACACCCGCGGCGTACCCGGCTCGCACGCGTCGGAGCTGCCCGCGCAGTGATCGTCGACGGTGCAGGCGTTGCCGTCGTCGCACGCGGCGGTGTCGGGACGGAGCACGCAGCCGTCCTCGGGATCGCACGCGCCCGTGCGGCACTGGCCGCTGCAGTCGCGCTGGACGCCCGGCGCGCAGGCGCCGGCGGCGTCGCAGCGGTCGTCCGCCGTGCAGACACTGCCGTCGTCGCACAGCGCGTCGGCCGCCCGATCGGCGCAGCCGCCGGGGTCGCAGAACGGGACGGGCTGCGAGATCGCGGTCTGGCCGCGCGCAACCGTGATCGTGCCGGCCGCCCAGCAGTCGACCGGCATCCGGAACGCGAGCATCGTCGGCGTCACGCCGTGCACGTCGGCGTCGAACTGCTCGCCGCCGATCGAGAGGAGCACGCGGTTGCCGCGCTGGAGAACCCGGTTCTGGGAGACGACGTTCGGGTTGTCGGCCGAGCAGATGTCCGTCGGTATCCCGGCCGGCAGACCATCGTTCAGGCCCGACGCGACGCAGGACGCGCCGGCGATGGCGTTGAAGGTGCCACCGATCCCGTCGAGCGCGCCGTTGTACACGCGCACCAGGTCACCCTTCCGCGGTCGCGGAAGGGACACGCGCGCGACCTCCGGCGCGGGACCGCCGCGCGGGCCGGTCGGCGTCCCGACGGTGACCGCCGGCGGGTCCGTCACGGGACGGACGTCCTTCAGCGCGACCTCCACCACGTCGCAGAACAACTCGTCTCCGCAACGCTCCCACTGGTTGCCGCGGGCGAAGATCACCTCCGGCGCCGGCAGCGCGTTGTTGAAGTTCACGCCGGGCGTTCCCGAGCCGAGGTTCTCGTTCAGGGTGAACGCGTTCCGCCCTGGATCGCCGCCCGTCGGACCGAAGTCGACCAGTGGGGAGAGGCAGCTCGCGGTATTCGGGCATTCGGCGACGTCCGGCTGCGCCTTCACGACGATCGTGGCGACCACCCCGAAGCCGTCGCTGGCGTTGGTGAAGCCGACGCATTGCTGGAGCGCGCAGTCGGTGTGCCGCACGCAGCTCTTCCCCGGCTCGCCGAAGCACGTCCCTGTCACCGGCTTCGCGTTGCAGGCCAGGCTGACGCCGCGGAACGTCGCCGACGGCCGCACGCCGACGCGCGTCGTCTCGATGCGCGTCCCGGCCGTCTGATTGTCGGTGACCACGTCGTGATTGAAGAAGCCGTCGCCGGTGTTCACGACGGAGATGCCGCGGGCGCCGGCGAAGCGCACGATGTTGCCGTCCGTCACCATACTGCTGCGCGAGATGACGTTCTCGGGCACGCCCACGGACAAGCCGTTCTGCGCGCTGCCCGGCGCATTGCGCTGGACGACGTTCCGCACGGCCGTCACGTGTCCACCGAGCGTGCTCTGGATGCCGCCGTTGCGGTTGTCGTGGATGCAGCTCTCGAGGATCGTGGCGTGCGCCTGCGACGTGATCTTGATGCCCTTGTCTTCGGCGCCGACCACCTCCGTATCCACGACGACGTTCTCCGACGCGAGACCACCGGGCGCGCCGGAGCTCTCCTCCAACGAGATCGCGTCGCCGCGCGTCGGGCCGCGCACGATGCACTGCTCGAGGCGGTTGCGCTTGGCGTTGGCGCTCGTGATCGCGAGCGTGTCGATCGGGATCGGGGAGTTTGGCTGCTCGCTGCCGCGGAACTCGAGCCCGCGGAAGACGTTGTCGCTGCCGAGGATGCGCATCAGCGAGCGCTCGCACGTTCCCGTCCGCAGGATGACCCCGCCCCGCTTCGCGTCGACGTCCAACGCGTCGACGACCACACGCGAGCCGGCGAAGCAGTACGTGGTCGCGCGACCGTCGGTGCACACCTGCTGCGGGGCGCAGGCGTTCGGCGGGCCCTGTGTGAACTTCACGTTGATCGTGCGCGGCTGCGCCGCGCCCGGGAAGATCTCGCGATCGAACGTCACGAGCGCGTATTGGCCCGGATGCGACGCCGTCCAGGCCTGCGCCGCGTCGAGCTGGGCCAGCAGATGCGTCCCGTCGATCTGCGACACTTCGAAGGCGCGCGGGTAGATCGTCCACGGCACGACGTTGGAGACGACCGTCGTCGTGCTGTCGGCGAGGATGAGGGCCCGCTGCGACTGAACCTGCGGCTGCGAGCCTGCAACCTGGACGCGGATCTCGTGGATCCAGGCGCCGGGGCGCAGGCCGTCGATGCGCCCGCACCGGACGGGGCCCTCCCCGTTGCACGACATGTTCGCCGCATAGGTGTCGTCGCCGCCGTCGCAGCTGGCGTCGGGATCGAGCAGGCGGCCCGTCACCGTGATGCTCACGCTCGCGTCGGCGCTCTGGTTGTCGGCGACGATCGTCAGGCCGGCGGTCGACGGACACGGAGCGGCGCCGGCCACGCCGGCGGCGAGGACCAGGAGACTTGCGAGCAGGACGCGCAGGAGCCGAAGCGGCAGACGCATGCGACGACTGAGTGTAGCACAGCCCCTCCCCCTGGAGGGGAGAGATGATTTCCGCGCAGGCGCCGTAGCGGACGCTGCCTCAGGACGCCGGGGGCGCGCCGAGGAAGGCCTGGACGTCGGGCAGCGTCCGTTCCGGCGCCTCCTCCATCGGCACGTGTCCGAGCCCCGGATACACCCGCACGACGGCCCCCGGGATGTCGCGGCCGAACCGGTCGGCGAAGCCTCGGGGCAGCACCCGGTCGTCTGCGCCCCACAGGACGAGCGTCGGCACGCGGATCGCGGGGATGCGGCTCGCCTCGTCGTAGTCGAAGGGCACGGCGAAGCGGGCGATGGTCGCGCCGCGATTCCCCTCGCGCAGGTTGAGCTCGTAGTAGCGATCGACGAGCTCCGGCGTGATGCGCGACGGATCGCCGTAGCTGTCCGCGATGCTTGCCTCGAACGCCGACCGCGGCGACACCCAGCGGGTGATCTCGCGCAGCCCGGGCGTCATCAGGATGCGGAAGCCGAGCGCGTCGGGCGTCTCCATCGGATAGCCGCCCGCGTCGACCAGAATGAGGCGCTCGACGCGATCGGGGTGGCGGAGCACGTACTGCCACGCCACCCAGCCGCCCATCGAATTGCCGCCGATCGTGAACCGCTCGAGGCCGGCCACCCCGACGAACGCATGGACGAAGTCGACCAGCTCGGGAACCGTGTAGCCGCGCCCGTCGTCCTCGGGCCGCGGCCCCGTGAGGCCATGCCCGGGGAGGTCGACCGTCACGACGCGGTGTCCGTCGCGCAACCCCGCAACCCACCCTTCCCAGGTGTGCAGCGAGGCGTTCGAGCCGTGCAGGAGGAGGACGGACGGTCCCTCGCCGCGGTCGCGGTAGTGGACGTGCATGCCCTGCACTTCGGCGAAGCGGGAGTCACGATTGGAATACTTCGCTGCCACCTCACCCGCCGGCAGATCGAGCCGCACGACGAAGACGCCGGCCACGGCGAGCCCGAGGCCGGCCAGGAGAACGATCGCGCGCATGGCCGGTGAGACCCTCACCATCCGAGGCGCCTCTGTCAAATCGTCGCACCCTGACGAATTCGCTGGACCGCCGCCGAATCGAAATCCTATAGTCGCGCGTCGTCATGGCGGAGGGAGAGTCGACATGACACCGGAACGCTTCGGTAAGACCCGTGTCCTCGACTGGCCCCGCTGGATGCGCGGGGTCGGCCGGCAGGCATTGCGGGTCCGCGAATTCCTCGGCCTGTCCCAGGAAGAGCTCGCGCGAATGGCGGGCGTCAGCCAGGGCGCGATCAGCCGCTTCGAGAACGGCCGCGGGCTCGCGACGCCGCTCCTCGTCGTCATGAAGATCAGCGACGCGCTGCACACCGCGCTCGCACGGCTCGATCCCGCGTCGTTGTCGCCCGAAGCCCGCCGCGTCGTCGAGCAGGCGCATCATCTGCCCGGTCCGGACGGCGACTACGTCGCCTATCCGCTCGCGAGCGACGGCGGGGTCGAAGAGGTCCTGCGCGTGTACCACAGCGTCCCGCAGCGGCATCGCCCGCAGTTCCTGGTCGTCCTGAAGGCGACGGCGGCGGCGCTGGGCGCGAACGATCGCGCACCGTCCTCGTCGTCGACGCGCGCCTGATCCGTCCGTCGGTGGCGTCGAAGACGAACGCGATGCGGCTGCTCGATCGCGCCGGTATCGCCTATGAGGTGCGCGAGTACGACGTCGACCCGGACGACCTCGCGGCGGAGACGGCGGCGGCGAAGCTCGGCATGCGCGAGGAGGAGGTCTTCAAGACGCTCGTCGTACGCGGCGATCGCACCGGCATCATGCTCGCGGTGATCCCCGCCGGGACGCGTCTCGACCTGCGAGCGCTCGCGCGCCTCACCGGCGATCGCCGGACGGAGACGGTGGCGCTGCGCGAGGTGCAACCGTTGACCGGCTACATCCGTGGCGCTGTGACCGCCCTCGCCTGCCGCAAGGCGTACCCGGTCTACATCGACGAGACCGCCGAGCTGCACGACAGGATCGGCGTCTCGGCCGGTGCGCGCGGGCTCGAGATCGTACTCGCGCCGGCAGACTACCTGCGCGCGGTCGGTGCGGTGCCCGGTGCGATCAGCACGAGCACGGGAGAGTGAGCCGTGCTGGGATCGAACCAGCGACCCGCTGCTTAAAAGGCAGCTGCTCTACCGACTGAGCTAACGGCTCGACCGCGGGATTTCGCGGGCTTATACGCAACGTCCCGCCGCCGCAAGGGCGGATCGCGCGTGCATCGTGCGGAGTCTCCACGTTGCGTGACGCGCGACTCACTGACATTCGCTCTGATAGACCCCTGAGGCCGTGAGCAGCTGGATGCACGCGGCACGCTGCCCTGCCGTCAGGTTGCCCTCCATCCAGGGCCCGATGTCGCACATGCCGTCGTCGTTGGGGTCGACGTCGCCCCAGATTCCGCAGTTGTCGCTGCTGAGCATCCCGATGGCCACGCGTGGGAAGTCCACTCGAAAGGGACTGCCGGGAATCCAGATGAAGCACGTGTCGGCCGTCGTCACGCTCGACTCGCTGCACACGACGTCGCCGTAGGGATCGAAGTAATCTGCGGGGAGGTTGGCGAGGTCGTCGGCCGTGTAACACGGGCAGGTCTCACCGGTGGCAATCGTAGTGGTGGTCGTCGTGGTGACGCTGGTCGTCGTGGTCGTTGCGAAGAGCGCTGCCAACACATCGATCACCAGGTCGTCCACAGACGCTGCGACGGCCGCGGCATCACCGGTCGTCACGCACGGCGGCTTGCTCTCGGCCTTCGTGAAGGCCGCCACGAGCCGTGCCTCCGCCTTCGCGAGACATGCCGGGTCGATGGCGCCGCCACGCTTCACCGCGGCGGCATGACAGGCGAGCTCGGCGAGCGCGTCCTTGCCGGTCGCCGTGAGCTTGGCCGCGACGCAGCGGTCGGCGTCCAGGTGGGTACGCAGCGCCGCGACGAAGGCGCCGACGTTCTCGTCCAGTATCCCGTCGACCAGGGCCGCGCCGCCCGTCGTGGGGCAGCCACCCTTCGACTCGGCTTCGACGAAGGCGGCCGCGAGCTTGGCGTCTGCCTTCGCGAGGCACGTCGCATCGACGGCGATCCCCCGCTTGGCCGCCTTGGCGTGACACCCGACCACTGCGCTCGCCGCCTTCCCCGTGGCCGTCAGCTGGCCCGCGGCGCACATCTGTCCCGCGGCGGCTCCGCTCGCTCCCACGAGCGCGAGCGCCACGGGCACTGCGGCGAAGACCGTGCGTGACGGCGAGCTCGACATGTTCCCCCCTCCGTGGCCCGGACACGATCGCGAACGATCGGAGAGTCCCGCCTGCGGCGAGCCACTGTCAAGTCGATTGCGGGCGCGTCGGCGAGCGATGCTCGCCCGACCCGCTTCGAAGGCAGCTGCTCTACCGACTGAGCCTACGGCCCGACCGCGGGAGCAATCGCCTTGGACAGGTTCGCCCGCCACGTCGCCGCGGCGGGGGCGGCGGTCAGGCCGCGGCGCCGATCAGGCGCTCGAGCTTCTGCCGGACGAGAGCGGGGTCGACGACGGGCTTCGCGAGGTAGTCGTCACAGCCGATCGCGAGAGCCTTCTCCTCGTCGCCGGCCATCGCCTGCGCGGTCAGCGCGATGATGCGCACGGCGTCGCCACCGTCCATCTGACGGATGCGCTTCGTCGCCTCCCAACCGTCCATCACCGGCATCTTGAGGTCCATGAAGATGAGATCGGGCGGATCCGTCTTCACCGCTTCGACGGCCTCCTGGCCGTTCGTGGCCTCGCGGATGTCGAACTGGCCGATCTTCTTCAGCCGGTAGACGAGGATGCGACGATTGTCCTCGTTGTCCTCCACGACCAGGATCTTCTTGAGCATGACCGTCACCTCTTCATCGCCCCCCGCCCCGTCAGGCGGGGCGCACGACGTACTCCATGCCGACCGTCGAGCCAGTATGCAGGCCGGTCGGCGGACTCTCAAACAATTTCATGATGGCGCAGACGTCACGAATTTGACTTGCAGTAGGGCCTGCGATTAGGTCCCGCGGATGTCCGTCCGCACGCGTTTCGCACCGAGTCCGACGGGCTATCTGCACATCGGCGGCGCGCGCACCGCGCTGTTCAACTGGCTGTTCGCGCGCCATCACGGCGGCACGTTCGTCCTGCGCATCGAAGACACGGATCGCGAGCGGTCCACCGACGCGTCGATCCAGGCGATCCTCGACAGTATGCGCTGGCTCGGCCTCGACTGGGACGAGGGCCCGTTCCGCCAGACGGAGCGCTTCGCCCTCTATCGCGAGGCGGGCGAGCGCCTGCTCGCCGCGGGCCACGCGTACCGTTGCTGGTGCACGCCCGAAGAGATCGAGGGCCGGCGCCAGCGCGCGACCGCCTCGGGACAGCGCGCCGGTTACGACCGCACCTGCCGCGAGCTCGCGGCGGCTCCAGGCGGTCGGACCAGCTCCGTCCTGCGCTTCCGGACGCCCGTCGACGGCGACACCATCGTCGACGACGAGGTGAAGGGCCGCGTCGTGTTCCAGAACGCGGAGCTCGACGATTTCGTCATCCAACGCTCGGACGGCTCGCCGATCTACAACTTCTGCGTCGTGGTCGACGACGTCGACATGCGGATGACGCACGTGATCCGCGGCGACGACCATCTCACCAACACGCCGCGACAGATCCTGCTCTATCGAGCGCTCGGCGCGTCGCTGCCGCGCTTCGCGCACATCCCGCTCATCCTGGGGCTCGACAAGTCGCGCCTGTCGAAGCGCCACGGGGCCACGTCGGTGATGCAGTATCACGACGACGGGTACCTGCCGCCGGCGATGGTCAATTTCCTGGCCCGACTCGGGTGGTCACACGGCGACCAGGAATTGTTCACACGCGCAGAGCTCATCGAGCACTTCTCTCTCGAGAACGTCGGCACTTCCGCGGCGATCTTTAACCCCGAGAAGCTGGTGTGGACGAACTTCCAGTATCTGAAGGCCACACCCGCCGCCGAGCTGACGAAGCTCGTGCAGCCGTTTCTCGCGGCGCGCAGCCTCCCCGTCCCCACCGATACTGCCTGGCTCACGCGCGCCGTCGAGACCGTACGCGAGCGTGCGAAGACGCTGGTCGAGCTCGCCGACGCGCTGCGCTTTTATGTGGCAGCCGAGATCGACATCGAGGCAGCGGCGGCGACCAAGCATCTGCGCCCCGACATCGCGCCGGTGCTCGCGGATCTGACGGCGGCGCTCGATGCGTTGCCGGCCTGGGAGCCGTCGACGATCGAGGGGGCGTTTCACGACATCATTGCGCGACATGGACTCGCGCTCGGAAAGCTCGCGCAGCCGGTGCGCGTGGCCGTCACCGGCGGAACCGTGAGCCCCGGAATCTTCGACGTGCTCGACGTCCTCGGACGCGAGCGCTCGCTCGCACGTCTGCGCGCCGCGCAGGAGCGATTGGCGCCTTGACTCCCCGAAAGTCATTAAGTACCGTCCGCCCTTCGTTCGTTTGTTGAGGAGTGGCCTAATTGGTAAGGCACCTGACTCTGGATCAGGGGATTGGAGGTTCGATTCCTCCCTCCTCAGCCTTCTCGAAGGTCCCATCGTCTAGCGGCTAGGACACCGGCCTCTCACGTCGGTAGCGGGGGTTCGATTCCCCCTGGGACCATCCTCTTCTCTTCGTCCGATCGCGCCTGACACAGAGCGCATCGTGCGTCCGTCGTCGCAGCAAAAGGCGACAGAAACTTGACAGCACGAGTCTCGGGCGGTACCGTCGGCCACGCTTTGCGTGTGTCGGATACGCAGCGGCGTCAGATCGGAGATCCGGAGTGTTGGGTGTGTGGTGCGGCGCAATGCAGCGGGATCATGAGATCGACGGAGGGAGCTATCCTTCTCATCCGGCACGCGCCTGACAGCGCACGGTCCCGGGCCGCGTCACCCGTCCTGACATCCGTTCTCCGGCACACGCCTTGCTTCGTTGTTGTTCGCGAACGCAGTGTCTCTGCGTTCGCTGATCGAATGACGTCCCTACCCCCATCTTTGGCGATCGCGAGCGGGAGGAACGGCCGCGCCGGGCCGTGACCCCTGACTAATGGCGAGCCGAGAGGAGCTATCGTCCATGGACAAGCCCTCCTTCGAGCAGTTGATCAAGGAAGACCGCGCCGCGCGCGAATCCAAGCGCTGGCGGGGCACGCTTCTCGAATATCTCGAATTGGTTCGCCACGATCCGTCGCTCTCGAAGCTGGCGCACGGCCGCCTCTTCGAGATGATGATGCGGGGCGGCACCGAGGACATCCTCGAAGCCGACGACCCGCGGGTG
Source organism: uncultured Binatia bacterium (SeqCode) (assembly GCA_964432595.1). Classification (GTDB taxonomy): domain Bacteria; phylum Desulfobacterota; class Binatia; order DP-6; family DP-6; genus DASYLJ01. The sequence continues at coordinate 21,996 of CAYSOF010000004.1, read as the reverse complement.
AAGCGACTCTACAAGGACGAGTCGGTCAAAGTTTACAATTTCTTCCGCGACGAGTTCTTCGGCATCGAGAAGACCGTCAGCCAGATCGTCCGGTATTTCCACTCCGCCTCATTGAAGGGAGAGGAAAGCCGGCAGGTGCTCTACCTGATGGGCCCGGTAGGTTCCGGTAAGAGCTCCCTGGTCGAGCGCCTCCAGCGCGGCCTCGAGGAGATGGATCCGTTCTACGCCATCGAAGGCTGCCCCATGAACGAGGAGCCCCTGCATCTCCTCCCCCGCCATCTGCGGAAGGAGTTCGAGAAGATGCTGGGCGTCAACATCGAGGGCGACCTCTGTCCGGTCTGCCGCTTCCGCCTGAAGGAGGAGTTCGGCACCCGGTACGAAGAGTTCCCGGTGGTGAGCCGCGGATTCTCGAAGCGCAACCGCGTCGGCATCGGCGTCGTTCCGCCGGTCGACCCGAACAATCAGGATACCTCGGTCCTGATCGGCAGCGAGGACATCTCGAAGCTCGACCTCTACAGCGAGGGCGACCCGCGCGTGCTCGACCTGAACGGCGCGCTCAACGTCGGCAACCGCGGCATGTGCGAGTTCATCGAGGTCTTCAAGAACGAGACCGAATACCTGCATGCGATGATCACGGCGACGCAGGAGAAGATCATCCCCGCCCCCGGGCGCCACGGCATGGTCTACGTCGACACCTGCATCGTCGCGCATTCGAACGAAGCCGAGTGGCAGAAGTTCAAGGCCGACCACACGAACGAGGCGATCCTCGACCGTATCGTCGTCGTCAAGGTGCCGTACAACCTGCGCCTCTCCGAGGAGGTGAAGATCTACCAGAAGATCATCCGCCACTCGGACTTCCGCGCGCACGTCGCCCCGCACACGCTCGAAGTCGCGTCGATGTTCGCCATCCTGTCGCGCCTCGAGCCGACGGCGAAGTGCGACCTCATGACGAAGCTCAAGCTCTACAACGGCGAGGAAGTCGTCGAGAAGGGCAAGACCAAGAAGCTCGACGTCCAGGAGCTGCGCGACGACACCAAGCGCGAGGGCATGAGCGGCATCTCGACTCGTTTCATCATGAAGGCGCTCGACAACGCGCTGTCCGACAACGTCGAGGGCAACTGCATCAACCCGATCAACGTCCGCGAGTCCCTCATCAACATGGTGAAGGAGACCGATCTCGCCGACGACAGCCGCAAGACCTACCTCGAGCTGCTGCAGGACGTGCTGCACAAGGAGTACCTGGAGCTCCTCGAGAAGGAGATCACCAAGGCGTTCGTCTACTCCTACCAGGAGCAGGCGGAGTCGCTCTTCCAGAACTACCTCGACCACGCCGAGGCCTTCGTGAACAAGACGCGGGTGAAGGACCGCAACACGAAGGAGGAGCTGCATCCCGACGAGGGCTTCCTCAAGTCGATCGAGGAGCAGATCGCCATCATCGGCTCCGCGGCCGAGGGCTTCCGCCAGGAGGTCATCGCCTACCTGTGGGCATCCTCCCGTCGCGGCGAGCGCGTATCGTACCGCTCCTACGAGCCGCTGAAAGAAGCCATCGAGAAGAAGCTGATGACGTCGGTGCGCGACATCAGCCGGATCATCACCAAGGCCCGCACGCGCGACGAAGAGCAGAGCCAGAAATACGATGCGATGGTGAAGAACCTGCTCGAATCGGGGTATTGCCCGAGCTGCGTCGACGTGGTCCTCAAGTACGCGGCGAACAACCTCTGGAAGGACTGAGGTCGCCCGCTCCTCCGACGCATGTCCGACGCCATCTTCCGGCCGTTCACGCCGTCCGACGCCGAGCGGAGCGATCGCTCCGCCGGCGACCGTGCCCGTCATCGCACCAAGGTTCGCGAGTCGATCCGCGACAACATCGCCGACATCATCGCGGAGGAGTCGATCATCGGGCAAAACCGCGATCGCATCATCAAGGTGCCGATCCGCGGCATTCGTGAGTACCGCTTCGTCTACGGCGACAATGCGCCCGGCGCGGCCCAGGGCGACGGCGAGTCCGAGACCGGACAGATCGTCGGCAAGAACAAGGGGCAGCAGCAGGGCGAGGACAAGGCCGGCGATCAGGCCGGCGCCGACTACTACGAAACCGACGTCACGCTCGAAGAGCTCATCGACATCATGTTCGAGGATCTCGAGCTGCCGGACCTCGAACGCAAGGCGCTCCGCCAGATCGACGCGTTCCGCATCGCGAAGCGCAAGGGCTATCGCGCCGTCGGCATCCGCATCCGCCTCGACAAAAAGCGCACTGCGCGCGAGCGCGCCCGCCGAAAGATGGTCTCGCGACGCACCAAGGGCGTCGGCGCCGCCCTGTCACCGGCGGCGTCGGACTTCCCGCGCCGCGGCCGGTTTCCGTTCCACGACGACGACCTCGTCTACCGGCACATGATCACCGACGTCCGGCAGGAGTCGAACGCCGTGGTGCTGTGCCTGATGGACACGTCCGGCTCGATGGACACGATGAAGAAGTACCTGGCGCGGAGCTTCTTCTTCCTCCTCTACCAGTTCATCTGCACGAAGTATCGCAACGTCGAGATCGCCTTCATCGCGCATCACACCGAGGCGAAGGAAGTCACCGAGGAGGAGTTCTTCCACAAGGGCGAGTCCGGCGGCACCTTCATCTCGTCCGCGTACACGAAGGCGCTCGACATCATCAAGGCTCGGTATCACCCGTCGCTCTGGAACGTCTATGCGTTCCACTGCTCCGACGGCGACAACTTCGACTCGGACAATCCCGCCGCCCTCAAGGCAGCCAAGGAGCTCTCCGACCTCTGCAACCTCTTCGGGTACGGCGAGATCAAGCCGCTCGGGTCGCGCTACTACGAGAGCTCGATGCTGAACATCTTCCGGCGACTCGACGCCGACAATTTCCAGACGGTGCTCATCGAGCGCAAGGAAGACATCTGGCCCTCGTTCAAGACCTTCCTCGGCAAGGACCGCGGGCAGGACCAGAGCTGAACGAATGGCGGACTACACGCTCAGCGACCTCGAGTACTGGGACGCGCGCATCCGCGACAAGGTCACCGAGTTCGGGCTCGACTGCTACCCGCAGGAGTTCGAGATCTGCGATCACAACCAGATGCTCGGGTACATGGCGTACTCGGGCATGCCCTCGCACTACCCGCACTGGTCGTACGGCAAGGCCTACGAGAAGCTGAAGACGCTCTACGATCACGGCGTCTCGGGGCTGCCCTACGAGATGGTGATCAACTCCAGCCCGGCGCTCGCGTACCTGATGCGCGACAACACGCTGTGTCTCCAGATACTCACCATCGCCCACGTCTACGGGCACAACGACTTCTTCAAGCGCAACTTCACGTTCCAGTCGACGCGCGCCGAATTCACGATCGGCACCTTCAAGGCACACGCCGACCGCGTCCGCGCCTACATCGACCGGCCGAGCATCGGCTACGACAAGGTCGAGCACATCCTCGACGCGGCGCACTCACTCTCCCTGCAGTGCCGCCGGAACCTCGCGGTCAAGAAGCTCTCGATCGAGGACGAGCGGCAACGGCTCGTGGAGCAGGCCACGCGCCCGCCCGACCCCTTTCAGAGCATCCACCGGCGCCAAGCCGACAGCGAGCCCGACCTGAAGCGCGTGCCGCCGTCGCCCGAGGAGGACATTCTCCTCTTCATCCGTGACCACAACCCGTTCCTCGCCGACTGGGAGCGCGATCTGCTGACGATCGTGCACGAGCAGTCGCAGTACTTCATCCCGCAGATCGAGACGAAGATCATGAACGAGGGCTGGGCCTCGTTCTGGCACCGTCGCATCCTCGATTCGCTCGAGCTGCCGCAGAACCTGCACCTCGAGTTCCTCGTGCGGCACAACCAGGTGTGCCGGCCGATCCCGGGCAGCCTCAATCCGTACCACCTCGGCATCAAGATGTGGGAGGACATCGAGCGCTGCGGCGACCATCCGACGCCCGACGAGCGCGAGCGCATCCCGGCCGGCAAGACGGGCCGCGACTTGCTCTTCGAGACACGCGAGGTCGACCGCGACGTGTCCTTCATCCGTCGCTGGCTCGGTGAGAGGCTGATGCGGCAGCTCGACCTGATCCGCTACGAGCCCCGCGGCGACGAGTTGGTGATCAGCGACGTCTCCGACGAGGACGGCTGGCGCCAGGTGAAGGACATGCTGCTGAAGAGCGTCGGGATGGGGTCGATCCCCGTGATCCGGATCGAGGACGCCGACAGCGGCCACAATCGGACCCTCCTGCTCTCGCACGCCCACGACGGGCGCGACCTGCAGCTCGAGAACGCCGAGCGTACCCTGGGCTACATCCACCGCCTCTGGGGCCGCGACGTCGTCCTCGAGACGGTCATGAACGGCAAGAAGGCCGTTCTGACGTTCGGCGAGCGCGGCTTCGCCGCCAAGGCCGCGAAATAGAGCTGCGGCGCACCGGCTTGCGCTTCCGCAAGCCGGCCTGGCCGCGGGCTGGCCTGTCGAGGATCGGACGCTATAATCCCGCCGCCATGCCCATCTACGAGTACCGATGCGGAGGCTGCGGCCGGAAGGTGTCGGTGCTCACGCTCCGGGTGAGCGAGGCGGTCGACGCGACGTGCGATCGCTGTGGCGGCCGCGACCTGACCCGGCTCATGTCCCGCTTCGCCATGCCCCGCTCCGACGATGCTCGCCTGGACGACCTGACGAGCGACGATGCGCTCGGCGGCGTCGACGAGAGCGATCCGCGCAGCATGGCCCGCTGGATGCGCAAGATGGGCAAAGAGCTCGGCGAGGACGGCGGCGAGGACTTCGACGCGATGGTCGACGAGATGGAGTCCGGCGGCGATGCGGGCGACGACGGCGGCGGCGGGGACGATCTCTAGGTGTCCACGCGTCCGACAGCGTCCACCACCATGCCCCCCGGTGCCACGCCCGAGCGCCTACGCTGGCCCGACGTCCTGGCCAGCATCTCCGATGGCGTGATCGTGCTCGACGCGGAGGGCATGCTCAGCGACCTCAACCCGGCCGCCGAGCAGCTCACCGGCATCGCGGCGTCGCAGGCGATCGGCATCCCATTCGACGAGCTCCTGGCGTCGCGTCCGAGTCAGGCCTGGCTCGGCGAGATCGCTCGCACGGCCCTCGGCGAGGGCATGGCTCGGCGCCGGAGCGAAGGCGTGCTCCGCTCGCGGGCCGGCGAGGTCCGCGTGAGCGCGGCAGGCTCGCCGGTCCACGACGCTCAGGGTGTGCTACGCGGCGCCGCGCTCGTCATCCACGACCTGACGCTGGAGCGCGCCCTCGACGTCACCACCCAGCGCGCCGATCGCCTCGCCGCACTCGGCACCGTCGCCCTCGGCCTGGCGCACGAGATCCGCAATCCACTCGGCGGCATCAAGGGCGCCGCACAGCTCCTGAAGACGGGCCTCTCCGACCCGGAGCAGATCCGCTGCACGGAGATCATCGTCCGCGAGGTGGAGCGTCTCGACGGTCTCGTCGAGCAGCTCCGCACGCTGAGCACACCGCCGCGGCTGCAGCGCGGCCCCGTCAACATCCACCGGGTGCTGAACGACGTCCTGTCGCTGCAACGACAGGCATCGAGCTTCGGCACCGTCGACCTGCGCATCGAGTTCGATCCGAGCCTGCCCGCCGTGCACGGCGACTCGGCGCAGCTGACCCAGGTCTTCCTGAACCTGCTGAAGAACGCCGTCGAGGCGCTCGACGGCCGCGGCAGCCTCACGGTCGCCACGCGCATCGAGACGCGCTACCACGTGCGGCGCCGCTCCGGCCGCAACCAGTTCCTGTCCGTCCTGATCGCCGACGACGGCCCCGGTGTTCCCGAGCAGGATCAGGCGAACCTCTTCGCGCCCTTCTTCACCACCAAGGCACGGGGGACGGGCCTCGGCCTCGCCCTCTGCCATCGCATCGTCTCCGAACACGGCGGGACGATCGCCTACGAGCCGCGCCCCGGGGGGGGCGCGCGGTTCCGCGTCACGTTGCCCGTGAGTGAGGACCATGACGACGCCGGAACCTGAGTTGCCTGGAAGCATCCTCGTCGCGGACGACGAGGAATCGATCCGATGGGTGCTCGAACGCGCCTGCGTGCAGCACGGCCACACCGTCGTGACGGTGTCGAGCGGCACCGAAGCGCTCGCCGCCTTGCGCTCGCGCTCGTTCGACCTGGCGCTGGTCGACATCCGCATGCCGGACCTGTCGGGCCTCGACGTGCTCAGCCGCGCGCGCGAGGAGAGCATCGACACGCTCTTCATCGTGATGACGGCCCAGAACACGATGGCGAACGCCATCGAGACGACGAAGCGCGGCGCCTACGACTACCTGACGAAGCCCTTCGACCTCGAGCAGGTTGCCGCGCTGATCGCGCGCGCCCTGTCGCTCCGCCGGCTCACGAAGGACGTCGAGCGGCTGCGGGGCGAGCTCAAGCAGCGTCACGAGCTCGTCATCGGCCGCACGCCGGCCATGCAGGAGGTCTACAAGATCATCGGCCGCGTGGCGCCCACCGACGCAACCGCGCTGATCCAGGGCGAGACCGGCACCGGCAAGGAGCTCGTGGCGAATACGATCCACTATCACTCGGATCGCCGCGGCCCCTTCGTCGCGCTCAACTGCTCGGCCATCCCGAACGAGCTGCTCGAGAGCGAGCTCTTCGGCTACGAGCGCGGCGCCTTCACGGGCGCCGTCGAGCGCCGCATCGGCAAGTTCGAGGCCGCCGCGGGCGGCACACTCTTCCTCGACGAGATCGCCGACATGCCGCTCGGCCTCCAGGCGAAGGTCCTCCGCGTCCTCCAGGAGCGTGAGTTCACCCGCGTCGGCGGTCGCGAGGCTCTCCGCGCCGACGTCCGCATCGTCGCCGCCACGAACCAGGACCTCGAGACGGCCGTGCGCGCCGGTCGGTTCCGCGAGGACCTCTTCTTCCGCCTGAACGTCGTCCGGATCATCGTGCCCCCGCTGCGCGACCGGCGCGCCGACATCCCCGAGCTGATCGAGTTCTTCATCGACAAGATCAACCGCGACCTCGGGACCGCCATCGTCGGCGTCACCGACGACGTACGCGAGCTCCTCATGCGGCACACGTGGCCGGGCAACGTGCGCGAGCTCGAGAACACGCTGCTGCGCGCCGCCGTCCTGGCACGCGGACGCACGCTCGTGCCCGACGATTTCGTCCTCGCAGGCCACGCGCGCACCGTGTCGGGCGAGGTCCTGCCGCTCGAAGACGCGGTCCGGCAGCGGCTCGCGGAGATCCTCGATGCCGAGGGCGAGGACGCGCAGGATCTCTACAACACCCTGATCAGCGCCGTGGAGCGGCCGTTGATCGAGGTCGTGCTGGAGCGCGCGGGCGGCAACCAGGTGCGCGCGGCCGACATGCTCGGCATCAACCGCAACACGCTCCGGAAGAAGATCACGGAGCTGGGGATCGCGATCCGCCGCATCGCCGGCGGACCCATCGGGTAGTCCGAGCGGGTGATCCGGCTTCCGTCCGTCTATGCGATCGTCGATCCGCTCGACTCGGACCGCAGTCCGGTCGAGCTGGCGACGGCGTTCCTGGCAGGCGGCGCACGCCTGCTACAGCTCCGCCTGCCCTCGGCGACCGCCCGCGAGCTGCTCGAGGCGGCGCGAGCGATCGTCCCGCTCGCCCACGCGCACGGCGCCACGCTTCTCGTGAACGACCGCCCGGACGTCGCGCGCGCCGCGGGCGCGCACGGCGTCCATCTCGGCCAGGACGACCTGCCGATCGCCGCCGCCCGCCGGGTGCTGGGCGACGGCGCGATCGTCGGACTCTCGACCCACGATCCGGGCCAGGCACGCGCGGCTGCGGACGCCGGCGCGGACTACATCGGCGTCGGTCCCATCTTCGCGACGACGACGAAGGCCGACGCCCTGCCCGCCCGCGGCCTCGACCTGCTGCGCGCGGTCCGTCCGCTGGTATCGCTGCCGATCGTCGCGATCGGCGGCATCACGCCGGACACCGCGCCCGGCGTTCGTGCCGCGGGCGCCGACGCGGTCGCCATGATCGCCGGACTCGTGCGCACGCCCGACCCCGCGGCGACCGTGCGCACGCTGCTCGCCGCGCTCGGCTGACGATCAGGCCCGCGCGCTCTGCCCGTTGCGGTCGTCGGGCGCGATCTCGCGGTTCTCGAACCGCGTGAACTCGCGCAGGAACGTCAGCTCGACGGAGCCGACGGGGCCGTTGCGCTGCTTGGCGATGATGATCTCCGCCAGGCCCTTCTTGTCGGTGTCCTCGATGTACGCCTCTTCGCGATAGATGAACGCGATGACGTCGGCGTCCTGCTCGATGGCACCCGACTCGCGCAGGTCGGAGAGACGCGGACGCGGCGGGCTCCGACTCTCGACCTGCCGGTTCAACTGCGAGAGCGCGATGACCGGCACGTGCAGCTCCTTCGCCAGCGCTTTCAGCGACCGGGATATCTCCGAGATCTCCTGCTCGCGGCTGTCCTTGCCCTCGGAGCCGCGCATGAGCTGCAGATAGTCGACCACGACGAGCTTCAGCTTGGCGTTGGGATCCCGGCTCAGCCGGCGCGCCTTCGAGCGCAGCTCGAGCACCGAGAGCGCCGGCGTATCGTCGATGTAGATCGGCGCGTAGGAGAGCCGCGCCGCCGCCTCGGCCAACTCGCGGAACTCGTGGTCCGTCAGGTGCCCCGTGCGGACGCGCGAGAGGTCCACCCGCGCCTCGGAGCACAGCATGCGCAGCGCGAGCTGCTCCTTCGACATCTCGAGCGAGAAGACCGCGACGCCGGCGTCGGCGCGCAGGCCGGCGTTCTCGGCGATGTTGAGACAGAAGGCCGTCTTTCCCATCGACGGACGCGCGGCGATGATGATGAGGTCGGACGGCTGCAGCCCGGCCAACATCTTGTCGAGGTCGGTGTACCCCGTCGGCACGCCGGTGACGGCCTGCTTCTGCGCGGCGAGCCGGTCGATTTGCTTGAACGTCTCGGCGAGCAGCGAGTCGATGCGGACGAACGCCGGCTTCACCTCGCGCTCGGACAGCGAGAATATCTCCTGCTCGGCGCGGTCGAGCAGCTCCTTCACGTCGTGCGACGGATCGTAGCCGCGCTGCGCGATCGTCGTCGCCGTGCTGATCAGGTTTCGCAGGATCGCCTTCTCGCGGACGATCTTCGCGTAGTTGCCGACGTTGGCCGCCGTGGGCACGCGCTCCGCGAGCTCGGCGAGATAGGCCGCGCCACCGACGTCGGTGAGCTCGCCGCGCGAGCGCAGCACCTCGGCCAGCGTGATCAGATCGGCAGGCTCGGCGCGCTCCGAGAGGTGGAGCATCGCACGATAGATCTTGCGGTGCGACTCGCGATAGAAATCGTCGACGCGCACGAGCTCGGTGACACGGTCGAGGGCCGCGTTGTCGAGCAAGATACCGCCCAGCACCGACTCTTCCGCGTCGAGACTCTGCGGAGGAAGCCGGCGAAAGCTCTCCTCGAGCCCCGCCATTCGTCAGCGTCCGTCGCGCAGCAGCCGGTCGAGCGCCTGGCGATCGTGCTGCGTCAGCTGCTCGCTCGGGGTGGTCGTCGCGACCCGCCCGTCGTCTGTCAGCGCCTGCCACATGGCGATCGCCGCGACGGCGCCGATCGCGAGCATGATCACCGGTCGCGCGATCGCCATCGTCGCGCTGGTCTTCTTCCGTCGTCCGTTCCGCCCCATACCTCCGCTCCTTCCGTGTGTGCCTCAGCCCACCAGCGCCAGCGGTGCCTCCGTCGTCTCGCCGAGTCGCGGCCGCAGTATCTGCCAGCCGCGCTGCTGCGCCACCCGTCGCAGCCGCGGATCGGGTCTGACCACCCGGGGGTGCCCCACCCGGTCCAGCACCGGGAGGTCGGTGATCGAATCGGTGTAGAAGTAGCTCGACGCCAGGTCGACGTCGTGCTCAGCCGCGAATCGCTCCGCCCACCACACCTTGCCCTTCCCATAGCACAGCGGACGGACGGCTTCGCCGGTGAACCGCCCATTTTCGACCACCAGCTGCGAAACCAGGTGGTGGCGGATGCCGAGGTCGGCGCCGAGCGGCTCCGCCAGGTACCGCGTCGCGCTGGTGAGGATGACCGGCAGATGGCCCGCCTCGCGATGCGCCTCGACGAGCTTCGCCATCGCCGGGAAGACGAACGCGCGGACCTCCTGCGCGTACCACTGGCGACAGTCCTCCGCCATCGACGCTTCGTCGCGCCCGCGAACCCACGTCATCGACGTCGCGAGCGCGCTCTGGATGTCGAGCAGCCCCAGCTTGTACTGGAGCAGGTACCAGAGCGTGCGCGCGACGTCCCGGCGCCGGGCCTGGCCCGTGCGCCGGAGGTGACTCATGTAGAGCGAAGCGGAGTTCCGCTCGATGAGCGTCCCATCGACGTCGAACAGCGCGGCGATGGCCACGGACGACCGGCCGTCAGGCCTTCTCGACCACCATGGCGATGCCCTGGCCGCCGCCGATGCAGAGCGACGCGACGCCGAGATTCGCCTTCCGGTCCTCGAGCGCGTGGAGCAACGTGACGAGGACGCGCGCGCCGCTCGCGCCGATGGGGTGGCCGAGCGCGATGGCGCCACCGTGCACGTTGACGCGGTTCTTCGGGATGTTGAGCTCGCGCAGGACGCCGAGCGACTGGGCCGCGAACGCCTCGTTGAGCTCCCAGAGGTCGATCTCTTCCTTGCGCAGCCCGGCGCGCTCGAGCGCCTTCTCGCACGCCGGCCACGGGCCCATGCCCATGATCGCCGGATCGACACCCGCGGACGCGTAGCCGCGGATCGTCGCGAGCGGCGTCAGGCCGAGGGCCTTCGCCTTCTCGTCGGACATGATCACGACGGCGGCCGCACCGTCGTTGATACCCGACGCGTTGCCCGCCGTGACCGTGCCACCGTCCGGCTTGAACGCCGGCTTGAGTGGCTTGAGCTTGTCGGCGGTGGTGCTGGGCCGCGGATGCTCGTCGGTATCGAAGTTGAACTTCTCGCCCTTTTTGGCACCCGGGACCTCGACGGCGACGATCTCCTTCTTGAACTTGCCGCCCTCGATGGCGGCGCCGGCCTTGTGCTGGCTCTCCGCCGCGAACTCGTCCTGCTCCTCGCGGCTGATGCCGTACTTGGCGGCGATGTTCTCGGCCGTGATGCCCATGTGCACGTGGTTGATCGGACACGTGAGGCCGTCGGCGATCATCGAGTCGAGCAGCTGATCGTGGCCCATGCGGAGACCGAACCGCGCCTTCTTCATGATGTACGGGGCGCCGCTCATGCTCTCCATGCCGCCCGCGACGACGATGTCGTTGTCACCGAGGAGCACCGACTGCGCGGCGAGGATGGCGGCCTTCAGCCCCGAGCCACACGCCTTGTTGATCGTGTAGCTCGTCTTCTCCTTCGGGACGCCCGCCTCGATCGCGGCGACACGGCCGGGGTTCAGACCGAGACCGGCGGGAAGCACGTGACCGAGGATCACTTCGTCGACCTGCTCGGGAGTGAGCTTGGCCCGCTCGATGGCCTCCCGGACGGCCAGCGCACCGAGCTTGGTGGCGGGCTGCTGTCCCAGAGCACCGGCAAGGGTGCCGATGGGCGTACGCGCTGCGCTGACGATGACGGCCTTGGCCATGGACGGGAACCTCCTTGAGCGTGGGTCGCGAATGGGTACGAGGGTCGGGACAGTAGCACAGCGTGGAAAGTCTACGCTATCCCGACCCCGCGTGATCGAGCCCGTGCAGCGTCCGCGATTCGGCCTCGTCCTGTCCGGCGGCGGCGCCCGGGGCGCCTACGAGGTGGGCGTCCTGTCGTTCCTCCTCGACGAGCTGCCCAGACGCCTGGGCCACCCCCTGCAGCTCGACGTGGTGACCGGCACCAGCGTGGGCGCGATCCACGCCTGCTACGTGGCGGCGACCATGGGCGACGAGGCGGCCGGCGCGCGCCTGGCCGAGGTCTGGCGTGGCCTCCATGTGAGCGGCGTCTACCAGCTCGGCGTGACGGACCTGATCGGTCTGCCACGGCGTCTGCTCGGCCTGGGGTCGGTCGTCCCCGACACGAAGGACCGCCTGACCGGCCTGCTCGACACCCGTCCGCTGGAGCGTCTCGTCCGGGACACCATCCCGTGGGATCGGCTGCGGGCCAACATCGACCGTGGCCACCCCGACGCCCTCGCCATCGCCGCGACCGACATCGCGTCCGGCAAGTCGGTCGTCTGGATCGACCGCCACGGCGGCAAGCTCGAGGGCTGGGCGCGCGACCCGTTCGTGCTCGCGCGCCCCACCCCGATCGACGCGAGCCACGCCCTGGCGTCGGCCGCGATCCCGTTCCTCTTCCCCGCGCTCAAGGTGGACGGCAGCTACTACTGCGACGGCGGGCTCCGCCTGAACACGCCGCTCGCTCCGGCGCTGCGGCTCGGCGTCGACCGGCTGCTGGTCGTGGGGCTGCGGCACCTGCCGACGCCCGAGGAGGACGCCGCGCTCGGCCCCGCGCGCGAGGAGAACTACACCTCCCTCACGTACCTGACCGGCAAAGTGCTGAACGCGCTGCTGCTCGATCACGTCGACTACGACGTCGACCGCCTGCAGCTGGTGAACGCCATCCTGACGTCCGGCGCCGAGGCCTACGGGCCGGGCTTCCTGCCGACGATCAACGCGACGATCCGCGCGCTGCGCGGTGCACCCTATCGCATCGTGAAGAACCTCTACCTGACGCCGACGCGCGATCTCGGCGTGATGGCGTCGGAGTGCCTGGAGCACCAGGACCGCGCGCGCTCGCTGCGCGCGTGGCTGTCGGACGCCGTCGTGCGCTACGCGGTGCACGGCGTCGCGAAGGAGGCCGACCTGCTGTCGTACCTCTTCTTCGACCATTGCTACGCGTCGCACCTGATCTCGCTCGGCCGCGCCGATGCCGAGGCGCGGGCGGACGAGCTGGTGGCGCTCTTCGGCGAGGCTCAGTCGACGACGGACGGATCGGACCCGACCGGCGGGTAGCCTTCGGGACGCACGTAACGGCGCGACCGCCCCGGCGGCACGGGAACCCGGTCGCGCTGCTTCTTCGTCAGCCGCAGCATGACCTTCATCGAGTTCTCGAACTCCTCCATGGGCCGCGTCTCGATGAGGCCGCGGCGCACCATGTCGTCGAACAGCTCCTCGCCGCGCTTCGAGCGGAGCACCGTGATCGTCCAGTCCATGCAGGCGACGCCGCCGCACGAGATGTCGGCGAGCTCGGCGGTGAAGTCGCCGCAGTGATGGCACTCGGGACGGGCGTACTCCTGCGCCTTGTGGAGGCTCATCTCCACGATCTCGCCGTCCTTCTTGTAGACCATCACCTTCCCCTTGACGTTGAACTTCTTCACGTCGGTGAGGGGAATGCCCATCTCCTCCTGGATCTTCTTCACCATGAGCCCTTCGTAGGTGAAGACCTCGGTGCAGAGCAGGCCGATCGTGAAGTCGACGATCTCGCCGAAGCCCTTCAGGAACTTCGTCTGCCGCTCGATGTGCTTGTCCTTCTTCTTGCCGTTGTAGATGAACGCCGTATCCGCCTGCTGGATCTTGCGGACGGGCGTGATCTGACACGGCACGCCGACGAAGGCGACCTTCTTGAGCCCGAGGCGCTCGGCGTCGGCCAGCGCCAAGTCGTTCGGGCAGTAGGTGTACCAGGAGCTGGCGCTGCCGATCGCCTGGTCGACGGTGGTGACGACCTTCGGCTTCGGCGCGGCGGGCATGCTCTCGTCGGCGGCCGAGACGCAGGCGCCGTCGAAAATCCCCTCGCGAAGCCCGTGCGCGAGGATGGCCGTGACGACGCCGCCGTCCTGACAGCGCGCGAGGATCTCCGGGTCCTTGCAGCGCGCGGCGACCACCCGGCGGTAGCGGCCGAACACGCCTTCGTAGACGCCCTCCTCCTTCGGGAGCACCTTGTCCCGCAGATCGAACTCGCGGATGCCGAGGCGCGGGCATACCTGCGCGCAGACGTCGCAGCCGATGCCCTGGCTGATCCCGCAGAAGTCGAACGCACCGCCCTTCTTCGCCACCTGCTGCGGCTTGCCGTCGATGTAGTCGATGACGTTGTGCGGGCACACGAGGACGCAGGTGCCGCATTCGCAGCAGCTGCCGAATGCGACCACTTCGTTCATCATCTGCTTGAAGGTGACGTGTCCCACTTGGACCCCTTTCGCGCGCGCGGTTTCCGGGCCTGCACCGTCGGGCGCGCGGCATCTTTCATAGCCTGACGACGCGCCGCAACCTCGAAGGCCGCGATGGCCTCCGGGCTCGCCAGCTTGTCCGGATGTCGGCTCGGACCCTCCCACGGCACGAGGTCCATGATCTCCGCGGCCGGTACCCGACAGCCGGCATCCGCTGTCAGGTCCGATAGCCGAACGGCCCCGTCACGATCCTTCAGAAACTGGCGTCGGACGAGCTCGTGAACGTTGGTCGAGGAGCACAGCAGGACGTGCGACGCCTTCGTGGGCCCTTTGAAGACGATGTAGATCGCCTCTTCGAGAGCGTTCCTGACGAGCCGCCCCTTCTCGTCCACGAGCCACCGGTTCTGCATACCGCGGACGTAGCACCCCGCAACGTGCTGGTCAAATAGTAGCAGCACTCCACTAGCCCACATAAGCCATGCCTTGACACTGCGCGACCTCGTGGTGTAGGTAGCTTGCATGCCGGATACCACAGCACGCGCCAACACCTGGGACGGCGCGCGTATCAAGGCGCTCCGGGAGCGCCTTGGCCTCACTCAGGAGCGGTTCGCGCACCGGCTATCGACGACCGTCAGCAGCGTCAGTCACTGGGCGGCCGACAAGCGCCGCCCGATGCCGATCTTCTGCACGCTCCTGACGGAGCTCGAGGCGGCAACGGAGCCGACGCGATGACGGCGATGCACGCCCAAGTTGGCGACGTCGTCGTCTTCGACGCGCAGCCGCACACGGTGCTGGACGTGCTCGTCGCCGGCGCCGGACCGCGTCCGCCCTACTTCACCCTCGCCTGCGAGCACGCGGGCACGTGCGCAGCGCCGATGCGGCCGGTGTCGCACTGGTACGTCAGCCGCCCGGAGGTCCCCGTGGAGAAGCAGCTGATCGAGAACATCGCCCCGCACAGCGTCGCGCTCACGACGACGGCGAAGGGGAAGGTCCAGGTCGAGGTAAAGGTCTACGACGCCGACCCCGACCGCGCCGCCGAGCGCGCGCTCGAGGTCCTCATCAGCGTCAAGTCCAAGCTCGGCGACCAGTACGCCACCGCCTGACGGAGGAAACCATGACCACCGCCGCTACCCCCGAGCTCGTCCGCCCGCCGGTCGTCCCGCCGGCAAACGCCCCGGTGCCCCCACCGGGCGCCACGCTCATCGCCGACGCGATGTGCGCGCCGTTCGACGTCCAGCAGGCGAAGGACCGCCTCGACCTGCTCATGCAGTTCTTCGCTGACGTCATGGAAGAGGGCATTGAGAAGGACTACGGCCCTCCCTTCCCCGGCTCGAAGGCGAAGCAGCTCTACACCTCCGGTGCCGACAAGTGCTGTCAGTTCCTCGGCGTCTATCCTCGGCCGCGCAACATCGAGCGGATCGAGGAGTGGGGCCGTGGCCAGGGCGAGAAGGCGTTCTTCCACTTCGAAGACGAGGTGGACCTCGTCTCACTTCGCACCGGTCAGGTCGTCGCGATCGGGGTCGGCTCCTGCAACACGCTCGAGTCGAAATACCGATGGCGGAAGCTCGAGCGCGTCTGCCCCGAGTGCGGCGTCGCCGCGATCAAGAAGAGCAAGTACCCCGACCGAGAGACCGGCGACATCGGGTTCTACTGCAACAAGAACATGCAGGGATGCGGGGAGAACTTCCGCTCCGACGACGAGGACATCATCGACCAGGAAATTGGCGTCGTCGAGAACGACGACGTCGCGGGGATGCACCACACGATTCGCCGCATGTCGGTGAAGCGCGCCAAGGTGCACGCCGTCACGCAGATCATCAGCGCCATCGGGCTCCTGATCGAGCCCGGCGAGGACAAGCCCGGTGCGACCGGCCAGCGGCGCGGCGGGGCCAGCCCCAACAGCAAGGCGACGTCAGCAGCGAAGTCGACCGAGCCGATGTGCACGCAGGACGAACGCCGCCAGCTGATCGAGACGGCGGCGAACGCCGGCCACACGACCGAAGAGATGCAGGCCTGGTGGAAGCAGCACCACGACCTCGACACCACCCGCCAGAACATCCCGAAGGCGCTCTTCGCGGCCGCGCTCGAGCGGTTCGGCAAGAGCGAGAAGCTCGTCGAGGCGGTGGACTGATGGTCCTCCGTTCCGCCCTGATCACCGATCCCCACGAGACCGAGGGGCAGCGGTTCGTCGACGCAAAGGCCTGCATCGACTGGGCCGTCGAGGACGCGATCGCCGAGCGCTGCGACCTCTTCGCCTTCCCCGGCGATTTCTCGGGCACCACTGACGTCTGCCATCGGCCGACGACGCTCGAGCAGAACACCTGGGACCCGCGGTTCCAGCGCTGCGCGAACCACGGCCCCGTGATCCTCCTTTACGGCAACCACGACGGCGCCGGCACGCTCGACGGGTACGCTCGGCTCGCCGCCGTCAACCCGATCATCGTCGTGGCGCAACCGCAGGTGATCGACCTCCACCGCGACGAAGACGGGCGGTGGCACCGCGGCCTCGGCGCGAACGGCGTGCGCATCTTCGCACTGCCCTACCCGTGGAAAAGCGACTGGCTGACGCGCGTGCACGGCGCGTCGATCGAGGAGAAGGAGGCGGCGATCGAAGGCGGTCTCCGTGAGCTCCTCCTCAGCTGGCGCCACCAGGTCGTCGAAGCACGCGAGCGCGGCATCGTCACCTTGTGGATCGCGCACGTTGCCATCCGCGGCTACGCGCTCGCCGGCGGCGAGACGCTCGCCGTCGGCGGCGAGCTCACCGTTGGCGTCGAAGACCTCCAGGCCCTGGGCTGCGACTTCAGCGCCTCCGGCCACATCCATCTCAGCCAGGAGATGGCGCCCGGCATCTGGCACATCGGCAGCGTCGGGCGGTCCAACTTCGGCGAGACAGATCCGAAGGGCTACCTGCTGGTCGACACCGAGGCGGGCCGACTCCCGGCCGTGCATCGTCGTCTCACGCCGGCGCGGCCGTTCGTCACCGTCCAGGCGCGTTGGTCGCTCGACACGGGCGCCGGCATGCCGGGATGGGACTGGGATCGCCCCGACGCCGCGCAGATCGCCGGCGCCGAGGTGCGCGTCCAGGTCGCGATTCCCGAAGAGGCCCTTGGCACCTGTCCGACCGACGACCTCAAGGCGCTCCTGCGCGCCGACGGCGCCGTCGACGTCGTCATGCAGCCCCGAACCGTTCCGAAGCAGGCCCTGCGCTGCCCGGAGATCGTCGAGGCGCACGACCTCGAGGCACAGCTGGTCGCGTTCTGGAACACGCTCGGCGCCGACGGGCCCGATGCCGCCCAGCGGACCCGCTGCCTCGCGCTCGCCGCTGAGATCCAGCGCGAAGAACCGACCGCGGGGGCCGCATGATCGTCGAACAGTTCGGCTGCTACGGCATCGGGCCGTACGTGAACGAGCCGGTGCGGCTCGACTTCCGGTCGATCCCGGCCGGCTCCATCATCGCCGTGGTCGGCACCAACGGCGCCGGCAAGACGCACTTCCTCGAGCTGCTCGGCCCGGGCCCGCTCTTCCAAGAATTCCCCTCCGACCGACAGCCCACGGGCAACGTGGGCGCACCGCTCGCGTCGCACGTGCGGCCGACGACGACCGACGCCTGGGTCGAGGTGACGTACCGGCTCGCCGGCCGACCCGTCACGATCCACCTCGACGTCAACGGCAAGCGCAACAAGACCGAGGGCTACATCGAGTACGACGGCCGCCGACATGGGCCGTTGATCTCGCAGGTGCGGGCGGAGATCGCGAAGCTGTTCCAGTCGCGCACGCTGTTCATGGTCGGGCCCTACGCCTGCCAACACGGGTACGACGGTTTCTCGCGCGTCCAGCAGCAGAAGCGTCGCGGCGTGTTCGCCGAAATGCTCGGCCACGGCCATTACGCCATCTTCCACGCCAGGCTGAAGCCACGCGAGGCCGCGCTGCTGACCGAACTCGATGGGGTTCGCACGCTCATCCAGGAGCTCGACGACCGGCAGGCCCTCCTCAACACTCGCCGCATCGACCTCGCGGAGGCGACCGACGCCGTGGAGAGGGCCGCGGAGACGCTTCGCCGGCATCGTGAAGAGCACGCAGCCGCGATCGCCGCCCATCAGGCGGCGCGCGACACCCTCCTCCGCTGCCAGGCGACCCATCGCGAGCGCACCCGCCTCGAGTCCGAGCTGCGCGCCGCCGACGAGCGCATCCGCGAAGCGGCTGGGCGGCTCGCCGAGCTCGAGACGCTTCTGGCCAACGGCGAGGAGATCCGGGCAGCCGTCACCGCCATCGCCGACGTTGACATGCGGCTCGCCTTCGCTCGCGGCGAGGAACGCGAGGCCAGCGAAGCCCTTCCGGGGCTCGAAGCCGCTGTCGCGACCACGACCGCCGAGCGCGATCGCGCCGCGACCGAGTACCGACGCATCGACGGCGAGCGCGGTGCCGCGGTGGAAGCGGCAGCACGTCTCACCGCCCTCGACAGCGTCAAGGTCGCCCACGACGCCGCGAAGCAGGCGATCGCCGACCTCGACGCCGAGATCGCGACGCACGACGCCGGGCTGCCCGCGCTCTCGGCGACGACGGCAGAAGCCGACGCGGCGCTGACGTCGCACGACGAGGCCACCGCGGCGCTCGAGGAGAACGCCCAGCAGGAGACGGCCGCCCGCGCGCGCCGCCGTGAGCTCACCACCCGACGCGAGGGGATCCTGTCCCGGCACGGGCTGCTCACCGAGATCCCCAACGTGCCGGAATGCGCCACCTGCCCCTTCACGACGAACGCGCACCGGGAGATCGAGCAGGTGGCGGCGCTGGACGCGGAGCTCGCCGCCCTGCCCCTGATCGACGGCACGCCCGCCGAGGATCGGCTCCGTGCGCACCGGCACGCCCGTGTCGGGCTCGAGTCCGCGCGCGATCGCGCCCAGGCGGCGGAGCGCCAGCACGCGGCCGCGCGCACGGTACTCGACGCCCGCCACCGACGTCTGAACGAGCAGCTCGCGGCCAAGGCGGCCCAGCTCGCCACGGGCGAGGCCGCTCGCGCCATCGCCGCCCGCGAGCCAGAGCTGGACGCGGCGCTCGCTAGGGCGCTGGACGCCGGCACGACGGCGCGCACCGCGCGCGACGCCGCCGTCGCCGCGCGCGACGAGGTCAACGCCGACGTCGTGCGCTGCCGCGCCGCGGTCGCCGCACTCGAGGAGGAGCGCGCGCCGCTCGCCGAGGCTGCGGCGCGCCTCCCCGAGCTCAGCGCCGCCGAGGCGCAGCATGGCGAGGTGTCGCGCACGCTCCGCTCGACGCAGTCGTCACGTGCCGAAGCACAGCAGGCGCTGGCGGCTCTGCCGGCGACAGACCCGGCGGACGCCGAAGCCGCGGTCGCGGCGGCCGCGCAGCGTATCGAGGAGCTCGCCGCGGCGATCACCGACGCCGAGGGCACGCAGGCGGCCGCGGCGCGCACGCACGCGGCGCTCGAGAGCGAGGTGACTCGGCTGGGCGACCCCGCCACCGACCTCGAGCGGCAGCGCGAACGCGAGGCGGCGGTGCTCCACAAGCTGGCCGACGTCCGCGTGCTGCAGCGGGCGCTCGGACCGGAGGGCATCCCTGCGCTCCTGATCGACGCCGCGGGGCCGTCCATCTCGGGGCAGACGAACCTCTTCATCGCCGAGAACTACACGCCGCGCTTTCAGATCGCGCTCACGACCACCCGACCGCTCGCCAGCGGCAAAGGCGTCGAGGAGGTGTTCGACTACCGCATCCTCGACGCCGAAGCCGGCCGCGAAGGCACGCGGGGCAGCGGCGGCGAGATGGCGCTGATCGACAGCGCGCTGCGCTTCTCGGTGATCATCGAGAACGTGCTCCGCTCCGGCTTCGAGACGGGGAGCCTCTTCCTCGACGAGCCGACGTCGACGCTGAGCCAGGAGAACACGCCGAAGTACGTCCAGATGATCCGACACGCGATGCGCGTCGGACTCTTCCACCACGCCTGGGTCGTGACCCACTCGCCCGAGATCATGGAGCAGGCCGACGCCCGCATCATCGTCGAGGACGGGTCGGCGCGGCTCTTCATCCCGGGAACACGCGCCATGGAGGCCGCATGAGCACCGCCCTACAGCTGGTTCCGCGACCCGATCGCCCGACCACCCCGCGCCGCGCGAGCATTCGCGAAGCGGTCGATGCGTGGCGCCGCACCGATGCGCGCCACCTGTCGATCGAGAGCATCGAGCGGCTGATCGATGCGCTCACAAAAACCGACGCCGACAGTCGTCAGGCGTCGCGGTCCGAAGTCGAGCGCCTCGACGATGCCGTGGCCGACATCCACACAGCGTATCAGCGGCTCGACGACGCCGAGAGCACCCTCGCCACGCTCCGCCGCGTCCTCACCGGCCAGCCGGAGCGATAGGAGCCACCATGGCAGCCGCTGCGCAGGCAGAGACGACTGCGACCTTCGCCATGGTGGTGCTCGACGAGCTCCACGAGTCGCCGCTGAACCGGAAGCACTTCAGTCCGGCCAAGTTCGACGAGCTCGTCGAGAGCGTGCGGACCAAGGGGGTCATCACGCCCTTGCTCGTGCGGCCGCGGGCAGACGGCGACGGGTACGACATCGCCGCGGGCCACCGCCGATCGCGGGCCGCGCGTCTGGCCGGCCTGATCGAGGTGCCGTGCATCATCCGGCCGATGGGCGACGTCGAGTACCTCGAGCTGCTCGCGACGGAGAACCTGCAGCGCGAAGACGTCCACGAGCTCGATGAGGCCGAGGGGTACGCCCTCCTGATGAAGGAAGGCGGCTACGATGTGCCGACCATCGCCGCGAAGGTCGGCATGTCGCCGAGCTACGTGTACCAGCGGCTGAAGCTCGCGGAGCTCACCGACGCCGCGAAAGAAGCGTTCGTCGCGAAGACGATTTCAGCCGGTCACGCCATCCAGCTGGCTCGCCTGCAGCCGGAGCAGCAGGACGAGGCGCTCGCGTGGGCCACGGCCCGGCAGCGCGGCAACGAGGTGGCGAGCGTGCGCGCGCTCGGCGAATTTATCCACGAGCACGTCCTCCTGGACCTGAAGAAGGCGCCCTTCGACGCGAACGACGAGACGCTCGTCCCCGCTGCCGGCGCCTGCGGGGCCTGCCCATTCCGCGCTGGCAACCAGCAGCTCCTCTTTCCCGACGTCAAGAAGGGCGACACATGCACGGCCCCCGGCTGCTACCAGCTGAAGGTCACCGCGCACCTCGAGCGCATCGCCGCGACGGTCCAGCAGGAGACCGGCAAGAAGCCCGTCCGCATCTCGCTCGCCACTGACGCGTACTACGGCGAGAAGAAGGCCAAGGGCGTTCTGTACCGGGGACATTACCCGCACGCGTATCGGTTGATCGACGCCGACGGCTGTCCGCACGCGGCCCAGGCCGTCGTGTTCCACCGCGATCGGTTCAGCGACGATCGCATTCCCCTCGGCGCCGTCGTCACGATCTGCCGCGAGCCGAAGTGCCGCAAGGGTGACCCGCACGCCGGGCGCAGTACGATCACCCGGCCGCCGCGCGTCGAGCAGACGCCGGCCGAGCGACGGAACGCCCGCGACGCCTACGACACCGACCAGGTCGGCCGGCTCACCCTGGCGAACCTGAACAAGCAGATCGTCGAGCACGCCAAGGTGGTGGGGCTCGACGTCGTCGACGTCGCCTGCCGCGAGCTGCTGCGCATCGTTGCGTGCGGCCTCGTGCGCGAGCTGTGGTCGGACACGCTGAAGGACGTCGCCCGGCGCCGGGACTGGATGCCCGAGAAGGGCGCGCCGCGCGACGGGGACGACCCGGTGACGCTTCGGTTCTATCGTGAGATCGGCGAGCTCGATGGCGCGGACGTGTTCGGCCTCTGCGTGGAGCTGGCGATCGCCCGCGGCGCCTCCTACGGCCCGAACTACAGCCCTAGCGAGACGCTGGACAAGGCGCTCGAGCTCAAGGCCATCGCGAAGCTGCTCGGCA
>CAYSOF010000003.1:293230-411782 GCA_964432595.1 uncultured Binatia bacterium (SeqCode) | reverse complement strand
ATCGAGGCCGCGACGTTCGAGAGACACGTTTCCGCGGGAACGCGGCAGGCGCCGCTGCGGCGGGCCGATGCGGTCGTCGCCGTCGCGGAGCGCTTCCTCACCACCACCGAGCAGCGCGATGCTGGACCACCGGTGGAGGTGGTCGTGCACGTGGAGGCCGCGAACGACCCCGACAGCGAGATCGGCGCGACGCTCGACGACGGCACGGCCGTGTCGCGGACGACGACCGACCGGCTGATGTGCGATGCCGCCGTGGTCGAGGTGCGGGAGGACCGCGACGGTACGATCCGTGACGTGGGTCGTCGTCGCCGCACCATTCCGACGCTACTGCGGCGGGCGCTACACCTCCGCGACCGAGGCTGCCGCTTCCCGGGGTGCACCAACCGGTGGGTCGACGGACATCACGTCGTGCCGTGGTCGCGCGGTGGGCCGACCACCCTCGCGAACCTGTGCTCCCTCTGCCGCCGGCACCACACCTTCGTCCATGACCGCGGCATCCGGATCGTGCCCGAGGCGAACGGCTTCCGTTTTCTGCACGGCGATGGACGCGTCATCGAACCGAGCGCGACACCGCCGTCGCTCGGACCGTCCCCGATCGATGCGTTGCTCGCACGCATCCGCAGCGGCGGTGTCGTGATCGACGCCTCGACGAATGCGTCGGGATGGGATGGCAAGCCGGTCGCGTACCAGCTGGAGGGATGGCCTCACCCGAGGTGAGGCGAGCTTCTCATGGGTCTCGTCACCGAGACGCGACGGGGATTGTCGCTCGCTGTCGACACGTAGCGGTCTTTCCGATAACGCGACCGACGCGGAGGTCGGTTCGATGCGTGTGACGATGCTTCTCCTGGCGGCGGCGGTGGCGACGACGGTGACGGCGGCGCCCGTCCCTTTCAGCAACCCGCCGATCATGACGAGCGAGAACGGCGTGCTCGGCGGCACGCTGACGGTGGCACCCGCCGAGGTGTCGATCGGCGGCAAGACCGTCACGACGACCGTCTTCAACGGCATGTACATGCCGCCGATCCTGAAGGTGCAGCCCGGCGATCAGATCCGGCTGAACATCGTCGACGACGGCACCTTCGCCGTGAACATCCACTACCACGGCACGCTGGTGACCCCGCTCGGCCCCGGCGACAACGTCTTCCTGAACATCGATCCGGGGACGTCGTTCCAGTACGACTTCCCGATCCCGCCGACGCACCCGCAGGGGCTCTTCTGGTACCACCCGCACGTCCACCCCATCGTGAACCGCTCGATCGCGGCCGGGCTCTCGGGCGGCCTCGTGGTCGGCGACGTCCTCGCCGGCTTTCCGGGCCTGCAGGGGATCACCGAGAACTTCGTCCTGCTGAAGGACATGAAGATCAAGAACGGCGCGCCGGTGATGGATCCCGACCCGACGGGTCCCACGCGCCGGACGGTGAACGGCCTGTTCCGCCCGCGCATCGAGATCCGCCCGGGCGAGCTGCAGCTCTGGCGCATCGGCAACATCGGCGCGAACATCTATTACCGCCTGCGTCTCGACCGGAAGGTGCCGTTCTACGTCCTCGCGCAGGACGGCAACATCAAGAACCAGCTCGTCGAGACGACGGAGCTGCTGGTGCCGCCGGGCGCGCGCTACGAGGTGCTCGTGCGTGGTCCGAAGAAGAAGGGCACGTATCGGCTGCGCGCGCTCAAGTACGATACCGGTCCGTCGGGCGACCACTACCCGGGCCAGGTGCTGCTCTCGATGCGCAACAGCGGCGCCGCGGTCACGCCGCAGGTGCCGCTCCCGACGACGTTCCCGAGCGTGGCGGACCTGCGCACCGAGGCGGCGACGGTGAAGCGGACCGTCGTCTTCGCCGACACGCCGAACCCGAACGTCTTCACGATCAACGACAAGACGTACGACCACGATCGCATCGACACGACGGTGACGCTCGGCGCGCTCGAGGAGTGGACGGTGCAGAACACGGCCACCGAGGAGCACGTGTTCCACATCCACCAGACCGACTTCCAGGTCGTCGAGATCGACGGTCAGCCGCAGCCGTTCACGGGCTACCAGGACACGATCAACCTGCCGGCGGCGACGAAGAAGGGCGGGGCGAGCTCGGTGAAGATACTGATCCCGTTCCGCGACCCGGTGATGGTCGGGAAGTTCGTCTACCACTGCCACATCGTCCAGCACGCCGATCAGGGCATGATGGCGAACATCGAGGTGGTCGCGCCGTGAGCTACGGCGGCGGCGCGGACGAGCTCTTCCGCGCCGCCCAGCGCTCGCTGAACGTCTGCATCACGACGTAGAACACGGGCACGAACAGCACGGCGAGCAGCGTCGACGTGATCATGCCGCCGAACACCGCCGTGCCGAGCGCCTGCCGGCTGGCCGCGCCGGCGCCGCTGGCGATCACCAGCGGGTAGACGCCCAGGATGAACGCGAACGACGTCATCAAGATGGGCCGGAAGCGCAGCCGTGCCGCCTCGACCGCCGCCGCCGAGATGCCGAGCCCGCGCTCGCGCTGCTCGCGCGCGAACTCGACGATGAGGATCGCGTTCTTGCTCGCGAGCGCGATCAGCAGCACGACGCCGATCTGCGTGTAGACGTTGTTGTCCATGCCGCGTACCGCGACCGCGATGACGGTGCCGAGCAGCGCCAGCGGTACGACGAGAATGACGGCGGCCGGGCTGCTCCAACTCTCATACTGTGCGGCGAGCACCAGATAGACGAGCAGCACGGCCAGCGCGAAGATCAGGAACTGCTCGTTGCCGACGAGCTTCTCCTGCAGCGAGATGCCCGTCCACTCGAAGCCCATGTCGGTCGAGAGCTTGCTGGCCGCCATCTGCTCCATGATGTTCAGCGCGTCGCCCGAGCTGTAGCCCGGCGCCGCCTCGCCGGTGATCGCCGCCGACGGATAGAGGTTGTAGCGCGGCACGATCTGCGGCCCGAGCTTGTCCTCGACGTCGACCAGCGTGCCCAGCGGGATCATCTGGCCGGCGTCGTTCCGCACCTCGAGCCGCGTGATGTCGTCGACCCGCGTGCGATATTGCGGCTCGGCCTGCACGCGCACCTGGTACGTGCGGCCGAACAGGTTGAAGTCGTTCACGTAGGCGGAGCCGAGCATCGTCTGCAGGGTGCCGAAGACCTGCGTGAGCGGCAGGTTCAACGTCTTCGCCTTCGTGCGGTCGACGTCGGCGAAGAGCTGCGGCACGCCCGCGCGGAACGTCGACTGCAGCGCGCCGATGCCGCTCTGCGCCTGGCCGTCCTGCAGCATCTCCTCGACGATCTGCTGCAGCGCCGGCAGCCCGACGTTGCCGCGGTCCTGCAGCTGCATCTGGAAGCCGCCCGACACGCCGACGCCGCGGATCGACGGCGGCGGGAACGCGAACGTCTGGCCGTCCTGCAGCGCGCCGAGCTTCTCGCGGAGGTGCTGGAGGATCGCGTCCTGGCTCAGGTTCGGGTCGTCGGTGCGGTCCTCCCAGGGCTCGAACACGATGTAGAACGTCGCGGCGTTCGACGCGGTCGAGCCGTCGAGGATGGAGTTGCCGCCGACGGTGTTCCAGTTGGCGACGCCCGGCACCGAACGGATGATCTCGTTGATCTTCTCGGTCGTGCGCCGCATGCGTGGGTGCGACGCCGCGTCGGGCAGCTGCACGCCCGCGATGACGTACCCCTGGTCCTCCGTCGGCAGGAAGCCGGTGGGCAGCGACGTGAAGCCCCACATCGTGGCCGCCAGCAGGACGGCGAAGAGGATCATCATCGCGAACGGGCGCGCCACCATGCGCGTGACGAGCCGCGTGTAGTGGTGCTCGACGCGGTCGTAGCCCCGGTTGAACGCGCGGAAGAACGCGTTCGGCTCCTTGGTGCGCGGCCGCAGATACGCCGCACACTGTGCGGGCTTCAGCGTGAGCGCGTTGACCGCGCTGATCAGCGCCGTCACGGCGATCGTCAGCGCGAACTGCCGGTAGAGCTGCCCGGTGATGCCGCCGAGGAAGGCCGTCGGCAGGAACACCGCCATCAGCACGCACGTGATGCCGAGCACCGGGCCCGTCATCTCGTTCATCGCGCGGATCGTGGCCTCGCGCGCCGACACCTTGTCGGCCTCCATGTGATGCGAGGCGTTCTCGACGATGATGATCGCGTCGTCGACGACGATGCCGATCGCGAGCACCAGGCCGAAGAGCGTCAGCAGGTTCACGCTGAAGCCGACGGCGGCCATGCCGGCGAACGCGCCGATGATCGTGACGGGCACCGTCGTGGCCGGCACCAGCAGCGCGCGCCAGCTCTGCAGGAACAGCAGGATGACGATCAGGACGAGGATGCCCGCCTCGAACAACGTCATGTACACCTCGTGGATCGCCTGCTGGACGAACAACGTGGTGTCGAACGGGATGTTGTAGACGAGCCCCTGCGGGAAGCCCGGCTCGAGCCGCTCCATCGCCGCGCGCACCTCGGCGGCGACGTCGAGCGCGTTGGCGCCCGGCAGCTGGAACACCGCGATGCCGGCCGCGGGCTTGCCGTTCTGCTGGAAGAAGATGTCGTAGACCTCGCCGCCCAGCTCGACGCGCGCGACGTCGCGGATCCGCGTGACGCGCGAGCCTTCCGTCTTGATGATGATGTTCTCGAACTCGCCGACGTCCGCGAGGCGGCCGAGCGTGTCGACGGTGTACTGGAACGTCTGCGTGTCGGGCACGGGCGGCTGGCCGATCTGGCCGGCCGCGACCTGGACGTTCTGCTCGCGGATGGCGAGCAGCACGTCGTTCGCCGTCAGGTTGCGCGCGCGCAGCTTCGGCGGGTCGAGCCACACGCGCATGCTGTAGTCGGCCGCGCCGAACACCCGCACCTCGCCGACGCCGTCGAGCCGCGCGAGCTCGTCGCGGACGCGCAGCGTGGCGTAGTTGCTCAGGTAGAGCGCGTCGTAGCGCTCCTCGGGCGACGTCAGCACGGCGAAGAGCACGATGTTCGTCGACTGCTTCTTCGTCGTGATGCCCTGGCGGCGGACGTCGTCGGGCAACAGCGGCTCGGCGATGGCGACGCGGTTCTGGACCAGCACCTGCGCGATGTCGAGGTTCGTGCCGACCTCGAACGTCACCGTCAGCGCGTAGGAGCCGTCCTGCGCGCTGACCGAGGACATGTACAGCATGCCCTCGACGCCGTTCACCTGCTCCTCGATCGGCGACGCCACCGTGTCGGCGACGACCTGTGCGTTGGCGCCCGGGTAGACCGTCGTCACCTGCACCGTCGGCGGCGTGATGTTCGGGTACTGCTCGACGGGCAGCACGCGGACCGTCACCAGGCCGAAGATGATGGTGACGATCGCGATGACGTTCGCGAAGATCGGCCGGTCGATGAAGAAGCGGGAAATCATCGCGTCAGGGCGTCGGGCTGGTGGCGTCGACGGTCGGCGCGGCGGGCGGCGAGGCGTCGCGGACCGGCTTCACGGTGCTGCCCGGACGCGCGTGCTGCAGGCCGTTGACGATGACCCAGTCGCCCGGCTGCACGCCCTCGTTGACGACGCGCATCTCGCCGACGAGCGAGCCCAGCTTCACCTGCCGGTACTGCACGACGTTCTTCTCGTCGACGACGAGGAGATAGCGTCCGCCCTGATCCGTGCCGACGGCGACGTCGGGCACGAGCAGGGCCTTCTCCCGGCTGAGCGGCAGGCGCACGCGCGCGAACAGGCCGGGGATGAGCAGGCGATCCTCGTTCGGAAAGACCGCGCGGAGCTCGATCGTCCCGGTCGTCGGGTCGACGCGGTTGTCGCGGTAGTCGACCTCGCCGACGTGCGGAAAGCCGTCCTCCGTGGCGAGGCCCAGGTACGCCTTGTTGCGTTCGCCGGCCGGCGCCGCGGTCTCGCCGCGTCGCTGCATGTCGAGGTAGCGGAGGAGCTCGCGCTCGCTGGCGTCGAAGTAGGCGTAGATCGGGACGTTGCGCACGATGTTCGCGAGCAGCGTCGCCTCGCCGGCGCCGACCAGGTTGCCGGGGTCGACGAGGTTGCGGTCGATGCGTCCGGGGATCGGCGCGTAGATGTGGGTGTACGACAGGTTGAGCTTCGCGGCGGCGAGCCGCGCCTTCGCCTGCTCCACCGCGGCGACGGCCTCGTCGCGTGCCTGCTGCTTCTGCACGAGGTCGGTCTTGCTGCCGGCCTGCTTCTCGAAGATCGAGCGCGTGATGCGGAGCTGCTCCTCGGCGGCGACGGAGCGCGCCTGCGCGGCGGTGAGATCGGCGGCGGCCTGCTGCGCCTGCGCCTCGTACAGCTCGGGCTCGATGATGAAGAGGAGGTCGCCCTGCTTCACGTCGGCGCCGGGCGTGAAGTGGAAGCTCTGCAGAAAGCCCTGCACGCGGGCACGGACGTCGACCGCCTCGATCGCCGCCGTGTGGCCGGTGAACTCCGAGTAGGTGGTCACCTCCTGCTCGATCGGCTGGGCGACCGTCACCTCGGCCGGCGGCGGCGGCTCGTAGACGTTCTTGCCGCACCCCGGAAGAATCGCGACGGCCACGGCGACGGCCAGCAGGAAGAATCGGATGGTCGTCGTCATCGCGCTCCTACCATTGCGGCCACCACGAGCGGACGGCCTCTGGAGATTGGTCCTCGTCGGGGTTCGCGTCGGTGGCGCGTTCGCCGGCGTCGAGCATGTCACCCCACCAGACGCGCTCGGCCATGGCCGGCTTCACGCCCTCGCGCACGACGTCCTGGCCCGCGCGCAGCTCCCAGCCGCCGCCGAGCGCGCGGTACAGGTCGATCACGCTCTGCGTGACGCTGCCGCGAGCCACCGCGAGCGAGTCGTCCTCCTCGAGCTTCGCCTGCTGCGCCGTGAGGACGGTCGTGAAATCGGTCGCGCCTTCGCGATACTGGATCGTCGCCAGGTCGACGGCGCTGTTCGCGGCCTCGACCGAGCGCGCGAGGTGGCCGACCTGCTCCGCGCCGCGCGTGTAGCCGACCAGCGCGTTCTCGACCTCCTGCTGGGCGACGAGCACGGTGTTCGTGAAATCGGCGGCCTGCGCCTGGAACGCCGCGTCCTGCACCCGCACCTGGTTGATCAGCCGCCCGTAATTCAGGATCGGCCAGTCGAACTGCGGGCCGGCGACCGCTTCGAACGCGCGCCCCTGGAAGAACTTGGCGGCGTCGGTGGCGCTGAGGCCGACCGAGCCGACGAGCTGCACGCGCGGGAACAGGTCGGCTTTGGCGATCCCGATGCGCGCGCTCTGCGCGGCGAGCCGCCGCTCGGCGGCGCGGACGTCGGGACGCCGGCGGATGAGGTCGGCCGGGATGCCGACGGCGACGGTCGGCGGCGCTTGCGGAATGCCCCGCGTCGGACCGAGCGCGTCGCCGAGCTCCGCCGGCGGGACGCCCAGCAGCACGGCGAGCGCGTTCCGTCCCTGGGCGATCTCGATCTGCCGCTCCGGAATCAGCGCCTCCGTGTCGGTGAGCTGCGAGAGCGCCTGCTGAACGTCGAGCTGCGTGGTGCCGCCGGCCTCGTACCGCACCTGGGCGATGCGCAGGCTGTCCCGCTGCACGCGAACGTTCGACTCGGCAAGCTCGAGGCGGCTCTCCGAGACGCGGATCCGGACGTACGTCGCGACGACCTGCGCCACGAGGCTCGTCAGGACGTCGTCGTAGTCCGCGAGCGACGCGAGCAGGTCGGCGTCCGCGGCCTCGATGCCGCGACGGAAGCGGCCCCAGAGGTCGACCTCCCACGCGACGTCGAAGCCGGACTGAAACGTCTCGAAGCTGCGCGGCTCGATCGGGAAGCGGATGTTCTGACTGGTGACGTTGTGCGCGTACGAGCCGCGCAGCGCCTGCGACTGCGGGTAGAGCCCGCCGACGGCGATTCCGCGCTGCGCCTGGGCCTGCAGGACGCGGAGCCCGGTCGCCTCGAGCGTCAGATTCTGCGCGTAGGCACGCTCGACGAGATAGCCCACGACCGGATCGTCGAACGCGTCCCACCAGTGCACCGCCGGCGAGGTGTCCGTATGCACGGCAGGATTCCCGCCGGCGATCCACGCCGTCTGCGTCGGGGCGACGGGAGGCCGATAGTCGGGACCCACCATGCAGCCGCCGCAGAGCGCGACGACCAACGGCAGGACCGGCCATCGCGATGCGATGCGGACCAGGACGGGCGGCACGATGGAACCGAGACGCCGGTCATACGGGGCTGCCCCAGCTGACACCATACCGTCCGACCACGGATTCCCCAGGACGGCAGTGCGCGCAATACCGCTAGATCAGTGATGTGGCGGTATGGGATGCGGTACGACGATCGCCTGCTCCTGCCATCGCCGTGACCACGACAGCCGGTCGGCCACGTCACGCTGTCGGATCGGGTCCGTCAGCAGCAGGACCGGACTCGCGAGCGCGAAGAGCCCGAGGCCGAGCGTCATTCGTCGCAGCGCGGACCGCATCGGCGGATCCGCGCCTGCGAGAAGCGTTCCACGGGGCGCGCCACGTGTCGACGAGGCCGGTGACGTCCGGCGGTGTCAGCGTCGTCGACTGCGATGTCGGCCGATTGGCCTACTCGGCAAGAACTTCCCAGCCGAAGCGGACCGCGAGCGCGTCGTGATCGCTCAACGACTCGCCGTCCTCGCGCTCGAACACCTCGGTCTCGAACTGCCAGCTCTGCGGCGTGAGCGTGACGCGGTCGCTGCTGCGGAAGAGGAACTTGTCGATGCGGCCCGGCGACGGGCAGGACAGCGCGGCGCAGACGTCGACCAGGCCGGTCTCCGAGAGCAGCCGCTGGAACTGCGTGCTGTCGGGCTCGACGTTGGTGTGCAGGTTGAAGTCGCCGCCGACGATGAGTGGGCGGCCGGCCGAGTTCGCCTGGATGAAGTTCGAGAGCTGCGTGACGTCGCCGTCGCGGGCCGTGTCGTCCTCGGGATCGCCGCCCGCCTCCATGTGGAGGTTGTAGACATCGACCACCACGCCGGGCGCGATCGTCACGCGCGACATGCTGAAGCCCTTGAGCGCCAGGCAGTCGGCCGCGCTCGGCACGCAGGTGCTCCACGGCTGGCGCACGAGCGCCCCGAACGGGAAGTCCGAGAACTGGTTCAGGCCGTCGCTGACGAACGCGCTCGGGCGGAACGGATCGGTGCCGAGCGGCAGGGGCGCCGACACCGAGCGGAACGGGTGGAGCGACCCGGCCTCGAGGATCTCGTGATAGACCCGCGTCGGCGCCAGCGGGTTCGGGTCGGGCGTCTTCCAGCTCTCCTGCACCAGCACCAGATCGTAGCCGTTCAGGAGCGGCGCGATGAGCGGCATGTTGACCGACGGGTTCGAGCCGGAGAGGCCCTCGGGCAGGCCGGCCACGTTGTAGCTGAGCGCCAGGAAGTCGCCGGACACGCTCGGGGGGCAGCCCTCGAGGGTGACCTTGCCGATGCCGAAGCCCTTCGCGTCGTTCTTGCCGATGACGCCGTCGGTGCCGAACTGCACGCAGTAGCGATCGTCGCCGCCGGCGAAGCCCAGCGTCAGCGACGCCTGCGTTCCCGGATTGGGCGGGACGACGTCGACCGCGCCGCCCTTGCCGCTGATCGCCGCCTTCAGCGTCACCTTGCCGTTGTTCGCGATCGCGAGCCGCAGCGACTTCACCGGTCCCTGCTCGCCCTTGGGGTCGTTGTAGCTCCATCCGCCCGGGCTCTTGGCGACCCAGAACGGCTTGCCGTTCGCCGCGGTGCCCTGCGGCAGCGTGAAGGTCTGCGACGAGGGCGTGGCGCCCGCGACGTCGAGCACGAGGATCGCGCCGCTCGAATCCGCGGGCCCCACCGGATCGCCGGAGAGGGTGTGACCCCCGCCCGCGTCGCTGGCGTTGGCCGTCACCTTGCGCTTCGTGGCATCGGTGGGCTTGGGATCGACGATCTTCAGCGACTTGCCGAGGAGTGGCTGGTCGGCGGCCGGCGCGGAGGCGACCAGGGCGACGACGGCCGAGAGGGCGAGCGCGATGCGCAGGGGTGACGGCATGGTGAGCATTCTGGGGAAGGACCGTGACATGCGGCGCGAATCCGCGTCAACGAGCTTTTGCCCCGACTTGCGGGCTGCGAGGGCACGATGAGCGACGACGTCGAAACGCTGCCGGTTCCGGGCCCGTCGGCCTCACGGAAGGACCTGCAGATCGGACGCCGGCTGATCCACATGGCCAACGGCGTCGTGATCGCGACGTCCTACGCGCTGCTCTTCACGCACCGCCAGATCGTGCACGTCTTCGGCACGATCGCGTGCGTCGTCTACATCCTCGACCGTGTCCGCATCCATTACCCGGATCTGCTGCAGCGCATCCCGTGGGTGAACACCGCCTTCTTCCGGGCCGAGGAGCAGTTCAAGGAATCGGCGATGATCCCGTATGCCATTGCCATCCTCCTGACGATCCTGACCTTCCCGCAGGAGATCGCGCTGATCGCGATCTATACGCTCGCCATCGCCGATCCGGTGTCGGCGATGGTGGGCATCACCTGGGGCAAGCGGCACATCGTCGCGGAGAAGAGCGTCGAAGGCTCGCTCGGCTTCCTGGCGGTGACGTTCTTCGTCACCGTGGGCGTGCTGCGCGTCTTCACCACCGCGTCGGACGGCCAGATGGTCGGCGCGGGTCTGGCGATCGGCCTCGCGGCGACCGCGTGGGAGATGCTGCCGATCCGCATCGACGACAACCTGACGATCCCGCTCTTCGTGGGCTTCGCGGCGTGGATCGTCTGCGGGCTCCTCGGCGTTCCCGTCGGCTGACCCGTCGCCGGCGCCCTTCCTCCCCCGTTTCCAGCGCGCGCGGGTATTTGGCCAAAAAAAATCCTTGGCCAGATGATGACGTGCATGGTACCCCGTCGTCTTTCGGCCCGGCCGTGTGCGCTGTCGGGCCCACTCCGGGACCTCGGTCGGACGTAGATCGGCCGTGGGGTCCCTACAGAACGGAGGACACGAAATGGTCGGTCGATTCCTGCGCCTCGCCGTGCTGGCGAGCCTTCTTCCCGCCTTGGCGAGCGCCGCCACCCACGTCGTCGACGTCGACGGCACCTACGACGCGGTCGGTATCGCGTGCACCGGTGCCGATCCCGCCTTCACCACGATCCAGGCGGCGGTCACCGCGGCCGCGGACCTGGACACGATCCTGGTCTGCCCGGGGACGTACGCCGAGGCGCAGATCAACATCAACAAGGCGCTCACCGTCCAGAGCGTCGCCGGTGCCGCGTCGACGATCATCGACGGCACGGGCGGCACGGGCCTGGCCATCGCGGGCACGGTTCGCATCTTCGCGACGACCGGCAACGTCCTGTTCGAAGGCTTCACCGTGCAGAACGCCAAGGCGGGCCCGAGCAGCGTGCGCTTCAACGTCCGCGTCGGCGCGAACGCGCCCGGTGTCACCTACACGGTGCGGAACAACGTCCTGATCGGCACGAACAACCCCGCCGACGGCAGCGACTACGGCCTCTACGCGGCGGGTCCGAACGCGAACGACTCGTTGGTCTTCCAGTACAACCAGCTGATGAACCACGGCTCGAACACGATCCTGATCGAGCGCCACAAGGGTCCGACCGACGTGAGCTTCAACACGTTCTCGCGCGGCATCCGGCTGGGCACGATCTCGGCGTACATCAACATGAGCCACTCGAACGACGCGATCACGGGGCTGCAGAAGGTCAGCAACAACGTGATCGACATGGGCAACGATGCGGGGCCGTTCGACGCGACGACGGCGAGCACCGCCATCGTCTTCCGTGGCTCGCTGATCGGCACCACGCTCGGCACGTACGACAACGTCGAGATCAGCAACAACACGATCACCAACGTGCGCGCGTTCCGCAACGGCATCGCGCTCACGAACACGGCCAATTCGCTCGCGAACCAGAACGCCGGCCTGATCGCCAACGCGGTGATCTCCTGCAACACCATCACGGGTCCGGGCGAGCCCGGCTCCCAGGGCATCCGGCTGCTCGGCTACACGACCAACACGACGATCACGAACAACGGCATCGTCGGTGTCGACACCGGCATCTCGGTCACCGCGCAGAACGGGCACATCACGGATACGGCGCTCGTCAACGAGAACGCGATCGCGCCGACGGCCACGGCGGCGATCAACTGGCAGCCCGCCGGTCCGCTGAACGCCGAGTCGAACTGGTTCGGCGACGCGAGCGGTCCGACCGAGGCCGGCAATCCGGGCGGCACGGGGGGCGTGATCACGTCGGTCGGCGCGGTCGACTACGTGCCGTGGCTCGGCACCGGCAACGACGCCGACGCCGGTCCGTGCTTCGTCCCCGGCGACCTCGATCAGTGCAACGGCCCGCAGACCTGCACCGCGCCCGGCGTGTGCGACGCGCCGGACGCGCCGGACGGCACCACGTGCGACGACGCCGACGCGTGCACCACGAACGACGCGTGCACCGCCGGCGTCTGCAGCGGTCCGGGGAGCACGTGTGGTGACGGTACCATCGACGGCGCCTGCGGCGAGACGTGCGACGACGGCGCGGGCAACGGCGTGAACCAGTGCTGCTCCGCCACCTGCGGCATCGTCGACACCGACAGCGACACGCTGTGCGACGCGGACGACCCCTGCACGAACGGCGCGCTCGCGACCAAGCACAAGCTGACGGCGTCGAAGATCACCGCGCCGGCGGGCAACGACAAGCTCAGCCTGAAGGGCCAGGCGACGCTCACGCCGGCACCGTCGCTCGATCTCGTGGCGACGGGCGTCCGCGTGCTCGTCGTCGGTGCCACCGGCACGAACGTCGTCGACGCGACCATCGCGCCCGGTGCGTACGATTCGGGAACCCGGACGGGCTGGCGGGTCAACGGTGCCGGCACGTCGTGGACCTGGAAGGGCCCCGGCACCGCCACGCAGGGCATCGTCAAGGTCGGCGTGAAGCTCAAGCCGCAGGTGCCCGGCTACGTGAAGTTCAAGGTGAGCGGCAAGAACGGGACGTACACGGTCACGGGGCCCGACGTCCCGGTCACCGGCATCCTCGTCCTCGACCCGCCGGCCGCGATCGGCGGCGAGTGCATCGAGGCGCGCTTCCCGGCGGCGCCGCCGGCGAAGCCGAGCTGCTCGCTGCGCAGCAACGGCGCGACGCTCCTCTGTAAGTAGGGCGCGCCGACGGGCGGACGGAGCGCGCGCTCCGTCCGCCCGTCGTGTCTGCCTCCGGCGAGTTGCGCGCCGCACGGCGCGGCCATATGGCGCGGTCAAGCTGATGTATCGGGAAGCTTGACAGCAGCCAGGCTAAGTGTGCTAGCGACCCTCTAGGCAATATAGGCCGAGACGGAGGGTGCATGCTTCGTAGAACGTCGATGAGCCTCGCGCTGATGGCGCTGCTCGGAGGGCCGGCCGCGAGCGTCTACGGCCAGGGGCCCGAAGCATGCAACGACAGCCTGCCGGCGAAGGCGAACGTCGGGTGCGTCGAGGAGAACAAGCGGCGGTCGACGCAGACCGGGCCATGCTGCGAGGGGCTCACGGCGGTGTATCGATCCGGGTGCCGGTGCCTCCCTGTCGACGGCGCATCGCCGACGCCCACGACGAGCACGACCCGGCCGCCGGCGCCCACGACGAGCACCACGCGGCCGGCCCGGCCGACCACCACCACGTACGTGCGGCCACCGGTCTCGACCACGTCGACCACGTCCGTGCCGACCCGGCCGACGACCACGACCACGCTCGACCTGATGCGCTTCCCGACCGGCAGGGACGTGACGATCCGGCTCACCCGACGCAAGGACCGTTGCAAGTACATGGACGGTCAAACGGCGACGCAGGTGCAGCGTGCGTCGATGTACCTCGTCGGCGTCGCACGGTTGATGTACGAGGGCATGCTGTACGCGAAGTACAACCCCCACTGCTGGGACGTCGAACGACGAAACCAGAGCAATCTGCAGACCGAGGACACGCGGCTGCGCGTGTACTACGTCGACGAGAAGCGCGACTCGCAGTGGAGCATCGAAGGCGACAACGGGTGTCCCGACTACCAGCACGTCCACGATCTCGGCGAAGCGATCCAGGCATGCTCGACCGCTGACGACGCGGCGAAGGTCGCGTGCGCGGCGTCCCTCTACATGACCGGCGACCTGTTGGACTACGCCGACCTGCGCATCGAAGCCGGTCGTTGCGAGCGCGGCGCGCGGTTCCCGATCGTCCTTCCGGGATTCGAGGATGCGCGGCGGAGCATGCTGGGGGCGCTCGACTACGACGACCCGCTGCCGCCGATCTCGCCGAAGACGATGGCGCTCGCTCGCGAGCTCATGCAGCTTCATCACGACACCGATCACGCGTATTGCGACGGGACGGGCGGTCCGCTGGCGGGTTCCGTGAAGCGGAAGGCGCTCGAGCTGGCCAACTCTGCGGTGGACGTGCGCCAGCAGCATGCGCTGTTCCTCGAATTCACCAGCGCGAAGGACGAGGGCTCCCTCACCCACAAGCGCACGACGAAGCAGGGCTGGACCCGTCAGGAGCATTGCGACTGGGGTGTCCTGAAGGGCTTCGCGCTGCAGGAGTGGGAACGCTGCCTGAGCCGGCCCCCGGAGACCATGTGGGCGTGCTTGACGCGCACACGAGCGACGCACGAGACGCTCCACGGCTGCGCGGCCTACAAGAGCGATCGCAACGTCCGCATCGGCGACCACACGAGCAGTCAGCTGACGGGTCAGCCGGCACGCACGTGTGCGCTGTGGCTCAAGTGCCAGACCGGCGAGCTGCCCGGGTGCCGCCTACCGTGGGTGCCGGAGAACTGGCGCGTGCTCATCGGGCAGGGCGCGCCGATGTAGCGTCGGAGGCGTCAATGGGGTCGGACCACGGTCAGAGCCGGAAGTGATCGCCGGTGGTCACCGGGCGATCGGTCGCCGGACGGCGGCGCGCAATGCCGAGGCGTGGGGCCTCGAGGCCGGACGGCACGATGTCACGAGCGGCCGCATCCTCTTCGTGCGCGTGGCGCTCACGCTGCTTCGCCGCGGCGACCCGGCGCTCTACCTCGGCCAGCTGCGCACCCTGCTGGCGCAGCCGACGCTCGAGTGCCTCGGTGGCATCGCGACCGAGTGGGAGATCCCCGACGTCCTGCGCCAGCTCGCGAACACGCTCGACGACGCCCAGGCATTGCTCCTGATCGAGCTCGCCGACGTCCTGAACGACCGCACGACGTTGCCCGACCTCGATGACTTCGCGGCCTGGCGCGAGGCCGCGCCGGTGTCACTCGACGTCCCGTGGCCGCCGATCACCCCGTCGCCCTGAGTCGCGGGCCTCGGCGCACGTCGACCGAGCCGCATCGCTCATACGGCCAGCCATTCCACCACGCCCGTGCGGAGGCTGTAGTAGCCGCCGACGACTTGGATCTGGCCCCGCCGCTCGCGCGGCCGCAGCACGGGCACGCTGCTCCGCAGCCGGCGGACGACATGGCGGACGTTCGCGCGCACCGCGTGCTCGACGACGTCGCCGCGCCGCTGCTGCACCTCCTGCACGGCGGGGGCGATGTCGTCCACGAGGCGGAGGATGTGCCCTTCGACCGCCTCGTCCCGCATGATCGCGCCCACGGCCGCCGCGACCGCCCCACACGCCTCGTGCCCCAGCACGACGACCAGGGGCACGTGGAGGTGTCCGACCGCGTACTCGATGCTGCCGAGGCTGTCGTCGTCCGCCACGTGTCCCGCCTGGCGGATGACGAAGAGGTCGCCCAGCCCCTCGTCGAAGACCACCTCCGGCGAGACCCGCGAGTCGGCGCACCCGAGCACGACGGCGAACGGGTGCTGGTGTGCGACGAGCGCGTTCCGCCACTCCCGCGTCTCGTGGGGGTGCATGGCACGGCCCTCGGCGAAGCGCTGGTTGCCGTCGACGAGCTTCCGGAGCGCCTGGTCGGGCGTGACGGCGTGCGGGGCCTCGGAACCATGCGCCGCGTCCGGGAGCGTCGCGGCACCCCGCCGCCCTCTCGCCCCGGATGCGCAGCCGCCCAGGAAGCCCAGCGAAGCGAGCAGCACGTTCCGTCGCGTCACCGCCATTCCGGTCGCTCCAACGCGTGACGGTAGATCATGCGCCGCTGCTCGGGTCCACATTCCACGGTACGGCACGCGGCCAGCGGAGGGGGCGGGCGGCGCACGGACGGCGCGTGGCGTCCGATCTCGGCGTCGTGCTACGGCTCGCGGATATGCGCCACGTCGGTTTCGTCGTGCTCTCCGCCGCGCTCTCGTTGATCGCTCAGAGCCTGCCCGCCGCCGCCGCCTGCACGAGCCGGCGATGTCCGGACCAGCTCCAGATCGACGATCTGCGCGCCCGCGTCGCGGCGCGCTGCGATTGCGCGGGGGTCGCCAGTCGGCGCGACTGGGTGCGCTGCGCGAAGCAGGTGGTGAACGAGGCGATTGCCGCGGGCGTCCCGCGTGCCTGCGCGCAGGCGGCGCGTCGCTGCGAGGGCAAGACGACGTGTGGGCAGCCGGGCGCCGTCGTCTGCTGCATGCCGAAGTCCACCGGCGCGGTCGGCCGCATCGTACGGAGCGCGGATCGATGTCGGGGTACGGTCTGCACGGCGAACCCGAGCGCCGATGACGCCTGCCGTCCCGACGCCGGCTGCGCACCGCCGCCGCGACGCGATCCCGGCACGGGCGAGTGGGACGTCGTCCCCGCCGACCGCGTCGTCGAGGACTGTCGCCTGGACCCCGCGGCGCTGCAGGCCGCCGACGCGGCGATCAACAAGCCGTACGCGATCGTCCGCTACGGCCGCCTCTGCCACGAGCACTACCCGCCGGGCACCTCACCCACGTCGGTCGACGAGGCCTTCTCGACGACGAAGACGATGAGCGCGCTGGTCACCGGCATCGCCGCGTATCAGACGCGTCAGCTGCCGCGGACCGGCCGCAAGACCGGACCGGTTTCCGACGTCGACCGCGTCGATCACTGGCTCGACGCCTTCACGTTCAATCCCGATGCGCAGATCGCGCACGTGCTCGCCATGGTGGCCCACAACGCCGACCTGTCGTTCGGCGCGAAGCGGCACCAGTACGACATCGACGGCGACGTGCAGATCAACCGCTTGAGCGACGTCCTCAACACGGCGATCGCGCAGGACCCCGCGCGCCTCGGCGCGAATCTCGAGGAGTTCACGCAGCGCTTCGTGTACGCCCCGCTCGGGATGACGCATTCGACGTGGTCGTCGGGCCTGCCCGACAAGGTGTTCGCCTTCAGCTGGCGGACGACGGTGCGGGAGATGGCGCGCGTCGCGCTCCTGATGCTGAACGAGGGCATCTGGAACGGCGAGCGCCTGGTCGACGCGGAGTGGGTGTACCGCATGACGCATCCGGCGTTCGAGGACTCGAACCGCGCGTACGGCTATCTCACGTGGCTCGCGGCGGACAACGACATCAACATCGGCCACTGCGCGCCGGCGGCGATCCACGCGTCGTATCCGCACGGCCTGTCGCCGTCGCCGGACTGCGGCTACGCGCCGCCCTTCACGTGCGAGCAGCAGTACGACGTCGGTGTGTGGTACGCCCTCGGCTTCGGCGGACAGGTCATCGCGGGCCATCGCGGGCTCGACCTCGTGATCGTCGCCAAGAACCTCGGAGGACAGGCCGGCCCCGCGGCGGGTGGGCTCTGGGACGCCATCCGTCCCGCCGTCGTGGCGGCGGACCCGACGTTCACCGGCGACGAGGTGTCGTTCTGCGCGGCGTACAACGCGGGCGCGTACGCGCCGGACCTGCGTTGAGCGCGGGTGGGACGGTTCACTCCTCGGTCGTAGGCTCGACCGTGCGCCCTGATTGACACCAGGTCCGCGGTGGCCTTGTGTTCGTCGGGATGACGAAAGCGCTTCTCTCGTCGCTGCGCGGGAGCCGCGGTGGCCGCTTTCGGCTGGCCGTGGTGCTGCTCGCCCTGGTGGGAACCATCATGGCCGGAAAATTCTGGGAAGGCCTGTACGTCGAGAACCTGCGTAGGGACTGCGGCTCGCTGTTCCAGGACCGGCTGCTGCCGACGATCATGCTCTTCCAGCTGCTGGACGAAGTGCACGCCAGACGCGCGACCCTGGACGCCCACCTGTACCACGACTCCCGTCAGCGCGACGAGTCACTCGACTACGCCCTCGGCGAACACCACGCGACCATCGAGCAGCTGCTGCGCCAGTTCGAGAAGACCTACCTCGTCGACGAGGAGTCCCGCACGTTGTCGGAGCTCAGAGAATCCCTACGGCTCTACGACGAGGCCGAGAAGGAAGCGCTCGCGCGGAACGCTGCCGGCGAGGGCAAGCCCGACGACGCCGCGCTGTCGGCGCCGTTCGAGGCAATCCACCGAGAGCTCACCCAGCTCACTCGCGTGCAGGAGATCGTGGGACAGGATCTCAAGGAAGACTCGCGGATCAGCGCCGCGTACGTCAGCGTTCTGCTCTACTTCCAACTGGGCGTCGCGTTCGTGCTGGGCTTGATGGCGTCCGCGCTGGCGCTCAGCCTGAGCCAGCTCGAGACGCGCGAGTCCGCTCCGAAGGACAACTCGACCCTGCACTAGACCGCCAGCCGCTTCAGCCGTCGCATCAGCTGGAACAGCTTCACGAACCCGCCCGGGCTGCCGCCCGTCGCCACCGCGCCGACGTCGAGCACGACGACGTGCCGCAGCCCGGCGCCGACGAGCGGCTTCAGCTCGGCGAGCACCTCGTCGACGCTGCCGGCGAAGACGCCGTCGCCGAGGAGCTCGGGCGTCAGCTGGCGGCGGGCGTCGGCGATCTGCGCGGCGGTGATCTCCTCGGGCACGAACTGGGCGAAGCCCTCGTAGTCCTCGCCGAGCGGATGGCGCAGCCCGTGCTTGGCCCACAACGGGCCCGGCAGCAGCATCGCCATCGCGCCCGCGGCGGGAATCTTCGCGAGGCCCTCGAGCACGCTGCGCCGATCGCGGCCGAGCGCCAGCTGGATCTGCAGCGCCGGCTCGAAGCGCGACATGTCGCGGCCCGCTTCGCGGCCGGCCGCGAGGATGCGGCCGAGACGCTCGGCGTACTCCGCGGGCGACGACTTCTGCGTCGGATACCACCCGTCGGCGTAGCGGCCGGTCACCGCCAGCATGCGCGGCGCGTGCGCCGCGACCCAGACGCAGGGCTGGCGGTCGCCGTAGAGCGGCGTGCGGAACACGGCCTTGCGCAGCTTCCAGAAGCTGCCGTCGAAGTCGACGGGCTCGCCGCGGCTGCGCCACAGGCGCTGCATCACCTCGAGCGACTCCTCGAGGCGTCCGACCCGCTTCGTGAACGGGAGGCCGTACGGCACGGTGTTCTCGCGCTCGCCGTTGCCGATGCCGAGGATCGAGCGGCCCTGCGTCATGTGATCGATCGTGACGAACGCCTGCGCGAGCGTCGCGGGGTGACGGCGGATCGGCTCGGTGACGCCGGTGCCGATGCGCACGCGGCGCGGCACGCGTCCCGCCATCTCGCCGAGCAGCACGAGCGGATCGAAGAACGCGTCGGGCGACGGAATGATCTTCGCGGCCGGCGTCTGCTCCGGGCTCCACACCTGGGCCGGGATGAAGCCCTGGTAGTGATCGGGCAGGAGCAGCGAGTCGGCGCCCATGAAGCCCATGACCCGTTGCATGACGCGTTCGATCCGCAGCGGCGCGGTGCAGTTCGTCTCGACCCCGACGGCGACGGTGTTGGGCATGACCCCCATCGTCTCGGTTCGGCGCGCGGTCTACAAGAGTTCGCATGATCACGATCCGTCCCGCCGCCGCGCGCGGTGCCACCCGTCTCGACTGGCTCGACAGCCGTCACACGTTCTCGTTCGGCGACTACCACGACCCGCGGCACGTCAACTTCGGCCCGCTGCGCGTGATCAACGACGACACGGTGGCGCCGGCACGCGGCTTCGGCACGCATGGGCACCGCGACATGGAGATCATCACCTGGGTGCTGAGCGGCGCGCTCGCGCACCGCGACAGTCTCGGCACCGGCGAGACCATCCGTCCCGGGGAGGTGCAGCTCATGAGCGCCGGGACCGGAATCCAGCACAGCGAGATGAACCCG
The DNA here is from genome assembly GCA_964432595.1 of uncultured Binatia bacterium (SeqCode). Lineage (GTDB taxonomy): Bacteria > Desulfobacterota > Binatia > DP-6 > DP-6 > DASYLJ01. Next base: position 391,876 of record CAYSOF010000003.1, on the reverse strand, counting down.
TCGGGCGACGAGCCCGTCCATCTGCTGCAGATCTGGATCATCCCGGATCGCGGCGGCCTGGTGCCACGCTACGACCAGCAGCGGTTCGACGTGGCGGGTCGGCTGACGCCCGTGGTCACGCCCGACGGCCGCGACGGCAGCATCGTCATCCATCAGGACGCGACGATGCTGATCGCGCAGCTCGACGCCGGCGCGCGCGCGTCGCACACCCTGGCGCCGGGCCGCGGCGCGTGGGTGCACGTGGCGCGCGGCGCGATTCAGCTGGGCGACGTCGCGCTCGAGGCGGGCGACGGTGCGGCGGTGCGCGACGAGCGCGAGCTGTCGCTGGTCGCGCGCACGGCCGCGGAGGTGCTCGTGTTCGACGTGAAGCCCGACTGAGGCGCCGGGAACGACCCCTTCCGGATGTTGACGAACACCAGCTCCGGCAGGCTCCAGAGCGCGCCCCAGAACCCCGCGCGCAGCAGGGCGCCGCGATCGACCGGCAACGTCGCCAGACCGGCGACGCCCGCACCGATGCCGACCACCAGGTTGGCCAGGCCGAAAAGCGGGCGCGGCGCGATCGCGTCGTCGGTGAAGAACAGGAAGACGGAATCGTCCGGGTTCGGACGGTAGATCGTCGCCGTCAGCGTGCTGGTCTCGCGCAGGCGCGCGCCGAGATCGGGCATCGCGCCGAGCCGCATCCGCCGGTACGACGGGCGCTCCTCGACGTCCGTGACCGGCCACGCGCCGGTCACCTCGCCCGCCGACACGAAGGGGATGAACGCCAGCGGACCGCGCGCGGTCGGGCCGGCGACGGCGTCGATCGCGGCGAAGAGCTCGGTGACGCAGTTGCGCGTGACGAGCCGATAGCGGTGCACGTCGGTGAAGGCGTCGCGCCATGCGTCCAGCCGGGCGCGTGCCGTGTGGAGCGACGCCGGCGCGTCCGGCAGCAGCGCGGGCAGGGCGCCGGCGGACGCGGCGCGCGACGGCACGAGCGCCCCGGGCTGGATGCGCAGCGCCCGACCGTCGTCGCGCGCCGCGACCAGCTCCGCGAAGCGGTTCGCCGCGGCTTCGACGTCGCCGAGCGCCCGCTCGCCGCCGTCCGCGCCCCTGGCCACGAACGCCGCGCGCGCGACGTCGAGCTCGTGCTGTGCGCGCGGGATGAGCGCGTCCACGACGTCGCGCCGCCGGGCCACGGCGGCCGCGTCGAGCGCCGGCGCCTCCGACGCGTAGGCGTCGAGCAGCACCCAGCGGTTCTGGTCGAGCGTGCGGGTCAGCGCGACGAGCCGCGCCATGCCGACCAGCAGCGCGAAGCCGGCGCCCGGACGGTCGGACGCGACCAGCCGGGGCAGGCGCTCGGCGAGCGTGTCGCGGTGGGCCGCGACGACGGCGCGCTCGCCGTCGCGCAGCGGGAGATGCACGGAGCGCACCGCGTCCGCACGCAGCGGCCGCGCGTGCGACAGGACGTCGAGCGCGCGGAGCATCGTGAGATCGTCGGTGTAGCGCTGGGCGAAGCCGTAGCAGGAGTGGCCGTCGTCGCGTGTCGGTAGCGGGGGCGGCGCGAACGCGTCGTAGCGCAGGGATCCCAGGCGGCGGCGCACGGCCTCGGCACGGCCCGTCTCGGCGACGAGCGCCGGCTCTCCGCCGCCGTCGTCCGCGAAGAGCCCGAGGCCCTCGATGCGGACGTCGACCGGCTCGCCGACCATCGCCGACAGCAGCGCGACGTCGGCGGCGAGCGCGGCGACGCACGCCCGGTGCTGCGTGCCGATGCGGTAGCGCCGGGTCAGCTCGTCGCGGATGCGCTCGACGGTCACGTCGTCGACGGCGACGTGCGTGGCGTGGATGGTGCGGTTCTCGACGAGGCGATAGCGCTGCTCGAAGCGCTCGACCGGCTCGCGATCGAGGCGCAGCACGCCGGGCGCCTCGTGCTGGTAGTGGAAGACGTCGTCGCCGACGCGCAGCGCGACGTGTCCGCCGCTCGCGCCGCCCTCGTTCGCCTCGACGTGGAGATAGGCGACGTCGGCCGCGGCGGCGCCGCGCGCGAGCACGAGCGCCAGCGCCGCGGCGGCGAGCCTCACGTGCCCTTCGCGTAGCCGGACTGCAGCCAGCGCATCCGATCGGCGTTGCCGCCGGTCAGGTTCTGCTTGTAGGTCTCGAACGGGACGCCGGCGACGCCGCCCTTCCGCAGGCCGGCGCCGACGCCGATCCACGTCGCCTCGTCGTTCTCCCAGTCGCTGATGCCGTGCTTGCGGGCGAGCGAGGCGAGCTCGCTCTGGAACGCGTCGTACTGGCCCTCGGACTTCGCCCACGCGGCCGTGAAGTCGCGGACGTCGTTCTTGTAGTCGGCGTCGCCGCCGCGCGACGAGCTCGCGCTCGAATCCGAGATCGACTTCGAGCTGCTGCCGATGGAATCGGAGATGCTGCCGGAGCTGGCGGAGATGGAGCAGCCGGCAACGGCTAGAGCGAGCATGACGAGGACGAGGCGTCGCATGGCGACGCCAAATATCAATGCAGGGTGGGCGGTGTCACGCTGACGAGGATCGCGTGGAGCGCGTCGAGGTCGGCGGGCTTCAGCAGATGGTGATCGAAGCCCGCCTCGCGCGCGCGGCGCTTGTCCTCGTCGCGGCCGTAGCCCGAGAGCGCGACGAGCGTGGTCTCGGCGCACGACGGCTGGTGCCGGAGCCGCCGTGCGACCTCGTAGCCGTCGATGTCGGGCAGTCCGATGTCGACGAGCGCGACCTCCGGACGGAACGACGTCGCGGTCTCGATCGCCTCCTGCCCGTCGCGCGCCGTGCGCACGACGTGGCCCTGCGCCTCGAGCAGCATCAGCAGACCCTCGGCCGAGTCGGCATCGTCCTCGACGACGAGCACGCGACGCGAAACGCCGGCCTCGACGGGCTCCGAGGCGTCGGCGATCGGCAGCGCCGGCGGCACGAGCGGCAGCGTGACGACGAACTGGCTGCCGCGTCCTGCGCCCGCGCTGAACGCCTCCACCCGGCCGCCGTGCAGCTCGACGAGCCGGCGCACCAGCGTCAGGCCGATGCCGAGGCCGCCGTGGCGACGATCCGCCTGCCCCTGGACGAACGGCTCGAAGATGCGCGGCAGGACGTCGGCCGGGATGCCGCTGCCCGAATCGCGCACGCCGAGGGTGACCTCGCCCGCGTCGGTCGTGACGGTGAGGTCGATGCGGCCGCGACCGGGCGTGAACTTGGCCGCGTTGCCGAGCAGGTTGGCGATCACCTGGCGCAGCCGCGCGGGATCGCCGTCGACGACGAGCGGCGTCGGCGGCAGCGTGACGTTCAGCGTCTGGGCCTTCTGATCGACGAGCAGCCGGACGTCGTCGACCACCTCGGCGACCAGCGCGCGCAGGTCGAGCCACGTGCGGCGCAGCTCGATCTTGTCGCGGGCGATGCGCGAGACGTCGAGCAGATCGTCGATCAGCCGTCCCATGTGCGCGACCTGACGCACGAGGATGCCCCGCGCTCGGTCGAGCCGCGATCCCGTCGGGCTCTCCGAGCAGAGGACGTCGGCGGCGTTGCGGATGGGACCGAGCGGGCTGCGCAGCTCGTGGGCGAGCACCGCCATGAAGTCGTCTTTGCGACGATCGGCCTCGAGCGCCGCTTCCTCGGCGCCCTTCAGGTCGGTGATGTCGAGTGAGCTGCCGACGAAACCGAGGAACGCGCCGCGCTCGTCGCGTCGCGGCAGTCCGACCGACGTCAGCCAGCGCCACTGGCCGTCGTGGCGGCGGAGCCGGAAGCGCGCCTCGAAGGGCAGGCCCGTGGCGCGTGACCGCTCGTGCATGGCGGTGAGCCCAGGTGCGTCGTCGGGATGGACCATCCGGCGCCACTCGTCGAGCGAGGGCAGGCGATCGCGGTGGCCGGTGAACTCGCGATGCGTGCGGTTCCAGAACTCGATGCGACCGTCGACGCCGATCACCCAGATGAGCACGGGCGCGCTGTCGGCGAGCGTGCGGAAGCGCGCCTCGCTCTCGCGCAGCGCGTCTTCCCACTGGTGGCGCTCCGTCACCTCGCGCCCATAGATCGCGAGGCCGGCGGGAATGGGATGGAGGTGCAGCTCGAACCAGCGCTCGCTCTCCTCGTGACGGAACTCGAACGCGTCCGTGCGGCGCGACGTCATCGCCTCGCGCAGGCGCGCGGCGACGTCGGTCCCGAGCAGACCGGGTACGACGTGCCACACGGGCCGGCCGAGCAGGCGCGCCGTGGTCGTGCCGGCGAGCTCGGCGGCGCGGTGGTTCACCCAGGTGAGGCGCCAGCGCTCGTCGACGGTGACGAACACGTCGGCGAGATGCTCGACGGCGGCCTCGACGCGCGCGGGTCGTCCGCTGCGCGCCAGGTAGGTCGCGCTCGCCGCCAGCGCGGCGGCCGCGGCAGCGACGACTGCGGGCACGATGCCCGCGGTCGCCGCGATCGCACCGCAGCATGCCGCGACGCCGAGCGTACCCGACGCCGCCCACATGGTTCGCCTGCCCTGGTCCACCATTGGCGCCTCGTCGCTGCGTGGTCATCGCACAGCCGGCTCTGGTTGAGAACCGTCCGAAAGTCGTAGAGGGGTGCATGGAGCGCGGAGGGGCGGTCGTCGCGTTGGTCGCCGCGGTGACGATGCTCTCGCGCCTCTGGGAAGGCGATCTCTACGGCGACCAGGTGCTCTACGCCGCGGTTGCGAAGGGTATTCATGTCCGCGGCGACTGGACCCACATGTGGTTCGGCGACGTCGCCTACTGGCGGAAGCCGCCGCTGGTCTTCTGGGCGGTTGCCGCTCTCAACGCGGTGCTCGGGCCGACCACCTTCGCGGCGCGGCTCGTGCCGGCGCTCTGCGGCGTCGCGTCGTGCGTGCTTGTCTGGGCCATCGCGCGACGCATGTTCGACGAGCGGGTGGCGCTCGTGGCCGGCGTGGCGCTCGCCACGACGCCGCCGTTCTTTCGCGATGCCGCGGGCCTGCGGCTGGACCCGGTGTCGACCTGTGCGACCCTGGCGGCGCTTCTCTGCTGGCTGCGTGCGATGGCGCCCGACGGCCGCCCGCGCGACTGGGTGCTCGCCGGCGTCGCGTGGGGACTCGCCGTCATGGCCAAGGGCGCCTTCGGGCTGGTCGGACCGTTCCTCCTCGTCGTCCAGCTGATCGTCCTCGGGCGCTGGCGCGCGCTGTTCTCGCCGGGGGTGATGCTCTCGGCCGCCGTCGGCCTGCTCGTCTGCCTGCCCTGGCATGCATGGGAGGTCGCGACCTGGGGATCGCGCTTCCTCGACGTCTACCTCTGGCAGGAGATCGGCGACCGGATGTCCGGCGCGCTCGATCTCGGCATCACGCCCGTGTCGTATCCGGTGGAGCTCGTGCGGGACGCCTGGCCGTGGGTGATCTTCATGGCGATCGGCGTCGTCGATGCGGCGGGGCGCGCGCAGCGCGGCGAGCGCACGGCGCTCGTGCCGCTCGCGTGGACGGTGGCGTATCTGGCGCTGATCCACGTCTCGAGCGTGCGGCGCGCGCAGTACCTCCTGCCGCTGTATCCGCTGGCGGCGATCCTGGCGGGCCTCGGCGTCACCCGCGTGCTGCCGGCGGCCTGGATGGCGCGGCTGCCGCGGGTTGTGGTGGCGACGTCCGTCGTGGTCGGGCTGGTGCTGAACCTGCTTCCGGTGACGGTCCGGCGGCCCCGCCAGGCGGCGCTGCTGGCGCTCGGGCCGCAGCTGCCGGCAGGCGAGCCGCTCGCCGGATGGCGGACCAGCGAGCAGCTCCGCGCCGCCATGCTCGTCTACCTCGATCGCGACGTCCGGCCGATGCGGCGCGCCGAGCTGCTCGCGGAGCGGCCGTCGCTGGTGCTGAGCGAGCTCGAGATCAGCGGACCGTTGCCGGGATTCGGCTTCGAGGAGGTGCACCGGAACGAGCGCTACGCGCTGTTCCGGCCGCGGTCACCGTAGCCGGACGTGGTCGAGGCAGGGCATCTCGCTGCGCACCCGCGCCAGCTGCGCGAGGTCGACCTCGGCCAGCGCGACGCCCTCGCCATCGCCGACCCGGGCGACGACGGTGCCCCACGGGTCGACGATCAGGGAGTTGCCGTAGTCGAGGAAGCCGTGCGGGCTCTGCCCGGTCTGGTTGGCGGCGAGTAGCCAGCTTTGGTTCTCGATGGCGCGCGCCCGGCAGAGCACCTCCCAGTGGGCGGCGCCGGTGGGGAAGGTGAACGCCGACGGCAGCAGCAGGATCTCCGCCCCCGCCTGGACCAGGCGCCGGTACAGCTCCGGAAAGCGCAGGTCGTAGCAGATCGACATACCGAGGCGGCCGAGCGGGGTCGGCACGACCACGACGTCGTCGCCGGGAGCGCGCGCGTCCGATTCGCGCACGCAGACGCGGCCGGTGAGTTCGACGTCGAACAGATGGATCTTCCGATAGCGCGCGAGGATGTCGCCGCTCGGGCCGATCACGACGCTGGTGTTGAAGCTGCGGTCGCCCGTGGCGGTCTCGAGCATCGATCCCATGCAGAGGTGGACCCCGGTCTCGCGCGCGACCGCGGCCATCGCCTCCGTGGTCGGTCCGGGGATCGCTTCGGCCTGGCCCGCTTCGTCGGCGCGTGGCCCGCGCCAGGGGAACACCTCGGGCAGGACGACGAGCTTCGCGCCGCGGTCGGCGGCGGCGCGGATCAGCGTCGACGCGCGCGCGAGGTTGTCGCGGCGATCGGCTCCCGAGGAGAGCTGCACGACGGCCGCGACGAAGCTCGACATGCATGCGTGCCTAGCGACCGGGGGTACGCCGGTCAATGCCGGCTAACTCCTCGATATTTTGCCCTAAGTAAGGATGTCCATCCTTTGGACGACTTGACATCCGCCATGGCATGTAGTTTGTGAATGTCGGCGTGGGGTTGAGGGGATGGCATGTTACCGCGTGGCCGCAGCAGGTCACGCACCCGGCTCTCGTTGGAGAGTCGATCGGCCGGAAGCATCGGCCGGGGCGCGCGCGAGGCGCGTGATCGCCGTCCCCTGAGGGCCCGTCGCGGGGAGGATGTTGAGGATGAGGATGATGACGAAGCTGGTGGTGGCGGCCGTCGCGATGGCCTGCGTCGCGGTAGTCGCACCTGAAGCGTCGGCGCAGCAGGCCGGCATCTGCAAGGCGACGCTGTGTCCAGCCAGCCAGACGCGGGTGCGCCTCGAGTCGAAGACCTGCAAGGCGACGAAGAAGCGTCCGTCGATCCAGCTGTCGCGCGCGTGCTGCCAGAAGCCGAACGGCAAGATCAAGTGCAAGAAGTATCCGAAGTGCCCGAAGAACTCGCCTTCGACGTCCTGCACCTGATGCCCCGAGGGGCATCGAGCACTCGTCAGGACTTCAGATCGAATCTCCCCGCGGCGCGGGCATGCGCGCGCGCCCGCGGGGTCATGCTCCTTGCGTCCTTCGTGGCGCTGGTCTCGTCGGGCTGCAGCACGATCGAGCACGAAGCGGGCATCGCGCGCCCGCCGGAGAACGTCCCGGTCACCGAGCTCTCCGACTCGCGCGACTACGAGCGGCTGCGTGGTCTCGCGGCCACCCGCGGCGCCAGCGATCCGCGCGCCGGCTACCGTATCGGGCCCGACGACCTGCTCGAGGTGCGCATCCCCGATCTGCTCGAGAACGGATCGCGGTCGCTCGCCGACGGCGCGTCGGGCGTCGTCGTCCAGACGGTGCGCGAGACGCCGCTCTTCCAGCAGGGCGTCCGCGTCACCAGCCACGGCACGATCAACCTGCCGCTGCTCGGCGAGATTCCGGCCGAGGGGCTGACGACGACCCAGCTCGAGGCGGACCTGAAACAGCGTCTGGTGCGCGCCGACATTCTGCGGAAGCCGCAGGTGACGGTGCAGCTCGCGGAGTACCGCAGCGGCACCGTCGCGGTGATGGGCAGCGTCGAGAAGCCCGGCCTCTACCCGATCACTCGACCCGGCGCGACGATCGCCGACCTGATCTGGTCGGCGGGTGGGCCGGCGAAGGACGCAGGACGCATCGTCGCGTTCGCGCCCGCGGGCAATCCCGATCCGATCCGCGTCGACCTCGACATGCTGACGCAGCCCGACCGCGTCGTCACCGACGAGGTCAACGTCCGCGTGGCTCCCGGCGACGTGATCAGCATCGCGCCCGCGGGCAGCGTCATGGTCGACGGGTGGGTCGAGAAGCCGGGCGCGTATCCGGTGACGCGCGGCATGACGCTGATCGGCGCGGTGGCCGCCGCCGGCGGGCATCACTTCGCCGCCGACCGCCAGCACGTGATGGTGAAGCGCAGCCTCGGCCCGCGCGAGCACAAGATCATCACCGTCGATCTCGACAAGGTCGCGATGGGGCAGGAGCCCGACTTCCCGCTCACCGACGGCGACCTCGTGCGCCTGCCGCCGTCGCCCACGCGCATGGTGCCGTGGGGCATGTGGAAGGTGACGACGTCGATGATCGCCATCGGAGCGAGCATCCCGATCTTCTGACACGCAGACGGCACCGGCATGGCCCACGATCTCGTCTCCGCCCCGCAACCCACCTCCGGCCGCACCCGTCCGATGCTTCCGGCGCGCCCCGCGGCGCCCGACGTGCTCGAGGCGGAGTTCAGCGACGCCCCGCGCGTCGACGTCCGCGAGTACCTGCGCATCCTCTACAAGTACCGCTGGCTCGCCGGGACGTGCTTCGGGCTGACGGTCGCGCTGGCCGTGCTGATGACGCTGCTGACGGCGCGCACCTACACCGCGACGACCCGGCTGCAGGTCGCGCGCCAGTCGCCGATCCAGCTGCAGCTGCAGGAGAACGTGCTGCGCGTCGGCGAGGACGACCGCAACGTGAGCGGTTCGTCGAGCTTTCTCGCGACGCAGGTCGCCGTGCTGAAGAGCCGCGACCTCGCCGAGCGCGTGATCCGCACTCATCGGCTGGACCAGAACGAGGCGTTCGTCGATCCGAAGAGCGGCCGCGCCGGCCTGCTGTCGGTCGGCGGGCGGCTTCTGAACCTGCTGCGCCCGCGCGGGTGGGAAGGGCCGACGGAGTTCTCGTCGGGCGCCGAGACGCTCGGCACCGTCGAGGTCGCGCCGGCGCTGATCAACCGCTACCTGGCCTGGCTCTCCGTCTCCGAGATCCGGGGCACCGACCTCGTCGAGATCACGTTCGCGACGCCCGATCCCAGCCTGGCCGCGTTCCTCGCGGCGGCGCACACGCAGGCGTTCATCGAGGCGAACGACGAGGCGCGCCTCGTCACGAACGTCACCGCGAAGGCGTTTCTCGGCGAGCAGCTACGCGAGGCGCGCGAGCGCATCGACCGTGCCGAGGCGACGCTGTCTGCGTACGCGACGGAGCATCCGAACGTCGCCATCGACCAGGAGCACAAGGTCGTCACGCAGCGCATCGCCGAGCTGTCGACGCAGCTGACGAAGGCCGAAGGTGCACGCGTCACGATGGAGAGCCGCTACGACTTCCTGACGCGGAAGGGCGTCGATCCGATGGCGTTCTTCCTCGATCAGCCCGGCGTGCAGAAGATTCGCCTCGCCATCCTGGACCTGAGCGCGCGCAAGGCGGCGGTGAGCGACCGCCTCGGCTCGAACCATCCCGACATCATCGAGCTCGACCAGCACGCCGCGGCGCTGAAGAAGCAGCTCGACGCCGAGGTGGCGCAGGAGGTCGCGGCGGTGCAGTCGCGGCACGAGGCGCTGGCGCTGCGCGAGAGCCGCTTGCGGGAAAAGCTCGCGAGCGAGGAGCAGCAGGCCTTGGGACTGCAGTCGGTCGCGGCGCGGTACGCGATCCTCAAGAAGGACGTGAAGACCGCGCGCACGCTGCGCGACTCGCTCCTGAAGCAGCAGATGGAGACGGCGGTCAACTCGGAGCTGGCGGCGTCGAACATCCGCGTGATCGATCGCGCCGAGGTACCGCAGTTCGCGTCGAAGCCGAACGTGCAGCTGAACGTCATGCTCGGCGGCTTCCTCGGGCTGCTGTTCGCGTTCGGATCGACGCTGGTCGCGAACTACCTCGACAGCAGCGTCAAGAGCAGCGAGGAGATGGAGAGCCTGCTGCAGCTGCCGACGCTGGCCGTCATCCCGAGCTTCACGCGCAACCAGCGGTCGAGCTACGCGCCGCACGAGCCCGAGGCCGCGCCCGCGGTGCCTGCACCGGGACGCGCCGCCGACCTGATCGTCCACCGCGAGCCGCGCTCGATGGTGGCCGAGGCGTTCCGCTCGATGCGGACGGCGGTGCTCTTCTCGTCGCCGGGCTCGCCGCCGCGCGTGATCCTGCTGACCAGCGCCGCCGCCAGCGAGGGCAAGACGGCCACCAGCCTGAACCTCGCGACGACGCTCGCGACCGCCGGGTCGAGCGTGCTGCTCATCGACTGCGACCTGCGCCGCCCGTCGTGCCACCGTGCGTTCGGCGTGAGCAACGAGAACGGCCTGTCGCGCTACCTCGCCGGCCAGGTCGAGTTCGCCGACGTCGTGCACACGGTCGAGGTGCCGAACCTGCGCTTCGTCCCGGCGGGACCGACGCCGCCGAATCCGGCCGAGCTGGTCGGATCGGAGCGGATGCGCGACACGCTCGAGCGGCTGCGCGACGAGTACGATTTCGTCATCATCGACTCGCCGCCGACGCTGCCCGTCACCGACGCGGTGCTGCTCGGCCGCGAGGCCGACGGCGTCATCCTGGTCGTCAAGGGCAACGACACGCCGCGCGAGCTGGTGCGGCGTGCGCGCGATCAGCTCACCCAGGCCGGCGTCCACATGCTCGGCGCGCTCATCAACAACGTGAACCGCGGCTGGGGCGAGATGTACGGCTACGGCCGCTACTACGGCGCCTACTATGGACCGTCGCCGGGCTCGGAGCACCACGCATGACGTCCGCCGTACGCCTCGACGACGTGATCCTGCTCGGCCTCGGCGCGCTGATCCTCGGCGTGCCGCTGCTGCTCGGCGGCATGCTCGATTCGACGGTGACGCTCGCCGTGCCGGTCGTGCTCGTGCTGCTGGCGCTGACGGTGTGGCAGCGCGCGCGGCTCGACGTGCGGACCGCCGTGCCGGGCGTGACCGCGCTGGTCGCGTTCGCGGTCCTGGCGCTCGCCAGCACGTTGCCGCTGCCGCCCGCGCTGCTCGGGTTGCTCGCACCGTCCACGACGGAGCTCTATCGCTCGATGCTGCCGGGCTGGCCGGGGGAGGGCGTGTGGAGCGCATGGCGCGCGATCGCGATCGATCCCTACGCCGCGTGGATCGAGCTGCTGCGCTTCGCGATCGGCTTCGGGATGTTCGCCGTGATCGTCGCCTACCCCTGGCAGGAGACGCCGGCGGGTGAGGACGGCCGCGCGCGCGCGTTTCGCGTGCTGTTCCTGACGCTGGTCGCAAGCGGGCTCGTCTTCGCGCTGATCGCGTTCATGCAGGAGGCGGCCGGCAACGGGCAGGTGCTGTGGATCTGGCCCGCCGAGGCCAGCGAAGGACGGCTCGCCGGACCGTTCGTCAACCCGAACCACTTCGCGGGCTGGCTCGAGATGATCGTGCCGGCCGTGATGGCGTACGGCGTCACCGTCGCGAACCGCGTGCGGCAGCGGCTCGTCGAGAGCGCGAACAGCGGGCGCGTCGTCGGCGTGCAGTCACGCCGTGCGTGGGCCGCGGCGTTGATCGCGAACCAGGGCCGGCTATGGCCGCCGCTCGTGGCGGGGACCGTCGCCGTCGTGCTGCTGGCGGCGCATCTCGCGAGCGATTCGCGCGGCGGCCGCGCGGCGCTGCTCGCCGGCCTGATCGTCGCCGCGATGGGCATCGTCGCGCGCCGCGGTCCCCGTGCGGCTCGGCAGGTCGTCCGGCGCCACGCGTGGGCGGTGGTCGTCGCGCTGCTCGTCGTCACCACGGGGTCGTTCGTGCTGCTCTCCGGCGCCGCCGGCGACGTCACGCAGGAGTCCGCGGCCGGCGCGGTCGACGTCGACATGGGGATGCGTCTCGCCGTGGCGGCGCGCGGCGTCTCGGTCTTCACCGATCACCCGCTGCTCGGCACCGGGCTCGGATCGTGGATCCACGCCTTCCGCCCGTATCAGGAGCCGCCCGTCGAGGACGGCATCTGGGACCACGCGCACAACGACTACCTCGAGCTCGCCGCCGAGACGGGCCTCGTCGGGCTCGGGGTCGTGCTGCTCTTCGCGATCGGCGTCGCGCGCGGGATGCAGCGACGCCGCGAAGACGGCGAGGCGCGCCCGCGTCGCCGCCGCATGGCGGGCCCCGAGGGGTTCGAGGAGAGCGATTGGCAGGCGGCACTGCGCGACACCGCGTTGCTGCGCTGGGGACTCGCCGGCGGCGTGCTGGCGATCCTGGTGCACAGCTTCGTCGACTTCGGCCTGCGCATGCCCGCGAACCTGTCCGCGCTGATGGTGGTGGCAGGACTGCTCGTGTTGAGCGGAACGCCGCGGACGAGCGGCCGGCGCTCGGCCGCGCCGGCGCTGCTCCTCGCCGTCCTGCTGCTCGCCTGCATCGGCCCGACGGTGAACGCGTTCCATGCGACCTTCGGCATCATGCCGTTGTCGACCGAGCTGGCGCTCGACCACGCGGACGCCCTGCTCTCCGAGGAGGAGGACGGCGTGGGGGCGGCGGCGATGGCACGCGTCGCGGTCGACCGCTCGCCGGCGAACCGTGACGCGCACCAGATGCTGGCGGCGGGGCTCGGGCCGGGCGACGAGGGCGACGCGGCGATGCGTCGCGCGGTGGCGCTCGAGCCGTGGGCACCGGAGGTGCGCGACGAGCTGGCGCTTCGCCTGTGGGATCGCGGCGTGCGCGACGAGGCGCTGCGCGAGATCGAAGAATCGATGTTCCGCTACCCGACGCTCGCGACGCACGCGTACCTCGATCCCGAGAGCGACATGTTCCCGCCGGCAAACTCCGAGCAGCTGGTGCGGGAGCTGGTGGAGGGCGAGACGTTGAGCGCCCGGCTGACGCTGCTCGACGCGGACCTCGCCGACGCCATCGAGCGCGGCCTGCGTCGCGCGCTGGCGGCGAACCCCGGCGGCGACATGCACGCGGCGATCGCGCGCGACGTCGTGACGCTGCTCGAGGCGCGCGGCCGATGGGCCGAGGCGGCCGACACGCTGCGCGTGCAAGGCGAGCTGTCGATGGACGACACCGACCTGCTGGCCCGCGCGGCGCGCAACTATCTCAAGGCGGACGATTCGACGGCGGCCGAGAAGACGCTGCTCACGGCGATCACCCGAACGCCGGAGCAGGGCGCGCTGTACCGCCGCCTCGCGGTCGACGTCTACGCGCGGCGCGGCGACTTCGCGATGGCCGACACCATCCTCGACGCCGGCGAGCGCAACGCCATCGATCTCGTGCCGGTCTATCGCGGCGTCACCGAGGTGCTGACGAAGCGCGAAACCGTGCGGCCGGGCGGCGAGGGCGACAGCGAGGAGGAATGACGCCGCCGCTCCGCATCCTGCGCATCATCGACCGCCTGAACGTCGGTGGGCCGACGAAGCACGTCACGTGGCTGGGCGAGGGACTCGCGGCGCGCGGCTACCGGTCTACGCTCGTGACGGGGACGATCGCGCCGGGCGAGGGCGACATGACCTGGTTCGCGCGCGCGCGCGGCGTCCACCCGTTCGTCGTCTCGGAGATGACCCGCGCACTGCACCCGAGTGACGTCCTCGTCGTGGCGAAGCTGCTGCGCCTGATGCTGCGCACGCGCCCCGACGTGGTCCACACGCACAAGGCGAAGGCCGGCGCGGTGGGCCGTGCGGCCGCGTTCCTCTACCGCTGGGGCACGCCGCGCGCGCTGATCGGCCGGCCGCGTCGCGTGCGCGTCGTGCACACGTTCCACGGTCACGTCTTCCACGGCTACTACGGGCCGCGGACCACCCGCGCGTTCCTCGCGATCGAACGGGTGCTCGGGCACGTCGCCACCGATCGCGTCATCACGCTCAGCGAGCGCCAGCGCGAGGACATCGTCGACACCTATCGCGTCGCGCCGGGCGAGAAGGTCGTCGTCGTGCCGCTGGGGCTCGAGGTGCCGCCGCGGTCGTCGGCGCGTGGCCGGCTGCGCGCGGAGCTGGAAGTGCGGCAGGGCGAGTGCCTCGTCGGCATCGTCGGCCGCCTGTGCGAGGTGAAGCACCACGCGATGCTGCTCGACGTGGTCGAGCGGCTGGTCGACGACGGCGTGCCCATGCGGCTCGTGATCGTCGGCGACGGTCACCTGCGCGAGGGGCTCGAGGCGCGCGTCGATGCGCTGGGCCTGCGCGGGAAGGTGCACTTCCTCGGCTTCCGCGACGACATGGCCGGCGTCTACGCCGATCTCGACGTGGTGGCGTTGACCTCGCAGAACGAGGGCACGCCGCTGACGCTCCTCGAGGCGATGGCGTGCGGGCGCGCGGTGATGGCGACGGCCGTCGGCGGCGTGCCGGACATCATGGGCGGGCCGGCGCGGCTCGACGACGGCTTCGAGGTGTGGGGCCACGGCGTGACGGCGGCGTCGGGCGACGTCGAGGGATACGCGCGCGGGCTGCGCTGGCTGCTGGAGCGGCCGGGCATCCGTGCGGTGATGGGCGAGCGCGGGCGCGACTTCGTGATCGAGCAGATGAGCACGGAACGTCTCGTGCGCGACGTGGGGCGGTTGTACGAGGAGCTCGCCGGGCGGCGAGCCGTGGCCTGGGTGGACGAGGTGGATGATGAAGGTGTTGATCACGGGCGGCGCGGGGTTCATCGGCTCGCATCTGGCGGAGCGCTACCTCGAACGGGGTGACGAGGTCTGCGTCCTCGACGACCTTTCGACCGGGTCGATCGAGAACATCCGGCCGCTGAAGGACCACCCGCGGTTTTCGTACCACGTCGACACGGTCACGAACTTCCGTCTGACCGCCGAGCTGGTCGACGCGTGCGACGTCGTCGTGCACCTGGCGGCCGCCGTCGGCGTGAAGCTGATCGTCGAGAGCCCGGTCCGCACGATCGAGACGAACATCCAGGGCACCGAGGTGGTGCTGACGCTCGCCGCGAAGAAGCGGAAGCGCGTGCTGATCGCGTCGACGTCCGAGGTGTACGGCAAGCGCACGCAGGTGCCGTTCAACGAGGACGACGACCTCGTGATGGGTCCGACGAGCAAGGGGCGCTGGAGCTATGCGTGCTCGAAGGCGATCGACGAGTTCCTGGCGCTGGCCTACTGGAAGGAGCGTCGCGTCCCGACGGTGATCGTGCGGCTGTTCAACACGGTCGGGCCGCGGCAGACCGGCCGCTACGGCATGGTCGTGCCGACGATGGTGCGCCAGGCGCTGCGCGACGAGCCGATCACGGTCTACGGCGACGGCACGCAGAGCCGCTGCTTCGGCCACGTGCAGGACGTCGTCGGCGCGCTCGTCGCGCTGTCGGAGCATCCCGACGCGGTCGGCGAGGTGTTCAACATCGGCAACGACCAGGAGATCACGATCGGCGACCTCGCCGAGCGTATCCGCCGGATGACGGGCTCGTCGTCGCCGATCGAGCTCGTGCCCTACGACAAGGCGTACGAGGCGGGGTTCGAGGACATGATGCGGCGCGTGCCCGACCTCGGGAAGATCAAGGCGCTGGTCGGCTATGCGCCGAAGTACGATCTCGACCGCATCCTCGAGAGCGTCGTCGCGTACGAGATGGAGCGGATGACGCGCCGGCACGTCCCGTCGATGCCGTTCGCGTCGTTGCACACGTGAGCGCATGCGTCTGTTCGCGGCCGGACTGACGACGCTGCTGCTGGGCCTGCTGCTGGTGCCCGCGGTGCGTGCGTTCGCCCGGCGCGTCGGCATGGTGGCGGCGCCGCGGAAGGACCGCTGGCATTCGCAGCCGACGGCGCTGCTCGGCGGCGTCGGGATCTTCGTGGCGTTCGCGCTCGGGCTCGTGGCATTCCCGGAGGCGGCGGACGACGCGGTGCCGGTGCTGATCGCGTCGGCGCTCTTGTTCGTCGTCGGCCTGGTCGACGACGTGGTGCAGATCCGCCCGCTGCTGAAGCTGTCGCTACAGGTGGGCGCGGCGGCGATCGTCGTGGGCTCGGGAATCCATCTGCCGTGGACGCATCAGCCGCTGATCGACGGGGCGATCACGATGGTGTGGCTCGTCGGCATCACGAACGCGGTCAACCTGCTGGACAACATGGACGGCCTGGCCGCCGGCATCTCGGCGATCGCGTGCGTCTTCTTGAGCGTGACGTTCGTCTCGAACGGCCAAGCCGAGCACGCGGTGCTGCCGGCGCTCCTCGGCGGCGCGGCGCTCGGCTTCCTGCGCTACAACTTCAAGCCCGCGTCGATCTTCATGGGCGACGGCGGCTCGATGTTCCTGGGCTCGCTGCTGGGCGGTCTGGCGCTCCTCAGCTCGTACGGGCGCTCGCGCAGCGTGGCGTCGGTGATGATGACGCCCGTGCTCATCATGATGATCCCGATCCTCGACACGACGCTGGTGACGATCACGCGGCGGCTGCGCGGGCAGCCGGTGTCGGTAGGGGGGCGCGATCACACGTCGCATCGGTTGGTCGCCCTGGGCGCGTCGGAGCGCAGGGCGGTGGTGATTCTATATCTCGTTGCGGCGGTGTCCGGCGCGGTGGCGCTGGTGGTCCGCGAGCTCCGTGTCGATGCGCTGCTCGCGGTCATTCCGGCATTTGGGATCATCGTGGTGTCCTTCGGCATGTACCTGGGCATGGTGCCGGTGCGCGGCGCGTCGGCGAAGGCCGGCCACGGGACGCCGTGGGGTCCGGCGACCGTGCTGACGGCCGTTGCGCTCGACGTCGTCATCACCGGGCTGGCGTACATCACGGCATTCTCGCTGCGATGGGACTTGAGCCCACCGGTGGACCAGCTCGACATCCTCGCGAACACCCTGGCGTTCGTGGTCGTCCTCGAGACGGCGGCGTTCTGGCTCAGCGGCATGTACCGCGTCCGATGGAACGAGCCGTCGGTCGACGCGCTCTTCACGGTCGGGCGGGCCTCGTTCATCGCGAGCGTCACCGCCGCGCTCGCGGTGCTCGCGATCTACGGCTTCTCCGGTCCGTCGCGTGGTGCCCTCGTCCTGAACGGCCTGCTGCTGCTGGTCGGCGTGACGGCGACGCGTCTCGGCACGGTGCTGCTGCAACGCATGATCGCCGGACGCCACGAAGACGGGCAGGCGATGCCCGTGCTCATCTATGGTACCGGCGAGTGCGGCACGTTCCTGATGCAGGAAGTGCTGCGCCGGCCCGAGCTGCGGCTGCGTCCGGTGGGCTTCGTCGCGGATCGGAGCACCGAGACCGAGCCGCTGCTCGGATTGCCCGTCGTGCCGCGAGCGCAGATCGAGACGCTGGTCGAGAAGGAGCGCATCGGCGACGTGTTGCTCTCGACGCAGCTCGACGATGACGAGATCGCCGGCTGCTTCACCAGCCTGGGCCTGCGGCTCCGAACCGTGCGGATCGCGATCGACTAGATCATGGCCGAGCCCGTGCGCGCCGTTCCGGGTCCGTCGATGACGGCACAGGGGCCGACCGTCTGCTACGTCGTGCCGTCCTATACGGCGAGCGACTCGTCGCATTTGGCGCACCTGCCCCGGTTCCTCGACGAGGTGGGGCGCCGCTGCCGTCTGCACGTGATCGTCGAGCGTGGCGTCGACGTGCCGGTCATTCCGAGCGCATGCTCGGTGCAGCTGCAGAGGGAGCGGCGACGTATCCCGCGGATGATCGAGCTGGGGCGCATGGCGCTGACGCTGCAGCGGCAAGGATGCGAGACGTTCTTCGTTCGTATCTCGCCGGGAGCTGCGCTCGTGCTCAACCTGCTCGGCCGCGTCTCGGGAGCGCGTGTCTACTACTGGATGAGCGGTCAGCCGCGGAACCTGTGGCCGTCCTGGCGGCAGTTCCGGCGGCGCGTCAGCTTCGCATTCGGCGATCGCATCGCGCGCCTCAACGCCCGTTTGGCCCATCGCCTCGTCACCGGCCCGGAGGCGATGGTGACGTACTACCGGCAGGAGCTCGGCGTTCCGCCGGAGAAGCTGACCCTGCTCTACAACGACGTACCGTGTGCGACGTCGTCGATGACGAAGGTCGAGGCACGGAAGTGTCTTGGGCTCGCGCCGGACGCTCAGGTCGTGCTGTTCGTTGGACGCGTCTCTCCACTGAAGGGTGGTGGAAATCTGTTGGGGCTGGCGACGGCGCTTCGCGTGCGCGCTCCAGGAGCGTCGCTGCTCGTGGTCGGCGATGCCGGCGCCATGCCACACGTGCCGAGAGCGATTCGACGGGCAGGCCTCGGCAACGTGACGTTCGTCGGTGCGGTGCCGAACGGCGACCTTGCGCCGTACTACCGGGCGGCGGACGTGTTCGTGCTGCCGTCCGAGTCGGAAGGATTCCCGCGAGTCCTGCTCGAAGCCATGCAGTACGGCGTTGCGAGCGTCGCCTTCGACGTTGGCGGTGTACGCGACATCCTTGCCCCGGGACAGCAGCAATTCGTCGTCGAACGGCGAGACGTGGATGGGATGGCTTTCCTGGTGGCGCGATTGCTGAACGACGAGCGGTTGCGCGCCGACCACGTGCGTCTCGGCCTCGAGCGCGTGCAGGTCTTTTCGACCGAGAACGTGGCGGACATGTTCGTCGCCGCCGTAGGGTCGGAGCCGTGCGCGTCGCATTGATCGGACGCTATCGCGTCCCATTCCCGTACGATCGCCAGGACGTCGATCATCCGATGCTCCGCCGCTGGGCGAACAAGCTCGGACGCCTGGACTTGTTCTTCCTGCCTCGCGATCACTCGGCCGCGCGATGGGACGACGGGCCGCTGTCGGTCCACTATGCTCCACCGTTGGTCGACCGACTGGGGCCACCGGCATACATCGCGTGGGCGTATCGCGCCGTCACGCGGCTGCATCGGGACGAGCCGTTCGATCTGCTCAACGGCTCCGACCTGTGGGGCGGCCTCGCGGGACTGCTCCTCAGGCGACGGCTTCGACGCCCGTTGCTCGCGCAGATGCAGGGGGAGTTCTTCCCGCCCGATCCCGCCTACTACGGCCGTCTCGGCAGCCGCGTGTTCCATCGACTCGCGCGGATCGTCTGCTCCGGTGCGGATGCCGTGCGGTGTCTGCATTCGGCCGCGGCCGAGCACGTCGTCGCCGCAGGCTGGGCGCCGGCCGATCGCGTCGGGGTGGTGCCGTCCCGTTGTGACGTGACGCTCTTCCAGCGCGATGCCGATGCGACCTCGTGCGCCGACGACGTGGTGCTGTTCGTCGGCAACCTGGTCCGTGGCAAGGGCGTGGACGACCTGCTGGACGCGTTCGCCGCACTGAGCTCACGTCGGCCCACGGCCAGACTCGTCATCGTCGGTGACGGCCCGCGTCGCACGGTGCTCGCGGCACGCGCCGACACCCGGGGAATCGCCGACCGTGTCGAGCTCCGTGGCCGGATCCCGCACCGGGAGCTGCCGGCGATCATGGCGCGGGCGTCGATGCTGGTGCTCCCGTCGTATTCGGAAGGCACGCCGCGCGTCATCCTCGAGGCGATGGCGATGCAGCTGCCGGTCGTCGCGACGTCGGTCGGCGGCATTCCGGACATGGTCGCGAATGGTCGCTCGGGGCTTCTCGTGCCGGCGGGAAGCGTCACGCGGCTAGCGGCGGCCATCGAGCGGGTGCTGGCGGATCGCGAGTGGGCGCGACGTGCGGGCATCGACGGCCGCGCCATCGTCGCGTCCCGATTCAGCATGGAGCGACACGTTGCGCAGATGGTCGATCTGCAGCTGCGTTGCGCGCGGTCGTGGCCCGTTGTCGGAGTTGGACAGGTAACCGCATGAACATCTTGCGGGTCACGCCGACGTACCCACCCAGAGTGTGTGGTTGGTCGGCCCATGTGTGGGGCCTGAGCAAGCACCAGGCCGCGCTCGGCAACGCCGTGCAGGTCATCCAACCCATCGCCGTGCCGCACGTCGATGGCCCGCTCACGGTGCACCGGGTCGCGCGGCCCGACTGGCGGACCGGTCCGCGCCGGCACGTCGCCGATCTCACGTTCGGGGTGCGCGCCGCGGCGATGGCGTTGCGGACGTCCCAGGGCACCGTGCCCGACGTGCTCCACGTGCATGGCGATTTCGTCGATGCGATCGTGCTCGGCCGCGTCGGGCGCACCCTGCGCGCTCCCGTCGTCCTGACGGTGCACTCGCGCCTCAACCAGCGACGTCGCTATCGTTCCGTCGCTCGTCTGGCCTTTCGTCGCATCGATGGATTCATCGCCGTGAGCGCCCAGGCCGCCGCCGATCTGGTGTCGTTGGGCGTCGACCGCTCGCGGATCGCCGAGATCAGCAGCGGGGTGGACGTCGATCGCTTCACCGGCGCCACGGATCGCCTGGTACTGCGACGCTCGTTCGGCATCGCCGACGGGGTCACCGTCGTCACCTTCATCGGGCGACTGCATCCCGTGAAGGGCGTGGCGACGCTGATCCAGGCAGCGCGCTCGCTCCCCGCGGAACGGTTCCGCGTCCTCGTCGGCGGCGATGGGCCGCAGGATGGGGAGCTCCGCGCGGCGGCCGGCGGGCTCGCGCACGTGAGCTTCCTCGGCATGCTTGCGCGCGAAGAGGTCGCGAGGGTGCTCGCGGCGTCCGACCTGTTCGTCATGCCGTCGATGGACCTGCCCGGGCACTCCGAGGGGACGCCGACGTCGGTCATCGAAGCGATGGCTGCCGGGCTGCCCGTCATCGCGAGCGACTCCGGCGGCCTGCCGGGCCTGGTCCGAGAACCGGACAACGGTCTCGTGTTCCGACAGGGTGCAGCCGCCGAGCTGAGCGCCGCCATCACGCGGCTCGCAGACGGTCCGGACACGATGCGTGCCATCGGTGCGCGTAACCGTGACGAGGCGACACGTCGAGCGTGGCCCGTCGCGGCGCGGTCCGTCCTGGAGCTGTACGGCCGAGTCGGCGTGCGTGCGGCCGCTGCGCCGGGCCCTCCGATCCTGTCGCCCGTGGCGGGTGGTTGACGCGATGCGCGTGCTCGTCGTCCTGCCGAACCTGCGACGTGGCGGCGCCGAGAGCCTCGCCGTCGAGACCGCATGTGCACTCGGCCGTTCAGGGCACGCGCAGGTGGAGATCGCCATTCTGCAGGGAGACAACGCCTACGCTGCCACGCTGAGCGACGTAGGCATCCCCGTGCACGATCTCGGCTTGCGGCACCGGTACGACGTCGCCGGTGCGCCCCGATTGGCGGCGCTGGCGCGCGACCGGCAGATCGAGGTGCTGCATGCGCATCTGCTGCCCGCACTCATTCCCGCGGTGTTCGCTCAGCAGCGGACGGGGTGTCCTCTCGTGATGACGGAGCACAGCGTCTGGAATCGCCGTCGTCGCATCCGTGCCTTCCGGCACTTCGAGAGTTGGCTCTACGCGCGCGTCGATCGCGTGCTCTGCGTCAGCGGCAGCGTCAGGCAGGCGCTGCAAGCATGGCTGCCCGCTGCGGCGAAGCGAGCGGAGGTCCTGCACAACGGCGTGACGATCCGGCCGCTCGGTGAACGGATGGCACCGCAGTACGACGTCATCTTCGTCGGCAACATGGATCGGCCGGCGAAAGGGGCCGACGTCCTGCTGCGTGCGCTCGCCGCTTGCGGCGACGACGTCGGGCGCGCGTGCTTGGTGGGCGACGGACGTCTCCGGCCCGAGCTGCAGGCCCTGAGCGAAACGCTCGGTCTCAGCGCGAAGGTCGACTTCGTCGGGTCGTCGGATCGCGTGAGCGAGCTCCTCGAGAAGAGTCGACTCTTCGTGCTGCCCTCACGGTGGGAGGGGCTGCCGATGGCGCTCCTGGAAGCGATGGAGCGCGGGCTTCCGGTCATTGCGTCGAACGTGGGAGGGATTCCGGAAGTACTCACCTCGGGCGTGAACGGCGTGCTCGTGCCATCCGATGATGTCGACGCGGTGACTGAGTCGATGACCGCGCTGCTCCATGACGATGGTCGCCGCAACCGTCTCGGATCAGCGGCGCGGCGTCGCGTCGAGGAGGCATTCTCACTCGAGTCGTGCAGCCGCCGCCTCTGTGGGCAATACGAAGCCGTGCTTGGTCAGCTCGCGACCGAGAGCTCGGCGCGTGCTTCCGCGTAGCTCCGACTTTCGGTTCGTCGAATCGCCATCCATCGTCGGCTTCGCTGCGTCGCCAGCCGAGCGACCCCGAGGCCGAGTAGGCACCAGAGCAGATACGCGATGAACGAGCCCGGAAGGAGCCAGGCCGCCGTCTGGTTCCCCAATGCGAGACCGGCGAGCCATGCATGCCCCGCACTGAGGGGCATCGCGACGCGACGCGAATATTCGGCCGACGACGCGCGCTGCAACGTTGTCAGCGCGGAGACGATGAGCCACGTGAACGCAATGAATCCCAGGAGGCCACCGTCGGTCAGGACCTGTAGCCACTGGTTGTATGTGCCCGTGACGAACGTGGGCGCTTCGTGTCGAGGGAGCGCCAGTGTGAAACCGGTGAACCCGACGCCGAGCAGCGGGTGGCTCAGAAAAACGTCGAAGGCGAGCGAGTAAGAAGTGAGGCGTTGATACATCCCCTCGCCGAGGATTCGCGCATCGACGATTCTCGTGCGAAGGCCGCCGAAGTCGGTCGCGAAAACGCCGACCAGTAAAAGACCGATGGCGACGCCGCCGAGCAGCCGACGCATGTCCAGTCCGCGTTGCCGCGCGACGATCACTGCTGAGCCGATCGCGACGGTCAGAAGCGCACCACGGGTTCCGGTCGCGAGCATCGCCAATCCGACGAATACGGCTTCTGCCGGACGTCCTGCCAAGAAGCTGGTGAACAGAAACAGCGGAAGGATGAACGATACGGAGTCGCCGACGGGACCCAGGTATCGCGTCGTGAGCTCTCCAGCCTGTACTTCTCCGAGCGCGAGACCGAGGGGCTGGAGTACGACGTCGACCAGCACTGATGCGGCGAACAGGAGTCCCAATATTCGCCAGCAGACGAGGAACCGCCGTACCTCGGATCGCGATCGCACTGCATTGGCGATGATCAGGACGACGGAGGCCTCTGCGACCATTCGCAGCAGGGCGTGGAGCTCGGGACGAAACGCCGAATCGCCGAGCGTGTAGATCGCGCCGAAGGTGCTGATGGTCATGGCGCCGACGAACACGCCGATCGGCAGAAAGGTCAGTGGACGGCTCCGGCGGATGAGCAGGTCGGTAGCGACGCGACACGCGGCAACGGTGAGCAGGAAGTCGGAGGGTCTGACATCGATGGCGCCGTCGCTCAGGATGGGGTCGAGCAGCTCGCGCTGCGAAAGCACGGCAAAGATCGGAACGATCAGCAGCAAGACGATCGGTCGCGGGACGAGCCATCCGGTCAGCGCAAGCGCGTAGATCATCGCGCGGCCGGTGGTCGCTGGAACGCGAGGATGGCTCCCCCGATGTACGAGCCCATCCGCGCGACGGAGATGAACACGGCCGTCCCGAAGAACCCGGCGCCGGCTGCGACGGGCCCCGCGAGCACCGCGACGCTCGCTGCCACCGCTCCGCTGACGAGCGCCCACGTCCGGAATCGACCTGACGCGTAGAGGAGGGGTTGCACCCAGAAGATCGCGGTCGTCGCCGCGACGCTTAGCACCATCAGCTGTGCGCCGTTGACCATCGTCTCGTAGGTTGGCCCGAGCGTCATCGGGATCGCGATCGGCAGCAGCAACGCGACGCCGATCAAGGCCAGGCTGGCGGGCAACCCCGCGCGCCAGGTGAGCATCGCACAATCACGGCTTACTCCCGTCGACGCCTGATCGGCGGCGAGGCGCGGGTACGTGGCACGTGCCATCGCGGCGTCGAGATACGCGCTCACGTTCATGAGTGACATGGCGAGACGACAGAAGCCGGCCTCGGCGGGCGAGCGAAGCGCCCCGAGGGCCAGGAGCGGAACGTTCGTGAGCACGCCGCCGGTCGTCGACGAGAGATAGTTCCACGCCAGTGCCGCTCGTACCTCGGGCCAGCGCGAACCCAGATGCGGAAGGCCACCGGACCACGGAGAGGCGCCGAGGCCCTCGTGACGTAGGCACAACGCCACCGCGGCGATGCCGGCCAGGGCCTGGGAGACGGCCAGCGCGATGACGATCCCCGTCGCGCCATACTCGAGGGTCAACAACGCCGCAGTGAGGACCAGCAGCGAGGTCTTCTCGAAGAGTTGGACGCAGGCGACCGAGAGGAAGCGGCGGCGCGCGGTGAGGAACGCGAGCGCGGTGCCGCTGAGCGACGAGACGGGCAACGAACACGCGAAGACGACTGCGAGCGCGTCGAACGACCCTAGTCCCGGCATCGTATGCGTGAGCGCCCACGCGACGACCACGACGACGAGTGCGAGCATCGCTGCCGCGCCGTCGATCAACACTCCGAGTCGGAAGAACGCCGACGCCTCCTGCGCCGTCGCCTGCTGCGAGAAGTATCGAGTGGTGACGGTGCCGGACTTGACGGTCGTCAGCGACCAAACGAGCGACGGGAATGCGATGGCCAGCGCAGCGCTTCCGTAGGCATCCGGGCCGGCCAGCGCCGCTGCCACCACGGTCGATAGCAGGCTCAGGCCGGCCGATCCGTATTGGCCGGCCAGGAGGAGCGCTGTGTCGCTCGCGAGTGCACGCCAGCCGTCGTGCGCTTCCGAGGCGGCGATCGCGCCAGGCATCGTCACGGAGGACGTGGCATCGGCCGGCGCCCTCATCGCGCGATAGGCGCGGATCGGGACATCGACCCCGCCACCTCTCCACCTGCGACCCGCATCGACACCCCACATTCGTGTACCACGTCGATCTACGGGGTGGGAGCATCGGGGCTCGTCGGAGCATGGCGGCTGCGCGGGTCGGCGAGCGCGCGCCGCATTGCCTGGAGGTATTCCTCCGGCAACGCCGCAGGCGGGAAGAATCGGGCCTCCTGCGAATAGACCCAGACGTACTCGTCGGTCGCTCGGAGGGCAGCCTTCAGCGCGTCCTCGAAGCCGCTGGGCGTGAAATGGTTCCTCCACGGCTGCTCCGGGAACCATCGTCGCCGTCCGCCATTGTCGATCCACAGGCCGAAGCCGATCTGGAGACGCGAACGCAGCGCCGTCGGCAGGACGGTCCGGGATGCCGTTCGGGCTCGCATCGTGTCGCGGAGCGAGGCGAACTGGGATGGCGAGCGCAGGGTATAGGCGTACTCGCCCCCGTCGACGAACACGACACCTGGACCGCCGCCGGCCACCAGGCCGTCGATGAACGCCGAGAGCAGGCCGTAGCGGTGCGGTTCGAGGTCCGCCGCGCTGGTGACGTCGAGGGGCAGCGATGGGCCGAAGAGTCCCAGGACGACGAGCTCCGGCAGAATTTGCCGTCCCCGTCGGCTCAGCTGCTCGCCGCGCTCACGCAGCTTCGCCCGGTACTCCTCGAAGCTCGCGGGATGGCGCGCGGCCATGACGGGATACTCGAACAGCCGTCCGCCGTAGTCCTCGGGGTCGAACACGACACCGCGACATCCCGCCCTGCGTGCGATCTTGAGCAGGACCGCCCAATTCTGAATCGCGACGTCCCAGCGCTCGTCGTCGAACCAGGAGAACCCCTGGCTCTGCGTCGCAGTGTTCACGACGGCGGGCAGGAAGTTCTCGGTGAACCGCCGCCACCGCACCCGGCCGAGGGAGGCGATGGTGTCGGCGAAGTCCGCGACGGCGAACGAGCGTCGACCGAACAAGGCCCACCCGAGCTGGTTGTCGGTGTCGCGGCGACCCCCAGCCCACGCGGTGGCATCGATCGGAACGATGATGCCGGTGCCGTCGAACGGCATCTGTTCCATCTGGGCTGTGTGGGCGGCGACCCATGCCGCGTCGGGCAGACCCCAACCGTAGTAGACGAGCTTGGAAGCGTCGGCGCGGGACGCCCCGCAGAGCGCCGTCAGGACCATCAGCCACCGCATCGCCCGCACCGCGGCGCATTTCCCCATCGTTCGGCGGCGACCGCAAGGCCTCCGTACCTTGCGGTCGGCCGGAGGCGACGCTACTGCTCGTTCTGCCGACGTTGGGGACGAGGGAGGCTGGGATGGCGGTGGAAGCGCTCGCGACCACGGCTCGCAGTGCGTGTCCGATCTGTAGCGCGACGGACCTGCGCACGATCGACTTCCGGAGCGATCAGGAGTTCGGACAGCTCGCGGTCGCCGAATGCGCCGGCTGCAGGCATCGCTTCCTGATCGACCCGCCGGAACAGGGGACGCTCGCGGCGTTCTACGATCGCTTCTACGGGGCCGACCTGCCCGTTCCGGAATACCCACGGCCGGGGTTCCGCGATCGCGCGCTGGTGCGGACGCTCATGCGGCGCCTGCCCCCGAATGCCCGGGTGTTGGACATCGGAGCGAACGGAGGTGCGACGCTCAGTGCCTTTCCGGCGTCGTGTCGGCTGTTCGGCGTGGAGCCGTCCGCGCCTGCGGCCGCAGCGGCTGCCCGCAATCGCCGCCTGACCATTTACAACGTGGCGGTGGAGGCGATGGACCTTCCTGCGGGAACTTTCGACTGCATCGTGTCGCTCGCGGTCATCGAACACGTTCGGGACACCCACGCGTATCTCCGGACGATCGAGCGCCTCCTCGCACCGGACGGATCGGCGGTGCTCATGACCGGCGACTGGGACACCTGGCAGGGGCGTCGGATGGGAGCGCGTTGGCACCTGTACCACTCCGACGGGCACCTCCACTTCTTTTCCGCCAGATCGCTCGAGACCGCCCTCGACCTGGCTGGGCTCCGCGTGCGCGAACGGTTGTGGGTCGGACCCAACCCCATGACGGCTCGTTTGCCCAAGGCGTTGGGCCGAGCGCTGCACTGTCAGACGACGACGCTCATGCTGCCCGCACTCTTCGGGCGGCGCCCCTTGGGCGATCACGTCTACGTGTGGGTGGAGCGGAAGTAGCGTGGGCCTTGCCACAACCCGCGCATCTTCCTAAGCGCGGCGCATGGCTGCCGAACGCTCCCCCTGGACGCTCGACTGGGCGCTTGCAACGTCCGGAGCCCTGACCTCGGCCGAACGTCGCGCGATGCTCCCCGCGATCACGCGCGGGTTCGTCGACTACGTCGTCGGCCGCGCCCGCTCCTGGCTCCCCGGCTCGCGGCCGACCGTCCCCGAGCCGACGATCCCCGACTCCAAGCTGGCCCGGACCGCCATCGAGGCCGCCGCCGAGCAATCGCCCGACCTCATCGGCCACGGCTACCGAACCTGGCTCATCGGCGGCTGCCTCAGCGCGCTCGACGGCACGCGCATCGACCCCGAGCTGTTCTTCGTCGCATCCCTGCTCCACGACGCGGGGCTGGCCGCGGCAGTCGCCGGCCAGGACTTCACGATCCGTTCGGCCCAGGCGGTCGAGTCCACGTGCGCCGGCATCATCGATCCCGCGCAGGCACGACGCGCGGCCGACGCCGTCGTCGGGCACGCCAGTCCGGGCATGACTCCCGACGCCGATCCGCTCGCCTTCTACGTCCAGGCCGGCGCGATGGCCGACCTCACCGGGCTGCGCTCATGGGACCTGCCCTGGGAGCAGGTACGGTCGATCTACGCCCGACACCCGCGCCACGACGTCCACCGACTGGTGGCCCAGGCCGTGGGACGCGAAGCCAAGGCCGTTCCGCAGGGACGCTTCGCGCTGCTCACGCAGTTCGGGTTCCCGCTCCTCGTCCGGCTGTCGCCCACGCGGAACCTCTGACCCGTCTCGTTCGCTCTATTCGAGAACGCCTGCGCTAGGCCCGCAGTAGTTATGTCTAGGCCTTAACATGTCGAAAAATCTCGGCAGGATGCCTCCATTGCGAACGTCGATTGGCCGCTTCGCAGTGCCCGGTCGCCGCTGGCCTCACGCGGAACCCCGATCGGGCCGAAACGCCGATCAGACGAGGCGCTCGACATGCACCGCTATCCTGGAGAACGGACCCCCCACGCCCACTACGTCGGCCGGGCACGACGATTCGAACCCGCACGCATGGCCTTCGCCGACCTCTTCGACGTCGTGGAGGGCGTCCCGTGCACCCGACGACCGCTCGCGATCGGTCCGTTCACCGCGGGCGCCCACGTCGGTATCGACCTGAACGTCCGGATCGGGGACGTACTCCTCGGCGACCTGCTCGGGCGCGACCTCGCCGTCGACATGACGGGGCCGATCCTCCTGGTGGTCGGCTACTACTGAGCGGCCAGGTCGCGAGCTGAACTGCTCAACGCATTGAGTAATTTTACTCAAGGCATTGAGTAATCCGTCGTACCAGCGCCCCCAGGCTGCGGTGCTCCCGAGTCGGCTCGCCGAGCCGCGGCGGTTTCCCCAGGTCGTCGCCCGGTCGCGGCGGCCGCCGGGCAGTGCGAGCTCTTCTACTGGCGCGAGCGCAATCGCGAGGTCGATTTCGTCGTGCGCGCACGCCGACAGCTGACGGCGATCGGGGTGAAGAGCGGGCGTGCACGCGACGCCTTCGACGGGATGGCGGACTTCACTACCCGCTTCCGTGCGAAGCGCTCGCTCGTGGTCGGCACCGGCGGCATCCCGATCGACGAGTTCCTCAGCCGCCCCGTCGATACCTGGGTCCGCTGACCCTCACTCCACCTTCTCGAACAGCAACGCCCACCGGTCGCTCGTCCCCCGCCGCTCGCCCGCCGTCCTGGGCGACGTGCTCCAGTCGCGCGGATCCGACGGCACCCGCCAGACGTCCGACTGCCCGACGACCCGGAACCCGGCCTTCTCCACCTCCGCCCGCACCGTCGACTCCTCCACCCGATGCAGGGTCTGCACGTCCGCCGCACCCGAGCCCGGCTTCGCGCTGTGGTCCAAGACCGCGTAGCGGCCGCCCGGCCGGAGCGCCTTCCAGACGGCCCGGTTCATCGCCTCCCGGTCCGACCCGAACCAGTAGAGGTCGTGATAGAAGAGGTTGATCACGACCACGTCGAGGTCGCGCGCGTCCGGCGGGAACGGGTCCTCGAACTCGCGGTCGACCCGCACCACGTTCGCCATCACGGGCTTGGCCATCCGATCGGCGAGCGGCTTCGCCGCGAAGCGATCGAGGATGAACTTGTCGTTCTGCGCCCAGACCCGACCCGTCGGACCGACCGCGCGCGCCAGCAGCTCGGCCGTGTAGCCGCCGCCGGCGGCGAGCTCGGCCACCCGCATACCGGGCTTCACGCCGAGGAACGCGATCAGCGCGTCGGGGTGCCGGCCGGCGTCGAGCGCCCGATCCTCCGGGCTGCGGTCCGGAGCGGCTGCCACGCCGCTCGGCGCGGCGATCTTCTCGGGCGCTCGTTGCGACGAGCAGCCGGACGGGAGGAGTGCCAGGGCGATCAGGAGGACGACGAGTCGACGCATGACGCGGTTGTTAGGCCACGCCGCGCGCTGTGAAAACCGCGAATTTCGAAATTCGCAGTTTTTGACGCGCCCTACTTCGCCGCCGGGCAGGGCGGCGAGCCCGGGAGCACCGTCCAACCGCAGCCGCCGTGTTGCTGGCGCTCGCAGACGGCGTCACGGAGACATGCGAACCCGGGATCCCAGACGCACGTCGTCCCGATTGGGCTGCTCGCGCACAGCTGCCCGCTGCATCCCGTGACGAGGCATGGCCGCAGCGGATGGATCGGCTCCGCGTCGCATGGACCACGGACCAACGTTCCACCGCCGTCGCGGCACGATTCGTAGAGCGACGCCCCATTCCCACCGTGCACCGCGAACCAGGGGCATCCGTCGCGGAGACAACAGGCCATCGCCGGCCCATCGCACGCCGCCGCGGCGACGGTGCTCCCCGAGCCGTCGCAGACCGCCGTCCGTACGATCCCGGCGTCGTCGCGCCGCAGCTCGACGCCGCTCGCACCGAAGAGCGATCGGAGCTGTCCGCCGCTGCAGCATTGCACGTCGGCGGGAGCACACGCGGCAGGTGGCAGGGTCGTCGTGGTGGTCGTGGTCGTCGTCGTCGCGGGACAGCCGTGATTCTCCGGATTCGGCAGACACCGGAGCGTGAGTCGGCTCCGGGCGAGTCGTCCCGGCTCGTCGTGGACGGCGCGGACCCGCAACGCGAGCCGCATCGGCACGTCGGGGGACCGCTGCCGCAGCGTGATGGTCATCGGCTCGCCGCACCCGGCCGGCCGTGCGTCGACCGACGGGGCGATCCCCGCCCGGTCCGGGAGCACGCGGACGCTCCGCACGGGCATGTCGGCGCAGATCTGGATCGCGAAGTCGCAGGTCTCGTGGCAGGCCTGTCGGACGACGCGTCGCTGGCGTTGCGACGGACCCTCGCTCAGCTGGATGACGTCCGCGGCGGCGGCGAGGCCGGCGAGCAGCACGAGTAACCCCAGTGCGGAACGCATGAGGCCCTTTGACGACGAAACGCGAAAAACATCCAGCAGGCGATGTGCCTGGCAGCACGCATCCGAAGATCCACTGGGTGGACGGTTCGTGACGGATCCGCGCGCTTCATGACGCACTCTCCACAGAAATTCGCAAAAGCAGCGAGCCGTATCCTCTAGAACCATGCACCCGCCGGACGTCGAATTAGCTCGCGCTGAATGGACCAAGGGCGGTAGTTAGGTTGCCGATGCTCCGCCGCGTGGCGTTCGTCTGGCTTCTCGTCCTTCTCCTGGCTCCGCCGGCCGATGCGGCGAAGAAGCCGCCGCCCGAGCCGTGCCCGGTCGGCCTGTTCGGGATCGAGGAGCCGCTGCCGTTCGCGGCCGCGAGCCGTCTGACCCTCGACGCCACCGGCATCGCCCTCAGCGCCGGCTGCACCGAGCCGGCCACGGTCCGCATCAAGGCCACCCGGAAGAAGACGAAGATCACCGCACAGTGGACGTCGTGCACCGACCTCCCGAACGGCGCCAAGCTGAAGGCGTCGATCGCCGCCCCGGCCTGCGACACGCTCGTCGGCACGCTCGTCACCAAGAAGGCGAAGCCGAAGCGACGGAAGCTGCGCGCCGTCCGCATGGGGCCCGCCCAGCTGGTGGCCTCGCTGAGCGACGTCGACACGCAGCGGCGGATGCTGAACGAGAACTTCCCGTACCTGATCCGCGCCGTCGCCGAGCCCTACAATCCGGAGCTGCGCGAGCTGATCGCCCGGGGACCCGCCGCGGTCGACGGGCTGCTCGAGCCGTTCCGTGAGCGGGTGACCCTGGCCGACGACATCCCGCTCTCGCTCTTCGCCTACGCCCTGGAGCGCATCGGCGACCCGCGCGCCGTGCCCGTCCTGGCCGAGTGGCTCGACACGAACCTGTTCGCGTCGACGATCTGGGCTACCCACTTCGTCACCCACACGATCCGGGTGCTGGCGGGCCACGGCGACCTGCACGACGACTTCCTCTACGACATCGACGACAAGCTCGACACGGTCGCGCGTGCCCGGGTGGGGGCCGCATCGTCGGCCGCCACCAACGCGATCGCGCCCCGTGCCAGCGTCCCGGAGTCGAAGAACAAGTGCGACGGGAAGCTGTACGTCACCGGCATCAATGCCGGCGGCCAGGAGGAGACGGTCGCCTTCAACTACACGCTCCTGTTCTACGACATTCAAGAGCAGGTCGAGCTCGAGGAGGACGCCGGCAAGAAGGCCCGCCTCCAGGCGCAGCTCACCAACCTGCGGGCCAACGACGAGACGAATTACGGCGGCACGGACTACCGTGCGATCGGCGACGTCAGCGTCAAGTCGAACTGCGGCGGCACCGTCACCGAGAACATCATCAACGCCGTCGCGGCGCAGCGGGGGTTCCCCCTGCGTCTGGGTTCCGGCGGCGCCGCCGCCGACGACATCCGCGACCTCGCGAAGAAGTTCGGCGGCCCCATCCCGGCGAGCCAGCTCGACACGTTCAGCGTCATCGCCCACGAGCGTCCAACCGCCGGCACCTCGGTCCACGTGGAGGTCCCGCTCAGCCGCGACGGCGACTCCGTCGTCGTCTTCAGCAAGGACAACCAGGGCGCGCCGCGGCTGCACACGATCGACACCGGCTTCCTGGCGAACGCGTTCACGCCGATCCAGGAGCTCTACAACTTCCGGCCGTTCGCCGTCGGGACCAACTTCGAGGCCACCGAGCCGCGCTTCTACCGCGTCGACCCGAACCGCATCGTCGCGGTCCGCCTCGACACCAGCGGCTGCCCCTGCGAGTTCGCCTACGGCGGCTCGATCCCGCTGGCGATCACGCAGCCGACGGACGACACGACGTCGGAGCGCGTCGTCACGGTCGCGGGCACCGTCGGCAACCCGGACGTCAAGACGGGCAGCCTGCGTCTGAACGACTCGCCGCAGGAGCTGGTCGTGTCGGGCGGCGCGTTCAGCTCGCAGGTCGTGCTGCGCAGCGGCGAGAACGAGATCAAGGTCACGGTCGACGGGCCGGACGGCGGGCGCGGCTGCGCCCAGAAGACGATCACGTCGGAGACCCCCAAGACCACCCTCTCGGCGACGCTCACGTGGGACGCGTCGGACGCCGACCTCGACCTCTACGTCACCCAGCCCGACGGCGAGACCGCCTGGTACTCGGACAGGACCACGTCGGTCGGCGGCGTGCTCGACGTCGACAACACGAGCGGTCTCGGGCCCGAGAACTACTTTTTGAGCTTCGACGAGGGCGAGACGGTGCTGACGGGGACGTACGCCATCCGCGTCCACTACTTCTCCGATCACCGTACCGACGACGAGAACCCGCCGCGGGCGGTGCGCTGGCGCGTCGCCCTGCTCCTGAACGAGGGGACGCCGGCGGAGACGAAGGAGTTCTTCAGCGGGACGTTGACGGTGCCGAGCTCCGGGAACGCGACGCCCGGGTCGAGCGGCCCGGATTGGGCCGAGGTCGCGCAGCCGACGTTGTAGGCATCAGGCCGAGAGCCGCTCGTCGCCGACGAGGACCACCCGGCGGGGGCCGCTCACCAGGACCGCGGTGCGCACGGCGTCGGCGTCCAGGCCGACCGTCGCGCAGATCGACTCGAACGAGAACGGCCAGGTGACGTCGGGTGATCGGAACCACCGCATCAGCTTGGCCGTCTCGGTCGCCCGCCGGCGTGGCGTCAGCCGTTGCACGCGACCGAGGTCGTGAATCGCCTGCTCGAGGACCGCCTGGCAGAGCAGCAGCTCCCCCGTCTCGGGGATGCGGGCCGGCTCGACGATCGCGGCCAGCTCGTTCACGGGCAGCGGCCGGGGCGCGCCGCCGTCACGGATTTCCACCTTCGTCGTCGGGTTCGTCATGGTACCCGAGAAGAAGCCGGAAACCGGCGGTCCTATTGCGCCACCGGGGGACGAGGAGGTCAGCCGCTCGTGGTGACACCGACCGCGCGGCGGACCGCGTCCGCGTCGAGGCCGAGGGTCGCGCAGATCGCCTCGAACGCGAACGGCCACGCGATGTTGCTCGATCGGAACCAGGCGATGACGGCCGCCGGCGAAGCTCCGCGCCGGACGACGGTTCGTCGCCGAACCGTCGCGAGGTCCGCCAGTGCCTGCTCGAGGACCGCGAGACAGAGTCGAAGCTCGGGAGTCGGAGGCAGCCGCGCCGGCTGAACCGGGATGGCGATGCCGCTGTCGAGACGCGGCCAGGGCGCGCCTCCATCACGTCGATCGGTATTCGTGTACATGGGCACTCCCCTACAGACCGTTCGTCGCGGGCCGATGAAGCGGCCGTGACGTGTCGCTGTCGAATGCAGGCGCACCGGTTCGACTAGCACCCAAAGGAGGAGCGAATGGCCCGATACGTCGATGGTTTCGTGCTGCCCGTCCCGAAGAAGAGCCTGAAGGCCTATGCGGCGATCTCGAAGAAGGCCGGCAAGGTCTGGCGCGAGCACGGCGCGCTCGAGTACTTCGAGTGCGCCGGCGACGACATGAACATCAAGGGGATGCGGTCATTCCCGTCGATGGTGAAGCCCAAGCCGGGCGAGGTCGTGGTGTTCTCGTTCATCCTCTACAAATCGCGGGCACACCGGGATCGCGTGAACGCCAAGGTGATGAAGGACCCACGCATGGACATGGATCCGAAGGCCATGCCGTTCGACGTGAAGCGGATGGCGTACGGCGGGTTTGCCGCGATCGTCGACCTATGAATCGATTCTTCGGCCGAGATCGAAACTCAGGAGATTCGATCAGTTGAACCCAGAGAATCAATTCAGTATCAACGCTGTCGCCACGGATGGCGACGACGGGACATCTGCTCGATCTGCTCCGGGAACGCGGTCGACTGCCTGCGCGCGAGGTGCTGTCGAGCCTCGGCATCAGCCAGCCGAGTCTCTCGCGTCTCACGCGGGCGGCGGGTGACCGCGTCCTGCAGATCGGGCGGGCCCGGGCGACGCGATACGCCCTGGCCCGCGAGGTGCGGACGTTCGGCCACGCCTGGCCGGTCTATCGGATCGATGTCGAGGGGAGGGCGCGCGTCGCGGGAACGCTGCGCGCCCTCCATCCCGACGGCTGGTGGCTCGAGACGCTCGATCCCGAGCTGAGCCGCCTGCCGCCGGCCGACGTCCCCTGGCTCCTCGACGACCTCCGTCCCGCGGGCTTCCTCGGCGGTGCGTTCGCCCGCCGCCATGCGCGTATGCTCGGCCTCGCCCCCGATCCCGTCGAATGGAACGGCGACGGCGTCCTCGCGGCGTTGCTGCTGCACGGCCACGACCTGCCCGGCGACGTGGTCCTCGGCGACGACGCGCTCGAGCGCGTGCAGCACGCCGCGCTCGACGACGTCGCCGCCGTGCCGGAGGTGCAGCGGTCGTCCGCCTGGGCGCGCCGCGCGAACGCGATCCTCGCCGGCGACGAGCCGGGCGCGTGGCTCGGCGGCGCGCAGCCGAAGCTCGCCGCCTGCGTGCGCGGCGGCGACGGCATCCGGCACGTCGTCGTCAAGTTCTCGCCGCGCGACGACACGCCCGCCGCGCGACGCTGGCGCGATCTCCTCCGCTGCGAGCATCTCGCGTCGATCGTCCTGCGCGCGCACGGCGTGGCTGCCTGCGAGACGGATTGGCTCGAAGACGACGGCCGCGCCTTCCTCGAGATCCGGCGCTTCGATCGCGTCGGCGCACATGGGCGGCGGGGCGTCGTCTCGCTGCGCGCGCTCGGCGCCAGCGGCGCGTGGCACGCCGTGGCCGACGGGCTCCGGCGCGACGGCGTGCTCGGGCCCGACGACGCGCGCGCGCTCGCGGTCCGCGGCTGGTTCGGCCGTCTGATCGGCGACACCGGCATGCACGCGGGCAACGCGGCCGTGCTGCTCGACGGCCGCATCGCGCCCGCCTGGGGCCTGTCGCCGGCGCACCGCAGCCCGACCGCGACGGGCGAGCTCGTCGACGCGCCGTTCGTGCCGCCGATGCCGCCGCCGCAGCATCGCGACGCCTGGCTCGCCGCGGCCCGCATCGCGACGGAGCTCTGGCAGTACGTCGCCGAGGACGCGCACCTGTCCGACGACTTCCGCGAGGACGCGGAGCGGACGTGCGCGGCGCTCGACGCGATCACACGCCGGGTGTGACGGCTCGCCAGTCGATGCGGCGTATGCGACACTCACGAACGCGGATGAAACGTCGATTCCGATGGACGACCGCGGCCGATGCGCCGCGAGACGAAGCGCGCTTCTGGCTTTCGCGGTCGGTCGCAGAGCGGGTCTCCGCGGTCGAGACGATCCGCGAGCTGACATGGGGAGTCTACGGTGAAGCTACCCCCAGACTGGAGCGAGCTCATCGGGTTGTTGTGCGCCGAAGGCGTCCGCTTCGTCATCGTCGGAGCCCACGCGCTGGCAGTGCACGGACGGCCTCGCGCGACCGGTGATCTCGACATCTTCGTCGAGCCGTCGGTCGAGAATGCGCAACGGCTCGGCGCGGTGCTGACGGCGTACGGCTTTCCGGCGCTCGCACGGTCGGCGCGCCGCTTCGCACTTCCGGATCGGATGGCGAGCCTCGGCAACGAGCCGTTGCGGATCGATCTGATGTCCGGGATCTCGGGCGTGACGTTCGCCGAGGCATGGAAGGGGCGCGTCAGAGCCCGCTTCGGCTCGTATCAGGTGGGTTTCTTAGGACGCCGCGAGTTCATCGCGAACAAGCGCGCGGCGTCGCGGCCGAAGGACTTGCTCGACGTCGCGCTCCTCGAGGAGGCCAAGCCGCGGCGACGGCGACGAGCGCGTGATCCGCGATGATGCTCACCGCAGCACGAGATACGGATTGATCGGCACGCCTTCCCACCACCGCTTCGCCGGCCCGAGCTTCGCGATCGCGAAATGCAGGTGCGGCGTCCTGCCCGCGTTGCCCGACGTCCCCACGTAGCCGATCACCTGGCCGCGCTCGACGGCCTGTCCCTCGCGCAGATCGTCCGCGTACCGGTCGAGATGCGCGTAGTAGTAGACGTAGGTCGACGAGGGATCGAGGTGGTAGATCGTCGTCCCGCCGGGCACGCTCTCGAAGAGCTTCACGATGGTGCCTCCCTCGACCGCCGTGACCGGCGTGCCGCTCGGCGCGACGATGTCGAGCGCCTCGTGACGGTGCGGGTCGCGATCGTCGCCGAAGGTGTCCTGCAGCTCGCTGCGCGTCATGCCCGAGACGGGTACGTCGAGTCGGCGCGCGCGCAGGCCGTCGACGTCCTCCTGCGTGACGATGGCGGCCGGCGCGGGCGCGGGCGGACCGACGAAGGGCGCACCGGCGACGAGGCGCGCCGTCAGAACGACCGCGCCCAGCGTGGCTGCGCGACGCACGCGCTCACCTGACCAGCACCGCCGGCGTCCCGTCGCGGACCTGCATCCCGAGGCGGACCGCATCCCAGTTCGTCAGGCGGATGCAGCCGTGCGACTCGGTGCGTGCGATGTTCGCGGGGACGGGCGTGCCGTGGATGCCGTAGCGCTCCTTCGAGAGATCGAGCCAGACGACGCCGACCGGATTGTTCGGGCCGGGCTGGATCGTCGTCTTGCGATCGCCGCGTCGCGCGTCCCAGAAGAGGCGCGGATTGTAGTGGAACTGCGGGTTCCAGAAGATGCCGTTGATCTTCCATCGCCCCACCGGCAGCGGGTCGTGCTTGCTGCCGGTGCTCGCCGGATAGCGGGCGATGACCTTGCCGGCGTCGTCGATCACGCTCACCGACTTGTCGCTCTCGTCGACGCGAATCTCGGCCGCCGGCGGCGGCGCGGCAGTCGACACGCCGGGCACGGTGATCGTCGTCCCGGCGACGTCGAAGGCGGCGCCGGGGTTGAGCTCGCTCAGGAGCGCCGGGCTCGCGTGGAACTTCTCGCCGAGCGCCTCGAGCGCCGAGCTGAAGTACATCGCGTCCAGCTTGGCCTTCTTCATCATGTCGCCGGGGATCGGCATGAACGGGCCCGCGACGTCGTCGGGAGTGATCGTGTACGTCGTCAGCACGGCGTCGGCCTGCTCGAGCGCGGCCCAGGTCTGCTCGTCGACGGTGCCCGTCGCCGGCAGACCGCGCGCCTGCTGGAGGCCGCTGATCGCGCGGCGCATGTTGCTGCCGAACTTGCCGTCGATCTCGCCGGGCGGAAACGCGGCACGGTCCAGCAGCACCTGCGCGCGGAGGATCGCCGCGCGGCTCGCGTGCTCGTCCACCAGCTCGGTGGTGCGCTCGTTCACGCGCGCCGGCGTGAGATCGTCCTGCTGCGCCGCCGGCGTCTGCGCGAGCGCGACACCGTCACGAGACGCCACAATCAACGCCGTCACGAGAACGACGGTCGACACGAGGTGCATGTGCGTGTGCGAGGCTGCAAACGATGTGCCGCCGACGAACGCCGCATTCGCTCGACAAGGCCTACCTCGCGGGTCTGCGCCGCGTCGGCGTTGCCCGCGCTTTTGCGGAAATTACGAGGAGGACCGCTGCCCGCGCAGCAGGTCGCGCAGCGCGGCGAACGTGCCGGTCACCGGGTCGAGCAGACCCGTGGCCGATTCCTCCACCGGCTCGTCGACGGCGTCGGGTGACGTGTCCGGGTCGAACGGCAGCGTCGTCGGATCGACCACCTTCATGGCCGCCTCCTGGGCGGGCGTGGGTGGCCCGTGCCGCTGCAGGCGAGCGCCAGGGATCGCGGCGAGCGCGTCGAGGCGCTCGACCAGGCGCTCGCTCCGCGCGATCGACCGTATCGACCGGAAGCCCTCCAGGCCGCCGTGCTCCGCCAGCAGGCTCACGCGGACGTGCCGAATCGCGCGGGCGAGTCGCCGGTCGTCGCGGCCGGTGCCGAGCGCTTCCCACGTGACGTGCAGCTCGCTGTCGATGCCCATGCTGCGATTCGTCAGGTTCGCCGACCCGACCGTGAGGAAGCGGTCGTCGACGGCGAGGATCTTCGAGTGGATGTAGGTGCAGCGGAAGTCGTCCGTCGGCCCGTCGCAAACGGAATAGTAGAGCCCGAGGCGGTGCCCGCTCTTCGCCGCCGCGTCGCGAAGCAGATCGAGGTTCTGCGCCTGTCGCAATCCGACGGCCAGCTCCTCCTTGAGCGCCTCGGCGCGCTCGTTGACCAGCACGACGATGTCGAGCCGCGGACCGTCGGCCCGCTCCATCCGCTCGATGAGCGCGTCCCGGATGCGGCGGCTGCTGAAGTACTGCGTCTCGATGAAGACGAGTCGCTCGGCGGCGGCGATCGCGTCGACGAAGAGGTGCTCGACTTCGCGGATGCCGTGCTCGTCGGCGCTCGGCTGCGTCCGGCTGATCGCGACGCGGCCGCCTCCGATCGGCAGCAGGCCGCGCGGCCGCGCCGCGGTGTCGGGTGCGGACGGCAACGCCGGGCGATCGCCGCCGCCGCACGACGTCCAACGTGCCCAGAAGAGCTCCGCGAGGTCTGCCGTCACCCGGGAACCGGCCAGCCACGCCTGTACGTCATGGTAGGGTTTCTGCGGCGCGCCGCGCGACGTCCGCAGCGGATTGTCACCGCGGTGCCGGCGGTCGTCCCAGCGCGCCTCGCACGTGTCCATGCCGCCGACGTAGGCGTGCGTGCCGTCGACGATCACGAACTTCTGATGGTGGGAGCCGCCGTCGACGGGGCAGTCGTCGAACACGAATCGAAAGCGCGAGTTGGTCGTCCAGTGGAAATAGATCCGCTGCAGCCACTCGCGCTCCAGTCCGAGCACGACGTGGAAATCCCATGCGAGGATGTAGACGTGCAGGTCCGGATTCGCCTCGCAGAGCCCGTTCAGGAACGGAACGAACCGCACCTCGGCGCCGGCTGGCACGTCGTCCCCCCGCAGCAGCGGGACGCCGCTGTCGAATTGCCAGCCCGACATGAGGACGTAGTGGCGGGCGGCGCGGGCGCTCTCGTAGAAGGCGCGGTAGTAGTCGGCCGCGTCGATCAGGACACCGGAATCGCGCGCGATCGTCTGCCGCCACGCGTTTCGCCCGAGGTCGACGATTGGGAGCGACGGCGTCGGCACGCTCCCGTTTCTAGCCGCGCGCGCCGGACGATCAAGCCGGGTCGCGCGGTCCGACCATCAGCAGCAGCTGGCCTTCGAGGCCCGCCTCGCGGTCGACCGAAAACTCGTGCACCTCGGGCGACATCGCGATCGACAGGAACTCGCGCGCCGACGGGTACTGGACCAGCGCCGCGGTGTCCCAGTTCTCGCCGACCTCGCCGACCACCAGCGCGCGGATGTCGCCCATGAACACCACGCGCGCGCCGCGCGACTCGACGTAGGGCACCATCCGGTCGGCGTAGCGCTGGTAGGCGTCGCGGCCGGAGAGCTCCGGATCGCGGCCGTCCGGATATGCCGCCTTCGCGCGGAACTTGAGCAGGTTCAGCATGGTGATGGGCTCGGGCCGGTCGTCGGCGGCGAGCGCGGAGATCTGCTCGCCGTTCGGGATCAGGGCATTGGTCACGATCATGGTGTCGGCCGATAGCACGAATCTGCTACAGCGCGCCCGTGTCGTCGCCGTCGTCGTGGGTCGTCCGTCATGCCGCGCTCGTGCCGCCCGGGGCGCCGGTGCTGGACGTGGCCGCCGGCGCGGGTCGTCACACGCGCTTCTTCCTGGAGCGCGGGCACCCGGTAGTCGCCGTGGATCGCGACGTGGCGGCGTTGGCGCCGCAGGCGGGGCTCCGCATCGTCCGAGCCGATCTCGAGGACGGCTCGCCGTGGCCGCTGCCGGGCGAGCGCTTCGGCGGCATCGTCGTCACGAACTACCTGCACCGTCCGCTCTTCCCCGCGCTGCTCGACGCGCTGCTGCCGGGCGGCGCGCTCCTCTACGAGACGTTCATGGCCGGCAACGAGCGCTTCGGCCATCCGCGCAATCCGGACTTCCTCCTGCGCCCGGGCGAGCTGCGCGACGTCGTCGGCGGGCGGCTGCGTGTCGTCGCGTTCGAGGAGGGCGAGGTGACCGAGCCGCGGCCGGCCGTCGTCCAGCGGATCGCCGCGGTCAGCCCTGCCGGTTGAGGAAGCGCGTCGCGAACGCGAACGACACCGCGGAGAACACGACGAAGGCCA
Source organism: uncultured Binatia bacterium (SeqCode) (assembly GCA_964432595.1). Classification (GTDB taxonomy): domain Bacteria; phylum Desulfobacterota; class Binatia; order DP-6; family DP-6; genus DASYLJ01. The sequence continues at coordinate 351,708 of CAYSOF010000003.1, read as the reverse complement.
GCGCCTCCCACGCGATCGTGGTCGGGTGACCGAGACCGATGCTCGCGAAGCGCATGACGTCGACGTGCCAGGTGATCGGGTTCGCGAACGAGATGGCGCGGAGCCACGCCGGCAGCGGCTCGAGCGGGTAGAACATCGAGCTGGCGAACTGCAGTGCGAAGTAGAGGATCGACGTCACGGTGTTGAACGCGTCGTTGCGCCGGATGCGCAGCGCGAAGCACGCGTAGAAGAAGAACCAGCCGATCGTCCCGGCGACGACCGCCGCGGCGAGGAGCGGCAGCTGGGGCCAGACGATGGGGACGTCGAGCAGGCCCGCGGCGAGACCGACCGTCACGGCGGCCTGGACGACGGCGACGAAGACGTTGAAGAGCACCTTGCCGAGCAGGTACTGCCCGCGGCTCATCGGGTACGTCAGCATCTCGTAGAAGATGCCGTTGTCGCGGTCCATGAAGAACGACCACGCCGTGTTGGACGCGATGCTGAAGCTCGCCATCGCGAGCACGCCGGCGAGGAAGAACGCGTTGTAGTCGATGCCGGGGACGGCCACCGGTGGGCCCAGTGCCGAGTCGATGCCGACGCCGAACACGAGCAGGTAGGCCAGCGGTGACAGCAGGTCCCAGAAGATGAAGAGCGCGTTGGTCGCCCGGATGCGGGCTTCGCGGTAGACGACGGCGCGCAGTGCGTGCATCGATCCCTCAGTTCGCGAGCAGCGCGACGAAGACGTCCTCGAGGCTGGCGCCGCTCACCTCGACGCGCAGCACGGTCCCGCGCGCCGCGAGCTGCGCGACCAGCGCGAGGATCTCGGCTTCCGGCATGCGCAGGCCGATCTCGACGGTGTTGCCGGCGATCGCGAGGTGCAGCGGGCTCAGTGCGCGCAACTCGGACTCGATGCCGTCGGGGAGGCGATCGAACGTCATCGACACCTCCTTCATCCCGTCGCTGAGCAGCTTGAGCGCGTGCAGGTCGCCGCGCGCCACCTGCCTGCCCTTGTCGATGATGAGGATGTCGTCGCAGAGCTCCTCGGCCTCGTTCAGGATCTGCGTCGTCAGCACGATCGTGCGGCCGCGCTTCGCCTCGGCGCGCAGCATGTCCATCACCGCGCGCTTCAGGATCGGGTCCATGCCGGTCGAGAACTCGTCGAGGAAGACGACCGGCGTGTCGACGAGGAACGTCTTCGCCACCTGCACGCGACGGCGCTGTCCGCCCGACAGGTCCATCACCTTGCGGTCGGCCGCGTCGGCGATCTGGAAGCGGTCGAGCACGTCGTCGATGCGGCGGCGTGCCGTCCCGTCGTCGATGGCGTGGAAGCGCGCATACGTGCGCAGGTTGTCGCGCACGCTCAGGAACATGTCCGCGGCCGACTGCTGGATCACGACCGAGATCCGACGCCGCACGTCGAGGCCCTGCGTCGTGACGTCGAAGCCGAGCACGCTGGCCTTCCCCGACGTGAGCGGGATCAGCGTCGTCAGGATGCTCAACGTCGTCGTCTTGCCGGCGCCGTTCGGTCCGAGCATGCCGAAGATGCAGCCGATGGGGACGTCGAACGACAGGCCGTCGACGGCGCGCACCGGCGTCCCGGAGCGGCGCGCGTACACCTTCACCAGGTGCTCGACGCGGATCGCGACGTCGCTCACTGCGCCTGCGCCTCGTCGTGCGCCAGCCGTTCGATGTACGCGCGGAACTCGGGGTCCTCGCCGCGCAGCAGAAGGGGGAGCTGCCGGCGGAAGTCCTCCCGGCGGCACCACTCGCGCATGTAGTCGTCCCACGAGTGCCAGCGCCGGCGCTGCTTCGGCGACATCGGGTCGTCGTAGATCAGGATGTACGCGCGCTCGAACAGCGAGACGAGCATCTCGAAGATGACCCGTTGGCGCTCGAGCTGCTCGTCGTCGAGCGCCAGCACCTCGCTGCCCGTGCGCAGGCGGAGGTCGGCGTTCGCGAGCACGAGCGTGAGGAAGTCGTTGTAGCTGTCGGAAAGCAGCTGGTACGCCTCGTCCTCCTCGTTCTCGCGCTCCTTGCGCTGCTCGCGCAGGAACACCCAGATCGCGAACGGCAGGCCGACCACGGTGACGACGAACGAAAGCAGCTCGAAGGTGTCGAAGAAGGACATGACGCTCGTCCGAAGTGGTGTATGCGCGGGGTGTGCTCCCGGCAAGGTGGTGGTAGAGCACCGCCATGCCGATGCGACGGCGGAAACGGAAAGGGCGTGCCCGATCGCGGAGCCGTGTTCGCGCGTGGGTGTGCGCGTGCGTACGGGCGCCGTTCTACGTGTCGCATCCGCAGCCCACACGGCCCGACCTGGTGATCTGGCGAAGTATGAGCGACGGTCGCATCCTGGCGACGCACGTCGGCATGGCGCCGGTGTCGGCGTCCGACGCCCTCGCCGCGTTGGACGGTATTCACGAGCGGCCGCCAGAGCGCGTGTACGTCACTGCCGAGCTCGTCCACGCCGTACAGCAGCGGTTCGGCCCCAGCGTCGACGTCGTCGTCGAGTCGCCGGAGTTCGTCGCGGAGCTCATGGAGGACCTGCTCGACGAGCTCGCGTCATTGGCGACGTCCGAGGAGCCGCCGAGCTACCTCGAGCACGGGCACATCGCCGAGCCGCTCCTCCGGGCGCTCTTCGAGGCGGCCGCCGCATTGTACCGCTTGCAACCATGGCGAACGGTGGCCGACGACCATCCCATCGCCATCGACGTGCCCGCGATCGGGCTCCACGACGCATGTCTGGTGGTCATCGGCGGACTGGACGAGAACCGCGGGCTGCTCCTCTTCGACTCGGTCGCTTCCTACGATGCGTTCGGCGACGGGCCGGCAGAGGGCCAAGCGGTGCCGTACCTCGGCGGCTACCTGTTGTCGCTCAACTACGAAGATGGCGATGCACTCGCGGCGTCGCTGCGAGGTGAGGTCGAGGAACATCGATGGACGGTCGCCGCGTCGGATGGCTATCCGGTGGTGCTGTGTCTCGACCCCGACGGCATCCGTCGTCCGACGCGCGAGGCGGACGTCGTCCTGGCGACCGTCTGTGCGGCCGCGGTGACCGAGCTGCTCACGCGCCGCGGAGCGGCCCTCGCCGAGCAGCATCCCGGTACGATCGTCGAGGAGCTCGGTACGCCGACGACCGGGCCGGTGCGATTGCGTGTCCCGCATCCGGACTCGCGTCCACTCGACCCCGACAATCCATGCGCTTGTGGCAGTGGCCGCACCTTCGGTGGATGCCACCTGCGCGACGATCCGGAGTCGCCGAGTCGCGCGCGTCGCCGCGCCGACTACGACGGCTGGCCGGATCGCCGCATCCCGGCGTTGCAGCGGCAGACGCCGCGCGAAGCGATGCGGTCGCCGGAAGGCCGGGCCAAGGTCCAACAGTTGGTCGAGCTCCTGGCTGCGATGGAGATGGATTCGCCCGAGGGCCACCGAATCGATCTGACGCCGCTACGCGTGGCCCTCGGGTTGCCCTGAGCCGCGCGCCCGCGTTAGCACCTCGGTATGCCGCTCGTGCGTGCCGAAGAGCTGACGTACTCGCAGATCCGCCGCCTGGACGGTGTGCGCACCGTCGCGTTCCAGCCCGTGTCCGCGCTCGAGGTGCATGGTCCGCACCTGCCCATCGGGATGGACTGGTACATGGCGAGATGGATGGCGGAAGAGACCGGCCGCCGGTTCGCCGAGCGCCATCCCGACTGGACGGTCGTGCAGCTGCCGGCGCTGTCGATCGGCACCGACGAGCTGCCGCTGCGCGGCTCGATGAACGTGCGGCAGGGCGCGCTCTACGACACCCTCGTCGCGCACGGCCGCTGTCTCGCGCGCGCCGGTTATCGCCACGTCGTCGTGACGAACGGGCACGGTGGTCCGCGCCACGCCTCGGCGCTCGAGGCGGCGTGTCGCGCCGTCAGCCGTCGCACGGGCATCGCGATGTTCACGCCGTCGATCCTCGTGCTCCACCGCATCATCACCGGACAGCGGCTCGCACGCACCGAGGAGCTGCTCGGCCGCCCGCTCGACGAGCGCGAGCGCCACGGTCTGCTGATCGGCGAGCACGCCGGGACGTGGGAGACGTCGTTCATGCTCGCGCAGCAGCCGGAGCTCGTCGAGGAGGAGTACCGGCGGCTCGGGCCGCTCGCGCCGCCGCGCTGGAAGCCGCTCGAGCGCGTCGGGGCGGCGTTGGCGGCGCGGCGCGAACGACGCGGTGGCGACGCGACCAAGCTGCGCACCGCGTTCGACGGCATCGCCGGCGGAATCGGCTGGGTGATGAACGCGCGCTGGGGCTACGGCGGCGTCGAGGTCAGCTACAAGGGCGATCCGTCGGTCGCGTCGGCGGAGATCGGTCACGCGTTCCGCGAGCTGCTCGCCGAGGACTGTCTGCAGCTCACCGAGGCGGTGACCGAGGGGCGCATGCGCCCGGGCGACGTCCGCAGCATCGCGTCGGACCACGCGGTCATCCAGCCGGGCTTCGTGCGCCGGGTCGGGCTGGCGGCCGCGGCGGTTCTGCTGGCGGCGCTGGCACTTGGCTGACGGGTCAGAATGGTGACGGCCGGAATCCGATATCGCATGCTCATGGTCCAACGAATCCAGTCGATATTCTTGAATGGCTTGCCCCGGGGCGAAGCCATTCATGGATTCTCGGACCCGAGCCTGGTTCCTGGTCGTCTGGATCGTCGGGACGGCGCCCGCGCTGGCGCAGTCGATCGCCGATCTGAGCGTCGACAAGAACGCCGGTAACAGCGCCGACCAGCTCGTCGACGCGCTCGGCGATCGGCACCAGCGCAAGACGACGGTCGCGATCGACAGCTCGAGCAGCACGTCGTTCACCGCGCACTACGCGGAGATCGTCGGCGCGGACGTCGACCTGCTCACGCTCGGTCAGCGCACGGAGACGCAAGCGAGCGACTACACGATCTCGTTCGAGGTGACGGCGCCCGGCGCCTACTACCTCACGGTCGACACCAACCTCACCGGTGCGTTCACGCTGCACGACGACGGCTCGTCGGCGTCGGCCGACGCGTCGGCGGTGACGGGCCAGCAGACGGGCGGCACGCTGACGAGCGGCAGTCTGAGCCTGTCCGATCCCGGGGCGCTGTCGGGCTCCGGCGGTGGCAACACCGGCTTCGCGGTGACGTCGAGCGCGCGCATCGACGGCACGAGCAACGGGGTCGCGCAGGCGCACACGCTCACGTTCACCTGGTCGGCGTCGTGTACGTCGACCGGCGTCTTGAACGTGCTCCTCGGCGACGAGTGCGCCGTCCGGCTGGGGCTACCGGCGGAGTACGCGGGAACGGCGGGCGCATACCCTGGCGTCGGCAGCCGCACGCAGGCGAACGACGGTCACTTCGTCACCGTCACGTTGACGTCGCTGTGCGGCAACGCGTCGGTCGATGGCGGCGAGCAGTGCGACGACGGCAACACGAGCGACGGCGACTGCTGCTCGTCGTCGTGCCAGTTCGAGTCGAACGGCAGCGTCTGCCGTGCGGCGGCGGGCGCATGCGACACGGCGGAGACGTGCACGGGCGCCAGCGGGTCGTGCCCGTCGGACACGCTGGTGGCGAACGGCGTGGAGTGTCGGGCGGCGGCGGGCGGGTGCGACGTGGCGGAGACGTGCGACGGGGTGGCAACGGCGTGTCCGTCGGACGTGCTGGTGGCGAACGGTGTGGAGTGTCGCGCGGCGGCGGGAGCGTGCGACGTCGCCGAGACGTGCGACGGGGCCGTCGCGGCGTGTCCGTCGGACACGCTGGTGGCCAACGGGGTGGAGTGCCGCGCGAGCGCGGGGGATTGCGACGTCGCCGAGACGTGCACCGGCGCGTCGACGGCGTGTCCGGCCGACCAATTCGTCGCGGGTACGGTCGAGTGCCGCGGTGCCGCCGGCGCGTGCGACGTCGCGGAGACGTGCACCGGATCGAGCGCGGCCTGCCCGACGGACGTACTCGTCGCGAACGGTGTGGAGTGTCGCGGCACGGCCGGTGCGTGCGACGTCGCAGAAACGTGTGACGGACTGAGCACGGCGTGTCCGTCCGACACGCTCGCGGCGAACGGGGTGGAGTGTCGCGCGCCCGCCGGTGTCTGCGACCTGGCGGAGAGCTGCACGGGGGCGTCGGCCGCGTGCCCGGCGGACGGGCTGGTCGCGAACGGGGTGGAGTGCCGCGCGGCCGCCGGTGCGTGCGACGTGGCGGAGACGTGCGACGGCGCCGGCACGGCGTGTCCGGCGGACGGGTTGGTCGCGAACGGCGTGGAGTGCCGCGCATCGGCGGGCGACTGCGACGTCGCGGAGACTTGCACCGGCGCGTCGTCAGCGTGTCCGGCGGACCTACTCGTCACGAACGGCACCACCTGTCGTGCGGCGGCGGGCGCGTGCGACGTGGCCGAGGCGTGCGACGGCGTCGGCACCGCCTGTCCGTCGGACACCCTGGTCGTGAACGGCGTCGAGTGCCGCGCGGCCGCGGGCGACTGCGACGTCGCGGAGGCGTGCGACGGGCTCAGCGCCGCGTGTCCGTCGGACGTGTTGGTCGCGAACGGCGTGGAGTGCCGTGCGGCGGTCGGTGCGTGCGACGTCGCGGAGAGCTGCTCGGGCGCTGCCGCCACCTGTCCTGCTGACGTTCTCGTCGCGAACGGTGTGGAGTGCCGCGCATCGGCGGGCGACTGCGACGTCGCGGAGGCCTGCACCGGCGCGTCGTCCGCGTGTCCGGCGGACCTACTCGTCACGAACGGCACCACCTGTCGTGCGGCGGCGGGCGCGTGCGACGTGGCCGAGGCGTGCGACGGCGTCGGCACCGCCTGTCCGTCGGACACCCTGGTCGCGAACGGCGTCGAGTGCCGCGCGGCGGCGGGCGACTGCGACGTCGCGGAGGCCTGCGACGGCGCGTCGTCCGCGTGTCCGGCGGACCTACTCGTCACGAACGGCACCACCTGTCGTGCGGCGGCGGGCGCGTGCGACGTGGCCGAGGCGTGCGACGGCGTCGGCACCGCCTGTCCGTCGGACACCCTGGTCGTGAACGGCGTCGAGTGCCGCGCGGCCGCGGGCGACTGCGACGTCGCGGAGGCGTGCGACGGGCTCAGCGCCGCGTGTCCGTCGGACGTGCTGGTCGCGAACGGCGTGGAGTGCCGTGCGGCAACCGGCGACTGCGACGTCCCGGAGAGTTGCACCGGCGCCGCTGCCGCGTGTCCCGCGGACGTGCTCGTGGCGAACGGCGTGGAGTGCCGCGCGGCGGCCGGTGCGTGCGACGTCGCGGAGAGCTGCTCGGGCGCTGCCGCCACCTGTCCCGCTGATGTTCTCGTCGCGATCGGCGTCGCGTGCCGTGCGGCGGCGGGCGACTGCGACGTGGCGGAGACCTGCGACGGCGTTGGTGCGGCGTGTCCATCCGACACGTTGGTCGCGAACGGCGTCGAGTGTCGTGCCAGCGCAGACGACTGCGACGTGGCCGAGGCGTGCACCGGCGCGTCGGCCGCGTGTCCGGCAGACGTCTTCGCGGCGATCGGCGTCGCGTGCCGTGCGGCGGCGGGCATCTGCGACGTCGCAGAGACCTGCACCGGATCGAGCGCGGTGTGTCCGGCGGACGTCCTCGCGACCGGTGGGACGGAGTGTCGCGCCGCCGCGGGGCTCTGCGACGTGGTCGAGACGTGCGACGGGGTGAGCGCCGCCTGCCCGGGCGACGTGCTGGTAGCGAACGGCGTCGAGTGCCGCGCCGCTGCCGGCGATTGCGACGTCGTCGAGAGCTGCGACGGCGTGTCGGCGAGCTGCCCCGCCGACGCGCGCGAGGCGAACGGCACCGAGTGCCGCGCGGCCGCGGGCGCATGCGACGTGCCGGAGACCTGCGACGGCGTAGCAACGGTATGTCCATCGGACACGCTGGTTGCCAACGGCGTCGAGTGTCGCGCCGCTGCCGGCGACTGCGACGTCGCCGAGACGTGCGACGGCGCGACCCCGGCGTGTCCCGTCGACGGCTTCGTGGCGCCGGGCAGTGCGTGTCGCGCCAGCGCCGGCGATTGCGACGTCGCGGAATCCTGCACCGGCACCGCCGACTGCCCCGCCGACGTCCTCGCGGCGAACGGCGTCGGCTGTCGTCCGGCGGCCGGCGCGTGCGACGTGCCCGAAGCGTGCACGGGCGCGTCGCCCGCGTGCCCGGCGGACGCCTTCGCGAACGCCGGCGCGCAATGTCGAGCGAGCGACGGTGCATGCGACGTCGCCGAGGCCTGCACCGGCGCCAGCGCCGTCTGTCCCGCCGACGTGCTCCGGCCCGGCGGGTACGAATGCCGCGGCGTCGCCGGCGACTGCGACGTCACGGAGACCTGCACCGGCGCGTCGGCGTCCTGCCCGGCCGACGTGTTCGCGGCGAGCAGCATCGAATGCCGCGCGAGCGGCGGCGACTGCGACGTCGCCGAACGCTGCACGGGATCGTCCGCTGCGTGCCCGGGCGACGTCCTCGTCGCCAGCGGCGTCACGTGCCGTGTCGCGGCCGGCACGTGTGACGTCGCCGAGAGCTGCAGCGGCTCGAGCGCGGCGTGCCCGGCGGACGGCCTGCACGCGAGCGGCGTCGAATGCCGCGCCGTTGCCGGCGGCTGCGACGTCGCCGAAACCTGCAGCGGCGCGTCGGCCACCTGTCCCGCCGACGGCTTCGTCGCGAACGGCGTCGAGTGCCGCGCGAGCGGCGGCGATTGCGACGTCGCCGAGGTCTGCACCGGCGCGTCGGCGACGTGTCCGGCGGACGCCGTGCGGCCGAACGGCGTCGGATGTCGCGTGGCGGCGGGCGACTGTGACGTCGCGGAAGCGTGCACCGGGTCGTCGCCGGACTGTCCGGCCGACGGGTTCGTCGCCGACACGGTCGAGTGCCGCGCGGCCGCCGGCGCCTGCGACGTCGCGGAGCACTGCACGGGCGGCGGACCGGCGTGCCCCGCGGACGCGCTGGCCGCGAGCGGTGCCGATTGCCGTGCGGCCGCGGGCGCGTGCGACGTCGCGGAGACGTGCGACGGCGTGGACGCGGCGTGTCCCGCCGACGTGCTGCGTCCCGAGGGTTACGCGTGTCGCGCCGCCGCCGGCGCCTGCGACGTCGTCGAGACGTGCGACGGTGCCAGTGCCGCATGTCCGACGGACGCCCTGGTCGCGGACGGCGTCACGTGCCGTCCGGGCGCGGGTCCCTGCGACGTCGCCGAGCGCTGCACCGGCGACGCGGCCGCGTGCCCGGCCGATGCGTTCGCGCCGGACACGCTCGCGTGTCGGCCGTCGATCGGTGCGTGCGACCCCGGGGAAACGTGCAGCGGCGCGGCCGCCGCGTGTCCCACCGACGCCCTTGCGCCCGCGGGCACGGAGTGTCGCGCCGCCGCCGGCGCCTGCGACGCCGCGGAGACGTGTGACGGCGTCGCGGCCATGTGTCCCGAGGACGCGCCGTCGCCGGCGGGGACGACGTGCCGGGCGGCGGTCGACGCGTGCGACGTCGCCGAGACATGCGACGGCGTCGCCATCGTATGCCCCGCCGACGTCGGCTCGACGGACGCCGACGTCGACGGCACCTGCGACGACCTCGACCTGTGCCCGGCCGATGCCGATCCCGAGCAATCGGACGTCGACGGCGACGGCGTCGGTGACGCGTGCGACCCGTGCTCCAACGTCGTGCCGATCTTCACCGACACCGCGCGCCTCCGTCTGACGCGCCTCGTGACGCCGCCGGGCGACGACCGCCTCCGCCTCACAGCGGTCATGCGCCTGCCAGACGCGCTCCGGCCGCGGCTCGATCCGCTCGTGCGCGGCGCGCGCCTGCTCGTCACGACCGCGAGCGGCACGGTGGTGCTGGACGCCGCGCTGCCGCCCGACCGGCGTTGGACCATCTCCGTGCATCGTCGCGGCTGGACCTATCGCGATCGCGGCGCCAGCGTCGGGGGCGTCAGCCGGCTGTCGCTGCGGCTCGCGAAGCCGGGCGGCGTCCTGCGCATCTCGGTGCGCGGCAAGCTGGGCCGCTACGTCGTGCCTCCGTACGACCTGCCGCTGCGCGCGACCATCGTCCTCGACGCGCCGATCGCGCGGACCGGCGCCTGCGCGGAGACTCCGGCCGTGGTCGGCACCTGCGCCGTGCGAGCCGGCGGGCGCAGCGTGCGTTGTCGCTGGTGAGTCAGGTTCCTGACCCGCTCAAGTCTTTGCCGAATTCGGGCGACAGTTATGAATATGGAAAGCCGAGCGAAGGCGATATCGATTTTGTTGGGAGTCGCGGCGATCCTCACGTGCAGCCCGCACGCGTCCCTCGCGCAGTCGATCACGAACCTCTCCGTCGCGAAGAACGGCGGCAACAGTGCGGACGACGTGACGCCGACGCTGTTCGACCTGCTGGCCGACCGCTACCAGCGAAAGACGACGGTGGGTGTGCTGGCGTCGGACACGACCAGCTTCACCACGCGCTACGCCGAGATCGTCGGCGCCGACGTCGATCTCCTGAGCGTGGGGTCGCGCTCGATGACACAGAACACCGACTACACGATCACCTTCGACGTGACGGCGCCGGGGACGTACTCCCTCACCGTCGCGACCGACTTCGTCGGCGCGCTGACGCTGCACGACGACGGCGTCTCCGCCGCGGCGGACGTCGGCGCGGTCGCCGGCGGACACACCGGCGGGACGCTCGCGTCAGGCAGCCTGAGCCTCGCCGACCCGGGCGCAGTGTCGGACACCGGCTCGCAGAACCTCGGCTTCGACGAGAGCGGCGTCGCGATCATCGAGGGCGTCAGCAACGGCGTGCCGCAAACCCATACGCTCACGTTCACGTGGTCGGCGTCGTGCACGTCGACCGGCGTGCTGTCCCTGCTGTTCGGCGACGAGTGCGCCGTGCGCCTCGGGCTGCCGACCGACTACACCGACACGGCGGGCACATACCCCGGCGTCGGCAGCCGCGTGCAGGCCGACGACGGTCACTTCGTGAGCGTCACGCTCACCTCGCTCTGCGGCAACACGGTGCCGAACGCCGGCGAGGAGTGTGACGACGGCAACAACGCGAACGGCGACTGCTGTGCGGCGAACTGCGAGATCGAGCCGGCAGGCACCACCTGTCGTGCAGTCGCGGGCACGTGCGACGTCGTCGAGACCTGCGACGGCGTGAGCGCGTCGTGCCCGTCGGATACGGTGCTCGGCGCCGGCGTGTCGTGCCGGCCGTCCGCCGGCGACTGCGACGTCGCCGAGGTGTGCGGCGGCGTCACCGGCGTCTGTCCCGGCGACACGCTCGTCGCCGACGGCGTCGAGTGCCGCGCGGCCGCCGACGACTGCGACGTCGCCGAGACGTGCGACGGCGCGAGCGGGCTCTGTCCGGCCGACGAGCTGGCGGACGCGGGCACGCCGTGTCGGCTTCCCGCCGGTCCGTGCGACGCGGCCGAGAGCTGCACGGGCGCGTCCGTCGCGTGCCCGACCGATCAGGTCGAGAGCGCGGGCACGACGTGCCGCGCGGCCGCGGACGACTGCGACGTCGCGGAGACCTGCGACGGCGTGACGATCGGGTGCCCCGCGGACCAGATCGCCACGAACGGCACCACGTGCCGCGCCGCGGCCGGCGCGTGCGACGTCGCCGAGACGTGCGACGGCGTCGACGTGGCGTGTCCGACCGACGAGCTCGCAGACGCCGGCGAGCCGTGCCGGCCGTCGGTCGGCGGATGCGACGTGGCGGAGAGCTGCACCGGCGCGTTCGTCGCGTGTCCGACGGACGTCGTCGCGCCCGCCGGGACGCCGTGCCGCGCGTCGACCGGCGTCTGCGACGTCGCCGAGAGCTGCACCGGATCGTCGGGCGCGTGTCCGACCGACGGCTTCGCGGCGTCGACGGTCACGTGTCGCGCGTCGGCCGGCGCGTGCGACGTGGCCGAGCGCTGCACCGGATCGTCGGGCGCGTGTCCCGCGAACGCGCTCGCCGCGGGTGGGACCGTGTGTCGCGCCGCCGCCGGCGGCTGCGACGTGGCCGAGACGTGCGGCGGCGCGACGACCACGTGTCCCGACGACGTGCTGGCTGCCGCCGGCACCGTCTGCCGTCCGGTGGCCGACGCGTGCGACGCGGCCGAGGTGTGCAGCGGCACGAGCGCGGCGTGTCCGACCGATCTGCGTCCGTTCGATGCGGACGCCGACGGCACGTGTGACGCCGACGACTCCTGCCCGACCACGTCGAACCCGTTCCAGTCGGACGGCGACGGCGACGGGCTCGGCGACGCGTGCGATCCGTGCACGAACGTGGTGCCGATCTTCACCGACACCGCGAAGCTGCGTCTGGCGCGCGTGCTCGGGCCGAGCGGTGACGACAAGCTGCGGCTCGTCGGCACCATGCGGCTGACGCCGCCGCTGCAGGCGAAGCTGGCGCCGCTCACCCATGGGATGCGCGTGCTCGTCGTCACGAAGGACGGTCGCACCGTCGTCGACGTCACGCTGCCGAACACGCCGTACGGCGACGTCACGCGCGCGGGATGGACGAGCCGCGGCAACGGCCGGTCGTTCGTCTACCGCAATCGCGGCGACACGCTGCTCGGCGGCATCCATCGCGTGATGCTGCGCCGCACCGGCGCGCCCGGCGGCGTGCGCTTCGTCGTGCGCGGCAAGCTCGGCGCGTATGCGGCGTCGGCTGGCGAGCTGCCGCTGCGCGCGACGGTGATCCTGGATGCGCCGTTCGCGACGACGGGTGCGTGCGCCGAGACGCCGCTCAACGGCGCCTGCGCGGCGCGCGGGGGCGGCAGCTCCATTCGCTGCCGCTGGTAGGGCGGGAGAGGGGTGCGGTGCGGCGGCGACCGTTTTCGGTTGCCGCCGCACCGCCAGGACAGGGACACGGACTGGGCGGGGTGGGAGGAGGAGCGCGGGGACGCGCGCTCGTAGTCCCGTCATCGCAATCGGCGTGCCGGCCCCCGGCCCAGCAACGGCGTGAGCCCAGTGTGCCAGCCGGCCGGCCCCGCGTGTCATCTGTGCCATCGCGGGCACCTTTCGTGGCCCATCCAGCCGTCTGGCCGGTCCGTACCGGATGGTATACCGCTGCCGCTGGACCACCACGGAGGGTGAAACGTCTGCGCCCGTCCGGCGTCGAAGGCAGCACCAACCGCTCACGTCCTGAAAGAGGAGAGACGCAATGAAGCTGAAGAAGGGTACCGCCATCGCCGCAACCGCGGCCGTCCTGATCCTGTCCGGCGCGATCCAGGCGAAGGCCGAGGACAAGGCCGCCGGCGACAAGGTGAAGTGTTCCGGGGTCAACGAGTGCAAGGGCAAGGGCTCGTGCGCCGGGGCCGGCGGCAGCTGCGCCGGGCAGAACAGCTGCAAGGGCAAGGGCGTCATCAGCACGTCCAAGGCCGAGTGCGAGAAGCAGGGCGGCAAGGTCGTCGAGTGATTCCGCGCGGGGCCCCGTCGATCGCGGCGGGGTCCCGCCTTCTCGCGCGATGAACGCCAGCGACTTCCCGTTTCTCGGCCACGGCATCGGCCTCCGTACCGGGCACTATCAGCAGGTGCTCGACGGCGCGCGCGCCGACTGGTTCGAGGTGATCAGCGAGAACTTCATGATCCCCGGCGGCCGGCCGCTCGCGATCCTGGAGCAGGTGCGGGCCGACACGCCGATCGTGCTGCACGGCGTCTCGCTGTCGATCGGCTCGACCGATCCGTTGAACGAGACGTATCTCGACGAGCTCGCCGCGCTGGCCGCGCGCATCGAGCCGGCGTGGGTGTCGGATCACCTTTGCTGGGGCAGCGTCGGACGGCACTACGCGCACGACCTGCTGCCCCTGCCGTACACCGAAGAGGCGCTCGCGCAGGTCGTCGGCCGCGTGGAGCGCGTGCAGGAGCGGCTCGGCCGCCGCATCCTCCTCGAGAACGTCTCGAGCTACGTCGCGTTCGCGCACTCGGCGATGCCGGAGTGGGAATTCCTCGCGACGGTCGCCGAGCGAGCCGACTGCGGCATCCTGCTCGACGTCAACAACGTCTACGTGAGCAGCGTGAACCACGGCTTCGACCCGGCGGACTACCTCGCCGGCGTGCCGGTCGACCGCGTCGGCCAGATCCATCTCGCCGGGCACAGCGATCACGGCACGCATCTGCTCGACACCCACGATGCGCCCGTGCGCGACGAGGTGTGGGGCCTCCTGCGCGCGGCCGTGCGCCGGTTCGGTCGGGTGTCGACGCTCGTCGAGTGGGACGCGCAGCTGCCGCCCATCGAGGACGTCCTCGCCGAGGCCGCCCGAGCGCGCGCCGTCGAGGCCGAGGTGCTCGGGGAGGAGCCGCGTGTCCGCGCCGGCGCTGCGTGAGCTGCAGCAGCTCTTCTTCCGCGCGCTCGCCGGCGACCCGTCGCCGGGGCTGCGCGACGTCGTGCGCTCCACGCCGGCGCTCGACGCGGATCGCCGCATCGCAATCTACGCCGACATGTACTTCTGGCGTCTCCGCGACCTCCTCGCCGACGACTTCGAGAAGACGGCCGCGGTGCTCGGCGACGAGGCCTTCACGGCCGTCGCGCGGGCCTACGTCGACGCGCACCCGTCCGAGCACCCGTCGGTGCGTCACGTCGGGCGGCGGTTCACGCCGCATCTCCATGCTCATCTGCCGACCGGGGCGCCGCCCTGGACGGCCGACCTGTCCGCGCTCGAATGGGCCCGGGTCGAGGTGTTCGACGCGCCGGACGTGGTCCCGGTGCGGCCGGCCGATCTGGGGACCGTCGCCCCCGACGACTGGGCGGGCCTGCAGTTCACGACGATCCCGGCCCTGACCCTCGTCGACAGCGCCTGGCCGGTCCACCGTGCCTGGGAGAGCCCGGATGCCGCGCTGGAGCCCGAGCCGACCGCCATCCGGGTCTGGCGCCAGGACCACGTGGTCTACCACTGCGCCGTCGACGCCTCGGAGCGCGAGGCGCTGCGCCGGCTGATGGCCGGCGAGCCGTTCGGTGTCATCTGCGACGCCTTCGCCGACCTGGACGGCGACGACGCGGGCGCGGCGGCCGGCGCGCTCCTCCTCCGCTGGGTCGAGGACGGCCTGATCGCGGGCTTCGCGACGTCCGTGTAGCAACCCGGAACGTTCCGCGGCTATTCTTGCGGCAGCCGTCTTCCGGTGTCGCATGGGCCTTCTGGAACCGCTCTTCATTGCACTCAACGGTGCGCAGGTGCGCTACGTCGTGGTCGGCGGGTTGGCTACGGTCCTGCATGGGTTCGCCCGGCTGACCGCCGACGTCGATCTGGTGGTCGACCTCGAGCCCGTCGCGGCGCGGAGGGCGATCTCGGTGCTCGTCGGGGAGGGCTTCCAGCCGCGCTCCCCGGTCGATCCGTACGAGTTCGCCGATCCTGGCCGGCGTGCCGAGTGGAGCAGGGACAAGGGAATGCGTGTGTTCTCGATGCGGGACGCCGCGAACCCCCTGCGCGAGGTCGATCTCTTCGTCGAATCACCGATGGAATTCGACGGGTTGTGGAACCGGGCCGACCTCATGAACCTCGGCACCGTGGATGTCCGCGTCGCTGCGATTCCCGACCTGATCACCCTGAAGCGGATGGCGGGCCGTCCGCAGGACCTCGCAGACATCGCTGCGCTGGAGGAAATCCTCCGACGGAGGTCGTCGTGAGCGACTGGGAAGAGGCACGCCTTCGAGCGCTGACGCTGGGGCTCGAGGCCACGCCGGCCCAGCGGCTGGCATGGCTCGAAGAGATGATCGCCCTCGCACATCGGACCGGCGCCTTGCCGAAACCGCGTCCCCCCTTGACTGGAGACGGTGGCGAACCTACTTAGCCGCCGCGCGTCCTGCGGCCACGCCCGGGCGCGTTCCGTACAGAACACATTCAGTTGAGCCCGGGGGCCGGCGAAGGGTCGTCCCGGGAGGGAGGATTCGTTCCATGGCAACCCGCATCCGGCCGTTGGCCGATCGGCTCATCGTCAAGCGCATCGAGGCGGCCGAGCAGAAGAGCGCCGGTGGCATCATCATCCCCGACACGGCCAAGGAGAAGCCGCAGGAGGGGAAGGTCGTCGCCGTCGGCAAGGGCAAGATCAACGACGACGGCAAGGTGACGCCGCTGGACATCAAGGCCGGCGACCGCATCCTCTTCGGCAAGTACTCCGGCAGCGAGATCAAGATCGACGGCGAGGAGCACCTCATCCTGCGCGAGGATGACGTGCTCGGCGTGGTCGAGGCGTAGGGAGGACGGCAAGCATGGCGGCTAAGATCGTCAAGTTCAGCGAGGACGCACGCTCGAAGGTGCTTCGCGGCGTGAACGTCCTGGCGGATGCCGTGACCGTCACCCTGGGTCCGCGCGGCCGCAACGTCGTGATCGAGAAGTCGTGGGGCGCCCCCAACGTGACCAAGGACGGCGTCACGGTGGCCAAGGAAGTGGAGCTGGCCGACAAATTCGAGAACATGGGCGCGCAGATGGTGAAGGAGGTCGCGTCGAAGACCTCCGACGTCGCCGGCGACGGCACCACCACCGCGACCGTGCTGGCGCGGGCCATCTTCACCGAAGGCGCCAAGATGGTCGCCGCGGGCCACGACCCGATGAACCTGAAGCGCGGCATCGACAAGGCCGTCACGACGGTCATCGAGGAGCTGCGCAAGATCTCGAAGAGCACGAAGGGCCGCGACGAGATCGCCCAGGTCGGCACCGTGTCGGCCAACGGCGACCGCACCATCGGCGACATGATCGCCGAGGCCATGGAGAAGGTCGGCAAGGAAGGCGTGATCACGGTCGAGGAGGCCAAGGGCCTCGAGACGCAGCTCGACGTCGTCGAGGGCATGCAGTTCGACCGCGGCTACCTCTCGCCATACTTCGTCTCCGATCCCGATCGCATGGAGGCGGCCATCGAGGACGCCTACATCCTCATCCACGAGAAGAAGATCTCGTCGATGAAGGACCTGCTCCCGCTGCTCGAGCAGGTCGCCCGCTCCGGCAAACCGCTCCTCATCATCGCCGAAGAGGTCGAGGGCGAGGCGCTCGCCACGCTGGTGGTGAACAAGATCCGCGGCACGTTCTCGTGTGTCGCGGTGAAGGCGCCGGGCTTCGGCGACCGCCGCAAGGCCATGCTCGAGGACATCGCCATCCTCTCGGGCGGCAAGCTCATCGCCGAAGAGCTGGGTCTCAAGCTCGAGAACGTCACCCTGAAGGACCTCGGCCGCGCGAAGCGCATCGTCGTCGACAAGGACAACACGACGATCATCGACGGCGCCGGCAAGCGGCAGGACATCGAGGGCCGCATCAAGCAGATCCGGGCGCAGATCGAGGAGACCACCTCGGACTACGACCGCGAGAAGCTCCAGGAGCGGCTCGCGAAGCTCGTCGGCGGCGTGGCCGTCATCAAGGTGGGTGCCGCCACCGAGATCGAGATGAAGGAGAAGAAGGCACGCGTGGAAGACGCCATGCACGCCACCCGCGCGGCGGTGGAAGAGGGCGTCGTGCCCGGCGGCGGCGTCGCGCTGCTCCGTGCGCAGACGGCGCTCGACGGGCTCAAGCTCGACGACGAGCAGCAGTTCGGCGTGGCGATCATCCGGCGCGCCATCGAAGACCCGATGCGCTGGATCACGAAGAACGCCGGCCTCGAGCCGTCGGTCGTGATCGACAAGGTCCGGAACGGCAAGGGCTCGTTCGGCTACAACGCCGCCACCGAGACCTACGAGGATCTGATGAAGGCCGGCATCATCGACCCGACGAAGGTGGTTCGCACCGCCCTGCAGAACGCGGCGTCGGTGGCGGCGCTGCTGCTCACCACCGAGGCGATGGTCGCCGAGAAGCCGAAGGAAGAGAAGCCGGCGGCGGGCGGTCATGCCCACGGCGGCGAAGACTTCTAGTCGGCCGCGAGGACGTCTCGTGAACGAACGGGCCGCCCTTCCGAGTGGAAGGGCGGCCCGTTGCATTTTCAGTCGACGCTGAACGCCTGCGTCAGCCGGTCGATGACTTCGTGCTCCGCGGCCGACACGCTGCCGATGCCGAGGAAGCCGCCGGCGGTCTTCGCGATGTTCAGGGTGCGTCCGAGCAGCTCGCTGCAGAACTTGCCCTTTGCCTGCGGCGTCATCTGTGCGCAGAGCTCGCGGATGTAGCTGGTCCACGTCTGCTCGAGCGTCGCGGGGGGCGGCGTCTCGAGCCACTTCTGGAGCAGCTGCGAGCCCGGCCCGCCTTCAGGCACGCCCGCGTCGTGGGCCGCACGCAGGATCGCCTCGCGCTCCTTCGGCTGGATCTCGCCGTCGGCCCAGGACACCAGGACCAACGGCACCAGCTCGACCGCGGCCACGCTCTGCGGCGCCACGCCGAGCTCGACGAGCTGGTCCGCGAGCGCGCCGTCGCGAATGCCGGCGGATTGCAGGGCAGCCTTGTGCGCCTCCCGGTCCTGCTTCGCCTTCAGCGCTTCGCGGTGCCGCTCGTTCTCCTTCTTGAAGAACTGCTCTTCGAGCGACTGGCGGCGTTCCTCGAGTCCTTTGCTTTCCATGGCGGACCCTATGCCACGGGCGGGATCGGCCTCCAACCCATGCTTGACAGACAAACGCTCGTTTGGGTAACCCGGTGTTCGATGGCCGACTCCGCCTCGCTCCCCTTCGGGGCCGACCTCTCCAACCCGGACACGTTCGCTGCGGGCGTCCCGCACGACACGTTCCGGCGGCTGCGCGACGAGGCGCCCTGCTACTGGCACCCGGACATCGCCGGCGGGGGGTTCTGGGTCGTCACGCGCCACGCCGACGTCTGGAAGATCTCGCTCGATCCGAAGACGTTTTCGTCCGAGCGCGGCACCGCGCTGCTGCCGGAGTTCCCCGAGGAGCAGCTGATCCCGCAGCGCGCGATCATGCTCAACATGGACCCGCCGAAGCACACGAAGTACCGTCGGCTGGTCAACATGGGCTTCTCGCCGAAGATGCTGAACCGCACCGAGATGCAGGTGCGGGAGCTCGCGCGCGCCATCGTCGACAACGTCGCGCAACGTGGCGAGTGCGACTTCGTCACCGACGTCGCCGCCGAGCTGCCGCTGCAGGTCATCGTGCAGATGCTCGGCGTGCCGCACGAGGACCGTCACAAGTTCTTCGAGTGGAGCAACACGATGGTCGGCCACGAGGATCCGGAGTACGGCCAGGATCCGCTCGTCGGCCAGATGGCGATGATGCAGCTCTTCGGCTACGCGAACGAGCTGGCCGAGGAGCGCAAGCGCTGTCCCCGCGAAGACCTGACGAGCCTGCTCCTGCAGGCCGAGGTCGACGGCGAGCGGCTCTCCGAGCACCAGTACGACAGCTTCGTCATGCTGCTGTCCGTCGCCGGCAACGAGACGACGCGCAATCTGATCTCGGGCGGCATGCTCGCGCTGTCGCAGTTCCCCGAGCAGAAGCAGCGCCTGCTCGACGATCCGTCGTTGATCCCGACGGCCGTCGAGGAGCTGCTGCGCTGGGTGACGCCCGTGATGATGTTCCGCCGCACCGCCCAGCGCGACGTCGAGCTCCACGGCCAGCAGATCCGCGAGGGCGATCGCGTGACGCTGTGGTACACGTCGGCCAACCGCGACGAGTCCGTGTTCCCGGACGCGCACGTGTTCGACGTCGGCCGCACGCCGAACGAGCATCTCGGCTTCGGCATCGGCCCGCACTTCTGCCTGGGCTCGCACCTCGCGCGGCTGGAGATCCGCATCATGTTCGAGGAGATTCTGCGCCGCCTGCCCGACATCGAGGTGACGGGGCACGTCGACCGGCTCCGGTCGGGCTTCATCTCGGGCATCAAGCACATGCCGGTGACGTTCACCCCCGAGCGCCGATAGTGCGCATGTAGGCCCGCGCCGCGCCTTGACACCTCGCGGTTCCCTCGCGTAGCCGGCATCGTCCGGCAACCGGCTTGACGAAGGGGGGATCGCATGGCGCGTTCTTGGCTCCGGTTGGTGATCGGCTGCATGCTCGGCGCGGCGCTGCTGCTGCCGTCGTCCGCGCGCGCCTGGCCGTGGGACTACACGAAGACGAAGTACCCGATCGTGCTGGCGCACGGCCTGGGCGGCTTCGACGAGCTTTTCGGCATCTACGACTACTGGTACGGCATCCCGTTCGCGCTGACGTCGGGCGGCGCACGCGTCTTCGTCACCGAGGTGAGCCAACTCAACTCGACCGAGGCCCGCGGCGAGCAGCTGCTCGCCCAGGTGCGACAGATCATCGCGATCACCGGCAAGCCGAAGGTGAATCTGATCGGCCACAGCCACGGCGGCCTGGACGTCCGCTACGTGGCGGCCGTCCGCCCGGACCTCGTCGCGTCGGTGACCAGCGTCGGGAGCCCGCACAAGGGCGCCGAGCTGGCCGACTTCCTTCGCGCCAACATCCAGAACGGCTCCTACACGGAGTCGGTGGTGGGCTTCTTCGCCAACCAGCTCGGGACGGTGCTCGGCCTGATCGCCGGGACGTCCAACCCGCAGGACTCCATCGCCGCGGTCGACTCGCTCACCACCGCGGGCCTTGCGAGCTTCAATGCCCGCTATCCCCGCGGGGTTCCCACGACGGCGTGCGGCGAGGGGGCCGCGTCGGTCGGCGGCGTTCGCTACTACTCCTGGTCCGGGACCGGCATCCTCACCAACGCGCTCGACGTCTCCGACGCGGCGATGGCGCTGACGTCGCTCTTCTACTCCGAGGCGAACGACGGGCTCGTCGGCCGGTGCAGCTCGCACCTCGGCGACGTGATCCGCGACAACTACTTCCACAATCACCTGGACGAGGTGAATCAGATCCTCGGGTTGACCTCGCTGTTCGAGGCCGACCCGGGGTCGGTGTTCCGAGCCCACGCCAATCGTCTGAAGAACGCGGGGCTGTGAGACCGGCGATCATCGTACTCTGCGGGCTGACGCTCGTGGTGGGCGGCGCGACGTGGTGGTCGCGCCGCCCGCACACCGACCCGTCGACGCCGCCCGCCATGGCGATGGCCCCGACCGCGCACGACACCGACGCCCCGCAGACGATCGTACGTCCCGACGGCGTCGCGCCGGCGGCATCCCGCGTGCGACCGCCGTCGCTCCGCGGCACGCGCATCGACGGCGCGCTCGACCTCGACCCGCTCGGCCACTTCACGCCGACCGTGAACGCTCGCCGCCTCTTCGATCATCACCTGACGGCGAGCGGCGAGCTGCCGCTCGACGAGATCCGCGCCCGCATCGTCGCCGTCATCGAGCGGCGGCTGCCGGCGGAACCCGCGCGCGACGCGATCGACTTGCTCGATCGATACCTCCTCTACCGCGACCGGGCGCGCCAGCTCGCGGCCACCGATCCGGACGACGACGACGCGTCCGCGCGCTTCGCCGCCGTCTGGGCGCTCCGTCGCGAGGTGCTGGGAATCGCCGACGCGGAAGCGCTGTTCGGCGTGGAGGAGGCCTACGATCGGGTGGCGCTCGAGCGTGCCCGGATCATGACCGATCCGTTCCTGTCGGCCGAGGATCGCGCGGCCAGGCTCCCGGCCGTCGACGCGGCCTTGCCGGAGCCGCTGCGCGAGGCGCGCGACGCGGCGACCTTGCCGATGCGGCTCGACGGGGCGACCGCGGCGCTCCGTGCCGCGGGCGGCAGCGAGGACGACGTCGCGACCTTGCGCGGTGAGATGGTCGGCGCGGAGGCTTCGGAGCGGCTCGCCGCGCTCGATCGCGAGGAGGCCGAGTGGCGCCGCCGGCTCGACGCCTTTCGCGATGCGCGTGCGGCGATCGACGGCGACGGTACGCGGTCGCCGGGGGATCGCGCCGCGGAGGTCCACGCGTTGCTGGAACGCAGCTTCACGCCGACCGAGCGCCTGCGGGTCGAGGCGCTCGATCGGCTCGCGTCCGCGCCGACTCCCTGATCGTCAGGGAATGTCGACGCAGTCGCAGCCGGTCAGGTCGAATATGCACGCCTGCTCGGGGTCGTCGCAGAAGCCGTCGCACGTCGGCGCGTCGGCGTCGCCGCACGACGTCGTGCGACATTCGCACGAGCCAGTGCCGACGGCCGCGCCGCACGTCTGGCCGCCCGGGCAGGTCCCGCCGCACGCGCCGTCGCGGAACCCGCATTCCTCCGACGACACGATCGTCGTGGAGGTCGTGCCGGGCGTGCCGGTCAGCGTGGTCGTGGTCGTGCCCTGCGGCATGTTCGCCGGCAGGCAGACGAGCTTGCCGGCCTTCAACGTGACGGCCCGCCGTGCCACGGCGTCGCGGAACTGCGGCGACGTCCCGCGCAGCGTCCCGACGCATTTCGCGCGATAGCAGAGCAGGTTCGTCTCGATGCTGCCGACCGTCCCTTCCGCCGGCGGCGGCGTGACGGCGCCTCCCGACGTGGCCACGCACGCGAACCGGGCCGGCGTGCGGAAGGTGCACGCCTGGGAGCCGTTCACGATCGTGAACTTCCCACGGGCGGTCTGGTCCTTCGGCCTGAAGCAGGTGAGGCTGTCGAAGCTCTGCCCCTGCGCCGGTACCAACAGGCCCAGCAGCAGGAGCGCACTCGCCAACGTGAGGGCACGCACCATGCGATCCTCAGCAGATGCGGTGCCAGGACGATCGCCGCGCCGGCAACGGCAGGCGGGCGTCGGGGGCGTGTAAGCGGTACTCCTCGCATGTAACCGCTACACCCGCGCGGCTTTCTGACTCGAACGCTGGACAGGTCGTGCGATGGGCACGCCCGTTGCTGTCCAGCCGGCATGGCTCGAATAGCGATCCCGCTGGCCGACGACTTCGAAGATTCCGAGTACGCGATACCGTACGGACGCCTGCGCGAGGCAGGGCACGACGTGACGATCGTGGGGAAGGCGCAGGGCGACGTCGTCGAAGGCAAGCGCGGCGAAGCGACGGTGCCGGTCGACGCCGCCGCGAAGGGGCTCGACGCGTCGGCGTTCGACCTGCTGCTGATCCCTGGAGGATGGTCGCCCGACCACCTCCGCATGGATCCGGACGTCGTGCGGTTCGTGCGCGACTTCAACACGACCGGCAAGCCGATCGCCGCCGTCTGCCATGGTCCGTCGCTCCTCATCGAGGCGGACGCCGTGCGTGGTCGAACGCTGACGTCGTATCCGTCCGTGCGGCGCGATCTCGAGAACGCCGGTGCGCGATGGGTCGATCGCGAGGTCGTCGAGGACGGCAACCTGATCACCTCCCGAAAGCCGGACGACCTCGAGGCGTTCTCCGACGCCGTCCTGCGTGCGCTGCACTGAGCCCGCGATGGCCGAGACCGAAATCGCGGCGGGCGCCGCGTCGCTACGCGGCGACCTCATCGTGCCGCCCGGCGCGACCGGGGTGGTCGTGCTCGCGGATGGCGGCGGCGACGCGCTTCGCTGCCCGGTGAACCGCGCGGTGGCGGCGCATCTCCGCGATGCGGGGTTCGCGACGCTGATGGTGGAGCTGAACGATCGGCACGAGGACGGCGAGCGCATCTGGCGCGACCTGCCGCGCATGGCCGAGCGCCTCATCGGCGCGACCGACTGGCTCGCCGCCCGCCCCGAGACCTGGCACCTGCGGCCGGGTTTCGTCGCGTGCAACGACGCCGTGGGGGCGGCCCTGGTCGCCGCGGCCGGCCTTGGGCGGCGCGTCGGCGCGATCGTCTTGCAGGACGGGCGTGCCCACCTCGCGGGTTCGTCGATCCCACGCGTGACGGCGCCGACGCTGCTGCTGGTCGGCGAGGACGACGACGAGGCGGTCGATCTCAACCGGGATGCCCTCGAATGGCTGCGGTGCGACCGCCGCCTGCACGTCGTCCCGGGCGTCGGCCGGCTGGCGCACGAGCCCGCCGCGACGGCCGAGATCGCCCGCGTCGTGACCGACTGGTTCCGCCGCCATCTCTGCTGAAACGATCGTTTGGGCCGCTTCCCAGCCGCCCGCCGGCTGCGCTATGGAATCGCCCATGACGACCACCGCGCAGCCCCTCGCCGACGCCGCGGCGCCCCGCCGCTATCAGCTCTTCATCAACGGCAAGTTCGTCGACGCTCAATCGGGCAAGACGTTCGAGACGATCTATCCGCACGATCGCTCGGTGCAGGCCGTCGTGGCCGAGGGCGACAAGGCCGACATCGAGGCGGCCGTCGCCGCGGCGCGCACCGCGTTCGACGACGGCTGGAGCAACGCGCTGCCGCAGGAGCGCGCGCGCTACCTGCTGCGCATGGCGGACCTCATCGAAGAGCGCGCCAGCGAGATCGCCACGATCGAGTCGTACGACGTCGGCATGCCGATGTTCCTCTCGACCGGCATGATCATGCAGGCGGCCGACGTGTTCCGGTACTGGGCCGGCTGGGCGACGAAGATCCACGGGCTCACGAGCCCGTCGATGCAGCCCGGCGAGTTCCTCGGCTACACGCAGCGCGAGCCACTCGGCGTCGTCGGGGGCATCACGCCGTGGAACGGGCCGTTCATCATGGCGGTGTGGAAGACGGCGCCGGCCCTCGCCTGCGGCAACACCGTCGTGCTGAAGCCCGCCGAGCACACGCCGATGTCGGCGATGGAGCTAGCGCGCATCGCCGCCGACGCGGGGTTGCCGTCGGGTGTGCTCAACATCGTGCCCGGCTTCGGGCCGACGGCGGGTGCGGCGCTCGCGCAGCACACCGGCATCGAGAAGATCGCGTTCACGGGCGAGCACGTCACCGGCCGGCTCATCGTCAACATGTCGACGACGAACCTGAAGACGGTGACGCTCGAGCTCGGCGGCAAGTCGCCGCACATCATCTTCGACGACGTCGACCTCGAGACGGCGGTGTCGAACGCGATGTTCGGGCTCTACATGAACACCGGACAGATCTGCTCCGCCGGCACGCGGCTCATCGTGCAGGAGTCGATGGTCGACAAGTTCGTCGCGCGGCTCGTCGAGCGCTCGCAGCAGATCAAGGTGGGCGATCCGATGGACTTCGCCACCCGCATGGGTCCGCTCGTCTCGGAGGAGCAGCTCAACAAGGTGAAGCGCTACGTCGAGATCGGAAAGCGCGAGGGTGCCAAGCTCGAGTGCGGCGGCGGCCAGCCGAAGGACCCGGCGCTCGCCAACGGCTTCTACCACGAGCCGACGATCTTCAGCGGCGTCGACAACAAGATGCAGATCGCCCAGGAGGAGATCTTCGGGCCGGTCGGGGTCGTCATCCCGTTCAAGGACGAGGACGACGCCGTGCGGATCGGCAACGACGTCATCTACGGGCTCGCGGGAGGCGTACAGACCCGTGACATCAAGCGGGCGCATCGCATTGCCAAGCGCCTGCAGGCTGGCACGGTATGGGTGAACACCTGGCACAAGATCGAGCCGAACTCGCCGTTCGGGGGCTACAAGCTCTCGGGCTATGGTCGCGAAAACGGCCCGACGATGATCGAGCACCTGACGCGGCTGAAGCAGGTCTGGGTGGACCTGAACGAGTTCACGATGGATCTGTTCGGGATGTGATGGGGGTCGCGGCGGGTGCCGGCGGCGGGCGGGTGGCGCTCGGCTGCGCGCAGCGATCGCACGGCACCCCGCCCACCACGCCCTCCTCCCGCGTGCTCCCGATGCGCTCGCTCGAGCGCCACCCGCCCGCCGCCGGCACCCGCCGCTCCCGCCGTTTGATCGACCAGATCCATCCTGAACCCGTTGCGAGGTTTGGGTGGGGATGGGATTGTCACGTCGTGCATTTGGCGCTTGCGGCGTTGATGCTTCTCTCGGTCGGGACGGCGTTCGGGCAGTCGTCGTTTCGGATTCGGCCGCAGCCTGGGGTCGACATGCTGGTGCCGGCGCCGGGCAGTCAGGCCGCACGGCCCAACGCGTACCAGGCGGCGCCGAGCTACTGTTGGATCGAGCTGCGCGTCTACCAGACGCTGCGGCACGGGCCCGTCGACTTCTGCCGGCAGAAGCTCAAGTACACGCCGGGCAGGCTCGAGTGTTTCCAGATCACCGATCAGGTCTGCGCGGTGCTGCAGTCCGACGGGACGTGGATCGACACGCGCTCCGTCGTGTCGCGCCACGTGTTCGCCTGCCCGCCGGGGCCGGAGCCGCCCGTGTGCCGGCGGCTCGACGTCAGCTGATGGCGGCGATCTGGTTCGTGCTGCTGCTCGCCGGCGTCGCCGCCGCGCAGCCGTCGCCGCGAGTGTGGGCGCCGAGCCCATGGGATCCTGCGTCGACGTACTGCTGGGCCGACGTGCGCGTCTTCGAGTCGCTGCGGCACGGGCCGTTCGGGTACTGCCGCCAGAACCTCAAGTACCGGCCGGGCGCGCCCGAGTGCTTCCAGATCACCGACCAGGTGTGCGTGGCGGTGCAACCGAACGGGCTCTGGGGCGACGCTCGCGCGAACGTCGTGCGTCATCGCTTCGCCTGCCCGCGCGCGCCCGAGCCGCCGGTGTGCCGGCGGCTCGATTTCAGCTGACGCGTCAGACGGGCGGAAACACTCTTCGTCGTCGCGTTCGAACCTTGACCGGAACCCGCTGCGCGCGGGATAGCAGCGCTCCGTGCCAGGCGTCATGGCGGCGACGCCCTGGGGACAGCCCGATGCGATTCGATCCACCGATCGTCGACGACCTGTACACGCGCCAGCTCGAGCGCGGTGCGGTCGTGCGCGCCTCGGTAGAGCGCGCGACCGTCGTCGCTGCCACGCCGACCGGCGTCGAGCTCGCGACCATCGCCACGGCACGCCATCGCATCCGGACGAGCGCCGCGGGGATTTCGCTCGCCGACGGGACGTCGCTACCCGGGCGGCTCCGGATCGACGTCGTCGGCGACGACGTGCTGCGCGTGCGCTACGCCGAGGGCGACCGGGTGCCCGACAACCGCACGGCGATGGTCGTCGGCGCGCCGCGGCCGCCACGGGACGTCCGCGTGGCGGCGGGCGAGGAGATCGTGCGTCTCGTCACCGCGTCGCTCGAGGTGGACGTCGCGCTCGACCCGCTGGCACTGGACGTGCGTACCGCCGGAGGACGCCACGTCTGCGCCGTGGGTGGCCGCGACAAGAACCACCTGGCGCTCACCGGCTTCGTCTGGGATGCGTTCAGTACCGGCATCTGCCGCGCCCTGCCGGACGGACGACCGCTCGCCGTCGAGTCCTTTTCGCTCCATCCGCAGGAGGCGATCTACGGCTTCGGCGAGCAGTTCATCCGGCTCGACAAGGTCGGCCAGACGATCGACCTCGTGATGGTGGAAGCCCTGGGCGTGACCACCCCGCGCAGCTACAAGAACGTCCCCTTCTATCTGAGCACGCGCGGCTACGGAGTCTTCTTCAACCATTCGGCGCGGATGACGTGTTGGGTCGGCAGCCGGGCGGCGGCCGACGTGCAGATCGCGATCGAGGACGACTTTTTCGACTACTACCTCTTCGTCGGTGACCTGCCGACGATCCTCGCGCGCTACACCGACGTCACCGGCAAGGGGCGAATGCCGCCCACGTGGAGCTTCGGCTACTGGCAGAGCAAGATCTCGTACGCGTCGGCCGCCGAAGCGCTCGAGGTCGTGCGGGGCATGCGGGCCGCCGAGGTGCCGATGGACGTCCTCCATCTCGACACCCACTGGTTCGCGGAAGACTGGCGCTGCGACCTCGAGTTCGCGCGCGACCGTTTTCCCGATCCGGCGGCGTTCCTGGCCGAGATGGCCGCGCTGGGTGTCCGCGTCTGCGTGTGGCAGCTGCCGTACGTGCCCGAAGGCTCGCAGCTCTACGACGACCTCGCCTCCGCGGGCGCCTTCGTGCGGGACCGCGATGGCGGGATATACGACGTCGGAATCTGCTACGCGCAGAGCGTCTCCGGACGCGTCGGCTGCATCGACTGGACGAATCCGGCGGCCCACCGCGTCTACGGCGAGCACCTCGCGCGCCTCTTCCGTCTCGGCGTGCGCTGCATCAAGGCGGACTTCGGCGAGCAGGCGCCGCTCGACGGCGTCTACCACGATGGCACCCCGGGTCACCGCGCCCACAACCTCTACCCGCTGCTCTACAACCAGGCGATCGCCGACATGACGCGCGCCGCGACCGGCGAGGACCTCATCTGGGCACGCTCCGCCTGGGCCGGCAGCCAGCGCCATCCGCTGCACTGGGGCGGTGACAGCAGCGCCAACTGGCACAATCTGGTTCCGCAGATCGAGGGCGGGCTCTCCTTCGGGCTCTCCGGCTTCCAGTTTTGGAGCCAGGACATCGGCGGGTTCATCGGCCAGCCGGACGGCAGGTTGCTCGTGCGCTGGCTGCAGGCGGGGCTGTTCCTGTCGCACGCCCGCATCCACGGCATGGGCGACCGCGAGCTCTACAAGTTCGAGGGCGACGTGCTGCGCATCGGCCGCGCCTACGTGCAGCTCCGCTATCGCTTGCTGCCGTATCTCTGGGGAACGGCGCGGGACTGTGTCGCCCGCTCGCTGCCGATGGCGCGGCCGCTGGTGCTCGAGTGGCAGGACGATCCGAACACCTGGCGCATCGGCGATCAGTGGATGCTCGGCGAAGCCCTGCTGGTGGCGCCCATCACCGATGCGAGCGATCGGCGCGCGGTCTATCTGCCGCGCGGCCGCTGGACCGACTGGTGGACGGGGGACGTCCGCGAGGGCGGGCGGTGGCACGACGTCGTCGCCCCCCTCGATACGCTACCGCTCTGGCTGCGCGAGGGCGCGGTGGTGCCGCTCGGTCCCGTCATGCAGTGGGTCGGCGAGCGGCCGACCGACGTGATCACGCTGCGGATCGCGCCGTTCGCCGCCGACGGCGAGACCATGCTCGACGTACCCGTCGACGACGTCGTCGTTGCCGTGCGCTACGTCGCGTCCGGCGGCGGGCACCGCGTGACGGTCGGACCGAGTCGCGCGCGCTTCGTGGTCGAGACCGTCGGTGCCGATGCACCCGCCGTGGCGCTCGCCAGTGGCGGACCGTGAGCCGTCTTGCGCCTACTCCGCCCAGGAGTTGGCGATGGAGCGCAGCGCCCGGAACGTCTCGCGCTCGTCCTGCTCGACGCCGTGGCTGCTCATCTTGACGATGACGGTGTCGGTTCGGGTGTTGATGTAGAGGTACTGACCGAGGATGCCGATCGCGGTCGCATCGGCGCTGCGCGTTCCGGCTTCCGCGCCCTCGGGGTGCCAGAAGGCCGTCGAGTACCCCCAATCTCCGTCCATGCGGGGCTGCGGGGTCAGCAGCCGCCTCCGCCAGGTGCGGGATACCGGTGCGGAGCGGGAGCCGTTGGCGTCGAGAACGAGGAGCCCGAGCCGCGCCACGTCGCGTGCGGCGGCGTTCAGGCAGCAGAAGCCCCTGGCGATGCCCCGGTCGTCCTGGTCCCACGTCGCCGGGAACTCGGCGCCTGCGGGCCGCCAGAGGCGCCGGGTGAATGCCTCGACGTAGCTCCTCCCGAACGCCTTCTGGAGGACCATGGCGAGCAGCTGGGTGTTGAAGCTCAGGTACTCGAACCTCCCGCCCGGCTTGGCGACCATGTCACGTCGCGAGCGGACGTACTGGCGGAGGTCGGGGCTGAGGAGCATCGCGACGGTTCCCTCGGTGCCCGACGTCAGGTCGTAGTCCTCCGGGGCGTCGATGCCGGAGGTCATGTCGAGCAGGTCGCGAACGGTGATCCTGTTGTATCCCTGGCTCCGGCCGGTGACCTTCAGCCACGGCAGGACGTCGACGAGTCGGGTGTCGAGGGTGAGCCGTCGTTCCCGGATCGCTTGCCCGACCAGAAGGCCGGCCATCGCCTTGGCCACCGACCAGGACGGCAGCGGCGTCTCCGCGGTGGTTCCGAGGAAGTACCGCTCGGTGACGAGCTCGCCATGGTGAAGGACGACGAACGCCCGGGTCTGACTCTCGGTCAGGAACCGGTCGAGCGGAACCTCCTCGCCGTTGCGCCAGGGGACGGTCTCAGGGAGCTGCGCCGTCGAGGTCGGAAGGGCGCGGACACGACGGGCCGGCGCGATCGTCGCGGGTTCCGCGGCCGCAACCGGGGCAGGTGGCCCGGTGAGCACCAGGCATGCGGAGGCGGCCGCGAGCACGGCGACGAGGGCGGGCTTCGTCATGTCTCCTAGTTCGACTCCCGAATCTCGGCGCTTCGGCGCTCGGCCTTCTCCCACATCCGCACGTAGGCCTCCGCCGAGCGGAAGAGCGGTTCGAGCTCCGCGTCCGTGACGCCATCGCCGCGCACGTCCTCGATCATCTCCGCCACCAGGCCGATGTGCACGAAGCCCTCGGTGTTGAAGTCGAGCGTGCGGCTCCCGATCGCGGGTTGGTGGAAGGTGACGTCTCCCGCGAAGGACGTGAAGGGATACGTGACCGGGTCGTGCTGCTCGGTGGAACAGCCACGGGGGCCGAAGCGCGGCGCCTGGGCACCCGCGAACCCGTTCAGGTCGAAGCCGAAGGGCAGGGCGGGATAGCCCCCGCGGTCGCGAACGCGCTGCAGCTTCTGCTGGAAGAAGTCGTCGGTCGTGGCCGGCTCGCCCGGATCGCGGCAGCGGTCGAACCAGGCCTGGGAGATCCCCCCCGATCGTGTAGAGCCTCCCGTTGTTGTCCCGCCCGTGCGTGTCGCTCGCCGGGTAGTCGGCCGCCTCGAGCATCTCGTAGGCGCGCCGGTAGGACTTGCGGGGAAGGTGCGACAGGTCGGGGATCATTCCGCGGCGCATCATCGCGTCCATGAGGAACTCGCCCAGCGCGGTCATCCCGTGGCGCTGGCAGAAGCCCTGCGCGCCAGTCGGAGGCACGAGAATATCGCCCGCCACGGGGGCGAGGGTCCCGAGAATGTTCTCGAAGAAGCGAGAGAAGTCGAAGGGCGCCGGCGCGAAGAAGTCGGCGCGCGGGCGGTTGACGCCGGGGAAGGCGAGCGCGTCGCCGCCGTCGAAGCCGCCGCCCTCGACCGTCTCGTCGCACTCCTGCGTGAAGGACGAATAGTGCCCGGTCTGGATGAGGTTGCCGAGCTCGATGATGCCCTTCTGGCCGTCGCCCGCGGAGAAGGCGTTGTCGTACTTGTGCACTGGGAAGATCACGCGCACACCGCGGTCGTAATAGGCGTCGAGGCGGGTCGTGACGTCCGCCTCCGTACAGCGGGAGAAGCCTGCCGGCGGACTGAGGAAGCAGTCGAAGAGATTCGAGATCTCGATGCCGAGGACCACGGCCATCTTGCCGTCGAGGATGACCTCCCGGGCTTCTGCGGGCGACACGACGATGCGGAACCAGCCCCGGCCTGGGCCGCCTTCCTGCGCGTCGATGTAGTCCTGCATCGCGTAGGCCTCCTGGATCTGACGGTCGACGCTGACCATGTCGTTGCAGGAGTAGCGCAGCGGCTGGATGCCGCTGTTGCCGAAGAGATCGCAGAGGATCTGGTTGCCGGAGGCGTGTTGCACCACCAGCCGCATGCCGCTCAGGTACGCGCGCTCGAGCCACTTGTAGTACTGGGTCTGGTGCGTGGAGCGATTGAACGCGGGCCAGTCGGTGAACTCGGGGTAGCCCGCGGTCGCGTGGTTGAACTCGGCGAGCTGGCCCGAGAGGAGAGCAGGCAAGAACGCGGCGACGTCAACGTCGGCGCCCCCGTTGTCGAAGGCGAACCCGGCAAGGTCGGCTCGCCCTTCGGGCCCGTGGTACAGCTCGCAGCTGGGCAGCGCGTGCCGGACGCCGAGGGGGTGGTAGGGGGCGCCGTGGATGATGCCGCCGCCGCCGAAGGCGAAGTTCTGGAAGATGTGGCTGTGCACGTCGGCGAAGCCGAAGAGGTCACCGTCGTCGAACGCGACCCGTTGCACCGCGCCACTCGTGTGCGTCTTCTCTTCGGGGAACGCGGCGCACCCCGCGCGTGGTCGCAGCACGAGCGCGGTCCGGGCGTCGCCGGGATCCGCCACCAGCCCGTCGGCGGAGAGGTAGCCGCCCGTCTTGCGGTGGCGCAGGCGAAACAGGCCGTGGTTCGCCTCGTGGACGTCCCACTCCGCATCGGACTCGAAGTCGTCGTCGACCAGAAGCACGTCGGAGAGCAGCGCGGTCGCGCGCGCGAGCGCGCCGCCGTCGGAGACGAGATGCCCGTCGGCGTCGTCGTAGAGGAGATAGCTCCCGAGCCGCGACGGCTTCATGAAGAAGGGGGTGGCCTGCCCGTCATCCGATTGGTCGAAGGCGAAGGCCGCGCCGCTCCGCGCCAGGTATTGGCCGCCCGCGACGGCAACCGTGAAGCAGCCGTTGGCGAAGCCGTAGATGCCGTCCGTGGGCTCGGGGGCGGCGGCGCAGACACCGGTCGAGGCCTCGCAGCCCCGAACGTCTTCGCCGCCGACGCAGGTGTCGGTTCCGGAGCGACCGCGGACGCGATCGTCGCCGTCGCCCCCCTCGATGCAGTCGTCGCCGTCGCCGCCGCCGATCCAGTCCGCGTCGGCTCCGCCGAGAAGCACGTCGGCGCCCCGCTCGCCGCGCATTCGGTCGTCGCCTCGGCCGCCGTCGAGATGATCGACGTCGGTGCCGCCGTCGAGCACGTCGTCTCCGTCCCCGCCGCAGAGGACATCGTCACCGCCGCGACCGTTCAGGCGATCATCGCCTTCGAGTCCGCACAGGATGTCGTTGCCCGAGGTGCCGATCAGGCGGTCCCGGCCCGTCGTACCGATGATGGCGCCGGGCTTCCGACACGCGGTGTCGCAGCCGAGCCGCGGCTCGCTCGCGCCTCCCCACGCCGGAACCGGGAACGCACCCGCGGCGAAGAGGACGACCAGGAGCAGATGGAAACCGTGCCGGCGGGCCACGATCGAGGGACCGCGCCGCGGGAGTCGTCGGCGTGCGTCATCCCCCGGAGGGCCATCGTTGGTCTGTTCGAGGGATGCGCGCATTGCCAGCGACCCTAAACCCGAGCAATGCTCGCATTCAACTCGCATTGGTCATGAGAGCCCTACCCACCGCCTCCCTCACCAAGATCCCGCGCCAGCGCCGATCCATCGAGATGGTGCACACCGTCATCGACGCGGCGATCGAGATCCTCGCCGACGAGGGGGTCGCGGGCTTCTCGACGAACCGCGTCGCCGAGGTGGCCGGCGTGAGCGTTGGCTCGCTGTATCAATACTTTGCCAACAAGGAGATGATCCTCGCCGCCGTCCTGGAACGCGGCATCCTGGATTCCACGGAGCTGATGCGCCGGCTCTCGATGGCCGACGTCGAAGCCTCCATCCAGGACGTCTTGCGAGGGGTGCTCTACGCCTTGCTGGCCGAGCTCGAGCCTGCCCGGCCGCTGGTCCGGAACGCCCTCTCGATCGTACCGCTCGTATACGATGGCGGCGTCCTCTCGGTCCTGGAAACGCGCATCGGCGACGTGGCGCGCGACTATCTGCTGCGGCACCGGGACCGCTACGAGGTCGTCGGTGGATCGGCCGCCCTCTACGTCGCCGTGAACGGCAGCATCTACGTGTTCCTGCGATGGCTCACCGACGCCCACCGCACCATCGACAGAGCCGATCTCGTCGAGGCGCTGGTCGCGACGCTGAGCGCCGTCGTCCGGGATGCGGGCGGCACGCCGACGCCATGAGGCGGCTGCGGACTTGCAGCGCATCCGGCGCAATCCTCGAGCGACGTCACGTCCCGCGCGGAACGCGCAACGCCGCGCGCCGCACTTTGCCGGCCGCCGTGCGGGGTAGCGCGGCGACGACGAAGAGTCGTCGCGGCAGCTTGTAGGGCGCGAGGTGCGCCCGCGCGCCGGCGCGCAGCGCGTCCAGCGACGGCGTGCAGCCCGGTCGGGCCACGACCCAGGCGGCCACGGCGCGTCCCCACTCGTCGTCGTCCACGCCGGCGACCGCCACCTCGGCGACGTCGGGGGCGAGCGCGAGCGCGGCCTCCACCTCCGCGGGGGCGACGTTCTCGCCGCCGGTGACGATGACGTCGTCGCGGCGGCCGAGCACGTGCAGCGCGCCGCTCGCGTCGCGCCGCCCGAGATCGCCGGTGCGGAACCAGCCGCCTGCGGCGACCGCGCGGATCGTGCCGCCCGCCTCGAGATAGCCGGGCGTCACCGTCGGGCCGGCGATCTCGATGACGCCGTCCTCGTCGACCGCGGCCTCCGTACCGTCGTCGCGCAGGACGCGCACGCTCGTGGCGAGCAGCGGATGGCCGACGCCGGCGTACGTCCCCGGCGTCGCCGTCGCCACCTGCGACGCCGCTTCCGTGCACCCGTACGTCGGTGCCACCGGCCAGCCGGCCGCGTGCGCGCGCTCGAGCAGCGCCGGGCTCGCGGCGGCGCCTCCGATCAGCGCGCAGCGCAGGCGCGGCGACGGCCGCACGTCGAGCAGACGGTGCAGCGCGGTCGGCACGAGCGAGAGCAGCGTCACGCCCGCATCGGTCACGGCACGCGCCACGCGCTCGACGTCGACGCCGGCCTGCAGCACGATCGTGGCGCCGTGAATCACGGCCCGCAGCACGATCGCGAGGCCCCCGACGTGCCAGAGCGGCAGACACGCGAGCCAGCGATCGTCGGCGTGGGCGCCCAGCCGGGCCGCACTGCCAAGGGCGCTCCACAGGTGGTTGCCGCCCGTGAGGACCACCGGCTTCGCGGGGCCGCTCGTGCCGGACGTGAAGACGATGGTGTGCGGCACCTCGAGGTCGATCGCCGGCTCCTTCGGCGGCGCCGGCGGCGGCGTCGCGAGCACGTCCGACCGCAGGACGCAGGTCACGCCGGCGGCGTCGCACTGGGCTCGCGTCTCGTCGGCCGGACTGCGTGGGTCGAGCAGCACCAGCGCCACCCCGGCCCGCCCCGCGGCGTGGATCAGCGTCACGAGCGGCAAGCCGTTCGGCAGCTGCACGCCGACGCGCGGCAGCGACATGGCGCGGAGCCGACGGGCGACGTCGTCCACCCGCCGGTCGAGCGCGGCGTAGGTCAGCGTCACGTCGTCGGCGATCACGGCAGGATGCTGCGGTCGCACGGCTGCCTGACGTCGCAGCCAATCGGGAACGATCATGCCGCGTCCCGCAGCCGCCACCGCGCGAGGCGCGCGAGATCGACGGTGACGCCGAGCCCCGGTCCGGGCGGCGGGTTCATCCACGGCCCCTCGACGAGCGTCTCCCGCGTGACGTCGCCCGCGAGCAGCCCGGCGGTGGCGAGACCGCAGGCACGCAGCGGCCCGGGGACCGTCGCCGCGAGCTGCAGCGCGGCGGCCGTGCCGAGCGCGGTGTCGACGGCGGTCGTCACGGCGATGCCCAGCCCGAGCGACGCCGCCCGCTCGACCACCGCGCGCGCGGCCGCGAGTCCGCCGACCTGGACGAGCTTCACGACCACGACGTCGATCGCGGGCGCCAGCGCCGCGACGTCGGCCACGCCGGCGACGGCCTCGTCCGCAGCGATCGGCACGCCCTCGCCGCGGACGCGCGCGAGAGCGTCGACGTCGCCCGGGGCGATCGGCTGCTCGATCCACTCGACGTCGAGCCGGCGCAGCGCGCGGGCCGCGCGCCGGGCGGCCGCGACGTCCCACGTGCCGTTCGCATCCACCCGGAGCGCGAGCGCCGGGTGGATGCGTCGTGCGGCGGCGACGCGAGCGATCGTTTCGTCCACGTCGCACGACGCCTTGATCTTGGCGCACGTGAAGCCGTCGGCCGATGCCACTCCGAGCGCGCTCACCGGCACGCGCCAGCGCACGCGGCCGCCGAGCAGCGCGCTCACCGGAACGCCCGCGCGCCGCGCCACGAGGTCGTGCAGCGCGACGTCGACGCCGCAGGCCGCCGCGCGATCGGCCGTCAGTGCCTGCCCGAGCAGCGACGCCGGCTCGGCACCGAGGAGCGAGCGGACGACGCCGGCGAGTGCGTCGCGCGTCGCCCGCTGGGCCGCCGGCGGCGCCGCGGGGTGCGCGGTCGCCTCGCCGACCCCGCGGTGACCACGATCGTCCTCGAGCACGACGAGGAACCCGCGCCGCTCGTGGATGGGCCCGCGCGCCGTCACCAGCGGCGCGCGCAGCGGGATGGCCCACGGCACCACGTCGATCGCGCGGATGCTCACCAGGCGAGCCCTCCGGCCAGCAGCAGCCCGAACGCGAGATGCAGGCGCGCCGTGGCCGCGAGCGCCGCATTGAGCGACGGGCCGTCGGTGCGCCCGAGCACCGCGCGCAAGGGCGACCGCACCAGCGGCGCGCTGATCCACGTGGCGAGCGCCGCCGGCGCTGCGATCGCAAGCCCGCCGGTGGCGATGAAGGCCGCCGCCACCATCGTCGCGTAGAGCGCGCGCCCGGTCTCTCGGCCGAAGCGCACCGCGAGCGTGCGCTTCGCGGCGCGGCGATCGCCGTCCACGTCGCGCACGTTGTTGACGAGCAGGATCGCCGTCGCGAGGCAGCCCACGGGAACCGACGCCGCGAGCGCGAGGGCGCCGGCGCTGCCGGTCTGCAGCAGCGTCGTGCCGCAGACGGCGACCGGACCGAAGAACAGGAAGACGAACGGCTCGCCCAGCCCCCGATAGGCGAGCGGCCACGGTCCGGCGGTGTACGCGATGCCTGCGGCGATGGCGGCGACGCCGATCAGCGCGATCGGCCACCCGCCATGCAGGATCAGCACGACGCCGAGCAGCGCCGCGAGCGCGAAGGCCGCCGCACCGGCGCCGGCCACCCGGCGTGGGGCGACGAGCCCGGCCTGCGTCACCCGCGTCGGGCCCAGCCGGTCCGGGCCGTCGGCGCCGCGACGGAAGTCGCCCCAGTCGTTGATCAGGTTGGTGCCGACCTGCAGCAGCAGCGCCGCCGCGAGCGCCGTCGCGGCGATCGCGAGGTCGGCGCGGCCCTCGCGCGCCGCGATCGCCGTTCCGACGACCACCGGCACGATCGCCGCGGGCAGCGTGCGCGGCCGGGCCGCGAGGAGCCACGTCGTCGTCACGGCAGCCGCGGAAAGCGCGCGAAGTCGGGCGGCCGCTTCTCGAGGAACGCGTTGCGGCCCTCCTGCGCCTCTTCCGACATGTAGTAGAGCAGCGTCGCGTTCCCGGCGAGCTCCTGCAGGCCGGCGAGGCCGTCGGTGTCTGCGTTGAACGCCGACTTGAGGCAACGGATCGCGAGCGGGCTGTTGGCGAGGATGTCGCGGCACCACGCGACGGTTTCCTCCTCGAGACGCGCGAGCGGCACGACCCGGTTGACCAGCCCCATCGCGAGCGCCTCCTGCGCGTCGTAGCGACGGCAGAGGTACCAGATCTCCCGCGCGCGCTTGTGGCCGATGATGCGCGCCAGGTAGGTCGCGCCGTAGCCGCCGTCGAAGCTGCCGACGCGCGGGCCGGTCTGGCCGAAGACGGCGTTGTCGGCCGCGATGGTGAGGTCGCAGACGACGTGCAGCACGTGCCCGCCGCCGATCGCGAAGCCGGCGACCATCGCGACGACCGGCTTCGGCAGCGTGCGGATCTGGCGTTGCAGGTCGAGGACGTTCAGGCGCGGCACGCCGGCGTCGTCGACGTAGCCGGCGTGGCCGCGCACGCGCTGGTCGCCGCCGGAGCAGAAGGCGTCGGGACCCTCGCCGGTCAAGATGACGACGCCGATGCGCGCATCGTCGCGGGCGGCGGCGAAGGCGTCCTGCAGCTCGGCCAGCGTGCGCGGACGGAACGCGTTGCGGACCTCGGGACGATTGATCGTGATCTTGGCGATGCCGTCGGCATGCTCGTAGCGGATGTCGTCGTACGTGCGGATGGGCGTCCAGGTGATCGACATGGGACGGGTCTCCTGTGATGGCGCCGCGTCGAGAAGGAAGGCCTCGACGGCGGCGGCGAAGGCGTCGGGATGCTCCAGGTGGACGGCGTGCCCTGCCGCGGGCACGACGGTGAGGCGCGCGCGCGGCAGGCGGGCGGCCATGTGCTCGGCATGCGCGCGGTACGCGTCGTCGTGTGCGCCGGCGAGCAGCAGCACCGGCGCGTCGATCGCGGCGAGGCGGTCCCAGAGCGGCGTGTGGGCACCGGGGCCGAAGGCGCGCAGCGCGGCGGCCAGGCCGTCCGCGCGGTTCGCACACCGGACGTCGTGCTCGCGTTGCCGCACGTCGGGGGGCAGCGTGGACTGCGTGGCGAAGAGCGGCTGGCGTATCCACCGGGCGGCGAACGCGCGCACGCCATCGCGCAGCAGCGTCTCGGCGAGCGCCGCGTCGGCCGTGCGGCGCGCGTGGCGCGCGTCGGGATCGGCGATGCCGGCCGACGTGCTCTCGAGGACGAGCCGATCGACGCGTGCCGGATGCGCCAGCGCCACGTGCAGCGCCGCCCGTCCACCGAGCGAGTAGCCGAGCCAGTGTGCGCGCGCGACGCCGAACCGATCGAGCACGCCGGCCAGGTCGTTCGCGAGCGCCGGCAGCCCGCCGCCGGGACGCGGCGAGCGGCCGTGCCCCGGCAGGTCGACGACGATCACGCGCCAGCGCCGCGCGAGCCGCTCGCGCAGAGCCTCCCAGGTGCCCGTGTTGCCGGTGAAGCCGTGCAGGAGCACCAGGGCGGAACCGCGACCGGTCGCCTCGGCGTACAGCGTCATGCGTGCTCGCTCACGGCGCCCTCGGCGGCGCGCCAGGCGCGGCGGTGCGCCGCCAGGCTGTGCGCGCGATCGACCGTCAGCGCGACGACCGTCGTCGTCGGCGCGGCGATCGCCCGCTCCAGCGCCGCCGGCAGATCGGCGACGCGGGTCACCCGCGTGAAGCGCGCGCCGTACATCTCGACGGCGGGCCGGAAGTCGAGGCCGTGCGGCGTGATGAAGTGCGTCTCGAAGGCCGCGCCGCCCGTCTGCGCGACCGGCAGGTGATCGAAGATCCCGCCGCCGTCGTTGTCGACGACGAGCAGCACGGCGCGCACGCCGTGCCGCCGGACGGCGAGCAGCCCGTTCAGGTCGTGATAGAGGCTCAGGTCCCCGCAGAGCCCGACCGTCGGTCTCGGAGTCGCCGCGGCGGCGCCGAGCACGCTCGAGACGAAGCCGTCGATGCCGTTGGCGCCGCGATTGGCGAGCACGCGCACCGCGGGCGCGTGCGCGGGCCAGAACCAGTCGAGGGCGCGAACGGCCAGGCTGTTGCCGACGTACAGCGTCGCGTCGCCGGGCACGGCCGCAGCCAGCGCCGCCACCGCGTGCGCCTCGAACGGCGCGCCGTCGCCGGCGATCGCGGCGGCGAGCGCGCGTCGCGCGCTGCGGGCCGCACGACGCCAGCGCGCGCGCCACTGCGGGTCGGGGACGACGTCGTCGAGCACCGCGGCGAGCGCCGCGCATGCCGGCGCGGGCGTGCCGTGGACGACGTGCGACGCGACGCCCGCGGGATCGGGCCAGGTGCCCTCGGCGGCGAGCAGCACCTGCGGCACGTCGTCGAGCCGCCCGAGCC
The DNA here is from genome assembly GCA_964432595.1 of uncultured Binatia bacterium (SeqCode). Taxonomy (GTDB): domain Bacteria; phylum Desulfobacterota; class Binatia; order DP-6; family DP-6; genus DASYLJ01. The sequence continues at coordinate 312,711 of CAYSOF010000003.1, read as the reverse complement.
AGGCGCCCGTCACTTTCGAGGTGGGCGGCGCGCCGAGACGCACGACGGCGTCCGGCCGATGCGCGGCGGCGAAGCCGGGGTGGCGCAGCACGGCGTCGTGGGCGTCCACCAGCAGCTCGTCGAGCGCGTGACGCCGCAGGTTCGACGCCGGCTCGGCGAGCACGGGGGCGCCGATCGCGGCGGCGAGCCGGGCGACCGCGCCGGGCAACGCCGGATCGGGATCGTCGAGCGGTCCGCACACGACCAGCGGCCGGCGGGCGGCACGGAGGACCGGCGCCACGCACGAGACGTCGGTGACCGTGGCGCGCGGGGCGACCTGGACCCACGCCGCGTCGTTGCGGGCCGGGACGACGTCGACCGGCGCGGTCGCGTCGGGGACGAGCGGCTCGCGGAAGGCGCAGTTCAGGTGCACGGGACCCGCGGGCGGTCCGAGGGCGGTGGCGACGGCGCGATGCGCGAGCGTGCGCATCCAGCGCGACCACGCGGCGGTCGGCTCGGGCGTCCCCACGTCGACGAACCAGCGGACGTGCGAGCCGAACAGGTGGAGCTGGTCGATGGTCTGTCCGGCGCCGCACGCGCGGAGCTCGGGAGGCCGATCGGCGGTCAGCACGATCAACGGCACGTGTGCGTGCCATGCCTCCACCAGCGCCGGCAGGAAGTTCGCGGCGGCGGTACCGGAGGTGCAGGCGAGCACGACCGGACCGCGCGTCGCCTTCGCGAGCCCGAGAGCGAAGAACCCCGCGCAGCGCTCGTCGACGTGCGACCAGGTCCGCAGCGCGGGGTGCGCCGCCAGCGTGAGCGCCAGGGGCGTCGAGCGGCTTCCCGGCGTGACGCACGCATGGCGGACGCCCGCGCGCACCAGCTCGTCGACGAGCGGTATCGGCCCGGCGTACGTGCGGTTCGGAACGGTCATCAGAGCTCCAGCAGCGCCCCCAGGAGCGGGCGGAGCTTGAGGCGCGTCTCCTCGAGCTCGCGCTCCCACTGCGATCCCGCGACGATGCCCGCGCCGGCGTAGAGCGTCGCCGATCGCCCGCACAGCAGGCCGGCGCGCAGCGCCACCGAGATCTCGCCGGTGTCGCCCGCGATCCAGCCGACGCCGCCGCCGTACCAGCCGCGCACGATGCCCTCGTGACGGCGGAGCGCCGCCAGCGCGGCCGCGCGCGGCGTCCCGCAGATCGCCGGCGTCGGGTGCAGCGCGGCGACGGCGTCGAGCAGCCCCGCGCCGGTGCGCAGCCGCGCGACGATCGGGGTGTGGAGGTGCTGGAGCGTCTCGGTGGCGAGCACCGCCGGCTCGTCGGGCGCCTGGACCTCGTGGCAGATGCCGGCGAGGCGCGCGCGCACGTCGTCGACGACGAGCGCATGCTCCGCGCGTTCCTTCGGATCGTGGCGGAGCGTCTCTGCGAGCCGGCGATCGGCGGACGGGCCTCCGCCGCGTCCGACCGTGCCCGCGAGCGCGGCGGTCGCGAGCCGCCTGCCCTCGACGGCGACCAGACGCTCGGGGCTCGCGCCGACGACGGTGGCGTCGCCCTGACGGACCGCGAACACGGCGCAGCCCGGGTAGCCGGCGCGCAGCCGGCGAACGACGCGCAGCGGATCGAAGGCCTGGTCGGCGCGCACCGTCGCGGTGCGCGCGAGGACGAGCTTTGCGAGCCGCCCGTCGTGGATGGCCGCCAGGGTGCGCTCGACCTGGCGCCGCCACGTGACCGCGTCGCGACGGACACCGAGCGCGTAGCGGCGCGCGGCCGGGCGCGCCACGGGCGTGTCACCGAGCTGCGCCGCGGTGTGATGGAGCAGCGCGGCGAGGTCGTCGCGTGGCTCGCCGCACGCCACGAGACGCGCCGCACCGCCGCGGCGGACGATCGCCACGCGGGGGACGCGCCACAGCGCGGCCGGGAACGCGCGCCAGGCGCCGCGGCACGGCGCATCGTCGAACGCGAATCCGCCGACGGCGACGGCACCGTCGGGCAGGGCCGCGAGCGCGGCGGCGCAGCGACGGAAGCGACCGCCTCCGGACGCATCGGCCGACCACGCGGTGCCCACTCCGGCGATCGCGACACCGGCCTCCTGCCGCTCCCAGAAGAACGACGGCGCGCCGGGTATGGCCTCGAGCAGCGCCAGCGCATCCGTGTCCGCGGGCAGCGCGATCGACGCGGTCGCGACGAGCGGGAGCGTCCCCGCGAGCGCCAGGGCCTGCGTCATGGCGCATCGGCGCGTCGCGCGCGCAGCAGCTGCACCGCGCCGGCGCCGAGCGCCTGACGGGTGACGTCCCGGAACCCCGCGCGCAGCATCATCGAGCGCAGCGCCGCCGGATCGGGCAGGTACGTGACCGACTGCGGCAGGTACGCGTACGCCGCCTCGTCGGCGAGCCACGCGCCCAGGCGAGGGACGACGCGCTCGAAGTAGAGGCGATGTCCCCAGCGCACGAACCGGTTCGCCGGCGTCGCGACCTCGAGCACGACGAGCCGTCCGCCGGGCCGCAGCACGCGCGCCGCCTCGGCGAGCATGGGCGGAATGGCGACGAAGTTGCGGAGCGCGAAGCCGCAGGTCACGGCGTCGGCGCTCGCGGTCGCGACCGGCAGCGCGGCGGCGTCCGCGCGGGCGAGCTGCGCCGCCACGCCGCGACGTCGCGCGCCGGCCAGCATGCCGGCGGCGAAGTCGACGCCGACCACGCGTGCACCGGTCGCCGCGGCGAGCGCGGCGAGGTCGCCGGTGCCGCAGGCGACGTCGACGGCGACCATGCCCGGCCCGAGCGCGGCCGCCGCGATCGCCGCGAGACGCCAGCGTCGATCGAGCCGCCAGGTCATCACGCCGTTCAGCCGGTCGTAGTGCGGCGCGATGCGATCGAACATCGCGCGCACCACGTCGGCCTTCTCGGCGGGCCGGGGCAGGGCGCCTAGCGCCACGTGACCTCGAGCCGGCCGCTCGTGGTCGCTTCGAGCGCGTGCTTGAGGCCGTCCTGGTCGCCGAGCCGCTCGAGGCGCGCGAGGGCGCGCGTGATCAACGTGCGGTGGAAGTGGTGCGCGACGAGCGCGGTGACCGCGGGAAGGAGGCGGCGGAATGCGTCGACGACCTCCGCCGGGTCGCGCTCGCTGCCGTCGCGCCGGCGACGGACGTGGCGATCGAACATCTCGATGGCGCGATCCACGACCTCGCGCACGCTGTCCGCCTGATGGATCGCGAGCCCGAGCAGCTCGGTGAGCGGCACGCCCTCGTTCAGCAGCGCGAGCGCGTTGCGCGCGAGCTCGACGTCGACGGCGGCGTACCGCATCGTCTCACCGACGCGCTCGGGCTCGACGATGCCGGCGTTCTCGACCGCCTTGATGAGGGCTTCCGGCACCCCGGCATGGGCCGCCAGCTCCGCCCGCGTCATCACGCGGGCGCCCTGCTCCTCTTCGAGCGCGTCCGCCAGCGCGGCGTCACTCCGGCGCGTGCGGGAGAGCATCCGGCGGATGACCGCCAGCGAGACCCCGTCGGCCTGCAGTTTCTTGATGCGACGGAGCCGCGCCAGGTGCTGATCGGAGTAGAGCGCGTGGCGTCCGACGCGTCGGGGCGGCGGCAGGAGCTGTTGCGCCTGGTAGAAGCGCAGCGTGTCGACCGAGATGCCCGCGGCGGCGGCCAGCTCCTCAACTCTGAACGTCATACTCGTACTCTCTGAGTGAGTACTCGTACCGTGTCAACGCCGGTCGCGCCTCCGCCGGTTTGAATCTCGACCCGGCGACCGTGGTATGCCCCTCGCGTCGGTCGTCGTGCCGCGCACTGCCATGCCGTCGAACTCGATGCCGCCCCGCCGCCGGCGGCCCGGCGCCGGGACGCCATTCGTCGGACGGGTTCGCGAGCTCGGGCTGCTGCGGGACGCGTTGACCGCGGCGCTGGCCGGCCGCGGTTGGCTCGTCCTGCTCGCGGGCGAGGCGGGCATCGGCAAGACGCGTCTCGCCGAGCAGGTCGCGCAGGACGCCGAGTCGCGCGGTGCGCGCGTGCTGATCGGCCGCTGCTACGAGGGGGAAGGCGCGCCCGCGTACTGGCCTTGGGTCGCCGCGCTGCGCGCGCTCGGCGCGGCGCCGGAACCGGCGCGCGTGCGTGCGTGGCTGCGCGGCAACGCGGGCGTCATCGCGCAGGTCGTACCGGACCTCATCGAGGACAGTGACGCCCCGGCGCCGCACGCACTCGACGGCGACGCCGCACGCTTCCGCTTCTTCGACGCCGTCGTCACGACGCTCGCGCGCGCGGCGGCGGATCGGCCGCTGGTCGTGCTGCTCGACGATCTGCATTGGGCCGACGCGGGCTCGCTCCGGCTGCTCCACTTCGCGGTCGGCCAGCTCGGGCAGGCGCCGGTGCTGCTCATCGGCACGCATCGCGACGTCGAGATGCGGTTCGGCGCGGAGTCGGCCGTGCGGGCCGAGCTGGCGCGCGTCGGCGAGCGCATTGCGCTCGGCGGGCTCGACGCGACCGAGGTCGCCGGGGTCGTGCGCGCCCTGCTCCCCGGCGACGTGCCCGCGCGAGCGTCCGAGCGGATCCATGCGCTCACCGAAGGCAACCCGTTCTTCGTCGACGCGCTGGTACGCGTGCTCGCGCGCTCCGGCGACGTCGCTCGGCATCTCGACGCCCTCGCGATTCCCGACGGCGTCCATGACGTGATTCGCGCGCGCCTCCGTCCGCTCGATCCGGGCGCGCTCCGGCTTGTCACGGTCGCCGCGCTCGTCGGTCGCGAGTTCGCGGTGGCCTTCACGGCGCGCGTGGCGGACGTGGACATCGCGGCGGCGACGTCCGCGTTCGACGCCGCAGAACGGCTGGGTCTCGTCGGGCCGGTGGGCGACGACGGCCGGCGGCGGTTCGCACATGCGCTCATCATGGAGACCCTGGCGCTCGACACGCCCGCGCTCGAACGGGCGCGTCTCCACCGTCGGATCGCGGAGGCGATGGCGCCGCTCGTTCCCGCGGGCACGGTGTCGTTCGACGAGGTCGCGTCCCACTACCTGGCCGCGGTGCCCGCGGGCGCGGCGGACGAAGCGGTCACCTATGCCGTCCGCGCGGCCGAGGGTGCGATCGCGCGGCTCGGGTACGAGGATGCGGTTCGCTACTACCGCCGTGCGCTCCACGTGCTCGACGTGGCCGCCGCGAGCGACGCGGCGCGGAGGGCGACGCTGCTGCTCGCGCTCGCACACGCGGAACGGCGCGCAGGCGACGCGGCCAACGCGCGCGCGGTCTTCGCCCGGGTGGCGACGGTCGCACGCGAGGCCGGACTCGTCGACGTCCTCGCTCGCGCGGCCCTCGGCTACGGTGCCGGCCTGGGGGCCTTCTGGGACGAGGGCGCGGGCAACCTCGACGCCGAGCGGGCCGCGCTCGTGCGCGAGGCGCTCGACGCGCTCGGCGATGGCCTGCCCGCGCTCCGCGCGCAGCTGCTCGCACATCTGGCCGCTACGCTCTTCTGGTCTCCGCTGCGCGAGCATCGGGCGCAGGTGCTCGCGCTCGGGCGCGAGGCGAACGAGACGGCCGCGCGCAGCGGCGATCCCGCCGCGATCCTCGCGGTCGCGGTCAGCACGGAATGGACCTGTTGGGGCACGGACACGGCGGATGGCCGGCTGCGCCGCGCCGACGACATCCTCCGTCGCGCGACCGAGCTGCACCAGCCCGAAGCGGCGCTGCGCGCACACATGTACGTGACCGTATGCCGTCTCGAACGCGGTGAGATCGTCGAGGCCGATCGTACCGTCGAACGCTTCGCCGCATACGCGAGGGAGCTCCGGCAGGACCCGCAGCTCTGGTACGCGACCCTCTACCGCGGCATGCGCGGGCTCATGAGCGGCGATTTCGCCGAGACCGCGCGCGCGATCGAGGAGGGCTCCCTGTCGCCCGCGGCGACGCGGCTCGCGTTCGAGGCGCAGCGCACGATCTTGCTGCGCGAGCGCGGCCGGACCCGCGAGACGATCGAGCCGACGCGCGCGCTCGTACGCAGCCTTCCGGGATTGCCCGTCTGGCGCTGCGCGCTCGCGTCGGCGCTGGCCGAGTGCGGCGACCTCGACGGCGCGCGCGTCGAGCTGGAGCAGCTCGGCGTGGAGGATTTCGCCGGTCTGCATCGGGACTTCCTCTGGCTCTATGGGATGAGCCATCTGGCGCGCGCGTGCGCTGCGGTCGGCGACGTCGCACGCGCCCGCGTCCTCTACGACATGCTGCTGCCGTACGCCGATTGGTTCGCCGTCGCCGGGCAGGGCACGCTGTGCGACGGGTCGATCGCGCGCCATCTCGGCCTGCTCGCGACCACGCTCGAGCGTTGGGAGGACGCCGTCCGCCATTTCGACGCGGCGCTTGCGGCGCACGAGCGGATCGGCGCGAACGCGCTCGTCACGGCGACACAGGCGGACTACGCGACGATGCTCCGCCGCCGCGGCAAGTCCGGCGACGAGCGCCGGGCGCGTACGCTGGCCGATGCGGCGCTGGCAGGGGCGCGGCGGCTCGGTCAGTCGGGGTTGGCTGCTCGCATCGAGGCGACGCTCGGCGTCGCGCCGGTCGCTGCGCCGGGTCCGGCGACGGAGGACGTCTGCACGCTGCGGTCGGACGGCGACGACTGGGTCGTCACGCACGCGGGTCGGGCGTTCGCGCTCAAGGGCACGATCGGCGTGACGTATCTCGTCACGCTGCTCCGTCACCCCGGCCGCGAGTTCCACGCGCTCGACCTGGTGACGAGCGGCGAGTCGAGCCCCGCGTCGGTGGGCGACGCCGGCGAGATGCTCGACGATCGCGCGCGCGCCGCGTATCGCCGCCGCCTGACCGAGCTGGGTGCGGAGCTCGAGGAGGCGCGCGCGTTCAACGATCTCGGCCGGGCCGAGCGCGTCGGGGCCGAGATCGAGTCGCTCACCGACGAGCTCTCGCGTGCGGTCGGTTTCGGAGGCCGGACACGCCGCGCCGGGTCCGATGCCGAGCGCGCGCGCCTGAACGTCACCCGGGCCCTCAAGCGGGCGATCGAGACGGTCGCGGCGCGCGACGCCGCGCTCGGGAGCGACCTCGAACGCGGCATACGAACCGGGCACTTTTGCAGCTACACGCCCGACCCGCGCGCGCCCGTCCGCTGGGACGTCTGAAGCGGAACGTCGTTCAGCGGCCTGGAACGCCTTCCGGGCATGCTGACGCTCTTCCATGCTCCCCGGACGCGCGCCGTCCGGATCCGCTGGCTCCTCGAGGAGCTGGGCTTGCCGCACCGCCTCGAGCGGGTGCCGTTCATCCCTCCCGGCCGCGGCATCGTCTTCTCGCAGGCGACGCCGTCGGGGAAGTTTCCCGTCCTGGTCGACGGGGACGTCACGATCGGCGAGTCGGGGGCGATCGTCGAGTACGTCCTCGAGCGCTACGGCCACGGACGGCTCGCGCCCTCGGTCTGGGCGCGGGAGCGCGCCGCGTTCCTCCAGTGGGTGCACTTCGCCGAAGCGACGGCCTATCCGCCGATCGGGACGATCGTCTGGCACACGTTCTACCGGCGGAACGCGGACGCCCTGCCGGCCGTCATCGAGGACGCCCACGCGCGGGCCCACGCGGCGCTCGCCGTCGTCGAGCAGGCGCTCGGCACGCACGACTACCTGGTCGAGAACACGTTCTCGGGTGCCGACGTGATGATGGGCTTCACCGTCGTGGCCGCGACGCTGGTCGGCGTGCTGACGGACGAGGCCTACCCGGTTCTGTCGGCGTACCGCCGGCGGCTCGAGACGCGGCCGGCGTTCGTGCGGGCGACGGCGGACTGACGGACGCCCCCCGGGGCGTTGAACGTCGTTCCACGCGCGGGAACGCCTAGTGGATGGACGACCCAATCACGAAAGGAGAAGGGGAATGAAAGCAATCGGACGGATGGTTTTGGTGGTCGCGATGGCGCTCGCTACGTGCGCGACGACGGCCGCCGCGCAGTCGGCCAAGAGCCTGGAGTTCGGAGCCAGTGGCAATACCATCGCCGGACCCGGCGCCCGTACGGTGGAGCTCGGCGCCCACGAAACCGTCTTCCTCCAGAATGAGGAGACACCGCTCGATCTGTGTGGGACGGTCGTGAACGTCGGGAAGTCGGATACCGTGGCGGGCATCGCGGTCGTCGACCCGGGCGGGACGAACAACGCGGCGATCGCCGCAGCGGGCGAAGCAGCGAGCGTGTGCCGGAAAGACGCCAACGTGGTCCGCGTGAGCTGTAACACCAGCACCCCGTGCCAGGTCCTCTGGCGCGTCGATCAATCGCGTTGACCAGCGCGCGCCGGTCTCGCGTCGGGACGGCGGACCGGATCGTCAGTCGGGTCGGGGAGCCCTGGGCCGTCGACGGCCCGGGGCTCCCACCGTGACAGGCGTTGCCAGCCGCGCTTCCGGCGCCGGTCAGCGTAGTCCCAGGCGTCCGGCGAGATGATGCAGGTTGCTCCGGTGCATGCCCAACGCACGAGCCGCGGCCGCCCAGCTCCCGCCGTGCGTGGCGAGGGTGCGCCGGATCAGCGCGCGTTGAAAATCGTCGACCGCCTCCCGCAACGTCGCGCCCGGCGCGGGGGGCGGCGGAGGCATCGCCGCCACCGGCACGTCGGCGGCGCCCGACAGCTCGGGGCGCAGATCGGCGGCACCGACGACGACCGGCGCGCCGCGCGGCACGCGCGCGCCGGCGCGGAGGACGACGCGGGAGAGGAGGTTCTCCAGCTCGCGCACGTTGCCCGGCCAGGCATACGCCTCGAGCAGCGCACGGGCCGCGGCATCGATCCGCACCGGTCCGAGCCCGAGCTGGCGGCGCGAGACGTCGCAGAAGTAGCCGGCCAGCAATGCGATGTCCTCGCGGCGGTCGCGCAGCGGCGCGACACGGATCGGGTAGACCGCGAGACGATGGAAGAGGTCGGCGCGGAATCGCCCCGCCGCGACCTCGACCTCGAGATCGCGATTGGTCGCCGCGATCACGCGCACGCTCACCCGCCGCGGTCGATCGGCACCGACCCGCTGGATCTCGCCGTCCTGGAGCACCCGCAGGAGCTTCGGCTGCACCGACGGCGGCAACTCGCCGATCTCGTCGAGAAGGATCGTCCCTCCCTGCGCGATCTCGAACCGCCCCGGCCGGTCGGCGTCGGCACCGGTGAACGCGCCGCGGACGTGGCCGAAGAGCTCGCTCTCGGCGACCGACTCGGGCAGTGCGGCGCAGTTCACGTGGATCAACGGCCGGTCTCGCAGGCGCGACGCGGCGTGGATCGCATGCGCGACGAGCTCCTTGCCCACGCCGGTCTCGCCGGTGACGAGCACGGTGAGATCGGAGGCGGCCACGAGCGCGATCTCGCGCCGGAGACGCGCCATCGCCGGACTCTCGCCGAGCAGCTCGCCGCCCCCGCGCTCGCGCGCGCCACGCATCAACTCGCGCGCCACCAGGCCGGAGTGGGCCGCGCTGTGCTCGAGCGCCTCGATCAGCACGCTGGTGCGGACGGCCGCACCGGCGAGCGCGCCCAGGAACGCCAGCAGCTTCGTGTCGACGCCGTCGAACGCGTGCGGATCGAGCGCGTCGGCGGTGAGCACGCCGACGAGCTCGCCGTCGACGCGCAATGGACAGCCGAGGCAGGCATGGACGCGGCGCACCGCCGCGGGATCGGAGGCGACGAGCCCGTCGAACGGATCGCGCAGGACGCTGTCCGGCGGAAAGATCACCGCCTCGGTCGCGGCACAGATGACGTCGAGCCGCGGATGGTCGGCGCGCAGCCACCGGCGTCCGAGCGCGTCGGGCGACAGCCCATGCGCGGCCAGCGGCACCAGCGCATCGCCGTCGAGCCGGAGCAGCGCCGCGGCGTCGCACGGGATCACACGGCGCACCGCCTCGAGGAGCCGCCGATAGCGGTCTTCGGCGGTGAGCGACGCGGTCAGGTCGAGCGCGATGGCGAGCGCGGCGTCCGTCGTCTTCATGCTGTCGGTTACACAACGTCGTCATCGATAAGACAACCGAAGCCAGTTGTGACGAAGACAACGACGATGGGCAACAGGCTGAAAACGCTGACACTCCACGACGGCTCGTTCATTGCTCTCTTCCTCGCCGAGGAGGACGACCATGAACGTCGACGGAACCACCACGCTCTCGGACATCGCCACCACCGTTCCCGGAGCCGCCGCCGTCTTCGAACGCCATCGGCTCGACTACTGTTGTGGCGGGAAGCGCACGCTGCATGACGCTTGCCGGGAGCGCGACATCGATCCCGCCGAGCTGGCGGACGAGATCGCCGGCGCCGCCTGCGTCGCGGACGACTCGGCACGCTGGGATCGCGCCCCGCTCGACGCGCTGATCACACACCTGGTCGAGCACTACCACGCGCGGTTGCGCCGCGAGCTGCCTCGCCTCATCGCGCTGGCGACCAAGGTCGAGCGCGTGCACGCGGCGAAGCCGTCCTGTCCACGAGGACTGCGCGAGCATCTCGTGGCGATGGCGGACGCCGTCGCGAGTCACCTGATGAAGGAGGAGCAGGTGCTCTTCCCGTTGATCTCCCGCCACGCCGGGCAGATCGGCATGCCGATCCGGGTCTTGATGCACGAGCACCTCGACCACGGCGCAACGCTCGAGCGGACGCGGGCGCTCACCCGCGACCTCACGCCGCCCGCGGACGCCTGCGCGACGTGGCGCGCCCTCTACCTGGGCCTCGCCGAGCTCGAAGCCGAGCTCCACCGGCACATCCACCTCGAGAACAACGTGCTCTTCCCGCGCGCCCTCCAGGCCGCCTGACGCGAAGGAGCTGCCTCCATGACGAACCTCCGTGGTCCCGCCCTCACACTCCTCGGCGTGCTGCTCGGCACGTTCCTGATCCTCGGGTTCTTCGGCCGCGAGGTGTACCGCCAGGCGCCCCCCATCCCCGCGCGCGTCGTCGTCGACGACGGCCGCGTGCTCATGACCGGTGACCATATCCTCGACGGCCAGCAGGCATGGCAGAGCATCGGCGGCCAGCAGGTCGGCACCGTCTGGGGACACGGCGCCTACCAGGCGCCCGACTGGTCGGCCGACTGGCTGCATCGCGAGGCGACCGCGCTGCTCGCGCTGTGGAGCACCCGCGAGCACGGCGTCGGCTTCAGCGAGCTGGCGCCCGACGCGCAGGCGCCGCTACGCGCTCGCCTCGAGCGCGAGATGCGAACCAATCGGTTCGATGCGGCGACCGGGACGCTCACCGTGACGGCCGACCGCGCCGCCGCGATGGCGACGGTCGCCGCACACTACGAGGCCCTGTTCGGCGACGCGCCCGCGCTCCGCGAGCTACGCTCGCAGTACGCGCTGCACGAGAACCCGCTGCCCGACCCGGTCCGGCGCGCCCGGCTGACGAGCTTCTTCTTCTGGACGGCCTGGGCCTGCACGACGGAGCGACCCGGGTCGAACGTGACGTACACGAACAACTGGCCGCACGAGCCCCTCGTGGGCAACCGGCCGAGCGGCGCCAACGTCCTCTGGTCGGTGTTGAGCGTGACGCTGCTGGTTGCCGGCATCGGCGCGCTGGTGTGGTGGCAGGCGTTCGCCACGCGCGAGGAGGCGATCGCCGTCGTACCGGCCCGTGATCCGCTCGACGGCGTCACCGTCACGCCGTCGATGCGCGCGGTCGCCAAGTTCTGCGTCGTCGTCGTGGCGCTGTTCGTCGTGCAGGTGCTGCTGGGCGCCGTGACCGCGCACTACACGGTCGAGGGCCAGGCGTTCTTCGGCTTCCCGCTCGGCGAGTGGCTGCCGTATGCCGTCACCCGCACCTGGCACATCCAGACCGCGCTCTTCTGGATCGCCACCGCATTCCTCGCCGCCGGTCTGTTCCTCGCGCCGGCCGTGGGCGGCCACGAGCCGCGGTTCCAGCGTCTCGGCGTGAACGTGCTCTTCGGCGCCCTGCTGCTGGTCGTCGTCGGCTCGCTCGCCGGCGAGTGGCTCTCGGTACGACAGGTCTTCGGTCTCGATCTGGGCTTCTGGCTGGGGCACCAGGGGTACGAATACGTCGATCTCGGTCGCGCCTGGCAGATCGCGCTCTTCACGGGCCTGCTGCTGTGGCTCGTGCTGATGCTGCGCGGGCTCTGGCCGGCGCTGCGACGCCGCGACGACCTGCGTCCGATCGTGACGCTGTTCGCCGGCTCGGCCGGTGCCATCGGCCTCTTCTACGGCGCGGGCTTCTTCTACTCCGCGCGCACGCACCTGTCGGTGATGGAGTACTGGCGCTGGTGGGTCGTGCACCTCTGGGTCGAGGGCTTCATGGAGGTATTCGCGACGGCCGCCACCGGGTTCCTCTTCGCCAGGCTCGGGCTCGTGCGACCGCGCAGCGCGGCACGCGCGACCCTCGTCTCGACGGCGATCTTCCTCCTCGGCGGCGTCCCCGGGACGTTCCACCATCTCTACTTCAGCGGCACGCCGGTCTCCGTCATGGCCGTCGGCGCCAGCTTCTCGGCGCTCGAGGTCGTCCCGCTCGTCCTGATCGGCTTCGAGGCCTGGCACACGCTGCGCACCGCCGATCGAGCGCCGTGGATGACGGCCTACCGCTGGCCGATGCGATTCCTGGTCGGCGTCGCGTTCTGGAACTTCGTCGGTGCGGGCATCTTCGGCTTCCTCATCAATCCGCCGGTGGCGCTCTATTACATGCAGGGGCTGAACACGACGCCGGTGCACGCGCACACCGCGCTCTTCGGCGTGTACGGGCTGCTGTCGCTGGCGCTCATCCTGATCGTGCTGCGACGGCTCCGCCCGGCGGGTGCATGGGCCGAACGACCGCTCGCGGTCGCGTTCTGGGCGATGAACGGCGGGCTCGCGCTGATGGTGCTGCTGAGCCTGCTGCCGATCGGCCTGCTTCAGACCTGGGCGAGCATCGAGCACGGGCTGTGGTACGCGCGCAGCGCGGACTTCCTCCAGCTGGACGCGATCGTCCTGCTGCGATGGCTCCGCATCGTCGGCGACACCGTGTTCTTGGCAGGCGTCGCGGCGCTGGTATGGTTCGTCGTGGGCCTGTGGACGGGACATTCGTACGTGCGCGAGCCCGTCGTCGTGGCGGTTCGTGACGAGTCGCTGCTCCCGGTGCGCGCATGACGTTTCCCGCGGACATTGACCTCTGGCGGCTGCTCGGCGCGCGCTGCCCGGAGGCGGTGATCGTCGCCGATCGCGACGGCGTCATCCGCCACTGGAACGCCGCCGCCGAGCGCCTCTTCGGCCACGACGCGACCGCGGCCGTCGGCCGGACGCTCGACCTCATCGTTCCCGAGCGCCTTCGTGCCCGACACTGGGCCGGCTGGGACGCGGTGATCCGCACGGGCACGTCGCGCTACGGCGACGATCTGCTCGAGGTGCCCGCGCAGCACGCCGACGGCCGCACGCTGTCGATCGCGTTCCGCGTCGCGCTGCTCCACGACGATGCCGGCGACCTCGCCGGCATCGCCGCCTTCCTGCGCGACGTGACCGCCACGTTCCACGAGCTGCGCGACCTCCGACGCCAGGTCGCCGGCCGCCCGCGCGACCGCCACGAGCTCGCCGGGCCGCTCCTGTCGACCGACCTCGGCGCCGCGCTCGCGCGGCTGCGCGACGAGCCGACCTGGCGCACGAGCAGCCGCAACGCGGTCACGCTCGTGAAGAACGGCGCCCTGCGTGTCGTCCTCGTCGCGCTGCACGCCGGCGCGACGATGGAGCCGCACAGTGCCCCGGGCCCGGTGACGGTGCAGGTCGTGTCCGGCCGGCTGCGCTTCGGCGCGGCCGGCACCGACACCGTCGTCACCGCCGGGCAGCTGCTGGCGCTCGAGCCCGCGTTGCTGCACGACGTGACGGCCGTGGAGGAGAGCGCGCTGCTGCTCACGGTGGTCGACGTGCCGTGACGGCCCCGTAGGCGCGGTGAAACCGAGCTCGTCGCAAACCGGCCGCGCACGTGCGACCTTCCGGGTGCATGGGCGAGATCGAGGCTGCCGCAGTGCTGCTCACGGTCGTCGGCGTCCTGCTGGTGCTCGCCGGCATCGCGAGCCCGCTCTCGAGTCGGCTCGGAGTGCCGGTTCTGGTCGTGTTTCTCGCCCTCGGCATGCTGGCCGGCTCGGAGGGCGTCGGCGGGATACCGTTCGACCACTTCCCGCTCGCCTTCCGGCTCGGAACGATCGCGCTCGTCCTGATCCTGTTCGACGGCGGCCTCAACACCGCGCCGAGCGTGCTGCGACGGGCGGCCCTGGCGGCGGGTCTCCTCGCCACGGTGGGTGTGGTGGCGACGGCCGCGCTCGTTGCGCTGGCCGGCATGCTCCTCGGGCTGTCGGTCCCGATCGCGCTGCTCGTGGGCGCCGTGGTCTCGTCGACGGACGCCGCCGCGACCTTCGCCGTGCTGCGGAGCAGCGGCGTGCGGTTGCGCGACTCCACGGCGGCGACCCTCGAGGTCGAGTCGGGGCTGAACGATCCGATGGCGATCCTGCTCACGATGCTCGCCACCCGGTATGCGCTCGGGGAGGCCACGGGGCCCGCCGAGATCGCTCTCCTCTTCGCGCAGCAGTTCGGGGTCGGGGGCCTCGCCGGTGGCGTGATGGGATACCTCGGGCGCACGCTCCTGCGGCACGTGCGGCTGCCCGCCGCGGGACTGTACCCCGTGCTCACCGTCGCCGTCGCCTTTCTGGCCTTCGGCGGCGCGACGCTGCTCGGCGGCAGCGGCTTCGTCGCGGTGTACGGCACGGGGCTGGTGCTCGCCGCCGGCCCGCTGCCGTACGCCGCGGGCGTCCGGCGCGTGCACGACGCACTCGCCTGGCTGTCGCAGATCATGATGTTCACATTGCTCGGGCTGCTCGTGTTCCCGTCGCGGCTCGTACCCGCGATCGGCGTCGGCCTCGCCCTCGCGGCGGTGCTGGCCTTCGTCGCGCGCCCGCTCGCGGTCGCGTCGCTGCTCGCGTTGCTGCGGGTGCCGCGCAACGAGAACGCCTTCGTCTCCTGGGTGGGGCTCCGCGGCGCGGTCCCGATCATTCTCGGGGCGTACCCGGTCGTGAGCGGTGTCGCGCGAGGTGACGAGGTGTTCCACCTCGTCTTCTTCGTGGTGCTGGCGACGAGCTTCGTGCCCGGCGCCACCGTCGGGTGGGCGGCGCGACGGCTGGGGATCGCGTCCCCGACGCCGCCCCCGGCGGCGGCGTCGGTGGAGCTCGTCTCGCTGCGCGAGCTGCCGGGCGAGTTCGTCTGGTATCACGTGTCGTCGGCGTCGGCGGTTGCCGGCGCCTTCGTCCGCGAGCTGCCGCTCCCCGATGGCTGCCTCGTGACGATGATCGTGCGCGACCGCGACGTCGTCGTGCCGCGCGGCAGCACCGCGCTGCGGCCGGACGACCAGGTATGCGTGTTCGCGCTGCCGGAGGGACGCTCGCTGCTCGACCTGCTGTTCGGCAGCGCCCCCGGGTCGTAGCGGGGCGACGTTGACTCGCCGGCAGGGCAGCGGCTTGGTGGTGGGCATGACGTCGGCGGTGCTTCGGCGATGGAGGGGCGGTCCGAGCGTCGCGCTCGACCTCGGCACGGCCTGGGCACGCGCGCAGGTGTGTGGCGACGTCGTCGTCAGCACGCAGCGGACGGCGACCCACTTCGGTCCGTACGTGGCGCCCGCGCTGCACGGCGGCGTCGTGCGCAACGTCGGTGCGGCCGCCGTCGTCGTGCAGAAGCTGCTCGGCCGGCTGCCGCGATGGGGGTGGCGCGGGCCGCGCGTCCTGGCGTGCGTGCCCTCCGATGCCCGTGCGAGCGAACGGCAGGCGCTCGAGAACGCGGTGGCGGCGGCCGGCGCGGCCGACGTGACGCTCCTCACCGAGCCGGTGGCGGCGGCCATCGGCGTCGGGGCCGAGCTCGGTGGCGAATTCGTGCAGATGCTGGTCGACGTCGGCGAGGGCGTGACCGACGCCGTCGTGATCGATCGGCACGGCATCGTCGCCAGCGCTGCCGTGCGTGCCGGATGCGCTCAGCTCCGGCGTGACGTCCGCACGGCACTCGCACGCCGCAATCTGCGCGCCGACGAGGAGAAGGCGGAACGCATCCTGCGCTTGTACGGCGTGACCCCCGAGCGACCGAGTGCCGGCGTGCCGTCCATCGGCGCAGCGAACGTCGACGTCGAGGCGCTGCAGGTCGAGCTCGCGCCGTCGACCGCGGCGATCGCCACCTGCGTCGGCCGTCTGTTCCGTGGTCTCGGTGACCGCGAGGTGCGTCAGGTGATGGAGTGCGGCGTCGTGCTGACCGGCGGCGGCGCGCTGCTCCCCGGCATGCGCGCGCTCGTCGAGGACGCGACGCAGGTGACGACGCGCGTGGCCGACGACCCGATGCATGCCGTCATTCGCGGTGCCTCCGCCGTGCTGACGGAGGCCGCACGCACCGGACGGTGGCCGTCGGGCGAGCTCACCCAGCCCTCTCGAGCGACGTGATCGGGCCGGAGCGGCCACCCCGGCGGCCGGTCGCGTCAGAGGTGATAGTCGCCGGCCGCTTCGGGCTGGTAGGTGACGCCGCGGACGCGGAGATGCACCGTCCGGCCGTTGGGCAGGGGCCACTCGATGGCGTCGCCGACCGCCAGGCCGAGCAGGGCGCTGCCGACCGGCGCCAGCACGGAGATCCGCCCCTTCGCTGCGTCGGCGCGGTCGGGATAGACGAGCGTGATCTCGCTGTCGGCGCCCGTCTCCTCGACGGCGAACTGCACCATCGAATTCATGGTCACGACGTCCGGGGGCATCTCGTCCGGCTCGACGAGCCGCGCGCGATCGAGCTCCTCGCGCAGCGCCTCGAGATCGACGCGCGCGCGCTCGGCACCGAGCAGGCGACCGAGGCGCTCGTGATCCAGTCGCGAGAGGACGATGGGCGGACGTTCCAGCATCCGGCGCATTGAAGGCCACGGGGCGAGACGGGTCAACCTGGCCGCGCTCAGGGCGCCGTCTTGTCCGACACGACGCACAGCTCCTCTTCCTTGACCGTGTCGTGGACCTCGGGGCCGAGCTGGTTGTTCGTGTAGATGGCCAGCACCCTGACGTGCTTCGGCTGTCCGCTCGCGGGTTTCACCTGGTAGCAGACGAGGTGTGCGGCATGGGTCTCCGCGCCCGGCGACTCGCCGTTCTTGTTCGCCGGCGCGCAGAGCCGCGTCGGCCTGACGACGTCGAAGAGCTTCGGTTGGTTGAACTGGTCCACGGCGACGGTCTGGATGCCCTTCGGGAACTTCGGCGTCCCCGGCGTCACGCGCACGTCGTAGCACGTGAAGTGGTCGATGCCCGGCGTCGGCGCTGCGATCGGTCCGAGCAGGCTCTTCGCGGTCGGCACCAGCACGCGGCTCGCCTTCACCGTGTCGACGGAGAGCGTGCCGAAGCGGTTGTCGATGGTGACGCCCGTCCGCTGCACGTGCGGCGTCGACTTCTGACAGAACGCGGTGCCGGCGGCGCCGCCGCAGTCCGGCTCCTTCTTGCACGACTTCCCGGCGTTGCTCGGAGACCCGGCGGCGCACACCTTCGCCGCGAGGCCGATCTGGTAGGGCCCGAGGTGGTCGGCCTCCGCGGGCGCGGTCGGATCGTCGCCGTTCACGTTGGCGGGGTTGCAGAGGCTCGTCGGCTTGCCGACGCCGTAGAGCGCCGTCTCGAACTGGTCGACGAGCCGGATGAAGGTCGGGATCGTCAGCAGCTTGAAGCGGTTGCAGAAATCGGTGACGTCCTCGACGCCGCCGCAGTCCTCCTCGGTCTCGCAGACGCGCGCCGGATTCGGCGCGTTTGCGTCGCAGCGGTTGCCGCCCGTCGCCTTCACCTTGTAGCAGAGGAAGTCGTTCAGCGGCGCCGCCGGCGGCGCGTTCACGCGGAAGATCGTGAGTCCGCGGAGCGCAGCGCCGAGGGGACCTTGCCCGAGCAGCCCGAAGTCGCTCAACGCGATGCGCATCCCGGTCACCGGATTCACAACGAAGAGCGTCCCGATGCTGCCCGTCCCGGAGTTGTCGTCGAGCACCAGGATGTCTCCCGTCTCACGGACCGCCACGCCGACGAGGGTCTGACCGAGCGGTCCCTGCGCCGCGTTGCCGAAGTCGCTCAGCACCGTGCGGAAGCCCGACGCCGGGTCGACCCGCATGAGCCTTCCCCTGTTGCCGGTTCCGAGCAGGGTGTCGTTGACGAGGATGCCTCCCGCGAGATCGAGCGTGAGGTCCTCCGGGTGCGTTCCGGTGGCCCCCTGGGTGGGGTCGTCGAAGTCGCTGAGCACCGTCCGCATGCCGGTCGCCGGATCGATCCGGAGGATCGCGCCGTCGGCCGGACCGAAGTCGGGATCCCCGACCAGGATGTCGCCGTCCGCCTCCACGATCACGCCGGTGGGATTGCGGCCGACGGGGCCCTGGGCGGCGTTGCCGAAATCGCTGAGCAGGGTCCGGATGCCGGTGTCCGGGTCGACCCGGAACAGCGCGCCGCTGATGCCCGAGCCGGCGTCGCGATCGGCGACGAGGATGTGGCCGTCCGGCTCCAGAGCCACGGCGCTCGGGTTCTCGCCCGTCGGACCTTCCGCACCCGAGGAGAAGTTGCTCACGACCGTCCGCGAGCCGTCGCGCGGATTCACGCGCAGCAGCGCCCCGAGCCCGTTGACGATCCAGTCCTCGTCGACGACGAGGATGTCGCCGCCGGACCCCATCGCGACGGCGACGGGGTCCGATCCCTGCGGACCCTGGAGGCCGTTGCCGAAGTCGCTGAGCAGCAGCCGCGTCCCGGTCTGCGGGTTCACGGTGAAGAGCGCGCCCTGGCCGTTCGTGCCCGCGAGGAGGTCGATCGCCAGCGCGTCGCCGGGCTGCGTGAGCGGGACGACCGCCACGCCGACCGGGTCGACGCCCGTCGGGCCCTGCGTCACGTTGCCGAAGTCGCTCAGCAGCGTCCGGTTGCCGTTCGTCTGATTGACGGCGAAGAGCGCGCCGTTGCCGCCGACGTGGCCGTCGAGGGGGATGTCGGTGCCGGCGAGATCGTCGCTGACGAGGATCTGGCCGCTCGTCGCCACGGCCACGAAGAACGGGTCGGCGCCGAGCGGCCCCTGCGCCATGTTGCCGAAGGTGCTGAGCGCGGTGCGCGCGCCGCTGATCGCGTCGACCCGGAAGAGGATGCCCGTCGCGCCCGTCCCCGCCTCGGTGTCGGCGACCACGATGCCGCCGGGACCGAGCGCGACGCCGCCGGGCTTGAGCCCGGTCGCGCCCTGCGCGGCGTTGCCGAAGTCGCTCAACATGGTGCGCATGCCGCTCACGGGGTGGACGCGGTAGAGCGCGCCGTTGCCGCCCGTCTTGCCGTCGCCGGGGACGTCGGTGCCGCCGTCGGGGTCGGCGACGAGGATCCAGCCGCCCGCGCCGAGCGCGACGCCGGTCGGCGACTGGCCCAGCGGCCCCTGCGCGGCATTGCCGAAATCGCTCAGCAGCACGCGGGCGCCGGTGACCGGATCGATGCGGAAGAGCGCGCCGTTGCCGTCGCCGCCGCCGAGCACGTCGGTTCCCGCCTGCGTGTCGGTCACCAGCAGCGTCCCGTCCGTGTCGACGAGGAGACCGACGGGCTCGAAGCCGAGCGAGCCCTGCGCCGTGCTGGCGAAGTCGCTCACCACG
>CAYSOF010000003.1:0-293220 GCA_964432595.1 uncultured Binatia bacterium (SeqCode) | reverse complement strand
GTGAGGTTGCTGGCCACCTGCGCGTTATAGGGCGCGCCGTTGGTCGGATCGACCCGGAAGAGGAGCCCGTTCCCGGTCTGGCCCTGGCTGTCGACGACGAACACCGTGGCGGCATCGACGACGGCGACGGCGAACGGGCTCTGGCCGGTCGGTCCCTGGGCCGCCGAGCCGAAGTCGCTCAGCACGGTCCGCATTCCCGTGGTGCGATCCACGCGGAAGAGCAGCCCCGCGCCCGCCGGGCCCGCCTCGAAGTCCGCGACGAGGATGTCGCCCGGCGTGAGCTGCGCGCGGGCCGGAGCGGCGGACAGCCACGCGCAGCACGCGACGGCCAGGATGCCCAGTCGATGCGATCCGGGGCTGGTCATGTCGGCTCCTCCTCGAGTATGCGGGCGATGAACGCCAGGCACTCGTCCCGCGACGCGAAGCGCACGCTCCGCGCCGAGACGACGTGCAAGACGCGGCCGGCGAACGTCCCGCGCCCGTCGCTCGCCGGGCTGAGCTGGACGAGGAACGCGAGCCGCTGCGGCAGCGGGCTGCCGTCCGTGGCGGTCTCCGTCATGCAGGCGAACCTAGCCCGGGTCGGCCGTGACGGTCCCGGACAAAAACCCGAAATTTTGCCGACAGCGCCCGCGGAGGAAGGTCAGAGGCTGCCGTCGGGCGTCCGCGAGAAGTGCGTGTGAACGGCGCGGTAGCCGTCCCGCGTCGCGCGGAGGACGATCGTGCATCGGCCGCGCCGCGCGAAGGTGCGGCCGCCCGGCGCGACGCCTTCCGACGCCCAGAGCGCCAGGATGCAGACGATCGAGGCGTCGGCGGCGGTCTCGGTGACGAGGGGCGCATCCAGGAAGTGGAAGCCGCGGGTCTGCGGCCACACGGGCTGCCACTGCTGCGCGAGCAACGCGTCGATGCCGTCGAGCCATTCGCCACGCGTGCCGAACGCGTGCACCGACGGATCGAACAGCGCGCGGGCCGCGGTCACGTCGCCCTCGCGCACGCAGTGGGCGAAGGCCTCGAGCCAGGCGGCGACCGTCAGGGCTCGCTCCATCCGGCCAGCGCGCGCTCGAGCGCGTGCGCCAGTGCGTCGTCGCCCTGGGCGCGCGCGGCGTCGTGCATCGAGCGGACCAGCCGCATGTTCTGGCTGTCCTGCAACGGGAGGCGGGCCACGTCGTCCAGCGTGCAGGGATCGGGGAAGGCGGGCACAGGATGCGGCGTCGCGAGGCGAAAGCACGCCTGTGTGGCGACGCACTTGAAGCAGCGGCCGCAGTTGCGGTCGAGCCGGTCGCCTTGCCAGCAGACGCGCAGGTGGCGCCGCACGACCTCGTGTGCGGCGATCACGCGGACCTTGTCGAGCTTCGAGTGCGCGGCGCCGTCGTGCCAGCACGGGACCGTCGCCGAGCCGAGCAACGGGTCGGTGAGCGGGTTCGACGCCCAGGGCAGCTTGAGCCACGGATAGCGGTACGTCGACGGAATCATCGCGACGGCGAAGGCCGGCTCGAAGCACGCGAGCACCGCGGCGAGCCAGATGCCGTGCGCCTCGTACCCCCAGTCGCAGCCGAACGGGCCCTCGAGCTCGCGAAGGTTCGTGCGCATGCGTAGCGGGCGCACGCCGAACGCCTCGAGCATCCTCTGCGCGCGCTCCCAGGCGCCGGCGAACTCGGCCGTGCGCTCGAGCGCGATGTCGAAGCCGTGCACCATGACGCCGGCGTCGATTCGTGTCGTCCGGTAGCGACCGTGCACGGCCGTGTGGCGGACGAGGGTGAACGTGCTGTCGACCCCGCCCGAGAACGCCGTGACGGCCCCCGTACCGGCCGGCGGCGTCGGCGGCGCCACGTCGCACAGGATGGCGACGCGTCGCAGGCGGTCGGGGCGCCAGCTCGCCATCGCTTCCTGCCACTCCATGAGGTTGTCGAGCGTGGTGCGATCGACGGGGGACGGCAGGCGCAGCGGCCGGCCGCGTCGCATCGCGGGCACGAGCGCGGCGAGCAGAAACGGACGAACGAGGAGGGGAGGGTGGTCGGCGTCGAGGGCCGAGTGCTCGAACCAGATCGGGACCGCGGTGCCGTCGTCGGACTCGAGCATGGCCGTGCGGCGGACGACCGTATCGTCATGCGCCGGCGCGTCCAGGTGCAGGCGTAGCTCGGTGCCCGTCACCATGGCGTCGGACGTGACCGCTGCGCCCCCACGTAGCGAACCTAGTGTCCCGTCTCGAAGGTAGCGCCTACGATCTCGGGCGGTCTCACGGCGCCTGTCGTCGTTGCTCCTCCTCGCAATAGCGCCTGCTATTCCTCGTCGTCGCGCCTTGCCAGGCGCCGCGATCCCACCCGATCTCGTAGGCGCTACTTTCGAGACGGACACTACCAGAAGCCGCGGCGGCCGCACCATTCCGTAGGACGCACGACGCCCCGCCACCATGACCGGCCGGCTCCGGCTCTCGTCGCCGCCTTGACGCGCCGTCGCGCGCGGATAATTCTCCGCCCGAACGATTGACGCTGGGGGAGTCGCCCCGTCATGGCGGCTGAGAGTGCGGGCGTGCGGGCCTGCCGACCCCTCGAACCTGACCCGGGTCATACCGGCGGAGGGAAGCGCGATGACACAGCTGGAAGCGGCCCGTCGTGGCCTGATCACTCCCGAGATGCGGCGGGTGGCGACGCGCGAGGGCGTCGCCGACGAGATGATTCGCGACGAGGTCGCGCGCGGGCGGCTCGTCATCCCGGCCAACGTGCGCCACCTCGCGGGCAGCGGCGGCCAGGCGCCGCTGCCGCCGAACGGTCACGATCGCAGCCTGCCGGACGCCCCCGTCGGCCATCCCGGTGCGCGCGCCGACGCGCGACTCTGGGTGAACCAGACGGCCGTGCAGCGCCAGGCGATGATCGACGACGCCGGCGCGCTCCGCGGCGAGCGCGCGCCGCGACGTCTCGACCCCACCGGCATCGGCCGCATGATCACGACGAAGG
The DNA here is from genome assembly GCA_964432595.1 of uncultured Binatia bacterium (SeqCode). GTDB lineage: Bacteria > Desulfobacterota > Binatia > DP-6 > DP-6 > DASYLJ01. Next base: position 290,269 of record CAYSOF010000003.1, on the reverse strand, counting down.
TGAACGCCAACATCGGCGCGTCGCCCGTCTCGAGCGGCACCGACGCCGAGGTCGAGAAGCTGCACTGGGCGCAGAAGTACGGCGCCGACACGCTGATGGACCTGTCGACGGGCGGCGACCTCGGCGCCTGCCGGCAGGCCATCATCGACAACGCGACGATCCCCATCGGCACCGTGCCGATCTACAGCATGATCGTCGGCCGCCGCATCGAGGACCTCTCGTACGACGTCATCCTGAAGGAGATCGAGCGTCAGGCGCAGCAGGGCGTCGACTACTTCACGATCCACGCCGGCGTCCTGCGCGAGCACCTGAACCTCGTCGGCCCGCGCGTCTGCGGCATCGTGTCGCGCGGCGGATCGCTCCTCGCCAAGTGGATGATCCACCACGGCAAGCAGAACCCCATGTTCGATCTCTTCGACGAGATCAGCGCGATCATGCGCGAGTACGACGTCACCTACTCGCTCGGTGACGGGCTCCGTCCCGGCTGCCTCGCCGACGCCAGCGACTCCGCGCAGCTCGCCGAGCTGCGCACGCTGGGCGAGCTGGTCCACCGTGCGCGCGACAGGGGCGTGCAGGTGATGGTCGAGGGCCCCGGCCACGTGCCGCTCGACCAGATCGGCTGGAACATGCGCCTCGAGCAGGAGCTCTGCGACGACGCGCCGTTCTACATCCTGGGGCCGCTCGTCACCGACGCCTTCCCCGGCTACGACCACATCACGAGCGCCATCGGCGCCACCGAGGGGGCGCGCCACGGCGCCGCCATGCTCTGCTACGTCACGCCGAAGGAGCACGTGGGACTGCCGAAGGCGGAGGACGTGAAGGCCGGCTGCATCGCCTACAAGATCGCCGCGCACGCCGGCGACATCGCGCGTGGCGTCGCCGGCGCAAGGCAGTGGGACGACGACATCTCGCGCGCCCGCGCGGCGCTCAACTGGCCGAAGCAGTTCGAGCTCGCGTTCGACGGCGAGACGGCGCGCGCGCTGCACGACGAGGACCTCGAGGTCGACACGGAGTTCTGCGCGATGTGCGGCCACGACTGGTGCAGCATGCGCATCTCGAAGGAGATCGTCGCCTTCGCGAGCGGCAAGGATGCCGCGTTCCAGCCGCCGCAGAAGGCGATGCGCAGCCCCGGCGTCGGCGCCGAGGGCCGTGAGCTGCTGCGGTCGCGGGCCGCGGTCCTGCCCGTGCAGGACGGCAAACACGCCTGCCACAGCGAGAACACGCCCGACGCGGAGCGGGCGCGCGCGATGCAGGCGCAGACCGGCGCGAAGGCCTGACGCGATCCGCGACGATCCTCTGCCTCCTCCTGGCGGGGGCCGTGACGGTGCGCGCCGCGGACGCGCCGCGCCCGCTACGCATCGTCACGTTCAACGTGCTGCACGGCGGCGTGTCGTCGGCGCGCTGGGGCGACGGCGACCGCCTCGAGGATCGGCTCGCGATGTCGATCGAGCAGCTGCGGGCACTCGACGCCGACGTGCTGTGTCTCCAGGAGGCGTCGGTGGCCGGCGACCGTGGCGACGTCGCCGCGCGCATCGCGTCGGCGCTCGGCTACCATTCGGTGCGCGCGTCGTCGGGGTGGCGATGGGTGGGCTGGATGGCGAAGGCGTTCCTGGGCTTCGAGGAAGGGCCGGCGATCCTGAGCCGCTTTCCCATCGACGCCGCGGAGACGTTGCGGCTCGGCAGCTGCGGCGTCAGCTACGGCCGCGTCCTGCTCTGCGCCCGCCTCGCGACGCCATGGGGACCGCTCGACGCGTGCTCGACGCATACGTCGTCGAACGGCTGCCATCTGTACAGCATCGCGACGCTGCTCGCCGAGCGGCCGCGCGACGGCGCGCTGGTCGTCACCGGCGACATGAACGCGCAGGCGGAGAGCGAGGGCGCGCGCCATCTCCGCGCGACGCTCGGCCTGGTCGACACGTTCCGTGCCGCGAATCCCACGGCGGACGGGTTCACCGTGTTCCAGCCCGTCCGCGAACCCGAGCGCCGCGCGCGACGCCGCGTCGACTTCATTCTGGCCGCGCCCGCTCCCGGTGCGACGCTCAGGGTGGACGGCAGCGAGGTGGTCCTCGATCAGCCCGGGATCGGCGGCGACGGTGCGCCGTTGTGGCCGTCCGACCACTACGGCGTGCTCGCGGTCGTCGATCTGTTCTAGGGACAGGCGAGCGCGCCGCGGAGGCTCGTCAGGTCGCTGCGAAGGGGCGCCAGCCCGGCTGCGAGTGCGTCGAGTCGATCGGCGGGGACGCCGGCCTTGGCGGCGCGCTTCCGCAGCTGCGCCTCGGCGCGCTTCACCAGGCGGGACGCCTGCCCGAGGCGCCGCCGCGCCGGGCCGGCCTTCCGGAGGCTGCACGCCGCTTGGGCCGCCACGACGGCGCTCCGCGCCTTGTCCAGCCGACCGCGTGCCGGCGCGACCGTCGGCCCGAGGTCGACCGCGGCGGCCAAGGTGCCGCGCTCGGTGTCGACGCGGCAGATCACCGCCGGCAGCGTGAGCTCGCCGCCGCACGTCTCCGGCACGCAGCTCGGCTGCCCGAAGCACTGGATGTCCGTGCAGTCGACGAAGCCGTCGCCGTCGTTGTCGACCTGATCGTCGCAGATCTCCGGCGGCAGCGTCGGCGGCGGCGGACGGAAGATGGTGGTCGAGGTGCTCGTCGTGCGGACGGTCGTCGTCGATCCCAGGCCGGTCGTCGACGTCGTGTCGATGGTCGTCGTGGTGACGATCGTGGTCGTCGTCGGCGTCGCAGGCGACGTGCAGGGCGAGAACTCCGACGTGTTGCCGGCCGCGTCGGTGGCGGTCGCGGTGAGGACATCGCCGTCGGCGGGCGACTGCGAGAGCGGGACGACGAACGCCGCATGGCCGGTCGCGTCGGTCGTCACCTCGACGGCGCCGACGTGGCTCCCGCCTTCGCCGTTGCCCGACGCGTCGCACGCGTCGCTCAGATAGACGTCGACCGTGTAGGCCGTCGCGGCAACGGCATCCAGCGTGCCGCCGGCGGAGGTGGCCTCGATCAGGAGTGCCGTATCGAGGATCGGGAAGTTGGTCAGGTCGTTGGCGCCGGCGTCCGCGTCGCCCGGGTCGTTCGGCGTGACGCCGGCGGGCGCCAGGTCGAGCCCGAGGCCGACGTTGTCGTGGATCGCGTTGCCGCGCACCGTGTTCTTCGTCCCGCCCTGGAGGAGCACCCCGGCGGGGAACGACGCGCTGCCGTTGTGGGCGATGTGGTTGCCGGCGAGATCGCCGATACGGTTGGAGCTGCCCGACGCGATCCGGATGCCGTTCGCCGTGTTGGCCGCTGCGGTGCCGTCGTCCAGGACGCCGATGCGATTGCCCTGGATGCTCTGGTTGCTCGAGCTCGTGATCGTGATGCCGCTGCCGTTGAACGCGATGAGATTGCGCGTGCCGTCGACGGTGCCGCCGATCAGGTTGGTGCCGTTCGAGGACGTGATGCGGATGCCCGCGCCGTTCGGCAGCGCGGCGATGGCGTCGGCCTTCGTGCCGATGCGATTGCCGCGGATGATGTTGCCCTCGCCGCCGACGTTCTTCACGTCGATGCCGGACGTGTTGTTGCCTGAGATGAGGTTGTCGGCGAGGAGGTTGCCGACCGCCTGATCGACGACGACCCCGATGCCGTTCGCCAAGCCGATGACGCCGGTGGGATCCGCACCGATGTGGTTTCCCTGGATCGTGTTGCCCTGCGTCCCGGATCCCTGGATGCGCACGCCGGCGCCGTTGAGCGACGGTCCGTTCGCCGAGATCACGTTTCGCGCCGCGGGGTTCGCTCCGCCGATCCGCGAGTCGCGCGCGCCGCCGTCGATCGCGATGCCCTCGCCGTTGCCGAGTTGCGACCCGAGACCGCCGGCGTTGGTGCCGACGTAGTTGCCCTCGACCACGGTTCCGATGGTCCCGGAGCCGGTGATCCAGATGCCTCTGGTGAAGTTGCGCGAGACGATGTTGCGATCGTTCGCGGTCGTCCCGCCGATGCGGGTGCGCTCACCGCCGCCGACCAGGATGCCGACCTGCTGGGCGAACGGGGGCGCGTTGGCCGCCGGATTGAGGCCGACGATACAGCCGCGCACGATCGTGTCGTCGGCGGAGATCGTGATTCCCGTGTTGATGAAGCCGTTGATGACCAGTCCCCGGATCGTGCTGCCGCTCGAGTTGACGACGAGGCCGTTCGCGACGGCGCCGCCTCCGGACAGCTCGACCCGTCCGGCCGGTTGCTGACTCGTCCCGTTGATCGCCAACGGCGCGGTGATGGTCGGCAGCTCGCTGGTCACCGTGATCTTCGGCACGGCGCTGCCCGGAACGTCGAACGCGATGATGTCGCTGCCCGGATTCGAGTTCTCGTCGTTCGCGTCGAGCATGGCCTGACGCAGCGAGCCCGGCCCGGCGTTGCTGGTGTTCACGACCGTGATGGTCGCGCCGGCGGCTGGACGAGCCAGCCACAGCGCCAACGAGACGAGCAGGAGACACCGCACGAGACGGCATGAGGATACGGGCGGCCGCGCGAGGGCGTCAACGGTCGACCGCTGGGCGGATGCCTCTGCGGGTGCGCAGTGCACGCCTGGAAGGGAGCAACGGGCATGCCGCGCCCGAGCGCGCGATCGGCCGTCGCCGGCCGGTTGCACGCGGATCGCGTCGGGCAGGCATGCACGATCCGCTGCCCGTCCGGCCCCGCTGTTGGAGCGGCCCCGTCGAGACGCTAAATGACCCTCATGGCCACGAACCCCGACAGCTTCTCCACCCGCGGCACCCTCCAGGTGGGCGGCCGATCCCATGCCCTCCACCGCCTGGACGGGCTCGGGGCGCGTGCCGCGCGGCTGCCCGTCTCGCTGCGCGTGCTGCTCGAGAACCTGCTCCGCCGGGAGGACGGCCGCTCCTGCACGCGCGACCACATCGAGGCGCTGCTCGCCTGGGAGCCGAAGAAGACGCCCGATCGCGAGGTGCCGTTCATGCCGGCGCGCGTGATCCTGCAGGACTTCACCGGCGTGCCCTGCGTCGTCGACCTGGCCGCGATGCGCGACGCGATGACGGCGATGGGCGGCGACCCGAAGCGCATCAATCCGCTCCAGCCGGTCGACCTCGTGATCGATCACTCGGTGCAGGTCGACGCGTTCGGCAGCGCCGACGCGTTCCGGAGGAACGTCGAGATCGAGTACGAGCGCAACCGCGAGCGCTACGCGTTCCTGCGCTGGGGGCAGCGCGCGTTCGACGACTTCCGCGTCGTCCCGCCGGGCACCGGCATCGTCCACCAGGTGAACCTCGAGTATCTGGCGCCCGTCGTCGCGGTCCGCGACGGCATGCTCTTCCCAGACACGGTGCTCGGCACCGACTCGCACACGACGATGATCAACGGGCTCGGCGTGGTCGGCTGGGGCGTCGGCGGCATCGAGGCCGAAGCCGCGATGCTCGGGCAGGCGACGGTCATGCTGATCCCACAGGTCATCGGCTTCCGCCTCCACGGCACGCTGCGCGCGGGCGCCACGGCGACCGACGCCGTCCTCACCGTCACCGAGATGCTGCGCAAGAAGGGCGTCGTCGGGAAGTTCGTCGAGTTCTTCGGGCAGGGGCTCGCGTCGCTCACCGTCGCCGACCGCGCGACGATCGCCAACATGGCGCCGGAGTACGGCGCGACGATCGGCTTCTTCCCCGTCGACGACGAGACGCTCGCGTTCCTGAAGCTCACCGCGCGCGACGCCGAGCGCGTGCAGCTGGTCGAGGCGTACTTCAAGGCGCAGGGCCTCTTCCGCACCGCGAGCACGCCCGACCCGGAGTTCAGCGACGTGCTCGAGCTCGACCTCGGCACGGTCGAGCCCAGCATGGCGGGCCCGAAGCGCCCGCAGGACCGCGTCCCGCTGCGCACGTCGAAGAAGGCGTGGCACGCGGCGCTCGCCGACTACCTGAAGGCCCGGCCGGAGGACACGGGGAAGGCCGTGCCGATCACGATGAACGGGACGAGCGGCGAGCTGAAGCACGGGTCCGTCGTGATCGCCGCGATCACGAGCTGCACGAACACGTCGAACCCGGCCGTCATGCTCGGCGCGGGCCTGCTGGCGAAGAAGGCGGCGGCGCGCGGGCTGCGCGTCAAGCCGTGGGTGAAGACGAGCCTCGCGCCGGGCTCGAAGGTCGTCACACGCTATCTCGACGATGCGGGCGTCACCGACGACCTCGCGCAGCTCGGCTTCGCGCTCGTCGGCTACGGCTGCACGACCTGCATCGGCAATTCCGGGCCGCTGCCGGACGAAGTGGCGACGGCCGTCGACGAGGGCGATCTCGTCGTCGCCGCGGTGCTCTCCGGCAACCGCAACTTCGAGGGCCGCGTGAACCCGCTGACGCGTGCCAACTACCTCGCGTCGCCGCCGCTGGTCGTCACCTACGCGCTCACCGGCACGATGGACTTCGATCCCGAGACCGATCCCGTCGGCACCGACGCGCAGGGCACGCCCGTCTTCCTGAAAGAAGTCTGGCCGACGCCCGACGAGCTCAAGGCGGCGATGGCGAAGGTGTCGGCCGAGCGCTTCCGCGAGGAGTACGCCAGCGTCTTCGAGGGCGACGATCTGTGGAAGTCGATGCCGGTGCCGCAGGGCGACCGCTACGCGTGGGAGAAGGATTCGACCTACGTGAAGTCGCCGCCGTTCTTCGAGGGCCTGACGCGCACGCCGACGCCGCCGAAGGACATCCACGGCGCGCGCGTGCTCGCACTGCTCGGCGACTCGATCACCACCGACCACATCTCGCCGGCCGGGTCGATCAAGGCCGACAGCCCCGCGGGCAAGTACCTCCAGTCGCTCGGCGTCGGCCCGAAGGACTTCAACTCCTACGGCGCGCGTCGCGGCAACCACGAGGTGATGATGCGCGGCACGTTCGCGAACATCCGGCTGAAGAACCTGCTCGTGCCGGGCGTCGAGGGCGGCGTGACGACGCACATGCCGTCCGGCGAGCGCATGGCGATCTACGACGCGGCGATGCGCTACCAGCAGGACGGCGTGCCGCTCGTCGTCATCGCGGGCAAGGAGTACGGCACCGGATCGTCGCGCGACTGGGCGGCGAAGGGCACGCTGCTCCTCGGCGTGAAGGCGGTCGTCGCCGAGAGCTACGAGCGCATCCATCGCAGCAACCTGGTCGGCATGGGCGTCATGCCGCTCGAGTTCCTGCCCGGCGAGAGCGCGTCGTCGCATGGGCTGACGGGGCAGGAGACGATCGACGTCGACGGCCTCGCGGACGGGCTGACCCCGGGCAAGCGCGTCACGGTGACCGCGCATGCGCCGGACGGCACGACGAAGACGTTCCAGGCGGTCGCTCGCGTCGATACGCCGGACGACGTCGAGTACTACCGCCACGGTGGCCTCCTGCCGTTCGTGCTGCGGGGGCTGCTCGGTGCCTGAGCCGTCGCTGGACGATCTCCTCGCGGTCGCGCAGGAAGCCGCCTGGGTCGGCGGACGTCGCACGCTCGCGTACTTCAACACCGGCACGGCCGACACCGAGTGGAAGGCCGACGCCACGCCGGTGACGATGGCCGACAAGGAGGCCGAGCGCCTGATGCGCGGCGTGATCGGCCGCGCGTTCCCCGATCACTCGATCCTCGGCGAGGAGGACGGCGAGACGACGGGCAGCGCGCCGTACCGGTGGATCCTCGACCCGCTCGACGGCACGCGCACGTTCGTCCGCGGCGTGCCGCTCTACGGCACGTTGATCGGCATCGAGGCGCACGGCGAGCCCGTCGTCGGCGTCGTCTACCTGCCGGCGCTCGACGAGATGATCTCGGCCGCGCATGGCCGCGGCTGCCGGTGGAACGGCCGGATGTGCCGGGTGTCGGCGACGACGACGCTCGCCGACTCGCTGCTCGTCGTCACCGACGAGCGCGTCGCGCGCCGGCGCTCCGACGCGTTCGATCGCCTGGCGTCGGAGATCCCGCTGCAGCGCACATGGGCCGACTGCTACGGCTACGTCCTCGTGGCGACGGGCCGCGCCGAGGTCGCGCTCGATCCGATCATGAACGTGTGGGACTGCGCGGCGCTGCTGCCGATCGTCGAAGAGGCGGGCGGGCGCTTCACCGACTGGAAGGGCAACCGCACCATCCACGGCAACGAGGCGATCGCGACCAACGGGCTCCTCCACCCGCTCGTCCTCGAGCGCCTGCGCGGCGGCTGACGCCTACTTGCGCGGCGCGCGGGTCTTCGCCGCCCCCGCGCCCTTGACCCGCCGGCGCCGTGCCGCGTCGTGGGCCGCGATCCGTCGCGGCGGCAGGAGCTCGGGCTCCGTCTCGACCTTCTGCGCCAGGAAGATGGCCGCGTCGAGCTTGTAGAAGCTCCGCTTGCGGTACCAGCGCAGCGCCGCCTCGTTGTTCTCCGCCACCTCGAGGACGAGGTGCGTGCAGCCACGCACGCGCGCGAGGTGGGCGAGCTGCTCCAGCATGAACGTGCCCACGCCGCGCCCTTGATAGTCGGGGTGTGCCGCCAGCTCCTCGACGTACAGGGGGCGCATGCCGCGCTTCTCGAAGTAGCGGGGGTTGATCCACGAGTCCTCGCCGCCGACGTCGGACGCGCACTCGGCGTAGCCGACGATCCGGTCGTCCACCTCGAATAGCAGCTGCTCGACCTCCTCGTCGTCGTAGACGTCCTCGAAGTGCCGCTTCGAGAGCGGCCGCTGGTACTCCACCGTCTCCCGGTTGACGTCCCGGAAACAGAGCTTCAGGAACTCCCAGGTTCGATTGAGGTCGCGACGATGGAGGCGGCGGACGTGGACCTCGGCGGGTGTGGTGGCAGGATCTGCTGGGGGAGCCTTCGCCATGCGTCGGCACGACCCTGCACCGAGCCGGGCACCGGATCAACCGACGCGGCCTGCCGCGTTTTTTTTCGTTGACGGATCGCACGACCCCTGCAAATACCTCCAACCGCACCGGACAACCGGAGGGGGTTCGCAATGGCCGTCTGGAACGAGGAGAACGTCGCGCACCTGCTGTCCCGCGCAGGATTCGGCGGCACGGACAAGGACGTCACCAAGTATCTTCGCTATGGGCAGGCCCTCGCCGTCGACCGGCTCGTCGACGTGAAGGGCAGCCCGTCGAAGGGTCCCGGCAAGGGTGACTTCGACAAGGAGGATCTGTCGGCGCTGCGCGCCTGGTGGATCAAGCGGATGGTGAAGGCCAGCACGCGCCGCGTGCAGGAGAAGATGTGCCTCTTCTGGCACGATCACTTCGCGACGGGCATCGACGTCGTCAAGAACAACCTCTGGATGGCGAAGCAGAACGCGCTGTTCCGCCTGCACGGGCTCGGATCGTTCCGCACGCTCTGCATCGAGGTCACGCGCGATCCCGCGATGCTCGACTTCCTCGACGGACGCATCAGCACCGCCCAGAAGCCGAACGAGAACTACGGTCGCGAGGTGCAGGAGCTGTTCATGCTCGGCGTCAGCGATCTCAACGGCGTCGACAACTACACGCAGGCCGACGTCGAGGAGATCACGCGCGCGCTCACCGGCTTCGAGATCGTCGCCGACGTCGGCACGTTCAACCCGGCGCGCTTCGACGCCGGCAACAAGACGCTGTTCGCCGGCACGGCGCACCAGGCGGGCCCCGCCAACCTGGGCGTCGTCGACGCCGCGCAGATCCCGCTCGCGACGAACAACGTCATCGACGCGCTGCTGGCGCATCGCGACAGCGACGGCGAGCTCACCGTGCCGCGCTTCCTCGCGAAGAAGATGTGGGAGTACTTCGCGTATCCCAACCCGTCGAAGGCGCTGATCGACGAGCTGACGCCGGGCTTCATCGCGGGCGGCTTCATCATCGCCGACCTGCTGCGCGCGATCTTCAACCACGACGAGTTCTACAGCGAGGCGGCGAAGACGCAGTCGGTGAAGAACCCGTGCGAGTTCGCCGTGCACGCGATCCGCGCGCTCGGCGCGGGGACGAACGCGAAGGGGCTGCCCGATCACTTCGAGGAGATGGGCATGAGCCTCTTCGAGCCGCCGGGCGTGAACGGCTGGGCGCAGGGCAAGTCGTGGCTGTCGAGCGGCCAGTTCCTCGCGCGTGTGAACTTCGCGCAGGCGCTCGCCGCCGGTCGCAGCTCCGAGCTCAAGCTGACGCCCAAGAAGGTGATCGACTCGCGGCTCACCAGCGCCGCGGCGGTGACCGACCAGCTGCTGGAACGCCTCGGGATCGCGTCGCACGTGCCGGCCGGCGCGCGCCAGGCGATCGTCGACTACTTCGAGGGCGCCACGAACTTCACCGACCAGGTCGTCCTCGAGAAGAAGGTGCGCGGCGCCGTCGTGCTCGCGCTGTCGCTTCCCGAGTTCCAGATCCACTGAGCGCAGGAGGAACGGCAATGACGATGACTCGACGCGACTTCCTCCAGCGCAGCGCCGCGGCGGCCGCCGCACTGACCGCGCCCCACCCGATCATGCAGGCCATGATGGGCGGCGTCGCACACGCCGCCGGTCCGGCCGACGCGATCTTCGTGCTCGTCCAGCTCGAAGGTGGCAACGACGGTCTGAACACGGTCGTCCCGATCGACGGCCCGCAGCGCACCGTCTACCAGAACAAGCGGCCCAATCTGCAGATTCCCGCCGTGAACCTGCTCGGCATCGGCGCCGACCCGGTGACGGGCGACGACCTCGGCCTGCATCCGGCCATGGCCGACCTGAAGGCGCTCTACGACCTCGGACGCGTCGCCGTCGTGAACGGCGTCGGCTATCCGGGGCAGAGCGGCTCGCACTTCCGCTCGGAAGACATCTGGATGGGCGGCATCTCGTCGTCGCAGCAATACGCGTCCGGCTGGTTCGGCCGCTATCTCGACGCCGAGCATCCGGGCGCGCTGGTGTCGTTCGACTGCGACAACACGCTGAGCCCCCTCTTCTTCTCCGACGACAGCAACGTGCTCGCGTTCAAACGGCTCTCCGACTTCGCGTTGCCCGACGACCCGCTCTACCCGGACCTGCCGGCGAAGAAGGCGCGGCTCGAGGACGCGTACGACGCGGAGGCGACGCAGACGGCCGGCCTGCAGATGACGGTCGGCCTGTCCGGCCAGGCGCTGCTCTCGAAGCTCGACGACTATCAGCTCGTCGACACGACGTGGCCGTCCAACCTGAACGGCCTGCCGGGCAACCTGTCGGCACGGTTGAAGCAGGTGGCGTCGATCATCCGTCACGACTACACGACGTCGCCCGCCAGCCCGACGGGTGCGCGCTTCTTCCACGTGCGCCTCGGCGGCTTCGACACGCACGCGCGGCAGGGCGTCCTGTCCGGCCGTCAGCCCGACCTGCTGTTCCAGGTGTCGCAGGCGCTGAAGGCGTTCTACGACGACATGGTCGCGCTCGGCGTCGCGAACAAGACGCTCATCATGACGTTCTCGGAGTTCGGCCGCCGCGTCAGCGAGAACGGCGGCGCGGCGACGGCGGGCACCGACCACGGCGCGGCGTCGCCGCTGTTCGTGATCGGCGATGCGGTCGTCGGCGGCATCCACGGGCGCGTTCCGGCGCTCGACACGGCGCAGCTCGAGAACGGCCGCAACCTCCAGTGGCACACCGACTTCCGCTCGGTCTACGCGACGATCATCCAGCGCTGGCTCAATGCCGATCCGGTGCCGATCCTCGGCGGCGCGTTCCCGATGCAGGCGTTCCTGCCGGCATGATGCGCTGGCTCGTCATCGCGCTGCTCGCGGCGTCGCCGGCGTGGGCGCTCACGCCGGGCGGCGGCTCGCCGGCGACCGACTGCCTCGCCGAGTTCGGTGGGACGCCGGCGAACGTGCCCACGAAGAACCCGAAGGAGATCCGCTGCACCGACAACGATCCCACCTGTGACGACGACCCCGACCTCGGCGTCTGCGGCTTCCGCGTCGCCGTCTGCCTGAACGTCGCCGACCCGCGCTTCCCCGCGTGCTCGCCGGCCGACCTCGAGGAGTACGTCGTCGAGAACGAGCAGCCCGATACGAACCCGTTGCACGATTTCGATCTCCAGGCGCTCGAGGACGAGATCGCCTTCTCGACGCTGCCGGTCGAGGCGTCGCAGGTGGACGTCTGCAGCAACGAGGTCGGCGTCAGCGTCTACCTGCCGATCCGCATCCGCACCGGCAGCGCGACGTTCCGGCGCGGCAAGAAGCAGATCCGCAGCACGATCACGGGTCCCGGCGGCGTCGAGGACGACGACCGGCTCAAGATGACGTGCATCCCGGCGGAGGACACGTCGCCGTGCGACGGCGTCACGTCGACGTTCGACCAGATCCAGAAGCACGTCTTCACGCCCACCAGCTGCTCGCGCTCGACGTGTCACAACGTCCGGCAGGACCCACACGACATGTCGCTGTCGCCGGGCGAGGCCTACGACAACCTGGTCGGCGTGCCGCCGGCGAACTTCGTCGCGGCGTCGGCCGGCAAGCTGCGCGTCGATCCCGGGAACGTCGCCAACAGCTTCCTCGTCCAGAAGCTGCGCGGCCTGCTCGCGCCGGGCGAGGGCGAGCGCATGCCGCTCGACCTCAAGAAGCTGCAGGAGCTGAACATCCGGCTCGTCGAGGAGTGGATCGCGGCCGGCGCGCCCGAGACCGGCTTCGTCGGCGTCACCGGCTGCCGGCCCTGACGTCAGCGCGCGACCAGCTCGACGCGACGATTCTTCTGCCGCCCGGCTTCCGCGGCGTTCGACGCGACCGGAGCGAGCGGTCCGACTCCGTGGGCGTCGAGCCGGGCCGCGGCGACGCCGTAGCGGCTCGTGAGCGCTTGCACCACGGCGCGGGCCCGCCCGCGCGACAGCGCCAGGTTGTGCTCGAGCGTCCCGGTGCCGTCGGTATGGCCGACGACGAAGAGCTTCAGGCCCGGCTTCGCGCCGAGCATGCTCGCGATCGCGTCGAGCGTCGCCTTCGATTCCGGACGGATGTCGGTCTTGTCGACGTCGAACAGGATGCCGTAGATGCGCACGCTGCCGTCCCGCTCGATGTCCTTGCCGAGCGCGTCGGGATCGACGGCGACGAGCCCGCGATCCATCGCCGCGATCTCCACGACGTCGAGCTGCGTGCGGCGCTTGCCCACCATCACCGCCACCCAGGCCTCGCCCGTGTCGCGCGCGATGCGGGCGGCCAGGTAGCGTGGGTCGCCGTCGGTCGAGGCGGTGAGGCCGTTGAAGCGGCCCCAGGCGCTGCGCGCGTAGGCGGGGCCGCAGGCGTCGTCCTCGCAGGTGTAGACGATCTGCGCGCCGGCCTTCTCCAGCGCCTCGCGGTAGTTGCGGAAGATCTCCAGCGTCGAGCGGTCCGCCGGGTTCGTGTAGACGAGCCGCGTGAGGACGCCTTCGAGCGGCTTGCCGTCGAACTTCATGCCGTCGACGGTCAGCCCGACGACGGCCGTGTACTTGCCGAAGTCCTCGACCTTCCGCGACGTGACGGTGGAGCCGGGATAGCGCGAGACCAGCGGATGGTCGTCGTCGGCGGCGAAGGCGGCCATGGCGGAGCCCAGGACGAGCGAGAGGATGGCGCGTCGGCGCGGCATCCGGAGCGGCTATCGTCGCGGGCCGCCGCCGGTCAAGCGCGCGCGGGAGTTTGACCGCGCCGCGGTCGTGCCCTAGAGGACGCGCGATGCGAAACCGCGGACTCGGGCATGTGGGGGCGGCGATCCTTCTCGGGGGCTTCATCCTCGTGGAGCCGCCGGTGAAGACGGCGGCCGACGGCAGGAGCTGGCAGGTCGATGCCGCGGCGCCGGTGCCGAAGTGGACGAAGATCGACGCTTTCGATTCGCAGTCGGCGTGCGAGGACAAGCGGACCGACCGCATCGCGGACGCGCCGGACGACCTCGGCGAGGACGCGGAGAAGGCGGAGACGGGCAGCAAGCTCGGCGCCGCGTACAACGCGCGCCTCGGCTCGAAGTGCGTCGCCGACGCCGAGTTCTTCCCGCCGGCCGCCAAGTAGGGCGCGCCGTCACTCCGCCCGCGGCGGCACCACGAGCCCGAGCTGGCGGATCTTCACCCACAGCCACTCGCGGGTGACGCCGAGGCTGCGCGCCGTCGCGCCGCGGTGCCATCCGTGCTCCCGCAGGCGTTGCTCGACGACGGTCGTCTCCACGCTGCGGACGACCTCGCGCAGCGTGCGGTCCGACTCGGCGCCGGGGGCGGCCGGGGCGTCGAGGATCTCGGGCGACAGCAGGTCGGCCGGGATGCGCTCGCCGGACTCCGCGGTGTTGACGAGGCGCTCCACCTCGTTGCGGAGCTGGCGCACGTTGCCGGGCCAGTCGTAGGCGTCGAGCAGCTCGAGCGCGGTGGGCTCGAAGCCGCGAAAGCGCCGTCCCTCGCGGGCCGATATCTCGTCGAGGAAGTGCATGGCCAGGAGCCGGATGTCGCCGCGCCGCTCGCGCAGCGGCGGCAGGCGGATGGGCAGCACGCTCAAGCGGAAGCGGAGGTCGTCGCGGAACGTGCCGCGACGGACGGCGTCGGCCAGCGGCCGGTTGGTCGCCGCGACGATGCGGACGTTGACGGTGCGTCGCGCCTCGCTGCCGAGTGGCCGCACCACCCCGTCCTCGACCACGCGCAGCAGCTTCGCCTGCACGGTGAGGGGCAGCTCCGCCACCTCGTCGAGGAACAGCGTGCCGCCGTCGGCGGCCTCGAACAGCCCGCGGCGGGCGCGGTCGGCGCCGGTGAACGCGCCGCGCGTGTGGCCGAAGAGCTCCGCTTCCAGCAGCTGCTCGGGCAGCGCCGCGCAGTTGATCGCCTCGAACGGCCGCGTCGCACGCGGCCCGTGGTAGTGGATCGCCCGCGCGAAGAGCTCCTTGCCCGTGCCCGTCTCGCCTTCGATCAGCACGCGGCTGGCCGACGCCGCCGCGCGCTCGGCGCAGTCGATCGCGTGCTCGATGGCGCGGCTCTGGCCGACGACGCCGTCCAGCCGATAGCGCTCGCTGAGCTCGTGGCGGAGCCGCGTCAGCTCCTGCTGGCTCGCGCGCAGCTTGCGGCGGTAGCGCGCGTTGCTGCGAAGCAGATCGCGCTGCCCGACCGCCGCGCGCACGGCGACGGGAACGGCCTGCAGCCACCGGCCGTGCTTCACGAGATAGTTCGCGGCGCCGAGCTGGATGGCTTCGACGGCGACCTCCTCCGAGCCGGCGCCCGTCACCATGACGACCGGCAGCTCGGGATGCGCGCGGCGGATCGCGCGCAGGCAGCCGAGGCCGTCGACGTCGGGCAGGCGGTAGTCGAGCAGCACGCAATCGGCGCCGACGGTGTCGAGATGCGCCAGGCCCTCGCGCTGCGAGCGGGCGACCGAGACCTGCCCCGCCTCGGGCGGCTCGCCGAGGACGCGCGTGATCAGCCGGGCGGTCTCGCCGTCATCCTCGATCAGCAGGATTCTGGCCATCGACCTCCTCCTTCCAGAACGAGACCAGCATCTCGCGGAGCGCGTGGACGCGCGACGGCTTCTGCTGGATGCGCGTGGCGCCGGCGCGTTGCAGGGCGGAGACGTCGTCGTCCCATCGCGCCGTGCTGACGACGAGGACGGGCAGGGACTCGCGCGCGCGCCGCGCGGCCAACCGGTGCAGCACCTCCGGCGCGTCGAAGTCGGGCAGGCGCAGATCGAGCACGACGAACGCCGGTCGGGGAACGTCGGCGTAGGGCGGGCGCCGCTCGAGGAACGCGAGCGCCTCGGTGCCGCTCGACGCCGTGTGGACCGCGAACCGGGGCGTGGTCTCACGCAGTGCGGCATGGACGCTGTGCAGGAAGCCGTCGTTGTCGTCGACGACGAGGACCGGGACGGGCGCGGATGCGCTGGCGCTGGCCGACATTCGGGCGAACCTGGCCGACCCTAGTGAAGCCGACCCGCGCCCGTCAACGCGTCGTGAAGGATGCTTCACGAGCGCCCGAGTGCGCGCCGGGCGCGCCTTTGCCCGGCTGTGCCGCACGGCGCACCGCCGCGGACGTTGTCGTTCCCTCACGTCGCCCGAGGCCCCGGCGGGTCGCGGGGTCCGCTGGACGGCGATCGGTGGACCGGCACGAAACGTGCTGTCGGAGCCCACTATGGAATCAATCAAAGCCAAACGAAAAGTAAGCTAGCCAAGTGACACATATGCTGGGGCGGAACCGTCCCGGCACCGAAGGGGGGCGCAGCATGACGTTCGTCGGGGACTATGTCGGGAGTGACGTTCGCCGGCCGGCGAGCAGCGGGTGCGTGACGCGGCGCGGCCAGTCCGCGGGTTGCGACGCCGCCAAGGTGACGCTGCGCGCACTGCTCGGGGCCAACATGACGCGGCTCGGGCTCACCCCCGCCGCCGTCGAGACCCTCGTGACGCACGCGCGCATCTCGGCGTATCGGGAAGGGCAGGCCGTCTTCGCGCCGACCGACGCCGACCACCTGGTCCACTTCCTGATCCGCGGCGCGGTGCGGATCACCTGCGAGCGGCGCGGCGTCCCGCCGATGACCGTTCGCATCGTGCGGCCGGGCCAGTTCTTCAGCCTGGCGTCGCTGTTCGACCACGACGAGCCGCGCAAGTTCGGCGCTGTCGCGCACGAGCCGGCGCTGGTGGCGCTCATCGGCCACGAGGCGATGCGGCAGGTCCTGATGACGCTGCCGCCCGCGAACGCGCTCACGCTCGTGTCGAGCACCTGGCGGGTGCTGCTGCGCCTGGTCTTCGACAAGTGCGTGTCCCTGATGTCGCCGCTGCGCGACCGCGTCGAGGGCGCTCTCGAGCTGCTCGCGCAGGACTTCGGGACGCCGCACGCCCGCGGCACGCTCATCGACCTGCCGCTGACGCACCACGACGTCGCCCAGCTCGCCGTGGCGTCGCGGGCAAACGTCAGCCGGTGCCTCTCCGCCATGCGCCGGGAAGGCCGGCTCGACGTGGAGGGGCGCCGGTTCGTGCTGGTCCGGTCCTGATCGCTTTGCCGTCGCGAGCCCGCCGTGCTTTCCTCCGCGCATGCCGGACTCCGCCGTGGCCGAGCGCGAGGCGCGCGTGCTCGGACGCTACCTCGTCGGGCACGAGCCGCCGCCCGAGCTGATCGCGCGGTACGTCGCCGCGGGAGAGGCCCTCTTCGCGGCGCCGGCCGCGACCGCCGACGAAGCCACGGTCGATTTCGCCTGCCGGCATCCGTGGAGCCTGCCGTTCCTCGACGCGGCCGCCGGGCTGGCCCGTCCCGCCGGCCTGCTGCGCGGCAAGCTGCTCGTCATGAGCGCGATCCTCGAGGCGTCGCCCACCTACGCGGACGACTTCCTGCCCCGGACCCCGGGGCGCATGGCGCTGCTGCTGCAGCTGGGACTCCATGGTGCGGCCGCGGTCGGGCAGGCGGTCGTCGGGCTGCTCCTGCTGCCGATCGCGTCGCGCGCGCGCGCATGAGCGACGTCCTCGTGATCGGGTCCGGTCCCGGCGGCGTCAACGCGGCCGCGCCGCTCGTGGCGGCCGGGCTGCAGGTCGTGATGCTCGACTACGGCAACACGGACACGCGCTACGCGCCGCTGATCCCGCCGCGCGACTTCACCGACATCCGCCACACCGACCCCGAGCAGCACCGCTTCTTCCTGGGCGACCGCTTCGAGGGCATCCCATTCGGACCGGTGAAGGTGGGCGCGCAGCTCACGCCCCCGCGCATGCACATCCTGGCGGACGCGGCGCAGCGGATTCCCGTCGACTCGCCGGAGTTCGCGGTGTCGATCAGCCTGGCGCGCGGCGGGCTCGGCGCCGGCTGGAGCGCGGGCGTGTTCCCGTTCACCGACGAGGAGCTACGCGACACCGGCATCGGTGCCGCCGAGATGCAGCCGCACTACGACGCCGTGGCGGCGCGCATCGGCGTCGCCGGCGACCGCGACGATCTGCTGCCCTTCCTGCCGGACAGCCCGTCGCTGATGCCGGCGGTCGACGTCGACACCGGTGCCGAGACGCTGCTCGCGCGCTACGCGACCAAGCGGAAGGTGCTGAACGCCGAGGGCTTCTTCCTCGGCCGGACGCGCCTCGCCGTCTGCACGCGCGAGTACCGTGACCGCGGACCCGAGGCGTATCGGGACATGGCCTACTGGGCCGACCTCGATCGCAGCATCTACCGCCCGCAGTGGACGCTCGAGGAGCTGCGGCGCGCGCCCAACTTCACGTACCTCGATCGCCGCTTCGTCGAGACGTTCGCCGAGGCCGACGGCGAGGTCCGCGTGCATACGACGCATGCCGACACGGGTGCCACGGAGACGCACACCGGACGCGCGCTGGTGATGGCGGCCGGGACGATCGGCTCGACGCGGCTCGTGCTGCGCTCGCTCGGCCGCTACGACACGCCGGTCCCGATCCTCTGCAACCCGTACAGCTACGTGCCGACGCTGAACCTCGGCACGCTCGGCCGGCCGGTGCGCGACCGCCGTCACAGCCTGGCGCAGCTCACGGCGATGATCCGCGTCGCGGGCGCGCGTCCGCGGCTGCTGCAGGCGCAGGTGTTCTCGTATCGCTCGCTGCTGACGTTCAAGCTGATGAAGGAGTCGCCGCTCGCGTGCCCGCGCTCGCTGGCGGTGCTGCGCCTCCTCATGCCGCACATGGCCATCCTCGGCATCAACCACGAGGACCGGCCGACGCCGGACAAGACGTGCACGCTGCGACGCGGGACGCCCGACCGCCTGGAGGTCCGCTACCGGCCCGTCGCCGAGGAGACGCGGACGCAGCGGGCCGACGAGCGTGACGTCCTGCGCTTCTTCCGTCGCCTCGGCTGCCTGCCGCTCAAGACGGTGCGTCCGGGCGAAGGTGCCAGCCTGCATTACGCCGGCGCGTTCCCGATCCGGCCGGAGGGCGGCGACCTCACCTGCGACCGCGACGGCCGGCTGCGCGCGACGCGCGCCGTCTATCTGGCGGACGGGTCGGTGTTCCCGTGGATCCCGCCGAAGGGCCTGACCTTCAACATCATGGCCAACGCGGATCGCGTCGGTACGCTGCTGGCGCGGAGCCTCGCGTGAGCACCGTCGCCGTCACGGGCGCGGCGGGCTACCTCGGCCGTCCCCTGTGCGCGCGCCTCGTGCGCGGGGGCCACACGGTGCGCGCGCTCGTGCGCGATCCGTCGGCGTTCGCGATGCCCGGGGTGCAGGCCGTCCGCTGCGAGCTGCCCGACGTCCTCGACGCGAACGCGCTCGCCGGCGCCGACGTGCTGGTGCACGCCGCGTATGCGACGCGCGAGACCGACGTGGATCGCGCGCGTCGCGTGAACGAGGACGGGACGCGGCGCCTGCTCGACGCCGCGCGCGCCGCCGGCGCGCGCACGGTGTTCGTGTCGACCATCGACGCGCGACCCGACGCGCCGAGCTACTACGCCCGCAGCAAGCACGCGCTCGAAGCGCTGCTGTCACCCGAGCGTGACCTCGTCCTGCGGCCCGGCTTCATCCTGGCGCCGGAGGGCCGCGGGCGGTTCCAGGAGCTCGTCGGCGCGATGCGGAGCACGCACGTGGTGCCGCTCTTCGGCGGCGGCCGCCAGCCGCTGCAGACGGTGCACGTCGACGACGTCTGCGAGGCGGTGGTGCGATCGATCGATCGCCGCATCACCGGGGCGGTGAACGTCGCCGAGCCCAACCCGATCTCCCTGGCCGCGTTTCTGCGGATGACCGCCGCGCGGGCGCGCATCCGCTGCGTGTTCGTGCCGCTGCCCTTCGGACCCATCCTGAGCGTTCTGAAGGTCGTCGAGGCGCTGGGTCTGCCGTTCCCGCTCCGCTCCGAGAGCCTTCTCGGCATGCGCGGCTTGCGGGTGGTACCGGCGGCAGAGGATGCGGCCCGCCTCGAGCTGCGCGTGCGTCCCGCCGCGGAGAGCCTCGCGGCGATCTTTCCGTGAGCCGTGTCGCGCGCCGCGGTGTCCGAATGCTCGGGGCGGTCGGCGTCGCCGGCATGCTGTGGCTCGGTGCCCGGTCGCCTCGCGTGGTCCTCGTCCGCTGAGCGTCCGGTCTTTTCGTGCGGAAAGCCGGCTGCTAGAGCGGGACGCGTGCCGCCGTCACCGGGTCCCGGCCCCGTCGCCGTCGTTCATCGCATCACCATCGTGACGGCGCTGCTGGGCGCGATCGCCTACCTTGCCTGGGAGGTGAATCAGGTGGCGTCCGGCGGCGGGCCGTTGGCGGTCGTCCGCACGGCGATCGCGCTGGCCGCCGCGATCGGCATTGCCGTCTATCTCCGGAGCCTGCGCGGGCTCGCCGAGAAGCTGACCCCGCGGCGCTGACGCGGTGGAACCCTCGGCCGGACGGAATCCCGACGAGTCGCAGGCGGTCTCGCGCGCGCTCGCGGTGTTCGCGGTGGCGTCGCTCGCGATCGGGCTGATCGTGCGGATCGTCCACCGCGGCGACGCCTACCCCGGGTGGGACGTGGTCGGCGCCGCGAACGGGCTCTACCTGCTGTCGACGCGCAGCCTGGCGTCTCTCGCCGAGTACTACGCTCAGCACCAGTTCGACGGGATGGTCGCCTGGAACGTCTTCGGCGTCCCCGTCGCGCTCTTTCCCGGTCTGCTGACGTCGTGGTGGCCCTGGCACTTCTGGGCCCACACGGTGACCGCGGCGATCGTGGCCGTCACCGTTCTGGTGCTGGCGCGTGCGCTCCGTGTTCCGCGCGCGGAGGCGTGGACGCTCGCGCTCGCATGGGCCGCGTCGCCGGCGCTGCTCTCGTTCACCGTCTCCGGTCTCGCCTACGTCTCGAACGCGCTTCCCTACGCGATCGCCCTGTGGGTGGTGCTGCGCCACCGGTCGTCGGTGATCTGGGCGCTGCTGGTGGGCATGCTCGCGCTCGTCTCGTCGTGGCACCTGCAGGAGCTCGGACGCACCGTGTTCCTCGTCTTCTTCGCCGGCGCGGTCCTGCTGCGCGGTGTCGCCTGGCGGCTGCGCGCGACGTGGCTCGTGCTCGGCGGGATCCAATGCGGATTGAGCCTCGCGCATCAAACGTTCAACACCGCGCGCTACGCGCAGATGGCCATCCCGCCCGTGGCGAGCCTGCCGATGCACGCATGGAACTTCGTGCGCTACGTCGTCCTCGAGCAGGGGCCCGATCTCCCGATGCTCCTGATCGCGGGCGTGACCGGCGCGCTCGCGCTTCCGGCGCGGTGGTTCTGGGCCGCGTTGATCGCGGCGCACGCCGGCTTGCTGTTCCTGCTGTCGTCCAACACCGGTCTGCTGCAAGGCGTGGCCGCGGTGTGGCCGCGCCGCGTGCTCCTGCTCGATTTCGTGTGCGTCGGCGCGGCCGTGTCGGCGATCGTGTCGCGTGTACGACTTCGGCCGCTCGTCCTCGGGTTCCTCGTGGTCGGCAACGTCTGGCAGCTGACCGATACGCTGCGATGGGCCGCCGTCCCGCTCGACGCCCAGGGTACGCCGATCCCGTTCGCGATGCCGTACACGCACACGCCGACGGAGCCCAGCGGCAACCTCGACTCCCGCGTACCGTTGCTCGCCGTCGAGTGGGTACGGGAGATGCGCGCCGATCTCGCGCGCGGGAAGAAGGTGATCCTCGCGTACAACCTGTCGTCGTACGACGAGAACGGCACCGATCCCGCCGGCGTGCCGGATCGTCTGTACGTCGGCATCGGTCACGACGCGTTCGTCGAGCGAGTCTGGTCTTTTGGTGACCAGCGCATCCGGTGGAGCGAGCTGCCGATCCGCCCGATGGCGGAGCTGGACGCATTCGTCGACGGGATCGATCCGGCGCAGTTCGTCGGGTACTGGATGCACCATCCGAACGACGACAACGAGTGGCCGTCATCGGCGGTGAACCGCCGGGAGCTCGCGGCGCTCTTCACCGCGCTGCTCCGTCGGTTCGACATCGTCTGGGGGCCGGTGCGCACGGACGACGAGGGGCGCCGGCTGCTGGCCTTCACGCTGGCGCCCAAGGCATCGTGAGCGGCGATGAGCGGAGCCGGCTCGTCTCGACTCGATGCAGCGGACGTCGTCCGCATGCTGGTGCTCATGGGCATCGGGCTCGTGTGGCGGCTCTACTGGTTCAGCGGGTACGGCCTCGGGGACGACGTGCACTTCCGGACGACGATCAGGTCGATCGTCGATCACGCCCTCATCCCCGCGAACGCCTACGGCTACCGCGTGACGTGGTGGCTGCCGACGGCGGCCGCGTGCCGTCTGCTGGGCGTCGGCGAGGCCGGCATGATCGCGCCGATCACCGCCATGGCGACGCTCGGCATCGGCCTCGTCTACGTCCTCGGCAAGCAGCTGTACGGCTCGTTCGGCGCATCGGCCGCGGCGGCGCTGCTCGTGGTGCAGCCGCTCGACGTCGCCTGGTCGACGATGCTCGCGAACGACGTCTTCACGTCGGTCTTTCAGGCGGTGTGCGTCCTCTACCTGTTGCGGGCCACCGAGAGCGACGATCCCCTCGTGCGGCAACGGTGCTGGCTCGTCGTGCCGGTCGCGTTGTACGCGGCGTATCACGCGAAGGCGTCGACGCTCGCGCTGGTGCCTGCGCTGGCGATCATCGTCTGGTGGCGGCGCGCGCGGATCGGCCGCGAGGCCTGGATCGGCGTCGCCGCCGGCAGCGTCCTCTTCGGGCTCGATGCGCTCGGCTCCTACGCCCTCGCGGGAACGCCGATCGGGGCCTACGCCATCGAGATGCGGCTCGCCGGTCTCTGGCAGGCGGACGCGCTCGTCCATCGGCGCCTCACCATGGGCATGTTCCTCAGCTATCCGCGCTGGCTGCTCTGGCGTGACCATCTCGGGGGATGGCTCTATGCGGGCCAACCGTTCGCCGTCATCGTGCTGGCGGCGGCATCACGATGGCTCCGCGTGTGGACGTCCCGCGAGGTGCTCGTCTGGTTCCTCGCGGTGTTCTGCGCGTCGCAGTTCCAGATGACGCTCTACGACGGCGTGCCGGTCGCCGTGTTCCGGAACATCCGCCACAGCCATCCCCTGGTCTATCCGGTGGTCCTCCTGCTCGCCGGCTACCTGGCGAGCCTGGCCGTCGGCCGGCCCCGGTTCGCCCGCGCGCTGCTCGGCGTGCTGCTCGGCGTCGGCCTCTGGAGCAGCGCGGGGGTGGCGGCCAAGACGCAGGCCACCTTCGGCGACGAGCGTGCGGTGGCGCGTCTACTGGCCCGGTTGCCGCCGAAGCGGGTGTACGCCGACTTCCACATGGCGGACTGGTACCCGATCCTGAACGGGCAGCCGCTCGCGTTCGAGCGGCTGAGCGACGACAAGGCCGCGCGCCGTGCCGAGCTTGCGAAGATCACCGACGGCTACGTCGTGACCGGCGGCGGTCGCGAGCCGTACTACGGCTGCTGGCACTGCATCCCGCAGGCGGACGAGATTCCCCCCGGACGCTTTCGCCTGCTCATGACGTACCCCGGACCCGAGGTGCCGACACCCTGGCGGGCGGAGCCGGCACGGGTCTGGGAGGCCATTCCCCCCGACGCCCCGGCTCCGTCCCGGTAAGGTTCGTCAGCGACGGCGAGGTGGCGTGCGGGAGTGACGCTCACTTCTGGCGACCGGCCGTCGGGCACCGGTTCAGGGTGAACTCCTGCGGCGAGCGCGCGTCGGTCAGGACCACGCGATACCCCCCGTCGAGCCGACGCACGACGAGGATGCCGTGGACGCCGATGGCGGCGGCGCCGACGCGCGCGGTGCCGGCGGTGAAGATCCGCGCGAGATCCGGCACGTCGATGGTGATGAGGCCGGACGTCGTGTCGAGCCGTCTCCGGGCGTCGGGCTTCAGCCGCAGGATGTGGACGTGCATCTGGTTCTGCGTGCGCGCGTCGTCCGGATTGATGACCAGCGCGATCTCGTGCTCGTCGGCGATGCGCCTGCGCGCGATCTGCCACGCGAACGGCCAGATGGCGTCCGGGCGCGCCGGGTCTTCGATGCCCGTGACCCGAGTGCGCGGCATGGCCAGGCCGGCCGTGAACCCGTCGTCGCATCCGCACATCGTCATGTCGCGTATGGCGACGAAGTGCGGCGTCTCGCCCCACACGACGTCCGCATCAGGCGTCTTCGTGTCGCCGCAGCATGAGCGGACGAACGCCGGGCATCCGCAGTACGGTGCCGTGCGATCGGCGCCGTCGATGCACCGCGAGACGATCTGCCAGAGGGCATCGGGCGATTCGTCCGCGCGCGCGAGGTCGCGATGCAGCGCGACGACGAGCACGCACGCGACCCAGAGCCACACGTCGACCGGCCTACCGCAGCCGTGCCCGGTACGCAGCCAGGACCGCCGGCCGCGCCCGCAGCCACGCGACGGTGCGCGCGAACCCGTCGGTGAAGCTCGTCCGCGCCTCCCAGCCGAGATCGCGCCGGATCGCGCGCGGGTCCGACACCCAGACGCTCGTGTCCCAGCTCCGATCGGCCATCGCGCCCCACTGCGGCTCGACGTCGAGACCGAGCGCACGTCGCGCCACGTCGACCACGTCGCGCAGCGTCGTCTGGACGCCGCTGCCGACGTTCCAGACGGCACCGGGCCTGCCTCGCTCGGCCGCCAGCAAGAACGCGTCGCAGACGTCGTCGACGTGGACCCAGTCGCGCGCCGTGTCCGGCTGCGTCAGCGGCGGCAGCGCACCGTCGAGTCCGCGCAGGATCAGCGTCGGCACGAGCCGGTTCGGCTCCTCCCACGGTCCGTACGCCGTGTAGAGACGCAGCGTCGTCCAGCGGCGGCCGTCGCGCAGCGCCCAGTGACGGACGAGGTGCGTCGCCGCGGCCTTGGTCCATGCGTAGTCGCTGCTCGGGTCGACGAATTCGGTCTCCGACGGCGCGTGATCCTTGGTGCCGTACTCCGACGACGAGCCCGTGTTGACGAAGACGGGAACCTCGACGGCGCGGCACGCGGTCGCGAGCGCCAGCGTGCCGAGGACGTTGGTCCGCACGATCGCCTCGGTATCGCGCTGCCACGAGTAGGCGCCGTGGACGGCGAGGTGGAAGACCTGATCGGGCTGGACGCTCGACGCGACCGCCGTCAGCGCGGCGGCGTCGGTCAGGTCGACCTCGTGCAGCTGGATCGCGTCGCGTAGCTCCTCGAGTCGCCACGGATCGTGGCCCGGGCGCACCAGGCAGTGGACGTTCCGTCCCTCGCGCAGCAGCCGCCGCGCGAGGTTCGCGCCCACGAAGCCCGTGGCGCCCGTGAGGAGCGCCGTCGTCAGACGATGCTCCGGTAGTCGAGCACGTCGAGGTACTGCCAGACGCGCTGGCGGATGTCGTCGCGCTCCTGCGGCGAGAGGCTCTGCACCTCCTTCGCGTTCTGCTCGGGCGTGGGAACGCGAATCGTGCCCCACGGGTACACTTCGTTCAGCACGTTGCCGTTCCAGCTCGGCTGCTTCAGCGACGGCGCGTTCGGATCGATGCCGAGCGCCTCGCAGACGGGCTTCAACGCCGCGACCGAGTCGCGCATCACGTCTTCGGTGCGCACGATGTGCAGGCGCTTCGGGAACTGCTCCTTCACGAGCAGCGCGTGGTACTGGTTCACCGTCCACTGGTACGCGTACTTGTCGAGCGGCAGCGGCACCGGCCGCTTTTTCGTGTCGGCGTACGCCGACCACGGATTGCGCACGACGTGCAGCACGTGGGCGGTCGGCATGTCCGTCAGGATCTGTGCGGCGTCGACGGTGATGATCGGACTGTAGCCGACGTGGATCGTCTCGCGGCCGCTCCGGTTGAAGTCCTTCCACACGTCGAACGTCGCGCGGAAGAACGCCGCCATGTTGTTGGCGCGCGAGCGGCCCGTCGCCTCGATGATCTCGCAGTAGCGCTCGCCGCGCTCGACGTCGGACATGTCGAAGGGCACGTGGCGGAACTTGCTGACGTTCGGCGTTCGCGAACGCACCTTGCCTTCCTCGTCGATGATCGCGAAGAAGTCCTGCGCGGGCGTCGCGTCGAGCGCGAACACCGGCCAGCGGTACTTGACGGGGAACATCGAGGCGAGCTGGTCGTTGATGAGCCGCGTGCCCACCTGCGACTCGAACGGGTAGACGAACAGCTCGGGGTGGCCGTCGAGGAAGCGGTGCGTGGTGTTGCCGCCGTTCTCGTACATGGCGCCGATCATCAGCAGGCGGAAGTCGCTCATCGTGCATCCTTTCCGGCGCGCGTCACGAAGCCCGAGAAGAGGGCCTGTGTCCGCTCCGCCGCGCGCCGCCCGCGGGCGGCCAGGGGAAGTCCGGTCGTGAATCGCTCGAGCACCGGCTCGACGGCGAAGAGCTGGTTGCCCTCCGGCCAGAGCAGGCTGCCGAGCACGCGGCCGTCGCGCGTGTCGAGCACGTGGACGCCGCAGACGCAGCGCGCCGGGTCGAGGCCGGGCGCGTAGTGGTGGAACCGTGGCAGCACGCGCGACGTGCACACGAACGCCAGGTGCCTGTGGAACGCGAGACCGCGCGTCCAGCCGGGCAGGGTGGCCACCGGCTCGAAGCGCCCGTCGGTGCAGACGCCGACGGCGCCGTACCCGCTGTCGTCGACCCAGAGGCGTCCGTCGTGGAGCCGCGCCGAATGCGGCCGCGTGAGCCCGCGCACGACGGCCTCGCGGGTGCGCCCCGAGAACACCACGCCGCGGCGGTCGACCTGGAAGTCCCGGTCGCCCGGCCGCCGCGCGCCGGGCGCGTCGACGGACGCCGTGAAGAACGACGTCGCCAGCGTCGGGCCGGCGGCGATCGCGTTCAGCTGCAGGTAGTTCGCGTCGAAGCGGGGGCCGCGCTTCCCCTCGATGCACTTCGGCCACCAGACGCGCTCGTAGCCGCCGTCCGGGGCGATGCGGACGACGGCGTTCTGGCCGACGGCGTTCCCGTGCAGCTTGCCGCCGATCAGCGCCAGGTCGTGCAGATAGAGGCTTCCGGGCAGAAGGCGCGTGCGGACGGGGACGAGCGGGCGTCCAGGCACCGTCGCCGCCGTCGCCGGCGCGAGGTCGATGATCTGGTTCGGGTTGCGCGTGCTGGCGACGTGCACGACGCCGCGCGCGTGATCGACGGCGAGTCCGTTCGGATGCGGCACCGGGAGGTACGTGACCTCGCCGCCGTGCAGGGCGAGCAGGAGATGCTCGTACTCACGCGTCACCAGCAGCGTCAGCCGATGCTCGGCGAGGACGTCCCAGAACGCGCCGCGTGTGCGCTGCGTGAACGTTCGCGGGTGGACGGCGCCCTCGCCGGTCCACTGAACCGCGACCTGCGCCGGATCGCGCCACGCGGCGTCGTGCCGCGCCGCCGCCGTCACGCCGCGCGCCACAGCTCGATGGCTCCCAGGTACATGCGAAACGCCGAGCGGAAGTTCGTCGTCGAGCGGCCGCCGTGGCGCCGCGACGAGAAGATCGGCACCTCGACCATCCGGTAGCCCTCGCGCCGGCAGATCAGGTTGAACTCGGCGTCGATGAGGTCGTCGTTGCGCGTGAGCCCGATCAGCTTCGTGCACGAGCGCGGGAAGACCTTCGGCGTGCCGTTGACGTCCCAGCATGACAGGTCGAAGAGCGCCCGGCACTCGAGGTTGTAGAGCAGCGAGCCGAGCCGGCGCGACCAGTGCTCGCGGATCTTGCGGTTCGCTTTCACGACGACGTCCGGGAAGGCGCGCCCGTAGAGGACGAGCAGCACCAGCTCTTCGGGCGTCGTGCGCGCGGAATTCGTGTAGCAGAGAATGTCGCCGCGGGCGGCGGCGAGGCCGGTGCGCACCGCACGTCCCCAGCCGCCGAGCTCGCTCGGCGCGACGCGGATGCTCGGATTGGCCTGCGTGAGGCGCTCGCAGATCGCGTCGGAGCCGTCACGGCAGGCGTTCGGGACCAGGACGATCTCCCAGGCGATGCCGCTGCGATCCAGCGCCGCCACGTACTCCCCGACGATCGTCTCGATGTGCTCCGCCTGATTGTGGACGGGCAGCACGATCGAGGTCAGCGGCGCCGTACTCGGCGTCGGACTCATCCGGCGCGCCGCCCGAGCGCCGCGCGTGCCGCGTCGGCGAGGGCGGGTGCCGAGAGGCCGTGGGCGGCTTGCATCCACGCCTGGCTGCCGGAGACGCCGTCGGGCGGCGTGCGGACGCCGCAGCGCACGAGCCGGCAGCCGAGCCCGCGCTCGGCGATGATCTCGGCGGTGAGCGAGCCGAGCCCGCCCGACACGACGTGCGCCTCGACGGTGAGCACGATCGGCACGCGCGCCAGCAGCGCGGCGAGGTCGTCCTCGGGAGCCGGCTGCACGCTGGCGACGATCGCGACGCCGGCACGCACGCCGCCTGCGGCGAGCGCGTCCGCCGCGCGCGTCGCTTCCGGGGCGACGCTGCCGCACGCGAGCAGCAGCACGTCCTCGCCGGCGCGCACCGTCTCGGCGTGTCCGAGGCGGAAGCGGCCGTCGAGTCCGGGGACCTCGGTGCGGTCGTCCTTGCCGATGCGGTAGTAGACCGGCCCGGCGACGTTCCAGCTGGCGTCGAGCGCGGTCGCCATCTGCCGGTGGTCGGCCGGTGCGATGACGGTGAGGCCCGGCAGCGTGCGCATCACGCCGAGGTCCTCGAGCGCGTGATGGCTGGTGCCCTGCGGCCCGTAGTCGAAGCCGCCGCCGCAGCCGACGATGCGCACCGGCAGCTGGTGCCACACGGGCCCGTTGCGGATGAACTCGAACGGCCGCAGGGCCGCGAACGTCGCGATCGAGTACGCGAACGGGAGGAAGCCCGCCTCGGCGAGGCCCGTCGCCGTGCCGATCATGTTCTGCTCGGCGACGCCGAGGTTGAAGAAGCGGTCGGGGAAGCGGTCGCTGAACGGCTCGAGCGCCATGTAACCGAGGTCGCCGGTGAGCAGCACGATGCGCTCGTCGGAGCTCGCCAGGGCCGTGAGGGTACGGACGAAGGCCCCCCGCATGTCGCTAGTCCGACGCCTCGACCTCGGCGATCGCCTGCCGGAACTCGTCGTCGTTCATGGGGCTGTAGTGCCACTTGATCTGCCGCTCCATGTACGAGACGCCCTTGCCGAACACCGTGCGCGCGATCAGCACGTGCGGCGGGCCGGTGCGCGTGTCGAGCCCGGCGACGGTGGCCGCGATGGCGTCGACGTCGTGCCCGTCGACCACGTGCGCGTCCCACCCGAACGCGCGCCATCGCGCGTCCAGCGGCGACAGCGAGAGCACGTCGTCGGTGTAGCCGAGCGCCTGCTGGCCGTTGGCGTCGACCATGACGATCAGGCTCGAGAGCGCGTGATGCGCCGCCACCATGACCGCCTCCCAGACCGACCCCTCGTTGCACTCGGCGTCGCTCACGAGGACGAAGGTTCGCCGCGGCGAGCGCTGGAGGCGGGCCGCGAGCGCGGCGCCGACCCCGAAGGTCAGGCCGTGGCCCAGCGAGCCCGTCGAGAAGTCGATCCCGGGGAGGACGTGCTCCGGGTGGACGCCGAGGAGGCTGCCTTCTGCGCAGTACGTGTCCAGCTGCTCCCGCGGGATGATCCCCCGGATGGCGAGGGCCGCATACACCGCCAGGACCGCGTGTCCCTTCGACAGCACGAAGCGGTCGCGGTCGGGATGGCCCGGGGTGCGGAGGTCGAGGATGCGGCCGTACAGCGCCGCGACCAGATCGGCCACGGACAGGGCGGAACCGATGTGCCCGACCCCGGCGCGCTTCGACTGTTCGAGAACGATGCGCCGGAGAGCCGATCCGGTCACGTGCGGGACGGCGGACATGCGCGGCTTGGGTGGTAAGCCGCGCCGCGTCGGGTTGTCAACCGTGGATCAGACGGGAATGCGTCCCGTCATGGGACCGGGCCGGGGGCGCGTCCGGTGAGGAGCGCGATCAGCAGAAACACGACGGCGATCGCCACCAGGAAGTAGCCGATCTGCGCCGACAGGCCCGCCACGCCGCGGGCGCCGAGGACCGCGGCGATGACCGCGATCACGAAGAAGATCAATGCCCATTGCAGCATCGGATCACCCTCCCGCCCGCCGACGGCTCGACGTGCGATTGCCTCGCTTCTCCAGGTACGCCCGGATCGCCTCCCGGACGAGCTCGGACCGCGTCCGGTCCTCGACGCGTCGCGCCCGTTCGATCTTGGCCAGCATCGCCGGCGGCAACGAGATGGTCATGGTGTCTCTGGTCCTCGCCATACGTCTCCTCCCTGTCTCGTGGTGTCGGAGGCTCCGCGAGCTGGTCAGCGATACCCCGACACCCGTAGGCAACCTTCGGTAGCCAGCCGCGTGCCATGCCGGCAGCCCCGCCCCGCGTGTGGGGCCCGTCGCCGCGTGTAAATTCGGTCGTGATCGGGGCGGTAACGTGTACAAACGCCGACGCCGGACATACCGGGTGCTACCCGATCGCGGGGTTTTCGTTTTGCGGCGACCCATGCCAGGTTGGCGCCGATGACGAAGATGCTGCTCGCCCTCGTGACCACCTGCGTCGCCGCGCTGCCGGTGCTCGCAGGTACCATCAGCATGAACATCACGCAGTCGGCCGAGCTGCGCGACGGGTCGCTGGTGGTGAAGGTGAGCATGAGCAACACCGGCGACGAAGCGGCGCTCTCCGTCACGCCCGTCCTGCGTTTCCGTGATGCCGAGGTCCGGGGACAGGGGAAGGCGTCGCTGGAGCCGAAGGGCGAGTTCGCCGAGGAGCTGGTCCTACCGGCGAAGGATCTCACGCCCGGCCGATGGCCGTATCGGCTGGCCGTCGACTACACCGACGGCAATCAGTATCCGTTCCAGGCGCTGCAGGCCCAGATCGTGACGCTCGGGAATCCCGCGCCGGCCAAGATCGCCGTCCCGAGCGTCGCGGCCGAGCAGATCGCGGGCACCGGCGACCTCACCGTCACGCTGAAGAACCTGACCGACGCCGAGCAGAAGGCGACGGTCAAGGTACTGGTCCCCGACGGCCTCGAGGCCGAGACGAAGAGCATGGACGCGACGTTGCCGGCCTGGAGCGAGGAGCAGGTGGAGATCGGGATCACGAACCGCGCGGCGCTCGCCGGCAGCCGGTACCCGGTGTTCGTCGCGGTGGAGTACGACGATGCCGATGCTCACCAGACGGTCGTCGCGCGCGGCATGGTGGAGATCGTCGGCTCGGACTCCTTCCTCGACCGCAACGCGCGGTACCTCTGGATGGCCGCGGGCGCGCTCGTCGCGCTCTGGCTCGTGCTGGTTCTCGTGCGTTCGCTGGGACGTCGCTAGGCGGAGGCGGCTCGTGCGACCGTCGCTCCTCGCCGCCGCCGCGATCGGTCTGCTCGTCGCCGCCGGCCGTGCCGTCGCCGCCGACGAGATGCTCGAGCTGCGGCCGCGCTGGGCGAAGGGCGAGAAGCGGCAGTACGAGAAGGTCAAGTCGCGCGACACGTCCGGCGGGCCGGGCGGATCGCAGTCGATGGTCGCGCGCAGCGACCTCGAGGTCGCCGTCGTGAGCGCCGGTCCGAAGGGCTCCGTGCTGGCGTGGACCGCCGGCGAGGCGCGCTTCGACGACCCCGAGCAGAACGCCAATCCGCTGGTGCAACGGCTCGGCAACCTGCTGAAGAACGCGCGCGCGCTCCTCGAGCTGGACGGCAAGGGGAAGCTCACCGGCGTGCGCAACTGGAAGGAGCTGCAGCAGGCGTCGTTCAAGATGCGCGACGCGCTCGTCGACGAGGTGCGCGCGCAGGCCGCGGACCAGCAGCTCGCGGACACGATCGGCGCGCAGGTCACGTCCATGATCGACTCGCGCGAGAAGATCGAGGACCTGGTCGGCCGCGGCGAGGCGCAGCTGTTCCTGCTGCCGCTCGGCGTGACGGTCTCCGAGTCGAAGGCGCTCGAGCTCGACGGGTCGCTGCCGAACGTGCTCGGCGGCGAGCCCATCCCGGCGCGGGCGCGCTTCGAGCTGAAGGCGCTCGACCGCGCCGCCGGGCGCGCGACCATCGTCTACACGCAGACGGTGAAGCCGGACGTCCTGCAGGCGGTCATGGAGCGGAGCGCCAAGGAATACGCGGACCGCACGGGACGGCCGGGGCCGTCGCCGGAGCAGCTCGCGGGGATGGTGCTCGAGGATCGCGCCGAGTACGTCGTCGACGTCGAGTCCGGCTGGGTCGAGCGCTTCACGCACCAGCGCGTCGTGAAGGCCGGTCCGACGAAGCAGCAGGACACCGTGACGATCCAGCGGAAGGGGCCCTAGCCATGTCGACGCGCGCCGTCCCGACCTTCTGCCGCGTCTGCGAGCCCGCGTGCGGGCTCCTCGCGCACGTCGACGGCGAGCGCATCGTCAAGCTGACGCCCGACGCCGACCATCCGATCTCTCGCGGCTGGGCCTGCAACAAGGGCATCGCCACGCTCGACATCCACCGCGACCCCGATCGGCTGACCCGGCCGATGAAGCGCGTCGCCCCGGGACGCTTCGAGCCGATCGGCTGGGACCAGGCGATCCAGGAGATCGCGGCGAAGCTGCGCGCGATCCACGCGGCGCGCGGCCATTGGGCGACGGCGATGTACATCGGCAACCCGACGGCCTTCAACGCGCTGATCGGCGTCGGCCTGACGCCGTTCATCGCGGGGCTCGGGACGCGGCAGGTCTATTCGTCGGGGACGCAGGACTGCACGAACAAGTTCGCGGGCAGCGAGCTGGTGTTCGGGTCGAGCACGATCCACCCGATCCCCGACTTCGATCACACCGACTATCTCCTCGTCCTCGGCTCGAATCCGGGCGTGTCGCACATGAGCTTCGTGTCGATCGCCGACCCGATCGGCGTCATGCGCGACATGCAGCAGCGCGGCGCGCGGATCGTCTTCGTGAACCCGCGCCGGATCGAGTCGGTCAAGTCGGGCGTCGGCTCGCTGGTGATGATCCGCCCGGATACCGACGTCTACTTCCTCGCGTCGCTGCTGCACGCGATCGACCGTCGCGGCGGCTTCGACGCCGACGTCCTCGCGCGCCACGGCAGCCGCGTCGACGAGCTGCGTGCGGTCCTGGCGCGCTATCCCGCCGAGCGCACCGCGCCGGTGACGGGCATCCCGGTCGAGACGGTCGAGGCGATCGCGCGCGACTGGTGCGCGGCGCGCGGCGCGTCCGTGACGATGTCGACGGGCGTCAACATGGGGCGGCAGGGCACGCTCGCCTACTGGCTCGTCCACATGCTGTCGTTCTGCACCGGCAACCTGGATCGGCGCGGCGGCAACATCGAGTCGGTCGGCTACTACCCGTCCGCGCCGCGCTCGGGCGCCGTCGATCCGGCGAAGACGTTCGGCGAGACGCGGTTCGGCCGCGTCCGTCACGTGCGCGGCGCGCTGCCGGGCAACCTCCTGGCCGACGACCTGCTGACCGAGGGCTCCGAGCAGCCGCGCGCGCTGTTCGTGGTCGCCGGCAATCCCGTCCTGTCGATCGGCGGCGAGGCGCGGATGGCGGAGGCGCTCGACGGGCTCGAGCTGCTCGTCTGCGTCGACCTCTACCGCAACGCGACGGGCGAGCACGCGCACTACCTGCTGCCGTCGACCGACCAGTTCGAGCGCGCCGACGTCACGTGGTCCGGCCTCGGCCTGCAGCATCGGCCGCACGTCCAGCTCACCGAGCGCGTCGTGCCGCCCCTCGGCGAGCGGCGCGAGGAGTGGTGGATCTTCGGCCGCCTGGCGCAGGCGCTCGGCCTGCGCGGCCCGTTCGACGCGCCCGGCGAGCCGAACCCGTTCGCGCGCGTCGAGCGCATGCTGGCCCGCGGCGGGCTGTCGCTGGACCGGCTCCGCGACGAGCCGCGCGGCGTCCTGCTGCCGCCGCTGGCACCCGGCCGCTTCTACGACGAGCAGATCGCCACCCCCGATGGCCGCGTCGACTGCTGCCCGCCGCTGCTCGCCGGTGCGCTCGCCGCGATGGAGCGCGAGCTCGCCTCGACGACGACGTCGTCGCTGCGGCTCATCACGAAGCGCGACCGGTTCATGCACAACTCGTGGTTCCACAACGTCGAGACGCTCCATCGCGGCGAGCGCGGCCGGAACTGGCTCTTCATGCACCCCGACGACGCCGCACGGCTCGGCCTCGCCGACGGCGATCCGGTGCGCGTCCGGTCGGCGAGCGGCGAGGTCGAGCTGCCGCTCAAGTGCGATCCCGACCTGATGCCCGGCGTCGTCGCCGCCACGCACGGCTGGGGCCACGCCGGCGTCTCCGGCATGCGGCTCGCGCAGGCGCGGCCCGGCGCGAACGTCAACCGGCTGCTGCCGACGGGACCCGGCAGCTACGACCCGCTGAGCAACCAGGCGCACATGACCGGCATCCCCGTCGAGGTCGAGCGGGCCTCCTGACCGGTATGCGCCGACCGTCCGATCCCGACGCGACGCTACGGCCGCTGGCTCGCGCGCGCACGCGCATCGCGCTGACGCTCACGGCGGTGGTCGTCGCCGTGTACTTCGGCTTCATCCTCGCCGTCGCCTTCGCCCGACCCGTCCTTTCGCAGCTGGTCGCGCCGGGCTTGACCCTCGGCATCCTGCTCGGCGCCACGGTCATCGTGATCGCGTGGCTGACGACGTGGGTCTACGTCCGCTGGGCCAACACGAAATACGACCCCGCGCTGCGCGCGCTCCGCGACGGTCACGCGTGACGCAGTCGACCATCGGCCAGCCGAGCGCCGTCGCGATGGGCTTCTTCTTCGCCTTCATCGCGGTCACGCTCGGGATCACGTGGTGGGCGGCGCGGCGGACGCGGACCACCGAGCACTTCTACGCCGCGGGACGCTCGATCACGGCGGGGCAGAACGGCTTCGCGCTCGCCGGCGACTACATGAGCGCGGCGTCGTTCCTCGGCATCGCCGGGCTCGTGTCGACGACGGGCTTCGACGGCCTCATCTACTCGACGGGGTGGCTCGTCGGCTGGCCCGTCGTGCTGTTCCTGATCGCCGAGCCGCTGCGGAACCTGGGCAAGTACACGTTCTCCGACGTCGTGGCGCTGCGCTTCCGCCAGACGCCGATCCGCATCGCCGCCGCGACCGGCACGCTGGCGACCGTCGCGCTGTATCTCATCGCGCAGATGGTGGGCGCGGGCGGGCTCATCAAGCTCATGTTCGGGCTGACCTACGAGCAGGCCATCGTCGTCGTGGGCGTCGCGATGATCGCCTACGTGCTCTTCGGCGGCATGCTCGCGACGACGTGGGTGCAGATCGTGAAGGCGGTCCTGCTGCTGTCGGGCGCGGCCATCCTGGCGCTGCTGGTCCTGGCGCGCTTCGACTTCAATCCGCTGGCGCTCTTCGCCGCCGCGGCCGAGCGCTACGGCGACGGCGTGCTGGCACCCGGCAAGCTCGTGTCGAGCCCGCTCGACGCGGTCTCGCTCGGCATGGCGCTCATGTTCGGCACCGCCGGGCTGCCGCACATCCTGATGCGCTTCTACACGGTGCCCGACGCGCGCGCGGCGCGGACGTCGGTGTTCTACGCGACGGGGCTGATCGGCGCGTTCTATCTGATGACGTTCGTGCTCGGGTTCGGCGCGATGGTGCTCGTCGGACCGGACGCGATCCGCGCGGTCGACGCCGGCGGCAACATGGCGGCGCCGCTGCTGGCCGAGCTGCTCGGCGGCACGCCGTTCCTCGGCTTCATCGCGGCGGTGGCGTTCGCGACGATCCTCGCCGTCGTGGCGGGGCTGACGCTGTCCGGCGCCGCGGCGCTCTCGCACGACCTCTGGGTGCACGTGGTCCGCGGCGGCCACGCCGACTCCGGCGAGCAGATGCTCGTCGCGCGCGTCGCGACCATCGGCCTCGGGCTGCTGGCGATCGCGCTGGGGCTCGTATTCAAAGGGCAGAACGTCGCGTTCATGGTGTCGCTCGCGTTCGCGATCGCGGCCAGCAGCAACTTCCCGGCGCTCGTGCTGGCGATCTTCTGGCGCGGCTGCACCACGGCGGGCGCCGTCGCGAGCATGGTGACGGGCACGGTGGCGACGCTGCTCCTGATCGCGCTCGCGCCGACGGTGCAGATCGATCTGCTCGGCGGCACGTCGGCGTGGTTCCCGCTGAAGAACCCGGCGCTCGTGACGATCCCGGCGTCGTTCCTGGTCGGCATGCTGGTGTCGACGCTGGCGCCCGAGCGCGAGAGTGCGGCGCGCTACGAGGCGATGGAGCGCCGCCTGCATCTCGGCGCGCCGGACGAGTAGCGTCGCTACGGCGTTCGCCGACGGGCGTTGGCCGGGCGCGCGTCGATCCACACGTCGAGATCACCCGTGGCGCGGGGTCGACCCAGCACCGCGAGCGCGTAGGCGCCGACGACGAGGAAGCGCACGTCGTGGACGGCGAATACGCGCAACAGATCGCGAAAGTCCTCCGCGAGACGGATTTCCCCGCCAGCCATGCAGCCTCCACTGCTCGACGCTCAGTCGGAACGCGAGACGCACACGGCTCGCGATCGAGAGAGGCTCCCAGAAGCGGTCGTCGTCCTCGCCGAGCGTGCGCGCCTCCGCAGATCCGGGGCGCACCACGCGCGCGGTCGCGCGGGCCAGTCGCTCGGCGCGGGAACGCCTCGTCACGGTGGCCATGCGCATCGGGTATCCATTCGGTGCGGGCGGGT
The DNA here is from genome assembly GCA_964432595.1 of uncultured Binatia bacterium (SeqCode). Lineage (GTDB taxonomy): Bacteria > Desulfobacterota > Binatia > DP-6 > DP-6 > DASYLJ01. The sequence goes on along the minus strand of CAYSOF010000003.1, from coordinate 254,000 downwards.
CGCAAGCTACGGCGTCACGATCGCGAACGGGTCGCCCGCGCGCTCGAGCAGCATCAGGAACGACAGCAGCGCCATGCGGCTGCCGTCGACCTGCAGCTCGTCCGAGAAGACCAGCTCGCGCAGCCCCGACTGTCCGGTGACGAGCCGCACCAGGAACGGGCGGGTGAGCGTCACGGTGGCGGCCGCGTCGGGCGCGGGGTCGCCCTTCCTGGCGTGGAGCACGGCGTTCTTCAGCGACAGCACCCACGTCTCGCCGAGGTCGGAGAACGTCAAGTTGAGCGTCGTGTCCTTGCCGTCCGCCGCCGGGCCGTCGATGCGCGCGGCCATCGAGGCGAAGAAATCCTCGAGCGGCAGGTGCAGCAGCAGGTCCGCCGCAGCCGCCGGCGTGGCGGCCGGCGGCTGCACGCCGTGGCGCAGCTCGTAGGCGCCCGTGAGGTACACGTCGCGCCACGGGCCCGACTCCGCCTGGTAGCCGAGCTGGTCGTAGACCGCGGCCAGCCGCGCCCGTGCGGCGGCGTTCGTCGGCTCGGCGAAGACGACGTGATTCAGCAGCGTCGCCGCCCAGCGGTAGTCGCCGCGATCGAACGCCGCCTGCGCGCGGTCCATCACCGCCGCGGCGCCGCCCATCGCCTCCACGTAGCGCGTCGCCTCCTCGACGGGGGGCAGCGGGTCGAGGTTCGCCGGGTTGCCGTCGAACCAGCCGAAGTAGTTCTGGTAGACCGCCTTCGCGTTGTGGCGGACCGTGCCGTAGTAGCCGCGGGTCGCGAAGACGTTGCGCAGCGACGACGGCAGCTCGACCTGCTCCGCGATCTCGCGCGGCGTCGCGCCGCCGTTCGCCAGCCGCAGCGTCTGGTCGTGGATGTAGCGGTAGACGTCGCGCTGCTGCTCGAGGAACGTCCGCACGCGCTCGCGCTCCCAGACCGGCCAGTGGTGGCTCGCGAACACCACCTCGACGTCGGGGAACAGCGTGATCGCCTCGTCGATGTAGCCGCTCCAGCGGAGCGCGTCGCGCACCTTCGCTCCGCGGAGCGTGTAGAGGTTGTGCAGGTTGTGCGACGTCACCTCCGCCGCGCAGAACGCCTTCGCGTCGGGCAGGTAGAACGTCAGCTCCGCGGGCGCCTCCGACGCGGGCGTGTACTGGAACACGAACGGCACGCCGTCGATGTCCATCGGCTGCGGCGTGCGGTCGACGAGCTCCGTGGGCTCGGTGATCGAGAACGCGCCGCGCGACGGCTCCTTGCCGAGCCCCGTGTCGACGTGGCCGCGCGGGCTGCGCGCGAGCGGCATCCCGTACATGAACGTCGCGCGACGGCCCATCCCCAGGCCGGCCAGCACGTTCTCGCTCGTGGCCTCTTCGATGAAGCCCTTCGGCGCGATGATGCGCACACCCTCGCGCGACGCGGCGTCGGGGAGGACGCCGGCGATGCCGCCGAAGTGGTCGACGTGGCTGTGCGTGAAGACGACGGCGCGGATCGGATGCGCGCCGAGGTGCCGCGTCGCCAGCGCCAGCGCGGCGGCGGACGTCTCGCGCGAGCCCAGCGGGTCGACGATGATCCAGCCCGTCTTCCCGTCGATGATCGTCATGTTCGCGAGGTCGTAGCCGCGCACCTGGTGGATGCCGGGGACCACCTCGAAGAGCCCATGGCCGCCGTTGAGCTTCGCCTGGCGCCAGAGGCTCGGGTTCACGCTCGGGGGGGCCTCACCGGTGACGAAGCCGTAGTCGGCGGTACGCCAGACGCGGCGGCCGTCGGCGGTGACGATGTCGACCTGCGGATCGGAGGCGACGAGGCCGCGCGTGGCGTCCGCGAAGTCCTGCGGATCGTTCAGCGGCAGCGATGCGGCGACGGCCGCGTTCGCGGCCACGGTACGCTCGCTCGGCGCGGTATGTCCCTGCGCGTCGGCGGTGGCGTCGGATGCCGGCCGCGCCGGACGATCGCAGGCGACGACGAGCACGAGGAGGGCGAGAAGACGGTGGAGCTGCACGGGGCCTCCTCGCACGAAGGCGCCGTGGTTGCCACACGGGCGGTTCGCCGTATGCTCGGCCCGTGCCGAGCAAGGGCGAACGGGTGGTCCTCGACGTCGCCGGCCGCGAGGTCGCGGTCTCGAATCCGTCGAAGGTCTACTTTCCGGAAGCGGGTGTCACCAAGCTCGACGTGGTGCGCTACTACCTGGCGGTCGCGGACGGCGCGCTGCGCGGCGCGGGCGGCCGTCCGAACGTGCTCGTCCGCTACGCCGACGGCATCCACGGCGAGTTCTTCTACCAGAAGCGCGCGCCCGCCTCGCGGCCGGACTGGATCGAGGTGGCGACCCTGCGCTTCCCGTCGGGGCGCACCGCGGAGGAGGTCGTGCCCCGCGACGCCGCCGCGCTCGCGTGGATGGCGAACCTCGGTTGCATCGAGCTGCACCCCCACCCGGTGCGCACCGAGGACCTCGAGCATCCCGACGAGCTGCGCATCGACCTCGATCCGTTGCCGGGCGTGCCGTGGTCGCAGCTGCAGGACGTCGCGCGCGTCGTGCGGGACGTCCTCGCCGACGTGGGCCTCGTCGGCTGGCCGAAGACGTCGGGCTCGCGCGGCATCCACGTGAACGTCCGCATCCGGCCGCAGTGGACCTTCACCCAGGTGCGGCGCGCGGCACTGGCCGTGGCACGGGAGGTCGAGCGGCGCGCGCCGTCGATCGCCACCAGCAAGTGGTGGAAGGAGGAGCGCCACGGCGTGTTCCTCGACTACAACCAGAACGCGAAGGACCGCACGGTGGCCGCGGCCTACTCCATCCGTCCGAAGGAGGACGCGCGCGTCTCGGCGCCGGTCACGTGGGACGAGCTGTGGGCCTGCGCGCCCGAGGAGTTCACGCTGCGGACGATGCCGGCGCGCTTCGCCGCGGTGGGCGACCGGCACGCGGCGATCGACGACGACCCGGGTGCGCTCGACGCGTTGCTGGAGCTGTCGGCGCGGCAGGAGGCGGAGGGGCAGGGCGACGCGCCGTGGCCCCCGCACTATGCGAAGCAGGACGGCGAGCCGCCGCGCGTGCAGCCGTCGCGGGCGCGCACGGGAACCGGCCGGCGGGTTCCGACGAAGCCGCTCGTCGAGATCGGCCGCGCCGCGCGCAAGGACGACGCGTTGGCCGGGCTCGAGCGCTGGAAGCAGCGGCATCCCGACGTCGCGCAGCACCTCCAGCCGAGCGACGTGCTCGTCGACAACATGCGCGGCCGCTCGTCGGTGTGGACGCGCGTGCGCGTCAACCTGGAGCACGTGCCGGAGGCGATCCGCCCGGCGCAGGAGGCGCTCGATCCCGCCGGCGACCCCTGGCCGCGGGTCACGTCCGGAAGATCGCGGCGAGCTCGGCCGGCGGAGTGACGTCGAGCTGGTCGTAGCGGCAGTCGGCGGGGGGCTTGTCGGGACGCCAGCGCTTGAACGTCGCGGCGTGGCGGAAGCGGTCGCCCTGCAGGTGGTCGTACGTCACTTCGCAGACGCGCTCGATGCGGAGCGGCTCCCACGACAGGTCCTTGCCGGCGCTCCAGCGGCTCTGGCCGCCCGGCATGCGCGTCGACGCCTCGGACGCCGACGCCCACTCCCGCCACGGGTGGCCCGCGAGCGCGTCGCGGCGGAACGGCTCCAGCTCGGCCGCGAGCGCGCGTCGCGCCGCCATCGTGAACGACGACGTGACGCCGACGTGGTGCAGCGTGCCCGCGGCGTCGTAGAGGCCGAGCAGCAGCGAGCCGACGAGCTCGCCGGGTCCGTGCTTGTGCCAGCGGAAGCCGGCGACGACGCAGTCGGCCGTGCGCACGTGCTTCACCTTCACCATCGCGCGCTTGCCGGGTTGGTAGACGGTGCGCTCGTGCTTCGCGATGACGCCGTCCAGCCCGGCCCCCTCGAAGCGGTGGAACCACTCGCCGGCCAGCGCGCGGTCGCGCGTGCACGGAGTCAGGTGCAGGCTCGCCGCGTCGCGCGCGACCGCGCGCTCGAGCCGCGCCCGCCGCTCCGCCTGCGGCAGCTCGCGGAGGTCGCCGGTCGCGTCGGCGAGCAGGTCGAACGCCACGAACGACGACGGCGTCTCCGCCGCGAGCTTTTTGACGCGCGACGCCGCGGGGTGGAGCCGCATCTGCAGCAGGTCGAAGTCGAGGCCGTCGGGCGTGGCGATCACGATCTCGCCGTCGACGACGCAGCGTTCGGGCAGGCCGGCGCGGAAGACGTCGGCCAGCTCCGGGAAGTAGCGGTCGAGCGGCTTCGAGTCGCGGCTCTGCGTGTAGATGCGGTCGCCGTCGCGGAACACCAGCGCGCGGAAGCCGTCCCACTTGGGCTCGAAGAGCCAGCCGTCGCCCGGCGGCAGGTCGGACGCGAGCTTCGCGAGCATCGGCTCGATCGGCGGTTCGATGGGGTATCCCGGCACGCGCTCTCGGACGTATGCCATCCGCGCACCGTCGTGAAGCGGCCGAAACGGGCGTGCGATCGTTCCGACCGCCCCGCATGCGCCGGCGGCTCGCGAAACGCCGACCTGCCGGCGGATCAGGGCGTCGGAGCCGGAGCCGGCGGTACCGCTTCCTTCTCCATCTGCGTCAGCTGCTCCTGCGAGAAGTTCGCCCAGCGGTTCCCCGGGTACGTCTCGACGACGTAGCGGAACTTCGCCATCGCCTCGTCGCGTTTGCCGAGCCGGCGCAGACACAGGCCGACGTGGTAGTGCGACTCGGCGATCCAGATGCTGTCCGGGAACGTGTCGATGACGTGCTGGTACGCCGCCATCGCCTCGTTGAACTGGTTCTGGCGGAACAGGCTGGCGGCGCGGAAGAAGCCCGCGTCGGCCGCCTGGTTCGAGTCTCCGCCGAGCCACATCGCCATGTCGAAGTCGCCGTACGACGCCTCGTAGTCCTGCTTCTGGAACGCCGCCCAGCCGCGCTTGTAGTAGTACTGCGGTCCGAAGTCGCGCAGCACGTGCCAGCCCGTCGTCGCGATCACGAGCACGACGCCCGCGCCGACGAGCAACGGATGGACCGCGTTCAGGCCGCGCACGAGCGCGCCCTGCGGCTCGCCGAGCGGCTCGCGGCGCCGCCCGACCGCGACGATCACGAGGCCGACGATCGAGAGCGCGATGCCCAGCCAGTCGGACGGGACGCGCCGATACGTGAGCTTCACCGTGTTCCCGTCGGGGAACACCATCATGAACGCGGGGCTCACGAGGTAGACGTGGCTCGCGCCCTCCACCTGCCAGTTCGGGAAGTACGCGACGGAGACGACGTGTGGCTGGCCCGGGCACGTCGTCGTGAACTCCATCGCGAGGTGGTCGATCTTCTCGGTGATCTCGCACGACGCGTCGATCGGCTGGCGCGGCAGGTTCGTCGGCGACGCCGCCTCGAGCGGGAACTTGTCGAGCTCGCCGGCCGGGATCGTGTCGGCGGCCACGACGGGCACGTCGAGCGACGCGTCCGTCGAGAACCAGCGATGGAAGTCCTTCTTCCACTGCGACGTCGCCAGCCGGACCGGCCGGAACTTCGGCACGCGCACGTAGTGCGGGTCGGCGTCCTTCAGATGGAAGATCGAGTAGCCCTGCTGGTTGAAGCGGCGCTCCCAGCGCGGGTCGCTCTCGAGCGCCTTCGTCACCTCCTCGGTGACGACGATGATGTCGTGCGCGTTGTAGAGCGCGAGGCGCGGCGTCGCGCGGTTCAGATCGAGGCTGGGGTACGGGTAGCCCGGGATCACGCCCGTCCCCTGCTTCGATATCTGCGACTGCAGCCAGTAGATGTACGGCGAGTTGACCGCCGTCTGCAGCAGCACGCCCTCCAGCGTCGGCCGGCCCGACAGCAGGGCCATGTTCTCGAAGATGCGCATGCTGCCGAAGCGGTCGTGCTTCGGCGAGTTCTCGTACGCGACGCGCGGGTCGGAGATCTTCCCCTGCACCGCGGTCATCATCGCCTTCAGCAGCGGGTACGAGGCCTTCCGCTCGACGCCCTCGTAGTTCCACTTGATCCAGCTCGGGATGAACGTCGTCTGCCTCTGCACCCACGCGATGACGCTGACGGAGAGCGCGATCGCCGCGATGTGCGGGCCGATGTGCAGCGGCAGGACGCGGCGGACGAAGTCCAGCGCGAGGAAGATCATCAGGACGTATGCGAACGGGACGAAGCGGATCTCGGGGAGGCCGATCTCGGTGGCGTTGAAGAAGAACACCGCCGTGACGGCCGTCGTCGTGAGCAGGTAGCGCGCGGGCCGGTTCTCGGGCCGGCGGAAGATCGCGATCCACAGGACGTCGCAGAGGGCCAGGATCGCCGGCGGCCAGAGGACCTTCGGCATCAGGTCCCACAGCGACGGGAAGTGCCAGACCCAGTTGATCGACGTCGCGAGGCCGAGCTTGGCGATCAGCGGGATCAGCCAGAAGCCCATCAGGAGGACCGCCGTCGCGTAGACCAGCATGAGGAAGCGCAGGTTGCGCACGAACTGGCGGCGGCCGAGCACGAAGAAGATGCCGCCCGTCGCCGCGTTGAGGAACGCGACGGGATGGCAGAGCCCCGTCACCGCGAGCAGCGCGCCGAGGCCGCGCCAGCCCTTCTGCTCCTCGACGCCCTTGTAGAGGTAGCCGATGAACAGCACCGAGAGGCCGAACCCGATGCTGTGCGCGAACTCGCCCGCGAGCGTGCTCGGGATGTTGCCGCCCCACATCGAGTTACCCTCGTTGAAGAGGAACAGCAGGCTCGACGCGGCGGCGATCGCCGGCACCGGGAACGGGAAGCGCATCGCGCGCATCGCCAGCAGCATGGCGAGCGGCAGCAGGAACACGCCCGACACGGACACCAGCTTGAACGCGACGTTGAACGGGATGACGTACGACAGCAGGACGATCGAGAGCGCGGGCGGCAGGAAGTAGAACTGATACGGCGCGTAGCCCGTGAAGTTGCCGAGGTCCCACCCCTGCGGGTTGCCGGCCGGCAGCAGCACGTTCTTCAGGTGATGCATCGGCCGCATGAACGACGGCGTGTCGCCGCCGGCGTCCATGGTGTCGAGCAGCAGGTACTCGGGCTTGAAGTAGTAGAGGAGGAAGCCCCACACGCCGGCCAGCACGAGCAGCGTGGTGCCGCGGTCGAGCCAGGTGCGGAGCCGCGAGCGCGGCTCCGGCGCGACGTCACCCGCAGAATCACCCATAGTGTCCCCGGACCCCGCGCCAGGCGATGCGGAGCGTGTCGGCGATCATGCGTGGCGCATGACGCGAAAGCCGGACCGACGTGTCCTCGTTGTTGACGAGCCGCAGCGGCTGGCGGCGCACCCGATAGCCCGCTCGCTTGGCCCGCATGAGGATCTCCACGTCGAACGAGAAGCTCGTCGTCTCGAGGCGCGAGTACAGCGCCTTCGCGACGGGCCCGCGGTATCCTTTGTAGCCGCACTGCGTGTCGTCGTAATCGAGGCGGCAGAGGCCCTTCACCATGAACGTGAAGACGGCGCTCGAGAGCCGGCGCATGCCGGTCACCTCGGTGGCGCACTCGGACTCCGGCAGGAGGCGATCGCCGATGACGATGTCCGCGCCCTCGCGCAGCCACGCGAGCGTCGTCGGCAGCGGGTCGAGCGAGAACGGCAGGTCCGAGTCGGTGAAGATCACGTACTCGCCGCTCGCGCGCGCCATGCCCGCGCGCACCGCGCCGCCCTTGCCGACGTTCTCGGGCAATCCGACGAACACGGCGCCGGGCGGCATGTCGTCCGCCTGCACGCCCGCTCCCGGCGCGCTCCCGTCGTCCACCACGATCAGCTCGGTGCGCTCGCCGGGCATCGCCGTCAGGACGGCGGCGGCGTCCGCGACGGCGCGCCGCGTTCGTTCGCGCTGGTTGTAGCTCGGGATCACGAGGGAGAAGGTGGGGACGCGGTCGATGGGGAGTCCTCCTGGAAGCGCGCGCGCAGGGCGCGTTTGTCCACTTTGAACATCGGCGTGACGGGCAGCTCCGCCAGGAGCGTGAGGCCGTCGGGCCGCTTGAAGCCGGCGAGCGTCTCGCCGACGTGGCTGCGCAGCGCGGCGAGGTCCGGCGGGTCGTGCGGATCGCGCGGCACGACGAACGCCCAGCCGATCTCGCCGAGGCGCTCGTCGGGCACGCCGATCACCGCGGCGCGCGCGACCTGCGGATGGCGCGCGAGCCGGTCCTCGATCTCGTCGGGATAGACGTTGAAGCCGCCGCGAATGAACATGTCGCTGCGGCGGCCGCGCAGATGCAGGTAGCCGTCGGCGTCGAGGAAGCCGAGGTCGCGCGTGTGTACCCAGCCCTCGGCGTCGAGCACCGCGGCGGTGGCCTCGGGATCGCGCCAGTAGCCCCGCATCGTGGCGGGCGAGCGGATCACCACCTCGCCGATCTCGCCGTCGGCCAGCGGACGGTTCTCCTCGTCGACGATGCGCAGCTCGACGCCGGGCGTGGGCCGCCCGACGGTCGTGGCCAGCCGTTCGGGTGGGTCGTCGGGCAGCGAGCCCGTGGCGATGCCCACCTCGGTGGACGAGTAGCGCACGCTCACCGCGACGCCGAGCGTGTCCTGCAGGCGGCGGATGAGCGCCGGCGACGACGGCGCGCCGCCGACGAGCACCGACTGCAGCGACGACAGATCGCGCCGCGGCCGATCGGGATGGTCGAGCAGCATGATCGCCTGCGTCGGGATGGCGCCGACGTGCGTCAGCCGCTCGCGCTCGATGGCCGCGAGCACTGCCGCCGGGTCGAATGCGTCGTGCATCAGGACCGCGCCGTGCGTCTCGATCTGCACGGCGATGCGCGCCATCGTCCCGACGTGCGCGAAGGACAGTCCGGCGGCGAGGTGCGTCCGGCTGCGCGGCCGGCCGTCGGGATGGCGGTGGCGCTCGATCGCCGCCAGCGCGAGCAGGTTGCGATGCGTGTACCAGGCACCCTTGGGCGCGCCCGTCGTGCCGCTCGTGAAGACGATGGCGACGGGGCCGTCGGGCGTGGCGCCCTCGCGGGCCGGCGGGGCGTCGCCCGCGATGGCGTCGATCAACGCGGTGGTGCTCGTGCGAAGCGCGTCGGCCGGGCACCACACGACGTCGCACGCGCCCTCGACGATGGTGCGGAAGTCCGCGTCGTGCCAGACGTCGACCGCGACGAGGAGGCGCGCGTCGGTGCGGCGCAAGACGTGGCCGATCTCCGTGCCGCGATAGCGGACGTTGATGCCCGTCGTCACCGCGCCCAGCCGGGCCGCCGCCAGGTAGGCGACGAGATAGAACGGGGTCGAGGGAAGCAGCAGCGCGACCACGTCCCCGGCGCAGACCCCGCGCGCCGCCATGCCGGCGGCCAGGCGGTCGGCCAGCGCGTCCCAGTCGGCGTACGTCAGACGCTCGTCGCGGTACCGGAAGGCCTCGTCGCCCGGTACCTCACGCGCGACCTGCCGGAGCAGGTCGGGGAGGGTGGGCGCCTCGGGCATGGGCGGTCTCTTAGCGGATGTCGGCATCGCGGTCGACGCCCGAACGAGTCTATGGACGGCCGTCCGGGTCGCAAGACGCGCGGTCGATCAGCGGTAGGACGGATCGAGGTCCAGCAGCGCGTTCAGCTCGTGGAAGCCCATCAGCGACCCGGCCACGGCCGTGCTGGCGCCGTCCCGCGCGAGCGCGGCATAGGCGCTCTCGAGCGCCCGCGCGGCGGCCAGCACCCCCGTGACGGGCACGACCACGAGGCCGTAGCCGGCGGTCGCCAGCTGGGCTGCCGGACGCAGCGGGGTGCGTCCCTGCTCGACCATGTTCGCGACCAGCGTGACGTGCGCCGGAACCGTCTCGCGCACCCGCGTCATCTCGTCGATCGATTCGGGAGCCTCGACGAAGACCGCGTCGGCGCCCGCGTCGGCGAAGGCCCGCGCGCGGCGCAGCGCCTCGTCGAGCCCGACCGCCGCGCGGGCGTCGGTGCGCGCCGTCACGTGGAACGGCGCGCCGCCGCGCGCGGCCAGCGCGGTCGTCAGCTTCGGGAGGTACTCTTCGAGCGGGACGACCTGCTTGCCGCGCATGTGCCCGCAGCGCTTCGGCCACACCTGGTCCTCGAGAAAGCAGCCGGCCGCGCCGATCTCGACGAGCGCGCGGACCGTGCCGTCGACGTCGTCGTAGCCGGTGTCGATGTCGACGATCACGGGACACGTGGCGACGGCGCAGACGCGACGTGCGGCGTCGAGCACCGCGGCGCGGTCGAGGATGCCGACGTCGGGGCGGCCGAGATGGGTGGCGGACATCGCGAAACCGGACAGGAACACCGCGCGCGCGCCGGTGCGCGCCGCGAGCAACGCGGAGAGCGGATCGTAGACGCCGGGCAGGACCAGCGGAGCGCGGTCGCCGAGCAGTTGGGCGATGGTGGGCGCCATGATGGGGATTGGCTGCACGTTGCCAGCCGCGGGCGAACCTGTCACACCAACGCGACGCGCGGCAAGGCGCGTCGATCTCATGCCGCAGGTGCGTCTCCAGCTTCCGCATTGCTACCGCACGCTCGATCCGGCCGTCCGGCGCGAGATCGTCGATCACGCCGCGAGCGACGGCTACCCGCTGTCGGGCGTCCTCTACCGGCCGCCGTCGGCGGATCCCGACGTCGTCGTGCTCGCGATGCATCCGCGCGTCGACTTCTCGCGCCACTACCTGGTGCCCTACCTGGTCGAGGGCGGCTACGCGTTCATGGGCGCTTCGACGCGCTACCTGAACCACGACGCCGACGCGCTGCACGAGCGGCTGCTGCTCGACGTCGCGGGGACGGTGTCGTGGCTGCGCGAGCGCGGCTTCCGGAAGGTCGTCCTGCTGGCGAACTCCGGCGGCGGCTCGCTGTTCGCGTTCTACCTCGAGCAGGCGGCGAAGGCGCCCGCCGCGCGCGTCACGCGCGCGCCGTCGGGCGACGCCGTGCCGCTGCACGAGACCGACATGCCGATGGCGGACGGCATCGTGCTGCTGGCCGCGCACCTCGGCGAGGGCCGATTCCTCCTCGACCGCCTCGATCCGTCCGTCCTCGACGAGTCCGATCCCGTCGCAACCGATCCCCGGCTCGACATGTACGACCCGCGCAACGGCTACCGCCCGATGGGCGAGGGGCCGTCGTCGTACTCCGCCGACTTCCTCGCGGAGTTCCGCGCCGGCCAGCGCGCACGATGCCAGCGGCTCGACGCCACGGCACGCGCGTGGTCCGAGGAGGCGCGCTACCATCGCCGTCGTCTCGGCGCGATGGAGGCGCTTTCACCGACCGAGCGCGCCTACTGCATGCGCCAGGCGCTACAGCGTCGCTACTTCCTCATCTACCGCACGCTCGCGGATCCGCGATACCTCGATCCGTCGCTCGATGCGTCGCAGCGGCCGCTCGGCTCGATCTTTTCGTTCGGCCGCGATCCGGTCGTCGGCAACTACGGCGAGGGGCTGGCGCGGTCGATGAGCGGCCGCGGCTGGCTGTCGACGTGGTCGAGTCTGTCGTCGCGCGCCGAGCTCGAGCACACGTTGCCGGGCGTCACCGTGCCCACGCACGTCATCTGCCCGCTCGCCGACCTCGACATCTATCCGACCGATTGCCGGCAGGCGTTCGAGTGGTCGGGCGCCGCCGACAAGGTCTACAGCGAGATCCCGTGGGCCGGCCACTATCTGTACCCGGTCGGGACGGAGGGCGCGGCGCTGCCGCATCCGCAGGAGCGCGCCGCGCGCGAGCTCGTCCTGCCGTGGCTGCGCGAACGCTGGCCGGTGTGACGCAGTCGCCGCTCGCGCGCGCCGCGGTCGTCGGCATCGGGCAGACGCGCTTCGCGAAGCAGCTCGGCGTCACGGAGCGCGAGGTCGCCGCCGTGGCGGTGCGCGCCGCGCTCGACGACGCGGGGCTCGGGCTGCGCGACGTCGACGGGCTGTGCCTCTTCGACATCGAGTCGAACACGGTCGCCGACGTCGCCGCCGGCCTCGGCCTCGGCGACCTGCGCTTCTTCTCGACGCACAGCCACGGTGGCGGATCGTACTGCGCCGTCGTGACCAGCGCAGCGGCGGCCATCGCCGCGGGGCATGCCCGCACGGTCGTCGCGTTCCGTGCCCGCAATCGCGGGCGCGCGTCGTCGTTCGGCAAGGGCTACACGCAGGGTGGACGTCCCTGGGAGAAGATCGCGCCGCGCATCACCGGCTTCTACCAATGGCAGGTGCCGCTGGGTGTCGTGTCGCCCGTGCAGGAGATGGCGCTCATCGCGCGCCGCCACATGCTCGACCACGGCACCAGCGAGGACCATTTCGGCGAGGTCGCGTGCGCGGCGCGGCACCACGCCACGACGAACCCGAACGCGCTGATGCGCGAGCCGCTGACGCTCGCGGACCATCATGCGTCGCGCTGGGTGGCGGAGCCGCTCCGCCTGCTCGACTGCTGCCTCGAGACCGACGGCGGCGCGGCCATCGTGCTGACGTCGGTCGAGCGGGCGCGTGACCTGCGGCAGCGGCCGGCGCGCGTCCTGGCCGCCGTGCAGACGCTGGGGCCGGCGCATCACCATCCGCACGACTGGTTCGCCGTCGACCGGCGGCGCTGGATGACGTCGGCGGCCGAGCGCCTGTGGGGCACCGCGGGCGTTCGTCCCGACGACGTCGACGCCGCCATGTTCTACGACCACTTCACGCCGATGGTGCTGATCGGGCTCGAGGACTGGGGCTTCTGCGCGCCCGGGGAGGGCGGCCCGTTCACCGACGGCGGCGCGATCCGCGGGCCGCACGGGCGGCTGCCCGTCAACACGCACGGCGGCCAGCTCTCCGAGGCGTTCATCCACGGCTTCAACAATCTCACCGAGGCGGTCCGCCAGCTGCGCGGGACGTCGACCTGCCAGGTGCCCGACGCCGAGCTCGTCTTCGTCGCGGCGGCGTCGAGCGATCCGTACGGTGCGCTGCTGCTCGCGAGATGACGAACATGACGACGCCTCCGCTGCCGCAACCGACGCCCGACACGATCGAGTTCTGGGAGGGCTGCCGCCGGCACGAGCTGCGCCTGCAGCGCTGCGGCGACTGCAACGAGGCGCGCTTCGCGCCGCGGCCGGCGTGTCCGTCGTGCGGCTCGCTGCGCTTCGCGTGGTTCACCGCGAGCGGGCGCGGCCGCGTGTACTCGTGGACGGTGGTGCACCGGCCGACGCTGCCGGCGTTCGAGCCGCTCGTCCCGTACGCCGCCGGCCTGATCGCGCTCGACGAGGGCCCGTACATGGTGGGCCAGATCCGCGGCTGCGATCCGCACGACGTGCGCGAAGGGCTCGTCGTGCAGGTCGAGTTCGACGACGTGACTGCGGACGTGTCGCTGCCGCACTGGCGCGTGGCGTGACGACGGCCGTCATCGCCGGGATCGGCCGCACCCGGTTCGCGCGTGGCGGCGCCGTGACCGAGGCGGCGCTCGCGTCGCGCGCCATCGTGGCCGCGCTGGCCGACGCGGACCTCACGATCGACGACGTCGACGGCGTGGTGCGGTTCGATCGCGAGGCGCTCTGGGAGTTCGACCTTCCGGGCGTGGCGCGCCTCGCCGGCCTGCCGTACTACGGCGCCGTGCCGTTCGGTCCCGGCAGCGCGCCCGCGCTCGTGCGGCTCGCGGCGATGGCCGTGTCGCTCGGGCTCGCGCGCGTCGTCGTCGGCTACCACGCGCGGCACGGCGTCGAGCGCGCGGGCGCCGTGTCGGCCGACCAGGCGCCCTTCGGGCTCGTGTCCGCCGCGCAGGCGTCGGCGGTCGTCATGCGGCGTCGCGGCGTGACGCCGGCCCTGCTGTCGACGGTCACGTGCGCCATGCGCCGCGCGGCGGCGAAGAACCCGGCGGCCCTCCTGCGGACGCCGCTCGCGGCGGCGGCCCATCGACGGAGCCCGTTCGTCGCGGAGCCGCTTCGCCGCGCCGACGTCGCGCCGCCGGCCGTCGGCGCCGGCGCGTTCGTCGTCACGACGGCGGAGCGCTGCCGCGCGCGGCGGCCGGTGCGTGTGATCTCCTCGATGCAGGTGGCGCTGCCCGACGTCGCGCGCCACCTGCCCGAGTGGTACGCGCGGCGTGCCGAGCAGGCGCTCGCGCGTGCGGCGCGCCGGCTCTTCCGGGACGCGCGGCTGCGGCCGTCGGACGTCGACGTCGCCTGTCTGCACGCCGACCCCGCCGGTCTCGTGCCGATCGCGCTCGAGGACTACGGCTTCTGCCCGCGCGGCGAGGCGGCGGCGTACCTGCGTGGCAGGTCGGTGCGGGTGAATCCGCACGGCGGGCAGCTGGCCGAGGCCAGCCTCGACGGCATCAACGACGTGCTGGCAGCGGTGCGGGCGCTGCGCGGAGACGGCGTACGCGGGGCGCGCACGGCGCTCGTCGCCGGCTCGCCGCTCGAGCCGACTTCGGCGGTGCTCCTTGGCGCCTGATCGGGCCGCCGACGCGCTCGATCGGCTGACGATCGGCCACTACATGATGCGGCAGTGGTCGCTCGAGGACGACGTGCGCCAGCTCGAGCGGCTCGGCTTCCGCTCGATCAGCCTCGCCAGCACGAAGCTCGATGCGTACGGGCCGGAGCGCGCGGTGCGGCTCGTGAAGGCGTCCGGCCTGCGCGTCGCGCACGTCGGGTCGTACGGCCGCTTCGGAACGACGAGCGCGACGGTCCGTCGCGGGACCGAGCAGGTACGCCGCGCGCTCGGGTGGGCGCACGAGCTCGGTGCCGGCGTCCTCGTCGTGATCAGCGGCGGACGTGGACGGGCGTCATGGCCCGATGCGGCGCGCGCCTATCGCGACGCCTACGCGCGGCTGCTGCCGGAGGCGGCGTCGGCCGGCGTGCGCCTCGCGATCGAGGTGATCCACCCGCTGCGCCAGGACCTGTCGTTCATCAACACGCTCGGCGACGCGCGCCGGATCGCGCGCGCGGCGGGTCGCGGCGGCGGCTACGTGCTCGACGTGTGGCATTCCGGCTGGGAGCCGGCGCTGCTCGACGTCGTGCGCGCGGACGCGCGCCGTCGCATCCACGCCGTGCAGGTGTCGGACTACAAGGCCGTCACGATGCGGACGCTCGATCGCGCGCTGCTCGGCAAGGGCATCCTGCCGCTGGCGGACATCGTGCGGGCGCTCGAGGACGGCGGCTATCGCGGCTGGTACGAGGCCGAGATCATCAGCGACGACCTCGAGCGCATGGGCTACGAGGCGGCGCTGAAGCACACGCGGACGGCGTTTCGCCGCTTGCTGCGACGCTAGGCGTTCGGCGACGGTATGCTCGCGCGGCGTGCATGGAACGGCCGCACGCCGTGCCCGTCGCTGATGACGCCGTGCAGGCCGGCGCAGTCGGCGTCGAGGCGGCCGCGCAGGTGCAGGCGCCCGGGGCCGTCGCACGACCGCCACGTCGCGCGAATACCGGTGCCGTTGCGCTGCGGGACGGCGAACGTCGCGGGCGTCGGCGGACAGCGGCCGGGGAGGGCGATCGTTCCGTCCTGGAGCTCGATCACCGGCGTCGGTGCGCCGTCGGCGACGAAGCGGCCGACGGCGCACGCCGGAGGCCGCGGCGCGAGCGGCGGCTGGAGCCAGGCGACGAGGCCCAGCACGATGAAGGCCATGACGCTCTTTCTTGCCATAGTGCCCTCCTGGCTTCACAGTATTCTTTGCCGGATGGCAATGGCGTCGGTCAACCCCCCATATGGGGTATGCTCACTGCATGCTGATGCGGATGCCCTGCTCGGCCAGGAGGGCCGGCACGTCGCCCGCGAGGAGGCGCGCGGCGTCGGGGTGGGCTTTCAGCGCCGCGTCCATATGGGCGAGCCCGAGGCCGCGGACTGCGCGGTAGGCGTGGTCGGGCGGGGTCAGCTGCCCGATCGGCGGGATCTTCTTCGCGATCGCCTCGAAGAGCCCGGGCGGCGGCATCAGCCGGAAGAGCTCGTGCATCTGCTCGGCACGGTCGAGGAAGTGCATGTGGTCGGTGTTCTCGAGCACCACGATCCGCGGCTCCCCCGGCGTGCGCGCCCGCAGCGCCAGCATGCCGTCGAGCGGCAGCAGCGTGTCGCGATCGGCGACGATGTAGAGCGTCGGGACGTGCCGGCCCCAGGCGAAGTCGAGCGCGTCGCCGAGCGGGTTCGTCGGCAGCGGGCTCGGGCCGCCCGCGGGCGCCAGCGGCAGCGCGGCGCGGATGCGCTCGTCGGCGCGCGTGACCGCGAGCGTCGTCCAGCCACCGAAGCTATGGCCCGTCACGCCGATGCGGGCGGCGTCGACGTGCTCGCCGACGCCGCCGAGGCTGCCGTCGAGGATGCGATCGAGCACGAGGCGGACGTCGGCCGGCCGATGGTCGATGTACGCCTGCAGCGTCGCGATGGTGTCGGGCTTCGGGCCGCCCGAGCGGACGCGCATGGCCTCCTGCATCACGTCGAAGACCGTGTTGCCGGTGTGGTCGCACGACGCGACGACGTAGCCGTGGCTCGCCAGGTGCGTGCAGAGGAAGGTGCTCTGCCGGCGGTGACCGCCGAAGCCGTGTGAGAACAGCACCAGCGGATGGCGCCCCGCGCGTGGTGTGGCATCGCGCACGGCGTCCTGCGGGACGGCCTCGAGACCGGGGAAGAGCTCGTAGGCGTCCGTCGGGTCGCCCGCGTGGGCGTCCGTGGCCGGGTACCAGACCTCCACGCCCACCGAGCGGCCGTCGCGCGCGGGATCGGCGAGCTGGTCGGAGCGGACGCCGACGGGATGGGGGCCGCGCGCGAACGGGTCATATGCCATGGCGGGCAGCAATCGGCCGCCGCCGACGGCGAGTCAAGGTATTGCGCGCCGGTGCGATTTGGGCGCAAGGAAGGCCATGGCGATGGCAACTGATAGAGCGGCGTCGCCCTGTTCCGAGTGTGGCGTCGAGAACACGGCGGACTCGAACTTCTGCAAGCACTGCGGCGTGCCGCTCGGCGCGATCGGCGCCGAGGCCACCTCGCTCGGCGTCGCGGAACGCACGCGCGATCGCTGCCTCGACATGCTGCGCGCCAACCCCGACAGCGCGCGCACGCACTACAATCTCGGTCTGGCGTACTATCACCTGGGGCAGGCCGGGAACGCGACGCGCGCGTTCGAGAAATGCGTCGCGCTGGAAGACGGGTATCCGTCGGCGCACTTTCAGCTGGCGCTCTGCCACTACCGCCGCGGTGCGATGGCGGAGTGCGCCGACGCCGCGCGGCGCGCGATCGCGCTCAACCCGCAGTCGGCGCCGGCGCACTTCCGGCTGGCGATCGCGCTCTTCCATCTCGGCCGCCTCGACGACGCCGGCCGCGCCTTCGAGCGCACGATCCAGGTCGATCCCGAGTACGTCATCGCGTGGTACCACCTCGGCCTCGTGCGCGAGCGGCGCAACGACGCCGGCGCGGCCATCGAGTGCTTCGAGCGCGTCGTCAAGGCGAACCCGGGCGACGCGTCGGCGCACTACCATCTCGGCCTCTGCTACGAGCGCGAGGGCAAAGACGGCCTGGCGATGACGGAGCTCACGCGCGCGCTCGAGCTCGACCCGTCCGACACGGCGGCGAAGGACGCGCTCCAGGAGCTGCAGCGCTAGCGCGCGCCTCCATCGCCGCGGCCGCCTACGTCGCCGTGTTCGCCGCGTTGACGGCGCCATGGCTCGTGGCGGCGCATACGGCGATCCCGTCGCACGAATCGCCGCTCCTCTATCTGCCCGACGCCAAGCTCGGCGTCTGGGTGATCGGATGGGGTGCCCGTGCGCTCGTCACCGCGCCGGGACGCTTCTTCGACGGCAACATCTTTCATCCCCTGCCGGGGCAGCTGACGGGCACGGAAGCCTGCCTGTCCAGCCAGCTCGTCGCCGCCCCCGTCTACTGGGCGACGGGGAACGCGGTCCTCGCGGCGAACGTCGTGGTGCTGCTGTCGTATCCCCTCGGCGCGTTCGCGCTCCAACGCCTGGCGATGCGACTCGGGGCGACGCCCGGCGCGGCGTGGATCGGCGGGCTGGCGTTTGCCCTCGGTCCGCTGCGTGTGCCCGCCAGCCTGCAGGTGCTGCAGTACCTGAATCCGTTCCTGCCGCTGGCGGCGCTGGCGCTCGAACGGCTGCGCGATCGGCCGCACGCGCGATGGGCTGCCGTGCTCGCCGGCGTCCTCGTCCTGGCGGCGACGAGCGCGTTCTACCTCGCGGCCATCGTGGCCGTCGCCGCGGCGGTGTGGACGGTGCTCGCGTTCGCCGACGCGCGCCCGGGGCGCTGGCGGTTCGTCGTCTGGGCGGCTGTGGCCGCCGTCGGTGCGGCGGCTACAGCCGCGCTCCTGCTCGCGCCGTACTTCGCCCGCCCCGACGCCGGATTCCACGCCGAGATGGTGCGCGCGTCGGTGCGGGCGATGCACGACGTGCACCTGCGGATCGTCGTCGACGGTGCGTCGCTCGTCGGCGTGGTGCCGCTCGCGCTCGGCGCCGTGGGCCTCCTCGTCGGATGGTGGGTCGCGCCGCGGCTCACGCGGTACGGGGTCGCCATGCTCGCGGTCGGCGTGCTCTGCATGCTGGGCCCGACGCAACCGGTCGGCGGGCGGGACGTCCTGCTCCCACTGGGCCTGCTCGACTCGACGTCGATCGGGCTCGTGCGTGCGCCATGGCGGTTCGCGGTGCTCGCCGGATTCGGCCTGGCGTTGCTCGTCGCCGTGGCGGGGAGCCTGATCGGCCGGCGGACCGGGCGTCTCGGGATCGTCGGGCTGGCGCTCGCGATGCTCGCCACGCGCGGCGTCGAGCTGGCCCGGTCGCCCCTCGAGCACGTGCGGGCGCTCGACGAGGATCGCGCCTTCTACGACGCCGTTGCGACGTCGACCGACGACGGCGGCATCCTCGAGCTACCGGTCACGCGCGGGTCGGTGACGGACGAGCTCGTCCCCGATCACATGATCGCGTCGACGGTGCACGGCCGGCCGCTGGTCCTGGGATACACGGGCTACCCGCCGCCGGACCGCGACGGGCGCTTCGCCGCGTTGACGCGGCTGCCCGATCAGGTCGCCCTGCAGCAGCTCGTCGCCCTGGGCGGGTTGCGCTGGGTCGTGCTGGCGCCGCGGGCCCGGTGGACGTCGCCGATCCTGCGCGATCGCATCGTGGCGCTGCCGATGCTCGAGCCGGTGCTCGAGCATGACGGGTGGTTGCTGGCGCGCGTCGTGCCCGGCCGCAGCGCAGGCCCGGGCCCGGGCGGGGAGGTCCCCGCCCGGGCCGAGCGTGGTTCGCCTACGGGATGAGGATGCCGGGGACGAACGACACGAGAG
Organism: uncultured Binatia bacterium (SeqCode); assembly: GCA_964432595.1. Taxonomy (GTDB): domain Bacteria; phylum Desulfobacterota; class Binatia; order DP-6; family DP-6; genus DASYLJ01. Next base: position 234,880 of record CAYSOF010000003.1, on the reverse strand, counting down.
CGCCGCGCTTCACGGTGAGATCCTGGATCTCGATGCCCGTGCGGCGACCCTTGGTGACCTGGGGCAACGACGGCACGGAGCTCAGGTCGACGTTCACCGTGCAGTTGCCGCTCGCGACCGTGCAGGTCCCGATCTGGAGGTTCTGGGTGAGCCCCTCCGTGACGGTGCACGATCCGATACCGCCGCCGCCCGACGACGGGCAGTTCTGGACGGTCTCACGGAACGAGGCATAGACCGTCAGCACCTCCGCGTTGCAGGCGCTCTCGAGGTCCCGGAGCTCGACCTTCACGCGCACGTCGCCGCTCGTGGTGAGGGGCTCGATGCTGTACGTGCCGGTGATCGGCGTACCGCTCGTCGCGAAGCCGCAGCCGGCGTCGGATCGGACCGCGGCGCACGCGGTCTGCGACGGCGACGGCGGCGTCAGGGTGTGCAAGTTGCCGGCGACGCACTGCGCGTAGGCCGTGACGAGGTTCCCGCTGGTCTTCGGCGCGCTCTTGGGCTCGTTGTGGAGGGGGGACGGGTCGGCGAAGCGGCACGCCGCGTCGCAGCTCGCCCCGCCGTCGCAGTCTTCCGGCGCCTGCGTGATGCCGTTGCCGCAGACGGGAGCCTCGAACGCGCCGATGTCGCAGAACGCCCCGATCGGGCGGGTGGTGCCGCGCTGATCGGTCGCCTCGCAGGCGAAGGTGCCGGCGCCGCCGAACGCATTACCCTTGTCGATGGCGTCGCTGCCGACGTAGAGCGCGATCGTGTTGGTCACGCCGCCGTGGTTGCGGAGTAGGCCGATGTTCGGGTTGCTGAAGTTCGGCCGATTGCCGGTCGTGTCGCCGACGATCGTGCAGCCGGTCTGGTCCTGAATCAGGTTGTGACCCTTCGAGTCGAACCGCCCGCCGCAGTCGGGAACGTAGCCCGTGTTCGTCGTGTCGAGGTCGAAGTTCCAGGCGATGAGGCTGTTCCCGACCATCGAGATGGCGACCAGGAAGCCGCTCCCGTTGCTCAGGATGCCGCCGCCGTCGCCCGTGCCGCCGCCGCCGGCGGCGTTGTACGCGACGGTCGCGTTGTTGAGCGTCACCTTGCTCTGGCAGATGTACGAGATGTCGTTGAGGATGCCGCCGCCGGAGCCGAGCGCGACGTTGCCGTCGACGGTGGTGTTGCGGAGCACCATCACGCCGCACACGCCGTTGTAGACGCCGCCGCCGTTGCCGGTGGCCGTGTTCTCGGTGATCGTGCTGCCGGTGATCTGGGTGACGTTCGCGGCCCCCGCGCGAACGAAGATGCCGCCCCCGTTCGCGGCGGCGTTGTCGGCGATCGTGGTGTTGCTGATCGTGGCCTGGCTGCTGGGGCCGACCCAGATGCCGCCGCCCGTGCTGGACGCGGCGTTGCTGGTGACGACGCTGGTGCTGAGGATGAGCGATGCGTTCCCGGACGACTCGGTCCCGACCGCGATGCCGCCGCCGCTGCTCGTCGTGCCGCCTCCGGTGTTCTGCGTCACCGTCCCGTTCGAGAAGTTCAGTGCGGCTGCGCCCTCGATCAGCACGCCGGCGCCCGGGCTGTCCGTCACGGAGCCGTGCGTGACGACGACGTGGTCCATGCTGACGCTGCCCGCGACGATGTGAAACACGCGGTCGATGCTCCCGCCGTCGACGGTGGCCGCGCCGCTGCCCACCAGGATGTTGACGGACTCGGTGATGTCGAGGTCGCCCGTGGCGGCGGCGTCCTCGCCCGTGCCCGTGATCGTCAGCGCATAGGTGATCCCGTTCAGGTTGATGTTGTCGACGCCCGCCGTCGCGTTTGCCGTCTGCACGGCGGCTCGCAGCGTGCACGTGCCGGGGCAGGAGCCGCCGCCCCCGAGGGCCAAGTCGGCGGCGCTATTGACGTTGATGTTGATGGCGGCTGCCGGCGCCGCCGCGAGGAAAACCATGCCGGTGACGATCGATTCCAGGAGACGATGTGTCGCTCGTGAAGCCGTCTGTCGCACCATGTCGCACCTCCGCACAGATGGGGATGCCCGATGTCGGGTCACCCGGTCCGACGCTCGCGCCGTGACGCCGCGCTGACGGGAGCGGGGGCGCGCGAGCGCAGGGCGCGCGGCGAGGCGCAGCAGTCCGCACCTGGCTCGCATACTCTCATGCTAAAGAACAACGCAAGCCGTCTGATGAAAGACGAGCGGATCGGCTATGCGCCGCCGAGTGGGGGGTGGATGCCGATGCCCGCGCTCCGCGGGCGGTGCTAGAGGAGGGCCGCCAGCTCCTCCAGCACCCGTGCGCGTGTGGCGTCGAGGACGAGGTCGCGCAGCGGCGCCGTGAGGCCGCGGGCGACGATGACCGCGCCGATCGCGGTCGCCGCAATCGCGGTCGCTCGTGCTCGGCGACGTTCGTCGGCCGCGGCGAGCGCCGCATGCGGGGTCTGGCCGGGGTGCCGCAGCAGCTCCCCGACGAGGGTCTCGAATGCTCCCTCGTACGCCGTGCGGATGGGGCCGCCGAGTCGCGCGGCGTCGGACGCCAGCGCCGCGAACGTGCAGCCCGCGCCGACGACCTCGAGGTGATCGGGGTCGAGGTAGTCGGCGAGAAGCGCGCGCGTTGCGCGCCGCCAGGCCGGAGGGCGCGAGACGGGTCGTGCCGCCAGCTGGCGGATGAGCCCGTGATCCGCCGCGATCACTTCGGCGAAGAGCGCCTCCTTCGACCGGAAGTGGGCGTAGAAGCCGCCATGCGTGAGGCCGGCGTCGCGCATGACGTCGGCGATGCCCGCGCCCGCGAAGCCCCGCTGCCGGAACACGCGTCCTGCGCTGGCCACGATCCGCGCGCGGGTCCGTGCCTTGTGTGCCTTGCCCAACGGCATGGGATCTGTCTATCAGATGAGTCGTATCATACAAAAATCGGGAGGCATGCCGTGATCGAGCTTCTGCAGTTTCGTCACTCCCCCTACAACGAAAAGGTGCGTTGGATTCTCGATCTGAAGGGCGTGCCGCACTGCCGTCGCCGGCTCTTGCCGGGTCCGCACGTTGCCGCGGTTCGTCGCCGCACCGGACGCACGACGACGCCCGTGCTTCTTCATGAGCACGGCGCGCTCATGGGGAGCCGGGGCTCGTGCCCGCCGATCCTGCGGAGCGTGCCGAGGTGCTGCGGATCGAACGATGGTTCGACGACGACGTCACCCCGCGGGTGCGGCGCGCGGTGCTCGATGCGCTCTTGCGATCGCCGGGGTACTTCGCGCGAGTCTTCGGTGACGGTGCGCCCGCGTGGAGCCAGCGGCTCTATGCGCTGACCGTGCCGCTGGCGGCACCGCTGGTGCGACGAGGCAACGGCATCACCGACCAGGCCAGTGTCGACGACGGGCTGCTGGCGATGCGCGACGGGCTGGAGTTCGTCGCTGCGCGCGGAGCTGCCACCGGACATCTCGTCGGCGACCGGCTCACCCTGGCAGACGTCGTCGCCGCGTCGTCGCTGGCTATGCTCGTGCGCCCGCCCGACTCGCCGATGGCCTGCGTCGAGCCCGCCGCCCCGAGCTTCCGCGCGCTCGTGGCGCGGTTCGCCGACCATCCCGGCGCGGCGTGGGTCCGCGACGTCTACGCGCGCCATCGCGTGGCGCGGGCGGACTTCGACGGCCCCAGCCACGGGGCAGCACGTCCCCCAGCGCCGTAAGCATCGCCCTCAGCTCATCGACGCGCTGCCCTCGTCGTCGAGCGTCGTGCCGGCGCCATGACGGGCCGCGCCGACGGCGGCGACGAACAGCCCGGCGACGAGGCCGATGGCCACCAGCCCGGCGATACCGATCCAGGCGGCCGGCGTGGCCGGCGCGAGCATCGAGGCGAGCGGCGTTCGCACGTCGAATCCGGCCGCCGGGGTGGTGCGCATCGTCTTGAGGGCCTCGAGCGACGCGGACGACATGGCCGCGAGGCCCATGGCGAGCAGGCCGCCGACGATGCCGCGCGCGACCAGCGCCGCGGTCGACAGCGGCGACCGATGATGCGGCGGCTCGACGGCGAACGCCGGCTCGCGCGTGCCGAGCGGGACGAACCGCGCCAGCAGCACCATGCCCGGCAGGCCCGACGCGATCGTGAACCAGTAGAACGTCGCCCAGCCGACGGCGTCGACCATGTAGCCGCTGAGCGGCCCCGAGAGCAGCCGCGGCAGACCGAGCAGGCTCGAGAACAGCGCGTACTGCGTCGCCGAAAAGCGCTTCTGCGTGAGCCGCAGCAGCAGCACCGAGAACGCGCCGGTGCCCATGCCCGACGTGAGGCTCTCGAAGCCGGTGGCGCCGTACATGAGCGGGCGGTTCACCGGCGCGTCGGCGACGAGCACGTACCCGACGTTGGAGAAGATCTGCAGCGCGCCGAAGAGCCACAACGAGTGGCCGAGACCGAGCACCGTCGTCAGGAAGCCGCCCGCGAACGTGCCGACGAGCGTCGCCGCGAGGCCGACCGACGCGAGCGCGACGCCGCGATCGAAGTCGCTGTACCCCATGTCGACGAGGAACGGCCGCGTGAGCGCGCCGGCGAGGTTGTCGGCGAACTTGTAGAGGACCACGAACGCCAGGATCTCGAGCGCGCGATGACGCGCGAGGAAGCCCAGGAACGGCAGCCAGACGGCGTCGCGCAGGCTCGGCGGCGGCGTGGCGACGTGATCGGGCTCGGGCGACGCGCGCGTCACGAGCAGCATCGGCAGGTAGAGGAGCGCCAACGCGACGTTGACGAAGGGCCACGACGTCGCGCCGGCGACGGTGATGCTGAGCCCACCGGCGATGAACATCGCGGCGCGATAGAGCGCGATGCGCGCGCCGACCGCGACGCCCTGCTCGTCCTTCCGCAGCACGTCGACGGCGTACGCGTCGACGGCGATGTCCTGCGTCGCTGACGCGAACGCGATCGCCAGCGCCAATGCGGCGACGACCCACGGCGTGTCGGGATGCCCGCCGACGCCCGCGAGCATCAGCGTGAACGCGAACAGCGCGACCTGCGCGGCGGCGGCCCACCCGCGCCGCCGCCCGAGCCACGGCAGCGGATAGCGGTCCATCAGCGGCGCCCACAGCACCTTGAAGGTCCACGGCGCCTGCGCGAGCGTGATCAGCCCGACGATGCGGATGTCGAGCCCGATCTGGCGCATCCAATCCGGGATCGCGATCCAGACGAGCCCGAGCGGCAGCCCCGAGGAGAACGATTGCAGGGCGACTGCGGCGGTTCGCCACGACCGCATGGCCTGCACCAGGCTCGCGAGCCCACCGCGCCGCTCCCCGCCCACCGTCGCCGGTCGTAGCAGCCCGCGTCCCCCTTCCCAAACGGACCCGAACTCTGGTACGCCACCGAAACGAACGATCGTTCATACCGATACGCCGGAGGACTGCATGGACCCGATGATCTCCAGCGACTCGCACATCGTCGAGCCGCCGAATCTCTGGGAGAAGTACCTGACTCCCGAGCTGCGCCCCTACGCCCCGAAGCTCGTCAAGGACGAGGAGGGCGGTGACGCCTGGCTGTACAACGACGGCGGCGCCCCGGCGCCCCTCGGCCTCGTCACCGTGACGCGCGGTCGCGCGCGCGAGGACCTGCGCTGGTCGGGCGCCAAGTACGCCTCGATCAACCAGGGCAACTTCGAGGCGAAGGCGCGCGTGCAGGAGATGCTCGAGGACGGGGTCGTCGCCGAGGTCATCTACTCGCCGCAGCGGACGATGCGTCACTTCATGCAGGGCACCGAGGACGACCTCCACCTCGGCGGCGTGCGCGCGTACAACGACTGGCTCGCCAAGGACTTCTGCGGCGTCGAGCCCGACCGCCTGATCGGCATCGGCCAGATGCCGGCCGTCGGCATCGAGGCGGCCATCACCGAGATGAAGCGCTGCAAGGAGATGGGGCTTCGCGGCGTGCTGCTGTCGTCGTGGCCGAGCGGCAACCCGTCGCTGTCGCCGGCCGACGACCCGTTCTTCGCCGAGGCCGAGAAGATGGGCATGCCGATCAGCCTCCACATCGGCCTCGCGTCGCGCACGAAGGCGCCGCCGAAGCCGAAGACGCCGATGGAGGAGAAGGCGTCGCGCGGCGAGGGCACCGGCGGCCGTCAGGTGTCGACGCTCTCCGGCGCCGGCCTCGACAGCATGCCGTTGCTGCTCGGCGAGATCATCCTGACCGGTGTCCACGACCGCTTCCCGAAGCTCAAGTTCGTCTCCGTCGAGGCGGGCATCGGCTGGGTGCCGTACTTCCTCGAGCAGATGGACGACCGCTACGACCGCAACCGGCACTGGGCGAAGATCAAGCTCGACCGCATGCCGAGCACCTACGTGAAGACGAACTGGATGTTCACGTTCGTGATCGACCACTATGGCGTGAAGAACCGCCACGCGGTCGGGGTGGACAACGTGATGTGGTCCACCGACTACCCGCACCACGGGTGCGACTGGCCCCACTCCCGCAAGACCGTCGCCGACATGTTCGAAGGTGTGCCCGCCGACGAGCGGCGAAAAATCACCTACGAGAACGCCGCGAAGCTGTACGGCATCCGCGTCGGCGAGTAGAGAGTCTCCCGCAGCACGGACACGTGACCCGGCGTCGTCGCCCAGAAATGGTTCTGGAGCGGCGGCGCCGGTCGCGTTTTGGACGCCCCCGGTGGTAGCGTCCCGCGCGCCAGCCATGATGCCTGTCCCGCATGGTCCATCGGCAGGACGGCCGTTCGTCGGTCGCGAGCGCGAGCTCGCCACGCTGCACGCCGCGCTCGAGCGCGCGCTCGGCGGCGCCGGTCAGGTCGTGCTGGTGGCGGGCGAGCCGGGGATCGGCAAGACGCGCCTCGCCGACGAGCTGTCGGCGACGGCACGCGCCGCGGGCGTCGCGGTGCTGTGGGGACGGTCGTGGGAGGGCGGCGGCGCGCCCGCGTTCTGGCCCTGGGTGCAGATCCTGCGCGCATGGGTCCGCGACGATCCCACGCGGCTCGACGCCGTTCCGCCGGCGCTGCGCGACTGGCTGCATGCGGCCCCGGCGACGCCGCCGCCCGACGGCGTGCACGCGCGCTTCGCGCTGTTCGACGCGACGGCCGCGTGCCTGAGCGACGCCGCACGCGTGCGGCCTCTGCTGCTCGTCCTCGACGACCTCCACGCGGCCGACCGGCCGTCGCTCCTGCTGCTCCAGTTCCTCGCGCGGACCCTGCGCGACGTGCCCCTGCTCCTCGTCGGCACCTATCGCGAGGCGCAGGCGTGTCACGACGACACCGCGCGCGTGCTGGCCGACGTCGCGCGCGAGGGCGAGGCGCTGGGTCTCGCCGGCCTCGGCCTCGACGACATCCGGCGCTTCGTCGCCGCCCGCACGGGCACGCAGCCCGCCGCGTCGATCGTGACCGCGCTCGGCGAAGCGACGGGCGGCAACCCGTTCTTCCTCGACGAGATGGTGCGGCTGCTGGGCGCGTCGGGCGACGGCGATCGCCTGCCGCACGCGCCGGAGCGCGTGCGCGACGCGATCCGGCGCCGGCTGGAGCCGTTGCCGGCGCCGGCGCGCGACGCGCTCGCCGTCGCGTCGGTGGTCGGCCGTGAGATCGACCGGCGCGTGCTCGAAGCGGTCACCGGACGGAGCGCCGCCGAAGTGGAGGAGGCGCTCGACCTGGCCGTCGCCGGCGGCATCGTGGCGGTCGGCAGCCGCGGGACGCATCGCTTCGTGCACGCCTTGATCCGCGAGACGCTCTACGACGGGCTCGGCCTGGTGCGCCGGACCGCGACGCACGCGGCCGTCGGTGCCGTGCTGGCGCGACTCCATGCCGACGACCTCGCCCCGCATCGCGCGGCGCTCGCCCATCACTTCCTCGAGGCGGCGGAGGCAGGCGGCGACGTCGACCCGGCCGTCGCGCACGCGCAGGCCGCGGGCACGCTCGCGATGCAGGCGTTGGCGTTCGAGGAGGCCGCGACGCTCTTCGGGCGGGCGATCCGTCTCGTGCGGCATCGGCCCGAGGGCGCCCGGGCACGATGCGAGCTCGGGATCGAGCTGGCGCGGGCGCATCGTCACGCGGGCGACCTGGGCGCCGCGCGGCGCGCCCTCGGGGAGGCCGTCGAGCTGGCGCGCGGGCTCGACCCGACGCTGCTCGCGCGGGCGGCGCTCGAGGCCGGCGGCGCGGCCGTGATGCTGGGGCGGGTCGACGCGGCGCTCGTGACGCTGCTCGAGGAGGCGCTCGCCGCGCTCGGCGAGGCCGACGGGGCGCTGCGCTCGCGCCTGCTGGCCCGGCTCGCAATGGAGCTCTGCTACGCCGGCGCGGCGCTCCACGCGCGGCGATCCGCGCTCAGTCAGCAGGCCATCGAGATGGCCGAGCGCCTCGAGGACTGGCAGGCGCTCGGCTACGCGCTGACGTGTCGCCACGTCGCGTGCATGGGCCCGGAGAACGTCGTCGAGCGGCAGCAGCTCGCGTCGGCCATCATCCAGGTGGGGCGGCGAACGGGCGATCGCGAGACCGCGGCCGAAGGGTACGGGTGGCGCGTCTTCGCGGAGCTCGAGCTCGGCAATCTCCACGCGGCGGACGCCGACGTCGCGGCGCTGGCGCGCCTCGGCAACGAGATGCGCCAGCCGCACTACCAATGGCTCGCCGCGATGTTCGGTGCGATGCGCGCGATCGTGGCCGGCCGTGACGACGCGGAGACGCTCGCCGGCGACGCGCTCTCGCTGGGGCAGCGCGCGCAGGACCCGAACGCGTTCCCGGCGTATGCATCGCAGCTGTTCATCCTGCGCTGGCAGCAGGGGCGGCTGAACGAGCTGGCCGGCTGGATGCCGGGCTTCGCCGACGAGAACGACGACGTGCTCGCGTGGCGCGCCGCGCTGGTGCACCTCCAGGCCGTCACCGGCGACGTCGTGCCGGCGCGCCGCGCGTTCGCGTCGCTGTGCGACGAGGCGGCCGCGCAGCGGCACGACATCACGTGGATGACGACCGTCACGCTGCTCGCCGACGCCTGCGTCCTGCTCGGCGCGGCGGAGCGCGCCGAGCAGCTGCACGCGATGCTGCTGCCGTTTGCCGAGCGCAACCTCGTCACCGGCCCGGGCTCGGCGTGCCTCGGCGCGGCCGCACGTCATCTCGGGCGTCTGGAGACGCTGCTCGAGCGCGACGCCGACGCCGAAGCGCACTTCGTCGCGGCGCGGCGGATGCACGAGGCGATGGGCGCACGGCCGTGGCTCGCGTTCACGCTGCGCGACCACGCGACGATGCTGCTGCGGCGCGACCGGCCGCGGGCGCTGGCGCTGCTCGACGAGGCGCGCGTGCTGGCGGCAGCGCTCGGCCTCGGCGACGGCTTCGCGGATCTGTCGGCGGCGGCGCGCGAGCCGGCGATCGTCGGCGAGGCGATGCCGACACGCGACCGCGGCGTCTGCCGTCGCGAGGGCGACTACTGGCTGCTCGAGTTCCGCGGCGTCGGCAGCCGCCTGCGCGATGCCAAGGGGCTGCGCATCCTGGCGCACCTGCTGCGCAATCCCGGCCGCGAGTTCCACGCGGCGGCGCTGGTCGCGGCGGCCGACGGACGTCACGACGACGCGGCGGCGCGCGGGCTCGACGTCTTCGACGACGAGCAGCTCGCGCGCCTCGGCATGCACGCGGGCGGGCTCGGCGACGCCGGGGAGCTGCTCGATCCCCAGGCCCGTGGCGACTATCGGCGCCGCCTCGCCGAGATCGACGGGCAGCTGGCGGCGGGGGGCGGGGCCGACGGGCTCGCCGCGGAGCGGGCGTTCCTGGTCCGCGAGCTCGGTGGCGGGACGGGGCTCGGCGGACGCGGCCGGCGTGCGGCGGCGGCGTCCGAGCGCGCGCGCGTCAGCGTGACGCGCGCGCTGCGCGCCGCGCTCGAGCGGATCGCGTCGGGCCACGAGGCGCTCGGCGATCATCTGGCGACCACCGTGCGCACGGGCACGTTCTGCGCGTACGAGCCCGACCCGCACGTGCCCATCGTGTGGTCGTCGTGAGCGGGCAGGCGACGTCGCCCTTCGTGGGCCGCGATCGCGAGCTCGCGGTCGTCGACGCCGCGCTCGACGCGATGGCGGCGGGCCGCGGGCGTCTGCTGCTGTTCACCGGCGACGCGGGCATCGGCAAGACGCGGCTCGCGGGCGAGGCCGCGGCGCGCGCCGTCGAGCGCGGCGCGCGCGCATGCTGGGGGCGGTGCTGGGAGTCGGGCGGCGCGCCGGCGTTCTCGCCATGGACGCAGATCGTGCGCGGCGCCGCCGCGCTGGCCGACGCCGAGACGCGTCGCCGTGCGGCGCCGGCGCTCGTGCAGCTCGTGCCCGACCTCCGCCCGCTGCTCGCGGCCGCCGACGAGCCGGTCGTCGGGCTGCCGGCCGAGTCCGAGCCCGCGCGCTTCGCGCTGTTCGACGCGGTCGCCGCGTTCCTCCTCGACGTCGCGCGGACCCGTCCCCTGGTGCTCGTGCTCGACGACCTGCACGCGGCGGACACGTCGTCGCTGCTGCTGCTGCAGTTCCTCGCGCGCGAGCTGCGCGACACGCCGCTGATCGTCCTGGGCACCTGGCGGGCCGTCCAGACGCGCGAGCAGGCGACGCCCGCGCACATGCTGGGCGAGCTGGCGCGCGACGGCGAGCTGCTCCCGCTCGACGGCCTGGCGCGCGACGATACGGGACTGCTGGTCGCGAGCATCGCGGGCGAGCGGCCGCCCGACGAGGTGATCGCGTCGCTGCACCGGATCACCGGCGGCAATCCGTTCTTCCTCGACGAGGTGGTACGGGTGCTGCGAGCCGAGGGGTCGCTCGCACGCCCGTGGAGCGCCGTCGGCGACCGGCCGCTGATCCCCGACCGCGTGCGGGCCGTCGTGCGCCGGCGGCTGGAGCCGCTCTCGGGCGCGGCGATCGAGCTGCTGACCGTGGCCGCGGTGCTCGGCCAGGACGTCGACCTGTCGCTGCTGCAGCGCGCGCTCGGCCGTCCCGGCGATCGGCTGCTCGCCGTCCTCGACGAGTGCCTCGCCGCCGACCTGTGGAGGGCGGCGCCGGGCGGCGTCGGATCGTACCGCTTCGCGCACGCGCTGATCCGCGAGACGCTCTACGACGACCTGCCGTCCGAGCGCCGGGCGCGCCTGCATGCGCACGCGGCCGACGTCCTCGAAGCGGCGGGCCTGCCGAATCAGGAGGCCGCGCTCGCGAACCACCTGTTGCGCGCGGTGTCGATCGTCCCGCGCGAGCGCGTGGTGCAGGCGGCGACGCGGGCCGCCCGCCGTGCGATGGGCCAGCTCGCTTTCGAAGAGGCATTGGCGCTGGTCGCGCGGGCGCTGGAGCTCTCCGACGCCGGCGACGCGACGGAGCGCGGCGAGCTCGAGCTGCTGCTCGCGGAGGCAGCGCGTGCGTCCGGCGACGCCCCGCGCGCCGACGAGGCGCTCGCGCGGGCCGCGTCGCTGGCGCGGCGCGCCGGCTCGGCGACGCACCTGGCGCGCGCGGTGCTCGCGTCGGCGCCGGAAGTGACCGGCGGAGCGCCGGATCGCGTGCGCATCGAGCTGATCGAGGCGGCGCTCGACGCGCTCGGCCCGGGGGACGATCCGCTCCGCGCGCGTCTGCTCGCGCGGCTCGCGTTCGAGCTCTACTGGCTCGCGTCGCCCGCGGAGCGCAAGGCACTGTCCGACGAGGCCGTCGCGATGGCGCGCCGCCTCGACGATCGGCCGACGCTCGCGTACGTCCTCGGCAATCGGCGCTTCGCTCTGTGGGCGCCGGAGGACGCGGACGACCGGTTCGCGACCACCGCCGAGCTGCTGCGGCTCGCGGCCGAGAGCGGCGATCGCGTCGCGGTGATGGAGGCGCAGCACTGGCAGCTGACGGACCTCCTCGAGACGGGCGACGTCGCCGCGGCGAATCGCGTGCTCGCGGCGTACGGGCAGGCGGCCGAGGCGATGCGGTTGCCGCGCTATCGCTGGTGGCGCGCGCTGTGGCGGGCGATGCGGCTGTTGCTGGAGGGACACTTCGCGGCCGCCGAGCCGGCGATCGCCGCCGCGCTCGCGATGGGCGAGCGCGTGCATCCGGGCAACGCCCGGCTCGCGATGCAGGCGCAGATGTTCGTGCTGCTCTGGCACACCGGGCATCTCGAGCATCTGGCCGCGGGCCAGGAGGCGTTTCTCGGCAGCGACGTGCCCCTGCCCGCCGACGACTCGGGCGTGCGGTGCGGTCACGCGTGGATCCTGGCCGAGCTCGGCTGGACGGACGAGACGCGGCGGGCGTTCGAGGCGCTCGCGCAGGACGACTTCGCCGCGCTGCGGCCCTACGTCGGTTCGCTCACCGAGCTGCACGCGCTGGCGGAGGTGTGCGTGTTCCTCGGTGACGCCGACCGCGCTGCCCAGCTGCACGCGCGGCTCGTCCCGCACGCCGGGCGTGTCGTCGTGGTCGGACCGGCGCTGGCATGCATGGGCCCCGTGTCGCGCGTGATCGGCACGCTGTCCGCGTTGATGGGGCGCTACGTCGAGGCCGAGGGCCATCTGGCCGCGGCGCTCGTGCAGGCGATGCGGATGGGCTCGCCGCCGTTCGTCGCGCGTACGCAGTACGACTGGGCGACCGTGCTGCTGGCGCGCGGCGAGCAGGGCGACCGCAACCGCGCGCGGGCGATGGCGAACGACGCACTGGCGACCGCGCGCCGGCTCGGCATGACGCATCTCGCGGCGAAGGTGACCGCGCTACTCGAGCGCATCGAGGCGGAGCCCACGGAGAACGTGTTCCGCCTCGACGACGGCGCGTGGGACGTCGCGCACGGCGGCCGCCGCGTGCGCGTCCGCGACATGGCAGGGCTGCGCCATCTGGCGGTCCTCCTGCGGCGACCGCACGTCGCCGTGCACGCGCTGGAGCTCGCCGTCGCGGCGCCCGACGCCGCCGCGACGGTGCCGGCGCAATGGCGGACGCGGCTCGACGCGCTCGCCGACCAGCTCGACGACGCCGAGCGCACCAACGACGCCGAGCGCGCGGCCGCGCTGCGTCGCGAACGGCAACGGCTGGTGGACGAGCTCGCCCGGGCGGCGGGCGTCGGACGGGCGGGACGTCGCGGCTCGCCGGCCGAACGCGCGCGCATCAACGTCACGCGTGCCATCCAGGCGGCCATCGCGCGTCTCGAGACGGAGCATCCGGCACTGGCGGAGCACCTGCGTCGCACGGTGCGCACCGGCACGTTGTGCACGTACGAGCCCGACGCGCGCGTGCCGATCGCCTGGTCGGCGTGAGGATCAGCTCCGCAGCTGCGCGCGGAGGACGTCCTTCCGCACCTTGCCGGTCGCGTTCCGCGGCAGCTCGGGCAGCAGGCAGAGCTGCTCCGGGATCTTCTGCCGCATCACGCCGCTCGCCTCCATGAACGTCCGCACCTCGTCGAGCGTCAGCGTGCCGGCGTCGGGGCGCAGCACGATGCAGGCGCACACGCGCTCGCCGCTCGCCGGGTCGGGCACGCCGACGACCGCGACGTCGGCGACCTTCGGGTGCGCCGACAGCGCGTCCTCGATGCCCTTGGCCGAGAGGTTCTCGCCCTTCCGGATGATGACGTCTTTGCGCCGGCCGGTGATGCGGACCGCGCCGGCGGCGTCCAGGATGCCGAGGTCGCCGGTGCGGAAAAAGCCGTCGTCGGTGAAGGCGACGTTCAGTGCGGCGTCGAGGTAGCCGACGCACATCTGCGGGCCGGTCACCTCGAGCTCGCCCTCGACGCCCGCGGGCACCGCCCGTCCGGCGTCGTCGACGACGCGCACCGCGGCGCCCGGCACCGGAAGACCGTCGGTGCCGTGGCGCAGCGAGTCGGGGCTGTCCCGGCGCGCGCACGTCACCATGGGACACTCGGTGAGACCGTACGAGCGGTACGCGAACGGCGCCAGCTCGTCCTGCACGCGGCGCATCAGCTCGGGCGACACGTCGGCGGCGCCCGAGCCGCTCGTCTTCACGGTCCGGACCTTGTCGCGCGACCAGTTCGCCGCCGCGAACATGCCCTGCAGGATCGCCGGCGGCCCGCCCGCGGACGTCACCGCGTGCCGCTCGATCAGGTCGACGGCGAGCGCGGGGTCGTAGGTGTCCATCAGGACGACGCTGGCGCCGCTCATGATGGGCACGAGCACGAACATCGCGATGCCGCCGATGTGCGTCAACGGGAACTGCAGCAGGCTGCGGTCGTCGGGGGAGCCGCCGAAGATCGCGGCATGGTAGTCACCGATCGATCCCATCGTCGACGGCGTATGCAACACGCCCTTCGGCTCGGCCGTCGTGCCGGAGGTGTAGAAGATCATCGCGACGTCGTGCGGCCCGTGCGGCGACGGCGGCAGCGGCGTCGCCGGTTCCGCTTCGAGCGGCTCGAACGCGCGCTGGCCGTCGAGCGGCTCGGCGCGGATCGTGGCGACGGTCGCCAGCGCCGGCGCCGTCGCCTGCACGGCGCACGCGAGCTCGCGATGATCGACGCCGCGGACGACGCCGGAGACGATCAGCACCTTCGCGCCCGCCTGCCGGCAGACGAAGCCGACCTCCTGCTCGCGGTAGATCGTGATGATCGGGTTCGAGACGGCGCCGACTCGATCGATCGCGGCAGCGAGCGCGACCGATTCGATCCAGTTCGGCAGCTGCCACGACACGACGTCCCCGGCGACGACGCCGAGCCGTTGCAGCGCGACGGCCATCCGCTCGGCGCGCGCGGCGACGTCGGCGAAGGTGAACGAGCGGCCCCCCTCGTGCCTGCCTTCGATGACGAAGACCCGATCGGGGTCGCGCGCGGCGCGCGCGGCGAGCAGCGCCGACAGCGGCGGCTGCGGCCATGCTCCCGTCGCCTCGTGTCGGGCACGGCGCGCGTCGTCGGGCGGACGGGTGGGGCGCACGCCGGTCGCGTACCGCATCGGGCGCCCACTGAACAACCGTACGCTCCGACGTTACGCCGGGCAGACGCCATGGCCGACCTTGCCGAGACCCAGTCCACCGTCCTCGTTGGTTCCTGTCCGCACTGCGGCGTGTCGTTCGCGGCCCCGCCGGAGCGTCAGGCGCTCGGCCGGGCCGTCCTCATGGCCCACCGAAATGTCTGCCCGGGCGGTCACCGCGACCTCGAGGTCGTGGCGCCGCTCGACGCGCTCGACGACTAGTAAGTCAGATACGGCTTGCGGTCCGCGGGTGGCACCGCCCGTGACGGGGGCGGCTCCAGCTCCCGCGGCAGGGTCGGCAGCGGCTCGATCTCGTCCGCTTCGTAGTCGAGGTGCTGGCCCTGCGGGCGCGCCGGTACCGCCATGCGCCAGCTGCCGCGCTTCGGTGCGCCCTCCACCGGCGGCACCTCGACGCGCGGGACGGTGGGCGGCGTCGACGGCGCGTCCTCGGGCGGCTCGAGGGTGATCGTGACGACGCCGTCGTCGTTCGTCATCTCGAACGCCAGCGGGCCCTCGAGGTCGAGCACGACGCGCGTGGTCCCGGCGTCGAGCTGGCCCGTGCGCACGCGGAGCAGGGGACCGCGCCCCGAGACCACGCCCCGCGCGCCGGTGCCGAGCCTCGTGCCCGGTAGGTCGACGACCAGCCGATCGGGTGCCGACGCGCGGGGCGGCAGCTGCTGCGTCTGCGCCGCCACCGGTGCCGACAGGTGCAAACGGACCGCGACGCGCTCGCCGCCGACCGTGTCGACCCGCTCGAGCACCGCGGCGTGCAGGGTCGAGGCGAAGAGGAGAAGGGCGATCGCCGGTACGTGACGGAGCACGTACCGGCGACTACCGCGACGAACGGGACGACGCTAGGAGGAGCACGTCATGCGTGCGACGTGTGCTGCGCCGGCTTTGCCGGCCGCAGCATGCTGATCGCGCGGAAACGACTGCTCCACGCTCGTGCCTTCTCGACCCAAGACATGGTCTTGGGTCGCATCAATCCGCGCCGGGTCCGACACGGAAGGCGTTGGCCTCGGTGACCTGCCAGCCCTCCTTGCGCTCGACGTACAGCTGGTCGACCGCGTCGCGCGGCAGGCAGCCCGCGCGCTCGCGCACCATCGGCGCCATCTCGGCCACCGGCAGCGTCGTCACCGGCGGTGCATCGACGGGCGCGGGCGCGGTGCCGTCCGACCCGGACGACGTGGCCATGCCTTCGTAGACGTTGCCCGCCGTGAAGACCGGACCCGACTGGATGAGCCGCACGGCCGAGTTGGTCTTGCCGCCCATCGACTTCGCGTACTCGCCGAGGACGAAGAGCGAGTTGACGACGTTGCCGCTGGAGTCCGCCTCGAAGCGGGTGCCCCAGAGCGTCCAGTCCTCGACGATGACGTTGCGGATGTCGGCCTTGATGCCCGTCGACACCAGCGGCCCGCGCACCCACTGCTTCATGATCCATGTGTGGTGGACGGAGACGTTCGTCGTGCTGCCGTACTTCATGAACAGCGAGCGCGTGTTCCCGGCGAGGAAGCAGTACTGCACCGTGACGTCGTGCGCGCCGTAGCCGACGGAGATGCCGTCGTCGTCGGCGCCCGTGGACGAGACGTGGCTGATGACTATGTTGTAGGCGCCGTTGCCCTGCGCGCGCAGGTTGTCCGCGCCGCCGCGCAGCCGGATGTTGCGCACGATGACGTCGTGGCCGCGCACGTCGAGCAGGTTCGGGATCTTGCCCTTCGCGCCGTAGAGCGTGGCGCCGTTGCCCTCGACGGTGACGAAGCTGCCTTCGAGGCGCGGCAGCGAGCGCGTGATCTCGATCGGCTGCGTCGTCTTGAACTCGATGACCGCGTTCCCGGCGTTCGCCGCCTCGATCGCGGCGCGCACGGCGTTCTCCGTCGGCTCGGTCACGGTGATCACGCGGCCGCCTTCGCCGCCCGGCGTGGTCGCGCCGAAGCCCTCGACCTTGTCCGTGTGCGGATCGGTCGGCCCGTCGGGCGGCGGCGGGGGCAGCACGTCGTCGCCGACGACGATGGTCACGTCCTTCGACGCGGTGCCGCCCGTGCCCGTGACGGTGAGCCGCGCGACGTAGGTGCCGGCGTTGAGATACTGGTGATGGACGACCGCGTTCGTCGCCGGGACGGCCATCGTGCGCGCGAACACGGGGCCCGCGGGCGGGATCGGACAGCCCTGCTGCTGGAGCTTCTGCGTCGCGCGCTTGATGTTGCCGTCGGTGCCGTTCAGCACCGGCAGCTGCGGGAATCCGCCGGCCACGGCCTGGGCTCGCGACTCCTGCGAGTACTGGAGCGCCGCGACGTACCGGTCGCAGCCGCTCTTGTCGACGTTGTTCGAGAGGTACATGCCGCCGAGGTCGTGCGCGATCTTCTGCAGATACCAGCGCGCGACGCGGTCGATGCGGTTCGTGCCCTTCTTCGACACGGGACCGGCGGCCTGGATCTGGGTCAGCGGCGTGAGCTCGAGCGCGAGCGTCAGGTACGCCGACAGCGCCTCGGTCAGGCGGCGGGCGTCGCGCATGTTCTTGGCGCTCGTGTACTTGCTGTTCGCGGAGAGGATCGTCGCGCCGGCGTCGCCGCTCGGCGGCGGCGGCGGACCGGCGGTGCCGTCACCGAAGTCCCACGCGAACGAGAGGGGCTGCCCGTCGGGCGACGCCGACCCGCTCGCGTCGAACGTCACCGTCAGCGGCGGGGGCCCGCTCGGGGACGTCGTCTCGAGCTTCGCCGTCGGCGGACCCGACGGCGGCGGCGGGGGCGGCGGCGGCGGTGCATCGGCGATCTCGGCGCCGATCACCAGCGCCGGCCCGGCCGGGCCGGAGCCCGGATCCTCCGGCGCCCACGCCTTCGCGTACCAGAGGCTCGAGCCCGACGTCATGCTGCGGAACGCCCGCGAGCGCGCGCTGCCGTCCGTCACGACGAGGTCGGCGCGGCCGTCGTTGTCGAGGTCGCCGAGCGCGCATCCGACGCGTGTGCCGGCGGCGGGTCCGTCGTGCGCTTCGTCGCGCTCGAACGGCGCGCCCGCGTTGCCGGTGCCGCGGAACGCGTAGATCGCGCCGGGCTCGGTGCCGACCAGCAGATCGGCATGGCCGTCGCCGTCGTAGTCGCCGAGACCCGGGCGTGCGTGGTCCTCGTCGAACGTCATGTTCCACGCCGGAAGCGCGCCCCAGGCCGGCGCACCGCTGCCGACGTTGCGCATGCCGACGACGTCGCCGGCGGCGGTGCCGACCAGGAGGTCGGCGTCGCCGTCGCCGTCGAGGTCGGCGAGCGCCGGCGCCGCGCTGCTGCCGAAGTCCGGCGCCGGATCCCAGGACGCCATGCGCTGCCAGGCGGGCGCCGCGTCGCTGCCGACGTTGGCGAACGCCTGGATGCGGCCGCCGCCTTCGCCGATCAGCGCGTCGTGATCGCCGTCGCCGTCGAGATCGGCGAGCGCCGGCAACGCGTACGCGCCGACGTCGGGCAGGTTCGCGGCGTCGCGACGCACCCACGGGAACCTGCCGTTCACCGTCGAGTACGCGAAGCTCTCGCCGTTCGGCAGCCCGAGATAGAGCACCGCCGCGGAGCTCGTCCGCGCGTTCGCGCCGAGCTCCATGCACACCACCACAGCAACCCCCAGCCAACCCAACATCCGCATCATCGCGAGCGATGCGATTGCAGATCGCGTGCCGTACAGAGCGGTCGCATTCTCACGTCTCGACGGGAGTCGAACGTTCGACGGTGTCCGCCGCGCGACGAGAGAATGCCGCCGCACGCGAGGGTCGACAGCGCTGCGCGCAGCGTCCTATAGGTAGCGCCGCCTGCGCAGACGACACAGGGGAGGTTCGAGCGTGCAGACCGCGAAGATGTGGATCGACGGCGCGTGGAGCGACGCGTCGACCGGTGCGCGCTACGGCGTGCCGAATCCGGCGACGGAGGAGACCGTCGGCACCGCGCCCGACGCGGGCATCGAGGACATGGACCGCGCGATCGGCGCTGCGCGGCGTGCGTTCGACGACGGACCGTGGCCGCGGTCGTCGAAGGACGAGCGCGCGCGTGCGCTGCTGCGCATCGCGGATGCGATGGAGCGGCGCAAAGAGGAGATGCGCGCGCTGCTGATCGCGGAGGTCGGCGCGACGCATCTCACGCATGCGATGCAGGTCGAGGCCCCGATCACGCATCTGCGGCACTGGGCGGATCTGGTGCGCGGCTTCGAGTTCGAGGAGCCGCTGCCGACGCGCATCGCACAGGGCCCGATGGGGCCGCAGGTGAACTCCGGCATCGTCGTCCGCCAGCCCGTCGGCGTCTGCGGCATGATCCCGACGTGGAACTTCCCCGTCTTCGTGACGACGCAGAAGCTGGCACCCGCGCTCGCCGCGGGCTGCACGATGGTCTTCAAGCCGTCGCCGTGGGGCCCGCTCATCAACCTCTTCATCGCGGAGCTGGTCGCCGAGGCCGACCTGCCGCCGGGCGTCGTCAACTTCGTCACCGGCGAGTCGCCGGCGATCGCGGCGAAGCTCGTCGAAGACCGGCGCATCGACAAGGTGAGCTTCACCGGGAGCGTGCAGACGGGCCGCCGCATCATCCAGGCGTCGGCCGGCAACCTGAAGCGCGTGCACCTCGAGCTCGGCGGCAAGTCCGTCGGCCTCTACCTCGACGGCGACAATCTGCAGATGAACGCGATGATCGCGTCGGGCCCGGCGATGTTCCACGCCGGACAGGGCTGCGCCATGGCGACCCGCGTGCTGGTGCCGAAGGCGTCGCACGACGAGTTCGTCGAGCACATGGTGAATTTCGTGACCGGCATGGTGTCGGTCGGCGATCCGACCGATCCGTCGACGATGCTGGGACCGGTCATCCGCGCCGAGCGGCGCGAGAAGATCGAAGAGCACATCGAGTCCGGCAAGAAGGAAGGCGCCACGCTCGCCGCCGGCGGCAAGCGGCCCGCGCACCTGCCGAAGGGCTACTTCCTGGAGCCGACGGTCTTCTGCAACGTGCCGAACCACATCCGCATCGCGCAGGAGGAGATCTTCGGTCCGGTCGTGTCGGTCATTCCGTACGACGACGTCGACGAGGCGATCCGCATCGCGAACGACTCGAGCTACGGCCTCGGGGGCGCGATCTACTCGCGCGACACGGCCAAAGCCGTGGAGGTGGCGAAGCGCATCCG
Organism: uncultured Binatia bacterium (SeqCode); assembly: GCA_964432595.1. Taxonomy (GTDB): domain Bacteria; phylum Desulfobacterota; class Binatia; order DP-6; family DP-6; genus DASYLJ01. The sequence goes on along the minus strand of CAYSOF010000003.1, from coordinate 214,963 downwards.
GACGGGCGTCGTCTGGATCAACAACGGCATCAACATGCTCGACGGCCCGTTCGGCGGCTTCAAGGAGAGCGGCATCGGCCGCGAGGGCGGCCGCTGGGGCCTCGAGGAGTACACGGAGATCCAGCAGATCACCTGGCGCGCGTAGCGCGAATTCCTCTGTTCGGAGGAATGGCGCGCGACGTCGTCCTCCGGGTAGGACCCGGCCTGGGTCCGCAACCCGGAGGAGACCGACGTCATGCCCTCACGTCCGCGTCCGTCGTCCGTCGTCGTGTTGATCGTGCTGCTCGCGTGCGCCGGCGCATGGCCGGGCCTGGCGGCCGACGATGATCCTCAACCCAGAATCCTCAACTGCGGCGATCCCGGGTGGCGGGACCTCTGCTTCGAGTGCTGCCCGGAGTGTGACGGCACGGAACCAGAGCCCCGGCTCATCTGCTGCTATACGGCCGATGAATGCATCATCATCAACGAGCCGCCGACGACCGGGCTCACCGCCGGCGACGTCTCGGTCACGCACGCGTACTCGGGGCTCAAGCTCCAGCTGAAGCGCAAGGAGATCGTCCGCGGCGGCGAGCTCCTGGTGAAGCTCTCGCTGAAGGGGCAGTTGACGACACCGGCGGTGCGCAAGCGGCTCGCGGTGAAGGGCACGATGACCGGAGCCGACGCGTCGGTCGGCAGCCTCGCCTACGCGGTCGCGTTCGTCGGCATGGGCGACGCGGCGCTCGACAGGCTGCGGGCGCAGGGCAAGGACGTCGCGTTGGCGCTGAGCGGCACGCCGCTCGTCTGCGACGCGTCGTTCACCTCCAGCGACTGCCAATTGCTGGCGGTGCAGCTGTCGAAGCTGATCGACGGCGCCCTGCCGGCGGACGGCGACGAACGAGCGGGGTTCCTCGAGAGCGTCGCGCCGCTCGGCTTCGCGCCGTGCTCGACGAGGGCGCCATGAGGCGGCTCACGATCGCTGCGCTCGTCACGCTCCTCGGCGCGACGTCTGCAGCGGCGCTGCCGTTCATCGTGAATCGGGGGCTCGGCATCTGCGGCGGCACGCCGCTCGCCGCCGCCGTCGAGGCCACGAACAACGGCGTGGTCGACGATCCGGTCGGGAACGACGACTGCGACGTCCTGTGCACCAAGTGGGTCACGGCGTGCAAAGGCGCCGTCGACGCGTCCGTGGCGTGTTGGCGGGGCGTCATCTCGAAGTTCGGCTCCCTGCAAGCCGCCGCCTGCAGCACGATGACCGGCGCCGACAAGGCGACCTGCCTCGACACGCTGAGCGCGGAGAAGGCCGTCGCGAACGAGGACTACGCCGACGCCGGCAAACGTCGGGGCCGCGAGTACTGCGCGACGACGGGGCTCTTTTCCTGCACCGTCGCGTGCAACTAGTCGGGCAGGTTCAGCGTCCCCGACACGCAGAGCATCGCGGGCTTCTTCACGTCGAGCGTCTGCTCGCCGAGTGGATTGGCGATCGTCACGCGTCGCCCCGCGAAGGCCGCCGGACCTTTCACGTCCTTCGTCGCGTAGCAGATGAGCGTGTCCGCGGGACGGAGGACGCCTGCGTCGTCGACGTTCACCGCCGTGCAGACGGCGAGCGGCTTCGTGACCGACGTCGTCCTGGACTCGAACTGGTCGGTCACCGTCACGCTGCGCGCGACGAACGCCGGCGCGCCCTTCCGGACCTTGGCGCGATGGCACCTGAAGTGGTCGGTGGCGCGCGCCGACGGCACGCAGAGCCTGAATGCGCCGGAGACACGCAGCGAGAGGTCCCCGAGGTCGTCGGACGTGGAGACGTCGCGCGCGCGGACCTTCGGCTGATTCTTCGCGTCCTTGATGCCGTAGCAGGCGAGGTGCCCCGTCGGATCGCCGACGCCGTTCGCATTCTCGGCGGCGGGGTTGCAGATCGACGCGATCGACTGGATCACCGCGTTCCGGTCGTCGAGCCGTACCGTGCGTGACGGGGGCTTCGGCGTGCCCCTGGCGGTCTTCGCGGTGTAGCAGCGGAACGCGTCGAGCGCCGACGGCAGGGTGCTCGTCGTGACGCTCGTCGATGTCGTCGACGTGGTCGTCGTCGAGGTCGTCGTCGACTCGGGGGACGTCGGGATGTCGATGCGATTGCCGTCGGCGTCGTCCACCCAGACGGCGGCGCCGGGAATCGGCTGGTCGTCGGCGTCGTGCAAGGCGATCGCGAGCAGCTCGAGCGTGTCGCTGAAGTCGGCGATCATCTCGGCGTCCCATCCCGTCAGGATGCCCGGCTGGGGGTTGCCGACGCGCGCGTCGGTGCGGAGCGTGAGCGTCAGGTACTTGCCGTCCCAGTCCGGCAGCTTGATCGGTGGGCACGACTCCGCGAAGCACTGTGCGGGCACCCCGTTCACGCTGACGGTCGCGATCGCCTGCGGCACGAGCGACGGGTGCGAGATCGCCTGCGATCGGAAGCCGCTGAGGCCGAGGCTGACGTACGCATTGGCGATCGGCACCGCTGCGGACGTTCCCATCTCGCCCATGAAGACCTGGGCGATGGCGTAGACGAGCTCGACGGACGTGATGCCGTTGGCGTTGGTGCGCTTCAGCCGGGACTCGGCGTGCAGCGTGAGCCGCCCGCCCTCGACGTTCGCCTTGGCGGACACGTGGGCGCAGAGAAAATTCGGCGTCCCGGGCGCCGGGCAGAGCGCGCCGCCGTGGGAGAAGTCGCCGAAGCTCAGCGTCTGGGGGAAGATGTTCTCGTTGGTGTCGAAGCCCTCGCTGATGCCGAAGTGCCAGCCGCCCTGCGCTTTGTAGATCACCACGGCTCCGGCGTCTGGAACTGAGCACAGGGTGAGCACGGCGAGGAATGCGGCGAGACGTCCCATCACACCACAGAGGCGTGAGCTTCGACCGAACGACGTGACGTCCGCTGGTGGGGCCGTGCCCCGGTCCTACGATGCGCGGTCGGACGCGGACCGAACGACGTTCAGTTGCGGGCTTCGACCGAGAACGACTCGCCCTGCCAGCGCAGGTCGACGTGGTCGGGGTAGATCCGCACCACCTCGACGCCTTCGTGGTCGTCGCCCTCGTGCAGCGTCGTGAGGCCGCCCCCGTCGATCGTGAGCGCGACGCTGCGCCGCTCGGGATGCGTCGAGTAGAGCAGGAAGCTCAGGCGGATGTTCGGCGCACCGGCCGGCGGCCGCGCCGCGGGCGGCGGCTCGGCGGCTACCGCGGCGAGCGGCATTGGCTCCGCGCGCGGCGCGAGCGCGACGGCGAGCCTGCCGGAGGACGGCGGCGGCTCGGCGACGACCGGCTCGGGCGGCGGCGGCGGAACGACGGGACGGCCCCACGGCACGTCCTGGCCGACCGGCGCCGCCACCGGCGGCGCCGCGCGCAGCCCGTCGTTCGGAGCGGCCTTGGCGACGGCGACCGGCTCGGGCGCCTTCTCGGCCGGTACGGCCGCGGGCGGCGGCGCCTCCGCGACGACCGTCGGCGCAGCGGGCGGAGGTGGCGCCGGTGCGATCGCGGGCACCGCGGCCGGCGTCTCCGCCGGCCGGCGCCACAGCGCCACTGCGGCCACGCCTGCACCCGCGACGAACGCGCCGATCACGAGCAGCATCGCGGTCGGCCGCCGGCGCGACGGCAACGGCGTGCGGTTCGGATCGACGAGACCGGTCGGCTGGCGGCTCGCCTCGAGCTTGGCGAGCGCGTCGAGGATCGAGCTCACGACGTCTGGTCTCCGGACGGCGGCGCGCTCAGCGTGGGACGCGGATAGCCGCCGGCGGCCGCGTACAGGACCACGCGCGTCAGCCGGCCGACGAGCCCGTCGGCCGCGACGTAACGCGAGCGCTGGAACGCCATCACCGCGGCCTCGGTCGCGGTGTCGAAGACGCCCGTCTCGGGTCCATGGTACGCGCCCGTGCGCTGCAGCAGCGCCTGCAGGCGCTCGACGCGGTCGCCGCGCGACGAGCCGTCGAGCACCGCTGGGCCGAGGTTCTCGAAGTCGCGCCAGAAGACGTGCGCCTGCCCGTACCACGCGCGCTCGAAGATGCTCGGGCTGACCGCGACGGGCTCGCCGTCGCCGGCGATCAGCACCGGCGCGCCGTCGCGCAGACCGACCAACGCGGCGTAGCGCGGGCCCGTGACGCCGGGCAGCTGCAGCTCGAGGACGGCGGGCACGTCGACCAGGCGCAGCATCGCGGCGTTGCCGGCGAGCGCCATGTGCTCGAGCCCGCGCTTCTCGGCGAGCGCCGCGAAGTCGTCGGGGGTGGCCGCCTCGTTCGCGGCGAGCGCGTCGAGCTGCCAGGCCGCGAGCACCGCCGCGACGGCGCCGCGCGCGCTCTCCTCGGGGGCCAGCGCCGCGAGGCGGGCTTCGAGCGCGGGCGTGGGATCGGGGGGCGGCGGAGGCGGCGGCTCGACGGCGGCGACCACCGGTTCCGCCGGCGGCGGCGTCTCGGCCAGCGGCTCGGGCAGCGTCGTCGCCGGAACGACCTCGGGTGCAGGCACGGTCTCGGGCGGCGCGGGGACGCTCGCGAGCTGCGTCTCCGCGGGCGCGGCCGCGACAGGCTCGCCGGCGGGCTCTCCGTGCGGCGTCGACACGACGCGCGTCACGCCGAGCGCGACCAGCGCCGCCGCCGCGACGGCGCCGCCCGCGAGCACCGCGCGTCGCCGCGTGCTGCGCGCGCGCGCCGGCAGCGGCAGCGTCGTCACCTCGCGATAGGCCTTGCGCGCGGCGCGCAGCCGCACGGTGCGGTCCTCCGCCGCGAACGCCGCGAGCATCGCGCGGTGCGCGAGCATGTTGATGAGCCGCGGCACGCCGCCCGATCGACGGTGGATGTAGCGCAGCGCCGCCGGCGAGAAGAGGCTCGTCAGCTGCCCGCGGCTCGCGACCGTGACGCGGTGGCGGATGTAGGCCGTCGTCTCCTCGCGATCGAGCGGGCCGATGTGCCAGCGCAGCGTGATGCGCTGGTTCAGCTGCGCCAGCTCGGGATGCGCGAGCACGTCGCGCAGCTGTGGCTGGCCGACCAGGATCACGCGGAGGAGCTTCTCGGTCGTCGTCTCGAGGTTGGAGAGGAGGCGAAGCTGCTCGAGCACGTCCATCGCGAGCGCCTGCGCCTCGTCGACGACGACGACCGCGCAGCGGCCCTTCTGCCGCTCGGCGAGGAGATGGCGGTTGAGATCGTCGACCAGCGTCTTGCGGCTCGTGCTGGTCGACGGCAGCCCGAGCTCGGCGTTGACCGTCTGCAGCAGCTCGAGCGCGGTCAGCGTGGGGTTGATGACGTACGCGCTGCTCACCTCGGGGGCGAGCTCGGTGAGGAAGTGGCGGAGGACCGTCGTCTTGCCCGTGCCGACGTCGCCGGTGATGCAGACGAACCCGCTCGATTCGGAGAGACCGAGCCGCAGGTGGGCGAGGGCGTCGGCGTGCTTCGCGCTGAGGTACAGGTAGCGCGGATCCGGCGTCAGCCGGAACGGGGCGTCGACGAGTCCGAAAAAGCGCTCGTACATCTCCGACCGCGGTCCCTACCATCGGGCTTGGAGGAGCGCCACCGAGTGGTTACGTACCCGCCCCATGAAGCAGGTCCAATCCGTGCTCCGGACCGCCGATCGGCACTGGGTCGGCGACGGGTTCCCCGTTCGCACGCTGTTCGCGTACTCGCAGGGCGGCGCGGCGCTGAGCCCCTTCCTCCTCCTGGACTACGCCGGTCCCGCCGAGTTCCAGCCCACGGGCGCGCGGCGCGGCGTGGGCGAGCACCCGCATCGGGGCTTCGAGACGGTGACGATCGTCTACCACGGCGAGGTCGAGCATCGGGACTCGTCGGGCGGCGGCGGCCGCATCGGCCCCGGCGACGTCCAGTGGATGACGGCGGCCTCCGGGCTGGTCCACGAGGAGTTCCATGGCCGCGAGTTCGCGCGCCACGGCGGGCTCTTCGAGATGGTGCAGCTCTGGGTCAACCTGCCGCGCGAGGACAAGAAGGCGGCGCCGCGCTACCAGAGCATCGCCAGCGCCTCGATCCCGACGGTCGAGCTCGACGGCGCCACCGCGCGCGTGATCGCCGGGACGCTCGGCGGTGTACGCGGCCCGGCGCAGACGTTCACGCCGATCGACGTCTGGGACCTGCGCTTCACGGCGGGCCGTCGCATCCGGCTCACGGTGCGCGACGGCGACACGACCGCGCTCGTCGTGCTGCGCGGCAGCGTGCGCGTCGGTGGGCAGATGGTCCGTGACGGAGAGGTCGCGCTGCTCGAGCGCGTCGGCACCGAGATCGTTGTCGACGCCGACGAGGAGACGACGGCGCTTCTGTTGTCGGGCACGCCGATCGACGAGCCGATCGTCGGGCAGGGGCCGTTCGTGATGAACACCGTCGGCGAGATTCGACAGGCGATGCTCGACTACCAGGACGGCCGCATGGGTCACTTGGCCTGAGCGACCACGCCGAACGCCGCGTCGGTCACGTCGAGGACCCGCGCGACGTCCGCATCGTCGAGCGCCGCGTTCAGGAACCAGTTGTGGTGCGGATGCAGGTAGACGCCGCGCGCCGCGCACGCCGCCGCGAACGTCCGACTGCGCTCGAACGAGCCCTGATCGGCCGTGAAGCTCATGAACGGGATCGCCGGTGGCCCGGTGTAGGACACCGCCAGCCCGTGGGCCGCCGCTTGGCGCTCCATCCCGTCGCGTAGCCGCGTGCCCTGCTTCGACATGCGGCCGATCGCGTCGCTGGCCTCGAGCTCGTCCAGGCACGCGAGCGCCGCCGCCATCTCGACCGCGCTGAACCAGTACGAGCCGGTGAAGAACACGCGCTCGGCGGCGCGACGGAGCGCGTCGGTGCCGAGCGCCGCGGCGATCGGATAGCCGTTGCCCAGCGCCTTGCAGTAGCACGTCAGATCGGGCGTCACGCCGACGGCCTCGCCCGAGCCGCGGAGGTCGAGACGGAAGCCGGCGCGGACGTCGTCGAGGATCAGCGCCGCGCCGATGCGGTCGCAGCGCGCGCGCAGGCCGGAGAAGAATCCTGGCACGGCCATCTCCTGGTCGTGGAACGCGTCGTGACGGAACGGGCTCACGACGATCGCGGCGACGTCGTCGTGGTGCGCGTCGAGCGCGGCGTCGACGCTCGCGAGATCGTTGAAGCGATAGCGCACGACGTTGACCCGGTCCTCGGCCGTGAGGCCGCCCGGCATCGGGCTGCACCACGCGTGCGTGCCGTGGTACGCGCCTTCCGCGGCGAGGATGCGCTTTCGTCCCGTCGCCTCGCGCGCGACCTGCGTCGCCCAGGTGACGACGTCGGAGCCGTTCTTCGCGAAGACCGCCCAGTGCGCCCACGGCGTCAGCGCGACGAGCCGCTCCGCCAGCTCGACCCAGCGCGCGCTCGGTCCGTTGAAGCAGCTGCCGTCGGCCGCTTGCTTTCGCGCCGCCTCGTCGACCTTCGGATGGTTGTGGCCGAGCACGATGGGGCCGTAGGAGCACATGAGGTCGATGTACTCGTTGCCGTCGACGTCCCACACGCGTGCACCCTTGGAGCGCTGGAAGAAGTAGGGGTACGCGCCCGGCACCAGCATGCGCGGCGACTGGTGGCCGTAGATGCCGTGCGGCACGACGCGCAGCGCGCGCTCGAAGAGGGCCTCGCTCTGTCGATAGCGTCCCGGCTCCATCGTCAATCTCCCAGCAGGTGGCGGTCGAGGAAGGCGTCCATCGCCTGGTTCGCGCGGCGGTTGGCGTCGCCGCGCCAGTCGACCTGGAACGCGTGCGGCGCACCGTCGAGCAGCAGCAGCTCGCTCGGCTTGCCGGCCGCCGTGAGCGCGTCGTGCAGCCGGTTCGACTCCTTCCACGACACCAGCCGATCGGCGGTGCCGTGGATGAGCAGGATCGGCGCGGTCGCGTGCTCCGCGTGGTGGAGCGGCGACGCCAGACGGATCCAGTCCGGGTCGTCGCCGCGCGGACCGATCAGCGAGTCGACCATCTCCGATTTCCGGCGGCCGAGGTCGTAGGGACCGTAGTGCGCGATCACCGCACGCACCTGCTCGGAGACGTCCTGCAGCGGTTCCGGCAGCGCGGGCTGCAGGGCCGGCAGCCCGCCGGCGAGATGCGCGAGCATCGCCAGGTGCGCGCCGGCCGAGAAGCCGAGCAGCGCCAGCCGCTCCGGGTCGACGCCGAGCGCCGCGGCGTTCGCACGCACGTGGCGCAGGCCGCGGCGGACGTCGTCGAGCGGGTCGGGGAAGCGATGACCGGGCGCCAGGCGGTAGGAGATCGCAATGGTCGCGATCCCGCGCCGCGCGAAGTGCAGCGCGTTGCCGCACGCCTGGCTCGGATCGCCGTGCGTCCACCCGCCGCCGTGGACGAAGACGACGGCGGGCGCGGGTGCCGCCGCGCGCACGGGCCGGTAGTGGTCGTAGCGCAGCGGGACGCCGCCGACCTCGTCATAGACCACGTCCATGGACAGCTCGTGGATCTCGGACTGGAGCGGGATGCCGGGAATCTGGCGCGGAAACGGCATGCCGCGGGCTTAGCACGATCACGACGCCCAGGCCGAGTGCTGCCTTTTTGAGCGGGCTGCCGAGGACCGATGCATGCGATTTGGGCGGCCTCGGCGGGAATGTCCAGGCAGGACGCGGCTCGATCGGTGGCACGTCGATTGCCTTAAGCCGCAGGAGGAAATCCGTGACCGGTTCGTCTGCCTCGAACGTGCTCGTGTTGCCGGCGCATCGCCTGCGACGCCCATGGTGGGCGCGGGTGCTGCGCTGGCTACGCCGGGACGAGCGGGGCGTAGAGGCCGCGGCAGCCATTCGCCGTCACCGCAGGCGCCGACTGCGCCATCGAGGGATCAAGCCATGAAGAAGATCGAGGCCATCATCAAGCCGTTCAAGCTCGACGAGGTGAAGGAGGCGCTCGCGAAGGCGGGCATCGACGGCATGACCGTCACGGAGGTGAAGGGCTTCGGCCGCCAGAAGGGCCACACCGAGCTGTATCGCGGCGCCGAATACGTCGTCGAGTTCCTGCCCAAAGTGAAGCTCGAGATCCTCGTCTCGGACGACAAGGCCGCGCTGGTCGCCGACACGGTCGCCACGGCGGCGCGGTCGGGCCAGATCGGCGACGGCAAGATCTTCGTCCTGCCGGTCGACGAGGCCATGCGCATCCGGACCGGCGAACGCGGCCCCGACGCGATCTGATTCGCGGCGCGGGGCAGGTCGGGCTGGAACCTCGCCCCGCGCGCCGTTACCCTGGATCCGTGCGACCGCTCATCGGCATCTCGAGCTACGGACGGGCCGGGGAGCGGCAGACGTTCTCGGTCCCCTGCGAGTACGTCGACGTCGTGCGTGCCGTGGGCGGCGTGCCGCTCATCCTGCCGCCCGTCGAAGGGGAGATCCCGGAAGGACTCGACGCGGTCGACGGACTCATCCTGCCGGGCGGCGGCGACGTCGACCCGGCGCACTACGGCGGCGGCCATCACGAGGCGCTGTACGGCATCTCGGCCGAGCGCGACCGCTTCGAGCTGACGCTCGCCCGCGCGGCGCTGAGCCGCGGGTCGCTGCCGATCCTGTGCGTGTGCCGGGGGATGCAGCTGCTCAACGTCGCGCTCGGCGGCGACCTCATCTCGCACATCCCCGACCACTACGGCGAGACGATCGCGCACCGCGCGCCGGCGCTGAAGCCCTGCACGCACGACGTGCGGCTCGACGCGGAGAGCCGCATCGGCCGCCTGCTCGGCACCGACGAGCTGACCGTGCAGTCGATCCACCACCAGGCGGTCGGCCGGCTGGGCGACGGCCTGCGCGCGGTGGCGTGGAGCCCCGACGGTGTGGTCGAAGCGATCGAGTCCGAGGCGCACCAGTTCGTCATCGGCGTGCAGTGGCATCCGGAGCTCGACGCGCTGACGCATCCGCGCCCCCTGCGGCTGTTCGAGATGCTGGTCGACCAGGCGCGCTGCCGTCGCAACGGCCGGTAGGCCCTCCTTGAGAGCCGCCCCGCTGTGGGCGGATGCCGCGGATATGCGGCCCTTCACCTCCATGGTCGTGGGACTCGTCGTGCTGGCGCTCGCGCAGACCGTCCCGGCGGCGCCGTCCCCGGCGCAGCGGTGCGCCGCCGACAAGATGCGGGTGGCGAGGCGACCAAGAAGGCGGAGGCGATGCTCGCCTGCCACGCGCGCGCGCGTTACTGGATCTGTGGCGGGCCTCCGCCGTCGTAGCGAATCTGTCCCAGCGTGTTCCCCGACGCGGTGTTGTCGGCGACGAGCTGTGCGAGATCCATCTGGATGTCGCGACCCTTGTACCAGATGCCGTAGCCGCCGTTGCCGGTTGCCTCGTTCCCGAGGACGTCGGGGCCGAGCGGCAGCTTCTTGTGCACGATGCGGATGCCCGTGGACCCGCTGCCGCTCACCGTGTTGTCGACGATCTCGTTCATGTTGGCACCGATCGCGACGACGCCCTCCTTGCCGCTGTCGGTGACGGTGGCACGGATGACGCTCAGGTTGCGGCTGTCGATACCGCGAGTCTTCGCTCGGAGCACCACGCAATCCCTGATGTTGCCTGCCGGCGCCGACGCGGTGATCCCTGCCCCTGAGGTCGTGTCCGTCACCGTCGCCAGGTCGATGGAAGCGCCTTCCGCGGCCTTCACGTCGATGCCCCGCTTGGCGCCGGTTACGACGACGTTCAGGACGCCGAAGCCGCCTACGCGCGCGAGGATGCCCGTGTTGCCGCCCTGGACGGAGACGTCGATGACCTCGCTTTCCACCAGCTTCCCGCCGGCGAAAGACACGCCGTGGCGTCCGGCCGGCGGAGCGATCGTCGGAACGCCGCCCAGTCCGCGCAGCGTCAGCGACTTTCGCACGCTGACCGACTCCGCGTACGTGCCGGGTCGAACCGACACGGTCCCGCCGGCGGGTGCGGCGTCGACCGCGGCCTGGATCGTCGCGTGATCGTCGGGGACGATGAGCTGGGCAAAGGCATGGGACGCGGTGACCGCGATGAGGCACGCCGTCAGGGCGGTTTGCATGAGCCGAGCCTACAACGCCACGAGAAAGCTTGTCGAGGACTTTCTCAAACAGCGACGCCGATGCGGGCGAGCGCGTCGGCGCGCCGGATCGGCTCGAACGGCTTCCGCGGCGTCGAGCCGAGCAGGACGCGCGCCAGCATCGGGATCGACCGCACCAGCATCTCCGGATCGCGCGCCAGCGTCTCGGGTGCGTCGAGCATGTGGAATACGCGCAGGATGCCGCGGAAGACGACGGGGTCGACGAGCGTCGCCGGCAGGATGCCGCGCTCGAGGAACCAGCCGAACGCCTGCTCGGCGAGCGTCACCATCATCGCGAGCGAGCCCGTCGGCAGCGCGCGATCGCCGAGCAGGCGACGGTCGGAGACGACGGCGGCCTCCCAGAACGGCCGCACCTGCGCCTCGCTGAGCGCGTGCAGCGTGCGTGCCGCCGCGACGGGATCGTCGCGATGGCGGCCGATCGACTCGTCGAGCAGCGAGGCCTGCACCATCGCCGACGGGCAGCCGCGTCCGTAGATCGGGTTGGAGTGATAGGCGGCGTCGCCGATGACCATGAGCCCCGGTGCCAGCGGTCCGTCGGCGTCGACGAAGTGGCGCATGCGGTTGCGCAGCTGGCCCATCACGAGGACCGGGGTGGCGGTGCCGTTGATCGGATCGGAGACGCCGCGCGCGCGCCACGGCGCGATCTGCGGGAACGCGGAGACGAAGCGCTCGAACTTCCGCGGATCGGACAGCGTCTTCAGGCCGGTGTCGTCGACGGGCGCGCCGACGGTGATGGAAAACGTGTCGGCGTCGCCGGGGAAGATGGCGATCTTCACCCACCCGAGGTCGCCCGCGACGAGCCCTGTCGTGCCCTGCGGCGCGCGCGCCTTCCGGAGGCGGTAGAAGCGCGTGTAGTAGAAGATGCCGGTCTCGCTGCTGCGCTCGATCGGCGCGTCGGCGTTGATGCCGGCGAGCCACGCCGGCGCGGGTGAGCGGCGGCCGAGCGCGTCGACCACGAGCGAGGCGTTCAGGACCGAGCCGTCGTCGAGCCGGACGCCGGTGACGCGCGGCCGCGCCCCGTCGCGCGACACGCCGACGAGCCCGGCCGCGAAGATGCCCTCGCGCAGCTCGACGCCGGGCCGCGTGCGTACGCTCTCGCGCAGCGCCCACTCGAACGTCGACCGCCGGCAGGCGAGCAGCACGACGTCCTCGTCGTCGGGACGCTCGGCGAAGGCGGGCATGCCCGGCGGCGCCGTCTGCGCCAGCGTGATCTCGCGCACGCCGTTCTCGCGCAGCCGATCGAACACCTCGGGCATGTGGGCGAGGAGCACGAGGCGCAGGCGGGCGAGGAACGCGTGGCTGTGCCGGAACTGCGGCGCGCCGCCGCGCTCCCAGTCGCGGAAGGCGTCTTCGGGGGAGGCGGTCTCGCGACGCACGTCGCGCTCGAGCACGACGACGCGCGAGTAGTGGCGCGACAACAGCCGCGCGGCGGCCAGTCCTGCGACGCCGCCTCCCAACACGATCGCCGATCCCAACCCGCTCGCACGATCCGTGGTCATGCGCCCCGACAGATACGCTATACGATTCCACATGTCGCCCCCCGACGCGCGCGCCGCGGCGCTGCACTGGTTCACGTCCGACCTGCGGCTCCACGACAACCCGGCGCTGCCGCGCGACGACGCGCCCGTCGCGGGCGTCTTCGTGCTCGATCCGGCGATCCTGCGCCGCCATCGCGCGGCGGAGCGGCGGATCGCGTTCATGTACGCGACGCTCGCCGCGCTCGACGCCTCCCTGCGCGAGCAGGGCTCTCGGCTGCTGGTGATCGAGGGCGAGGCGGCGCGGGTGTTGCCGCCGCTCGCGGCGACGCTCGGCGCCCGCGTCGTCACGCACGCGACCAACGTCGAGCCGGGCGCACGACGGCGCGAGGCAATCGTCGCGCGGGCGCTGTCGCGGGACGGCGTGACCGTCCGCGCCGCCGAGGCTGCGTTCGTGCACGCGCCGGGTACGATCCGCAACGGGTCGGGCGGCGCGTATCAGGTGTACGGCGCGTTCGCGCGCGCGTGGGAGCCGCTCGCCGTGCCTCCCGCGCCGCGCGCCGTGCAGCGATGGACGGCGCACACCGCGCTCGACGGTATCGGCATGCCGCTGCCCGCGCCGTCCATGGACGTGCCGGAGGCGGGCGAGGCGGCGGCGCGCGCGCGGCTCGATCGCTTCCTGGCGCGTGCGGTGGCCGCGTACCCCGAGGCGCGCGACATCCCCGGCGTCGACGGCACGTCGCGCCTCTCGTACCACTTGCGCTGGGGCGCGCTGTCCGGCGCCGAGGCGGTCCGTCGCGCGCGTGCGGCGGCGGCGAAGGACCCGGCGCGGCGCGACGGCGTCCGGGTGTGGACGCGCGAGCTCGCGTGGCGCGACTTCTGGGCGCAGCTGCTGCACGACCGTCCGGCGCTCGCGCGCGCCGCCCTACGACCTTTGGGCATCCGCTGGCGGCGCGACGACGCCGCGTTTCGTCGCTGGCAGGACGGTACGACGGGCGTTCCGATCGTCGACGCGGGCATGCGCGAGCTGCGGGCCACGGGCTTCATGCACAACCGGGTGCGGATGGTGACCGCGTCGTTCCTGACGCGCCACCTGCTGATCGACTGGCGGCAGGGCGAGGCGCACTTCATGGCGGAGCTGATGGACGGTCAGCTGTCGCAGAACGGCGGCAACTGGCAGTGGGTGTCGGGCGTGGGCGCCGACGCGCAGCCCTTCCACCGTATCTTCTCGCCGCTCCGCCAGGGCGAGCGCTTCGATGCGGACGGCGTCTACGTGAAGCGATGGGTTCCCGAGCTGGCGCGGGTGCCGGCCGCCCTGGTCCATCGGCCGTGGGACGTGGCGCCGCTCGAGCGACGGGGGTTGTGCCCGGACTACCCGCCACCCGTGGTCGGCCTGGACGAAGGTCGTGCCCGCGCGCTGGCGGCGTTCGAGGAGGCACGGGCGCGCCGGCGTTGAAAGTTGCCGTGGACGCGCCTTTTTCAGTTGCGAGCTTTCGGGGTGGCAGGGTAGGCAAAGAGCCGGCATTTCGACTCGCCGCCCCGCTGCATGCTGTCCCCCACCCGTGTCACCTTCCTGCTCGGCCTCCTGCTCTCGCTGATCCCCGTCGCCCGGGCATCGGCGCAGTGCGGCGGAACGCAGCTGTGCGCCGCGGGGGCAGATCCGTGCGAGGTGTCGAACTGTACGATCACCGTCGGCACCAGCGACGTGACCTTCGACCTGGGCGCCCGCGCGTTGGTCGTCAAGTCGAGCAAGACGCTCACGATCGACGGCTCGGGCGGCATCACCGTGTACGCCTCGTCCATCCTGCTGGAGAACGGGGCTCGAATCGTGGCGACCGGCGGCGCCGGCAATCCCGGCGCGTCGATCAGCCTCGAAGCGACCGGGGACATCGAGCTGCGCAACGGGACCGTGCTCGACACCAGCTCGGAGTTCGGCGGCGGCTCGGTCTCGCTCCGGTCGGGTGGTTCGGTCACGGCGGGCGGTAAGATCAACGCCAGCGCGGCCGGCGGCACGAAGAGCGGCGGGATCGTCGACATCGACACGTTCCTGGACGACGGCGGCCCCATCACGATCGGCGGCGCGGGCATCGACGCGTCGGCCGGCGGCGTCGACGTCGGCGGATCGGTGACGATCAACGCCGGCGGGGCGATCACCATCGGCGCGCCGATCGCGGCGCGCGGCGACGGCGGCAGCGTGACGGCCGAAGCGTCGGATGGTGACCTGTTCATCGCTCCCGGCCAGGGCTCGATCACGACGAGCGCCAGCGGCAACACGGGCGCGTGGGGTGGCGACGTGCAGCTCACCACTTCGGGCGCGCTGACGGTCGGTGGTCCGATCCTGGCCAACGGCGGAGGCGGCGCCGGGGACGGCGCCTCCGTGGAGCTGACCGCCGACGGCGGCGGCGTCACGATCGGCGCGAACGCCCGGATCGAGGCGGCCTCGCCCGGTTCCGGGTTCGGAGGCGCCATCACCATTGCGGCGACGGGCACCGTGTCGATCGCGTCCAATCTCATCGCGAACAGCGGAGCGGTGGGCAGTGGCGGCAGCGTCGACATCGGCACCACCGGGAGCGTCTCCCTCTTCGAGTCCATCGACGTGAGCGGCGGCTCTGGTGGCGCCATCGCCGTGGTCGCCGACGGCGCGTTGTCGGTCGCCAAGACGCTCACGGCGACCGGCGGCGGCAGCATCGAGCTGCAGGCCTGCGACCTCGTGGTGCTGTCGGCGGCGGTGCTGAACGCGTCGGGTGTGGGCACGTTCCCGTTTGCGAGCAACGCGCTCGATGCCAGCGGCACGATGACCATCAGCGGCACGCTGACCGCCGGCGCGAACGGCAAGAACATGCTGTCGTACCGGTCGGTGCTGCCGACCTACAACCCGCTGAAGATCACGCCCGCGGCCCAAGTGACGCAGAACCCGACGCTGCCGTGCTGCGTCGGCTGCCAGGTCACGACCACGTCGTCGAGCACCACGACGACGACGGTGTCGACCACGACGTCGTCCACCACGAGCACGACGTCGACGACCGTGCCCACGACGACGTCCACGTCGCTCGTGACGACCACCACGTCGTCGTCCGTCACCAGCACGACGAGCAGCACCACGACGTCGACTACGTCCAGCACCACCACGACGAGCAGCAGCACGACGTCCAGCAGCACGACGACGTCCAGCAGCACGACGACGAGCAGCAGCACGACGACGTCCAGCAGCACGACGAGCACGACCTCGACGACCAGCACGTCGTCCACGACCACGTCGACGACGACCAGCACCACCGTCGACACGACCTCGACCACGGTGGCGTCGTCGACCACCACCACGACGACGCGACCGACGACCACGTCGACGATCGTCGTCACGACGAGCACCACGTCGACGACGTTGCCGCTCACCTGTCTCGACATGCCGCTCGCGGGCTTCGAGGCGGTCGATTGTCGGCTCGGCACGCTCGCCGACACGCTGTCGGCGCAGGCGCCGACGGACCTCGGCGGCACGCGTTCGGCGAAGCAGCTGAAGGTGAAGGTCGCGAAGGCGCGGAAGCTCGTCACGACGGCGCGCGGCGCGAAGAAGCCGTCGGTGGTGCTGAAACGCGCCGACCGTCAGCTGCGCGCGTTCGACAAGGTGGTCGGCAAGATGGCCGCGAAGGGCAAGCTCGCGGCCGAGCTGCGCGATCGGCTGATCGGTCTCAGCCAGTCGACCGTCGCCGAAATCGGCGTCCTGCGCGCGAGCTAGGAGATCGAGCGGACCCGGGTGCCGCGCAAGCTTCGCTTGCCGCGGCATGCTGGTCGCGCGGACCGCGAACGCTACACTCTCGCGTCTTTCCCGACCCGAGACGAAGTCTTGGGGCGGTTCCTAGGAGATCGCGCCGGCGGCCTTGAGCCGCGCGAGGTCCTCCCACGTGTAGCCCTGGGCCAGCAGCACGTCCTCGGTGTGCTGTCCCAGCTCGGGCGCCGGACGGAGCGACGGCGGCTGCTCGTCGAACTGCACGGGGCTCGACACCAACGTGAAGCTGGTGCCGTCGCCGCGATCGACGTCGGTGAGGTAGCCGTTGGCCAGCGCCTGCGGGTCGCTCGTCACCTCGCGCGCGCTCTGCATCGGCGCCCAGACGCCCTCGACGTCGGCGAGCTTTACGCGCCACTCGTCGAGCGTGTGCTGCGCGAAGACGCGGTCGAGCTCGGCGACGCATTCCTCGCGGTTCATGAAGCGCGCCATGCCGCTGCTGTAGCGCTCGTCGGTGACCATGTCCTCTCGGCCGATGTGCGTGCAGAAGTCGGCCCAGAAGCGGTCGGGCTGGAGCATGTTGAGGAAGACCCAGCGGTCGTCATTCGTCTTGTAGCTGTTGACGATGGGGTTCGGGGCCAGCGTGCGCCCGAAGGCCGGCATCTCCTGGTCGGTGAGCTTGGTGAGGACGATGTCGGGGGCGAGGATCCACATGGCCGTGCCCAGCAGCGAGACGTCGACGACGGCGGCTTCGCCGGTGCGCTCGCGGCGAAACAGCGCCGCCGCGATGCCGCCCGCGATGGTCATGGCGCCGGCGGAGTCGCCGAACGCGGCGCGCTGCATGACGGGCGCCGCGGCGCCGGCGGGCGTGATCGCGTGTGCGATGCCGCCGCGCGACCAGAACGACGCGGCGTCGTAGCCGCCCTTCTCGACGTCGGGCCCACGTGCGCCGTGGCCGTGGCCGCGCACGTAGACGATCTTCGGATTGACGGCGCGGATGTGCTCGACGTCGATCTGCAGGCGGCGTCGCGCGGCGGGCAGGAAGTTCGTCAGGAAGACGTCGGCGGTCTCGACGAGCTTCATCAGCGCGGCGCGCCCGTCGGGATGCGCGAGGTCGATGCCGACGCTGCGCTTCCCGCGGTTCGACTGCTCCATCATGAAGTTCACGCCGCCGGTGTTCGGGAAGAAGCCGGAGGTCATGAGCCCGCGCTGCGGGTCGCCGGTGACCGGGTGCTCGATCTTGATCACGTCGGCGCCCCAGTCGGCGAGGACGGCGCCGGCCGCGGGGACGAACCACCATTGGGCGACTTCGACGACGCGGATGCCTTCGAGAACGCGTTCCATGCGGGCGTCGGTAGCACGTGCGGCGCACGGGCGACCAGTACGGAGGCGCGTGTCACGATGCGCTCGACGTCAGCGCGCGTCGGATCCGTCCCCACGAAATGCGGCCGCAGCCTTCGCGAGAGCACCGATGCTGCAGGCGTCCGGCGGGACCTGTGCGAGCCGGTCGGTCGTCGGAGCAGTGCACCCAGACAGCATCAGCTGGAGGTCGTGGGATCGTTCGGGATTGTGCACGAGCTTCGGGCTTTCCTCGGTGTCGAGCGGCCCGGCTTTCCCCCATCCCCGCCATCCGAGCTTGTCCAGGACGATCTGCACGCACATCGCCTGATCCCAAGCGGAGGGCGAATAGTAGAGCACCTGACAGACCCCGCTGTCGCCCAGATTGCCCGCGATGCTGACCATCCTGTCGCTGCGGAAGCCGAACTTGCCGAGTGCAGCACGGTCGCGCCGGTCTCGGCCCGGGTCATGGCCCCACTCGCCGTGCTGACTGCCGTAGACCGCGATGTGGAACAGTCCGTTTCGTGCCTCGGCACCTCGCTCGTGGACGTCGAATTGCGTCTGGTACTTGAGCGTCGTGGCGTCGCCCGTCGCCGCCGCCGCGGCTCGACTCGCCTGGTCTGCTCGTAGAGTCGCAATTTCCGCTTGCGCGGTGGTGCGCGCCGCGCTTTCGACCGCCTCGCGTGCCACCTGCTCGGAGCTTCTCGTCAGTTGTTCCCATCGGTCCGCCATCGCAGACAGCTTTCTTACCGCGCGCAGCGCTCTCGTGGCTGCCTTCGCGCTCACCTCTGCGTCCTCCGTCACCTTGCGAATGAGCGTGTCGGTGCGCTCGACGGCGCCGCGCAGGTTGTCGAGCGTATCCCCGGCCAGCAGCATCCCAACGGCGATGACGCAGGCGGGCATCAGCAGCGCCTTCATCGCGTTCGACCGCGACTGCCTCGCCGCGATCAGCGCGAGCCCGAACGTCAACAGCGCGACGGCGATGCGCAGCAACGTGCCATTCCGCCTGACGCGCTCGGCATCGAGCGGTCCCATGTCAGGCGACGGACCGGGCAAGTAGAGCGTCACCAACGTTGCGGCGCAGATGGCCAGGACGAGCGCGCTCTCCCAGGCATATTCCTTGCTTGCGGAACGCGGTTCTCTCGGGATGGCGGCTCGCCGACGATCATCTCGTCGCGGGACTGGTCGAAGGTCCTGGTCGTGATTCAAGTCCATGATCGGTCCCTCACCACGGCGCGATGCAATCGAGGAGTCGGAGGTCGATCCACATTGCCTCGCGTTGCTCGTGTTTTCGCTTGATCGTGAGCCGTCCGATCTCGTCCTCACATGCTGCGTTGGCGTCCTTTCGCGAACGCAGGGCGGCATGGGCTTCGGGTTCGTACGAGATGCGGAGCCGCCGGCCAGGCGCGTACCAAGACGAGTCGGTGTCCAGGGCGATCCGGTACGTGACGGGTTGTTGAAGGGTGAGGTCGACCGGGCCGGACGGTAGGTTGTCCGGAAGGATGACGACCGGCACCTCCATCACGGGCTTCTTGCTCGCGACGATGTCCTCGAGCGGGAATTCGGTGGCCGGTAGGGTGAAGTTGAACGTCAGCAACTGTGTGTCCGACGCGTCCAGGACGCGAAATTGCCCGTTACCGCCGACCGACACATGCTCACCGCGCGGGAACATGTTGGTGGCCGCGCCGAGTAGCGGCATGCTGCCGAACGGACAAAAGAGCATCCGGTAGGCATCGAAGTCGCGTATCGCCAGAACGAACGTGATGTCGCCGACGAAGCGAATCTCGCCGCCCACCAGTGCGCGCACGAGGCTGTTCCCGCCGTGCGTGGCCAGAATGGTCCGGAACGTCTTGTCGCCGAGGAATCCGCCCCGTCCCAGGACGCAGCTGATCTGGTCCGCGCACGCGGCCGACACGTCGACGAAGTCTTCGCCCGGGGCCGGGCAACGATCGAACGTGAGCCTTTGCTCGTACCGCTCGAGCTGAACGACGCGCGCCGCTTGCGGCGGTATGCAGCCCGACGACAACGCGAGAACGACTGCCAGCATCTTGTTCACTGCGGCCCTCCAAACCGTGCGTCGAGCTTCTCCGCGTAGGCCGCGTTGGGCGCTCGCGTGCGGCTGTCCGGAAAATACGGGACGTGATGATTGCCTCCGCCGTGGACGTCCACGCGGATGGGGGAGCCGGGAGCTAGGCCACTCGCCAGTCCGACGATCCGCGCGCTGGCGACGACCGGATCGGGACGCATGGCGTCACCCAGGAATACGACGGCGTCGGACGTGGGCGCGGGGCCGAACGTCGGACCCGCGATCCCGGTCAATCGTCGGACGGTGACGCCGGCCCCATTCAGCAGATGCCCGGCGACCAGCATCCGTTGCGCTCCCCCCGAGAAGCCGACCAACTCGACCGTGTTCGTGCCGTCGAGACCGCCTCGGATTCGCGCGGCCGCGTCGTAGGCGTAGCCCTGTGACAGGTTCAGCAGCGAGAACAGGACGTCGAAGATTCCCGAATGCACGTTCGGTACGACCTTGACGATGCTGGCAGGTCTGAGGCTCTCGAGTTGCCGTGCCAGGCCGGTCACCAGCTGTGCATCCGGTCCCCGAGCGTAGATGCCCTGGCTGACGGCGATCATCGTATCGTCGGGAACCGGGTTCGATGTCGGGGCCAGTGGGCGCCGCGGCCATATCGCCAGGATCACGGGTCCCAAGAGCGGAGCGGCCGTGAGGAGGTCGCGGACCAGATCGAGCGGCGTGTCGGCATGCCCCACCATGACGTGCCAGCCGATGGCGAGCGCTGCGTGGCGAACGTCCTCGGCCATCGCCGCTCCTGCGCGCTCGACGCTGGGTGCGACCCACGGAGCATGCGGGGGCAACAACGATGGCAGCGTCAGCATCTCGAGGCCCGTGAGCGGGACCTTGACGACCTCGAATGCGGCGTTCTTGAGACCGATCAACGAATGGATCGCAAGGTGGAGCGGGTACTGCGCGAGGCTCCACCACGTCAGGCCATCGTAGCCTACCCACTCGGGAGTGCTCGGCGGCGCCGGTTCCGCGGCGCCTTCCAGCGTCTCGTCACGCCCGAGCGGTGCGTTGGGATCGTCCGCGACGTACCAGACCGTCGACAGTCCGTCCCAACCAACGCGGGCGAACTCCTCCGAGTGAAGGGCGATTCGTGGAGCGCCGGCATCGATGTGAGCGATGATCGCGTCGTACAGGGTCGGGTCGTTGGGCCGAAGGATCCCCTCGAAGCGCGGCCGTCCGCGAATGGGCGTTCGCCAGTGATCCAAGGTGCGGCGCAACGACGCCAGCGAGTGGGAATCGTCGTCGCATCGAGCGGCCTCGAAGACCTCGACCGTACTGCCGTGTGGCGGCGTGACGGACTCGAGAGGCCGTCCCGGTAGCATGGTGCAGCCCGCGAGGGTGAGCCACAGCAGGGTTGGGGAAGTGCGATGCATTGCTGTTCGACGGTCTAATGCAACTTGATGAACTAGTAGTTCTCAGGGATTGCGCGTAAATAGTATGATTCCGCCTTTGGCACATGTCCTGGGCTCCTGTCGAGCCCTGCAGGAAGCGGCTGCCGAGCCGTCGTGCGCGCCGCTGGTCGTCGATCCCCGGTCTTGCGTTCCTGACGGCCGCTGCGTGCGAGAGCAGGCGTGGCCTCGCCCGACGACCTGGCCGGGTGTGACCGCGAGGTCTCGTTGTCGTACTCGCCGGAGCGTGCCGGCCCGGCTAGCCGCGCGCGCTCGTACCGACGCGCCGAATCAGCTCCCCGAGCCGATCCGGATCGACGGGCTTCACCAGGTGCTGATCGAACCCCGCGGACATCGCCGCTTCGCGATCCTCGTCGCGCCCGTAGCCGGTCAGCGCCACCAGCGTCGTCGTCGCGAGCGTCGGATCCGCGCGCATCCGCCGCGCGACCTCGTAGCCGTCCATCCCCGGCAGCCCGATGTCGATCAGCACGACGTCGGGCCGATGCGCCTTCACCGCGTCCAGCGCGGCGATGCCGTCGTGGGTGACGCGCACGCGGTGGCCGAGGACCTCGAGCAGAAGACGCAGCGCCTCCGCCGCGTCGGGGTTGTCCTCGACCATCAGCACCTGCACCGGTGCGCCGTGCCCGTCGGTCACGACCGCCGCCGGGGCGGCGGCCGCCTCGACCGGCGCCAGCGCCGGAATGCGCACGACGAACTCCGAGCCCGTGCCGAACCCCTCGCTGAACGCCTCGATCCGCCCGCCGTGCAGCTCGACGAGCCGCCGCGCGACGGTCAGGCCGATGCCGAGCCCGCCCTGCGCGCGATCGAGGCTGCGCGCCGCCTGGGTGAACAGGTCGAAGATGCGCGGCAGCACCTCGTGCGCGATGCCCATGCCGTTGTCGCGCACGCGGATCACCGCGTCGTTCCCCTCGCGCGTCAGCGTGAGCGCGATGTCGCCGCGCGGATCGGTGTACTTCACCGCGTTGGACAGCAGATTCACCAGCACCTGCTCGAGCCGCGCGGCATCGCCGTCGACGCGTACCGGCTCGCGCGGCACGTCGACGATCAGCACGTGCCCACGCGACTCGGCGAACGGACGCGTCGCCTCGACGGCGCGCTCGACGACCGACTGCAGCACGAGCGGCTCGCGACGGAGCGTGATGCGTCCCTGCGTGATGCGCGCGACGTCGAGCAGGTCGTCGACGACCCAACCGAGCTGCTCGAGCTGGCGGCGGGCGATGGCGAGCGCCTGATCGCGATGGCTGGCGTCGAGGCTGGCCGTGGCGACGGCGTTGCGGACCGCGGCGAGCGGATTGCGCAGCTCGTGGCCGAGCATCGCGAGGAACTCGTCCTTCGCGCGGCTGGCCGTCTCGGCGTCGTTGCGGGCGCGCTCGGCGATGAGCAGGAGGTCCTCGCGCTGCTCCTCGGCGCGCTTGCGGCCGTGGATGTCCATCACCGAGCCGATGTAGCCGTTGAACGCACCCTCGTCGTCGATGCGCGGGGCGCCCGCGTCGAGCACCCAGCGGTATTCGCCGTCGGCCCGTCGCAGGCGGTGCTCCAGCACGAAGGGCGCGTGCAGGCTGTTCGCGCGGAGGAACGCCGACCGCGCCATGTCGCTCTCGTCCGGATGCACCGCGGTGAGCCAGCCGAAGCCCAGGCCGGTCGCCTCGGTCTGTCCGGTGTACTCGTACCAGGCGCGCGACAGGAACGAGCATGCCCCGTCGGGCTCGGTGATCCACAGCATGACGGGCGCCGTGTCGGCGAATCGACGAAAGCGCGCCTCGCCTTCGCGCACCACGGCGGCTGCCTCTCGCCGGCGCTCCGCCCAGCGGCGCTCCGTCACGTCCATGCCGACGGGCACGACCATCGTCACGCGGCCGTGCTCGTCCTTCACCGGAATGCACGCGTACTCGACGATGTGCTCGCTGCCGTCGGCCCAGAAGTACGTCGACTCGCCGCTGAAGGGCTCGCCGCAGACGGCGTGCTCGAAGCCCGCCTTCACCCACGCCTGGATCTCGGGCGAGCGGTTCCACCAGCCGCACTCCCAGAACACCTTGCCGATGACGTCCTCGCGCCGGAAGCCGCAGGTCTCGATCGACGAATCGTTCGCGTCGATGAGCACGCCGTCGAGGTCGATCTGCCCGGAGAACAGCCCCTGGTCGTAGACGGCCTTGTACAGCGCCGTCATGCGCGTCAGCTCGGCGGTGCGCGCCTGCACGCGCTCTTCGAGCTGCTGATTGACGTCGCGCAAGGCGTCGGCCGACCGCTTCTCCGCGTCGATGTCGGTGACGGTGCCCAGCCATTCGCGGACGCTGCCGTCGGGATTGAAGATCGGCACCGCGCTGGCGGTGGCCCAGCGATAGGCGCCGTCGCGCCGCCGGATACGGTGCTCCATCGACGCTGCGCGCGGCATGACGAGCGCTTCCTGGAAGAGCCGCTGCGACCGTGCCCGATCGTCGGGATGGATCATCTCGACCCAGCCCCACCCGCGCATCTGCTCGGCGGGTTGTCCCGTGAACTCGGTCCACCGCCGCGCATCGACGACGGCGCCCGTCGCGTCGGCCCACCAGATGATCGCGGTCGTCGCCTCGATCAGCGAATGCGCGCGCTCCTCGCTGCGGCGCAGGCTGCGCAGCGTCTCCAGCACCTGCTGGGCGCTGCCGGCGAACGTCGCGAGACGCGTCAACACGCGCGCGTCCTCCGCATCGAAACGCCGGCGATCGTCGTGCGCGACGAGCCACAGCGTCCCGACCGGCCGTCCGCCGGCGCGGAACGGCGCGAGCAGCGCTTCTACGATGGGCGGCGTGCTTCCTGCGAGCTCCGCGAAGAACCGCTCCGGCGACGCGAAGAGCTGCACGGCGTCGCGCTCGATGACGACGCCGCACGGGCTCGCCGCACGGTCGATGCCGTCTGCCGACGGCGTCCACCGTCCCGCGACGGCCGGCCATTCGAAGCGCGTGCCGCCGTCGCTGAGCAGGCTCACGCCCGCCGAGTCGGCGTCGAGCACGTCGAGGGCGACGTCGACGAGGCGTTGGAGAAACGTCGTAGGCGAGCTGGCGAGCGCGTCCGCGAGCTCGGCGAGCGCACGGCTCTCGGTTTCGTAGTCCGGCGATCGTGCCGGGCGGCGCTGCAGCTCGTCCGTGGCGATGACGCGCTCGAGGGCGCCCGGCTGGGTATGGCGGCGACTCATGCAACTCGACACCCGACGAGCTACGCCATATGCCGTCGAGTCGGAAGATCCATGTCGGACCGCCGCTACGCCCCGGCGACCCAGCGCAATCGCGAGCCGATCCTCGCGGTCCTGCGTCGCGTCCTGCCGTCGACGGGCCTCGTCCTCGAGATCGCCAGCGGTACGGGCGAGCACGCGGCGCACTTCGCGGGCGCGCTGCCGGGCGTCACGTGGCAGCCCACCGACGTCGACCCGACGGCGCTCGCCGGCATCGCGTCGTGGTGCGACGGGGTGCCAAACGTCCGCCGGGCGGTCGTACTCGACGTCACCGCCGAGGCGTGGCCGGTCGAGCGGGCCGACGCGGTCGTCTGCATCAACATGATCCACATCGCGCCGTGGGCCGCGGGCGAAGCGATGCTGCGCGGCGCGGGCCGCGTGCTGCCGCCGGGCGGCGTGCTCTACCTGTACGGCCCGTATCGTCGCGACGGCGCCCACACCGCGCCGAGCAACGCCGCGTTCGACGATACGCTGCGCGCGCAGGACCCGCGCTGGGGCGTGCGCGATCTCGAGACGGTCGTCGCGACGGCGGCCGCGGCGGGTCTGCGTCATACCGAGACGGTCGCGATGCCGGCGAACAACCTGTCGGTCGTGTTCGTCCGTGGGTGAGGAGAGGCGGGTCGAGCCTTCTCTTCCCCGCGCGTCCGTGTTAGGCGCGACTCGTGGACCGCGTGGCCCGCAAGGCGATCGCCTGGGCATCGACCGCGAGCCTCGCGCTTGCCGCACTCATCTGGATCGGGTCGCGGCGACTCGCGCACTTCGATGCGGCGCTGGTCGCGTACACCGCCGCCGTGCTCTTCGCGGTGTTCGGCGTGACGTATCGCTATGCGGTCTGGCTGCAGCGCCCGCCGACGGCCATGCTCTGGCGGCGCGGCTGGCAGGCGTTCTTTCGCCGCGAGCATCGCGGCCGCAATCTCGTCGCCTGGGTGCGCTACGTCGCCGCGGATCTGGCGGCGAACCGCTTCATCTTCGCCCGCGGCGCACGTCGTGGCCTCGCCCACCTGCTCATCATGTGGGGCTGCCTCATCGCCGTCGCCATCACGTTCCCGCTGGTGTTCGGCTGGCTGCACTTCGAGAGCGACGGCGGCGACCTCGGAAGGTACCGCGCGTACGTGTTCGGCTTCCCGACGTTCTCGTTCGCGATCGATTCGTGGCTCGCGTTCCTGTCGTTCCACGGGCTCGTGTGGGCGTCGATCCTGGTGATCGCCGGCGTCATGCTCGCGATGCGCCGGCGCATGTACGAGGAGGGCGCCGCGGCGCTGCAGCTCTTCGGCGAGGACCTCCTGCCGCTCGTGCTCCTCTTCGCGGTGAGCGCCACAGGGCTCATGCTGACGGTGAGCTACACCTGGCTCCGCGGCTACGCCTTCGACTTCGTCGCCGTGCTGCATGCCGTCACGGTGATCGGCACGTTCGTCTGGCTGCCGTTCGGCAAGCTGTTCCACGTGGTGCAGCGTCCGGCGCAGATCGGCGTGCGGTTCTACAAGACCGCGGGCGCGGGCGCCGAGGCCGCATGCTGCCGGCGGTGCGGCGCGCCGTTCACGTCGCGCATGCACGTGGAGGATCTCATCGTGGTGCAGCGCCAACTCGGCTTTCGCTACGAGTCCACGGACCCGGCCGTGGAGCACTATCAGTGGATATGCCCGCCGTGCCGCCGCGCGTTGGTGGCGCTGGCGCAGGGCGCGCTGTGGCACCGCGAGCGTGCCGGGCTCGCGCGCGCCGGCCGCCGGCCGGCGACGCCGGTGCATGCGAATCCCGGCCTCGGCGAGGGGCCGCTCGGCGACGAGGACGCGCGCAACTTCCATCCCTGAGCCGCCCGCATGGTGAACGATCCCTTCGGTCCGACGCTGGCCTATCCGCACGGGCCGCTGCTCGACACCGGGCTGGTGCCCGACCGCCTTGTTGCGACGCACTGCTGCTTCTGCGGCCAGCAGTGCGGCATGTACCTCGAGGTGAAGGACGACCGCGTGATCGGCGTCGAGCCGCGTACGGAGTTCCCGTTCAACCGCGGCAAGCTCTGCCCGAAGGGCATCTCGCGGTACCTGCAGAATCATCATCCCGATCGGCTGCTGCAGGCGCATGTCCGCGACCGGGACGCGCCCGGCGGCTTCCGGCCAGTGGCGTACGACGAGGCGATCGCGACCGTCGCGCGCGAGATTGCCCGCATCCAGCAGGAGCACGGCGCCGACGCCATGGCCGTCCTGAGCGGCGCCAGCCTCACGACCGAGAAGACGTACCTGCTCGGCAAGTTCGCGCGCGTCTGCCTCCGAACCCGTCACATCGACTACAACGGCCGGCTCTGCATGGTGAGCGCCGCCGCCGCCAACAAGAAGGCGTTCGGCATCGACCGCGGCGCCAGCCCGCTCGCCGAGATGATCGGCGCCGAGGTGGTCTGGATCAGCGGCGCGAACGTCGCGGAGTGCGCGCCGATCACCACCGACTACGTCTGGCAGGCACGCGAGCACGGGGCGCGCGTGATCGTCGTCGACCCGCGCATCACGCCGATCGCGCGCACCGCCGACCTGTTCCTGCCGATCCGTCCGGGCCGCGACGCGGCGCTCTTCAACGGCGTGCTGCACCTCATGATCGAGCACGACTGGCTCGACCACGACTTCATCCGCGACCGGACGGTCGGATTCGACGCCGTCGCGGCGCACGTGCGCGACTGGACGCCCGCGCGCACCGCGCGGGTCACGGGCATCGCCGAGCGCGCCATCCGGCAGGCGGCGGAGTGGTGGGGCACGGCGCGCACGAGCTTCCTCATGCACGCACGCGGCATCGAGCACTCGAGCCACGGCGTGCAGAACGTGCTGGGGGCGATCGACCTGGTGCTCGCCTCCGGACGCATCGGCCGCCCGCACTGCGGCTACTCGACGTTGACGGGGCAGGGCAACGGGCAGGGCGGCCGCGAGCACGGCCAGAAGTGCGACCAGCTTCCCGGCGCGCGCGACATCGAGAACCCCGCGCATCGCGCGTACGTGGCGGGTGTCTGGGGCGTCGATCCCGAGTCGTTGCCGCACGCGGGCGTCGACGCCTACGAGACGTTCCGCCGCATCGACCAGGGCGTCATCCGCGGACTCCTCACCGTCAGCTTCAACCCGCTCGTGTCGCTCCCCGACAGCGACTTCGTCCGCCGCCAGCTCGAGCGCCTCGACTTCTACGTCGCGATCGACTTCTTCCTGAACGATACGGCCCGCTACGCGCACGTCGTGTTGCCTGGCTCGCAGCACGAGGAGGACGAGGGCACCGTGACGACGACCGAGGGCCGCGTCGTCAAGATCAATCGCGCCGTGTCGAGCCCGGGCGACGCGCGCCAGGACTGGCGCATCGTGCAGGACGTCGCGCGCGCGCTCGGCCGGCCGCACGGCTTCGAGTTCGCCGGACCGCGCGAGATCTTCGACGAGCTGCGCCGCGCCTCGGCCGAGGGCATCGCCGACTACGCCGGCATCACGTGGGAACGCCTCGAGCGCGAGCAGGGCGTGTTCTGGCCGTGCCCGTCCGCCGATCATCCCGGGACGCCGCGCCTGTTCGAGCCGGGCTCGTGGAATCCGATCGCCAAGGGCG
Organism: uncultured Binatia bacterium (SeqCode); assembly: GCA_964432595.1. GTDB lineage: Bacteria > Desulfobacterota > Binatia > DP-6 > DP-6 > DASYLJ01. Next base: position 187,199 of record CAYSOF010000003.1, on the reverse strand, counting down.
CCGGCCCGTTCTACTTCCCCGACGGCAAGGCCCGCTTCCACCCGGCCGAGTACGCGCCGCCGATCGAGGACGTCGACGCGGAGTATCCGCTGATTCTCACGACGGGCCGCGTGGTGAGCCACTTCCTCTCGGGCACGCAGACGCGCCGCATCGGCCCGCTCGTCGACCACTATCCGGTGCCGCGCGTCGAGCTGCACGCATCGCTCGCGGCCAGCCTCGGGGTCGCCGACGGCGACTGGGTGACGGCCACCACCCGGCGCGGCGCGCTCACGGCGCGGGCGCAGGTCGTCACCACGATCCGTCCCGACACGGTCTTCATTCCGTACCACTGGCCCGGAGCGCTGAGCGTGAACCGGCTGACGATCGCCGCGCAGGACCCGATCTCCAAGATCCCCGAGTACAAGGCGTGCGCGGTCCGGGTGGCGCGCGCCGAGCATCCGCCGACGGAGGGCTGACGCCGTGCCCGTCTCCACCGAGTACGACTTCTTCATCGACCCGAGCCGCTGCATCGGCTGCCAGGCCTGCGTGCAGGCCTGCCGCGAGTGCGACACGCACAAGGGCTACAGCATGATCCAGCTCGACTACGTCGATCGCGCGGCATCGACCCAGACGGTGCCGGTCGTGTGCATGCACTGCGACCTGCCGACCTGCGCCGAGGTCTGTCCGGCCGACGCCATCAAGCGCACCGCCGACGGCGTCGTGCAGACCGCGCGCAAGCCGCGCTGCATCGCGTGCAACAACTGCGTGCTGGCGTGTCCCTTCGGCGTCCCCAAGATGCAGACGTCGATGAGCCTCATGATGAAGTGCGACATGTGCTACGACCGGACGTCGGTCGGCCTGAAGCCGATGTGCGCGACCGTGTGTCCGAGCCAGGCGCTCTACTACGGGCCCCGCGACACCATCGACCGCGTGCGGCCGCGGTCGGTGCCCGTCGACACGTTCCAGTTCGGCGCCCAGCAGATCCGCACGCGCGTCCGCATGATGGTGCCGCGCGACGACGTGCCCGCCGCCATCGACGTCCTCGGCGGAACGACGCCCCGCGCCGGCGAGGCCTCCGACGATCCGCTGCTCGCGAACCTGTGGGTCGAGGAGCCGGGCGCATGAGCCGTCCGGAAAGCCGTCCGGAAAGCTGCCCCGACGACCAGCCGCTCTGGCGGCGCGACTTTCCGATCGACTGGCCGGACGCGGAGTGGATCGCACGCCGCGAGCTGGTGAAGTTCCTCGTGCTGGTGAGCGGTGCGTTCGGCGCGGGGCAGCTCTGGCTGCTGTGGCGCGGATGGCGGCGGCCGGCCGACCCGCCACCGCCGGCTCGCGTCGCGCGCGTGAGCGACGTCCCCGTCGGCGGATCGCTGCTGTTCGCCTATCCTGCCGGCGGTCCGAGCCGCATCCTGGTGCGCGTCGACGAGGCGACCTTCGTCGCCTACGAGCAGCAGTGCACGCACCTCACCTGTCCGGTGGTGCCGGCCGTCGAGCGCGGCGAGCTGCTGTGCCCGTGCCATCACGGGGTCTTCGATCTGCGCACGGGCGGTCCTCTCGCCGGACCGCCGCGACGCCCGCTTGCGCGGGTGACCCTCGAGGTGCGCGACGGCTGGGTGACGGCCACCGGCGTGGAGCCGCGCACGGCATGACGCCGCGCTCGAAGTTCGCGCGCGGGCAGAAGGCGACGATCGGCGCGGGCATCCTCGCGTTCGTGGCGGTGCTCGTGGTGCTCCAGCTCTGGCTCCTCACGGCGAGCATGAACGCCTTCCTCGGCGGCGACGACGCGGCGCTCGGGCCCGCGGCTTTCGGCAGCCTTGCGTGCCTCGGGCTCAACGTCGGCCTGCTCCGCTACCTCTACGGGCTCGAGCGGTGATTGCCGGCCTCTTGCCGGCGTACTTTGCGCTGGTCATGGCGACGGGCGTCGTCGCGGTCGCTGCGGGCGTGCTCGGCTGGTCGATACTCGCCTGGCCGCTGCTCGCGATCGCGGCGGTGGCCTACGTCGTGCTGTGGCTGCTGAACGGCGTGCGGCTTTGGCGCTTTCCGCAGCGGGCTCTGGGCGATCTGGTCGACCACGCGCGCGGCCCCGGCTATTTCACGTCGGTCGCCGCCACCTGCATCCTCGGCACGGCGGCGGTGGTGCAGCTCGGTCGCCCCGACGTGGGTGCGGCGGCGTGGCTGCTGGGCGTCGTGCTGTGGATCGGCATCATGTACGCGTTCTTCACAGCCGTCGTCACGCGCGAGAACAAGCCGACGCTCGAGGCGGGGATCAACGGCGCCTGGTTGATCGCCACCGTCGCCACGCAGTCGGTGTCGGTGCTCGGCTCGCTGGTCGCTGGCGAGTTTGGCGCGGCAAGCGACGTCGTCCGCTTCATCGCGCTGGCGATGTTTCTCCTGGGCGGCATGCTCTACCTCAGCATCATCACGCTGATCTTCTACCGTTTCACGTTCGTGCACCTGACGAGCGAGGACATGACGCCGCCGTACTGGATCAGCATGGGGGCCGTCGCGATCACCACGCTTGCCGGCTCGATGCTGCTGCTGCGTGCGGGCGACTGGCCGCTGATGCGCGAGCTGCGGCCGTTCGTCATGGGGTTCACGTTGTTCTTCTGGGCGGGCGCGACATGGTGGATCCCGCTCCTGCTGGCGCTCGGCTTCTGGCGCCACGTGCTGCAGCGCGTGCCGCTCGTCTACGACCCCCAGTACTGGGCGCTCGTCTTCCCGCTCGGGATGTACACGCTCGCGACCGTGCGCCTGGCCGAGGCGCTCGACCTGCCGTGGCTGCTCGCCATCCCGCGCGGCTTCTTCTGGCTCGCGCTGGCGGCATGGACGGCGACCTTCGTCGGGCTGGTGCGGCGTCTCGCCGTCGCGTGATCGCGCCAATGTGGCGCCGCGAACCGTTCCGCCTGTTCTTTCCGCTGGGCGCCGTGCTCGGCTGGGCGGGCATCGGACACTGGGTGGCCTACGGAGTCGGATGGACGTCGACGTATTCCTGCCTGGCGCACGGGATGGTTCAGATACAGGGATTCCTGCTGGCGTTCGCGCTCGGCTTCCTGCTGACCGCCATTCCCCGTCGCACCGAGAGCGCCCCGGCGTCCGCGGCGGGCATCGTGCTCGCCATGCTGTGCCTCGTGACGACGACCGCCGCCGCGTTCCTCGAGCGCTGGTGGGTCGCCGAGGTGGGTACGATCGCGCTCATCGTCGCGCTCGTCGCGTTCGCGGTCCGGCGCTTCGTGGGCGGCGCGGGCAGGCGGCGGCCACCGGCGGCGTTCGTGCTGCTGCCGATCGGGCTCGTGTGCGGCGTCGCGGGCGCGTTCCTCGTCGCGTGGGGAACGTCGCCGGGAGCGCCGGCGGCGGCCGTCGCGCTCGGACGGCTGCTCGTCGAGCAGGGGCTGTTCCTCTGCCTGGTGATGGGCGCCGGCGCGCTCGTGCTGCCGTTGATGGCGGGAGCGACGCCGCCGCCCGACCTCGGCAGCAGCCCGGCGGTGGCGCGCAGCGCGCTCGCCTACGCCGCGGGCGGTCTGGTCGTCGTCGCCAGCTTCGCGATCGAGGTCGCGGGCAGCGAGCGCGTCGCGCCCATCGTGCGCGGGCTCGTCGTGGGTGTGACCCTGGTGCTCGGCGCGGGCATCGCCCGCCCGCTCGGGCGCCCGGGCTGGAACCGCCGGCTGGCACGCCTCGCATGCTGGCTCGTGCCCGCGGGCGTCGTGCTCTCGGGTCTGGCGCCCGAGTACCGGATTCCGGCCCTGCACGTGACCTTCATCGGCGGGTTCGCGCTCCTGGCGTTCACCGTGGCGACCCACGTCACCGCCGCGCATCTCGAGCTGCCGGACGTCCGTGACGGCCGCGCGCCGGTGGTTGGCGTGGTGGCCGGCGCGGTCCTCGCGGCCATGGTGGGGCGTGTCGTCGCGGACCTGACCGAGACGTACTTCGAGCACCTCACGTGGGCGGGCGCCGTCTGGATCGCCGGCACGTCGGTGTGGATGCTCGGCCTCGCCCCCTGGTGGCTCGGCCTTCGCCGGTCCTAGGACGCCGAGCGGTCGAGCGCGAGGCCGGCCTGGGCGCAGAAGAGCTGCACGAGCTGCACGTCGGCCTGCGACGCCGGCGGGTCTTCCGTGCGCCCGCAGACGAGCACGCCGACCGCCTTGCCGCGCACGATCAGCGGGTGGCTCACGAACGAGCGTACCGCACGAAGCTGCGGCGCGGGAGAGCCGTCGGGCACCACGTGCGCCTGCTCCTGCAGCACCGTGTCGGCGAGCACGCCGGCGCCCGGGCTCAGCGGGAGGTTCAACTCGTGCAGGTACGGCTTCACGTCCTCGCCGTAGCCGAGCCGGCCGACGAGGTGGTCGCGGGCGGGATTGCGCAGCGCGAAGAACACCACCTGGAACCCACCCGACCGCGCGACACCCTCCAGCACCATCGACAGCGTGTGGTTGATGTCGTCCTGCTGCAGGATCGCGCGCGTGATCTCGGCGACGACCTCGAGCGCGGCGCGCAGGTCGGTCGGCGACTTCGGCGCCGCCGGCGCGCGACGCGCCATGCGCGGCTCGTCGTCGTCGCCGTCGTCGCTCGCCGGGCCAAGGCCGAACAGCGGCGCCTGCTCCTTGAACGCATCGCGCGCGGCGCGCGCGGCTTCGAGGAACGGCTCCGGACCCAGCCCGAAGTACGTCTGGAAGCGCTTCAGCACCGTCGCGCCCACCTCGGTGCTGTGCTCGCCCGACGGCGCCGTGAAGTCGGCGGCCAGACCGACCAGCATCAGCAGCTTGCCCTCGGGCGACGTCGTCTCCGGCTTCTCGCGCGCGTGCGGCTCGCGGAAGAACTCGGCGAACGTCGGCGGGAAGTGCCACTTGTCGAGGATGCCCGCCGCGAGCGCGCCGGGCGGCACCCCGAGCACCTCTTCGACCGCCGCATCGACGCTGCCGCCGCGCTGGCGCTGGATCAGGAGCGCCTTCTCGAAGTCCTTCGGGAAGTGCGCGGCGATCCACAGCATGCCCCAGTCCGCGAAGAGGCCGAGCAGGTACGCCTCCTCGGGCGTCGGGTAGCCGACCTTCGACGACAGCGCCTGCGCGAGTAGCCCGCAGTAGAGCGAGCGCCGCAGCCCCTCACGGATGAACTCGCTCGTGTGCCCGCGCTTGATGAGCTCCTCGAGCAGCAGCAGGCCGGTGGCGATGTCGCGGATCGTCTCGAAGCCGAGGATGATGACGGCCTTCGTGATGGTCGAGATCGAGTCGGACTGCTGGCGGTAATACGCCGAGTTGACGACGCGCAAAATCTTCGACGACAGCCCCGGGTCCTTCAGGATCAGCCGGACGACGTCGAGCGCGGCACAGTTCTCGCGCTTCACCGCGGCATGGAGCTGCTGGATGATCTCGGCCGCGGCGGGGAAGTCGGCCTGCCCGCCCGTCTTGGCGAGAATCGTCTGGAGGCGGGTGTCGGTCCCTGGTTGCGCCATGCCGTAGAGAGCATCGGCAGGCGCGCGTGAATCCTTTAGCGGATTCAGTTGACAGCGTCGGCCGCCGCCTCACCACTGCGAATGCAATCGGGAATCCCGACGCCGCGGTAGGCCGCGCCGGCGAGGGCCAGGCCGGGCAGGGTGGCCACTCGCGCCTCGATGGTGGTCACGCGGTCGAGGTGCCCGACGGCGTACTGTGGCATGGCGCGGACGTACCGCTGGGTGCGCACCAGCACCGGCTCGGCAGCGATGCCGAGCAGCGCGCGCAGCTCGTCGCGCACGACCGCGATGAGCGCCGGCTCGTCGAGCGCGGCCAGGTCGGGACGTCGTGCGCCACCGACGAAGCCGCGGATCAGCTCGTGACCGGCCGGCGCCCGGCCGGCCCACTTCCGGCTGGCGAACGTGGCGGCGAGCAGCGGGCGGTTCTCCGCGAACGGTACGACGAAGCCGAATCCCGGCAGGTCGCGCGGCACGTCGGCGGACCGGTATCCGAGCGTCACCGTCGCCGACGACGCGTACGCCACGGCGTCGAGCTCGCGGGCCAGCGGCGCGTCCAGGCGTTCGAGCAGCCGGGCGGAGACGAACGACGGCGTCGCCAGGATCACCGAGTCCGCGTCGAGCGTCGTGCCGCCCGCGCGCACCTGCCAGCGCGCGTCGGTGACGTCGATCGACTCGACGGTGGTGCGGAGATGCACCGCGCTGTCGGGCAGGCGCGCGGCGATCGCGTCGACGATGGCGCCCATGCCCTCGGCGTGCGCGGCGAAGAGACCGTAGCGCGCGCCGCTGCCCGTCGTCTTGCCGGCGCTGGCGCGCAGCCCGCGGATGATGCTGCCGTGCGAGCGCTCCATCGCGAGGAAACGCGGCATGGTCGCGGCCAACGAGAGCGTCTCCGGATCGGCGGTGTAGATGCCGCCGACGAGCGCGTCGGCGACGCGGTCGAGCGCCTCGCGGCCGAGGCGGCGGCGCACGAACGACGCGAGGCTCTCGTCGCCGCCGTCGCGTCGCGCCGGGATGACCAGGTCGAGCGCCATGCGCAGCTTGCCGGGCAGCGAGAACAGCGACGACGTCGCCAGCGGTGCCAGCGACGTCGGCGCGAGCAGGAGGAAGCCCTCGGGCAGCGGATACAGCCGGCCATCGTGGACGACGTGCGTGCGACGCTCGCCGGGCTGCGTGCTGATCAGCTGGTCGGCGATGCCGATCCGCTCGCACAGCGCCAGCGCCCACGGCTTGTCGGTGATGAACGCGTCGGCGCCGCGCTCGACGACGAAGCCGTCGACACGCTCCGTGCCGACGCTGCCGCCGAGCCGGTCCGACGCTTCGAGCAGCGTCGGCGCGTGGCCGAGCTCGACGAGCCGATGCGCGGCGGCGAGACCGGCGATGCCGCCGCCGATCACGACGACGCGCTTGCTCACCCCATCCCCCGCACGACGTCGGCGAGCATCCGCACGAACAACGGGTGATCGTTGCACGTCGCCGCACGCGCGAGCCGGAGCCCGAGCTGGTCGGCGGTGGCGCGCGCCTCGACGTCGAGGTCGTACAGCACCTCCACGTGGTCGCAGACGAAGCCGATCGGCGCGACGACGACGTCGCGCGTGCCGGCGGCGGCCAGCTCGCGCAGCACGTCGTTGATGTCCGGCTCGAGCCAGGGATCGCGCGGGCTGCCGCTGCGGCTCTGCCACGCGAGCCGCCATGGGCGGTCGCCGGCCACCAACGCCGCCGTCGCCTCGATCTCGCGGACGTACGGCGAGGCCTCGGCCGCCGCGACGGGGATGCTGTGCGCGGTGAAGACCAACGCGCCGTCGCCCGCCTTGGCGACGTTCTCATGCCACGTCTCGATGAACAGCGGGTGCGTGTGCCACGACGGGACGTAGCGGATCGCCGGCGATCCCGGACCGAGCGCCTCGTCCACCGACGCCATGTAGCGCTCGCGGCTCGCTTCGCTCGCATGCGGCGAGAGGATCACGGCGACGACGTCGCGCACGCCGTCGGCGGTCATCTGCTGGATCGCCTCGGCGATGTACGGCTCCCAATTGCGCATGCCGACGTACACCGGCGTCGTGCCGAGCTCGCGGCGCAGGCCGTCGGCCTGGCGGAACGTCAGCTCGTTCATCGGCGACTTGCCGCCGAGCAGCTCGTAGTGGTGCGCGACCGATTCGAGTCGGTCGGGCGGGATGCGGCGCCCGCGCGTCACGTTCTGCAGGAACGGACGGATCTCGTCGGGCCGTGTCGGACCGCCGAAGGCGATCAGCAGTACCGCGTCCATGGTCAGCGCGCCGACAGCTCGTGCACGGCGTCGACGAGGGCGCGGACGTGGTCGACGGGTGTCTGCTGCAGGATGCCGTGCCCGAGGTTGAAGATGTGGCCGGGACGTCCACCGGCCTGGTCGAGGATCGCGGCGGCACGGCGGCGGATCTCGGGGATCGGCGCCAGCAGGACGAGCGGATCGAGGTTGCCCTGCACGGCGACGTCGTCGCCGAGCCGCGCCCACCCCGCGTCGAGGTCGACGCGCCAGTCGAGCCCGATGACGTCGCCGCCTGCCGCTTTGAGACATTCGAGCAGACCCGCGGTGCCGGTGCCGAAGTGGATGACCGGCGTGCCCGGACGGATACCCTGGATCAGCGTGCGAACGTGCGGAAGGACGCGCGCGCGGTAGTCGACCGGCGCGAGCGCGCCGACCCAGCTGTCGAAGAGCTGCACCGCCTCGGCGCCCGCGTCGATCTGCGCGTTCAGGTAGACGGTCAGCGCGCGCACGAGCTTCGCCATCAGCGCGTCCCACGCACCGGGATCGCCGAACATGAGTCCCTTCGTGCGCGCGTAGTCGCGCGAGCCGCCGCCCTCGATCAGGTACGACGCCAGGGTGAACGGCGCGCCGGCGAAGCCGATGAGCGGCACCTTCAGCCCGGCGCGCGCGCGGCGTACCGCTTCGAAGACGTAGTCGAGCGCGCCCGGATCGACGTCGCGCAGGCGGTCGACGTCGGCGGCGCTGCGGACCGGGTTGTGGATCACCGGGCCGTCGCCCTGCGCGAACTCGAGGCCGGCGCCCATGGGATCGAGGATGAGCAGGATGTCGGCGAAGATGATCGCGGCGTCGACGCCGAGCTGCTCGACCGCCATGACGGTGACCTCGGCGGCGACGTCGGGGTTCCGGCACAGCTCGAGGAAGCTCAGCTTCGCGCGGATCGCGCGGTACTCGGGCTGGTAGCGGCCCGCCTGTCGCATGAGCCACACGGGGGTGTACGGCACGGGCTCGCGCCGGCATGCGGCGAGGAAGGGCGGGGCCTGCACGGGGGCTTTCACGAAGCTCCGCCGGCGATTGCCGCGACGAGCGGTCCCATCTTCGGCGGCGACGCTTCGAGCGTCGGATGCACGCCGTGCGCCTCGAGCCCTTCGCTGCAGACCGGCCCGATCGAGGCGACGCGGACGCGGCCGAGCGCCGCGCGCAACGCGTCGGCGTCTTTCGCGACCCGGAAGAGATGCTCCGCCTGCACGGCGCTCGTGAAGACGGCGACGTCGAACTCGCCGGCGACGAGCCCCGCGGCCGCGCGTTCGAGCGGGCCCGTGTCGTGCGGCAGCGCCCAGCGGTAGACGGGCACGCGCAGCACGCGGTAGCCGCGCTGCTCGAGCGCCTCGATGAGCGACGTGGGCGGCATGCCGTACTCCTGCACGGCGATGAGCGCGCCGGGAGGAAGCCCCAGGCCGTCGACGACGGGCAGCACCTCGCGCCACGTGTGCGGCGCGTGAACGGGCAAGGCGCCCGCGACGCCGAGCTCGCGCAGCGCCGCCAGCGGCTTCGGCCCGCGCGCGACGATGGGGAGCGCGTCGAACAGCGTGACGAGCCCCGGCTCCGACGCGGCCACGAGCGCCTTCGTGCCGACGCCGGTGAGCAGGATGAGCGCGCTCAGCCGCCCTTCCTCGAGCGCGTTGCGCAGCTCGGCGACGGCGGGCGCGTCTTCCAGCGGCGTCTCGCGCAGCGCGGGCGCGCTGGTGACGATCGCCCCATGCCGTTCGAGCATGCGCGCCAGCTCCTCGGCGCGGCGCGACTCGAACGCGACGATGCGGGCTCCTTCCAGCGCGCTCATGCGTTGCGCTTGGCCTCGAGCTTGTCGATCAGGTCGAGCCCGTGCCGCAGGCACCACGCGATCGCTTCCAGTTCCTCGGGCGGCAGCTCTTCGAACGTCGCCAGCACTTTGTCCTTCCACGTCTCGTTGGCGGTGGGCGTCGAGACCATCACGCGGTGCATGACGCGGGCGGCGCGGGTGACGGCGGTGATGAGCTCCTCGAAGCCGAGGAACGGGACGTCGCCCGTGTCCGACTCCATCACGCGGACGTAGAGGCGGGCGTTCGGGTTCGGGCGGACGTTGTGCATGCCGAGCAGGTCGCCGCTGCCGTCGGAGTCGGCGCGACGCATGGCGACGTCGCGCTCGATGATCTGGACGATGGCCGCGCGCTCGGCGACCGGGATGTCCTGATAGGCGGCCAGCAGGCGGCTCAGCATGGGATCGCGGGCCAGCGTCGCGACGAGGCGACCGGCGCTGTCGAGCATGGTGCGGAGGGCGTCGAGCCCCTGGACGGTGTCGCCGGCACGTCCCCGCTGTCGATCCGGCATGGCCTTTGGCATCCCTGCCTCGGGGCGAGCTGTCAAGGCCGAAGGCTTGGCGGCCTCCGACGTTGTGGCTAGAGTCGGGACGTGCGCGCCGCTCGATGCCCCGGCTGCAAGCGCGAGACCGCATGGACGAACAATCCGTTTCGTCCGTTCTGCTCGGAGCGCTGCCGTCTGCTCGATCTGGGCGCGTGGGTCGAGGAGCGCTACCGCATCCCGGGCGAGTCGATCGTCACCGACGAGCCCAAAGACGACGAAGACCAGCCCTCCTGACCGTGCCGATCCATCCCACCGCCATCATCGATCCGCGCGCGACGATCGACCCCACGGCCGACGTCGGCCCCTTCGTCGTCGTCGATGGACCCGTCCGCGTGGGCGCCCGCACAAGGATCATGCCGCACGCGTTCCTCACCGGCGACACGTGGCTCGGTGAGGACAACGTCGTCCACCCGGGCGCGGTCATCGGCCACGAGCCGCAGGACCTGGCCTACAAGGGCGTGCCAACGGGGCTCCGCATCGGCGATCGCAACGTGTTCCGCGAAAACGCCGAGATCCACCGCGCGACGCAGGAAGGCACGCTGACGGTCGTGGGCAACGACAACTACCTGATGACCCACGCCCACATCGCCCACAACTGCCGCGTCGGCGATCGGACGATCATCTGCAGCGGCGCGCTGGTGGCGGGGCACGCGGTCGTGGAGGACCAGGCGTTCGTCAGCGGCAACTGCGTCGTCCACCAGTACGTCCGCATCGGGCGGCTGGCGATCCTGCGCGGGCTGTCGCGCACCAGCCGTGACGTCCCCCCGTTCAGCATCATGGACGGCACGCACACGGTGCGGGGCATCAATCGGATCGGGCTCCGTCGTGCGGGGTTCGATGCACGGCGCATGCGCGCGCTGCTGACCGCTTTCCGGATACTGTTCCGAACCCGGACACACCTGCGCGAGGCGCTGGCGCGGGTGGAGGCGGAGGTCGAGCAGACGGAGGACGTGCTCGAGCTGCTGGGGTTCATCCGGGCGTCGAAGCGCGGGATCGCGATGGGCCCGGCGAAGGGCGGGTCGGTCGACTCGGACCCCCTGGACGAGTAGCCCCCGAGTTGCGCCCGGGACGCCACGTCAGTACGTTGCCCGGCGGGGGTCCCGACCATGCTGAACCAGCGCCGCTTCATAATCGGTGCCGTGCTCATCGCAGCCGCCGTGTCGTATCTCGTGTACGCCGGCATCCGCACGACGTCGACCTACTATTACGAGATCGACGAGTTCGCGGCCGCGCGTGACGATCACGACGGCGAGGACCTGCGCGTGAAGGGCTGGGTGCGGGCGAACACGATGAAGTGGGACGCGCGCACCAACAAGCTCGACTTCGAGCTGTCGAAGAAGGACGGGACCGAGCCGGTGCAGATCGCGTACACCGGCATCCTCCCCGACATGTTCGCTGAAGGCCGCGAGGTCGTCGTCGAGGGCCACTACAAAGAGGGCGCGATGACGGCGAAGCAGATCATGACGAGCTGCCCGTCGAAGTACGAGGCCGAGGGCGGCAAGGAAGGGGAGCCCGCGGCGTGAACGACCTCGGTCGGCTGGCCGTCTGCCTGGCGCTGCTCTGCGGCGTCACCGCCATCGTCGCCTCGGTGATCGGCGCGACAAAACGCAGAGCTGATCTAGTGCGCACCGGCGAGCACGCCACCTACGCGTGCTTCGGCCTCGTGGTGCTCGCGGTCATCATCCTGCTGCGCGCGCTGCTGACGCACGACTTCTCGCTCGAGTACGTCGCCGCCTACAGCTCGAGCACGCTGCCGACGAACTACGTCGTGGCCGCGCTCTGGGGTGGACAGAAGGGCTCGCTGCTCTTCTGGTCGTTCATGCTGATCACGTTCACGACCATCGTCGAGATCCAGAACCGTCAGAAGAACCGCGAGCTCATGCCGTGGGTCACCGCGACGCTCATGGTGGTGACGGTCTTCTTCCTCGGCATCGTCACCTTCATCACCGACCCCTTCGAGAAGCTGCCGACGCCCGCCACCGAGGGCGCCGATCTGAACCCGCTGCTCCAGAACTACTGGATGATGATCCACCCGCCGTCGCTCTACACGGGCTACGTGAGCGCGTCGGTGCCGTTCGCGTTCGCGATCGCTGCGCTGATGACGGGGCGGCTCGGCGACGCGTGGATCCGCACGACGCGGCGGTGGGCGTTGTTCTCGTGGTTCTTCCTGACGCTCGGCAACCTGTTCGGCGCGATGTGGGCGTACGAGGTGCTGGGTTGGGGTGGCTACTGGGCGTGGGACCCGGTGGAGAACGCGGCGTTCATGCCGTGGCTCGTGTCGACGGCGTACCTGCACTCGGTGATGATCCAGGAGAAGAAGGACATGCTCCGCGTCTGGAACATGGTCCTGGTGCTCCTGACGTTCGCGCTGACGATCTTCGGCACGTTCCTCACCCGCAGCGGCGTCATCTCGTCGGTGCATTCGTTCACGCAGTCGGGCCTCGGGCCGTACTTCATCGGCTTCCTGCTGGCCGTCATCCTCAGCGTCGGCGCGCTGGTGGCCTACCGGCTGCCCGAGCTGCGCACGACGGGGACGATCGAGTCGTTCTTCAGCCGCGAGGCGGCGTTCCTCTTCAACAACCTGCTGCTGGTCGGGATCGCGTTCGCGGTGTTCTGGGGGACGGTGTTTCCGGTGCTGTCGGAGTGGGTGCGCGGCGTGAAGATCACCGTCGGGCCGCCGTTCTTCAACCAGGTGAACACGCCGCTCGGCATCGCCCTGCTGTTCCTGATGGGCGTCGGGCCGGTCATCTCGTGGCGTCGCGCGACGCCGGGGAACCTGTGGAAGGCGTTCGCGTGGCCCGTCGGCGTGACGGTAGTCGCCGGCGTGTTCTTCGCGGCGCTCCGCATGCCGCTCGGCTACGCGTGGATGACGTTCACGTTCGGCGTCTTCGCCACGGCCACGGTCGTGCAGGAGTTCTGGCGCGGCATGCGCGCACGGCAGGCGCTGCTGCACGAGAGCGCGCCGAAGGCGCTGTCGCGCATGGTCGGCAAGAACCGGCGGCGCTACGGCGGCTACCTGATCCACATCGGAGTCGTGGCGGTGTTCGTCGGCGTCGCGGCGTCGAGCGCGTTCCAGATCGAGGAGCAGAAGACGCTCGAGATCGGCCAGGAGATGACGGCGGGCGACTACACGCTGCGCTACGAGCGCATCCAGCAGCAGGAGGACGGCCACGTCGCGCGCATGATGGCGGTGATGACCGTCTTCAAGGGCGGCGAGCAGATCGGCACGATGATGCCGGAGAAGCGCTTCTACAAGAAGCCGAAGCAGCCGACGACGGAGATCGCGCAGCGCGTGTCGCTGAAGGAAGACCTCTATCTGGTGCTCGGCTCGTACGACTCGCAGACGCAGCTCGTGACGATCCTCGCCTACGTGAACCCGCTGGTCGTGTGGATCTGGATCGGCGGCCTCATCATGGCGATCGGTACGGCGGTGGCGGTGTGGCCGGCGGGCGCGGAGCGCACCGAGCGCGTCGTCGTGCCGGCCGGGGCGCGGGCTCGAGCCGAGTGAGTCGCCTCGTCCTGCTGTTGCTGTTGGCGTTCGCCGTCCCGCTGCGGGCCGACGACGCGCCGACGCAGTTCGAGATCGAGGAGTCGCTCACCTGCCAGTGCGGGTGCGGGCTCACGGTGCACTCGTGCAACCATCTCAACTGCGGCTCGGGCGAGCCGATGAAGAAGGAGATCGCCGAGCGGCTCGCCAAGGGCGAGTCGAAGGACGTGATCCTGGCGGCGTTCGCGTCGAAGTACGGCGAGAAGGTGCTCTCGGCGCCGACGTTCAAGGGCTTCAACTGGTTCGCGTGGATCACGCCGTTCGCGGTGGTGCTCGTGAGCGCGGGGGTGTTGGCGATGGTGATCAGGCGTCGTACCGCCGCGGCCCCGGCCGCGCCGCCGCCTCCTGCGTCCGCGGACAGTGAACGCCTGGCCCGCCTGCGGCGCGAGCTCGACGACCTCGAATGACGTCGGTCTCGATCTCCGTCTTCGTGCTGGGCGCGGTGCTGGTGCTGGCGGTCGCGGTGTTCGTGGCCGCGCCGCTCTTCCGTCCGGCGATGCCGATCGAGCCCGAGGAGCTGCCGGGCACGCGCGAGAAGTGGGAGCGGCAGAAGCGGCACGCGCTCGAGTCGATCCGCGAGGTCGAGGTCGACCATCAGATGGGCAAGGTCTCGGACGAGGACCTGGCAGTGATGCGCGCCAAGTTCGAGAACGAGGCGCTCGAGGCGATGGCGGCGTTGGAGAAGGAGGAGAAGGCGTGATCAGCATCGACCAGTTCAAGACCGTCGAGCTGCGCGTGGCGACGGTGACGTCGGCCGAGCCGCATCCGAACGCCGACCGGCTCGTCGTGCTGAAGGTCGATCTCGGCAGCGAGCAGCGCCCGGATCAGCGACAGATCGTGGCGGGCATCAAGAAGCACTACGACCCGGCGACGCTGGTGGGCACGCAGGTCGTGGTCGTGGCGAACCTCGAGCCGGTGACGCTCCGGGGCGTCGAGAGCCAGGGGATGCTGCTGGCCGCATCGCACGAGGAGACGCTGGTGGTGCTCCGCCCCGACAAGCCCATCGCCGCGGGCGCGACCGTCCGCTGACCCGACGTGTCCGGCCCGCCGATCCTCGCCGAGGGCCTGCGCCGGAATTACGCCGGCACGCCGGTGCTGGTCGGGGTGGATCTTCGTGTGGAGGCGGGGGAGCTCGTCGTCCTGCTCGGGTCGAACGGGGCGGGGAAGACGACGCTGCTGCGCGTGCTGGCGACGCTGCTGCGGCCGTCTTCCGGTTCTTTGTCGTTGTTCGGTGTCGATCCGCGTTCGGCGCGGCGGCGCGTCGGGTACGTCGGGCACGAGTCGGGGTGCTACGCGGATCTCTCCGGTCTCGAGAATCTGACCTTTCACGCGTCGCTGCACGGGGTGCCGTCGTCGCGTGTATCGGAGTTGCTGGAGTGGGCGGGGCTGATGTCTGCTGCCGGGCGGCCGTTGCGCACGTATTCGCGCGGAATGAGCCAGCGGCTGGCGTTGGCGCGCGCGCTGCTGCATCGGCCCGACCTGCTGCTTTTGGATGAGCCGTACAGCGGGCTCGATCCGGCGGCGGCGGCGTCCGTCGATGCGTTGCTCGTCGACCTGCGGTCGGCGGGTCACACGATCGTGCTGACGACGCACGATCTGGCGCGCGTCGTGCCGATGGCGACGCGGACGGCGATCCTGCATCGCGGGCGGATCGCGTGGACGTCGGAGGGGCCGGCCGAGGTGACGGTGGTGGCGCGGGCGTACGACGCGGTGGTGGTGGCGTGATCCGCGACGCGTGGCTGGTCGTCGGGAAGGACCTGCGCATCGAGTGGCGGACGAAGGAGTCGCTGGCATCGTTCGTCGTGCTCGGCGTGCTGCTGGTGGTGGTGTTCACGATCGCGCTCGATCCGCCGCCCGACGCCGCGCCGATGCTGGCGCCGTCGGTGGTGTGGGCGTCGTTCGTGTTCACGGGGCTGCTCGGCGTGCAGCGGGGCTTCGTGCTCGAGCGCGAGAACGACTGTCTGGCGGCGGTGCTGTCGTCGCCGATCGACCCGGCGGCGCTGTACCTCGGCAAGCTCGTCGCCAACGTCGTGCTGCTGGGTGTGATGCAGGCGATGGTGGTGCCGCTCGTCGCGGTGTTCCTGCACGTCGACGTGCTGACGGCGTTGCCGGGGCTGCTCGTGGTGCTGCTGCTCGGCAACGTCGGGTTCGCGTCGCTGGCGACGTTGTTCGCCGCGGTGGCGGTGCGGGCGCGGGCGCGCGAGGTGATGCTGCCGGTGCTGCTGCTGCCGCTGCTGGTGCCGGTGCTGATCGGCGGCGTGAAGGCGACGCAGGCGGTGTTGAGCGGTGGGTCGGCGCGGGATCCGCTGGGCGTGCTGGCGGCGTTCGACGTGGTGTTCGTGGTCGCGGGCGTCCTGCTGTTCGAGCATGTCGTGCGGGACTGAGGCGCTTCGGTCGGTAGGAAGGAACACTGCGAAGGTGACGTAACCGTCAGAGACGGACCTTCGCACGATCGTCGCCCCCCGAGCCCGGCTTGCGCGGATCCTTTCGACGGCCGAGTTCGCCGTGCCCTCGGGGTCAGTGAGTCCTCCGTCGAGCGCTGGGCCGACGAGGGGCCCAGCGGGTCGTCGCACCTGCGGCGGCCACCGCCACACTCCACTTCGTGCGCGAGTCGGAAGCGACACTGGTGCACCCGGCGGCGCTCGGACCGGGACGTGGGCAGGTCGCGCACCCGCTCGCCGACCGGCGTACCAGGGCCGCGGCGCGGGGGCTCGCCGACCCCGGCACGCGTCGTTGTGCGCGGTCGGGCATCTCCTGTCGGAGACCGTCGACCGTCTGCGTCGCTACGACGTGCCCTGGGGCTCCCACTTCTCCTGCACCGTCAGCTGCAACTGACGCCGATCCGGCGCGGGGGCCCCATCGACGCAGTCGAAACGCGGCGCGTATGCAGGTGGGCCCCGGGCCGGTCACGCGGGCGCGTCGGCGATCGCGTAGAGCCGCCATGGCTCGGGCACGCCCTTGAGCTGCCGCTCGCCCTGGTCGACGAACCGGTGAGTCGACCCGATGGCCAGCTCCTTCACCGTGGACGACACGAGGATCTCGCCGGGCGCCGCCGCGGCCTGGATGCGCGAGGCGATGTGCACGGCCACACCGGTGAGGCCGGCGCCGTCGGACTCACACTCGCCGACGTGCACGCCGGCTCGGACGCGGAGGCCGAGCCCCGTCGTCGCCCGGCGGATCGCCTGCGCCGCCTCGATCGCATGCGCGGGGGCGTCGAAGCGTACGAGGAAACCATCGCCCGTCGTCGTCACCTCGGTGCCGTTGCAGCGCGACACCTCGCGACGGACGAGCTGGTTGTGCTGCTCCAGCAGGCGGCGCCAGGCGGTGTCGCCGAGACGCTGCGCGTGGGCGGTCGAGTCCACGATGTCGGTGAAGAGGAGCGTCGCCAGGATGCGGCGCGCCACGCGCGCCGGCCGCCGCGTGCGCTGCGCCCGATCGATGAGCTCCATTGCCCCGGAGGACATGGCGACCAGCCGGGCGTCGGCATCGTGAACCCGGACGTCGATGAGAAGCTGCCTCGGCGCAATCGTGGTGGTCGCGGTGGAGGCTCGGAGACGGCGCCCGTCCGCCCGCACGGGCAGCAGGAAGCGCGTCGCGCTGTCGAGCACGACGACGGACGAACCCACCCGCTGCAGGCTGAGCGCCGTGCACCAGGTCGCCATGTCGCAGAACGCGCCCAGCGCCTGGGCGGAGACGTCGGAGCCGAGGGCGCAGTACCACTCGCTCGCGGGCATCGTCATCACGCCGCGCCCCTCCTCGAGCTCCTGGACGCCCAGCCCCCAGGTGTTCCAGACGGGCATCTGATGTCGGCCGTCCCCGCAGCCTCGCATGGTCTCCAGCCCGTGCTCGCGCTCCTGGATCTCGGCGAACGCGGAGACGGGAAAGCTCCGCGCCCAGGGATCGGGCGTCTCGTAGGCGGGCACCTCGACGCGCGGGATCGTCTCGGGCGGAGCCGGGGGCGCCGGCTCCACCGCCTGCACGCGCGAGTGCAGCGAGCCCTGCGCGACGTGGCGTCCGTCGGGATCCTCCACCTGGACCTCGGTGAAGACGTAGAGGTTGCTGTCGTTCACGACACGGGCCCGCGCGACGAGGTTGCCCTTGCCGGGCCAGGCCGGCCGGAACGCCTTGAACGTGAACCGCATGGGCAGGGCATCGACGCCACCGGGGAGCGCGGTGACGCTCGCGCCCTCGAGCGCGGTCATCATGACGGGCGCGATCTCCAGCTGCCCGTTGCCGGCGATGCACGCGTCGCTGGCCGGCATGACGGCCGTGACGGTCCCGGCCGCGACGTGGGTGGTCCGGATGCCGAGGAGCCGCCACAGCGGGGGCGACGGGAGCAGGTCGCGGCTGAACGCCCGCATCCGCTCGATGCCGGCCAGCGCGCGGAACCAGGGCGGGGGCGTGCGGCCTCGGACCGGCTCGTCGGGTATCACGCGGTGGTCGTAGCAAAGTGCTCGGGCCGCGGGCCAGTCTCACCCCCGGGAAGCGGCACCCGGATGCCTTGCCAGGACTGCGAGGACCGGGTGCGACGCGAGGTCTCGTCGGCCGCTTCGCGCCTGGCACGACCCCTGCAATCCACGGGGAGATGATCAGGAGCGTCCGCATCGCGGCCGTCGCCACGCTGCTGTGTTTCGGGACGGCGGGCGCCGCCACGCCGCCGCAGAAGTGCCAGGGCACGAAGAACCAGGCTGCCGGCAAGTACGCCGCCTGCCGGCAGACGGCAGAGAAGATACTGGCGCTCAAGGGCGACACGGCGAAGTACGGTTCGGCGATCGCGAAGTGCGAGCGGACCTTCGCCACGGCCTGGGAGAAGGCGATCGACAAGGCGGCGAAGGCGGGCGCAACCTGTCTGGACGCGCCGCTCGTCGAGGCCGAGTTCAAGGCGGCCATCGACGCGCACGCCGACACCGTCGCGACGGCGCTCGGCGGGGCGGGTTGGTGGATTGTCCGGTGGACCTCGCCACCTGTACGAGCGAGCTGGCCATCTGCGACGAGGACGCCGGCACCTGCGCCGCGGGTCTCTCGAGCTGCAGCGCCGGCTTGAACGCCTGCACCACCAACTACGCGAGCTGCTCGAGCAGCGTGGCAACCTGCAGCGCGGGGACGGCCACGGGCGCGGACGTGCTCGCCGGCGAGACCTTTTCGAGCAGCGCCGGTATCGGGTCCACGGGCACGATGCCGAACAACGGCGCGGTGGCGTTCGTGCCCGGAACGGCGACGCAGGTGATACCCGCCGGCTACCACAGCGGGACGGGCAGCGTCGCGGGCGACGTCGACCTGACGCCGGCCAACGTCAGACTCGGCGTGACGCTCTTCGGCGTGGCCGGAGCGCTCGGCTGTGGCAACGGGGCGATCGATGCGGGCGAGGAGTGCGATCAGAGCAACCTGAACGGAGCCACCTGCGGGAGCGAGGGCTTCGCCTTCGGGACACTGCGATGCGGTGCGGACTGCGTACTCGATGTCACCGGCTGCTACTCGGTGCGCTTCACCGACAACGGCGATGGGACCGTCACCGACGGGCAGACGGGGCTGATGTGGGAAGCGAAGGGTCATTTCGACGACGTCGCCGTCGTGTGCACCAGCGCGGGCGTCTGCCCGGATCCGCACGATGCGGACAACCAGTACACGTACAGCGCCGACAACCCGACGGGCCCTCCCGGCACGGTCTTCACCGTCCTGCTCGCGCAGCTGAATGCAGGGGCCGGCTTCGCGGGACACACCGACTGGCGGGTTCCGACGCGCGAGGAGCTGCAGAGCATCGTCGACTACGCCGATGCGATCCTTCCCGTCTCGCATGCCGCGTTCGACACCAGCTGCAGCTCGACGTGCACAGGCATCGGATGCGGGTGCTCCGCGGCCGCGATTTACTGGACCGTGGATCTGGTCGCCAGCATCTCCGGCAATGCATGGGTGGTGGACTTCAGCGACGGCAGCGCGCTCACCGACACCCGTGACACGGACTACCATGCCCGCGCCGTGCGCTGACTCGCACGCGCACGGCGTCGCGTCGCGCCATCCCCAACACGATCGTCCCAGGAGGTGTCCGATGTCCCATCTCTCGCGTGTTGCCCTCGTACTGCTTTTCGCCGCGCCGCCCGTGTGGGCCGACGCCGTCTCCGCGCTCAAGTGTGAGCGCGCCGTCGCCACCGCGTTCGTCGAGTACGCCAAGGCTCGCACCAAAATCGTCGCCAAGTGTCAGGACGCATCGGTGGCCAGCGGCGACCCCGCGAGCCCGACCAGCTGCCCGACCACGGGTGACGACGCGAAGCTCCAGACGCTCGAAGCCAAGCTGCGGACGCAGATCGCCGCCAAGTGCGGCGGCGCCAACAAGACCTGCAGCGCCGCCGACGTCGACGCCGATGCCGACGAGCCACTCGCGGCCATCGGCTGGGACGTCGGCGTGTGCCCCGCCTTCGGGAGCGAGGGGTGCGTGAATCCGATCGCCGACTGCGACGACGTGGCCACCTGCGTCGCCTGCATCGCCCGCGAGGAGGTGGCGAGCGGCACGGGCATCGCCTACCACCAGCTCGTGGACACGGAGTTCGCCACCGGCTCGGCGAAGAACCTGTGCCAGCGGGCGCTCGGCAAGGAGACGGTCAAGTACCTGGCGACGCGCGACAAGCTCCTCGCCAAGTGCTGGGACGCGGTGACCAAGGGCAGCGCCGGCTACACCGACCCGCCGGGGTGCCCGGCGACCGATCCGAAGCTGCCGGCCAAGCTGGCCCGCGCCGAGCAGAAGAAGGTGAACGCCATCTGCAAGGCGTGCGGCGCGGGCGGGGATGCGGACGGCGATCTCGCGTGCGACGCGGGCCCGGGGTTCGACGCGGCCACCATCGGCTTCGAGCCGGACTGCCCGGCGGTGATCGTGCCGAGCAGCATGCGTGCCTGTGACCAGCCCGGGGTGACGACGCTCGCGCAGATGATCACCTGCGTCGACTGCGTGGCGGAGTACGCCAGCGACTGCGGGGCGACCGCGGTTCGCCCGGGGACCACGCCCTACTCGGTGGAGTGCCCCGGGCCCTGAATCCGGCGCTTCGCAACGCGATGCCGGGTTCTGCTCGTCCTCCATGCCATCGGCAGTGGCGCGGCGACAGGCCGCGGAGGGAGAGCGCCATGCGACGACTCGTGTGATGCCCGTGCTCGGCGGGGTCCTGGGCACCTGATGGGTGCGCCGGGGTCGCGGCGATCACGCTCGATGCGCGTGGACGCGACCCGGCGCAGATCCGGGCCACCACCGACGGCCGGAGCAGCCCTTTCCGTCACCCAGGCGATGAGCAGCCGATGACGAGCCCGCCTGTCGTCGCCAACGCGGGTTTCAGCGCCCGCAGCAGCTCGACGTCCGGCAGTCGTCGGTCGGAAGGAACGCTGCGAAGGTGGCGAAACCGCCAGAGCCGGACCTTCGCACGATCGTCGCCCCCGAGCCCGGCTTGCGCGGGAGCCTCACAGGGCTCGTGCCCGGAGCGACGACACGCGCGCGATGTGCGTGTAGTCCCGGTCTCGGTGCAATACTTCGAGATCGTGACGAATCGCACAGGCAGCGATCACGCAGTCGACGCTCGATCGCACGGTGATGCCTTGCCTGCGGGCAGTCCGATACAGCCTGACGGCGTCGTCGAAGAGACTTGCGGACATGGGTGACTCGACCACCGGCAGGGCGAACATTGCTTCCCGGGCTGCACGGTACGCAAACTCGTCGCCGAATCCTTGCAGGACTTCCTGGATCACCGGAAGGCACGTGACGATGTCATCGAAGGCGACGTACCTTGCCAGATCGAGGGGCCTGGCCTTGCGGAAGACCTCGATCCAGGCGGAGGTGTCGACGAGCGTCACCTCCGGCGCCCACGCGGTGTCTTGTGATCTCGCCGCATGTCGCTCAGCTGGCCTTCCCAGAGGCCGGAGCCACGCAGCTCCAGGATCTTCCGCGCCTTGGCGCGGCGCACGAAGTCTTCCAAGGCGATCTCGACCGCTCGGGAGTAGGTCTTCTCCCCGCTGACGGCTACGGCCTCGCGCAGCAGATCCTCACGAAGCACAAGATTCGTCCGCTTCATGTGTATCGGGTAGCCGAGCTGTCCGAGGGAGGCAAGCGAGAATGTTCGTTCTCCCGGGCGCGCCGATCGGCGAGCTCTCGCGATTGCGTCCCTGCCTTCGCCGCGCGCCAGCAGCTCGGCGCGCCTCCGCTCGTTGCCCATGCGTCGGCTTTCAGGGTGCGGCATGCCTCGCCGACTGGCGGCCGGTGGGAAGGATAACGCTGCGAAGTCGACGAAACCGCCAAGACGGATCTTCGCATGGTCTTCGCCGCGCGATCTTCGCCCCCGAGCCCCGGCTTGCGCGGCGAGATAGTCCGCCACCAGGACGCGGCGGTACACCACCATGCGCCCGAGCGGCCCGTCGTAGGCGCGCTGCGGCTTGGCCATGGGCCCGACGTGGAAGACCTCGTGGTGCGGGCGCACCAGCCACACGACGAGGACGGACCAGCGAGCATGGCGAGCGATCGTGGCAGAGTCGTCTCGCGCGTGCCGTCGAGCGCGGTGCGCCGGGGCAGCACGACGACTGTCAGCGGCCGGCGCAGCGAACCTTGGACGGGACTCATGCGGAGGAAGTGCGGCCAAACTATCCGCGGGTGACGGCGGCCACCACTGAAGTCTCCCTAGCGCGATAAGCAGGGTCCTGACGGGAACTTCGTTGTCGGTCCCATCGTCTCGACCAAGATCACGATCCTGCTCGGCCCCGGCTTCTGGGGCTGACGCTGTGGGCGCTGCCCGACTACGGCTTCTGGAGCATGGCGCACGAGGCGCACACCGACGTCGCGATGGTGCTCGGCTCACGCTCCTTGCGCCACCCGGGCAAGGGGCCGTCGATTGCCCCGCCGCCTCTCCGACGGAAGGACGCTGCGACGCGCGGTAGCGACGCCGGCGCCCGGCGGTACCGACCAGTCGCATCGCTCGGAATCCGGGCGGCAGCCGATTCCACGGACCGGGAATACTCGGCGGACGACATTGGCGGTTCCCTTGGCGCATAGATTGCAACCCCGGTTCAAATCTCTGGGCGTCCATCCTTTAGACGGAGGGGGTCGACGATGTGCCCAACGACGTTTCCGATTCGAATCTGGCCGAGCCTGAGCCTCGGCCTGGCCGCCGGTATCGTCCTGGCAATGGCCCCACCGGCGACCGCGCTCGGCCCGGGCTTTGCGTCGCAGGGCCTGGCCGTCGCACGCTTCGACGCCGACCTCGTGGTCGGCAAGGGACACGAGGGTACGGTGCACGTGCGCGTGGGGCCGGGCCGGTGGACGGAGGGCGATCAGCGGGGATTCACGCTCGATCTGGTGGAAGCGAACCTCGGGCTGCGGCTGGCCCGAGTGACGATCACGCCGCGATCGGAGGAAGCCCGCGCGCTCTTCGACGACGTGATCCGACCGAACGGCATTGCGCACTTCGATCTCGACGTCACCCTGTCGTGCGACGAGCAGAACGAGCAGCCTGCGGTGCGTGCGTCCGCGCCGCCGCGGTGGCGCTCCGCTTCCCGGTCGACCGCGTCTTCGAGGCGGCGGACCTCGGGATCGATGTCGCCTCGAACGTCGTGCGGTTGCCGAGCTTCCCGCTCGGGGTGGCGCTCGCAGAGACGACGCTCTCGGGAACGACCACGGTGGCCTGCGCGGGCGCAGGCACCGCGTCGTTCGCGCCGCAGCCCGCCGGGATGGAGTCGCTCCTCGTCGCCAACGATGCCCACGATCCGCCGCGGCGCTACTGCGCGGGCACCGCGCGCGACTGTCCACGCGGCGACGTCGATTGCCCTCGCGTCTTCGTTCCGCCCTTCGGCCCGGACGTGGTCGCGACGGGGAGCTGCAAGACGGAGCGCAAGACGGTGAGCGACACGCAGCTCGCGACCGCGGTGTCGACCGCGATCACCGGCCGGGAAGCCAATCTCGAAGCGGCGCTCTTTCGGTTCGACCAGTGCTTTTCCGGGGGGTTCATCGACGACTTGAGCTCGACGCTTCGTCCGACGGGCCGGCCATGGGCCGTCGCGACCGCCGCTCGCCATGACGAGTCCAGCCAGATGCGGATCCTAGGCCGCCCGGCCACCGACCTCTCCGGACGCAACACGGCGACCACGCTCGGCACGCCGGTCGGGGGCCGCGACGGCAGCCTCTTCGGCTTCGCCGACCCGCATACGACGAACGTCCTCCCGATCGCCGGCTGGTTGAACGCCTTCTTCCGCGCGCGCGGGCTCGACCACTTCGGTCCCTTCGGGACGGGCGTCGAACATCCCCAGTACGCATCGTCGGGCGACGTGGCCGACGCGCTCGCCATGACGCCGCCGACGACGGTCACCGGCCGTGCGATCCTCTTCGCCGGCGAGGTCGACGATTGCTCGATGTGGCGCGACCTGGTCCGGACCTACAGCGTCCTCCGAGCGAGCCGCTACCCCCGACCCGCCGTGGACGTGTTCCTCGGCGACGGCTCATCGCGAATCGAGGCCTACATCGACCAGGTCGACTACCGTGCGACCGCGCGCATTCCGTTCACGCCGTTCGTCGTGCGCATCGACCGCTACCTCGCGGCCTGGTACGCGCCGCCGATCGCGGACGCATGGACCGGTTGCGAGCTGCCGCCGGCGCCGCGCGGCGTGAGCGACATCGAGCACGCCGAGCACCTCGAAGAGCTGCGCCGCCCAGGCGCCCTCAAGCCTGCCAACGCGGCGGACCTGCTCCGGACGATCGAGAACATCGGTCCGCTCCTGGGGGAGACGTCGACGCGCATCTTCATCATCGGCGACGACCATGGCTCGCTCCGCCGGAGGGCCGCCGGGGGGCCGGCCGTCTCGTGCGCCGGCCGCGCAGCGGTGTGGCCGTCGGTGGCGGCCATGCTGCCGCAGCCGGACGGCGCGTCGCGCACGTGCGCCGTGCTGCCGCGGGGAAAGCGGGTGTCGAAGGAGGTCTTCGTGGTGACGGAGGGCACGTGCCTCGCCGTCGGCGGCAGCACCATCATCGAGGCCCCGGCGATCGTCGTCGAAGAAGGGGGCGCCCTGGTGAGCGACGGCACGCTGCGCTCGTTGACGCTGATGGCCACCAACGGCCCGGTCACGAGTCGTGGGCGGCTCGGTGTGGCGGCCAGCACCGAGATCGCGCTCGTGTCGCGCACCGGCAACGTCGACGTCGGCGGCGAGGCAGCGTTGCAAGCCGGCACCCGGGTGAAGCTCGATGCGCGGGCGGGCTCGGTGCAACTGAGCGGCGGCGACGCCGCGCTGATGGAAGCGGGCAACGTCGTCGACATCACCGCCAAAACGGCGGACGGGAGCGTCGACATCCGCCGGACGACGATCGTGGCGTCGCGCATCAACATCGCCACGCGCGCGAACGTGTCCGGCGTACTCCCGAAGGCCGTCCACGTGGCCGACGGCGCGCGGCTCACCACGCGCCCCAGCCCGGGTGGTTCGCTGTCCGACATCACGATCGATGCCACCGGGAGCGTCATCATCGAAACCGGCGCGACGATCGAGTCGGGCCGCAACGTCAAGATCGCGACCGCGCGGTCGACCGACGACGTGCGGCTGCGCAGCGGGGCCACCCTGGTGGCCCGCAACGGTGCCGGTCGGATCGACCTGAGCTACGCCCGCGGCGGCGTGACCACGGACGGCCGGGCGGTCGTCTCCGGAACCGTTGCCGGGACCATCGTGCCCGCGATCGAGTGCGGCGGTCCCGGCGCGCTCACCTGCCCAGTCGGCCAGGTGTGCAATCTCGCCGACGCGACCTGCGCCGAGGGCACGCCGAACGGCCTCTGCGAACCGGACGCCGGGTGCCCGCTCTACCTCGACGAGGTCTGCGGCTGCGACGGCGTGACGTACCCGAACGACTGCGAGCGCGTGCACGCCGGCGCGGCACTCGCCCGCCGCGGCGCCTGCGATGCGCAATAGATCCTGGAGGGCATCATGACCGGCACACGAGCCTGGACGACGGGAACGATTCTCCTGCTCGGCGCGGCCGCCGCGATGGCGGGCGCGCCGCCGCCGGACCTGCGTCGCGATCTGGAATCGTACTTTGCGCTCGGCGCACGGTTCGTGCGGCTCCCCGACGTGACGCTCGACAGCGCATGCAACGTCGGCGTCGACTGCGCGCGTCCGCCCGCGGGCGGGGGCCGCTGCGGTCGGATGGTGCTCGGCCGCGGCACCTTCGCGTTCGGGTCACAGGTGGCGGCCGACGAGGTGCAGTGCACCAAACCGGGGCTGCGACTGTGGCAGCTCTTCCGAAACGGCGGCAGCTGCGGTGACGTGTCGATCCAGATCGTGCCGCCGCAGTCGTTCCTGCCCCCGATCGTGCCGGGGACCTGCGCGGACGGCTGCGTCCCGGACGTGGAGGCGCTGGAGGCTGCTTGCGGGTTCCCGACCCCGTTCCCCTCCTGCGATCCGGGCGTACCGGTGGCGGTGCGCGTGGGGAAGGACTGTGACGGTGCCGCCGATGCGCAGCCGGGCAACGGTCGATGCGACCTCGCGCCCGGGGCGTACGGCACCGTCCGCGTCGACAACGACGCGCATCTCGGCCTCGACGACGGCAACTACGCGCTCTGCGGACTCACGGTCGGGAGGCGGGCGGAGGTCACCGCCGGCGAGACGACGATCGCGATTCCCGAGTCGTACGACGTGCGGATCGGCAACTCCGCTCGGCTGGGATTCACCTGCGGCCTGCTGCAGGTGATCGCCGACGGCGCGGGATCGGTCGTCGTCGGCCGACGCGCCAGCGTGGCTGCCCGCCTGTGCGCACTCGAGCGCCGCGTCCGCCTGGGCACCGACACGACGTTCCTCGGTCGCGTCGTCGCCGACGAGGTCCTCAGCGGGCGTGGCCTCCGCGCCGTCTGCTGTTGCGCGGAGTGCCCCGAGACGTCACGCCACTCTCCACGACCATCTGTGGACGAGTGGTAGGGCGAGGCCGCTTGGCACCTTCGGCGACCGCGCGTCACCGAGAGGGCGCTTCGCGGGAGAGCCGGTCCCAGGCGAGCACTTGCTCGGATCCCTCGTCGAGCATGTCCACGAGCCACCGGCGGACGAACGCGCGGTCGAACCGAGCCCCCTGCACGGCGAGCAGACGCTCCAGATCGCGCAGGTCCTTTGCCCGGAAGAAGAGCATCTTGAAGACGGCCAGCACCTCGGGCGAGAGAACCCAGGTGGCGCGTCCGGCGATGTGCACGCGGACGCGTCGTGCCAGCGCCTCGGTGTAGAACGGGATGCTCGGGACGAACACGTCGATGCGGTACTCGCCATGGCGCCCGACGAACAGTCCGCGATCGGCGGCCTGCGCCGCGGCTTGTGCGCGATCGAGCGTGACGCCGGCCGACTCGAGGACGCCGAAGAGCGCGCCGAGACCGTCGGGCTCGACCCAGACGTTCAGGTCGACGTCTCGTGTCGCGCGCGGCTCGCCCCAGGAGCTGTAGGCGACGGCGCCGCCGAGCGCATAGGGGATCCCCGATGCCTCGAGCGCATCGACCAGGGCGCCGATGACGTCGACCAGGCTAGCGAGCGGATCGCCCACGGCGCGCATCGCGACGCAACCGCTCCCACGCGGCCACGGCGACCTCCGGCATGGGATCTTCGGCTTCGAGGACGGCCCGTCGGTCGGATCGGTCCTGGATGATCGTTCGCGCCAGCTCGCACACCTCGACGAAGCACCGAAGTCGCTCGTCCGGGGGCATGGCAGCATAGGCTGCGGTCTCCGAGAGATCGTCGACCCGGCCCAGCCAGGGAGGAGCTCCGCGCGGCATGGAGCGATCATAACGACGCGCATCGCCGCGGTGCAATCCGGCGTCGTGGACGCGCCGGGCGACCGGGCACGCGGCGATGGGGTGACCAAAGGGCGCGGACGTGTTGGTCGACGACGACGCGCTGACCTTCGCCTGCACGCCCTGACGCTCCACGAAGCGCCGGCGGACGGCTCGGGTGCGCGCGCAACGGTCGTCCGTCGCCGCTCCCGTTCCATAGCCGTCAGCTCACCCGCCTCCCGCACGCTCCGTGCAAGGCTGGCAGAGGAACTTTGGCTTGCCCTTGGCCTGCCACGCGAAGTCGCCGAAACGATCCGTGATCGCGATGCTCCGCTTCGGATTGAGCCGCTTCTTCGTCGCGGTCGCGTAGCAACAGAGGCGGGCGGATGCGTCGCCGACGCCGGCGCCGTCCGCGTCGGCGGGGTTGCAGATCATGAACGGCTTCACCACGTCGACCGTGTCGGCGCGGAAGTCGTCATCGAGACGCTCGCCCTTTCGCCGCGAGAACTTCGGGCTGCCGACGTCCTTCACACGCCAGCACTTGTACGGATCACGCGGCGGAAGCGTCGTCGTCGTGGTCGTCGGGCCCGTGCTCTCGAGCTCGAACGCGCCGAGGTCGACTCCAGCGCCCTGGGGGCGCGCCACGCCGCGCTGATCGAGGGTGGGGGCGAGCGGCGCGACGGGACCGACGTCGATGGCGGGACTGCCCGGAAGCAGGGCGTGGGTCGGGGTCGGGCCGCCGTTGTCGTCGAGCGGCGCGAGCAGCGGATCGCTGCCGGGCAGGTCGTTGGGCTGATCGAGCCCACAGGTGTCGGTGCCGTCGAGGTTGAAGCCGTGCGACGTGAAGACGCCGGTGCCGTCAGTCGCGCAGTCGTTGGCCGTGCCCGCCGCGGTGTTGCCCGCGATGATCGACCCGAGGAAGCCCGCTTCCAGCACGGGATCGCCCTCGTGGTAGACGCCGCCGCCCTGGCCGGCGGCGACGTTGCCGGTCACGGTCGTGCTCTCGACGGCGATGAACCCACCACCGCCCTGGCTGTCGAAGAGGAGCCCGCCCCCGTTTCCCCCGGCGCTGTTGCCGCTGACCGTCGCGTTCTGCAGCAGGAGCTGGCCGTCGTTGTTGCGCGAGATCCCGCCGGCGTCGCCCTCGGAGCGATTGCCGCTGATCGTGCTGCGCTCGATCGACACGGCCGAGTCGTTGTTGGCGTAGATCGCCCCACCGCCGTCGGCGATGCCCGTGCCGAGCGCCGTGTTGTCGCTGATCGTCGTGTCGATGATCGTGAGCGCGCTGTCGTTCTGCACGAAGATCGCGCCGCCGGCCTCGGTCGCCTGGTTGCCGGCCACCACGCTTCGGACCAAGGTGAAGCTGCTCGAGTTCTGGGTGAAGACCGCGCCGCCGTCGTCGCCGGCGCCGTTGTCCGAGAGCCGGCTCGTGTGCAGCGTGAACGCGCCCTCGTTCTGGTTGTAGATGGCGCCGCCGCGGCCCGTCACCACGTTCTCCGTGAACGTCGTGCGTGTGACGACGACGGTGGACGCGTCCTGGTTCCAGATGGCGCCTCCACTGGCGGCGGTGTTGCCGTCGAACGTGCCGTCTTCGACCGTGATTCGTGCGCCGTCGCCGGAGCTGTGGATCGCTCCGCCGGCCCCGGTCGCCGCGTTGCGATCGAACACCACCCGGCGGATCGTGAGCTCGCGGACGTTGCGGATCGCCCCGCCGACGTCGGCACTGCCCCGGCGCAGCGTGAGATTCAGGATCCGCGCGTCGCCGGTGAGGGCATCGAGGATCCGGTCGCCGAGCCCCGTGGCATCGATCACGACGTCGCCGGGGCCGCCGCCGGTTCCGCGCAGCTCGATGTCGTTCGCGATCAGATCGAGATCGCCGGTCGCGGCGAGATCCTCTGCGGCGCCGACGCGCGACAGCGTGTACGTGCCCGCCGGCAGCAGAATGCGGTCGCCCCCGTCCACGTTGGCGGCGACGACCGCCTCGCGTAGCGAGCAGTCTCCCACCGCGCATGCGTCGGGGACGGGGTCGTCCGTGCGCGTCACCAGGAAGTCGTCCGCGCCCGCTCGGGAGGCGAGCAGCAGCACCCCGAGCCCGATCGTGACCACCGCCTTCGCGCCGAAGTTCGCCATGCGAACGCCGCTACTACCGGTCGCCGGCGACGCGCAAGACAGGTCGAGCCCGTCAAGAAGCGCGCGCGCGTGCGATTTCGAGCAGGGCTGAGAGCGCACCACGTCCGACCTCGAGGTGCGCTCGCAAGCCGGCCGCGAGCGTCGTCGAGACCTTCCGGGTCTTGGCTCCCTTGGCGACCTGCGCCAGCAGGCGCTTCGTCAGTCCCGCGGCCGCCTTCAGTTGCTTCGCCCGCTGCTTGCCGCTGGCCGCCTCGGCCGCCTCCACGGCGCCGCGCAGTCGTGCGACCAGCTTGCCGAGCTTCTGCTGCGAGCGGGGATTCAGGTCGGCGTCGGGCGCAGCCTGCAGCGCCGCGGCCAGGGCGTCGAGCGAGCAGCGGAGGCCCGGGAAGCCGCTCGGGTCCTGTACCAGCCATTCGATCGTGCCCGCCGTCGTGTTGCCGTTGCGATCCCAGGCGCGCAGCGTCGCCCTCCCCGGGCCGGGGGTGGCGGTGTCGAGCACGTCGCCGCTCGCGACGTCGCCGCCGCACACCGCGACGCCGACGCCGGCATCGGCGCAGGTGAACGTCGCGACGAGGGGCGTGTCGCGGCAGACGACCGTGCCGGGCGTGGGGCTCGAGATGGTGATGGCAGGCCCCGCGGTGTCGCCGCCTGGCGCCGGCACGGCGATCACCGTCTCGCCCGGTGCATGCGCGAACGCGAGCGGTGCGGCGAAGACCAGGGATCCGAACGCCACGACGTTCCCGGTCTCTTCGTTCGGGCCGCCAGGATCCAGCGTCGCGTAGCCGCCGGCGGTGAAGCCGTCGTTCGACGCGACCTCGACGCGCGTGTCCCCGGGCGCGCTCGCCTGCGTCACGGTGGTGGTGGTGCCGGCGGGCGGCAGCGTCGTCGTCGTCGTGCCGCTCGGCATCGTGCTCGTCGTCGTCCCGTCCTCGAGCTCGACGCGCCGCGAGCGCTTGGCCGACAGTACCGTACCGCTCTCGCTGGTGCCGAAGGCCTGCGCTTCGATGCGGCGGCTGTCGCGGTCGCCGAACGCCGCCGTGAGCGTGAAGGCCGTCTCCTCGCCGGCCGCGAGGTTCACCGCGTCGGGCTCGACACCGACGGCGATCTCGCCGAGGAACTCGGAGGCGAGCACGAACACGTTCGTGAGCGGCCCGGTGCCGACGTTGCGGACCACCGCGCGCAACGTGATGACGCCGTCCTCGATGGCGACCAGCTCGAGCGGATCGATCGCGAGCGGCCCTTCGACCCCGGACGGCGCCAGGAACGAGTACGGCAGGGCGAGCAGCTTCTGGCGGTCCCAGCGGTCCCTGATCGTGAGCCGCATGCTGTCGACCCCGAAGGCAGGAATCTCGCTCTGCTCCCACGTCTTCTCGAAGGAGACGGTGGTCGCGAGGAGGTCGCCGAGACCGCCCCCGTCGCGCCATTCCCACGACACGACGTCGGGGCCGGAGCCCTGGCCGTCGAACCTGAACGAGCGCGCGCCGAGGCGCTCGGCGATCCCCACGATCTGCAGCGGCGGTGGAGGACCCGAGACCGCCAACGTGAACCAGTTGCTTCCACTGCCCGCGAGACATCCCTGCGGGCCGAGCGAGCTGCACGTGTCGAACCCGCCGCCGGCGAGCTGCCGCGAGTACACGAGGTACCAGGGCACATAGGCGCGCAGGATCATCGGATGGTTCACGCGCGTCTGATAGTTCGCCCAGCGGACCCGATACGTGCACGTCGTCTCCGTCGTCGCGCACGGCGTGTCGCGCCAGAAGAGCCCGCTCCCCTGGCCCGGGCCGGGCGAGTAGAAGTCGCAGCTCGACACGGCCCACTGGAAGAAGCCGAGGCCGGTGTGCTTGCAGTTGAGGAGGCCGTTGCCGGGACCGAAGACGGTCGGCCACTCGATGTGCACGGCCGTCCGCAGGGTGTCCCCGTTCGCCACGACGACGTCCGGTAGCGGCGGCAGCTCGAGCGCAATGATGACCGACTGCTCGCCGCCGCGGTCGACGTCGTTGCGGAAGTCGATCGTCCCCGGTGCGGTCACCACGCCGATGGACCCTTGCGCCGGCCGCGACAGCTCCGCCGGGCTGCCGAACGTGACGGTGCTCGGCAGCATGCCCTCGCAATCGACGTCCTGCGCCGGCGAGAGCCCGTTCGTGTGGCAGTCCGGAAGCGGCAGCGCCGGGAGCACAGGCTGGGCGCCGACTCCCGGCGGCACGGCGCCGAGCAGTGTCACCAGGAGCGCGGCGCAAAGCCTGGCCGAGCGAAGCATGCGGACGATGGCAGGAGCGGGGACCAACATGACGGACGGTCGCGTTGGATCGGAAGTATGACCCGACGTGCCATCTTGCCGTCAAGAATCGCGATGTACGCATCTTGACGTATGACGCATGGCGGCTGCGAGGTGCGGCGCCGAGCGGCGTGTCGCGTGCCTCGCGTCCTATCGGATGGCGCCCGCCGCGGTCACGACCACCGTTTCCACGGTCACCACGTCGCCACGCGGCTCCGCGAGCGCCCGATAGCCGACGCCGGAGAGCAAGGCCCCCACGGCCGGGGCGAGCCAGAACAGCCAGAGCTGCTCGAGCGCCCATCCGCCGACGAAGAGCGCCGGTCCCGTGCTGCGCGCCGGGTTCACCGACGTGTTCGTGATCGGAATGCCGATCAGGTGGATCAGCGTCAGGCCGAGGCCGATGGCGACCGGCGCAAGGGCGACGGGTGCCCGGACGTCCGTCGCACCCAGGATGATGAAGACGAACATGCCGGTGAGCACCATCTCCGCCACCAGGCAGGCGACCATCGCATATCCGCCGGGCGAGTGCGCGCCGAAGCCGTTGGCGGCGAAGCCGTGAAGCCCTCCTTGCCGCTCGCGATGACGTAGAGCACGGCGGCACCGGCGATCGCGCCGAGGACCTGCGCGACGACGTAAGGCGCGAGATCCCGGGTCGGAAAGCGCCGACCTGCCCAGAGGCCGAGCGAGACCGCCGGGTTCAGATGGCAGCCGGAGATGTGTCCGATGGCGAAGGCCATCGTCAGGACGGTCAACCCGAACGCCAACGCGACCCCGAGAAAGCCGATCCCGAGGCCGGGAAACGCCGCCGCCAGGACGGCACTGCCGCAGCCGCCGAACACCAGCCAGAACGTCCCGATGAACTCCGCGGTCGAACGCCTCGTGATGGACATTGCGGCACCTCCCAGACGGTCGATTTGGGTGCATGTCCACGCAACCGCCATGCCAGCGCACCGTGGAGGCGCGAGCGGGTTCCTCGATGCCTTGGTTCCCACCGTTGCGCGAAACGATGCTCGTGCGATTCCCTTCCGCGCGAAGAGACCGGCGGGCCGCGCAGGACCGGCTACGAATCGACCGTGACCCAGGTGACGGTGATCACCCACGGCGCGTGCGGATCGGCCCCGAGCCGCATGGGGTCGCGGCCGGCCCGCCGTCCGAGTGCGGCGGAACGTGAGCGTCCCGTCGGCCGCGGGCGTACGACGCGGTGCTCGAGCGCGGGAACGACTGTCCGGCGGCGGTGCTGTCGTCGCCGACGTCGATTGCATCACGCCCAGCAGTGGTGGCGGTGTTTCTGCACGTCGACGTGGTGTTCGTGGTCGCTGGCGTCCTGCTGTTCGAGCATGTAGTGCGGGACTGATGCGCTTCGTCGATACCATCCTACCCTGGCTTGCCGGTGCGCTGATGTTGGTGGCGCTGTGGCTCATCTTCATGGTGGTGCCGAACGAGGCGTCGATGGGCTTCGTGCAGCGCATCATGTACTTCCACGTGCCGAGCGCGTGGGCGGCGTTCCTGTGCTTCTTCATCGTCGCCGGCGCGAGCGCGCACTACCTGTGGAAGGGCTCGAAGACGTCCGACCGCCTGGCGATCGCGTCGGCCGAGGTCGGCGTCCTCTTCTGCACGCTGGTGCTGATCACCGGCCCGATCTGGGCGCGTCCGATCTGGGGCGTGTGGTGGACGTGGGACCCGCGCCTCACGATGACGCTGATCCTGTGGGCGATCTACGTCGGCTACATCATGCTGCGCGCGTTCGGCGGCGAGGACGAGTCGGTCGCGCGCTACGCGGCGGTGCTGGGGATCATCGGCGTACTCGACATCCCGATCATCCGGGTGTCGGTGCGGCTGTTGCAGGGGATCCATCCGGCGGTGCTGACGACGAAGGAAGGGGAGTCGGGTCTCACCGACCCCTGGATGCGGATCACGCTGTACGTGTCGGCCGTCGCGTTTCTTCTGGTGGCGTGGTGGCTCATGGCGCTGCGGATGCGCGCGGAGCGGCTGTCGTCGGAGGTCGCGGAGCTGCGCAGGGCTCTCGAGGCGCAGGAGGGGGTGCGGGCGTGACGAACGTTGGGTATCTGTTCGCGGCGTTCGCGGCGGTTTGGGTGGGGATCTTCCTCTACGTGCGGCGGGTGGCGGGGAAGTCGCGGGAGTTGGAGGAAGAGGTGCGGGATCTCCGATCCCGCCTACGGTAGCCCGCTGTTCGCCGGCCTGGACTTCTGTCGGCCGGCGGTACTAGATTGCAGCCTCTCTCCTCATGGATGCGCTCGACAGCAGTTCGCCTGCGTCGCTCAGGTTCAGCCTGGTCGGTTCGTTAGCCCGTCGGGCAAGCATGAGCGCAGCTCGAACTGGATCGGACGCCTTTTGAGGACGAGTCGCGCTGCATGACGGGTTCGCCCCCGCGGCCTTACTCGCATGGTACGGCGCTCAACATCGGAAGTTGGCCTGCGGCGCTTGGAATTCGCACAGCGCTGCGCTCCATCGCAGGAGACTTCGCATGACCAGTAGGGTGTTCTTGGCCGTTGTGGTTCTTGCGTCGACGCCGTGCCTATCGCCTGGCGCTGGGGGAGGAGAGACGACTCCTGCCCAGGCGCAAGCCCAGGCGCTCAATCTCATCGCGGACTTTGCGGAGAGACTGTGCGCGACAGCACCGGTAAAGGGAGGCAATCAGAGTATCGAGCTTTCCGGTACTGCCAAAGCCGACCTTGCGAACGTTTTGAAGAAGGTTGCCGACCTTGGGATTGAAGGTGCGGCAAAGTACACCGCCTCGGATTACCAAGGCGTTCTGCAGGGAGACCTGGCGAAGCTCCTCGAGGACGCTTCCAAGTGTCGTCTCGAGGTATGGCGCGATCTCAAGGATCGGTTACTCCCTCCCGGCCCTCAGAGCTCAGGCTCGGATGGCGGCAATGCCCTTGATTCGTTCGTCGAGTCTGCCGCTCGGGAGGCGTCGTCCTGCAAGGGCACTGATCGCGAGTGTGGGCTCAAGAAGCTCGCGGCGGATCGACTGGCGGGTCGGGTGCAAATCGCTCGCCGCATTGCCTGCAACCTGGACAACGATGTCAGAATCCTTGAAGACTCGATCCCTCCCGGCAGCGGGAGAGATTCAGTTGCTGGGCTGACGACGGGCCAGCTCCAGAAATTTCTGGAGGTTCGAAACTCGGCGATGCAGATTCGCCAAGTGACCACGCAGGCGCCGTTCCTGCCGATTCTGCCCGAGGTCGAAGCCGTGTCGACGGTATTCCAGGACAACTTCGGTCCGCCAGAGATCGTGAGTCCTGACCACCCCCCTACGATGGCACAGACGTTAGAGGGCAAGCGCAACCAGTTCGCGGCTCTTCGTGGTGCAACGAAGGCTCTTCGGGACAGGGTGCGATGCTAGATCACGCCACGCTGCCTCAACTCTCTGTTAGGCGCTGCTGCAGGCGATCGAACGAAGGCCATCGCCCACGCGTTCGCCACCGCCGGTGCGGCCGCGACCGGTGGAGCTCACTACTACGTGACGCCAGCCGGCCTATCGCTTCGACGAATCGGCATCGCGGCAGGTGCCGACGTCGAGGGTGAGCGCGTCGCCGTTCTGCCCGTACGTGGCGGTGAACTTGCCGTCGCCGCCGATCGACAGGGTGACGGCGATGGCGCCGCCGCCCGGATGCTCGGACGCCAGCGAGCCCACCATGATGGGCGGACTCCCCGGCAGAACGGTCGCCGTGCCGCGATAGCAGCTCGTCCAGAGACACGCTTCGAGCCGCTTGCTTTTCGCGTTCCAGCTGAACGACTCCGCGTGCTGGAATCCCTCGTCCGTACGTGAGCACGCCGTCGCGCTGCAGTCGTACTTCACCGACGGCGTGCAGGTCATCTCGGCCGCTCCCGCGATCGCCGTCGTGGCCAGCCCGGCCAGCAAGAGGATGCTTCGCACGATGATCTCCCTATGACGCGATCACGTCGTGTAGCTGATCGCGGCGTAGTAGAGCCGCGCATAGCTGGCGACGAGCTGCGCTCGGTCCGTGCCGTTGATGATGCGCCGTGCATTCACCCAGTCGGCGGTCGTCTTGTTGAAGTAGGTGCTGAGCCGCTTGCCGGTGAAGAAGCCGTTGATCATCCCGACGAACATCACGCGGGTCGCGATGCCGAGATCGAGCGCACGCTCCGGATGGTTGACCAGGTCCACGTGCAGCTCGTCACCCAGCTTCTTGTAGTTGTACTTCCACGTCAGCTGGACGAAGCCGCGGCCGTAGTACTTGAGGCCGGTCTGCGGATCCGGCCTGCCGTACGTCCGGTTCCGACCTCGACCATACTCCTCGATCGGCTGCATCTTGCGGTCGGTCTCGTGATGGGTGGTCCCGAGAGAGTAGGCGAGCCACCGATCGTCGCTGCCCGCGAGGTGCTTCTCCCAGTAGTCCAGGATCGCGGTCATCCCGTCGACCTGCGACTGACGAAGCGAGCCGTTGAAGAGCGTCTCGCGAGCATGCTGATAGAAGAACGTCCGATTGATGCGGCTCATGAACGATGCACCCAGCAAGATCGGTACCGGCCGGTGCGCGTGCGGAACGGACGCAATGCTGCAGCGGGGCCCCCGGCGAGCTGTCCGCTCTGGGACACGCCCCGTCCGGTCGAGTGGCCAGGCCGGCTCAGACCGCGAGCGTCGAGCGGCACCACCATCGTCCATCGCTCCAGCGGTCGACGGCCGTGCGCATGGTGTCCAGGCTATCGACCTCGAAGGAGGCGAGCAGGTCGTTGCCCGCCCGTCGGATCTCCACGAAGCCGATGCCGTGCTCGTTCGTGGCGAAGATCGGTCCTTCGTCGAAGTCCGGGAGCCGCCGGAGCAGGGCGGCCCGCGCGTCGGCATCCAGGTCGGGCTTGGCGCGCTCGCCGACGTCGGCACCAGTGGACAGAATGCTCGGCAGACCGACGCGAGCGAGCGGCGAGGTCACGAACTCGACCAGCATCGCATCCGGCCGCGGTGCGGTCCGGCAGCGCCATCGGACCAGCCGGCTCCAGTGGATGTCGCCCGAGAGCACGATGAAGCTGACGCCGCGGCTGCGGATCGCCCAGCGCAGCTCGGCGATGAGGCGATCGTAGTCGTCGTAGTCGGCGAGGCTGGTATCGAAGTCGGTCCACGACGTCGCGGGAGCCAGGATCGGCTGCCCGAGCACGAGGATGCCGAGCCGCGGGACCCGACCGATCCACGCGTACAACGCGGCACGCTGCGCCGCCGTCATGAGATGCGAGCGCCCCAGCATGTGCGGACACGGCCCCTCCGGCGTGGACGGACAGCGCGCGTGGTCGGGGCTCGCGCGGTCGGTTCTGGTGTCGGTCACGAACACGTCGAGGCCCGCTGCGGTCCATTCGCACCAGCCACGCTCCTCGACGTCGCCACCGCGAACGCGCGGCGCGAAGTTCCACTGCCCTTGCTCCGCCCAGAGCGCGCGCCGCGCCGCACCCGCCCAGCGCGTCCAGCCCCACCAGCTGCGCGACAGCCACGGCGTCACCGCGGGATAGTTGTTCCAGTACTCGTGGTCGTCGCAGGCGAACACGTTCCCGCCGCGAGCGAGGAGCGGACCGAGGCGGCCCGAACCCCATGCGGCCTCGTAGCGACGCGCGTAGACCGTGTCGGGATCGTCGCTCGTCCAATCCGATGGTACGTCCGCGTAGATCTGGTCGCCGCAGAAGACGTTCAGATGCGGGGGAGCAGGACGGCTGTTCAGGCAGCGCACCGCCGTTCCCGCACGCCCGACGAACTGATCGGAGGGAAAGTAGCAGGACAGCAGCGAGAGTCGGAACGCGCTGTGCGCGTCCAGCGCGGCCGGCGCGGTCTGGAGCTCGACCGCGCTTCCATGGGCCGCGCTGCCGAGGTCGACGACGTAGCGCGTGTCCGGATGAAGGTCGTCGAGGTCCACGACCCACGTCGTGGCCGGTGCAGGCAACGTCGCGACCTCGAACCGTGTGACGCGTCCGTGCGACGGCGTGATCCGCACGGGACAGGCGGCGGACCGCCATTCGTCCAGCCGCAGGCGCGCGGAGCGCGCCGTCACCGCCCCGACCAGCAGGCGGGGCCGATCAGCCACGGAGGCGGTCGCCGAGCCCCACGAGGGCGTCGGTCAGGCTCTTGGAGATGCTCGGGGTGACGAGCAGCAGCCCGAAGGCGGCGAAGAACACGACGGGCAAGGCGGTGACCGACCAGGCCTCTGCCGCTCCCTCGAGCTTCCCGAGCGCGCCGTTGCGCAGGAGCCCCGCGATCATCCCCGCCTCGGCGAGCGCGAACACCACCGTCGCCCAGTGAAGCTGGCGATGATAGCGGTACTCGGCCGCCTTGATCGCGTTGCCGAGCTCGCGCTCGGCACGCACGACGCCGGGAACGAACCCCTCGACGAAGGCCTCCCGCCAGGCGACGAGCAGGGCCGGGCTCACCGCGGTGGCCTTCTCGACCGTCTTCTTCCAGTCCTCGACCGTGGCGAGAACCGCGGCGTCCCGTGGTGTGAACGCCGCCAGGCCTGCTTCGATGTCCGCGCGTTCGCGCACGCCGCTTCGGATCATGTCGTCCAGGCCCTCGACGATCTGGCGGCAGTCCGGTCCGGCGGCCATGAGCGCGATCCGGATCACGTTCCGGATGTCGGCGTCCGAGATGTCGGTGACGGGGTCGTCGCCGACGGCGCGGAGGACGAAGCTCTCGATGAGACGTCGCTGGGGACCGTCCCACCAGCTTCGGCGTGTCTCCTCGGTCAGCCCCGCCGGGATCGTGCCCATCGGCTTGTTGAGGAGGAGCGGCGACGGCGGCGTCTCACGCGGACCGTAGACGTTGCCGTAGACGACGTAGAGCAGGGCTTCCCAGTAGCGCCGGACCTTGACGCCGGTGAGCTTGAAGAGCTCGATCAGTCCTTGATGGACGGGCGCGAACACGGCGATCAACGCCAGGAAGTCCGTCGACAGCAGTCGATTGAGCGAGTCCATCCAGGCGCTCGTGGGTGGCATGAAGTCCGCCATTGAGTGAGCCGCCCTGCAATGGGGGTGCCATCCCGGCGAGCTTCCACCACGCAATGGTGACGTGACAGCTAGCTCCCTGCGTTTCCGCCAGACTTGATGCTCATCGATGCCCGGCGCGGGTCGACGCGCTGACGGCACGTGCGGCGGGGGCGGCGTCCACTGCGCAGGACGATGAGTGTGCTCGTGTGGACGGAACCCCTCCGAAGCGCTTGCGGAACGTGGCCTCGCGCACGGCATGGTCCGTGCAGAACGCCGTCGCTGCAAGCATGAGAACGCTGTTCAGTAATATGATGGTTGGGAGCGATCTGCGCGGTCGTGTGTCGTGCGCCGCCGTCGCGTGCGCCGTTCTCCTGCTCGGTGTCGTCGTGGCTCGAGGGCAGGTCCCCGATACCACCGACCCGGACGGCGACGGCTACGCCAACGCCGTCGACAACTGCGACGACCACTCGAACGCCGACCAGCAGGATGGCGACGACGACCGAGTCGGTGATGCCTGCGACGAGTGTCGTGGCACCGAGCCCGGCAAGATCGGAGCCGACGGCTTGCCGGCGACCCTGGTCGACCAGTTCGGGTGCACCCTGAGCGAGGAGTGCGCCTGCGACAAGCCGCGGAGGAAGAGTGGGCGGACGTGGCGCAGCCGTGCCGAGTACCGGCGTTGCGTCCGCACCATGGGGCGATCGTTCGAGCGCCGCGAGCTCATGGACGCGGCGGCGCTCGACGCGGCTCGCGCTGCGGCCCGCTCGAACGGGTGCGGGTACGTCCGCTCGCTGCCTGGCGACGAGGACGGTGACGGCGTCCCGGACGACGGCGACGGGGACGGGGCGTTCGCGACGCCGTGCACGACCGATTCCACGACGGGCTGTGACGACAACTGTCGGCTCGTCCGCAATCCCAAGCAGCGGAACTCGGACGGCAAGTCTCGCGGAGACGCCTGCAGCATCGACGCGGACGACGACTCCGTCCTGGACCGCTTCGACAACTGCATCCGCGTCGCGAACCCGGACCAGGACGACGGAGACGACGACGAGGTCGGCGACGCATGCGACGTCTGCCCCGGGACGGACCAGAACACCGACGTCGACGATCAGGGATGTGATGACTGAACCCGAACGCGAGGTCGTCCGCCGTCGTCTCGAAGCGACGAGCGCTCGGCCTCCCATGACCTCCACGTTCGAGATGCGCCCGCAGACGAGGCGCACAAGGAGATGCCCGTGAACGCCTTTCGCCTCCGCCGCCTGGCGGCCCTCGCCAGCCTCCTCGTCGTTGTCGGGACGGGGTGCACGGCCGCCAACCTGGGAATCAGGCCGGACCAGCCCCCGTTCGTCGTCACGGCGAACCCCTGCGACGACTACGAGAAGCTCGTCAACTACAGTCAGGATCTCCAGGAGGCGTATCACTCGCGTGCCAGCCAGAACCGTGCGTGGATCTACGTCGCCGGTGGGTTGGCGCTCGGTGCCGCGGCTGCGACCGGTGGGTTGGGCGCCGCGGGTGCGGCCACGCTGACGATAGCGCTCGTCTCCGTCTCCGGCGGCTTCACGAGCGGGCTCTTCGCGATGATCGAGAACTCGACGTTGGCTGACATCTACTCGATGTCGGCGAACGAGATCGCGACGGCTCTCGATAAGTCGCGGGCGCTGCTGAAGTACCGCTATCTCGACAAGGGAGCTCCCAAGGTCGAAGGCGAGCACAGGTACGAGCTGGTGTACGATCCGAACTCTTGCGCGAGCGCGAGGAACGAGCTCGGGGCCGGGGTGACGTCCGCGTCCAACAAGCTCGAGAGTGCGCGAACGAACTCGGCCGTCGCCGCGGTACTCCGCGCTGAGGCCGAAGTGAAGAAGGTGAAGGCGATAGCGAAAGAGATCGAGGCGGCGGGCGAAGAGCCGGAGGCGGACGTCGCCGAGCCCGGCGATGCGGCGCCGC
The DNA here is from genome assembly GCA_964432595.1 of uncultured Binatia bacterium (SeqCode). GTDB lineage: Bacteria > Desulfobacterota > Binatia > DP-6 > DP-6 > DASYLJ01. The sequence goes on along the minus strand of CAYSOF010000003.1, from coordinate 146,552 downwards.
CGGACGGCGACGCGATCATCGAGCCTCCGTTGACGGCCGATACGCTGGACGGCCCTGCGGTCGAGAACTGACCGACGGCGACGCAATCGCGACGTGGCGGACCGCTGGCAGTCGGCATTCGTGGCGACGCGCGACTGCACGAGATCCTTGAACGGGTAGCTCGGATCGGTGAGGCCGCTGGCGAGCGAGTACCACTGCGTCGCCTGCGCGACGTCGCCGGCCTTCGTGTAGACGTCGCCGACACGAGGGGCGGGCGCATCGGGCGATTACGTCCTGAGCGTCGTTCAGGGGCGAAGTCGGGCCGCGCGAGTCGCCGCGCTGGCCTCCCAGAGAGCAGCGGCAGAATCAGCGTCGTGCTCTCGGCGTCGGACGAGCTGCTGCGAGCGGTGCGACTGCCGTGCGCAGGTGATCCCGACGACGGGTCCGGGCGCTCGTTCGGGGCAGCGAGGTGCCTGCCAGCTCGCACGGTGTGCGGCGCTATGTCGTGCCATGCACCCGTGCCAGCGCGTTCGCCGCATTGGTCGCACCTTGAGGATGATTGATGGAGCGATAGACCTCGAGGGAACGCGCATATAGTCGTGCGGCCTCTGCAGGTCGCCGAAGGTCCATCTGCAGGTCGCCCTGTCCTAGTAGCGCGTTGCCGACGCACAGCGTGAGAAGCCGCTCTCGACAAGCTTGCTCCGCCTTCCGATACAGCTTCTCAGCGTGGGCGAAGCGATGCTGCGTTCGATCAATGGTAGCCAACGCGATCCAGGCATTGCTGTTGTTCGGGTCGTACCGGCGCGCTCGTTTGACTGCTGTCCGTTCGTCGCTCCGCCGTCCCTGAGCTGCCAACGTGGACGCGATGTGAAGCATAATGTTGGCCGCTGCGTGCCGATCGTCCCGAGTGACCATGCGCGCCAATGCACGTCGAAAGACGCGCTCCGCGGCGGCATGTTGTCCGTCAAGCAGATCGATGTACGCGCGCTCGAGTTCGACTCGCGACAAGCCCTCCTCGTTTCCAGCTTTCCCGTATAGACGGTCGGCTTCGTCGAGCTGTTGTCGTGCAGCGGGTCGCTCGCCTGCTCGGGCGAACACGGACGCTAGTCCGACCGTCGCTTCTGCCGCGCGACCGTAGTCCCCCGCGGACAGGTACGATTCGCGCGCGGCTTCGTAGAGGGATTGCGCCGCGTCCCCACCTCCCAAGTAGTAGACTTGGGCGAGTCCCAGGAAGACGTCCCCTTGTCCGAGGCGGTCGTCTTGTGCGGAATACAGGATCAGGGCGCGCTCGTACGCTCGGATCGCGCGACGTTGTCGTCGCGGGGCGTGGCGAACGGAGTTCGCGAACGGAAGTAAACTGGCAGCCTCACCCTTCGCATCTCCGCGCTTCCGGTACGCGAGGGCGGCCTTCCAGAGGAACGCGTTTCGCTTCTGCCGCTGTCCGCGGCGATTCACCACGATGGACAGCCGAACGAGCGCGGTGCCTTGGGCGTCGTAGTCGCCACTCCGACGCGCGAGCGTCAGCGCCGTCGAAAAGCGACGGTACGCTAGCGCGAGGTCATCGCCTTGAAGCGCGGCGTCGCCAAGCGTGAACAGTGAGGCAGGTGTCTGCGGCTCGCTCGAGGCAGTTGGCGTTCCTTGCTGGTGAGCCGAGCTGGTGCTCAGCAACACGGCGAAGAAAAGCCACAGCATTCCCCTCCGCGCGCGTCCGCGCGCCCGACTGCCTGTCGCATCGATAGCTACACTGGACATGATCGACAGGTTTCAACGTATCCTCCTCCGTCGTCCTCGGAGTCAACTCAGAAGTCGTCGACCAATGTGTCCTCGCCGACCTGGACGCTCGGCGTCCGCTCGCACGCGTTCGTGGCAACATCGACATGGTCCTCCCGACGACTACCGCGGTGACACTCACGGACAAGCTGGCCTCGAGCGATGTCGACCCAGTCCGGCTCCGTAGTGTGCTGGGACACATGGCACACTCCCTGCGGACGCTTCGGTGGTGCACGGTCCACCCCACTCTTGCCAGGAAAGAGGGGGAAACATCTCATGACGCGTTCTCTTCGGTTTCGCAGGTACTCGACTGTAGCCTTGGCTATTGCCTGTCTGACGCTCGTGGCCACCACAGCTCACGGCAATTCGTACACGCCGCTTGCCATACCGAGCGCCGGGCTCTCGTCGACCCTGAGCGGCATGCTTCCACAGCTCGCTGCTCAACGTCCGGCCGAGCTTGGGGGTGTCCCGGTCGCTTGGTCGGCGCCACCGACGCGGGTGTTCTCTTCCAACGACGGCTTGCCGCAGCTCGAGATCCCGGCGGACGTATCCTCGCCGCTCGTGGTGCATCTGCTCGTCGGCTCACGGCTCACATGGACACGGCACGCCGGCCGCCAACTCGGCACGCTCCGCCTCGTCTTCGATGACGGCACCGATCAGGAGACGCCACTCACGATCGGCGCGAACGTGCGCGAGTGGCGTCCCCTCGAGGGCGAGTCGGCGACGGTCAACACGGCAAGCGACCGTCACCTGCTCGAGGTGCACCGCGAGTCGCTATCTCAAAGCTTGAGCGGGCGACTCGACAAGCTGGCCGTCACGATCGACGTCATGCACCGCGACAAGCGCCTGGCGTCGGTGATGGTCCGCGACGAGTTGGCCGGTGTGACGGAGCCAAATTTGATGGTGGCCGCGATCTCGGTCGAGCGCGTGCCGCAGTTCATGACGTTCATTCGTGACGGTGAGGTGTGGATAGCCGAGGGTGACGGCACCTCGGCCCGCCGTCTCACCACGGGGTGCCAGGCGTGCGACCACCCATCGCTCGCCCCCGGCGCCCGCCGCGTCGTCTTCGTCGGACGGGATCCCGACACGGGCAATCTGGCCGTTCGCCTGGTCGGAACCAGTGGAGACGATACACCCCGCACGCTCCGCGATCTCGGCCCCGACGGCGTCGCGACGCGCCCGCTCTTCACGGACAACGGCGCGCGCCTCCTGTTCCACCGGCGCATGGCGCCCGGCCGGGCGACCGACGTGTACTCCCTCGACGTGGGAAGCGGAACGGAGAAGCGGGTGACGACCACGTCTGCGAGCGACGAGACGAACCCGACGCCCGCGCCCGACAACGGCGACGTCGTGTACGTCTCACGCGGCCGCGTCTATCGGCGTGACGGCCGCACGGGCAAGCGCAAGGTGATCGTGCGTCCGAGCCGGACGCTCAGCCGTCCCGACGAACCCGCATTCGGTCCAGACGGCAAGTCGATCGTGTTCCGCGCCCACGCCTGCCACGCGAAGCAGGCGTGCGGCGTCGAGCTGTTCATGGTTCCGCGTGCCGGTGGCAAGCCGCGCCAGATCACGACCGGCTTCGGTGACATCGCCTCACCCGGCTTCTTGTCCGACGACGCCATCGTCGCCTCGGCCGGCGGCGCCGCATGGAGCATCCGCGCTTCCGATGGCAGCGGTCATCTGGTGGTGGACGATGCCGTCGCGACAGGCACGGAGACCGGCGACGGCATTCAGTGCCTCCAGCCGGCGCAGGCGATCGTCTGCTACCATCCGTATCGGTTCTCTCGTACGACGCCGCTTCTGGGACGCCCGGACGCGACCGCTGCGCCGCTGAGCGGCGCGGTCCGTGTCGGGGCCACGTTCGCCGTTCAGAGCGAGACCCTTCCCGACGGCTGCCCGGGCGCGGCGGTCGCAGGCGCCAGCGAGCGAGCCAGCGGCGCGTACCGCTGGGGCTATGTCGATGCGCCCGACGATCCTGCGCACGGCTCGTTCGGTTGGGTTGCGATCGCCGACCTCGAGCCGGCTCCGTCGGCGACCGGCGTTTGCGGTCCGGATGGCAACGACTTCCAATGCAACGCCGCGCCGCGCGCGTGCTCGGCATCCCGTTGCAACGGTGCGCTGCCGACCGTCTATCCTGACGACATCGGCTCGGAGCCCTCGTGCAACGTGGCCGCTGACCAATACGTGTACGCTTCGCCCGAGGTGACGCCCCTGTTTCCCGGTGCGCCCTCCAGCCCGCTCGGAGCGCCGATCGCGAGGATCACCCAGGATACTCGTGAACATTTCCGCGAGCTGTGGCGCTTCTCGACGATCGGCTGGCACTGCGTCCAGTTCCTGCGTTCGCGCGGCGCGGCCCCCGAGTACGGATGGATCCGCGACACGCCGACCGTCGAGGGCTGGTGCGGCGGGCCGATGTGCGGCGACGGCGTGAAGAACCAGGATGCGACGACGGAGGAGTGCGACGACTACGATGACGACCCGTGCAACGGCTGTACGCCACAGTGCAAGTTGCCCAAGTGTCCCGATGGGTACTTCTGCCCGGGCAAGGATGACCAGCCGGGCTTCTCGCCTGCGGAGTGCGACGAAGGGCCCGCATCGGACACCTGTAGCAGCATCTGCCGACGGCCGTTCTGCGGCGATGGGCTCCTGAACTACCAGACGATCAACGGCGCCCGAGTGCCTGACCAATGCGAGGACGGCAACTCGAGCGTGAACGACGGGTGCGTCAATTGTCAGAACGCGCGCTGCGGCGACAATTGGCTTCGGACCGACATCAATCCGGCCACCAACGAGCCGTACGAGGAATGCGGCGACGAGGGTCGAGTCTGCCGGTCGGGCTTCCAATGCCGCGACTGCCAGTGCACCTGCAGCCCGACGCCCGAGATCTGCGGCAACGGAGTGGACGAGGATTGCAACGGCTACGACGATCCATGCCCGCACAGCTGCTCGATCTACTGCAAGGACGGCTACGGCATCACGCTGCCGGTGTGGAGCTACGAGGACTGCGTCTATCAGGACCGCAGCTTCTGCGGCAGCGGCTGGACGAGCCAGTACGCCTGCCAGAACCACGGCGGGCAGCTTTGCATTTCGAACCCGACTGGCCGCTGCGGATGGTCCTCCGTCTTCTACGACGGTAACGTCGTCGTCCCTCACGAGCCCGCGTACTGCTGCGCCAAGTGCTCGAATCGCAGCGTCTACCATCGAGCGAGTGGGAACTACCCGTTCCACCAGGGCCAGTGCGTGGCGGAGTGCGGGGCGTGGGCGCGAAACTACTGCGCTCAGAACGGTCGCGGCTCCTTCCAGGGCAACTTCGTCGGCGACTGCGCCCCGTGACGAGTGGAGGGGACTACCGATGAATGCCATCACTGCAACGTTGGCTCTGATCGTGTTCGCCGTTGCCGCGCACGGCGCTCCCCCGAGCCCCAATAGCGGAGGAGGAACCACCGAGAAGACGGGACATGGCTTCGGCTGGATCGATCCGTCCGGGGGTGCATACCAGGACCGGATCGACATCGACGTGCCGCCGTTCCACGACCTCGAGCCGGAGCTGGCACTCGCCTACGGGTCCGGTGGTGGCAACGGCTATGCGGGCGTCGGCTGGGCGCTCTCCGGGCTCAGCGTGATCGAGCGTGCAGGCCATGGCCGCGGCGCGCCCGCATACGACGCGAGCGACCTCTGGCTTCTCGACGGGGCGATCCTGCGACCGTGCAACCAGCCACACGGGCCCTCGGCGAGTTGCGACAACGGCGGGACGCACTTTCCGGAGCAGGAGCGCTTCGAGCGCATCCGGTTCCTACCGGGGAGTGACGAGGCCAGCACGCGTTGGGAGATTACCGACGGTGACGGTACCACCACGACCTACCGTCCCGTCCAGTTGGCCGGCAACAGTGCGAAGGTCTTTCGGTTCGCGGTGTCGACCGTGAGTGACCCGGACGGCCACCGCGTCGACTATGCATGGGACGACACGCTCTTCGGCGGCGGATGGTTATACCCGCGCCGGATCTCCTACCGCACGGGTGAGGTCGAGCTTCACTGGGAACCACGTCCGGACGTCGAGAGCTATGCCGACGGTATGGCCCTGACCACGGTGCGGGGACGTGTGAAGACGATCCTGGTCTTCGCGCTCGACACCGTCGGCTCGCGGAGGATGCAGGCCGCCTATCGCTTGCGTTACACCGAGGGCCCGTTGACGGGACGCTCGCTTCTGCAGTCGATTCAGGAGTTCGGCAGCGACGCCGTCCTGCAGACTGATGCGAACGGTGAGATCGAGGTCACGGGTGGGGCGTCGCATCCGGCGACGCAACTCACGTACACCGGCGCCAGTCCGAGCGACTACGGTGCGACCGGCGGCGACAGTGGCCTTGGCGTGTGGTGCGCGGTCGGGAGCGGCAATGGTAGCACCGGCCAACTCGAGTACACCGGCGACTTCGACGGCGACGGGCGACAGGATCTCGGCTGTCGGGCTTCCGGAATCCACTACATCGCCTACTCCCGCAGCGATGCCACGGTCGGGAACACCGGCTTCGTCGATGGCGGGCCGAAGCTCACCAGCTTTTGTTCGGGACCATGGGACCGCGACCAGCAGCTGAACGCCGACTATGACGGCGACGGCATGACCGATCTCGGGTGTCTCAGTGCGGGCACGATGCGCATCGCGCGTTCCACGGGCTCGGGGATCGCGGCCGCACAGGAATGGGCCTCCGGGTGGTGCGCTGGCACGGACGACCGCGGATTCGGCGGCGACTTCGACGGCGACGGCGCTGCCGATCTCGGCTGTCGTTCAGGTGGGAATCTCCTCGCGCGTCTGTCGACGCGTTCAGGGTTCACCCCTCCTGGTGTGTGGGCCACCGGTTGGTGCGCGGCGCCGGGCTACCAGTTCGCCGGCGACTTCAATGGCGACGGACGTACCGACGTCGCGTGTCGCACGGCCGGCGGCACCGGCGAGATCGCCGTACTCCTTTCGGTCGGGACCGGCTTCGCGCCGCCGGCTCCCTGGGTGGCGGGATGGTGTCCGCGCGGCGACGGCATCGGGATGAGCCAGGACGGCACCTCGACCGAGTACCTCTTCACCGGCGATTTCAACGGCGACGGCAAGGAAGACCTTGGCTGCCGCAGCGGCGACGGCCGACAGCAGGTTGCCCTCAGCACCGGCCGTGGCTTCGTCGCAGGCGCGACGCCATGGGACGCGACGCCGGCATTGTGTCCGAACGGCGCCTCCGGCGGCCGGACGTTCGTCCTGATCAACGGGCAAGTCGTCGAGACGGTCTACGCATTCCAGTATCCGTCGGACTTCAATGCCGACGGACGGACCGATCTCGCCTGCAGGGCGGGAAATCTCATCTACGTGGCGCTTTCCACCGGCCGCAGCTTCAACGCTCCGATCGCCCTGGCGTCTGGTTGCGTCAACGGCACGGAGTCGGGAACGGGCGGCTTCCCGATGATGATCGTGGGCGACTTCGACGGCGACGGCCGCACCGACGCCGTCTGCAGGCAAGCGGATGGACGCCACACCGTGAGCCTGGTCAGTCATGCGGTGCCTGACCTCCTCTTCCGTCGAAGCAACGGCTTCGGCGGTACGCTCGAGGTGCGCTATCGCGTCGCCACGTCGTGGCCCGATACGCGCGGTATGCGCGGAATGACGGTCGAAGCGATCACGCAGCGCGACGGACGAACCGCCGCCGCGGAGACCACGTTTTCCTACGCAGGTGGGCGCTACGACGGACGCCACAAGACGTCGCTCGGCTTCGCTACCGTGCGCACGATGCCCCCGCCGATCGGCAGCGAGACCGGACGCGGCTGGACCGAGGTCACCTATCATCAGACCTATGCCTTGCGCGGAGCGCCTCGGGTCGAAGAGCAGCGCTCCAGCCGCGACGTTCTGCTCGCGCGTGTCGAGAACGAGTATGCGTTCGAGTCCGACGGGCAAGCGCTGCCGCCATATCGCGTCCTGCCGGTCGCTCGGCGAAGCTACGAAGTGTTCGACGGCGCGTCCGTTCGAACCTGTGACGCCGAGACCATGACCTATGACGAATTCGGTCACGCTGTACTGCAGACGGACCTTGGCGATTGCGACACGTCCGGGGACGAGGTGACGACGCGCACTACCTACGTGCCCAACCGGTCCGCGTACCTCGTGAACTTGCCAGCGGCGGTCGAGGTGCGTCTCGGCGCGACCGTTGCCGGAGCGCTCCTGGAAGAGACGCGGACCGTCTACGATGGTAACGGCTCACACCTGCAGCCGCCGCACGTGGGCCGCCCGACCCGCGCCGAGGTGCGCACTGACGAGACGCAATGGTCGTTGGTGCAGACCGAGTACGACACCCAGGGAAACCCGGTGCGTGTCATCGATCCCCTCGGTGCCGTGACGACGACGGCCTTCGACACCCATGATCGGCCGACGCGCGTGACGAATCCTCTCGGGCATGTCGTGTCCACCACGTTCGACCCGGTCTGCGGACTCCCCGCGACTACGACGGATGCCAACGGTGGCGTGACACGCACCACGTTCGATCCGTTGTGTCGCGCCATCCTCGTCGAAGGACCCGACGGCGGCTTCGTGCGTACGCAGTACGTGGAGCTCGGGAACCCGTCGCGACAGCATGTGCTCACCGAGGTGCCGCCGTCCAGCGGGATGAGCGGTAACGCGTGGACGCGCTCGTATTCCGACGGGCTCGGGCGCGTGTATCGCACGCTGGCGCGCGGCCCGAGCCCCGCGCAAGCCATCACGCAGGAGACCCAGTACGACGCGCAGGGGAACGTCGTCGCCGTATCCGAGCCGTACTATTGGGACGGGCTATCGCCGGTGGTGCGCGTGTGGACGGAAACGGTGTACGACGCGCGCGGCGACGCGGTCGAGACCCGTCACGCCGACGGCGCTCGATCCCTGCTGTCGCGTTGGCTTCGCGACACCTTCACGACCGATCCGATGGGTCACCGTACCATGGAGCGGCAGGACGGGCAGGGTCGAGTGGTCCTTCGCGGCGAAGTCCTCGACCGCAGCGAGGCCGGCGAGCCGCCCATCCCGCGATGGCTCTACACGACCTACGAGTACGACGGCCGCGGTGGTCTCCATCGAGTCACGGATCCGAAAGGTAACGTCACGACCTACGTACGCGACTGGGACGATCGCGTCATTCGCGAGGTCGATCCCGATCGCGGCGTTCGCACATACGCCTACGACCGGAAGGGCCGCCTGACGGAAAGCCTCGACGCCCTCGGTCAGCGGACGGCCGTCGTCTACGACGCGCTCGATCGGCCGCTCAGCCGAACCGTGGGCAGCGGGCGCAAGGCCGTCGTGCATCGCTTCGAATACGACGACGTGGTGTCCAGCGGCGCGGGAATCGGACGAATGACCCGCGCGAGTCATGGTACCGGGAACGCGGAGCGCTACCACTACGATCGCTCCGGTCGCGTCGACCGCTACGTCCGTGAGATCGATGGCGTGGCCTACGTTCTCACCTACACGTACGACGTCGCCGGCAAGCTGGTGCGGATTGGCTACCCCGACGGCTCCTTCGACACGGGTTCGGAAAGCGCCGTGCGACTGTTCGACGACGCTGGGCGACTGCGGTCGATTCCGGGCGTCATCGATCACATCTCCTATGACGCGGCCAATCGAGCGCGTGAACGCCGGAACGCGAACGGGACAGTCACGCAGTACGGTTACGACTCCGCCCGCGGCTGGCTCACCTCGCTGCGGACGACGCATGGGGCACTCGTGCTCCAGGACGAAATGCTCGACCGCGACCGCGATGGTCTCGTCCGCCGCGTATACACCTCGGGAGTGTCTCCCTCCGCGCACCCGGGTCCGACCCTTGGATGGTCGTTCGACTACGACTCGCTTCACGAGCTGCTCGATGCCGTGAACGAGACGGCTCCCGAACGCTCGGACGACTTCGCGTATGATGACATCGGAAACTTAGTCGCGACGCGCCGAAACGGCGGCTACTCCTACCCGGCATCCGGTGCCTCGAGCACCCGCCCGCACGCCGTCGCCGCGATGGGAAAGCACCGCTTCCGCTACGATGCCAACGGCAACATGACGCGCGGCCGACGGGCGTCCATCCGCTATGACGCCGCGCGCATGCCGATCAAGATCGGGGCGACGAAGTATGCATACGACACCGACGGCGAGCGCTACCGCGCGCAACGCGGGTCGCGAATCACGCGGTGGGTGACGAACGACTATGAGATCGCCCCGGACGGAACCGTCACGAAGTACATCAAGCTCGACGAGAACGACGGCGACGGCTTCTCGCTCGTGATGAAGACCGTGGGCTCGGGTGCCTCAACGCGGCGCTACACGCTCCATGCCGACGAACAGGGCTCGATCGAGGTCGTGACCGACGAAGCCGGGGCCGTGGTGCATCGCCGCGAGTACGGTCCCTGGGGCGACGTCCAGTGGCAATCCTCCAGCTTCCGCCAGGAGCGCGGTTACACTGGGCATTACCACGAGGCCGACAGTGGTCTGATCTATATGCGTGCCCGCTACTACGACCCGGTGCTTGGACGCTTTCTGCAGGCGGACGAAGTCGTGGACGGAAACGGCCTACTCGGCCTGAACCGTTACGGGTACGTTCAGAACTCTCCGACGAACAAGATCGATCCGACGGGCCGTATCGCGTGGGCTGCTTTCGCCGTCAGTGCTATGGCAACCATCGCCGACGTCGTCGGTATCGCGGACGCGGCCTGGAACGCCGCTCAGTCGTTCGTCGACGACATGAGCGACGACGAATTCGTGGACCGGTACTACCGCAAGGAGCGGAGCGACGGCACGCGGATTCCGAAGACCGCGGGCTCGGGCCTCGCGTATGTCCACAAGGAAGGGGGCCAGTGGAAGGCCAACGACGGCGGGAATGTGTTCGTGAAGGACACATGGAAATTCGCGTTCTGGTTGCGGCGTCACGTGATCGCTCCACGGATTCGAGAGAAGTACGCCGACGAGCACGAGTGGGACTATCTCGGGAGTGCCGGCTGCCGGATACCGGCGAACTGCGCCAAGTCCGTTCGGGACGCGGGTCGCAGGCGCGGACGAGATATCGCTGACGTGAAGAACGCTCGCATGTGGCGATTGATGTCATCGGAGCACCAATTCACCCGAGCCGGATACTGGAAGAATCGCGCGAAGAGTGCATCGACTCTCGCTGAGGCTCGGCGGCACGTCTCCAAGGGACGGCACCTCGCACGAGTGGCGCGCAAGCGCGCCAAGGGCTTGGACGCGAGGGCCTATGGCAAGGCCGATCGCCGCGTGAAGAAGAAGGTCAGGTGGTGCGGCAGCCGCGGGCGATGTCGGTGGCTCTGACGTGTCGCTGATGAGCGCTGCCATGCGCACGAGTCCGGCCTGAACGGGGTCGACCGAGTCGGGATTCAACGAGCCGGCTCGGTCGACCCGCCGGGTCGCGGCGAGGTTCGCGAGGAGCATCCCGCCCTCGGCCGCTCATGCCGCTTCCGGTCGGCGGCCCGAACTTCACGTCCTGATCGCTACGACTCACCGGCGTGCGACGACTCGAGCCGGGACCTTCGCGACGTTACCAAAGCGACTCGACGAGACGCCTGATCCAGTGCCAGAAGCGCCGCAGACAGGCCCAGACCCCTGCCGGCGGCGGCGTCTCGTCCATCTCCGGCGGTACGCGAGCGCTGGCAGGCGAAGATGCTGCGCAGCGTGTCTCGTCCTCGGCGGGGTGCGCCAGAGTGTCCGTCGTGAAGCAGTCGGATGAGAGACCGACGTTCACGAGCGCGTCCTGAACAGCGATGTCCGTCTGCGTCGCATCGGCCGATGTCTCTACGATGATACGAAATGGGAGCGGCACGTTGTTGACGTCTCGAATATCCTGGAGCTGGACTCGTTTCAGGACGCCGCCGCTCGCATCGCGAAACTCCAGGCGCCGCGATACCAGATCGTTGGTGCCGAGCCACGTGCGGATGATCGGGTATGCTCCGGCGACTTGTTTGGGGAGGAGGTCGAGCACGTGACACGGGACGGCGTCGATGACCTCGTTACCGATCGACTTGGAATTCGCGTCAGCCAGGCCCCAGCCAGGCAGGGCCGTCAGAAGGGCGAGGTCGCGATAGCTGAGGTCGCTGCCAGCGAACCGGGCGTCGCGCTGAGCGGAGTCCAGCTGAAGAAGGCGCTCGCCGTTCGGCAGGAAGAGCCACTGAGATGACTCGCGTCCCGTGTGCACCAAGACACCCGTGCCGCGCAGATACGCAGGCTCGAGGAACCGTATGAGCGTCCGCCTTTCCGTCGCGGACTCCCGGAATTCGTAGAGTCGGAGTGTTCGGGGCTTCGGAGCACCCACCCCCGACATCGTCAGCGAGACGGTCTGAATACGGTCTCGCCATGGTCGTTGACCCTCACGAATCTTGGCTTGGAGAAGAATGTTGCGCCCGTCGCCTTGGGCGTGAACGGGAGGTGCTTCGATGAGCTCCCAAGCCAGCACGAGTGGCGCGAGCGCACGCCACGTCCTTCGTCTCATCATGGGGACGAGGCGGCGCTTGCGGCCGAATGGTGGGCGCGGCGTGACCTGACCGGCTCGAGTCGCGCTCCCGCGGCACCCGCGCCAGGCAAAACGTAGCCGATGCTGCTCGACCACAAGAGACCCGCTTCATGTAGATGCCCGAGGCAACGGGTGACTTGGGATCGGCTCGCCCCTACGAGGTCCGCGATGTCCTGATGGATGACGTCCAGGGTAATGAGAGTGCCGCTCGGGTGGGGCCGACCGAAGTTGCGTGCGAGACCCTCCATGGCCATGAGTACCCGGCGCTCGAGAGATAGCGCGGCGAGAACGCTCCGCTCGACGGCCAAGTGGAATCGGCCGCGCCAGTGGCGTTGGGCGAGCATCGTTCGGTGATTCGAGCTCATTCCGTCCATGACTGCAGTCAGGAGCGCGTATGGAATGCTCGCTAGTACCGCCGCTCGGTGTGCCACCGCAACAACGAGTCGCGTCGTGCCGCGCGGAACGGCCAGGCACACGAATCGACCCGGCGGCACGAACTCGAGTATCGTGCGCCGCTCTGCCCGTATCTCCACCCGGACTGATCCAGCGACCACGAAGACGAGAGCGCCGGAGTTGGGTGCCGCGTCTGGAATATCCCGTCCGTCGTGCGGATAGAGAATGGTCGACTCGCGGACGAACGCTTCTATCACCGACGGGCTAAGCGGAAGCCGTCGCGTCGCGTGCTGAAGCTCCGAACGCAACGTAACTCGGACGTAGTGAGCCCCTGGGGTCTCACGCATCGTCCCGAGCGACCGGCTGACGCCGCAGGGTCGATCGCCATGCTGAAATGCCGTCATGGCCGAGCTTCCTCGGACCGGCCGGGAGAGCTCTGGTACACCAACGCCAGCGTCGAACGCGGGTGCGGTTTCGTATGCGGGAATGCCGAACGCCGGAGCTCGCTGCCGAACAGGAAGCGCTTGGCTTCGGATAGGACGGGCGCTACCCGTGTGCGTACCGCGGTCGCATCGAGATCGATCGCATCGCACACGTTGAGGAACGAGAAGACCCAGGCGCGATCATCGATCTCGAACCATTCGATGGTCTCCCGCAGCACGCGGCGCCGTGTGCTGCGGTCCCGCCTCCTGAGGACCACGAGCGCGTCGTCGAGAATGGCCACCATGAGGCGTCGATGTGGGGCGTCGTGCGATGGCGGCACGGCGGGCGCGCCTTCGTCGTCCGCGCTCGAGGCCGGCGCGGAGGGAGCCTCGGTCGGGTCGGATGGCTGAGCGTGTTTCGCGTAGAAGGTCATCAGTTGCCTCCCCTCGTCGTGGCTGACGACGTGCGGGACCGCCGAGCCCGTCCTCGGTGATGGCGTGCCGACGTCAGCAGTGAGTGCATGACGCGCGGATAGACTGATAGAGGACGGGCACGCAATCCTGTCATGCGATGTTCGCCGCACTCGATGCAGCGACACGAGTCGGGCTCGGCAAGGCGCGCGACGTCGGATGGGGCGGCTTGCCGACGTCGGACTCGATGCAGTGACACGTGTGTGGTGGCGCACGCATGTGACATGAGGAACTTACATTTCCTTGACAGTTGACGGTCTCTGCATGGTAGCAGGAAAACTGGAAGCAGCCGCGCGCAAGGACGCAACGTGGACCTCCGGCACATGATCCTCGGTCTTCTTCGAAGCGGCGAGCTGCTGCACGGCTGGCCGTTGTGGTTGCAGATCCGGCGCTACCACGACGACGACAATCACGGGAACTTCTACCGGAACCTTCGATCACTCCGAACGCTCGAGTTGGTCGTCGACCGGGACGCTCCGGCGAACGGTGATCCCCGCCGTCGCCCGTACGAGATCACTGAAAAAGGTCGCGCGGAGTTCGATGCCTGGATGCGGAGCCCTGAGAGCGTTCGGACCGAGCTCAGCGTCTGGTTGCTCTTCTATCGGGAGCTGCCGAAGGGCGAGCCGATTCAGATGCTCCAGCGATACCGCGACGAAGTGTGGCTGGACCTGAAAAGGTTCATGCTGGAGTGGGATCATGTCCTCTCGGACAAGAGCCGTGGTCCGAGAGAGCCCCTGAACCCTGCGGCGCTGATCGCGCGGCTGCACATCGTTCAGCTAACCGCCGAAATCCAAGCGATCGATGAGATAATCCGGATGATCGAAGAAGATGACGGCAGGGGAGACGACGATGACTAGCGGAGAGCAGGCGACGTATGCGCTAGAGATGGTCGGCGTAACGAAGAGCTACGGCGTCGGGGAGGGGCGCGGGACGGCGTTGGACAATGTGTCCCTGGGAGTCGCCCGGGGTGAGTTCGTGGCTGTGATGGGCCCGAGCGGGTCCGGAAAGACCACTCTCCTCTTCCTCCTGTCCGGTCTGGACATGCCCGACCAGGGCCATGTCGTCGTGGACGGGGAGCGTCTCGATAGATTCCCTGATCATCGGCTCGCCGATCTGCGGCTCCGGCGAATCGGGCTGGTGTTTCAGTCCTTCAACCTCATCCCGGCCTTCAGCGTCGAACAAAATGTCGCGTGGCCACTTCGATTCGCAGGAGTACGCAGCGCAGAGATTCGAGAACGGACCCACGATGCGCTCACGCGTGTCGGAGTCGTGAATCGCGAGGAGCGCCGGCCGGCTGAACTGTCGGGAGGGGAGCAGCAACGGGTCGCCATTGCCCGCGCCATTGCGACCAATCCGTCGATCGTGCTGGCCGACGAGCCTACCGGGAATCTCGATTCTTCGACGGGTCGTCTCATCTTGGATCTGCTGCGAGAGCTCAACCAAGAGCGTGGCGTGACGATCGTGATGGTTACTCACAACCTGTTCGCTGCCGCGTACGGCGATCGGTCTCTCGAACTGCGTGACGGCCGGATCGTGAGCGATGTTCGGGTGCCACCGGACGAGCGGCGAACTCGCGAGAGGCAGCGGTGATGTCTGCGGAGGCAGAGGTGACTCGCAAGCCGTGGGCTTGGGGGGTCTTGCTGTCCTTTCGGATGGCGTTCGAGCACGCGCGGTTCGTAGTCGGTCGGGTCCTGTTGAGCGTGTTGACGATCGCTGTCGGGGTGGCGCTTGCCGTCGCCATCCTCGCCTCGAACAGCGCGGTGCTACAGTCGTTCGTGGGGGTGCTCGACAGCGTCGCAGGTCGGGCCAATTTGACCGTGACGGGCGGGGAGGGAGTGACGTTCAGTCGCGAGGCGGTCCGGAGCGTAGCGGACGTTCCTGGCGTGGAGATTGCGGTGCCGCTCCTCACGGGAGTCACGTTCCCGGACGACGGCTCCGGCGAGCTTCTCACACTTCACGGGATCGACCTGACGAACGATCGCATGATCCGGGTCTACCATGCGCGAGGCAAAGGCGACGTCGTTCGGGACGAGCTCGAATTCCTCAACGACACGAGCGCGGTGATTCTCGGGCGAGAGTACGCTGAGCGCCGACACATAGCGGTCGGTGACGCCGTGTCGCTCATCACACCGACGGGGGTGAAGACGTTCAAGGTGCACGGGCTCGTCGACCCTGACGGGTTGGCGGGTGCGCTGGGCGGCAGGCTGGTCGTCATGGACCTCTACGCGGCGCAGCTAGCATTCGCGGCCGAGGGCCAGGTGAGTCGCCTGGACCTCGTAGTTCGGGGTGATGCCGACGTGGCGGACGTGCAAGCGAGAGTCGCGGCGACGTTGCCCCCAGGGCTTCGCGTGGAGGAGCCCGGAATTCAGAAGGTCGTGTTTCGGCGTACGATCGGCGGGTTTCAGACGATGCTCACGTCCTTTGGGCTCATCGGAATCTTGGCAGGCGCCGTCGTATGCTACAGTCGACTGCGGGCAATCTTCGAAGCGCGGGCGTTCGAGATTGGCCTGATGCGAGCCGTGGGCCTGCGCCGTTCGGCGGTATTCGTCGAGCTCCTGAAAGAGGCGGTCCTCTTGGGGGCCGTCGGCGGGCTGATCGGTGTGGTCTTGGGCGTCGTGCTATCGCGTTTCGTGCTTCCGGCGTTGGCAGCCTCCACGGCACTCAACTTCAGGCTTCCGATCCCGATTCCGACCCTGTCGTTCGACTGGGGTGCCGTGGGTAGTGGCATGCTGATGGGGGTCGGCACCGCTGTTTTGGCGGCCGCAGCTCCTGCACTCCGACTGGCTAGGATCCATCCGGCCAGCGTCATGCGACTGAAGGGGCGGCACGCCGTCGTCGAGGATCCGGCAGGCGGCTTGCGCGTAGGACTCCTGGTTGCGGTCTGTGCGTGCGTGCTCATCGTGGTGCAACTCGCGTGGGGCATCGCGGCGCTCGGGCACGTCACGACGGTCGTGATCGCCCTCGGGGGGTATGTGTTGGCGCTGCCCCTGCTCAGCCGCAGCGGCGGCATTCTCCGCTCGGTATGGGGTGTGCTGTTTGGCCGCATCGGAAGTTTCGCGGTCGACGAGATGGAGACACACACTCGACGACTGGCACCGATGGTCGCAGCTCTTGGCGTTGGTGTCGGATCGGTCTTGATGTTCGCAATCCTCAGCAACAGCCTCGAGCGGACCCTGGTCGAGCAGCTATCCCGTCGCTTCGTGTCGGACCTCGTCGTGGCGTCGGCGGAGACGGCCGGAGGATACCGATGGGCACCGACGGGTACGGATGTGCTGGAAGCCCTGAGAAACGTACCAGGTGTCGAGACCGTCGTCGGCAATCAGGCGAGAGATGTCGAGTACGACGGGGGAACATCGGTCATCGATGCCTGCGACCGCGGATGCTTCGCTTCCGGACGGATCAACGGGTGGCCCATCGAGTCGTCGAGTGGTGGGCAGCCGCTGAAGGACGTCGAACGTGGCCGCGCCGTCATGGTCTCCAGCAGTTTCGCATACAAGCGCGGAACGAAGGCAGGCGATCTGCTTCGAATGAAATCTCCGACCGGGATCGTGGAAAGGCGGGTGGCTGCCATTACGAGCGGCACCGCGGAAGACGCGATCCTGATGACGCGCAAGCTCTACGAGAAACGCTGGAACGATCCGCTGATCTACTTGAGCTACGTGAACGTGCTGCCGGGCGCAGATCGGGCGACCGTAGAGGAGGCGATCCGCCGGGAGATTGGCGAAAAGCGGCGCATGCAGGTCATGAGCAGCTCCGCGCTCGTGGAGTATTTTGCAAGTATCGCGCGACAAGCCTTCGCCGCCGTCTACGTGATGGTCTTCATCGCGCTCGTACTCGTGATGTTCGGTATCGGCGACACGCTGGCGACGACCGTCGTCGAGAGGCTTCGCGAATTCGGCATGCTCCGCGCAGTCGGGCTCCGCCGTGCGCACATCTTCGGGCTCCTGTTGCTCGAGGGGGGAGCCGTTGGTGTCCTAGGATTGGCGCTCGCCGCGGGAGTCGGACTCGCACTCGGGCTGTTCTGGGTGAAGGTGCAATTCCCGGCCATGCTCGGATGGCAGGTGAACTTTCACCTTCCAGTGATGGAGGTCCTCATCATCGCCATCCTCACGCTGCTTCTGTGCATCATTGGCTCACTCGCGCCGTCGTGGCGTGCTTCCCACCTGCCGGTGGCGACAGTGCTCCGAAATGACTGACGGACCCGGACCACGACGAAGAGCCGATAGCCGGCTCGTCGATACCTCACCGCGGCTCCGGGGGGCGCTGCAAGATCTGACCTTCCGGTTGGAGACCGGCGGTGGGCGTCTGTTCGAGCGCAAGGTCCAACGGTTGGATTCCGAATGGGCGAGTATCGGCGAGCCAGGACGGGACGAGTACGTAGACCGCGAACGCTCGCGCAGGGTGTTGAACCTCGCTGCTTACGGATACCTGGGGCTGGCCAAGGACGGACGTGTCATCGCCGCCGCACAGGACGCGCTGGCGCGCTTCGGCACACAGATGGGTGGTCCCCGTGTCCTCTGCGGCACGACGGAGCTGCACGCGCGTCTCGAGCAACAGGTGGCTGAATTCTGCGGGAGCGAGGCATCGATGACGTACCCGAGTGGATACGTCGCCAATGTATCGACGATCGCGACACTGTTCGGGGGTCGCGACGTGATCATCGTGGATCGGCTCGCGCATCAATCGGTCTACGATGGCGTTCGCCTTTCGCAAGCAGGTCTGCGACGGTTTCGGCACAACGATATCGAACACCTCGAGTTCGTGCTTCGGCAAACCTCAGCCGTTCGGCGGCGCCTCGTGGTCGTCGATGGCGTCTACTCGATGGATGGCGACGTCGCGCCGCTTCCCGCGATCATCGACGTCGTGCGTCGTCACGACGCGTTCCTCCTCGTCGACGAGGCACACTCGTTCGGTGTGATGGGTGAACGTGGTCGCGGTCTCGTCGAGCACTTCGACTTGCCACCGAGAGCGATCGACCTTCGGATAGGTACGTTGAGTAAGGCAATCCCATCGATCGGTGGCTTCGTCGCCGCGGACGCTGAGATCGTGCGCGTGTTGAGGTACTCCGCCCACGCGACCGTGTTCTCTGCCTCGCTTCCGCCCGCGGATGTGGCGGCCGCTCTGTGCGCCCTGGAGATTCTCGATAGGGAGCCGGAACGGGTTGCGCGCCTTCACGACAACGTCAGGTCGTTCTGTGAGGCACTGTCTGACAAGGGCATGTTGGTGAGCCCTGACTGGGCCTCGGCTATCCTGCCAATTCGCATCGGTACGGCCGAAGGAACGCTAGCCGCGGCCGAACGGCTCTTGGAACTCGGGGTCTATGTGGCGCCGATTCTGGCGCCTGGGGTGGCTCGAGGGACGGAGCGGCTCCGCTGCTGCCTCTCCGCTGCGCACGACCGCGAGGATCTTCGTGCGGCGGCGGAGCACATCGCATTCGTCGTGTCGGCGGCGCGTCAGCAAAAGGACGCTACGAGTGGCGCGTCATGAGCGGCGGAGGAATGCCCTCGTCCGGCCTCCCGTGTCCGCGCCCCGGGACGCCGAGCTTCCAGCTCCTCGCCTGTATGTGCACCGGTGCGATCAGGGTGGCCGGACATGTGTCAAAGCGCACACGGGGTCCTGATCCGACGATTGGCGCCATGTTACCTCGACGGCGTATGCGCGAACTCACGCTCGACGTCGTCCTGGCGGTGACGTGCCTACTCATTGCTGCACCAGCAGCAGCGGACGTGCTCTGCGCCAAAAAGTCAGGGGCAGTGTTCCTGCGCACTGAGTGTCGCAAAAAGGAGACGACGGTAACACCTACGAATGCAGGGCTCCGGGGTCCAGCAGGGCCTCCCGGCCCCAGAGGGCAGGATGGCCTAGACGGAGACGACGGAGAGGACGGCGAAGACGGAGAATCCGTCGATTCCGCGCAGGTTCCCGTGGCCTTCGGGGTCATCGACGCGGACGGATCGGTGGCGAGCGGAACTGACAATGTCTTCGCGTACTTCGACCAGGAGCTCGACGCCTATCGCATCACGGTTCTCGGCGTCGCTTATTCGACGAGTAGTCATACGACCGTCGTGACCCCGATCAGTGCCACGGCAAGAACGGCGACCACGGCGAGCGCTCCGGGAGGTGACCTGGGAGTACGCATCTACGACGCGACCGGAGCGATCGTGCAGGACAACTTCTCGTTTCTGGTTTTCCAGGCGGACTAGCTGCGCAGGGGTGTCGCGTCGGCACCGCCACGACGCGGCGGGCAATGGAGGCAGCGTCGGCCCGACAGGCGCGGTTGCTTCACCCCGTACTTTGCCGGGTTGGGTGAGGGCGAATGGAGACGTCCGGTCTGTTCACCCGTGCGCTCGAGGACACCACCCGACTCTAGAGCGGCATGGCGGCGTGGGTGTGCGCACCGGCTTCAAGTGGTTGGCACGCTACCGCGCCGACGCGGCGAACGGCTTGGAAGATCGCAGCTCCGCGTCGCATCATTGCCCACATCGGACGCGACCGCGCCCCGAGCGCTGGATCGGCAAGCTGCGGGCGCAGCGACTCAGCGGGCAGGAGATTGTCTCGCGCACGACTCAGGAGCTACGTACACGGCTAAACGATCCCGTGACTCGCACGCGCGCACAACTGATGCGCAGACAAAAGCTGCCCCACCGCTCACCGCACGTGACAGACCGCGCAGTTCTCCGCCCCGAGCCCCACGACCTGCGGATCGTTCGACGGATCATCATCCTGATACGCCGCGACGCGCGCGGCCACGTTGGCGACGCGCGACTGCACGAGATCCTTGAACGGGTAGCTCGGATCGGTGAGGCCGCTGGCGAGCGAGTACCACTGCGTTGCCTGCGCGACGTCGCCCGCCTTCGCGTACACGTCGCCGAACACGATGAGCGAGCCGGACAGGTTGCTCGCCGCGAAGCCCTCGTTGGCACAGAGCTCGGGCTGCGAGACGACGCACGAGAGTGTCGCCGGATCGCTCAGGTACGCCGACACCGCCTCGAACGCCTGCTGGAACTCGGGCGTGCCGGCGCGCGCCACCTGGATCACGGTGATGTAGTCGAAGACGTTGAAGAACGCGTTCACCTCGACGGCCGCCGCGAGCCCGGCCAGCCCCTTCGCGCGGAGCGCCGCGTCACCCTGCACGACGCCGAGGACGTACTCGCCCGCGGCGACGAAGCCCGGGACGCGTGAGTCGCCGCGCTGGCCGTCCCACAGCAGCGGCAACGCCTTCGCGAACCACTGGTTCGACGACACCAGCTCCGCCTCCGCGGCGTCCGACACGCTGTCGTAGTCGGTGATCATCTGCCCGAACCGATAGAGATGGATCATGCCGAGGAGGAACGGCGAGCGGCCGTCGCGGCGGTCGTTCTTCGACGCCTTCTGGAGGAGCGCGATCGTGTCCTGCTGATGCGCCTCCGAGTCGTCGAGGCCGACGATCGCCTCCCAGAACCCGGCCTCGCCCGCCGCAGCCGCGGGCGACGGACGGCGCGTCGCGATCTTCGTCGCGTCGTTTCGCGCGAAGACGTGGAAGCGCGCGCGCAGCGGCGTGTCGCCGACCACGAGGTTCGCTTCCAGGTACCCGACCGGTCCGGCGATCGGCGCGAAGTCGGCGCCCTTCACCACGATGCGGACGCCGTCGGGTCCGTAGTGGATCTTTCGCACCGTTCCGCTCGAATCGCTGTACTCGTAGCCTTTGCCCTTCGCCTTCCACTTCGTGCAGTCGAGTGCGACGTCGAGATTGGTGGCGATCCGCTGGAGCGCCTGCGGATACGACAGAATCTGCGCCCTGGTCGCGGTCGGGCAGCGCGGATCGATCGGCGTCCGGAGGTTCGGATCGCGGCCGATCCGCACGACGCCGCCGTTGCGGGCGACGTCGCCTGCGTTCTTGAAGCTCGCCACCTTGCCGACGGTGAGCAGGCTGAAGTCGCCGGCGGCGACGAGCGCCGGCAGGGCGAGCGTGAGGAGAGCGAAGAGGCGACAGGTCATCGGGAGGTTCTCCGTCGAGTGGTGGCACGACCGCGGGGTCCGCGGCGGCGGGACGGCGATGCCGCGACCGGCGGCATCGCGAGCTGCATGATCGGCGGCATCTCGTCGAGGGGGAGCATGTCGCGCAGACCGAGGATCTGCGTCGTGTCGAGCAGCCCGCCGATCGCCATGAACAGCCACGCGTGCGCGCGCGGATCGCCGGTTGCCAACTGGCCGTCGTCGCGGGCGCGGGTGAAGAGCTCGAGCACGAACTCGAACACCGTGACGAAGTGACGTCGTACGCAGTCGGCGACGTCGACGTCCGCCGTCTCGCCGTACGAGCGGAAGCGCAGCAGCAGATGCCGCGAGTCGCGCTGGAGCTCTCCGAAGTACCATTCGCCGACGGCGAAGAGCGCCCCCAGGGCGGTCGGCGCGGCCGCGGCCAGCTCGCGCCAACGGCCCATGAGGACCTCGCCGCTCCGGTCGATCGCCGCCAGGTAGAGCGCGCGCTTGGTCGGAAAGTGGCGGAACAGCGTCGGCTCGCTCACGCCCAGATGGGCGGCGATCACGGCCGTGCCGGCGTCCCGGTAGCCGCTGCGCGCGAAGACCTCGATGGCGGCGTCGAGGATCTGCTCGCGACGCATGGGCGCGGGTACGCGGGCGGCGCGGGGTCGGAGCGCGGTGATCGGCATTTGTTAGTGGCTACTCACTACAATGACCACCGAGCGGCGGGCAAGGGAAAAGAGGTTCAGGAACGCGACGGAACGTCGGGACCGCGCGCCCGGAACCACCGCTCGGTGGCCTCGTCGGCGGGAAAGAACGCTTCGAGCGTGAGCTCTTGCGCGGTGACGTCGAGCGGCGTCCCGATGCTCGTCAGCAACGTGAAGAGCCGCAGCTCGACCTCGCCACGCCGGAGATGCAGCGTGGCGACGGGTGCCCCGCTCGAGGATGCGCCCCGAGACAGCCCCGCGACGTCCGGGTAGGTGCGGACTTCCGCGAGCAGCGCGCGCCGCTCCGGATCGGCGGGATGTGCGTGATGCGCGCGCTCCACGCGTTCGACGACGACGCTGGCCACCTCGTGCCAGTTCACGAGATGACGCCGCAAGCCGTCGGGATGGAGCGTGGCGCGCACGAGGTTCTGCGCGATCGACGCGGGAGCTTCGGTCGGATCGAGGAACGCCCCGAGGAGATGCCGGGCGCCGTCGTTCACCTGCAGCACGTTCCAGCAGCGGTCGATGAGCATCGCTGCATACGGCTCGAGCTGCGCCAGGAGGAACTCGACCGCCCGGTGCACGGGCGCCATGGCTGCGCCATCGAGAGGCGTCGAGGCATACACCGATGCGAACCCGGCGCTGACCAGCAGCGCGTTCCGCTCGCGCAGCTCCAGATCCAGCGCGCCCGCGAGCAGAAGGACCATCTCGCGGCTGGGCCGGGCCTTCCCCGTCTCGAGGCAGCTCAGGTGGCGCGGTGAGACGTCCGCTGCGAGGGCGAGGCTCTCCTGGCTCCAACGGCGCCGGGTTCGGTGCGCGCGCAGCAGCTGCGAGAACCCCTCCGTCACGTCGTGGAAGGTATCACCGGGTAGGTCGCGGTAACCATGACCTGCGAGGTCATGGACCGCTGACGAGCGATGCGTCAGGAGCTGCTGCCATGATCATGTTCCGCGTCTTCCTCGTCCTCATCTTCGTCGCCCTCGTCGGTTACACCGGCGTCGTCGTGTCGAATCACGGGATGGGGCTCCTGCCCGTCTTCTTCGGCGACATGGCGCAGCTGGCCTGGCCGGGACAGTTCAATCTCGACTTCATGTTCATGCTGTCGCTGTCCGCGCTGTGGGTGAGCTACCGGCATCGGTTCGGCGCGGCCGGACTACTGCTCGGCGCGGGCGCCTTCTTCGGTGGAGCGCTGTTCCTGAGCGTCTATCTCCTCGTCGCATCGTTTCGGGCGAACGGCGACGTCGCCGTGCTGCTTCTGGGTGAGCATCGAGCACCGTGACGCGGCACGGTTGATCCCACGTCGCCGACCCGCCAGGTTGCGGGGCATCGTGACGTCACCGCCCGACCCGTTCGCGCCCGCCACGCTGGGACCGCTGACGCTCAAGAACCGCTTCATCAAGGCGGCGACGTTCGAGGGGGTCTCGCCGGGCGGCCTCGTCTCGCAGGAGCTGATCGACTACCACCTGCGTCCGGTACGCGGCGGCGTGGCCATGACGACCGTGGCGTATCTCGCCGTCGCACCGGAGGGTCGGACCGACGCCGGCTGCATCTGGCTCCGCCCCGCCGCGCTGCCGGGACTGCGCCGTCTGGTCGACGCCGTCCACGCCGAAGGCGCGCTGGTCGCCGGGCAGATCGGCCACGCCGGTCCGGTCGCGAACGCGAAGAGCAACGGCGTCCCGTCGTTCTCGCCGGGCCGCATGTTCAGCCCGCTCTCGCTACGCTTCTCGAAGGCCATCTCGGACGCAGAGATCGCGCGCGTGACGGACGACTACGCGCGCGGCGCCGAGCTCATGGCTCGCGCGGGGTTCGACTCGATCGAGATCCACCTCGCGCACAACTACCTCCTCTCGTCGTTCCTGAGCCCGCGCTTCAACAAGCGCCGTGACCAGTGGGCCGGCAGCCTCGAGAACCGCGCGCGTTTCGCGCGCAACGTCGTCGCGGCCGTGCGCGGCGCCGCGCCGAGGCACATGGCGGTCACGGCGAAGATCTCGCTGCACGACGGCGTGCCGGGCGGCTTCAAGCCGCCGGAGAGCGTCGCGTTCGCGCGCATGCTCGAGGCCGACGGTCACCTCGACGCGCTGGAGATGACGGGAGGCTCGTCACTCGCCAACCCGATCTACCTCTTCAAGGGGGACGCGCCGATCGCCGACTTCGCGAAGGTGCTGCCACCGATTCCGCGGCTCGCCTTCGCGCTGCTCGGCAAGCGTCTCATGCCCTCGTATCCGTTCACCGAAGGTTACTTCCGCCCGATGGCGCTCGAGGTGCGGCGGGCACTCGCGATGCCGCTGATCTTCCTCGGCGGCGTCAACCACCTCGCGACGGTGCACCGCGCGATGGCCGACGGCTTCGACTTCGTCGCGATGGGCCGCGCCGTCCTGCGCGAGCCCGACCTCGTCAAGCGCATGCAGGACGGCACCCAGACCGAGGGCACGTGCATCCACTGCAACCGCTGCATGGTGTCGATCTACAGCGGCAGCCGCTGCGTGGTCGATCACCCCGAGCCGATCGTCGCGTCCGGCCCCGTCGCCTGACTCGGTGCGACGGCGAAGCGGTCATGCCGTCGCCGTCGGTCCTGGTCGCTCTGGTTGTTTCCGACGGCCGGGCAGTCGTCGCCGTAGACAGCCGAAGCCGCACGGGCTACTTCGCCGCGATGCGGATCACACTTGGTGCCCTGCTGCTCGCGACGGTCGCCTCTGCCGCCCCGATCCCCGTCACGGTCGACAACTTCCGGCGCGCCGAGTCCGACGTCTACATGGCGAAGATGGTCGCCGATGGGGGCCTCGGGAAGCTGCATCACAACCGCGAGCCCGCGAGCATCGACAACCAGACCGTCATCCGACTGAACCGCGACACCCTCTACTCCTTCGCCGTCCTCGACCTCGATGCCGGCCCCGTGACGATCACGCTTCCCGACCCCGGCAAGCGCTTCATGTCGCTGCAGGTGATCAACGAGGATCACTACGTGCCCGCCGTCTACTACGGTGCCGGCACCCACACGCTGACGAAGCAGAACGTCGGCACGCGCTACGTCGTGGCCGCGATCCGCATCCTCGTCGACCCGAACGATCCGAAGGACGTCGAGAAGGTCGTCGCGTTGCAGGACGCCATCGCCATCAGCCAGAAGGGCGGCCCGGGCACGTTCGAGATTCCCGAGTGGGATCAGGCGAGCCAGAAGAAGGTGCGTGACGCATTGCTCGTGCTGAGCGCGACGACATCCGACTTCCGCCACGCGTTCGGCACGAAGGCCGACGTCGATCCCGTCCGCCACCTGCTCGGCACCGCGGCGGGCTGGGGCGGCAACCCCGACAAAGACGCCGTCTACGAAGGCATGGCTCCGCCGCAGAACGACGGCAAGACCGTGTACCGTCTCACCGTGAAGGACGTGCCCGTCGACGCGTTCTGGTCGATCAGCGTCTACAACGCAGAAGGCTACTTCGAGAAGAACGACCTGAACTCGTACACGGTGAACAGCATCACCGGGACCAAGGGCGCCGACGGCTCGACGACGATCCAGTTCGGCGGCTGCGACGGAAAGATCCCGAACTGCATCCCGACCGTGCCCGGCTGGAACTACACGGTGCGCCTCTATCGCCCGCGGAAGGCGATCCTCGACGGCACGTGGACGTTCCCGGCGCCGCAGCCGGTGAGCTGAAAGCGACCTGCGGCGGGCTCTGCTCGAACGCGCGGGGCTGCGTCGTCGCCCTGAGCCGCGATCAACGCCACACGTCGACCGCGCTCGGATCTTCCGGCGCCTCTCCGACGACGGACGGCGGCAATGCGTCCGCCGCGATCGCGAGGGCACGCGCGGCCTCCGCTTCGCGCCCCGCTGCCCAGAGCGCGCCCGCGCGCTGCAAGGCATCGCCTCCGGCCCGCGCCCGAAGAACTGCCGGCGGAAGGCTCGGATACAGCGGATCCGGCACCGGTGCCGCGGACTGCCACGCGTCGACCTGCGCCAGCCACGCGAGACCGCGGAGCGCGTCGAGCTTGCCGCGCTCGCCGCCGCCGTGCCGCGCGGCCGCCTCGTACTCGATCCAGGGCCGATCGAGAAGGTTCTGCGGGGCGCTCTCGTGCGCGCTCGCGTCGAGCGGCGCCAGGTAGAGCGCGAAAAATGCGACCGGGTCTGTGATCCAGCGGTCGCGGACGCCGCGTGCGGCCAGACGGCGAACGGCCGCGGCGACGTCGGTCGCGGGCGCGGGACCGTCGTGCCATCCCAGCAGCGCGACGACGGGGAACGTCGCGTAGAAGTCGTCGCGGAACACCGCCGCGACGGGAAAGACGTCGGTGAAGGTCGCGACGATGGTCGCCAGCTCCGCCGCCGAGAGCTGGTAGATCGGCAGCCACTGCGCCAGCAGGCCGCCCGGCTCCAGCCGATCGCGCATCGCCTGAAAGTGCTCGCGCGAATAGAGCGCCCCCGTGCCCGCCTGCCACGGCACGAACAGGTCGGCGACGATGACGTCGAAGCGATCCGGCGCGTGGCGAAAGTAGTTGCGGGCGTCGTCGAGCACGACGCGACTGCGGTCGTCGGTATAGACGCCGCGGTTGGCGTCGGCGAAGTGCGCGGCGGCGGCGTGCGCCACCTCCGGCACGATCTCGACCAGCGTCACCGCATCGACGTCGTGATCGAGCGCGGCGCTCGCGGTGATGCCGGTCGCCGTGCCGACGAACGCGACCCGCTTCGGCCGGCCGTGCAGCAGCAGCGGCACGTGCCCCTGGCGCGCCTCGTGCACCAGCTCGCCCGTACCGCCGAGCGCGTAGTGCCCGTCGAGGCGCAGCAGGCGTTCGCCGTTTCGCTCGACCACCGAGACGGTCCCGGCGGCTCCGCTGTGCTCCGCGTGCACGCGCTCGCCGGCCGCGCGGCTCGCGAGCGGCAACGAGAGGGGATTGGCGACCAGCAGGATCAGCAGCGCGCCTGCCACGACGACGCCGGGTCGAACCCAGCCGCTCTCACGCTGCGCGATCGCGGCGAGTGCCAGGGCCGCGCCGATCACCAGGAACCCACCCCACGGCCCGAGCGCCGGCAGGACGACGAACGGCGTCACGACGCCGCCGCCGACGGCACCCATCGCGTTGGCCGCCGCCAGGATGCCGACGCGACGCCCCGCCGTCCCGACACCCTCGTCCCCCGCGAGCGCGAGCGTGGCGGGCCAGACGCACCCGGCGGCGACGAGCGCCGGCCCCGCCGCGACGAGCACGGTCGCCAACACGACGAGCGCGTACGGGACGGCGTCGCCGGTGCCGATGTACCCGAGCCCACCCGTCACCCGGTGAAGACAGGCGGGGAAGACGGCGAACCCGATCGCCGCCGCGGCGCACGACCATGCGGCGATCGCGCGTGCGCCCGCGAGGTCCCGCGCGCGCAGCGTCGCCACGACGAAGGCGCCCGCCGCCAGGCAGACGAGCACGGCGATCAGCACCGCGCCGAACGCCGTGATCGACTGGTTCACGACGTGCGCGACCGCTCGCACCAGCAGGACCTGCGCCGCGAGCGTCACGAAGCCGGACACCGCCGACAACGCGATCGTCTCCCACGACGGCCACCTGCGGTCCTGCGCGATGGCAGGGGAGGCGGTACCCGAACGAAGCAGAAGCGCCCCGAGCGCCGCGAGGACCGACAGCCCGACGCCGATCGCGTACGTGGCGCGGACGCCGATCATGGGAGGCCCCCACCACGTGGCGACGGCGACGCCGCACACGGCACCTCCCAGGTTCGCGGCGTAGAGCGTCGTGACGACGCTGCCGATCTGGCGCGGCGACGACACGGCGGCGGCCGCCATCAGCGGCAGCGTCGCGCCGTACGCCGCGGCGGCGGGGAGCGTCGCCGCGAGCGCCACGGCGAAACGGACGGGATGGCGCATCCACGGCGCCGTTGCGTCGTACATCACGCCGAGGCCGGCGGCCGCCGCGTCGAGCAGCAAAGGTGCCGCCAGCGCGGCGAGCGCGGCGACGATCTCAGTGCCGGCGTAAAGACGCAGCGCGGCGCCGCGCGAGCTCATGCGGGCGCCGAGCCACGCCCCGACGGCGCTGCCCGCGAAGAACGCCGTGACCGTCGCGGCGGTCGCGGACGGCGTTGCCCCCAGCCAGTCCTGCATCCAGCGCATCCACACCGTTTCGACGACGAGCGCCCCCGCGCCCGAGAGCGCGAAGACGACGACGAGCGGCAGCGTGGGGGGCATGCGTGCGAACGCTTACCCCATTCGACCGATCACCACGAAAATCGTTGCCGTGCGAACCACCGATATGCGTAAGATCCGGGATGATCCGGTGCCGCGCCTCCGTCCCGTCCGTGCTCGCCGTCGTGGTCGCGATCGTCGCCGCCGGCATGCCCGTCCCCGCCAGCGGCAAGCCGACGTTCGCCAGTCCGCACGCGAATCCGATCGCCCGCTCGCCGATCGCCGGCGAGCTCTACGTCGTCAACACGCCGGGCGACACGCTCGACGTCGTCGACGCCGGCGCAGGAGCCGTGACGGCGCGCATTCCCGTCGGCATCGACCCGGTGAGCGTCGCCGTCCGGCCCGACGGCAAGGAGGTCTGGGTCTCGAACCACGTCTCCGACACCGTCAGCGTCGTCGACGTGGATCCCGCGAGCCCCACGCGCCACCAGGTCGTCGCCACCGTGACCGCCTGGAGCGAGGACGGATGGGTGACCGAGTTCGACGAGCCGGTGGGGATCGCGTTCGCGAGCAACGCCAAGGCCTACGTGGCGCTCTCGTCGCGCAACCGCATTGCCGTCGTCGACGTCGCGACCCGCACGGTGACCAAGCAGGTCCAGGTGCTGGCGCAGGAGCCGCGGGCGATCACGGTGCGCGGCAACCGGCTCTACGTGATCCCGTTCGAGTCGGGCAACACCACCGAGCTGTCTGGCTGTCTCACGATGAGCGATCCCGGCTGCACGTTCAGCATCGTCGACCTCGCGACCAACTCCATCGACGTCATCCTGACGCGCAACATGGTGGCCGACATCGTCCGCCGTCCGGGCACGCCCGACCGCGATCTCTTCGTCTACGACACGGCCGACGAGTCGACGCTGTACGAGGTGTCCGGGCTCGGCACGCTGCTCTACGGCCTCGCCGTCGACTCGACGGGCGACGTCTTCGTGGCCCTCACGGAGGCGCGCAACGACGCCAACGGGCACACGGGCACCGCGGGCGCCGACCTCATCGACATGGAGAACCGCGCGTTTCTGAACCAGATCGCGCGCGTCGACTGCTCCGGCGGCTGCAGCGGCGTCACCCACGTCGACCTCGAGCCGCTGCCGCCGGCTCACCCGGCGCCCGGCACCCAGCTCGCCACGCCGTTCGGCATCCAGGTGAGCGGCGACGACAGCACCATCGTCGCGGTGGCGGCCGCGTCGAGCCGGCTCTTCACGATGGACGCCGCCACCGGCACCGTGCTCGGCCGCGTCGACGTCGGCGCCATCCCGCGCGGGCTCGTGCTCGAGGACGCGGGCGGCGCACCGAGCGTCGCCTGGGTGCTGAACGCGATCGACGACAGCGTGTCGCGGGTCGACGTCTCCGACCCCGCCAACCCGCATGAGACCGCGCGCATCCCGCTCGACAACCCGACGCTGCCCGACGTGAAGCGCGGCGAGATCCGCTTCAACGACGCCAACGGATCGACCACCGGTACCTTCGCCTGCGCGAGCTGCCATCCCGACGGCCACACCGACCAGCTCCTCTGGAACCTCGGCGCGCGCTGCCTGACGCCCGGCTGCGATCAGGCGCAGCCGCGCGTCACCATGCCCGTCCGTGGGTTGCGCGATACGCTGCCGCTGCACTGGGACGGCGCCGTCGGCGATCCGTTCGGCGGCATCAACGCGGAGGTCGCCGACTCGGGCGTCACGGTGCCGCCCACGTGCACGGACGAGGACAGCTGCTTCCGCGACCTCGTCGACGGCTCGATGGCGAGCACGATGTGCGATCAGGCCGCCTGCCCGAGCGACCAGAACGAGCTCGGGCTGGCGGGCGCGTTCGGCGAGGCCGACCGCGACGCGATCGCGGTCTTCCTGCGCGCGGTGCCGTATCCGCCGGCGCGCTCGCGACGGCTCGACGATCATTTCAGCCCGCTCGCCGCCGAAGGTTTCCGCAACTTCCTGATCGGCGTCGACGCCGCGCACCCGGGATGCAGCCGGGCACGCGCCTGTCACGCGCTGCCGTTCTGGGCCGGCACGAACACGTCGGACACCGGCTTCGACGCGCCCACCTTCCGCGGCATCCCCGATCGCACGCTGCTTCTGCCGAACGGCCGCGCCGGCATGTGGCACCTGCTCTCGATCTCGGCGCTGAACGACGTCGAGTGGAACCCGCTCGACGGGCCGGACGAGCTCTACTCGTGGGGCATGACGTTCGGCACCGAGACGGCGCCGCTGACGAACCGGACGAGCTCCGGCACGGGACCATTTTCGTTCTTCCAGCTCTTCGAGGAGGGTTCGACCGGGTTCCCCGGCGCCTACGCGCGACAGGTCACGCTCGATCGCCAGAGCACGCGCGGCGAGGCCGAGGCCGGCACGCGCGCGTTGCTCGAGCGGCTCGAGCGCGCCGACGCGTACGGCGTCGTCGAGCTGCATGCGACCGGCCGCACTCTGCGCGCCGGAAGCGCCCTCGATCTCGCCTACGACGGCGGTGCGTACGTCCCGACGAGCGGGACCGGCCCGAGCCGCAGCAGCGACTCGCTCGTCGCCGGCGCCCGCCGCGGGGAGCTGGTCGTCACCGTCACGGCCCGGCTCGGGGACCATGCGGACGTCGAGCATCCGCAGCCGGCGCTGTGGCTCTTCCCGCGGAACGCGAACAACCCTGCGGGCCGTCCCCGCATTCCCGAGCTGACCGACGCGCCGGCGCTCACCCTCTTCGGCCGGCACATCGCCGCGAACCCGATCGTCCTCGTCGACGGGCGCGCCGTCGCCGCGACCGTGACCTGCGCGCTGGGTGGCGTGCTGCCCGACTGCGCCGACGAGCAGCTCCACGTCGAGCTGCCGTTCATGCCGCGCGCCGGCGACCGTACCCTGCAGATCGCGACGCCCGGCGGCCTCGTGAGCAACGAGGTGCTCGTCATCTCGGCCGGGTGCCCGGCCGAGCCGACGTTCGGGGCGCTCGACTGCCGGCTGGCTTCGCTGCGCGAGACCATCGAGCTGGCCTCCGACCTCGGAACGCTCGAGCGGAGCCTCGAGCGCCGCCTGCTCGGCGCCGAGGAGGCGGTCATCGAGGCGAAGCTCCAGCTCGACGCCGGGAGCAGCACCGCTGCTGCGTCCCGGCTGAAGCGCGCGGCGTCGCGGCTGCGAAACCTGGTCCGGCGCGTCGACTCCCGTCGCGGTCGGGCGGTGATCGGCGACGCCACCCGCACGCGGCTGCTCGACGACGGCTCGGCGGCCGAGGCGCTGGCCGCGGCGCTCGGCGAATCATCGTAGCGGCCCTCGACGGCGTGCGCGTCGGGGCCGCGTCGTGAGCTCCGGCACGGATCGAACGCCCGCGCACTTTTTTCGCGTCGTCGAGCTCAGTCATCTCTCGCGTTACGCAGTGCGCTCACCAGTCGTGCCACATCCAACGTCGCGATCCCTCGACACGAATCGAATGAAGTAGCCCCAGCGATACCGCCGCGAGGATACGCCATCGCGACGAAGTGGTGTCTCAGAAAAAAGATTGACACCATATCCACCCCATCCATATCCGGTGCGTATGGCGCACCGACTGCGCCGTGGAAGGGGAGAACGACACATGAGGCATTTGGTCAAAGGAGTGCTGGCGGCCGGACTGGTGATCGGCCTGGGCGTGCCCGTTGCGCAGGCACAGCTGACGAAGGACGAGTCGAAGTGCCAGACGGGCGGCGCGGGCGCGATCGCCAAGTTCGTCGCGGCGAAGCAGAAGTGCATCACGAAGTGCGAGGCGGGGGCGCGCAAGGGCACGAACCCCGAATCGGACTGCGTGCCGCCGTATGGGGGGGCCACGGCGACGTGCATCACCGACCCGATCAAGGGTGCGGAGGCCAAGGCGGTGGCGGCGTTCCAGAAGGCGTGCAGCAAGGACTGTCCGGAGTGCTACTCGGGCGGCAACTGCACGACCGAAGCCAACAACCGCGTGATGACGACGGAGACCCAGGTCGACGTGCTCGTCTCGGTCGTCTACTGCGACGACTCGGGCAGCCCGGATCAGCTGACGACGCTCGAGGCGAAGTGCCAGGACGCGGTCGCGAAGACGCTCGCGAAGTTCGTCGGCGCGAAGTCGAAGTGCTACGCGAAGTGTGAAGCGGCCGAGGCGGCGGGCAAGCTGCCGCCGAACAGCTGCAACCCGCCCGTGGCCGCCGATCCGAAGACGGCTGCGTGCGTGGACAAGGCGGAGGGCAAGTCCGTGGCCGGCATCGACAAGGCGTGCGCCCCGCCGAAGGGCGAGTCGCCCGAGTGCTACGGAGTGCAGAACGGGACGAGCTTCACGGCGACCGTCGAGGCGGCCGTCGACTCGACGCTGCCCGCGACGTACTGCGCGTCGCCGAGCGGCGCGTTCGTTCAGTAGCATCACCTGGATCGACGGGCGGGAGCGCCCCTCTCCTCCCGCCCGTCGTTCTCAGCCGAGCGCCAGCGCGTCGAGCCGCGCGAGCAGGCTCTTGAACTCCAGCTCGTCGAAGAGCGCTCGCAGGTGCGCCACCGCCGGCCTGGTCAACGGCGCCGCGACGGGACCGTCGCCGAGATCGAGATCGTCGCGCAGCCGCGCCAGCGCCTCGTTGAGGATGATCCGCTCGCCGGCCTCGCGCAGCGCATCGCGCAGCTTCGGCGGCGCAATGGACTCGACGTCGGCCAGCAGCGCAGCCGCACTGCCATATCGCTGCACGAGCGCGCTCGCCGTCTTGAGTCCGACGCCGGTCACGCCGACGAGATTGTCCGCCGCCTCGCCGATCAGCGCGGACAGCATCGGCAGCTGCGCCGGCGCCAGGCCGTAGCGCGAGCCCACCGCCGCGACGTCGATCGTCTCCGGTTTCCGTCCGCGCACGCCGACGAAGATCACCTGCACCGACGGCCCGACGACCTGGAAGAGATCGCGATCACCGGTGACGATCGTCACGCGCGTTCCCGCGGAAACCAGACGTCGCGCCATCGTGGCCAGCACGTCGTCGGCTTCGAACCCCGGCACTCCAACGGCGGGAACGCCGAGCCCCGCGATGAGCGCATCCAGCCGCCGCCACTGCGGTCGCAGCGCGTCGGGCATCGGCGGACGGCCTGCCTTGTACGCCGGGTAGCGCTCGTGCCGGAACGTCGGCTGCGGCAGGTCGCGCGCGAACGCGACGCCGTCGGGCCGCTCCTCGCGCAGCAGCTGCAGCAGCAGCACGCAGAAGCCGTACATCGCCGACGTCGGCTCGCCGCGGCTCGTGCTCATCGGCGGCAGCGCGTAGTGCGCGCGGAAGAAGAGCGCGTTGGTGTCGAGAAGCAGCGCGGACTCCATCAGGCCGTCGTGCTACCAGCACGACGTACACCACGACGAACTCGACGCTCCCGTGCACGTCGACGCCGGCGACGTCGGACCAGGACCTCGGCAACTGCACGATCCTCGACCACGACCACCGGTCTCCAGTGGAGAAGATGACCGATGACATCTCCGCTGGTCTGCATGACGTCGAGGGGCGCTACCCGCGGTCCGGCTGCTGCGACGACGGCTGCAGCACGGTGGCACGCACGGCGGCGTGTGCCAGACGTGCTTCTTCGACCTCGACCGGGGCCCGAACGAGCTCCAGACGATCCTGCTACGGCCCGTACCTCGAAAGGGACACTGTCGCGGGCTGCGAGGCGCCGGCACCTCGATGCACCGCGTGGCTATCGAAACCAGTAGCCGAGCAGGAAGCCGATCCCGACATGCGCGAGCTCGACATGCTGGGGTGACGGCTCATCGCGCGACAGTGCGAATGAACACAGCATGACCATCGTGACCGTTAGCGTCGTCTGAAGCGAAATGCGTATGGCCGCCTCGCGCCGTCGGTCGCGATGTTGCTTCGCGGATTGATCGCCGCGGTCGGCTGGCTGTGCAACGGTTACGAGGCGCCAATCTCGCACCAGGCGTCTGACCGTATGAAACATCGGGGCTCAGGTGCAATTGACCATCACGCGGCGGGCATTGCGCTTCAGTAGTATCCGGTTGAGCCGGTCGTAGATTCCCGTGGACACGACGCCGTCCTTGATCTCTTTGCGGCAGCGCAGCAGCCGCTCCTTGAGCCACTCCCGGTCCGAGGGATCCACTCGACCCTTGGCGGCGATATGCTCGAAGCAATCTCCGATGAGCGTGCCCCACACTACCGAACATTCCTTGCGGGCGACCATCTCCACCCAGCTGTTGAAGCCGAGGAATCCCGACTGGGGAAGCCTCCCGTGGCGTTCCCCGAGCGCCACGCCCGCATGACATGCCCACGCTACCGTGTGCAGGTTTCCCGAGGTTCCATCGACATCGTCGGCGTCGAAGAGCGTGTCGGTGGGCCGCCGTCCGTTGGACCTCGTCTTTCCCAAGCCCTGGGCAGTCAGGAGCGCGTCGGAGACTCCGTGCCCTGCGAACAGGACGAGGCGCGGTTGTTCTCCGGCGCTGGCGACGAATTCGAGGACGGCGTCACGATGGGCTTCGGGCCCGAGCAGGCGATCCTGCACCGGGTGCACCCAGTTGACCGACCACTCTGCGAGGGTTCGTGTCACGTCGTCCACGACCGGCACGACGAGAATCGTCGGTACGCCCTTGTTCCAGCGCCTACCGAAGCGGCGCAGAAGATTGAGGTTCACTCATCGTCCCCTAGTGCGTCATCAAGCAGGCCATCGACGAGCGCCTCGCCGACCTCGCTTCCCGCTAGCACCTCGGTAACCGCTTCCGCGGGTGTCAGGTCCTGACCGAGAAGCATGATCTGCTTCTCGTGCTGATCTGGTAGTCGGCGCAGGTAGGACACCAGGAAGTCCCGAGCGCGCGTCACCAGGCGGTGTGCAACGACGTTGCTCGGCAGCGGCCCCGCTCCCGAAAAGCCCGCATCGCTGCCGAGCAGGAGGCGTTCCTGGTCGTCGATCGACTCTCGAGCTTCCTGCAAGCGGCACTTGCCGGCCTCTTTCACGATGCGGCGGATCTTCTCATCGTGATCGATTTGCTTCGATACGATGTGCACACCCTTGGCCTCGAGGGCGTCACGGTTGCCGATTGCCGCCATGGATGCGCCAGTGACCAGCACGACGGTGCTGTTGGAGAGCTTGTCCATATTCTCGGCGATGAACGTGGCTCCCCGTGGCTTGTCGTAGAGCATGTTGTCGCACACGACGACCGTGTAATTCTTGGCCTCCAGGCGCCTGGCGGCTTCCTCTACGGACGAGGCGATATCCGAGCTCACGCCCCATTCGTTGAGCATCTCGCCGACGTTGCGTGCGTATTCGATCCGATCGTCGACGACCAACGCCGATACGACCGGGGCCAGGCCTGCATTTGGATCACCCACGGTAAGCTCCTGTAGGCGCCGAAGTCATCCGAACGCGCGGCGCACCGTCACGTCGACCTCGACGCCGTCGCCGTCGGCGCGGTTCCGCATCGCGACCTCGCCGGAATGGATGCCCGCGATGCGCTTCGCCATGAAGAGACCCATGCCCTTGTTTCCCTGGTTGCTTTCCTTGCTCGACCAGCCCGCCTGACACGCGTGCGTCAGCTCCTCGTCCGTCAGGCGCCGGCCGTCGTTCCACAGTCGGAACAGTATCCGGTCGTCGCCCTGCGGCAACGCCACAACCTTTACCAACTCGGCGCCGGCCTCTTGAGCGTTGTTGAAGATGTTGACGAGTGCCTCCGACAGTAATGCCGGATTACCGAAGAACATGAGCGACGACGCCACGTCGACGGCGACGCGAACGGCGCGCTCTCCTCGGCTGCGACGATGCGCCTTCGCCGCTCGATTCACCGTCTCGAGGGCAT
This sequence comes from uncultured Binatia bacterium (SeqCode), assembly GCA_964432595.1. Classification (GTDB taxonomy): domain Bacteria; phylum Desulfobacterota; class Binatia; order DP-6; family DP-6; genus DASYLJ01. The sequence continues at coordinate 110,460 of CAYSOF010000003.1, read as the reverse complement.
TGGAGCTGCGAAAGCCGGCGCGGAGGACGTTCGGGTCGGAACGCAGGAAATCGACGAGCTGTGCGGCGGCTTCGATGGCCCGCAGCTCCCGCCAGGCACTGCCGAGATGCTTCTGCACCTGCGGGTCGTGCTGTCGCGCCTCGCTCAGGCGCTTGAGCGCCAGTGACAGTTGGCCGACGGGCGTCTGAATGTCGTGGTACAGGCCTGCGGCGAGATTGCCCAGCTCTTCGATCACCGAGGCCTGTGCACTGCGTTGCTGCAGCTCGAACGAGACGCGGCGCATGACGAGCGAGAGTGTGCCGGCGCCACCGAGGTGAAGAGCGAGTGACACTAGCAGCAGGGGGAAAAGCGAAGCTCGCATGGACTCGAATGGTGCGCATAGCAAGAAGATTTGCAGAACACCATAGAAGGCCCACGTAGCGCCGAGGGCCTTGCCGGGCGCCCCGTACACGGAGAAACGATGGGTCAGGCGGGCGCCTAGATTGATCATCGTTCCGGCGCCGTATAGCGCTGCTGGAAGCAGGGCTACCATGATCAGCAAGGGGCTGTCTGGCTCCAGCGTTCGGCCGAGAAGTGCCACGACGAGCGTGGCTGCGGCGGCGATGAGGACGAGGCGCGCGGGTCCGTTCAAGTGAGGTTCGCGATTGGTCAGTGTGCCTGCGAGGCCGAGGATGGCGTAGTACGCGATGCGTAGGGGTAGCCCCCATTCGGACAAGGGGTCTTTCGCGTCGGATACCGCCTGCCAAGCGAAGAAGAGTATGTCCGCGGCTAACGCGGCGGCAACGATCAGCAGGTAGCGCGCGCCCGTGACGGCCCGCCCGAGGGCATAAATGAACGCGACGAACACCAGGGCTGTGGCATAGGCGGCGATGAAGGCACTGTTCACGAGGCGCGCGCTCCGGCGTCGGATCCCGGAGGGGCGACGATTCGGCGCGACGGCGGTGTGGTGCACATGGGGTGACGGATCGTCGTCGCGGCTCGCGCCGAGGGTGAACGGAGCGGCGCCCTGCTGTTACCGCGGGTCGCGCATGCCATGGGGAGCGTTATGAGGGTGCGCCGCCGTGTCTCGCCGTCGCCGAGGTGCATGAGTGAGGAGCGCGCTCGCCCGACGTGGCGAGAGCGCCGCAACGTCATGAGCCGTGACGTTTCCACGCGTGCTCCCTCATCACGCCGGAACGCGCGTGAGGTCAAGCGTCGGGCGAGTGCATTGGTGTAGCCGGCACCGGAAGGCCGTTGCCCGCGGGGCCTCGTTGCTCAGCGTACGGATCGGACGCGAGTGGGGAATCTCGTCTGCGATTGTGGACACGGTGTCGCTCGGCAGGACACGACCCATCGTTCGGCCGGGGTATTGGCGTAATGCTTATGGAGATGTGCAAACCGCGCGCCAGTGATGAGGCCCCGCGTGGCCCCCGCGGCGTCGCGACTACGGCCGCAGGTCCGTCGCCGCGCGGTCGCTGCCGTCCATGTAGAACGGCACAGACTCGTGCTCGTGGGCGACCAGCCACCGCCCGTCGATCTTGCGGAGACCGGCGGTGGCTCGGAACCACATGTCGACCTGCTCGCCGTCGGTCTTCGTGCCCGTCATGTGGTTCAGGCTGGTCGCGAAGGCGACGTCGCCGCCGGCGGTCACGCGCACGTCGTGCGTCTCGATGCCGATCGGCCCGCGCCACGTCTCGAACCACGACGAAAAGGCCTCGCGCCCGGGGACGTCCTGGCGGAGCGGCGGCGCCATCGAGAACACCGTCGGATCGTCCGCGTAGTGCGCCATCGCCGCATCCGCCTGCTTGGCGCCGATCGCGCGCCACAGGCTCTCGATGGTCGTCCTGACCGCAGTCTCGTCGTTCGTCATGTCACCCTCCTACCAGCATGACGAACGGCGGCGACCCGTATCGACACGTACCCCATCTGGGGCCTTTCACCCCGGACGCGGTTCCTCTAGGTTCCCGCGCCGGAGGAACCCAGAAAGATGACCCGACTGACGCTGACCCTGATCGCGCTCGCCGTCGCCGCGACGTCCCCGCACGTCGCACTCGCCAAGAAGAACAAGTCGCCGCTCGGCGTCTTCGGCACGATCAACGGCAAGGCCTTCAAGGCCACGAGCCGCGACGGCGTCGCCGACGAATGCGTGAAGGGGACCTACATCACGGCGCTGAACATCGTCACCTTCAGCGCGATCGAGTGCAAAGCGAAGCGCCGTCGGCAGGGCGCGCAAAAGAAGAACTACAAGGTCGTCGTGATCTCCTGTCAGCCCGCGGATTCGCAGGCGCCCGTGAGCCCGCCGCCGGTCGAGCTCGTGTGCCCACTGTCGGGCTACACCGAGGCGCGTACCGGCCGCTTCAACATTCCGGTCTCGCAGACCACCTGGACCCCCAGCATCGATTTCGGGCCACCGACCAGCAGCAGCCTGAATGCGCGCATCGACTCCTTCGACGGGACGACCATCCGCGGCGCGTTCTTCGGCTCCTTCGACCTGCAGGGCAACGGGTCGCCGGCGGCGGTCAGCGGCGAGGTTCGCTTCGAGTTCCCCATCGAGGTGCAGTGACGTCCACCAGGCGACACAGCCGAACCGCCGAGTGGTGGTACGACGAGCACCGCGCCGGCCGCGCGGTCACGCCGGGACGTCACTGATACGGCGTGCGGACGCCGGTCGCCGAGTTATAGAGCGTCTGCATGATCTTCGTCTGATCGCCGCAGATGTGACACTGGAAGCCCACCGGCGTCACCGCTTCCGTGGGGCAGGTCGGCGGACGCGACGGGCCGCACTGCACGGGCGTCGGCGGGAAGTCGATGCCGTCGGTGCTCGTGCAGCCGGCGGTGCCGAACAGGATCGGTGTCGGTCCGACGGCGTTGCAGGCGGCGCTGCCGCTGCCGAGCACGCAGCACTGCCCCAGCCCGACGTTGCAGCAGGCGAAGCCGTCGCAGTCGGTGCTGCTGGTGCAGGACTGCGCCACGGTGCTTGTCGTCGTGCTCGTCACCACGGTGGTCGTCGTGGAGCCGCCGCCGCCGATCGTCGTCGTGGGGCCCCCGCCGCCGCCGTACGTGCCGCCGCCGCAGCACGTCTCCAGCGGCGTGCGCTTGCAGCACTTACGGATTTCCTTGGTGCACTTCGCCCTGGCCTGCCGCAGGCAGCGCTTCTCCTTGCCGGCGGGGCACAGACGGACGGCCTCGCTGATCGCGATGCAGCGCTCCCGCGCCTGCTGACACTCGTCCTGCTTCACCTTGCACTGCGGCTTGGCGGCCGCGGTGCTCGGCAGCAGGACGACGAGGGAGAGCAGGGCGATCAGGGCGGTGTGCATCGCGGATCAGCGTACCATGGGATGCGGCGGACGCCGAAAAGATTTCAGCCGGCCGGCGTCCACGTCGCGTCGGGATCGTATGCCGTCATCGCAGACGCCGTGGCATCCGTCTGCTGGCCGAGGTCCTTCTGGTAGACCGTGCCGTCCGCGTCGACGACGAACGTCATGATCCCCGTCGAGCCGTACACCGCGGGGTACGCCACGAGCGCGAACCCTTTTGTCATGCGGCCGTTGGCGACGTAGCTGCGCGCACCGCCCGGCGCGTTGCTGCCCTGCGCCGTCAGCACGCGGAACCGATAGCCGCGCCACACGCCCCCCGGCTGCGTCTCGTCGAGCGACGCGACGGCCGGCGCGAGCGGGCTCGCGTCCTTCCCGGTGCCCGTCGACGTCCAGTAGAGGCCGTCGCGCTTGCCCGGCGTGCTGACGAGCCGCTGGGCGTACGCGCCGCCGGCGATGCGGCGGTGGGCGTACTCCTTCTGCGCGGCGACGTAGACGCGGCACGCGTCGATCGCCTCGAGCTCGTTCGCGCCGATGTGCCGCCGGCGGATCTCCTGCATCCCGGCCGCGACGTCGAAGTGCCAGCCCTTGCCGGCCTTCACGAGCGGGATGGGCAGCGCCCAGTCGTCGGCGCCGACGACGACGGCGACCGTGTTCGGCGCGATGGGATCGAGCCGCAGCGACGCCTGCGACGCCGCGAGCAGCTTGTCGCAGCGCTCGCGGTCGGCGACGGGGTCGCCGGTGCTGACGATGGGCTTCGCCTGCTCGCCGAAGACGGCGACGACCTTCGCCTCGTCCTTCGCGCGGCAGGCCGCGAGGAGCGCGTCGACCGCGTCCTTCGGCGTCGAGAAGGTCGGGGCGCCCGTGCCCGACGACGTTGGCACGCTGCGGGCGCAGCTGCAGCAGATCAGGGCGATCGCGATCAGAGCCTTGCGCATGTCGTTCGTCCTCATCGTCGTCCGTGGAAGCCGCCGCCACGGAAGCCACCGAAGCCACCACCGCCGCCGCCGAAGCCGCCGCCACCACCGCCGAAGCCGCGGCCGCCGCCGAACCCGCCGCCGTCGCCGAAGCTGCGGCCGCCGCCGCTGCCCCAGCCGCGGTTGCTCGCGTCCTGCGCACCGTAGCCGCCGCCGCCGAGCCCGTGCCACGCGTCACCACCGGAGCCGCTGCCGTCGCCCCAGCCGGAGTGCTGATGGTTGCCCCAGCCCTTGCCGCCGCCCTGCGTGCTGCCGAGGTTGCCGCTGCTGCTGGTGGTCTCGTCGTTGCGGTTCTGGCCCGGCGACCACGTGCCCTTCGTGCCGTCCTTGTTGTACTGGTTCGTCGACGGGTTGTACGTGCCGTACTTCCCCGTGTTCGGGTTGTACGCGCCGTAGGTGCCGGTCTTCGCGTTGTAGCCCGTGTAGGTGTTGCTCGGCGCGTGGTACGTGCCGCTCGATCCGGTGTTCGGGTTGTATCGCGTGTACGACCCGTCGCCGTGGTAGTACGTGTTCGTCGCGTAGTTGTTGTTGTAGTTGTAGTGGTAGTTGTTGTTGACCGTGACGCTGTAGCCGCCGTGCCAGCCCCAGTCGCAGGCGTAGGCGGTGGCGGCGCCGGCCGCGAAGCCGATGCCGAACGTCATCAGCGGCGAGTACGCGTACACCGGTGCCGGCGCGAGGATGGCGACCGGATTGTACTGCGGCACGTAGATGACCTGCGGGTTCGCGGGCTCGATGATGATGACGTTGCCCTGCGACTTCACCACCTGCTGCTGGTTCGACTTGAGGTTGCCCGCCGCCTGCGCCTGCTGCCGCACCTGCTGGATCGCCGTCATGACGGCCGTCTGATCGGCGACGACCGCCTGGCCGAGCTGCGTCGTCCAGCTGATCTTGTCGTTCATCATCTTGAGCACCGACGGGAACGACAGGAGCGCCTGCACGCTGGGATCCCACTGCTGCGCCGAAGCGTCGGTCGGCCGCTCGCCGCCGGCGACCGCGCGTGCGGCTTCGACGATCTGCACGGGCTGCGTCGACGCGGGGAGGATCTGCGCGATGAGCGCGTCCGGGTAGAGCGCGATGGGCGCCACCAACGTCTGCAGGTTCGGCTGCTGCGCCGACGCGGGGATCGCGAGCGCCAATAGGAGCGCCGCGAGTGGCAGGCGGGACTGCATCCATGATCTCATGCGATACGACTCCTATCGTTGCAGGGTGGCGAGTTGCGGAGCGCATCTTGCCGCGTCATCCGCATTGGTTTCAACAACCGAGGACACCGACATGAAGGCCGCCGTCTCGATCGTCTGCTGTCTCGTCGTGCTTGCCGGGTGTGGGATGCGTGGCGGTCCGATCGCGAGCGCGCCGCCGCTGCCGGCCTCGGCGATCGTCGCGACCATCCCGATCGGCACGCCGCCGACGTTCCTCGCCATCAGCCCCGACGGCTCGCGCGTGTTCGCGGCGTCGAGCGGTCAGCTCTCGATCGTCCGCACCAGCGACAACGGCGTGCAGGCCACCGTGCCGATCCGCGCGTACACGAGCGGCGTGGCCGTCACGCCCGACGGGGCGCGCGTCCTCATCGACAGCGTCACGGGTGTTTCGCTGGCGGTCGTCGACGCGGCCACCGGCGCGGAGCAGAAGTCCATCCCGCTGATCGTCGAGGTCCGTCCCGGCGGCTATCAGCGCATCGCGGTCGCACCGGGCGGACGTCGCGCCTACGTGGCGAACGAGCGCAAGGAATATCTCGCGATCGCCGACCTGTCCGGCGGTCCCGCCAGCCAGTCGTTGATGGACCTCCGCCCGAGCGACGTGACCTTCTCGCCCGACGGGCGCGTCCTGTACGTCACCGGCTGCAAGGAGTTCTGCACGACGGGGACGGTCGAAGCGCTCGACGCGTCGACCCTGCAGACGCTGCGGACGTTCTCGGTCGGGCCGTCGCCGTACCGCTTCGCGCTCTCGCCCGACGGCACGCGCGCGTACACGACCAACCTCGCGGCGCCGAGCCTGTCGATCGTCGACGTCGCGTCCGGCACCGTCGTGGCGACGACGCCCGTGGGCATCGAGCCGACCGGTCTCGCGGTGTCGCCCGACGGCTCGCGCGTCTATGTCGCGAGCCAGATGCAGCGCACGCTCGCGGTCATCGACGCGCGCGACGGCTCGGTGCAGCGGACGGTCGGATTTCCGAAGCAGCCGCGCGAGATCGTCGTCAGCCCGGACGGGCGGCGGCTCTACCTGTCGACGCAGACGAGCCTGCTCGTCATCGATCCGTCGCAGCTGTAGACAGCACGGCCTCTCCGGAGGCATGCGACGGGGCGTGACCGCGGACGCCATCGTCGGCCGGGCAGCGGAGATCGAGGCGGTCGACCGCTTCGTCGGCCGGCTGGCGGGCGGCCCGGGCGCGCTCGTCTTCGAGGGGCTGCCCGGCATCGGCAAGACGACGGTCTGGCGACGGGTCTTCGAGCGCGCGGACGGGGCGGTGGTCCTGTCGTGCCGCCCGGTCGAGGCGGAGGCGAAGCTCGCATTCGCCTCCCTGGCCGACCTGCTCGAGCCCGTGGCGGAGACGTCCCTCGCGCAGCTGCCCGAGCCGCAGCGGATCGCGCTCGATGTCGCGCTCATGCGCGCCAGCCCGCCGGGGGCGCCGCCGACGGCGCGCGCCGTCGCGACCGCCGTCCTCTCGTCCCTGCGGCTGCTGACCGACGCGATGCCCGTCGTACTCGCCGTCGACGACCTGCAGTGGCTCGATCGTGCGTCGGCCGAGGCGCTGGCGTTCGCGTTGCGACGCATCGGCGATCGCCGCGTCGGCGTCGTCGCGACGGTACGCCTCGTCGACGGCCGCGCTGCCGATCCGCTCGCCCTCGACGCCGCGTTCGCGGGCGGCGTCGAGCGGCGGCGCCTCGGCCCGCTCGGGCTCGCCGAGCTGCATCACGTCGTGCAGGCGCGGCTCGACCACGTGTTTCCGCGCCCGGTGCTGCGGCGGATCGCCGACGCGTCGGGCGGCAACCCGTTCTTCGCCGTCGAGCTGGGACGCGCAATCGTCGAGGCGGGCGCGCGACCCGGCGAGCCGTTCCCGGTGCCCGACACGCTGGCGAGCCTCGTCGTGCGGCGGCTCGATCGTCTGCCGGCGCGCACGCGCGACACGCTGCTCGCCGCGGCCGCGCTGTCCTCGCCCACCGTCGACCTGCTCCGCGTCGCGGTCGGCGAGCGTGACGCCGACGGCGCACTCGCGCGCGCGCAGAGCGCCCGGCTGCTCGAGGTGGACGACGGCCACGTCCGCTTCGCGCACCCGCTGTTCGCCGCGGCGGTGTACTCGTCGGCGACGGCGGACGCGCGTCGCGAGGTTCATCGCCGGCTCGCGCGTATGGTCGGCGCGCCGGAGGAGCGCGCACGCCATCTCGCCCTCGCGGCGTCGCGCCCGAGCGACGAGGTGGCCGTCGTGCTCGACGACGCCGCGATCCTCGCGCGGCGTCGGGGCGCACCGGACGTCGCGGGCGAGCTGCAGGAGCAGGCGGCACGCCTGACGCCGCCCGACGACGCCGCAGGCAGCCGGCGCCGTCGCATCCAGGCGGCCGAGCACTTCTTCCACGCCGGCTCGCGCGCGCACGCGCACGAGCTGCTCGACGGGGTGCTCGCGGAGGAGGTCGCCGGTCCGCAACGCGCGGTCGCCCTGCGGCTCCTCGGGCAGCTACGCAGCCAGGAGGACAGCTTCCGCGAGGCGATCGATCGCTTCACGGAAGCGCTCGTCCATTGCGACGACGAGGCCGCGAAGGCCGTCATCCGCCTCGAGCTCGGCTTCGCGACGTTCATGATCGGCGACCTGCCGCGCGCGCTGGCGGCGGCGCGCGAGGCGTTGGCCGCGGCGGAACGGCTGCGCGATCCGGGGCTCCTCGCCGACGCGCTGGGCCTCGTCACCAGCGGCGAGTTCCTCGCCGGTCTCGGCGGCAACCCCGCCGCGCTCGAACGCGCGCTCGCGCTCGAGGATCGCAGTCGCGCCGGGTTGCTGCTGCTCCGGCCGAGCTCGGTGGCCGGTCTGATCGCCATGTGGGAGGGACGCCTCGACGAGGCCGGCGTCCGGCTGCGGGCGATCTGCGAATCGGCTGCGGTGCACGGCGAGGAGAGCGGGCTGCCGTTCATTCTGCTGACGCTGTCGTGGCTCGAGTGGTGGCGCGGCGACCTGGCGGCATCCACGCAGAGCACCGAGGAGTCGCTGCTGATCGCCGTGCAGACCGACAGCGAGACCTTGCAGGCGCTGTCGCTCGCGCATCGCGCCCGGACGCGCGCGACCGCGGGCGACGTCGACGGCGCCCGCACCGACCTGGTCGAGGCCCGCGCGCTCATGGAGCGGACCGACGACGTCAACGGGCTGCAGTGGGTCATGACCATCGAAGGAATCCTGGAGCTGTCGCTGGGCGACGCCGCCGCGGCGGCGCGCTCGCTCGCGCCGTTGGCGGCGGTGTTCGAGGGGCTCGGGATCGGCGAGCCGTGGGTGGCGTACTTCGCTCCGGACGCCGTCGAGGCGCTGACGCGCACGGGGCAGACGGCGCGGGCGTCCGCGCTGCTCGATCGGTTCGACGAGCGCGCGCGTGCCCTCGACCGGCGCTGGGCGATCGCGAACGCGGCGCGTGCCCGGGCCGTCCTGGCGGCGGAGCAGGGCGATCTCGATGCGGCCGCGGCCGCGGCCGAGGACGCCGTCGAGCGCTCGGAGCGGCTCGGGATGCCCGTCGACGCCGGCCGCGCGCTGCTCGTGCTGGGGGCGGTGCGCCGGCGTCGCGGGGAGCGGCGCGTCGCCCGCGAGGTGCTCGAGCGCGCGCTCGGGGTGTTGCGCGGCGTCGGCGCCCGACCGTGGATGCAACGCGCCGAGGAGGAGCTGGCGCGCATCCCCGCCCGCCGCGCCACCGGCGATGCGCTGACGCCGACCGAGGAGCGCGTCGCGACGCTCGCAGGGGCGGGGCGTACCAACCAGGAGGTCGCCAAGGCGCTCTTCATGAGCCCGAAGACCGTCGAGGCCAATCTCACGCGGATCTACGGCAAGCTCGGCATCCGGTCGCGCGCGGAGCTCGGGGCGCGGATGCTCGAACGGCAGCGGGCCGCGAAGTAGGGAAACACCCGGGGCCGCGGACGCTGGGTGCGTCCAGCCGCGCCGGCCTCAAGTTGCGGCGAGGACATGCCGACAACCGATCGGCATGTTCCCGACGCGCGCCCTGCCGATCCTCCTGCTCGCCGCGCTCGTCGGCGCCACGCCCGCCCGGGCGCTCCTCATCTTCAACGTCGACGCGACGACGGACGAGCCGGACGCGGTCCCGGGCGACGGCGACTGTGTCGCCGCGCCGAGCGGCGCGTGCACGCTGCGCGCGGCGATCCAGGAGGCCAACGCGCAGGACCAGCACATCATGATCTTCCTCGAGGACCGGGAGTACACGCTCTCCATGGGCGGGGCGCCGGAAGACGGCGCGGCGACCGGTGACCTCGACATCCTCAATTCCCCGACGGTCGTCATCGGCGCGGGCGCGGCCGAGACCACCATCCGGACCGTGCTGAACGAGCGCGTGTTCGACGTGCGCGCCACCGGTGAGCTCGTGCTCGCGGACGTCACCGTGCAGGAGGGACTCGCCGACCGTGGTGGCGGCATCCGCAATCTCGGTCGGCTCATCATGGAGCGCGTCACCGTTCAGCAGAACCTCGCGACGTTCGGTGGTGGCGTCTATCACGACGGCGTCGTCCTCATCGTCGCTGCCTCCACGATCGCCTGGAACGGCGGCCAGATCGGCGGAGGCATCGCGCTCTACGGGCTCGCGAGGATCGACGGGTCCACCATTCACGACAACCTCGGCCGCAGCGGCGGCGGCATCTTCGGCGGCTCCGAGGGCGAGTCGACGCTCGTCAACGTGACGATCAGCGGCAATCGTGCGTCGCAGACGGGCGGCGGGATCCAGGTCAACGAGCGCACCGTCATTCGCAGCTCGACGATCACGGGGAACGTCGCCGACGATTTCGGCGGCGGCATCGACGCGCGCTTCGCGGACGTTCCGGTCGAGCTCGCGAGCTCGATCGTGGCCGGCAACGGCGCCGGCGGCGAGTCGCCGGACTGCGACGGCGACGTCACCCTCGACGGCCCCAACCTCATCCAGGACGCGACGGGATGCACGTTCGCGGGCGACGTCGGGCTCGCGCTCACCGGCGTCGTGGCCGGCCTCGAGCCGCTCGCGTCGAGTGGCGGGTCGGTGCCGACGCATGGCCTGGTGTCGACGAGCCCCGCGGTGGATGCCGGACCGGCCGGCGGGTGCGTCGACGAGGGGGGCGATCCGCTCGACGTCGACGCGCGTGGTGAGCCCCGCGGCGCCGACGGCCTGTGCGACGGCGTCGCCCGCTGCGATCTCGGCGCGTTCGAACGCCCGGCGTCGCGCGACGACGATGCCGACGGTGCGATCGATGCCGGCTGTCCGGCCGGAACCGATTGCGACGATGCGGAGGCCGCCGTGCATCCGGGCGTCCTCGACGTCTGCAACGGCGTCGACGACGATTGCAGCGGCGCGCCCGACGATGCGCTCGGCTGCTCGCCGCTGTCCGGCGCCCTGAATCTTCGCGACGACGACGCGCGCTCGCTGGCCTTCAAAGGCCGCCAGCCCGGGCTCGCGCTCGGCGAGCGCGGCACGGCCGCCGATCCGACGTGTGGCGGCGCCGCTGGCGGCGGCGCGCTGCTCGAGGTCTTCGGCCTCGCGGGGTCCGGCCAGTCGACGAGCGTCGCCCTGCCGTGCGAGCGCTGGAGTGCCAAGGAGCGCGGTGGACGCATCGTCGCCTACGCCTACGTCGATCCGGCGCCGGCGGCGGGCGCGTGTCGCACCGTGCGCGTGACGGCGCGCGGCGTGGTCGCGAAGTGCGGCGACGGCCTCGACCTCACCGACGCCGGCGAGCGCCGCGTAGGACTGACGCTCGGGACGGGCGGCACGGTGACGGCCGCCGGCATGCGGCAGTACTGCGCCGAGCTCGGCGGCCGCGTGCGCCGTGACGACGCGACGCGGTTCGTCGCCGCGAAGGCGGCGGCGCCGGGCGTCTGCCCGACGCGGCCCTAGCTAGACGCGCGCGCCGTCACGACGCGAGCTGCTTCACGAGCCCGACCTGGTTGCCGGCCGGATCCTCGAACATCGCGATGCGCACCTGGCCTCCCGGCACGTCCATCGGCGGCATGATCGTCTTGCCGCCGAGCGTGCCGATGCGGTCGAGCATCGCCTGCGGATCGTCGACCTCGACGTAGAAGGTGACGTGGAGCTTCCCGTCCATCGACTGGCCGATGCCGCCGCCGATGCCGCCGCCCGTGTCCACGAGGCCGTAGTGCATCGGGTTGTCGGCGTCGATCTTCCAGCCGAAGGCGTTGCGATAGAACTCGAACGCCGCGTCGGGGTTGCTCGCCACCAGGATCTCGAAGTGCGTCACGTGATTCGCCATCGTCGTGCTCCTTTCACTGCGCGGGCGGAACTGCGTTCGGGTCCATCCACATCACTTCCCAGTGATGGCCGTCGGGATCGTAGAAGCTCCAGCCGTACATGAAGCCGTGATCCATCTTGTCGTGCGCGAGCGATCCACCCGACGCGACGGCGGTGTTCACCATCTCGTCGACCTCGGCGCGGCTGCCGGCCGAGATGCAGAAGAGGCCCTCGGTGTGCGTCGCCGTGTCGCAGATCTTCTTGTTCGTGAACGTCGTGAACTTGTCGCGCGCGAGCAGCATCACGTACGAGTGCCCCTCGTCGACGATCATGCTGGTGGCCGTTTCGTCGGTGAACCGCGGGTCGAACGTGAAGCCGAGCTTGGTGAAGAAATCGACCGAGCGCTTCAGGTCGCTCACGGCCAGGTTCACGAAGATCATCCGGGACGGTTTCGCTGTCATCTGCACCTCCGCCCCCTAGTCGACCCGGCGCGGGCGAATTCGACAACGCCCCCCGAACGACGTGCGAAAGCGCGAAAGGCGCCTCGCGGGCGGTGAAAAATGGGGAAACACCCGATGCGACGCAGGGGCCGGCCTGATCTGGTGCACCCATGAAGCACCCCGCCGATCGACCCCACGCGTCACCGTTCAGCGTCCTCGCTGCGTCCCGATGTGCCGTCGTGGCAGTCGCCCTGGCCGCGGCCGACGCCGATGCCGCGACCGCACCCGGGCCGTTCAGCAGCGTGGGCGGAACGTGCGGGCTGGCGGCGTACGGTGTTCCCGGCCCCGCCGACCAGCGCAGCCTGATCGCCGTCACGACCCCGACCGGCAACGGTCTGGAATTCGAAGGATCGTGCGGAACCTTCGACGGCTTCAACTTCGCGCCGGACCTCTCGCAGTACTTTTTCGGTGGCAGCTACGCCTTCGCCAAGGGGATGTCCGCACCCGGGGTGTTGCGCATGTACGGCGAGGTCGGCGCGGAGGGCTCCCCGGCCGCGTACGGCACGGGGTTCGTCATGGGGGAGAATCCCTATCGAGCGCGCGCGCAGCTCGCGATGACCGTCGGCTTCGCGGACGTCGTCGTACCGCCCGCGGGAACCGGGGCGCCGGACGTGGGCGATCCGACGACGATCACGGCGGCCTATCGCCTGGACTGTGTCGAGAGCGAGCTCAACAGCTTGGTCAACACGGTCGCGATCGTGGCCCTGTACACGCCGACCGCGTACGCGAACGATGAAGCGCCCTACGCCACCTCGTTCCGGAGTACGAGAGTGAGCCCTACGATGCATGCCATCTGTGAGCTGACGAACGCCGGGTTCGACGACGAGTTCGCCGCGACGGTCGGGACGCCTGTGGTGGTCGCGGTCAGCATCGCGACCACGTTGGACAGCAGCGTCCTGCCCATCATCTTCCCCTTCTCCAGCCTCGCGAAGTACGTCTTGTGGACGAACGCCCTCAATACGGCGACGCTGGAGATCGCCTCGGCGGACGGTGCGCCGCTCACCGGGCAGTCGGGCAAGACCTACGGCCCGCCCGGGCCGCTCCCTACCGTCACCACGTCGTCCACCGTGACGACCACGTCGAGTCTGCCGCCGACCACCACGACCCTCGTCGGGTGTGTCGGCACGTGCGGTGACGGCACCGTCGAAGCCGCGTGCGGCGAGACGTGCGACTGTCCGCCGACCGCGGATCCGATCCGGGCCGCCTATGGGTGCGACGGGGCGACGATCGTTCCCTCGCAGGAGGCGTGTGTCGTCTGCCGCGGCTGCCGGATCGTCGACGCGCGGTGCGAGGTCGTGCTTCCGACGACGACGACCAGCATCAGCACCAGCAGCAGCACGTCGGTCACCTCGAGCACGGTGACGACGTCGACCCTTCCGCCGCTCGACGACGTGCGCTGCTACCCGTCGCGGACCGCGAAAGGCACGCCGAAGTTCAGCGCGCGCACGGTGCGGCTCGCCGACGACTTCGAAGACAAGAGCGTGATCGTCGAGGCGATCGCGTCGATCTGCCCCCCCGCCGGGCTGGACGGCGACGCGATCGACGACCCGACGGCGCACCTCGCCTGCTACAAGACGAAGGACGCGAAGGGCCAGCCGGCGTTCGCCGGCCGCGACGTCCTGACGACGGATCGCTTCGGCGGCCTCGCGCTGCGCCTCGGGCGCGCGTCGACGCTGTGCCTGCCGGCGGGAGCGGACGGCGGACCCGTCGCCGCGGGTCTCGACCACTTCAAGTGCTACCCGGCGAAGCTCCGGAAGGGCACGCCCGCCTTCGTCGCGCGCACGGTGACAGTGACCGACCGGTTCGAGACGAAGAGCGTCGTCGTCGGGAAGCCGCTGGCCGTGTGCACGGCCGCGGACAAGAACGACGAAGGCGTGCCGCGCCCGGGCGACCGCCTCGTCTGCTACGCCGCCAAGGATGCGCGGAAGCAGCTCGCATTCGAGAAGCGTACCGCGGTGGTCGCCGATCAGTTCGGCGCACTCACGCTCGAGGTGAAGAAGTCGAACCGCCTCTGCGTCCCGGCGTCGGTCGTGGCGCCATGAACGGGGTGGCCTGCGCGACGCTTCCGGCCCCCGTCCCGATGTGGTCAAACCGTCCCGATGCGCATCGTCGTCTGTGTGAAGTGGGTGCCGGTCCTCGGCGCCCTGAAGTTCGACCCCGACACGAAGCGCCTCGTCCGCGAGGGCGTGCGCGGCGAGGTGAGCGGCTTCGACGTGCGTGCGCTCCTCGGCGCGCTCGAGCTGCGGAAGGCGAACGGCGGCGAAGTGGTGGCGCTCACGATGGGACCGCCGTCCGCGCGCGAGGGGCTCGTCGAATGCCTGGCGCTCGGCGCGGACCGCGCCGTCCACGTCATCGATCCGCAGCTCGCCGGCTCCGACACCCTCGCCACCGCGCGGGTGCTGGCGGCCGCCATTCGTCGCGAGGAGCCCGCGCTCGTGCTGATGGGCCGCTGCAGCGTCGACGCCGAGACGGGCCAGGTCGGACCGCAGGTGGCCGAGCTGCTCGACCTGCCGCAGGCCACCGTCGTTCGCCGCGTCAGCGTCGACCCGCAGGCGCGCACGTTCGAGGCCGAGCGCGAGACCGACGACGGCTTCGAGCTCGTCACCGGCCCGCTGCCCGCGCTGCTGACGGCGGCCGAAGACCTGGCGGAAGAGCGCTTCCCGTCGAAGGCCGATCGCCAGGCCGCGGCGGAGAAGCCCGTCGCGGCGGTCGGGCTCGCCGACCTCGGTGTGCCGCCGCGCGACGTCGGCGCCGAGGGCTCGCCGACGTGGGTGGCCGGCATCGAGGAGGTGCGGATCGAGCGGCGCGGCGAGGTGCTCACGGGCGAGGATCCCGAAGCGCTGGCGCGCTCGCTCCGCGAGCGGCTGCAGGCGCTCGGCGCGCTCGACGGGAAGGGCACGGAGCGCCAGCCGCTGCCGGCACGGGGACCGTCGACCGGTGCGCCGATCTGGGTCGTCGTCGAGGCGAACGTGGACGCGGTCCGCAGCGTGACCTACGAGCTGCTCGCGAAGGCCGCGGAGCTGGCCGGCCCGCTCCGCGCCGCGGTCGAGGCGATCGTCATCGGCCCAGGCAGCGCGCACGCGGACGCGCTCGCCGCGGGCGGCGCGGACCGGATCCTCGTCGCCGACGGTCCGTGGCTCGATCAGTACCTGACCGAAACGCACGCGGCGATCCTCGCCGGCGCCATCACGGCGCGGAAGCCGCGGCTCGTGCTGCTGCCGTCGACGGTGCGCGGGCGCGACCTCGCGCCGCGCGTCGCCGCGCGCCTCGGCCTCGGGCTCACCGGCGACGCGATCGATCTCGACGTCGACGGCGACGGGCGCGTGCGCCAGCTGAAGCCGGCGTTCGGCGGGACGATCGTCGCGCCGATCCTCTCGCGGACGCGGCCCGAGATGGCGACCGTCCGTCCCGGCATGCTCCATCCCGCGCGGCCCGATCCGTCGCGCACGGCGGAGATCGTCCGGCTGGACGTGACGGAGACGCCGTCGCGCGTGACGTTCGTCGAGCTGCAGCCGCTCGGCGGCGAGGCCGAGGAGGCGCTCGACACGGCGGCGCTCGTGCTGGGCGTGGGGAAGGGGATCGGCGGTCCGACGTCGCTGCCGCAGATCCGCGAGCTGGCGAAGTCGCTCGGCGCCGCACTCTGTGCGACGCGCGAGGTGACCGACCTCGGCTGGCTGCCGCGGCAGTATCAGGTCGGGCTCACCGGCCGTGCGATCGCGCCGCGGTTGTACGTCGGTCTCGGCGTCAGCGGCATGATGGAGCACATCGTCGGGTTGCGTCGCGCGGGGCTCATCGTCGGCGTCAACAAGAGCCCGAAGGCGCCGATGCAGAAGGTGGCCGACATCACCGTCGTCGCGGACCTGCACGCGATGCTGCCGCATCTCGAGGCGGCGCTGCGGCCGTGACGTCGCCCGACGTCCTCGTGATCGGCGGCGGCGTGATCGGCTGCGCCGTCGCGCGGCTGCTCGCGAAGGACGGCCGCTCGGTGATGGTGGCCGAGCGCGGCGCGATCGGCGGCGAGGCCACGACCGCCGCCGCCGGTGTGCTCTCCGTCGACAGCAGCACGGCGGAGGGCGACGCGCTCGCGTTCCGTCGCGCGAGCCTCGCGGAGCATCACGCGCTGGCGCCGGGGCTGCTGGAGCAGACCGGCATCGACGTGGGGCTCGTCGTCACCGGCGTGCTCGAGCTGTGCCTGCACGACGGCGAGACCCGGCACGGCGAGTGGATCGACGCGAAGGCCCTGCGCGACGTCGAGCCGCTCGCGAGTCCCACGGCGCGCGGCGCGTGGCGCTATCCGAACGATCCCTGCGTCAGCACCGAGCGCCTCGTCGCTGCGCTGGCGGCGTCGGCACGGGCGTACGGCGCGCACGTGATGCCCGGTCACGCCGTGCGCGCGGCGGAGCGGACGGGCGACCGCATCGCGCGGGTCGAGGTCGGCGGATCGTGGATCACGCCGGGGTCGGTCGTGCTCGCCGCGGGCGCCTGGTCCGCGCGCATTCCGGACGTTCCCGCGGGAACGCCCGTCGCGCCGGCGCGCGGGCAGATGTTCGCGGTGCGGCCGGGCGCGCGGACGTGCAGGCACGTCCTGCAGCACGGCGACGCCTGCCTGGTCCCGAGCCGCTCGGGCGAGCTGCTCGTCGGCTCGTTGGTCGAGGACGCGGGCTTCACGAAGGCGGTGACGGGGACGGGCATGGCCACGCTCCTCGCGCATCTGAACGACATCGCGCCGGAGGCGCGCACGCTGCCGATCACGCGGATGTGGTCCGGCCTGCGGCCGTTCCGCGAGGGCGGCCCCTTCATCGACCGCCATCCGCAGCTGGAGAACGTCGTCGTGGCCACGGGGCATCACCGCAACGGCATCCTGCTGGCGCCGATCACGGCCAGTTGCGTGAAAAGCATCCTCGACGGCGTTCCACCCGCCGTGCCCGTCCCGAGCGTACAACTGGATGAATGATCGACGACCGAACCCTGATGCGCCGCATCGCCGCCCGCGACGAGGAGGCGTTCACGAAGCTGGTCGGCCGCCACGGCGGCCGGCTGCTCGGGGTGGCGCGCCGACTGCTGCCCGCGGCCGACGCGGAGGACGCCGTCCAGCGCGCATTGCTGCAGTGCTATGTGGGCGCCGACGGGTATCGACCCGAGTGGGCCGTCTCGACGTGGCTCTACCGCATCCTCACCAACGTCTGCATCGACGAGCTGCGCCGCGCGGCGCGTGACCGGCGCCGCGACGCGGACGTCGAACGGGCGACGGCCGCGCCGCCTGACGGCACGCGGCTCGACGTCGTGAAGGCGCTACGGGCGGTGCCGCGCGAGGCGCGCATGCTGCTGGCGCTGCGCTACGTCGACGATCTCTCCTACGCCGAGCTCGCGCGCATCCGCGGCATCTCGGTCAACACCGTGAAGAGCCAGCTCGCGCGCGGCAAGGCGATCATGCGCGCGGCGCTGGCAGGAGGCTCCGATGGAACAGACTGATGAGGTCCTGGCCACGCTCGCGTCGCGCGTGCTGCGACGGGTGGAGTCCCACGACGCGCTGAAGCGCTTCGGCGAGACGCTCGCGGTCGACGCGAGCACGCGCGGCGTGACGCATGTCGCGCCCGGCCGCCAGCGCGGCTCGCTCGACGGCGCCGTGCGCCGCCACGTCGAGCGTGCGCGGCACGAGCTCGACGACTACCTCGGCGGCCGGCGCACGTACTTCACCGTGCCGGTCGACCTCGGCGACGTCGCGCCGTTCCAGCGTCGCGTGCTCGACGCGGCGGGCACCATCCCGTTCGGCGAGGCGCGGCCGTACGCGTGGATCGCGCGCACGATCGGCGCCGACAAGGCGGTGCGCGCCGTCGGCACCGCACTCGGCCGCAACCCGGTGCCGCTGATCGTGCCGTGCCACCGCATCGTGCGCAGCGACGGCAGCAGCGGCGAATACGCGTTCGGCGGCGAGCGCAAGTCGCTGCTGCTGCGGCTCGAGCGCGAGACGCCGATCCTGATCGGCTGCACGAGCACGAAGGTCGTCTGCCGGCTCGGCTGCTCGCACCTGGCGCGCGCCCGCGACGATCGGCGCGTCGTCTTCGCCAGCGTCGGCGACGCGACGGACGTCGGCTACCGTCCGTGCAAGGTGTGCCGGCCGTGACGATCGACGAGGCGGCGCTCGACGCCGACGGCTACGCCGTCGTCCCGAAGCTGCTCGGCGCCGACGACCGTCGAGCGCTGATGCGGCTCTGGGACGACCCGACGCGGTTCCGCAGCACCGTCGACATGGCGCGGTTCCGCTTCGGGTCGGGCGAGTACCGCTACTTCGCGAATCCGCTGCCGCCGATCGTCGCGCGGCTGCGCGCGGATGCGTACCGGCAGCTCGCGCCGGTCGCGAACCGCTGGGGGCAGGGCGACTTCCCGCCCACGCTCGACGCGTTCCTGGCGCGCTGCGCGGACCACGGGCAGCGTCGTCCGACGCCGCTGCTCCTGCGTTACGGGCCCGGCGACTACAACTGCCTGCACCAGGACCTCTACGGTGCCATCGCGTTCCCGCTGCAGATGACCGTCCTGCTGAACGACGAGTTCGACGGCGGGGAGATCGTCCTGGTCGAGCAGCGGCCGCGGGCGCAGTCACGCGCGACGGCGATCGCGCTCCGACCGGGCGACGCGGTCGTCATCCCGAACCGTCACCGACCGGTGCCGGGCGCGCGCGGTACCTATCGCGTCACGACCCGGCACGGCGTCAGCACGATCCGCCGGGGCCATCGCATGACCCTCGGCGTGATCTTCCACGACGCGGAGTAGCTACTCGAGGCGCCGGACGGCCGCCTCGGTGACCGACAGGCGGATGCCCTCGGGGGACTCGATGTCGAGGATGGTCCCGCGGCGGGCGAGCACGGTGAAGATGCCCGGCATCTGCAGATTGATGACCCGGTCGCCTACCTGGATTGCACGCTCGCCCATTTGGCCAGGCCAGATACCCGTTCAGCCGAGGGGACTGCAAATCGGCGTTGCGTCCCTCGCCGCACCGTGTCAGCAATGACGCCCGATGGTGACCGGGCAGCCGCGGCGTTTCGTGGCGCAGGCCGCGCTCGTCGCGCGCGTCTACGCCGGCTACAAGCTCCTCCAGACCCTCGGACGGCTCGGCATCGGGCGCAGCGACGCCACCTGGAAGAGCCATCACCGCTCCAGCGCCGAGGCCGTCTACCGGCTGGCCACGCGGCTCGAGGGGCTTCCGATCAAGGTCTGCCAGTTCCTCGGCTCGCGCGCCGACATCCTGCCCGACGAGTACGTCGACGTCCTGTCGCGGCTCCAGGACAAGGTCCCGCCGCGCCGGTTCGAGGAGCTGCTCCCCCAGCTGCGCGACGAGCTCGGCCGTCCCATCGAGAGGGCCTTCGCGCAGATCGACGAGACGCCGATCGCGTCCGCGTCGCTCGCCCAGGTCCATCGCGCCCGCCTGCACGACGGCCGCGACGTCGCGGTGAAGATCCAGTACCCGGAGATTTCGCAGGTCGTACGCGACGACATCCAGAACTTCGGCCTCCTGCTGCGCGTGCTCGCCCGCCTCGAGCCGAACTTCGACTTCCGGGTGCTGTTGAACGAGGTGACGAAGCTCGTCCCGCTCGAGCTCGATTTCCTCAACGAGGCGAAGAACGCCGAGCGCATGGCCGAGTGCCTGCGCGGCACGGCCGACGTCAGCGTGCCGACGGTCATCCACGAGCTCAGCTCGTCGCGCGTCCTGGTGACGGAGTTCGCGCCGGGCGTGCGCGTCACCGACGTCGCGGCGCTGCGGACGATGGGCGTCGAGCCGCGCGCCATCGCGCGCCGTCTGAGCGAGCTCTTCGCCGAGATGATCCTCGTGCACGGCTTCTTCCACGGCGATCCGCATCCGGGGAACATTCTCGTGCAGCCGGGCGGCAACATCGTCCTGCTCGACTTCGGGCTGGCGAAGTCGCTGCCGTCGGACTTCCGCGAAGGCATCGTGCGACTGACCATGGCGATCATGGGCGGCGACAAGGCGCAGATCGCCGCGGGCTTTCGAGCGCTCGGTTTCCGCACGCGCGAGGAGTCGGACGAGAGCCTCGCGGTGCTCGGCGAGGCGTTCCTCGGCTTCGCGCTGCGGAACGGCCGCGCCTACGCCGATCGCGACATCATCGCGCAGTTCAACGACGAGGTGCCGCGCGCGATGAAGGCGAACCCGCTCGTCGAGATTCCCGGCGACATCCTGCTCGTCGGGCGCGTAATGGGCATCCTGTCGGGCGTCGGCAAGCAGCTCGGCTCGGACGTCGACCCGGCGGCGCTGCTCATGCCGTTTCTCGCCGGCGCGCCGCCGACGGCCGGCGGCGCGCCCGCCTGATTTCGTCCGACCTGGCTCAGCCGACGCGCGACTTGAGCATCGCGGCGATCTGCTTCAGCAGCACGTCCGCTTCGAGGTTCACCGGATCGCCGGGGACGCGGTCGGCGAGCGTCGTCTCCTTCAGCGTGTGCGGGATCAGCGCCACGGTGAAGGTCCCGCCCTTCAGCGCGAAGACCGTCAGGCTGACGCCGTCGACGGCGATCGAGCCCTTCTCGACGAGGTAGGGCCGCAGCGCGGCCGGTGCCTTGAAGCGATAGAGCACCCACTCGCCGTCGGGCGTGATCGCGTCGACCGACCCGACCCCGTCGACGTGGCCCTGCACGATGTGGCCGCCGAGCCGATCGCCCATCCGCAGCGAACGTTCGAGGTTCACGCGGGCACCGCGCTCGAGCTTGCGGAAGCTGGTGCGGCGCAGCGTCTCGGGCGAGACGTCGACGGTGAAGCGGTTGCCGAGGATGCCCGTCACGGTGAGGCAGGCGCCGTTGACGGCGATGCTCTCGCCCAGCGCCAGCTTCGTGAGGCGCTTCGCGGGGGCGAGCGTGAACCGCATGCCCCCGCCCTTGGGCGTCATCCGGTCGATGCGACCCGTCGACTGGACGATCCCGGTGAACACGAGTCAGCCGTCGAGCCGCGGCCGGTAGAAATACTTCGCCAGCCAGCCGTCGTGCTCGCGCTGCGCCAGCGTCTCCACCTGGTTGGCCGGCAGCCAGATGCCACAGTCCTTGGGACACTGCTCCACGCCGATGCCATGGAGCTTCACGTGGACCAGCGCGGTGCCGCACCAGGGGCAGTTGCCCTGCCCGGGGGGTTGGGTCGCCAACGGCGCCTCCTCCTTGGCCTTGAGGCGCGCCAGCGTCTCGTGGTCCTGCTTCTCGAAGTACAGGTCCTCTTCGGCCTTTTCCTTGTCCTTGAGCTTCTTACCGAGGCGGTCCTTCGGGTCTTCCATCGAGTCTCCCCTTCAAGTGCTCATACCGGTTCTTCATCCAGTTTTGCACGCGGCGAGCCCAATGGAACTCGTGGGCCAGGAACGTGATGCCGAAGAAGATGGCCAGGATGCCGGGGCCGGGCAGGACCAGCATCGCGGCGCCGGCAACCAGGAGCAGGACGCCGACGACGACGCGGCCGATTCGGATGGTGTGCTCGATCATGCGGGGCCGCGGGCGGCGCCCGAATTATGGCCATGCCCGCGGATGACCGTCAACGCACGAACGGCTCTAGTCGGCCAGCGGCGCGCCTCCGACGGACCGGACATTGGCGATCGCCGGCACCGCGGGGCAGAGCAACCCCTTCCGGCCGGGCAGGCATCCGGCGCTCTGGATGGGCGGGTCGCCGTCCGCGTTCCGGTAGAAGAAGCCGATGCCGTAGCACATCTCGTCGGTCGTCTCGGGGCCGAAGCGCACCTCGTGGTCCTGCGGGTTGTCCCACGTGCAGGTGACGCGCAGCTTGTCGCCGGGCGCGAAGCGGATGCCGCCGTCCGGCCAGTACGAGTGCGGGTGCACCCAGTCGCGGCTCTCGACGAGCAGCTCCGTCGTCTGGCCGTCGGGCAGGACGCGCTCGACGTTCGCGTACGTCCCGAGCGCATGCTGGTGCGTGCTGATGTGGATCAGCGTGATGTCGACGGGCACCGTCCACTCCGCGGTGATCGTCTGCTCGCCGCCGGCGGGAATGCGGATGTCCCCCGAGTTCCCGAACGTGAGACCCTCGGCGTAGTGCTTCACGCTGCCCTTCTTCGCCTTCTTCAGGTTGAAGCGGATGTCCGGCGTGATCGGCTCGCCGTCGAAGTTCTTCATGTGCGGATTGAGGAAGACCTGCTGTCGCGGCTCGAGGTGCAGCGCGATGCCCGGCGGAAACCGGAG
Organism: uncultured Binatia bacterium (SeqCode); assembly: GCA_964432595.1. Taxonomy (GTDB): domain Bacteria; phylum Desulfobacterota; class Binatia; order DP-6; family DP-6; genus DASYLJ01. The sequence goes on along the minus strand of CAYSOF010000003.1, from coordinate 88,105 downwards.
CTCGGTGTTCGGGCTCTGGGTGGGGATCAGCAGCTGCGGAAAGAAGTCGTCGGGTGCGAAGCCGGTGCAGCCGATGTTCTCCTCCGGTCCGGCCGGGAACTGGCTGTCGTCCGTGATGCTGCCCCCGTAGGTCCAGACCGCGAAGTGGTGCGCGCCCGGCGGCATGCGGAGCGTGAACGCGGAGACGTCCATCGCCTTCTTGTTGCTCAGGCGACGGTACTCGCAGACCTCGATGTCCGCGCCCGGCTCGATCACGTACTGGCCCACGCGCGTCTGGAACCCGCGCTTGGGCTTCTTGAGCGGATTCTTTGCGTCGGCAACTCCGGCAAGGGCGAGCACGACGATCAGGGCGACGAGGCGAATCGGCATGGCGGGTTTCCTTCAGCTGGGCGGTTGCGCGGACAGCGACATCGTCGCCGGGTCTTGCAGCTCGCGCGCGAGCGCCTCGGGTCGGCAGAACGAACGCAGCAGCTGGCGACGCAGCCGCGCGTTCACCTCGGCGGCGGTCTGCCGGCGGCCCGTCTCGAGCCAGTAGCCGAGGTGCGCCTGGTGGACGGCGGTCCACGTGCGCGCCATGGCGACGGGATCCTCGTCGACGAAGGTCCCCTCGGCGATCGCCATCTTCATCGCCATGACGGTCTGCTCCGCGGCTTCCTTCCACAGCGCGTATTGGGACGCATTGCCGCGCCGCGGACCGATGGTCCACGCGGCCTCCTCGCGGAGAATGGTCTGCAGGAACGACGGGTGGGCGACGAAGTACTCGACCGACGCCTCGATGCCGGCGAGCATCGCCTTCACGAGGTTGCCGGTCTGCTGATAGACGGCCGTGCCGCGCGCATTCGAGACGTCGAACGCCGCGGCGCCGTGCCGGTCCTGCATGGCGCGGTAGATCTCGCGCTTCCGGTTCGGGAACACGCGGTAGATGGTGCCGATGGAGACGCCGGACGCCGCCGCGATCTGGTCCAGGCGGGCGCCGCCGAACCCGTGCTCGGCGAACACGCCTTCGGCGGCCTCGCAGACCAGGCGGCGGTAGAGGTCGGCGCGTTCCCGCTGCACCCGTTGCTTGCCCTGCCGCTTCGCCATCGTGGGCGCATGAGTGACCCGCGAATCCGGAATGTCAATTCCCCGGCGCCCCGAACCGGCAGCGGCCGCGCTTTTGCGTCGAAAACGGGCGTGCGGGCGCTGCGTCGGGACGGCGCCCCGCGGGCTGGTTCGAGAGGAGATTCTCGACACGACACGGTGTGGAATACGGATTCCATTTTCAAAGGTCAATATAAAAACTCTTGACATTTGATTCCGGGTGGTCGATTCCCGCCGCCCATGAGGATGCTCGGGCGGGTGTTACTCGTGCTGGTGGCGGTCGGGGCGCGCGATGCCGCCGCCTATTTCCTCGACGCCGGTCGCAACTTCGACGTGCGCATGCGCGCCTACTCGCAGCTCGGCATCATGACCGAAGGCGCCGAGACGAAGGGCTGCCGGCCGGTGTACGCGACGAATCCGGCGACCGGAAAACGTGGCCGTCTGCTGTACGCGCAGGACCCGCGCACGTGCCCGCCGCAGTACAGCGTCGGCGATCTCGCGCAGCACCGGAACTTCTACAACCCGGAGTTCGACGCGAAGCTCACGTCGTACACGAAGTGGGCGCACGACGTGCCGGCGCTGTCGGTCGTCGCGCCCGACGAGCTCCGTTTCCGCTTCGCGTGGTGGGGATTCTACGACGGGCTGTACGACTACCTGGACGGTCCCTGGAACGACAATCGCCGGTCGCTGAAGGCGCGGCTCTCGTTCAGCGACGACATCGGCGGCGCGTCGCAGCGCTTCCAGGACCAGAACAAGAACGCGCGCCACGTCACGGGCTCGCGCAACCGCATCAACGAGCTCTACGTCGACTACACGAAGGGCCCGGTGTTCCTGCGCGTCGGCCGCCAGGCGATCTCGTGGGGCGAAGCCGACACCATCGCGCTGCTCGACGTATCGAACCCGTTCGAGCTCGTGAACGGCGTACCCGGCATCTTCACCGACGTCGACGAGGCGCGGATTCCGCTCTGGACGGCGCGCGGCACGTTCAAGCTCCTCGACACGTGGAAGAGCCTCTCGAGCGTCTTCCTCGACACCTATCTCGTGCCGGGCATCATCGACACGACGGTGCCGACGACGCCGTTCGTCGCCGGCATCTCGCCGTTCGGGCCCGACCAGGGCGACCCGCAGTACAATCTGATCATCGGCCCGACCCGGCGGCAGGTCGTCTCGCAGGACGCGCAGCTGCAGACGGTCGTCGCCGACAAGCTCCCCGACGAGACGTGGGCGAACTCGCGGTGGGGCGTGCGGCTGACCGGGATCATCGCGAACGACTACACCGTGCAGGGCTGGTTCTTCCGCACGTTCAACCAGGCGCCGGTCCCCGTCCTGCAAGGATTCTCGGCCTTCGATCGCTACACCGAGGGCAAGCGCTACCAGATCGACGACCGCGGCTTCCGCACGCCGATCTGCCGCAACCGCGACGCGAGCGGCATCGGCCGCACGCCCGCGGGTCGCCCGTGTGGCAACAAGGCGGCCGTCGTGACGGCGCTCGAGCACCGCCTGGAGTCCGTCATCGGGCTCGCGGCGACGTGGTTCAGCCAACCGATCAACGGCATCATCCGTACGGAGGCGGAGTTCTTCATCGACGAGCTGGCGTTCATCCCGCGCCAGAACCTGAGCCCGCGCGCGCAGATCCCGAAGGCCGTCCGCCTGTCGATCGGCGATCGCGGCAATTACGCGAACACCGCGGCGACGGCGGACTACGTCCGGTGGCTGATCGGCTACGACCGGTTCTTTTTCTTCCGTCCGATCAACCCGTCGGCGTCGATCCTGCTGAGCGCGGCGTTCAACAGCTCGTTCAACCTGAGCGAGACGGGGGGCCGCGACTATCGCAACCCGTACACCAAGCCGGGCTACATGCAGGCCGAGTCGGGCCCGATCCCGCGGCTGGCCGCGTGCCAGAAGGGCACCAAGGCCTACAACAACCCGCTGTGCGTGCGGGCCCCCGCGCGCAACTTCGAGGACGCCTACCAGTACGAGGGCTTCCTCCAGATCGCGCTGCAGACCGACATGTTCCACGGCAAGTTCACGCCGCGGCTCACGTTCATCGCCGACGTGAGCGGCATCTTCGTCTTCCAGCCGACGGCCACCTACCGCGTGAACGACAACGTGCTGCTCACCGCGACGTGGATCGGCATCGAGGGCGCGCGCAAGGCCGGCCCGGGCGCGTTTCGTGCGCACGACATGGCCCAGCTGCGCGTGACGTTTCAGCTGAACTGAGGGTCCCATGCGCATCCATCTCGCGATCGCCATCGTGCTCTGGTTGGGTGCCCCGGCCGTCGCCGGGACGGTCGACGGCTACGAGTGGCCGCCCGACCCGAGCCGATATGCACCCGTCGGCACGGAGGTCGCGCCGGGTCTGAAGGTCGGCGACACGTTGGACGCGTCGAACGCCGAGCAGGCGAAGGACCTCCTGCCGCCCGAGGTGCTCGCGCACTTCGCGAAGGGGCAGTACGTCAACCCGATCGTCTCGTGGCCCGAGGGCATCATCCACTGGGATCACTCCTTCGAGGACGCGACGCGCGCGAACGCCGGCAAGTACCGCACGAACGAGCAGGGCGGAATCGTCGACGCGAGCACCGGTGCGATGCCGGAGTACGTGTACGGCATCCCGTTCCCGACGGTCGACGCCGGCGATCCGCAAGCGGGCGTCAAGGTGCTCTGGAACCAGTTCTACAACTACTGGAACACGGGCAGCTACAACTTCAACGCGCTGATCGTGTGGGCCGGACCGAAGGGCCTCGAGCGGCAGTCCCTGCAGGACGTCTATTTCCAGTACTACGAGTCGCAGGCACCGAAGTATCGCGTGGCGAACCCGCAGCAGTTCTCGTGGCAGTCGCTCGCGGCCGCGAAGAGCCCCGCCGACCTCCAGGGCACGGTCGCGCTGAGCTACCGTTTCCGCGATCCGGCGAAGCGCGACTCGGTGTGGACGTACGTGCCGGCGCTCCGTCGCGTGCGCGCCGTCAGCCCGTCGAACCGGTCCGACGGCTTCCTCGGCTCCGACCTCTCGCAGGACGACGGCAACTTCTTCGATGCCAAGCCGGAAGACTTCGCATGGAAGACGGTCGGCATCCGCGAGGGCCTACGCTTCGTCGACCCGATGTCGATCAAAGGCGAGGGCGGTCCGCTGAAGTGGGTCGGTGGTGACACCGGCGGGTGGCGGCAGGAGTGGCCGCTAGGGCTGCCGTCGGCCGGGTTCCAGAAAGAGGGCTGGAAGGGCGTCGGATGGGCGCCGGTCAGCGCGGCGCTCGCGAAGCGGCGCTTCTGGATCGTCGAAGGCGTGCCGCACGACCGCTACTACCTCTACGGCAAGGTCGAGCTCTGGATCGACGCCGAGTCGTGGGTGGGCGCCTTCAATCGCAAGTACTCGTGGAAGGGCGAAGTGCTCAACACGTACCAGGTCGACGGCTACCTGAACCACCCGGCGCCGCTGCCCGACGGCGGCTACGAGTGGTTCTGGAGCTCGCAGCACGCATGGCAGTGCGCCGAAGCGCTGAAGCACGACCGCGCGACGCTGGCCGGCCTGCGTGAAGACATGAATCTCCCGTTCGACCGTCGCGTGAAGCTGCCCGTCGACCAGCTGTTCGACGTGGGCACGCTGAGCCGCTTCGGCAAATAGCCGTCGATGTTGACAGGTCCGGTCGCTTCCGGCCACGAAGGCGGGATGGACGCGCGGGAGAAGATCATCGAGACGGCGATGCGTCTCTTCTCCGCCCAGGGCTACGCGAACACGTCGTTGTCCCAGGTGGCGAAGGAGGCCGAGGTCTCGAAGGCACTGATCTTCTGGCACTTCGACAACAAGGAGAAGCTGTTCCGGAACGCCGTCCAGCGCACGCTCGAGCCGTACTTCATCAACGTCGTCGACGACCTCGAGGGCCTCGACGAGGTCGACCAGATCAAGCGGCTGATCGACGAGTACTACGCGTTCGTCTCGAAGAACATCTACTCGGTGAAGTTCTTCCTGAGCCTGATCCTGCGCGAGGAGAAGCATCCCGACGACCTGGTCGGACACATGAACGAGCTGCAGCGGGTGTACGTGAGCCTGCTCGCCGACATCATCGACAGCGGCCGCCAGAAGGGGCTCTTCCGCGCGAGCGCGACGTCGATGCTCGACGCCGGTCTCATCATGAGCGCGCTTCACGGCATCCTGGTGCAGGGGTTCCTCGGCGGCGGTGAACCGGAGCATTCCACCGCGATGCTCGATCACCTCAAGGCGTCGCTCGTCGACACACTGCGGCGATAGTTCCGACATGGCAGAAGCCTTGACATCCGCTTGGGAATCTTCGATAGCGCCCGCTCATGCGGACATCGGCTGGTTGGCTCGCGCTCGGCCTCGCGGCCGCTCTCGTCGGTAGCATCTCCAGCAATTCGCACGCGTACTTTCTAGACAAAGGACGCAACTTCGATGTCCGCATGCGTGCCTATACGCAGGTGGGCGTCCTGACGGAGTCGTCGGAGCGTGCGGGGTGCAACACCCGCGTTCAGCTCCTCGACGGCACGACCCTGATCGGCGACCCGCGCACGTGTCCGCCGAACTACAGCGCCGGTGACATCGGGCAGCACCGCACGTTCTACAACCCGGAGTTCGACGCAAAGCTGACCGATTACGTCAAGTGGGGCCGCGACGTCCCCGGGCTGTCGCTCGTCACGCCGGACGACTTCAAGTTCCGCTTCGCCTGGTGGGGATTCTACGACGGCCTCTACGACTACCTCGACGGCCCGTGGAACGATCATCGCCAGACTTACAAGGCGCGCTTCTCGCAGAGTACCAACCCGAACCGCGAGAGCTACAAGTTCAACGACGAGAACAAGAATCCGCGCCACATCTACGCGTCGCGGAACCGAATCAACGAGATGTACCTCGACTACACCAAGGGGCGCGTCTTCATCCGCGCCGGCCGTCAGGCCATCTCCTGGGGTGAAGCCGACACGATCGCGTTGCTCGACGTCTCGAACCCGTTCGACCTGACGCTGGGCGCCCCCGGCATCTTCCAGGACGTCGACGAGGCGCGCATCCCGCTCTGGTCCCTGCGCACGACCGTCAAGCTGCTCGACAACTGGGAGTGGCTGTCGAGCGTCTTCGCCGACACCTACATCGTTCCGGGCATCATCGACACCACGGTGCCGATCAACCCGATCACCGCCGGCGTCTCGCCGTTCAACCCGGACGTGCCGGATCCGCAGGCCAACCTGTTCATCGGTCCGACGCGCAACCAGGAAGTGAACCAGAGCGATCAGCTCCACGTCGCCGTCGTCGACCGGCTGCCCGAGAACACGTGGGCGAACACGCGGTGGGGCGCCCGCCTGACGGGCGTCATCGCGCGCGACTACACGGTGCAGGGCTGGTTCTTCCGCACGTTCAACCAGGCGCCGGTGCCGCTGCTGCGCGGCTCCGCGGCGGCCGACCGCTTCGCGGCCGGTAAGGTGACGCTGGTCGACGATCGCGGCTTCCGGACGCCCGTCTGCCTCGGTGCCGACGGCACGCGTATCACGAAGGCGGAGCGCGGTACCCTCGGTCGCACGCCATCGGGACGCCCGTGCGGCTGGAAGGCGCCCGTCGTGACGACGCTCGAACGCCGGCTCGAGTCGGTGATCGGCGTCGCCGCCACGTGGTTCAGCCAGCCGGTGAACGGCATCATCCGGACGGAGGCGGAGTTCTTCATCGACGAGCTCGCGTTCGTGCCGAACAAGAACCTGAACCCGCGCGTCCAGATCCCGAAGGCGCTGCGGAAGGGCCTCGGCGAGAAGATCCGCCCCAACTACGTCCCGACGGCGGACTACATCCGGTGGCTCATCGGCTACGACCGGTTCTTCTTCTTCCGTCCCTTGAACCCGTCGAACAGCTTCATTCTGTCGGCGGCGCTCAACAACTCGTTCAACCTGAGCGAGAAGGGCGGCCTCGACTTCCGCCAGCCGTACACCAAGCCGGGCAAGCGCCAGGCGGTGGCCGGCGTGCTGAAGAACGTCCCCGGCTGCGAGCGCGGCGCCGCCGTCGACCCGCGCGACAACCCGGTCTGCGTGAAGGCCAACCCGAAGGACTTCGAGGACGCCTATCAGTACGAAGGCTTCCTGCAGATCGCGCTGCAGACGGACTACATGCACGGCAAGCTGTCGCCGCGCATGGTGTTCATCGCCGACGTCAGCGGCATCTTCGTGTTCCAGCCGCAGCTCACCTGGCGCATCACGGACAACTTCCTGCTGACGGGCACGTACATCGCCATCGCCGCGTCGCGGAAGGCGGGGCCTGGTGTGTTCCGCGCTCACGACATGGTCCAGCTGCGTGCGACCGTGCAGCTGAACTGACGCGGCGTTTCGTCCGCGGCGGGTCGCGGACGGCCGGCGCGCGGCGCGGGGATCCCTCCGGCTGCGCGTGGCGATCGCTCGGCACCACGCCGCCCCTTTTCCCCACCCGCTCACTCCCGACACGCTCGCTCGGAGGGACCCCCGCGCCGCGCGCCGACCGTCCGCAACCCGCCGCACGTGACGGCGGTGTTCAGCGGCGTGGTTGCGTGGCGTGGAGGTAGAGCGAGAACACGACGTAGTAGGCGGGGAACGCGAGGCTCGTCAGTACGAGCCACTGCGATGGATTGGGAAGCGTCAGGAAGATCCGGAGGACGGCGACGCCCCAGATGCTCGCCAGGGTGACCGTCAGCCAGCGGAGCACCGGCGTACGGGACGGGTAGACGTAGCGGATCGGGACGAACACGCCGATCGCGAGCAGGGTCAGGACCGCGGCGTTGAGCCACAGGGGCCAGCCGAGGACGTAGAGGTAGAAGGCGACCACGTTCCAGTACGACGGAAAGCCGGTGAAGAAGTGATCGGCCGTCTTGGCCGCCGTCTGCGCGAAGCCATAGCCGCTCGCGATCGCGACGAGCGCGGTGATCGGAATCGCGGCCGACGGCGGGAGCAGATTCATCCAGAGGACGAACAACGCCGGCACGATCACGTAGGTGAAATAGTCGACGACGTCGTCGAGGCGACTACCGTCGACGTACGGGATGACCTCCTTCACCCGCACCGCCCGCGCCAGCGTGCCGTCGATGCTGTCGATGAACAACGTGTACGCCATCCACCAGAACGCGCCGACGGCGTCGCCGCGGACCGTCGCGAGGAGGGCGAGCATGCCGGCGGGCGCACCGCTCGCGGTGAGCAGATGGACGCCCCAGGCTGCCGCGCGCCGACCCGGACCGTACGCGACGTCGGCCGTTCGCCTGCTCGACAGCGGTATCGCCGGCTCGCTCATACCGAGCCTTTATGGTGCCGGCGCGCGGTCGGCAACGATCAGCGCCGGCGATCGTCCGTGATCGGGGGGGTGGCGCCGAACGGCACGTCGCGGGCCCCGTCGGAACTGATCAGCCGCGGCACTTCCATCGCGCGGCGCCGCCACGCGGCGGACAGCTCATCGACGCGGTGAAGGTCCGATCGCCCACCTGCAGATTCGCGCTCAGCACCGGCATGCTCTCGCCGCCGAGGTCGATGTCGCGCACCTTCACGCGCACGCGGTAGATTCCGAAGCGCCCGCGCTTCAGCGAGATCGTCGCGCCGCTCGTGCGGTACGTCAGCGAGGCGGGGAGTCGTCCGTTCCGCGTCGTGCGCGTCGCCATGGCCGTATCGAGGATCGTGCTCGAGCCGGCGACCAGCAGTACGCGCGCCGTGTCGGCGCGCCCGCCGTTCAGCAGGTCGATCGCGCCGCGCCAGCTGAGGCGGCTGCCGCGCGCCGTCGTTCGGGTCTCGAGCTTCGTCAGGCTGATCTGCTGGCAGGCGGTCCCGTCGCCGGTGCCCGCGACGAGCGGACAGGGGTCGCACAGGTCGCCCATGCCGTCGGCGTCGGCGTCCGTCTGCGCCGGGTTCGCCAAGCCGTACGACGGATCGTCGCCCGGGCAGTTGTCGTGCATGTCCATGACGCCGTCGCCGTCGACGTCGTCGGTCGACGGCTCGTTCCCCGGGCCCGGATAGAGCGCCCGCACGGCGGCGATGTCGTCGGCGCGCAGCGCGGCGCCGCGGCCGTCGAAGTGTGCGCGGTAGTACATCGTCGCGTCCTTCAGGGCCGGGCTGCTCTCGCGGTCGTCCTCGGACGAGTGGCCGATGCCGATCGTGTGCCCGATTTCGTGCGTCACGATCTCGGCGAGGTTCTCGATGCGCCAGAAGCTGCAGCCGCCGAAGCCGTTCGCGAAGGTGATGTTCCCCTCGCTGATGCGACGGACGCGGATGCCGTTGATCTCCTCGAGCTCGGCGCTGCGGCCGACGGTGCAGTAGCCGCCGAGCGCCAGCACGCCGCTGCAGTTGTCCGGGTTCGGCATCTCGCCGTACGGATCGTTGAAGACGATCTGCGAGAGGCCGTCGCAGAGCAGCGGCGCCGGCGGCGCGGGCTGTCCGCGCTGCAGCACGATCGTCGCGCCGCTGACGTTCGTCCACGCCGCCATCGCACCGTCGACGGCGGCGAACGTGGCGTCGACGCCGAGCGTGTTGTCGCCGTTCTCGTCGACGTCGTAGACGACCGGCAGATCGTTGTCCGGCTGCTTCCAGCGGCCGTTCGGCGAGTCCATGAACGTGAAGCCGGCGAGCGTCATGCGCTCCGCGTTCGGCTGCGTGAGCTCGTCGGGGTCGCGCAGCGGGCGCACGGTGGTCTCGTTGCCGGCGATGGCGCGGCGGATCGTGCGGATCAGCCGCGAGAGCTTCAAGCGGCGGACGGCGCCACCGCCCACCACGCGCTCCGTCAGCGCGCGCTGGGCCATGACGTCGCCGCCGATGGCGTTGTCGAGGACGAACTGTCCCATGCCGTAGGCCGTGGTGCGGGCGGTGCCGTCGCGCGCGGCCGACAGGAACAGCAGGTTGCGCTGGCCGCGATGGAACTGCGGCGAGCCGGCCACCCAGAAGGCGCGATCGGCGAGCTGTCCGCCGGGCTGTTTCAGCACCAGCGTGCGGCCGACGGCGCCCTTGTACCGGCCTTCGACCGACAGCGTGACCAGCGTCGAGATGGAGCCGTCGGGACCCGACACGCTCTCGATGCTCTCGACCGTTCCGACGACGACCGCATCGGCGGCGCGGGCCAGGGCGCGCTCGCTCGTCGCGACGAACGTCGTCGCCGAGGCGGAAACGGCGGAGAGCAGCAGCAGGACCGCAACGACGCGCGCGATGTGTCTCTTCCCCACCACCATCTCTCCCCCGGCTCGCGGTGCGCGAGCGCCCAGGCATCGTGCAACACGAGTGCCAGAGACCGCGGCGAAGAAACGCGTGCATTACGGCGCACTTGCGCCAGCGATGTTCGAGCCGGGCGGCAAAATCACGCCGCTCGGCCACGAGTCGGCAATTACCTGCCGGCGGGTCGTGTGGCGTCGGTGAGGCGGGTGACGTCGTCGAGCGTGCGGACGCCGCCGATCAGCGCGGCGAGGTCGTCCACCTGCGCGGTGGGCAACGTTCGTCCTGCGAGGCGGCGGAATTTGCCGAGCAGCTCGTCGCGCGTCGGGAAGCTCTCGGGGTCGCCGCGCGGGTGCGACAAGGCGGCATCGTGTCGGCGGCCGTCGCGACGGGTGATGCGTACCCACGCCGGCCAGATGCGCGGGTACTGCGCGTCGAGCGACGCGTCGCGCACCGCGGTCACGCGCGCCATCAGATCGACCACCGTCGGATCGCCGAACACCTTCGGCGCGAAGTCGTCGGGCGACGCCGAGCCGCGCGCGATCGCGACGGCGATGCCGAACGGGAGGCTGAACTGCGCGTCGACGATCGAGGTCGGGCGCCGCTTCTGCTCCGCCGGCTCGCAGACGATCGGGAAGCCGGCCGCGACGATGCCGACCTCGACGCGCTCGACGTCGGCGGCGAGGACGTGGTGCTCGCCGCACAGCGCGAGCGTCGCGTCGATGGGCGCTTGCATGTAGCGGCAGCACGCGTGCGGCTTCATGCTCGTGCGCAGCAGCTCGACGCCGTCGCCCGGCCGGAGCGCCGTCGCGTCGGCGTCGCCCGAGTAGCCGGCGAGCGTGCCGAAGCGGCCTTCGAGGATCGTCGCCGGCGCGCGGAAGCCGGCGCTCGCGAGCGCCGCCGCATGCAGGCCCGCGCACGCGGCCCATCCCGGATGGAAGCGCTTCGTCCACGCGCCGTCCGCGAGGAACTCCATCGAGCCCGACGCCTGGCTGCCCGCGATGCCGAGCGCGTTCACGAGCGCCGGCGCGTCGAGGCCGAGCACGATGCCCGCCGCGGCGGCGGCGCCGAACGCGCCGCACGTGCCGGTGGGGTGGAAGCCGCGCGCGTAGTGCGCGCCGGGCTTCAGCGCCATCGCGAGCCGCGCGGCCACCTCGTAGCCGGCGACGGCGGCTCGGAGCAGCGTCGGGCCGTCGGTGCGGCGCAGCGTCGCCGCGGCGAGCGCGGCGGGGAAGACGCTGGCGCCGAGATGGATCGAGCCGCCCTGGTGCGTGTCGTCCATCTCGAGCGTGTGCGCGGCGGCGCCGTTCGCGAGCGCGGCCTGCGGCGCCGGCAGACGGTCCCCGGTGCCGATCACGACCGCGTCGCCGCGCAGCTGCAGGACGTCGAGACCGCGGCGGAGCGTCACGCTGGACTCCTCCGGGACGCCGCCGAGCGTGACGCCGAAGAAGTCGAGCAGGAAGTCCTGCGCGCGGTCGAGCGCCTCGGGCGCGACGCGCATCGCGACCAGCTCGGCGGCGAGCGACTCCGTCGCGGTCATGGCTGCTTCCGCGCGGCGTCGAGGTGCGACTGCCACGCGGCGAAGCGCGCCTCGCGCTCGTCGTCGCCGAGCCGCGGCTCGAAGAGACGGTCGCGCCGCCACGTGCCCGCGAGCTCGTCGGTGTGCTTCCACACCCCGGTCGCCAGCCCGGCGAGATACGCCGCGCCGAGCGCCGCCGCTTCGAGGACGTGCGGCCGCTCGACGGGGATGCCGAGCGCGTCGGCCTGCGCCTGCAACAGCACGTCGTTGCGCGCGGCGCCGCCGTCCGCGCGCAACGTGGCGGGCGGCGGATGCGGGCAGTCGGCGCGGAGCGCGTCGTACACCTCGCGGCAGCGCCACGCGATGCCTTCGAGCACGGCGCGGACGATGTGCGCGCGCGTCGTCGCGCGCGACAGACCGCCGAGCACGGCGCGCGCGGTGGTGTCGAGGTGCGGGGTGCCGAGCCCCTGGAACGCCGGAATCGCCCACGCGCCGCCCGTGTCGTCGACGGACGCGGCCAGCGATCCCGTCTCGTCGGGCGTGCGGATGATGCCGAGGCCGTCGCGCAGCCACGTCACCGCGGCGCCGGCGGTGATGGCCGTGCCCTCGAGTGTGTAGGTGAGCGCGCCGTCGCGCTGCCACAGCACGAGCGGGTAGGCGCCGCGCGACGACCACAGCACCTCGGGGCCCGCGTTCAGGTTCACCATCGCCGCCGTCCCGTACGAGATCTTCACCTCGCCCGGGACGAGCCGGAGCTGGCCCATCGTCGACGACTGCTGATCGCCGATCGTCGCGGCGATCGGCAGCGGCGGCAGGCCGAGCGACGGATCGAGCGTGCCGAGGACCGCGCTCGAGTCGACGATGGTCGGGAGCGACGACGGCGGCACGCGCAGCGCGTCGGTGATGTTCGTCGCCCACTCGTTCGTGAACAGGTTGTGGAAGCCGCTGCACGACGCGTGCGAGCCGTCGGTGGCGTTCACGCGGCCGCCGCTGAGCCGCCAGAGGATCCACGCGTCGAGCGTGCCGCAGCGGAGCCGTCCGCTCGTGACGCCCGCGCGGTCGGGGTCGACGCGGTCGAGGATCCACTCGATCTTGCTGGCGGCGGTCAGCGGGCTCACGAGGATGCCCTCGGACATGAGCGCCTCGCAGCGCGCCTGCGTGCGGTGGTCCTGCCAGGAGATCGCGCGCTGGACCGCCGTGCCGGTCGCGGCGTCCCACACGACGGCCGTGGCGCGCTGGCAGCTCAGGCCGACGCCGCGCACGCGGCCGGCGTCCACGGTGGCGAGCACGGTGCGCATGACGTCCAGGATGCCGGCCTCGAGGGCGACGAGGTCGTGCTCGACCATGCCGGGGCCGGGATGGTCCGGCAGCACCTCGCGATAGGCCTGCCCGGCGGGTGCGCCGGTCTCGTCGACGAGGAGGGCGCGGACGCCCGTCGTGCCGACGTCGAGCGCGAGGATCAGGGCCGGACCGCCTGCGGACATGGGGTCCCGTCCTACTGCATCCCGAGCCGAGTGGGAAAGGCGGCACGCTTGACGCCCCGTCGCCGGTCTCGTTCTATGGGCCGATGCTCGTCAAGATGCGCCCCGAATCCACGCCCGACGAGGTGAAGACCGTCGAGAAGAAGCTCCACGACCTGGGCTTCAAGACGGGCCGGATGGAGGGCGAGGAGATCACGCTGATCGGGGTCTATGGAGACATCTCCAAGCTCCCGGTGAGCGAGATCGCCGAGCTGGCGGGCGTGCAGCAGCTGATCCCGATCTCGCGTGCCTACAAACGGGCGGCGCAGAAGGGATCGCCGGAGAAGCCGCTCTTCCAGACCGTCAAGATCGGTGGCGTCGCATGTGGCGGCGACGAGCTCGCGTTCATCGCGGGGCCCTGCTCCGTCGAGAGCGAGCCGCAGATCATGGAAGCGGCGCGCATGGTGAAGGAGGCGGGCGGTCACGCGCTCCGCGGCGGCGTCGTCAAGTATCGGTCGAGTCCCTACAGCGGATGGGAAGGGCTCGGCGCGTCCGACAACGAGGCGCTGCGGAAGGGGCTCGAGCTGATCGTGAAGGCGGGCCGCGCGTTCGAGCTGCCGACCGTCGTCGAGATCCTCGATCAGGCCGACGTGCCGATCTACGAGGACGCGGGCGTCGACTGCTTCCAGATCGGCGAGCCGAACAGCAAGAACCAGGCGCTGCTGAACCGCCTGCGCACGACGCCGCTGCCCGTCATCCACAAGCGCGGCAACTCGCTCGACACCGAGGCGTATCTGCTGTGGGTCGAGCGGATGATGGCGACGGGCAAGGAGAACGTCATCCTCTGCGAGCGCGGCATCGCGAGCGCGAACCGCTACCTGCGGAACACGCTCGACATCGGCTCGATCGCGGCGTTCCGCTATCAGCTGTCGGGGCTGCCGATCGCGGTGGACGCGTCGCACGGCACCGGCGTGCGCGACCTGGTCCACCCGGCGACGCTCGCGGGCATCATGGCCGGCGCGTCGGTGGTGCTCGTCGAGGCGCATCCCAATCCGCTGATCGCGAAGTCGGACGGGCACCAGGGGCTCTTCGACGAGCAGCTGAAGGCGCTGGTCACGGCGTCGCAGGCGACGTGGAAGCTGCGTCGCGAGCTCGACAAGTCGTTCCTGCCGTCGGCGGCGCTCGAGAAGGCGTACCTGGCGCGGATGGAGTCGGACAAGGAGCGGTTTTTCCGCTCGTGATGTGGCGGCTCGCGGGCGGCCGGGGCGCAGGGGGCTCTCGGCTGCGCGCGGCACTCGCTCGGCACCACCCCGCGCCCTTTCCCCACCCGCTCACTCCTGACGCGCTCGCTCGAGAGCCCCCTGCGCCCCGGCCACCCGCAAGCCACCAGCTGTCGCCCGAGTTTCACTCCCAGACGGGTGCCATCCCCTTCGCGTAGCGGAGTCCGGCGGCGGCGCCGACGGGGAGGGAGTCTTCCAGTGTCGCGATCTCGCTCTCGGTGAGCTGCACGTCGACCGACGCCGTGTTCTCCTCGAGACGTTTCCGCGACTTCGTGCCGGGGATCGGGACGATGTCGTCGCCCTTTGCGAGGAGCCAGGCGAGCGCCAGCTGGCCTGCGGTGCAGCCCTTCTTGGACGCCAGTCCGACGACGCGTTCGGCCAGCGCGACGTTCGCCTCGAAGGCGCCTTCCGCGAAGCGCGGGTTGAAGCGGCGGTAGTCGTCGGCCGTGAAGTCCTCGCGCGAGCGGTAGCGGCCCGTCAGCAGGCCGCGGCCGAGCGGGCTGTAGGCCAGGAAGCCGACACCCAGCTCGCGGCACGTCGGCAGGACCTCGGCTTCCACGTCTCGCGTGAGCAGCGAGTACTCCGTCTGCAGCGATGCGATCGGGTGCACCTGGACCGCGCGCCGCAACGTCTGCGGACCCGCCTCCGACAGGCCGATCGCGCGCGTCTTGCCGGCGCGCACCAGGTCGGCCATCGCTCCGACGCTGTCCTCGATCGGCACTTTCGGGTCGATGCGATGCAGCTGGTAGAGGTCGACGTGGTCGACGCCGAGACGGCGCAGGCTCGCGTCGCACGCGGCGCGGATGTACTCGGGGCTGCCGTTGATGCCGCGCAGCGCCTTGTTGGTCGCGTCGCGCTCGATGCCGCACTTCGTCGCCAGGACGACCTGGTCGCGCCTGCCCTTGATCGCCCGGCCGACCAGCTCTTCGTTCGTGAAGGGCCCGTACATGTCGGCCGTGTCGAGCAACGTCGTGCCGAGCTCGAGCGCGCGATGGATCGTCGCGATCGACTCGGCCTCGTCGCCGGGCCCGTAGAATTCGCTCATCCCCATGCATCCGAGACCGAGCGCCGAAACCGTCAGTGGACCGAGCCGTCGTGTCTGCATGTCTCCGCTCTGACACGCGGCGCGGCTCACGCAACCCGTGCTACTGTCGTGCGCGATGGGCGATCCGTTCTTCACGCTCTATCGCGACCTGCCGCGCTACGGGCCGGGTGACGACGGGGCGACGCGCGAGGCCCTCCGTCGCCTCGGTCCGCTGCCGCCGAAGCCGCGCGTCCTCGACCTCGGCTGCGGCTCCGGGGCGCAGACGCGCGTGCTCGCCGCGTCGCTCGACGGACCGATCACCGCCGTCGATCGGCACCAGCCGTTCCTCGACGAGCTGCACGACGATCGGATCGTCACCCGCTGCGCCGACTTCGGCGCGCTCGACGATCCGCCCGGCAGCGTCGACCTGCTGTGGAGCGAAGGCGCGATCTATCACCTGGGCTTCGGCGACGGCCTGGCACGCTGGCGTCCGCTGGTGTCGTCGGTCGGCGCCGCCGCCGTCACCGAGCTCACGTGGCTGACCGGCGATCCGCCCGCCGACGCGGTCGCGTTCTGGCGCGAGGCCTATCCCGCGATGACCGACGAGGCCGCGAATCGCACCGCAGCCGTCGCCGCCGGCTGGGACGTCATCGATACCTTCACGCTGCCGGCGACGGCGTGGTGGGAGAACTACTACGCGCCGCTCGCCGCGCGCATCGCGCAGCTACGGCCGGACGCCGACGACGCGCTCCGTGCCGTCATCGCCGGCACGGAGCGCGAGATCGACCTGTGGCTCAGCCACGGCGGCGCGTACGGGTACGTCTTCTTCCTGCTACGCCCGCGTTAGCTGAACCGGCACGTAGCGGTGGTGCGGGATGCCCGTGAACGGATCGCGGTCGGCGACGTCCGTCAGCTCGTTCTGGTTGCCGCCGACGGGCGCCTCGCCCCAGACGTGGCCGAAGCCGTTCGGCATCCAGACGTGGCCGTCGAGCAGCTTCGCGTCGACCTGCGCCGGCAGCGTCAGCTCGCCGCGCGGGGTCGCAACCCGGACGGCGTCGCCGGTCGCGAGCCCGAGCTTCTTCGCGTCGGCCGGCGACAGGTTCAGCGTGCAGTGCGGGCCGCGGCCCTTCCGCCACGCGGGATCGCGCTGGATCGTGTTCGCCGTCCATCGCGTGCGGAGCCCGGCCGCCATGACGAACGGGTAGTCCGGATCGGCTGCCGGCGGCGCCGCGAGCGCGCGACCGATCTCCGGGACGATCGCCTCCGGCACGAGACGGATGCGGCCGTCGGCGAAGCCCGAGACGAAGCCGTCACCGGCCTTCGCGATCTCGACGCCCTCCGGATGCGCCAGGATGCGGTTGAACATCTCGAGCGCGATCTCGATCGGCGACGCGCTCGCGAAGGCGTCGCCGAACGTGCGCAGGATGCCGTCGCGACGGAACATCGCATTGATGCCGCAGAGCAGCCACACCGCCGCCAGCGTCGGCGCCGGCAGATGCGGGCCGAGCGTGCGGTACGCCCAGAACATCACTCGGCTCTCGTTGCCCGACGCCAGCGTCTGGAGCGTCATCAGGTAGGCGCCCGCGCCGTCGACGGTGTGCGCCTCGGCCGCCAGCGGGAACAGCTCGGCCGGCGGCGGACCGAACAGCTCCAGCGCTTCCGCCAGCCGCACGTAGATCTCCGGCTCCGGCAGCGCGTCGGACGGACCCGGCACGACGGGCGGCCGCAGCTGCACGTGCACCTCGGGGTGGCGCTTCGGGAAGTTCGCGATCTCCCACTTCTCGTAGCCGACGGGCGTCGGCAGCACGTAGTCGGCGAGCATCGCGGTCTCGGTCATCGCCGGCTCGATCACGACGAGCAGGTCGAGCTTCTCGCGCGCTTCGCGCCAGCGCGGAGCGTCGGAGAACGACAGCAGCGGGTTCGAGCCCTCGACGATCACCGCGCGGATGCGCTCGGGGTGGTCGATGAGAATCTCCTCGGGCACGAGGGTCGGGGAGAACATGCCGGCGTTGCCGAGCGCGCGGATGGCCGGGATGCCCGACGCGAGCGCGCGTTCCGGCTCGGTGACGCGCGACGGATCGACGACCGGCGGCAGGAAGCTCTCGATGAACACCTGTCCGCCGTGGTTGCCGACGTTGCCCGTGATCGCCACGAGCACGCGGATGAGCCACGAGATCAGCGTCGAGAAGCGCGTCTGCTCGACGCCCAGGTCGTAGAAGATCGACGCGCCCTCGGCGGTGGCGAAGTCCGTCGCCGTCGCCGTGATCTCGTCGACCGTGAGGCCACAGCGCTCGGCCATCGCGGCGACGTCGACGCCGGCGAGCGCCGTGCGGAGCGCATCGAAGTCGGTCGTGTGCTGGGCGACGAACGTCGCGTCGACGAGATCGCGCTGCACGATCGTCGCCGCGAGCGCCAGGAGCAGGTACGCGTCGCCGCCGGGACGCACGCGCAGGTGGCGCGTCGCGCCGCGCGTCGTCTCGGTCTCGCGCGGATCGATGACGATGAGCTTCCGCGCCGGATCGTCGGTGAACTTCTTGAACGTGTCGGTGGCGTTGTGGCCGCGGTTGCTGATCTTCGGGTTGGTTCCCATGACCAGCATGCACTGCGTGTGGTCGGCATCGGGATGCATGAACGTCGCCGGCGAGGCGTCGAACATCCACTGGTCGAGGAGCGAGTGCTGCGTCTTCTCCTGCGCGAAGGCGTTGAACCAGCGCTTCGACCCGAGCGCACGCAGGAAGCCGAGCGCCCACGGCGCGTCCATGTGGTTCGCCTGGCCGCCGACGCCGACCAGCGCGATTGCGCGCGGCGTGTGCTGCTCGCGCACCGTCTTCAGCTTGGCGGCGATCTCGCGGATGGCGGTGTCCCAGTCGACGCGCTCGAACGTGCCGTCGGCTTTGCGGCGGAGCGGATGCTGCACGCGCTGCGCGTGCTTCACGTAGTGCTGGATGCTGAAGGCCTTGTTGCAGACGTACCCTTCGGTGATCGGGTTCGATTCGTCGGCGCGCACGTCGACGATCTCGCCGTCTTTCACGTCGACGCGCAGCCCGCAGTTGTGGCTGCACAGCACGCAGACGGTGGCGGCGTTCGTGGCGTCGAGCGGAATCGGCGTGCGCGAGATGGACGGGTCGACGGTCTGCGTGCGGCTCATGGGGTCGTCTCCTCTTTGAGTGCGAGTGCCGGGCCGAGGCGGGACGTCATGTCGTGCGCGGTGACGCGCATGTTGCAGTGCGGGCAGGCGAGGGTGGGCGCGATCACCTGGCCGCAGTCGCGATGGATCAGCTCGATCGGCAAGCCGTCGTCGCCGGCCATCCAGCGATCGCCCCAGCCGACCAGCGACACGATGACGGGATAGAGGTCGCGGCCCTTCTCGGTGAGCTTGTATTCCCACCGCGCCGGACGCTCCTGGTAGCGGACCTTCTTCATCACGCCTTCGCGCACCAGCTTCGCGAGCCGGTCGGCGAGGCGGTGGCGCGTGATGCCGATGCGGCGCTGGAAGTCCTCGAACCGGCGGACGCCCTGGAAGCAGTCGCGCAGGATCAGGAGGGTCCAGCGGTCGCCCACGACCGAGAGGGCCCGGGCCACCGAGCAGGTCACGCCGCCGACGTCACGCCATCGCATTCGCAGTCAGTTCCGCTCTGGAAGGGCTCGTGTTTGCTGTCAGTTCCGAACTGGAACGGACCATAGGCACATGAGCAGGGTGAGGCAAGCCGGTTGACCGATGGCGCCGCACCGTCGTAGGTCGCGGCGTGCGTCCAGTCAGCCCCGTCTTGGCCGTTGTCGCGATAGTCGGATCGTTCGCAGTGAGCGAGGGCGTGACGGTCGACCGGGGGGCGCGATTGAACGCCGTGCTCACCAACGAAACCGGCGGCATGACGACCGTCACGCTGCGAGTTGGGCGACACTGCCGCCCGAACTCGAACTACGTACGACAGTGCGGCGGGCGGGCTCGGAAGTGCGCCGGCCCCGGATGTCCCGGGCCTCGCGCGCAGCTCACGATCTACCCCGAACGCACCGACGGCGCCCTGATCATCTTTCAGCGCCGCGTCGCCCGCCATACGGCGCATGCGTGTTCCTTGACGGTCGTCCCGACCGAGGACGGTACCACGGGCGGCTCGTATCAATGCTACGAGTACACGGACGACAACGACGGGGTGGGACTTCGTATCCTCGAACGAGGGACGTTCGTGCTGACAGACGCCCCTCGGTAGGCGCTGGGGGCGCTCATGGGCGGTATCGACGATACGCCCTGATCGTGCCGGAGGTCGTCGACGCGGATCGATCGACCTCTGGAACCCATGTGGACGGCCCCGGGGCCGCCCCGCAGGCGACGCTGCGACTCACGCGGCGATGGCCGCCGCGCCGACCGCGCCGCAGAACGCGCCACGCGGCAGCACGACGGCCGTGTGCCCGAACAGCGTCGTGATCTCGCGCACGATCGCCTCGAGCGGCGGGTTCTCCGCGAGCGTCGAGCCGCAATAGACGACGGTGTCGACGCCCGCCGACCGAGCCAGGCCGCCGCAGATCAGCGCGACGTTCTCGCCGATGACGCCCATCAGCGAGTGCGCGACGTCCTCGGGACGGGTCGAATCCAGCTTCGCGAAGCTCGACGCGTTCAGGTCGCGCAGGATCGACGTCGCGCCCGCGCGGTAGACGTCGCTGACGAGGAGGTCGACGGTGCGGCGATCGCCCTTCGCCGCGAGCGCGACGATCTCGTCGAAGCGGTCGGTGCCGAGCAGCAGCTTGCCGAGCCCGATGACGGTGCCGCCGCCGAGCGCCGTGCCGCCGACGCGCTCGACGCGGTCGCCGTCGACGAGCATCACCGACGTCCCGGTTCCGAGTGACACCATGAGGTGCTTCGACGGCAGCGTGACGCCGTCCAGCGTCGCGACCGCCGCGCCGCCGCGTCCCCATGCCTCGAACTCCGAAACGTGCCGCAGCAGCACGCCGCCGATCTCCGGACCGAGCCGATCGGCGCCGCCGCCCGTCACGCCGATGCGCGCCGGCCCCCACGCCTCGACCAACGCGCGCACGCCGAAGAGATCGGTCGACGGGTAGTGCGCGACGGCGAGCCCGTCCTTCTGCAACGCGAGCTTGCAGAGGGTCGCGCCGACGTCGATCCCGGCGACGGACATCAGGCGATCACTGCAGAGTGCACGATGTCCGACAGCTTCTGGTGGCGCTCCATGCTGTACGACTCCTCCATGAGCCCGCTCGAGAGGAACGCGTAGGTGAGGTCGCGCTCGGGGTCGATCCAGAACACCGAGCAGCCGGCGCCGAAGCCGCCGAACGTCGACGGCGACGCGAGGAGACCGAACGGCGTCGGATGGATGCCGTCGCCGCGCAGGAAGAAGCCGAGGCCGAGGTTCGCCGGGAACGGCTCCCAGCCGCGCATCGCCTCGGTGTACGCCAGCAGCGAGTTCGGCTCCGTGCCGGTCTGGTTGATGCACACCATCTCGACCGTCGCCGGCGACAGCATGCGGACGCCGCCGAGCGTGCCGCCTGCGCGCAGCATCTCGGCGAAGCGATGCACGTCGGGCGCGGTCGAGACGCCGCCGCCCGCGGGGATCTCCGTGTCCTCGGCGATCATCCCCGACATCGCCTCGAGGAACATCGGCTCGAAGAGGCCGGGCCGTCGATCGCGACAGACGACCGGCGCCACCCGCGACGCCACGGCGGCGGGCAGGCCGAGGTACGTGTCGCGCATGCCGAGCGGCTCGAACAGCTCCTCGCGCAGCACCTGACGATACGGCCGCGCGCCGCCCTCGCAGCGCCGGACCATCTCGGCCAGCACCGCGTGTGCGACCAGCACGCTGTAGAGCACCTTGCTGCCGGGACGCGACTCGAGCAGGCACGCGCACGTCGCCTCGACGACGGCCGCCAGATTCGTGGCCAGCTCCATCGGCATCGGCGGCAGCATCGCCGGCAAGCCGCCGGTGTGCGTCAGCAGGTGCGCGACGGTGATGCGTCCCTTTCCGCGTGCGCCGAACTCCGGGATGACCTCGGCGACCGGCGTCGAGAGCGCGAAGTGCCCGCGCTCGATGGCGCGCAGCACCAGCACGACGGTGAACTGCTTCGCGACCGACATCGTGATGAACGGCTGCGACGGCGCGACCGGCCGTCCCGACGCCCGGTCCGCGAAGCCGAACTGCTCGTGGTAGGCGATCGCGCCGCCGCGGCCGACGACCAGCTCGCAGCCGTCGTAGCGCTCGGCGGCGACGTCGGCGCGGATGACGTCGGACAGGTGGGCGAGGCGGGCGGGATCGAGACCGAGGTCGCGCGGGTCCATCGACGGGCTCCTTCAGACGTTCGTGCCGGGCGCGACGAGCTCGTCGATGCGCTGGCGGTGCTCCTCGGGAATCTTCACGCGCAGCGCGGCGAGGCTGTCGTCGAGATGCCGCGTCACGCGCGGGCCGATGATGGCCGACGTGACGGCGGGGTTGGTCAGCGTCCAGGCGAGCGCGTACTGCGACAGCGGCACGCCCAGCTGGTCGGCCATGCCGACCAACGTCTCGACGACGTCCAGGCGGTGCTGCGCCTTCGGCGTCGTCATGTCGAACTGGGGTGCGACGAAGGCGCCGAACTCGGTCTGGTTGCGCGCGCGCGAGTCGTCGGGCGGCGGCTGGCCCTTGCGATAGCGGCCGGACAGCCAGCCGCCCTCGATGGGGCTCCACACGATCGCGCCGAAGCCGTGCTGGCGACACACCGGGAAGATCTCGCGCTCGGCCTCGCGCGTGAAGATGGAGTAGGGCGGCTGCGTCGAGACGAACCGCTCGAGGTTGCGGCGGTCGCTGATCCACAGCGACTCGACCATCTTTGCGCCACCGAAGTACATCCCCTGCGACTCGGCGAGCGACCCGGTGGAGACGCCGAGGTAGCGCACCTTCCCCTGGTGCACGAGGTCGGTCATCGCGCGCAGCGTCTCCTCGAGCGGCGTGCCCGGGTCGTTGCGGTGGATCTGGTAGAGGTCGATCCACTCGGTGCGCAGCCGGCGCAGGCTCTCTTCGACCTGCAGCATGACGTGGCGGCGCGACGTGCCGCGATCCAGCCGTCCGCCGGGCCCCGGCATGAACACCTTCGTCGCGAGCACCGCCTCGTCACGGCGCGGACCGAGCGCCTTGCCGATGATCTCCTCCGACTCGCCCATCCCGTAGCGGTTGGCGGTGTCGATCAGCGTCACGCCTTCGTCGAGCGCCCGGTTCAGGATGCGCGCGCAGTCCTCGTGATCGGGGTTGCCCCAGCGCCCGAACATCATCGTGCCGAGGCAGAGCTTGGACACGGGGAGGCCGCTGTGGCCGAGGCGCGCGTACTCCATGCGCTCCTTTGGCACCGGTGCGCCGCGCGGCGCAAGGGTTCCTCAGGAGCCGTTCGCCTTGAGCTGCCCCGCGTCGTTCTTCTGCGCCGTGGCGAACGAGGACTCCCAGCACGTCGTGCCGTCGTCGCCGGTCGCCACGAGCTGCATCCGCACCGGCAGCGTGAGCCCGAGTGCCGGGATGGCCAGCAGCGCGCCCTTGACCTTCATGACGATGCAGAGTTCGGCGAGGCCGCTCGCCTGCAGCTTCACGTCGACGATGCCGTTCGGCGTCGCGGTCTTGTTCTTGTAGCGGACCCCGCCGCCCCGCACAGCCCGCTGGTCGGGAGCGCGGCTGCGAGGATCGGCTGCGGCGAGTCCGCGTCGTAGACGCAGACGGCGAGCGCCACGCCGTCGCGCACGACGTCCGCCGGCGCCGACGGTCCACCGTGCGTCAACTTCCACTCGAGCTGGTCCTTGGCGCCGCTGCGCAGCAGGACGTTCGACCGCTGCGACGCGCCGACCGAGCAGCAGCGCGAGCGCGATCGTCCGACACGTCGCCATTGCTGCGCGTCTCGGCACGTCGCCGCGCGAACATGAGCGGTCTGCGCAAGGTCTATGGCGGAGTGCGTGGAGCGGGTGTTAGAGACGCGGCCGATGCGCGTCGTGCTCGATCCGTCGCTGACGGCGTTCGCCTATCGCTGCTGGCCCGACGGGTGTCCGCGCGGTCGCACCTGCTGCGTGGGGCTCGCGGTCGAGCTGTCGCGCAAGGAGGTGCGCGCGATCGACACGCTGATGGACGAGCTGGCGGCGGTGCTGCCGCATCTCCGCGACGGCGACGGCTACGACAACGTCTTCGTCGAGGACCCGCCGCACTTCATGATCGAGAGCGACGGCGACGGCGCGTGTCCGTTCCTGGTGACGACGCGGCGGCATTCGCTCTGCGGCATCCACTCGCTGGCGCTGCGTACGGGACGTTCCGTGCCGTCGGTGAAGCCCGCCGCGTGCCGTCACTGGCCGGTCACGCTCGACGTCGAGCGCGGCGCGGTACGGATCACGGTGCAGCCGGCGGCGCAGGGCATCGGCTGCGTCGCGCCGGTTGCCGATCTCCCGGGGAAACCGACGGTGCTCGACGCGTTCCGCGACGAGATCGCGGAGATCCGGCGGGCCGTGCAGGCCCGCCGGTAGTCGCGCGTTCAGTCGAGCATGAAGCCGCTGTAGCAGGTACGCGGTCGGTCCGCGGGGAAGAAGTAGCCGACCGCGATGCACTGCTCATCGACCTCCCGGCCCGGTCCCGTGCCGATCGTGCGGGTGCTCGGGTTGATGTAGCTGCAGGAGTACGTGACCTTCGGCGCGGCGAAGGTCTGGAACGGCGGCGTCGGCCACAGCGACGCGCCGGGATTCGTCCAATCGTCGTTGCCGTACAGCAGCGTCTGCCCGTCGAGCACGGCGGTGTCGAACGCATGCTGGTGCGTGCGCATCGACCACCGCCAGAACGTCGCGCCGCTCGGTAGCGGACACGAGCGCGTCTCGCCGTGCCCGTACGTGTTCGGCGGGATCGTGATGTCGCCGGTATAGGCGGTGAACGTGTCCGTCCTGGTGTAGATCGGCGACTCGAGCGCCTCGAGGTTGATCTTCACGCGCGTCGTGATCGGCTGCGTCGTGGGGTTGTGATGATGCATCATGAGGAAGCCGGACGAGCCGGGCGGAATCTCGAGCGCGAGCGGATGGCCCGCGCCGTCGTCGGCGGGCATGGTCATCTCGGTCGACTCGGTGTCGCCGGCATAGATCCAGCGCGGCTTGAGGCTGTCGCCGACGACGAACATGTCGCAGTTCGCCGACGAGATCGTCCCGGGCGGAAGCCGGTCGACGGGCATGCCGTTGGTGCTCGTGGTGAGCATCACGACCGAACGGACGCCGGGACCGAGCTCCGACACGATCTTCCGTACCGGGACGGCGACGTCGTTCGGCGTGCGGAAGTAGTAGCAGAAGTTCCCGTTGACACCCGGCTGGATGTCGAACGTCGGCGTCGTCACCTGGAAGCCGCTCTCGGGCGGCGGCAGCGTCCCACCGGTAGCGGGCGTGCACAGCATCTCCGTCGTCGACCGCTTGATCGCGCGCGTGCCGAACCGATCCGTCACGGTCTCGGTCACGGTCGGCGCCGCCGGACACGTGACCTCGTAGCAGATGCGATCCGTCTCCGCGGGGCGGCCGTGGTACGGCAGCTCGGCGAGCGGCGTGTTGCCGTCGAGCAGCGTGCCCGGCTGCACGCGCGCCTTCGTGGGCGTGCAGTAGAGCTTCGCGCGGCTCAATCGACATCCGGGCGCGAGCCCCGCTGCCGGCGCGTCGAGGTCGACGACGGCCTTCAGCCGCTTGCGCTCGACGTCCGTCACGCGGTGACACTGCAGGCCGTCGGCGACGCTCTGCGCGTGCGCGCTCCCGTCGGACGCGAGCAGCGCCATGACGAGCGCGACCATGCCGCGTACGGCGGGCCGTGGCGTCCATCCGTATGCCGGACGGGGGAGACGCCGCCGGGGGCGGCGGGTGCCGGCGAGCAGGAAGAGTACGACGCTCAGGGCAACGATCAGGCCGAGCGCCACCGCCGCCGGCGCGAGCGTCCCGGTGACGTCCAGTGTCGGACCGCCCGCAAACGGGCCGGGGGTCGGGATGACGAGAACGGCCGAAAGTGCGTTGTTCATGCTACGGGAGCGCTACCTGGCCGGTAGCGACCCGCTACTTCGGCGCGGCTCGAAGGACACCTCCCAATCGGTGGGCGTTGGCGGGGCGTAGACGCAGACCGTGCCCATGCGAACGGTGTCGCGGAGATGGCGTCCGAGGGCGGGGTGGACGTCGAGCAGCTTGCCGATCTGCGTCCGGAGCACCTTGGTGACCGCCTTCCGCGCGGTTTCGGCCGGGCCGCGGAGCCGGACCCGCGATCCGAACGTCCCGGAGAGCTGCGACAGCAGCAGCTCCAGCTCTTCGCGGATGCGCTCGGCGCGCCCGTGATCGGCGTGCTCCTCGGCCTCGTCCAGCTCGGCGCGCAGGTCCGCGACGCGCTCCTTGTACTCCTGGCGCGCCTGCCGATCGGGCGCGTCGTCGAACGACCCGCTCGACATGCCGACCGACAGGCCGTCCTGCGTCGCGCCGGCGAACGTCGTGCCGCCCGCCGCCGGCGCCATGAACTGCAGCACGTGGATCTCGCGCCCCGGCGACGCCAGCAACGTGGCGAGGTAGCGCGGGCCCTTGCCGTCCTTCAGCCAGATGTCGTGTCCGCCGTAGCGGACGTTCCAGACGTCGACGTCGTTGCGGAACGTGTTGGAGCCGGCCTCGACGGCCGCCGGCGACGCCTTGGCGCGCAGCCGCTCGATGCGCGCCGTCACGTCGACGAGCCCCAGCTCGCGCGCGGTCTGCGCCGCCTGCGCCATGAGATCGGCGATCTGCCCGCGCTCCTCGGCGTTCGGCGTCATCGACGAGCGGACGCTCGCGAGCAGGCTCTGCGCCCGCGCGACGATCGGGGCCGAGCCCATGCGCCGGCCGAGCTGGATCGCCGTCTCGAAGTGGCGCACGGCGTCCGCGGGCCGATCGCAGAGGCGCGCGAGCGAGCCCAGCGCCAGCGCCCACGGGCCGAGCGTCTCGCAGCCGTCGACGGACCACGCGTCGCGCCGGCGCGCGAGGCGCTCGTAGAGTAGCGGCGCGTGCTCGCGGTCGCGGAGCGCGACGCAGAGCGCGGCGAGGCCCGCGAGGTAGCAGCGCGCCATCACGCCGCGATCGGCGGGCGCCAGCCCGGTCGCGAGCAGCTCCTCGAGCTCGGCGCGCGCGGCCACCGCGTCGCCGCCGGCCAGACGCGCGAGCGCGCGCATCGGACGCCAGCCGGCGCCCGCGGGATGATTGGTGACGAAGTCGTCGAGCTCCGGCGCGAGCGCGTCGAGCGATCCCTGGAGCGCGTGCCACATGATCCGCTGGGTCATGTAGACGCCCGCGGCGTTGGAGAGGTGCGCGCGCCGTCCGGTCGTGTAGGCGCGCTCGATCGCCTCGCGCGACTCCTCGAAGCGTCCCTGGATCGTGGCGCGCAGCGCCGCGAGCGCTTCCGCGAGCCAGCGCGCCTCGGGCACGCGCGTGGCAGCGGCGATCGTCGCCACGACGTCTACCTCGTTCGAGAACGCCTCCGGCTCGCCGATCGCGAGCGTCACGGTGGCGCGCGCGTAGCGGATGGCGGCGACGTACTCGTGCTCGCCGCCGGCCTCCGCCGCGTCGAGGATCTCCTGCGTGCTCGGCACCGCGACGTCCGGGCGCCCGCCCAGCACGGCCGCGCCGAAGTAGGTGCCGGTGAGCGCCATCGCGAGCGCGCCCTGGTCGCCGGCGCGCCGCGCGGCGGCCGCGGCCTCGTCGCACAGGGCGAAGACGCGATCGGCCTGCTCGCACTCGTTCGACGCGATGAGGTCGCCGGCGAGCCGCGCCTGCAGCCGCGCGTACGTCCCGTCGTCGAGCGCCGTGCCGACGCGGCAGGCCTCTTCGAGCACCGCGCGCACCGCCGGCTCGACGCGGCCCCACTCCGGGTTCATGCCGGCGTAGATCAGTGCCGCGCGCGCGGTCGCCGCGGGATTCGGCGTGCGGCGGCACGCCTCGATGACCTCGGCGCACTCCGCACGCGCCGCCGGCACGTCGCCGGCCCCGCGCCAGGCGCGGGCCAGCGCCAGCCGCAGCTCGATCGCGCGCGGGCCGTCGAGCAGCTCGGCGCGACGGCCGACGTCGAGCGCGATCTCGTACAGGCGCACCGCCTCTTCCCAGCCGAGGCCCTGCGCCGCCTGCTGCGCACCGCGGCAGGCGTAGTCGAACGCCTTCCGCAGCGCCTCCGGCGTGCGCGCCTCGGCGAGATGGTGGACCAGCTCCGTCGTCACCACCTCCGACGCCGTCGTGCGGCGCTCGAGGGCGGCGGCGATGCGCGCGTGCCAGCCGGCACGCGTCGACGGCGGCACCTCGTCGATGAGCACGCGGCGGATCAGGGCGTGCGCGAATGCGAACTCGGTCGGCGTGCGTCCCTCGACCAGGATGCGGTCGCGCACGGCGCGCTCGAGATGATCGGTCATGGCGCCGTCGCCCGGGACTTCGCCCAGAACTTCTCCGACGATCGCCGCGTCGATGGTGTCGCCGGCGAGCGCCGCGACGGCGAGCGTCGTGCGGCAGTCCGCGCCGAGCCGCTCGAGGCGGCGCGCGATCACCTCGCGCACGCCGCTCGGGACGCGCTGGACGTCGTCGCCGTCGACGAGGTCGTCCTCGCCGGTCAGCAGGTGCACGATCTCGCCGACGAAAAACGGATTGCCGTTCGTCTCGCGGTGCAACGTCGTCGCGAGCGCCGCGGCGTCGCCGCGCACGCCGGCGAGCTCGATCCAGCGCGCGCAGTGCGCCGGCGTCAGCCCGTCGAGGATCAGCCGGCGCGACGACCGCTCGCGCGCGAGTCGCGACAGGGTGGCGAAGAAGGGGCTCGCGCGCTCGACCTCGGTGTCCCGGTACGTGGCGACGACGAGCAGCCGCGCGTCGGCGAGGTCGCTCGCGACGAACTCGAGGAGCTTCAACGACGACTGGTCGGCCCAGTGGACGTCGTCGAGCACGACCACGAGCCCCGCCGGCCGCGCGACGGCGGCGAGGAAGCGGCTCACGACGTCGAACAGCTGGAAGCGCGAGCCGTCGGCGTCGCGCCACTCGTTCGCACAGACGGCCAGGTGCTCGCGCAGGACGGGGAACACGTGCGCCAGCTCGGCGGCCCAGGGCGCGGCGGCGGCGACGACGGCCTCGTGGCCGACCTGGTCCATCCAGCGTCGCAGCGCGACGTTCCACGGCCAGAATGCCGGCGCGGAGCCGTCCTCCCAGCCGCGTCCCCACCACACGGGGACGCCACGCGCCTCGGCGTCGTTCGCGAGCACGCTCGCGAGTCTGGTCTTCCCGATGCCCGGCTCACCGCCGAGCAGGACGATCCGCCCGCTGCCGGCACAGGCGTCTTCGAGCGCTGTGCGCAGCTCCGCCACCTCGCGCTCGCGATTGATCAGCTGCTCCATCGTCGTTTCCCCCAGGGACCGCCGGCACCCTTCACCGTTGTCCCTGCCGAAGAAGACGCACCGATGTCGGGATCCTATTGCGGCCGGCGGCAGGTAGCGGCCGCTACCCGGCGGGTAGCGCCAAGCAGGCGACCGATCGAACGTTTCTCCCCCATCCCAAAGGAGACCCCGATGAACACCCGCCACCTGACCGCCCTCGCCGCCGCGGTCGTCGCCATGCTGCCGATGGCAGCCCACGCCTTCCCGATCGTCCCGCCCCCCGTGCCCCCGATCCTGGAGGTCGAGGCCGGTCAGAAGCCCTACCTGATGACCCACGCCGTCGGCACGCAGAACTACGTCTGCGCGCGCTCGGCGACCGATCCCAACACCATCGTCTGGACGCTGTTCGGTCCGCAGGCGACGCTCTTCGCCGACCGCGGACGTCAGCTGATGACGCACTTCCTGAGCCCGAACCCCGACGAGGCGAACGTCGCCCGTGCGACCTGGCAGCACTCGGACGACAGCAGCGCCGTCTGGGCGGTGCGCGTCGAGGGCTCGACGGATCCCGAGTACGTCGACCCGAACGCGATCCCGTGGCTCCTGCTGCGGGTCGTCGGCAACGAGCCCGGCCCGTCGGGCGGGCGCAAGCTCACCGAGACCGCCTTCATCCATCGCGTGAACACCGTCGCCGGCAAGGCGCCGGGCACGGGCTGCTCGACCGTGGACGACCTCGGCAAGACCGTGCTGATCCCCTACGAGACCGACTACATCTTCTACCGGCCCGTGCGCCGGTTCTGATCCGGCACCCGCGGACGAATGGGCGGCGCCGGACCACCCTCCGGCGCCGCCTGACGAGATCCGTGCACGCGACGCGCGGAGTTTGGTAGGCTCCGCGCCCATGCGGAAGGCCGACCGTCCGGTGCGGACCCGTCGTCCACCATGGTGGATCGCGGTGCCGCTCGCCGGCCTGGCGGTCGTACTTTGGGTGTGGCCCTGGGTGCTGCGCGCCGACGCGAAGCGCGACGCGCCGCCGCCGAGCGCGGTCTACGCGCTCGACTACGCGAACGCGCCCGACGACGCGCTCCTGGTCGAGCAGCTCGCCGACGCCGTCGACCTGCGGCATCGCGAGACGTTCGATCGCATGCTCGACGCGAAGGAGTCGGGCGAGCTCATCGAGCATGCGACGCTCACCGAAGTCGACTTCGACAATCGCGCCGTCGGCATCGACACCCTCTTCATCGTCGGCGACGAGCTCTTCGCGTACCTCTTCCGTCCCGAGAACGGGTGGGGTCGCGGCAGCGATCGGCTCGCCGGCAGCCGCATGCCGCAGCTACGTCGCGTGCACCGTGACCGCACCGGCGGCCCGGATGCGTTCGCGTGCATGAGCTGTCACGCGAAGGGCGGTCCCGACGGCGCGGGCACGCAGTCGCAGATCGCGATGCTGCGTGGCGACGGCGCGCGCACCGGGAGCGCCGACGGCCGCAACGCGCCGCACCTGCTCGGCCTCGGTCCGATCCAGCTCGTCGCGCGCGAGATGAGCGTCGCGCTGCAGGCGATCGCCGGCGACACGCGCCGCCGCGCGACGGCGGACGGCGCGCGTGTCGAGACGCCGCTCGTCGCGAAGGGCGTGTCGTTCGGGCGCATCGCCGCGAACGCCGACGGCACGCTCGACACCGCCGGCGTCGAGGGCGTCGACGCCGATCTCACCGTGCGGCCATTTGGTTGGAAGGGCCATCAAGAGACGTTGCGCGGCATGATCGAGGAGTCGCTGCACATCCATCAGGGCCTCCTGTCGAAGCGCGTGCAGCTCGCGATCCGCGACGGCACGGCCGACGCGGGGCCGTACGGCGACGGCACGTGGGACGACGTCGACCGTGACGGCGTATCGCTCGAGATCGACGACGGCATGCTGACGACCGTCGTCGGCTACTTCGCGCAGCTGGAGGCGCCGGTCGTGCGACCGCCGCGCGAGCCCGGGCTGGTGGACGCGTTCGCCGCCGGCCGCGAGCGGTTCGAGGCGATCGGCTGCGCCGGCTGTCACGTACCGATCCTCGAGCTCGACGATCCGAAGCTCGATGCGCAGCAGCGCGCGGGCGCGAATCCCGCGCCCTTCATCATGGACGTCGCGAAGGACGGCGAGGGGCCGAAGGTCGAGCCGAAGTTCGCGGGGCCGCGCACGCCGTACCTGGTCAATCTGTTCAGCGACTTGAAGCGCCACGACATGGGCCCGGCGCTCGCGAGCCCCGCGCCGCAGGGCACGATCCCGGCGCGCGTCTTCCTGACGCGTCCGCTGTGGGGGCTCGCGGAGACGGCGCCCTATCTCCACGACGGCCGCGCGCCGACGATCCACGACGCGATCGTGCTGCACGGCGGCGAGGCCGGCGCCGCGCGCGATGCCTACCTCGCGCTCGACGAGCCGGCGCGCGGCAACGTGCGCGTGTTCCTGGCGTCGCTGTCGCGACAGCCGAAGCTGTTCGTGCCATGAGCATCGCGGCGCTCGTCCTGCTCGCCGTGCTCGTGGGCTGCGGCGGCGACCGTGGAGAGCAGGCCGTCGCCTGGCGCGACGACTGCGAGCCTCTCGCTCGACCCGCGCCGCTCGGGATGGACGCGGCGCGCGAGGCCCATGCGTCCGCGGCGCGGCGCGACCGAATCCGCCTGCGCGAAGCCGCGGCGCCCGGCACGTTCCTGCGCGACATGGCGGCGATGCTGCCGTACGACGACCTCGCGGCCGGGCGGAAGTGCGTCGCCGAGGTGGCGGACCTCGGTGAGCTCGTCTTCGACCACGAGTACGGCTACGCCGACGGCCTCGGCGGCGGCGACGTCACCGAGCGCGGCCCGTTCCGTCGCGTGCACGGCGGGCTCTTCGGCGGGCCGGAGACGATCTCGTGCGCCTCGTGTCACTGGGTCGGCGGTCCCGAGGGTGCCGGCGCCGAGACCGACAACGTGTTCCTGCAGGGCGACGGCGAGCGTCCCGACAGCGGCGACGCGCGCAATCCGCCGGCGCTCGTGGCGATGGGCGTGGTGCAGGCGCTGGCGAGCGAGATGACACGCGACCTGCAGCGCCTGCGCGACGATGTCCTGCGCGACGGCGGTGAGGTGCGGCTCGTCACGAAGGGCGTCGACTTCGGTGTGCTGCGCGCGACGGACGACGGCGAGCTCGACACGTCGGCCGTGCGCGGCGTCGATACCGATCTCGTCGTGAAGCCGTTCGGATGGAAGGGGACGCTCGCCACCTTCGCCGACTTCAGCGACGAGGCGCTGCAGCAGCACATCGGCATCCAGAGCACCGAGCTGGTGCGGCGCGCGTCGGCGGCGGTCGTCGGCGACGGCGACGATCGCGCCGACCCCGACGGCGACGGCATGCGCGCCGAGCTCGAGCGCGGGCCGCTCGCGGCGATGACCGTGCACCTGGCGTTGCTCGGCATGCCGATCGTCGAGCCGCTCATCCAGGACCGGCCGCTCGAGCCGGCGGCGAGCGCGCTGCTCGCGCCCACGACGACGAGCTTCGCCGAGGACTTCCAGCACGGCCGCCGCCACTTCCACGCGCTCGGCTGCGCCAGCTGCCATCGTCCCATGCTCGTGCTCGAGAGTCCCGTCCTGAAGCTCGACGGCCTGCCGCCGATCGACCTGGCGCGCGAGATGCGGCAGCCCGCCCTCGAGTACGACCCCGCCGTCGGCGGCTACCCCGTCTGGTCGTTCAGCGACTTCAAGCGGCACGACATGGGTCCGCAGAACGTGGCGCGACACGTGCAGAACGGCGTCGGGAGGGCCGATTACGTGACGCCCCGTCTCTGGGGCGTCGCCGACTCCGCGCCCTATCTCCACGACGGTCGCGCGCCGAGCCTCGACTACGCGATCGCCGGCCACGACGGCGAGGGGGCCGCGGCCCGGGACGCCTACGCCGCCCTCTCGATGCACGACCAGGGTGCGCTCCGCGTCTATCTGATGTCGTTGCGCCGGATGCCGCGTGTCATCGTTCCCTAGATGGTGCCGCGGCATGAAGTGTCGGAGATCCACCTTGACATCGACACTCGTATTCAACGAGAACGCCTTGCAAGACTGCAAACACCGATCGCCGGAGGGGGAACCATGTCGAAGATCAGTGTCGTCGCGCTTTCGGCTCTCGCGCTCGTCGCCGCCATCGGGTCGGCACGCGCAGAGGACATCTCGGCGAAGAAGATCCTGATCAAGGACAACGCCAATCCCGCGAAGCGGCAGATGCAGCTGCAGTCCGCCGACCTGGGCGTCCTGTCGGCCGAGGCCGACGACCCCGTCGCCAACGGCGCGAGCATCCACGTCTACAGCGCCACCGACGCGCAGTGCATCCTGCTGCCCGGCGGCCCGGAGTGGACCCTCAAGAAGGGCCTCTACAAGTACAACAACAAGATCACGAAGAACCAGGTGCAGCTGAAGGACGGGAAGCTCCTCGTGAAGCTCAAGTCCGGCATCACCTACAGCCTGATCGACAACGGCACGCAGGGCGCGGTGAACGCGCAGGTACAGTTCGGTCCCGCGGGCACGCGCTACTGCATGCGCTGCACCGCGACGAAGGACGTCGCAACGCAGTTCTTGGGCAAGAACTGCACAGCCGCGGCGTGCGACCCCGAGCCGGGCAGCTGCACGCCGGTCACCACTACCACCACCACCACGATTCCGAGCGGGCCGGTGGAGCTGCAGGGTGCGCTGACCGCGACGAACGGCCGGTTCAACTACAACCTGACGATCGGCATCCCCGGCGCCGACGCGGCCTGCAACACCGCGTTCGCCGGCACCCACGCCTGCACCGCCTCCGAGCTGCTCGCGGCCGAGGCGGCCGGCGACCTCGTGGGGCTGAAGGACACCGCCAACAACACCGTCACCTCGTTCTGGGCGATCGACGGCTCGAAGCCGCTCGTCCTGCAGTGCGGCGCCCCGCAGCCCTGGGACTATGCGACGGCGCACACCGGCCAGTTCGGCGAGCGGTTCAACCTGACGAACGCCACCGGCGACCTCGGGCCGCTGATGTCCGGCGGGGGCCAGGGCGTGATCTGTGCCGGCTCGAGCTGGGTCGGCTGCTGCCTCTGAGCATCCCATGACCACCGTACGCCTCGTCGCGGTCTCGGCCGTCGCTCTCCTCCTCTCGACGGCCGCCGCGACGCGGGCGGACGACGTCGCCGCGAAGAAGATCGTCGTCGTCGACGGCGCGAAGGACCATATCCTCCTGCTGTCGACCGACCCGGCCGTGCAGCTCGCGGGCGTCGACGATCCCGCGACGAACGGCGCCGTCGTCCACGTCTACAGTGCCACCGACGACGCGTGCGTCGTGATCCCGGGCGGCAGCGAGTGGAAGAACAAGAACGGCGCCTGGCGCTACAAGAGCAAGGCGACCAAGAACGTCGTGCAGGTGAAGGCGGGCAAGCTGCTCGTCAATCTGAAGTCCGGGTTCACGTACACGCTGGCGGACGACGGCACGCAGGGTACGGTGAACGCCCAGGTGCAGTTCGGCGACGGCACGCGCTTCTGCCTGCGCTGTCCCGGCAACAAGAAGGACGAGGCGAAGAAGTTCCTCGGCAAGACGTGCGCCGCGGCGGCATGCGATCCCGAGCCGAGCGCATGCGGCGGCACCGGCACCACGTCGACCACGACGACGGTCCCCGGTGGAACGACCACGACGACGATCGCCGCCACGTCGGGTTTCCGCGGCGTGCTGTCGCAGCAGACGTCGGGTCGCTTCAACTTCCAGATGACCCTCGGCGTTCCGGGCGCGGACGCGCAGTGCAACATCTCGTTCCCGGGCTCGCACGCGTGCACCTACGCCGAGCTGCAGGGGGCGGAGGCCGCCGGCCAGCTCACCGGGGTCACGGCGTCGCTGTGGGCGATCATCCCTGGCAACCCGGGCGAGGTGCAGTGCGGGTCGAACGTGCCGTGGGACTACCAGACCGCGCACACCGGCGAGTACGGCGAGCGGGTCGCGGTGACCAACGGCGTGCTCGGCGAGCTGCTGTCCGGGCAGGGCGACGGCGTCTTCTGCGCCGCACAGAACTCGGTCGCCTGCTGTCAGTGACGCGCCGGCGGCGTCGGCTGCCGGTGCTGCTCGCGGTGGTGCTCGCCGCGTCGTCGGCCTGCGCCGCCGTCGAGCCCTGTACGACGCCGGGAGCCGGGTGGTGCCTCGCCCGCCGCTTTCCCGGCACGGTCACCGACGGTGAGCTCGGCTTCCGCTTCGGCGAGCCGCTCGACGTCGACGGCGACGGCCGTGCAGACGTCGCGGCCGGCGCGCGCTTCGAGCTGCAACAGCGCACGCTGCAGAACGGCAACGCCGGCGTGTGGTCCGGCGCGACGGGGACGGAGCTCCGCCTCTGGCACGGCACGTGGCCCGACGGTCTCTTCGGCCACTGGGTGCTGCCCATGCCCGATCTCGGCGGCGACGGCCGCGCCGACGTCGTGATCTCGGCGCCGACCGCGCGGGTCGACGGCAACGTCCGCGGCATCGTGGTGGCGCGGTCGCCCGCCACGGGCGACGAGCTGTGGAAACGCGACGGGCCCGTCGACGCCAACTTCGGGTGGGACCTCTCGCCGGCGGGCGATCACGACGACGACGGCCACGCCGACCTGTTCGTCGGCGCGCCGTCGATCGACGCGGGCCGCGTGTACCTGGTGTCCGGCGACGACGGCCGCATCCTGCGGACGTACAGGCCGTCCGACGACGTGCGCTCGTTCGGGTGGTACGTCGCCCGCCTGCCCGACCTCGACGGCGACCGTCGCGACGACCTCGCCGTCGGCGCGCCGCTCGCGCCGAACGCGGACGGCGTGCGGACCGGCGGCGCCTGGGTGTTGTCGTCGGCGACGGGCGGGCCGATCCATCGCTGGAGTGGCGGCGATCTGCTCGGCGGCTTCGGCGAGGTGGTGGCCGCCGCGGGCGACGTCGACCGCGACGGCAAGGGCGACGTCGCCGTCGCGTCGCCGCGCACGAACGACCACGCGCGCACGCTGCCCGGCGAGGTGCGGGTGTACTCCGGGGCCGACGGACGCGAGCTCCGGAAGTGGACGGGGACCCAGGCGGGCGAGCTCTTCGGCCGCATGATCGTCGACGCCGGCGACGTCGACGGCGACGGCGTGGACGACCTCGCCATCGGCGCCCCGTGGCATCGTCGCGGCGACGCGGCGCGTACCGGTCGCATCGAGATCCGCTCCGGACGCACCGGCGACGTGCTGAGCGCCGTCGACGGCGACGTGGCCGACGGCTGGTTCGGCTGGCACATGCGGCGCGCGCCCGATCCGGACGGCAAGGGCCGCCCGGCGCTGCTGATCGCGTCGCTGCGGCGCCCGGTCGACGGGCGGCCGGGCGTCGGCGTGATCGACCTGTACGTCTGGCGCGGCGCCGGCGACTAGAACCATGGTCCGCCCATGACGACGTGCGGACCCGTCGTCGACTACCTCGGCCTGTTCGCGCAGCTCGGCATCACCGAGCGTCCCGCGCTGACCCCGTCGATCTGATCCGTGTCACGGTAGCCGCACGCCGAACGTGCGCTGCAGGGTGTACCCGTCGAACACGACGACGGCGACGCCGTTGCCGCCGACCGCCAGGTGCGCCTCGTAGATTCCGGTCGGCGCCGGGAAGTCGCTCGTGGTCCCGCTCCAGCCGGTCGTCGTCGAGAAGCGGCGCGCCTTTCCCATCGTGTTGTCGGCCGACAGCGTCCAGATCGCGACGGCGTTGCCGTTCGCGTCCATCCCGAGGTCGGTGACGCCGGTATTGCCGGCGCCGAGCAGGACCGACGCCTCCCACGTGCCATCGCCCGCATCCGGCACGAAGCGTCGCGCGAAGATGCCCGGTCCGGGCGAGGCGTTCGTGCATCCCGAGACGATCGCATGTCCGTCGGCGGCGACCGCGATGCGGGCACCGGTCGAGCAGACGGGCGAGCCCTGGAGGTTCTGCGGCGCGCTCCACGTCTGCGTGTCGACGTCGAAGCGGCGGACGACGTGCTGCGAGAACGTCACGAGGAGCAGGAAGGCGTTGCCGTCGTCGTCGATGCCGACGCGCACGCCGTCGGGCTGGATGTCGGTCTCGAACGGCTCCGCGGCGCTCCAGCCGCCGCCCGGCGTGAAGCGGCGCACCACGGCCTGGTCGTCCGCGAGCAACTCCACGACGGCGATGGCCTCGCCCGCGGCGTTGACGGCGAGGTGGCGCGTCTCGGCGTCTTCGACGAGCAGCGCCGGCGTCGTCCACGTGTCGGTCGCCGCGGTGTAGCGGCTCCAGTAGACGTCGTACGGCGGACCGGTGGTACCGAAGACGGCGACCAGGTTGCCGGCGACGTCGGTGCCGAGCAGCGGCTTCTGCCGGAACAGGCCGGGCACGTCCTCGATGAGCGAGCGCTCGCCCCAGCCGCCGGCCGGCGTCCAGCGGCTCTCGTACATGCTGACGTCGCCGCCGCCGCTCGGGCTCGGGAAGACCGTCACGGCGCCGCCGGGCACGGCCACGACCGCCGCGCCGTAGAAGGGGCCGACGAACGCGCCGTCGTTGAAGAGCGTCGGCGGCGACCAGCCGGCGCCGGGCGTGTAGTGCGCGCCGCGCGTCTCGTGGTTCTGTGTCGAGAACGAGTACCCCTGCCACGCCGTCCATACGGTGCCGGTCGCGTTCGCGGCGACGCTCGCCGTGCCCTGCCGGCCGATGCCGAGCTTGACGAGCGTCGCAGGGACCTCGGCGACGTTGAAGAATACCTCGTGCTTTCGCGGGAAGCCGTTGGGCTCGAAGCTGCCCGGCGACCGGAAGCCGTCGAACTCCGCGATGTACGCGGCGCCCGGCACGAGCGGCGCCGACGGCGTCATCGTCGCGACCGCGCCGACCGTGCTCTTGGTCGTCGTGACGATGTCGTCGCCCTGCCAGAGCGTCATCGCGATGGCATTGGGATCGATGGCGAGCGAGAACGTCGCCGACGGCGTGGCCGACGTCGCGACGCCGGTCGCGTTCTGCGCTGGCGAGCTCGACAGGACGATGGGGAACGCGCCGGTGTAGTCGACGAGGATCGTGTAGTCGCCCTCGAACGCCGGCAGCACCTTGTCGACCGTGATGCGGTAGTTGCCGGTTTCCGGCAGCACGAGGCCGATGCGCCCCGGGTCGTTCGTGGACGGGCGGTAGAACACCGGTCCCAGCTGGGAATCGTCGGGCAAGATGATCGACACGTCCGCGGCGGTGCTCGAGCTGCCGTTCTCGTCCACGGTGACGAAGACAGTCTGCCCCGCGACGCCGTCGAAGTCGTACACGTGGAGCGGATCGGCGTTGGTCAGTGTCCGCTCGTCGGAGAAGGGCAGGGTGATGTGCTCGCTCGAGGGATCGATCTCTTCGAGCTTCACGATCACGTCCTCCTCCACGAACGCCGCGCCGCGGATGAGCTTCGTGCCTCGCAGCAGCCCACCGAGCGCGCGCGAGTGCAGGACGATGTCCATGTCGGACGGCACCGGCAGGATGACGCCGCCGACCGCGGGCAGCACGCTCTGGCCGATCCAGTTCGGCCGGCGCGGCTCGTCGGCGCTCGCCGAAAAGCCGTCGTCGGGCTGCTCGGGCCCCGTGCCGGCGTGCCAGCAGTGGCCGGTCCCCGTGAGATCTTCGAGAATGCCGTCGGCATTGGTGTCGACGAGGCATCTCGGCTTCGGATTGTAGGGCGGCACGCCGTCGTCGCAGTTCCACCACGAGAAGTGCGTCACCGCGCCGCGCAGCGCGAGGCCGCTCGGCGACGTCGCCGACTGCACGACGAGCCCGGTACCCTCCTGCACCCAGCCGCCGGTCGCGGGATCGAGCGACCACAGCGGATAGGAGTCGCCGACCGCGAGGACGCGGCCGTCGAGATCGCCCTCGGCGTAGATCGGGATCTCGATCATGGCCTGCGCGCCGGGCGCCAGGTTCAGCGCCTGGCCGTTCTGCTCGAACGCGTACTCGCTGACGCCGTAGGTGACGATCGGTCCTTCGCTGCCGTCCGGCTCGAGGCCGACCGCGCGGCCGGGGAAGCCCGCGATGTCGCGCGTGACGTCGACCGGCGTCAGCGACACGTCGACCGGGCCGGCGACGGCGGCGCCGCTCGAATCGACGAGCGCGCCCGGCGGCATCTCGAGGCGGGCGCCCTGCTTGCCCGTGATGGTGCCGCCGGCGGCGGCGTCGGCCAGCGTCTGCGCCGCTTCGCGGGGCACGAGCGTCGCCTCGAAGTACGCGTCGGGGTCGGGCAGGTCGGGTACCGAGGTCAGGATCACCTGCTCCGCGTAGCCGGTCTTGCCGACGGTGATGCGCACGGGCACGCCCTGGCCGACGGTGACGGTGACGTCGCCCTCGGCGTCGGTGGTGGCGCTGCCCCCGGGGACCGCGGTGACCTGCGCACCGGCGACGGGCGCGCCGGCGACGTCGCGGACCTTGCCGGTGGCCGAGGTCGTCGCCGTCGGCGACGGACCGGCGGCGACGTCGACCACCTCCTCGGCCGTGGCCATGTTGCCGCAGCCGTCCTTCACGGTGAGGCGCACGGTGCGCTGGCCCGCCGTCGCGTAGACGTGCGCGATCTGCGCGCCGCCGCCGCGACGGTCGTCGCCGAACGCCCACGTGTAGACGAGCGCGTCGCCCACCGACGAGCTGGCGTCGAACGTCATCGCGGCGCCGGCCTGCGCCGTGCCGCCGCGCGAGAACGCCGCCTGCGGCGCCGCCGCCGTGGCGCAGGCCGACGGATCGCTGCAGGTGCAGTCCGTGCGGCACGTCGTGCCCGTGGGGCAGCCGGAGACGCCGTCGCAGTCCTCGCTGCCGGCGTCGAGCGCGCCGTCGCCGCAGACCGAGCGGCCGGCGCTGACGCTGCGGCGGACCTTGCTCTTCTTGGCGCGGAACACGCCGCTGAAGCTGGCGCAGCCGGACGCGATCTTGCCCGAGAGCTTCGCCTTGCCGGTGAGCCCGGTGCACGACGACCAGCGCGCCGCCTTCACGATCGTGCCCTTCTTCGTGGCCTTCAGCTTGACGGGCACGGGCGGGCAGCCGCTCGCGATCGAGATCGTGTCGCCGATGACCAGGATGTCCGGCGCGACGCTGCCGTCGCCGGCGAGCGGTTCGCCCGCGACGACGAACGACCCCGTGCATGTCGTCTGCGGGGTCTTGCGGGCCGTCGTCGCCGCCGGCAGCAGCGCGACCAGGACGAGGGCGAGGAACCGCGACCATGCCGGCATGGTCGCGTCCTAGCGGAGGCGTCGCCCGGGGTCCGGTGGGAATCCGGTAACTTTCGTGAAAGCCCCGGATCAGTGCGGGAAGATGCGCTGCATCCAGAAGGACCGCATCGTGAGCGACGTGCCGGGATGTCGGAGGTCGGACCAGACCGTCACCATGCTCGTCGCGTCACGGACCAGGCGGGCGTCGAGCGACGTGGCCAGGGGATGCACGAGTCGGCCGACCGGCTCGGGCGCGTCCACCAGGGCGCCCGCCGTGCCGTAGCGCGCGGCGAAGATCGGGAGTCCGGTGTAGAGCGG
Source organism: uncultured Binatia bacterium (SeqCode) (assembly GCA_964432595.1). GTDB lineage: Bacteria > Desulfobacterota > Binatia > DP-6 > DP-6 > DASYLJ01. The sequence goes on along the minus strand of CAYSOF010000003.1, from coordinate 47,821 downwards.
CCGTGGCCACGCCGTGTAGTCGAACGGGCCCTGCGCCTCGAGATCGACGAACGTCGTCACGAAGTTCGTGCCGTCGAACGCGAAGCCCTGGGGGCGCGCGTAGACCGCGGCGCCGTCGGGACGCTGGTTCAGGCGCACGCCGGTCGGATCGAGCGAGACGCCGGTCGCCGAGGCACGGCCGCCGATCAGGTCCCAGCCGCAAAGTGTGCTCGTCGACGTCGGGCAGCTGTTGCGGACCGCCAGCACGCCGTAGCCGGTCGTCGACGCCACGAGCCGCACGCCGCCGTCGTCGTTGTACGACGCGTTGGCCAGCAGCGGACCGGCGGGCGGCGTCTGTGCGACCCCGTTCAGCACGCGGACGCCGCGCACGTTCTTCTCGAAGAGCTGACCCGGCTCGGCCCCCTCGCCGTTCCATTCGCCCCAGGCGACGAGGCAGTCGGCCGGCGCGACGCACGCGAGCTCGGCGAGCACGTGCTGGTGGAACGCCGTCGCCGGCGTCGGGTAGGCAAGCACGGCCGCTCCGAGCGGAACGTTGTCGGTGCCGATGCGGCGCACGTAGACGTCGCTCGTGTCGGGCTGGTTGCCGTTCTCGCGGTTCACGCCCCATGCGACGGCCCACGCGGCGCCGTCCCAGACGACCCGGGGATACCCGAGCCAGGCGTCGAAATTGTTCTGCGACGCCGTCTGCACCTGGGTCGCGACGTCGGTGGGCGCGCCCACGGGCAGACCGGACGCGTCGAGTCGCTGCGTGCGGATGTGCTCGGTCCGTGTCTCGCGCGAGCCGCCCGCGTCGACCTCGATGTAGGTGCGATAGGCGACGAGGAATCCTGCGCCGTCCGATGCGACCGCGACCGCGTTTCCGACGAAGCGCCAGCAGTGGGCGCCGTCGCACTGGGTGGGGAGCAGCGTGAACGGGCCGGTCACCGTGTCGTCCGCGGCGACGGTGACCGCGGTCATCTCCGTGATCGTCTGCGGCCAGAGGGCGAGCAGCGTCGAGCCGTTGCTCGCGATCGCGGGCGGGTCGTCCGGCGACAGAGCGTCGTCGATGAGCAGCAGGGGACCGCCGACGCGTCCGTCGGCATGCAGGTGCGCGGTGAGATCGCGCTGTGCGCCGCCGTCGCTCGCCGACGGTGCGTCGACGCCGACGGCGCCGCCGATCGTCCCGGGCAGAAGTCCCGTGGCGTCGATACCGAGCGCGACCTCACCGTCGCCGCTACCGGCGCCGGGGGACGCGTCGACCCAGCTCGCGACGTCGGCCGTCCATGGCACGGGTGTCGTCGTCGTGAAGCGGACGCGCAGCGACGCCAGGTCCGGCGTGACGGCGCCGGCGAAGGCGTGCACGGCGGTCTTGTCGGGGCGAAGGCGCGTCGTGACGGCCGGCGGGTCGAACGCGCGCGCCGCATCGACGCGGCCCCAGCCGAGGTACGGGTTCCACGCCTGGCTTTCCCAGCCCGGATGTCCGGGTTGGTGTGCGTTGAGCTCGAGGTGCCAGCGAACCTCGTCGGTCGTGAGCGACGGGTCGTCGGCGAGCAGCAACGCTGCCACCCCCGCGACGTGCGGCGCCGCCATGCTCGTTCCCGACAGCTTCACGTACTTGGAGCCGACCTTCTCGCCGCCGACGCGCGCCGCGCCGCGGGTCGACAGGATGCTCACGCCCGGCGCCGCGACCGACAGCGCGTCGCCCCAGTTGGAGAAGCTCGCGATGCGGTCGAGCGAATCGCTCGCGCCGACGGCGATCACCTGCGGCAGGTTTGCCTCGCCGAGCGCGTTGCCGGTGCGCCCGTCGTTGCCGGCGGCAAAGACGACGACGGCGCCGAGGTCGGTCGCGGCGGCGACCGCGTCGGCGATCGCGAAGCTGACGCCGACCCCGCCCCAGCTGCAGTTGATGACGTCGGCGCCGTTCGCCGCCGCGTACGTGATGGCGCGCGCCAGGTGCGTGGTGTTGCCCTGGCCGCGCTCGTTCAGGCCGCGCACGTCCATGAGCCGGGCTCGGTACGCGACCCCGGCCACGCCGAGCGCGTCGTCCCCGACGGCCGCCACGGTACCCGCGACGTGCGTGCCGTGGCCGTGCTTGTCCTTCGGCTTGGCGGTGCCTTTGACGAAGTCCCATCCCGCCACGTCGTCGACGAAGCCGTTGCCGTCGTCGTCGATGCGGTTGCGCGCGACCTCGCCCGAGTTCGTCCACATGTTCGCCGCGAGGTCGCGGTGCTTTGCCTTGATGCCGGTGTCGACGATCGCGACGACCACGCCCTGTCCCTGCGTGACGTCCCACGCCGCGGGCGTGCCGATGCGGGTCAGCCCCCAGAGTCCGCCGCTGGCGAGATAGGGATCGTTCGGGAGGTAAGTCGCCGTGCGCTCGCCGACGGGCTCGGCCCATACGACGTCCGGATCGGCGGCGTAGGCGGCGACGGCGCCGGCGACGTCGGCGTCGGGTGCCAGGTCGAGGACGTAGACCGCCGACAGGTCGGACCCGGCGGCGTGCGGGGAGCGACGTGCGGCGCGCTCGGGGAAGCGGGCGCGGATGCGGTTGCGCTGCTGCGACCAGGCCGCGCGGCGTGCGCCGCGGGCGGCCGGCAGGCCGTCGACCAGCGGCGTCGTGGCACGCACGCCGAAGCGGCGGTCGAGCGCGTCGAGGGCCGACGGGCCGCCGCGCGCGTCCGCGCCCGCGGCGTACCGCACGACGATCTGCGCCGCGCGGGCCTCGCACGCGATGGCTGCGATCGACACCACGACCAACGACGCAACGCGCCGCACCTGCGCTCCGCTCATGTGTCGCCCCCTCTCGATGTGCTCGAGATGGGCGCGGCTAGCACGTCCACTAGGGCGACGTAAAGCTGCGTTGCGGTGTTGCTATGCCAGTATCTGACGTCTGCGAGACGCAAACCCTCGAGGGCATCGCGACGAGCAGGGAACCGACGGCTCCAATCAGCCGCCGGCGGCCATGCGCTGATGACAGCTCACGCAGGCCTGTGGCCCGTTTCCGATGATCTGAGGATCGTTCGCGGGGTCGTCGTCCTGGTACGCGGCGATCCGAGCGGCGAGACTCGCGCGACGTTCGGCACCCAGCCCCTCGAACAGCCATCCCTCGTCCGTCGAATCCGCGAAGTCGTACCAGCGGTTGGCGCTCAGGACGTCGCCGGCCTTCGCAAACACATCGCCGAAGAGGACGAACGTTCCGGGGAACGACCCCGGGGCGAGGCCGGTACCGGCACACACCTCCGGTTGCGTGACCACGCACTCGAGGGTCGTCGGCGCGGCGAGATAGGAGCTCACCGTAGCGAACGCGGCTTGGAAGGCCGGACTCGTCGCCGGCTCACCTTGGATGACGGCCATGAGATCGAAGACGTTGAAGAACGTGTTGATCTCGATGGCGTAGTTCATCTCGGCGAGTGCCTCCTGCCGGAGCGCGTCGTCGTCGGTCGCGACCGCGAGCGCGTAGCGCGCGGCGGCCGTGAAACCCGGAACGCGGGAGTCGCCACGACGCGCGGTGCGATCCCAAAGCTCGGGCTGGGCGCGATCGAAATCGGCGAGGGCGATGCGGAGCTCGTCGACGGCCTCTTGCGGCGGGTCAGTGATGACGTCGGTCAACTGTCCGAAACGATACAAGTGCAACATGCCCAGGAGGAAGCGAGACCGAGCGTCGCCGGGACGCTTGGCCGCCTTGGTGAGCGCACGGAGCGTCGCTTCGTGGTCCGCTTCGCTCGCAGCGTCGCCAGTCAGTAGGTTCCAGAAGCGCCGCTCTGCGTCGGCGGCGCTCGCAGGGACGGGGCGGCTCACGATGGCGTCGGCGGTGTTCTTTCGGAACAGATGGAACCGGCCGTGGTAGCGGCGCTCCCCCACGGACAGCCAGATGAACGCGTACCCGACGGGCCCCGGCGCCGGGGCGCTGCTCGGGCCCGCGAGCTTCACGACGATTCCGCGGGAACCGTACTTGATGGAGGCGATGCCACCAGGCGCGGTCGGGTCCACGTAGCGCCACCCGGTCTTCGTCCGCTGCCACTTGGCGCAGTCGAGGACGATCTCCGGGCTGCGTTCGACGGCGTTCGCGCGGACGGTGAACAAGCCGAGCTCGATCGACGATGCACTTGGACACGACGGGCTCGGGGCATCGGCCAGGGCGGGATCGGCACCGAAGCGCACGAATCCGGTGGATTTTGCCGGGTCGCTTCGGAGGGTCAGTTTCAGCACCTTGCCGCGAGTAAGAATGGCGAGCTCGCCCGCCGCGGCCCAGGCGGGAAGACAGACCACCAGTGCGAGCAACAACGTCGCCCAGGTCGGATGGCGCGCGGGAAGACGCACTCTTCCTGCTCGTCCCTTCCGCTCAACCGCGGCTCCTCGACCGCCACGGCCGGTAGCAGGACGCCCGTGCCCGTGTTCAGGTCGCTGCGAGGGAATGTGGCTTCGACACGGCATGGGTCCTACCTCGTTGGCGCAGAGCCGTCATTGTTAGTGTCTACTCACTACTATGACGATTGCGGCGAGAACAAGAGGAAACCTTCTCGCGCGCCCCGTGAGGCAGGGACCAGGATGGATCGGAGTCTAGGTCGGCAGGCCCATCGCGATCCGCACGGCCTGGAAGTCGGGCGTCCATCGCCCACTGCGGTCGCGCACGACGAGCGGCGTCTCGATGGTGGTCGAGTATGCGCCAACGCGCATCGCGTACACCGCGAACAGCGGCGCCTTCCCGTCGCGCGGCACGACGTCGCGCCGGCGGGCGATCGTGAGCCCCGCGCGTGCCGCACCGTCGATCACGCGTCGTTCCTGCAGCGCGCCGGCGCACGTGACGAGCCAGCCGTCCGGCGCGAGGACGCGCGCGGCCGCCGCGCAGTAGTCCTCGATGCCGCCGCGATGCTCGAAGTGGCACGGACCCCACTGCGTGCGCGCCGATTCGACGGCCGTTCCGGGCGGCAGGTACGGCGGCGTGGCGGTCACGAGGTCGAACGGACCGGCGAGTCGCGTCTCGCGCAGGTCGCCGTGGACGACGGAGACGCGATCGCCGACGCCGTTCCACGCGATCGAGCGGCGCGCGAGGTCGACGCTCACGTCCTGCGCTTCGACGCCGACGCCCGTCGCCGTCGGAAAGCGCCACGCGGTGAGCAGCAGGACGGTGCCGATGCCGCAGCCGAGATCCGCGAAGCGCGCGGGCGAGGCGACCTCCGCGGCGAGCCACGCGGTGACGAGGTCGTCCAGCGACCAGCGGTGGCCGCGCGCGAGCTGCAGGATGCGCCAGTCGCCGGCGAGCCAGCAGAGCTCCTCGCCGGGTCCCGGCCAGACGTCGTCGCGATCGGCCGGCACGACCGGCGCCGGCCCGGGGGCGATCCATCCGGACGGACGGCGCGCCGGCCGGACGACCCCGGTCACCGGGGCGCGACGAGCGTCCCGGGGTTCATGATGCCCGCCGGATCGAGCGCGCGCTTCACGGCCAGCAGCACCGGGTACGCGCTCTTGAGCTCCTTCTCGAGCCACGGCACGCGCAGCCGGCCGATGCCGTGATGGTGCGCGATCGTGCCGCCCGCGCCGAGCGTCGTCTGCAGCACGCGGCCCCACGCGTCGAGGTAGACGTCCTCGGCGTGCTCCCACGGATCGGGCTTCAGCGCGAACGTGATGTAGAGGTTCGTACCGCTCATGTAGCTGTGCGAGCTGTGCGCGCTCGCGGCGAGGATACCGGGCACCGTCTGCAGCGCGCCGATCACGCCGTCGTACAGCTTCGGCACCTTGTCCCACGTCGCCGCGACCTCGATCGTGTCGACGATCAGCTCCTTGTCGAGGAAGAAGTCCCACGACGGCACCTGATTGCGATGCCCGAGCCAGTGCTCGACCGCCGCCGGCCCGAGATCGGTGCCGCACTCGGCCTTGATCGCCGCCATCTCGGCGTCGACGAGGCCCGCGGGGCCCTCGGAGACGACGAGCAGCAGGCAGGTGTCCGGCGGCGCGGACTCGCTGAAGTTGCGGCCGCTCTCGAGCTGGTCGTACAGGCGCACGACGGCGGGCTTCCAGCCGACGCGCATGATGCGGCGGATCGCCTCGAGCCCCGCGGCCACCGTCGGAAAGCCGAACGTCGCGACGGCCCGCTTCTCGGGCAGCGGGTGCACGCGGACCGTGACCTCGGTGATGATGCCGAGCGCCCCCTCGCTACCGAGGAACAGCTCGCGGATCGACGGGCCGGTGGATGCGCGCGGCACGGGGTCGAGCCGAATGACGTCGCCGCTCGGCAGCACCACCTCGAGCCCGAGCAGCAGGTCCTCGATGTTGCCGTACTTCGTCGAGAACTGTCCGGCGGAACGCGTTGCGACGAGGCCGCCCATCGTGGCGCGCTCGATCGACTGCGGATAGTGGCCCGTCGTGTAGCCGCGCGCCGTGACGAGGCGCTCGTACTCGCCGCCGAGGAGGCCGGCCTCGGCGCGCGCGGTCAGCGCGATTTCGTCGAGCGCGATCAGCTTGTTCATCGCCGTGAGGTCGATCACGACGGAGCCGGTCGTCGGCACCGCGCCGCCGAGGACGCCGGAGCCGCCGCCGAACGGAACGATCGGCACGCCGTGCTGCTGCGCCGTGCGCACCGCCGTCGCGACCTCCACGGTGTTGCGGGGGCGGACGATGCACGACGGCCCCGGGCCGAGCTTGCCCTGCCGCGCGCGCAGATGCGCCAGGATCCAGTAGTCGACGCGGTGGGCGGACGTGTCCTCGCTGACCCGGTCGGCGCCGAGCGCCTTCTGCATCGCGTTCGCGATCTCGCTCATCGGAAGCTCCTCAGGCTGGCCGCCAGGCGGCGGTATCCGTCGATCTCCGCCGCGGTGCGTGCGGCGTCCCACCCGAGGCGCTCCGCGACGATCGCGGCGGCGCCCTCCACCCCCTCGGTACCCTGCGCGCGATCGAATAGCAGCACACGCAGGCGGCGTTCCAGCACGTCCTCGAGGGTCAGTGCCATCTCGGCGTCGACCGCGTGCTCGACCTCTGCGCGCAGCACGCCGGGCAGGCCCGCGACGATCTCGCCGCTCGCGGGCGACGCGGCGACGCGGTCGGCGATGGCCGCGGCATCGGCGCCGTGCAGGCGGACGAGCCGTGCGAGCTCCGCGGGAGCGAGCTGCGGCAGCCGCGCGGGCAGGTCGGCCGCCGGCGTCTCGCCGCCGGGCAGCGGCACCTCGGTGGTGCGGCTCGGCGTCTGCTTGCCGAGCTTCTGGCACACCTGGTCGACGACGCGTTCCGCCATGCGGCGATACGTCGTCAGCTTGCCGCCGGCGATCGAGATGAGGCCGCTCGAGCCGTCGACCATGATCTCGTCCTTGCGCGAGATCTCCGACGGCGACTTGCCTTCCTCGGCGAGGAGCGGACGGAGCCCGGCCCACGATGCCAGCACGTCGCTCTTCGCGAGCGGTGGCCCGGTGAACGTGCGGTTCGCCGCGTCGATCAGGTAGTCGGCGTCCTCGGCCGTGACGTCGGGGTGCAGCGTCGGCCGGCCGAACAGCGTGTCGGTGGTGCCGAGGTAGGTGATGCCGTCGCGCGGGACCGCGAACACCGGGCGCTTGTCGCGCGCCGCCATGACGACGACGTTGTTCACCGGCAGCCGCGCGTGGTCGACGACGAGATGGATGCCCTTCGTCAGCTGCAGCTGTCGGCCGCTGGCGGCGCCGGCGCGGCGCCGCACCTCGCCGACCCACGGACCGGCGGCGTTGATGACGACGCGGGCGCGCGTGCGCACCGTGCGGCCGTTCAGCGCGTCGCGAATCGTCGCCTGCGTACCGTCGAGCGCGATCACCTCGGCATGGTTCGCGACGAGCGCGCCCGCCGCGTGCGCGCCGGCGACGTTCGCCAGCACGAGCCGCGCGTCGTCGGTGAGGTACTCGACGAACGTGGCGGCGCCGAAGAGCTTCTCGCCGTTCAGTACCGGCTCGTTGCGCAGCGCCTCGTCGCGGTCCCACATCTTGTGCTTCTCGGACGCGTCGACGGTCGCGATCTTCTCGAACGTCCACAGGCCGGCGCCGAGCTTCATGTGCGTGGCGCGTCCGTACGTCGGCATGACCATCAGCAGCGGCTCGGCCAGGTGGGGCGCCAGCTTGCGCAGCACGGCGCGCTCGCTCGCCGCTTCGCGCACGAGGCCGATGTCGCCCTGTTGCAGGTAGCGGACGCCGCCGTGGATCAGCTTCGAGCTGCGGCTCGACGTGCCGGCGGCGAAGTCGACCGCCTCGATCAGTGCGACGGAGAGCCCGCGCAGCGCGGCGTCCCGTGCGATGCCCGCGCCCGTGATGCCGCCGCCGACCACGAGCAGGTCGAGGTCAGCCCCTGCGAGGGCGCCGATGGCGGTGTCGCGCGCAGCCCGGGTCAGCGACGTCATGCGCCGAGCTGCGTTATTGCTGAGCGCCGAGGTCGGTGAGGACCGCCTGGCATTCGGCGATCTTGTCGGCCCGTCCCTGCGCGCGCGCGATCTGCATCGCCCGTTGCGCCAGCGGCAGGGCCTCTTCCTTGTCGCCGCGCTCTTCGAGCGTGCGCGCGAGCGTGATGCGCGACGTGAGCGCGTTGTCGTCGCGCTTCACCACCTCGCGCAGCATCTTCTCGCCTTTGGGCGGATCGCCCCCGAGCAGGGCCGGCAACCGCACCAGCAGCGTACCCTTCGTGGCGAGCGCGTCGAGATGGGTCGGGTCCAGCTCGAGCGTGCGATCGAGCTCAGCCATCAGGCGCCGCAGCTTGAACACCGAGGTGATCTTCTCGCCGTCGAGGCGCAAAAGTTCACCCAGATTGCAGAACATGCCGTAGTGGGCATCGACGAGGTTGTCGTTGCCCTCGATGGCCTGCTCGGCCAGCGCCTGGCCCTTGGTGTAGAGCGCTTCGCGTTCGGTGCGGTCCTTCGCGGCGCGGCCCTGATGGCAGATGTCGACGGACTGCTTCGCGAGATCCTGCGGCGACTCGGCGGTCGCGAGCACCGGATGGGCCGTCAGCAACGCCACGGCCGCAGCCAGGCCGCGGGCTCCCCTGAAGATTGGCTGCGTCACGGGAGGCGAAGAATGCAAGACGCTTGCCGCCCTGTCAATGCGCAGCGTCGTGTCGGTCGTGTCTCAGTTTGACTCCGGCCGCACGTCTTCGACGAACGTGGGCTCTCCCAGAAGAATGAGCGTTGCGGACACCCCAGTGACCTCCAGCTTTCCGTTCGCGCCGCTAAACCTCACCACGACCTGCCCCTGCTGATCGAACGGGATCGGCAGGAGATTGTCGAACACATGCGCCCCGACCTGCACCATGCCATCGAGAATCCACAGCGGTTGGGGAGGCGCGACGACGAGCGTTGCGGTCCCGATTCGCAGCTCCGCGTCCTGCGTCCAGCCTGTACCCACGTCATTGCCGGGACGCCCGGTGCTCTGGTGCAGGTAGACCGACATCGACAGCACCACGTCCCGACCAGACCAGGAGGTGGTGAGCAGGCTCGAATCGTGAAGCTCGACAGCTAGGTTCGCCATTACGGACCTCGCGCTCCCGTTGTCCTACGGTGCCTTCGGCGTTCGACCCGGCTTCTGGCGCGGCTGCGCTTCGTCGTGCGCGTCGATCGGCATCTTCAGCGTCTCGCGTATCTCCAGGAAGCTGTACCAGGTCCGTGTAGACCGCGACCATGTGACCGATCGCGCTGCTCCTCGACTGGTCCAGCCCGTGGAGCGTCACCTACGCCGCGTAACGCAGGCGACATGGCGATTCCCAGTGCCATCGGTGCGACCCGCGCGCGGGTTCGACGCGGCCGTAGCGAGCGACCGCGCACCGCGCAACGCAGAACCATACAGTAAACCGGCGCAACGCTGACGGCCGTCGGCGAGAGCGTCCGTTTCTGGACGGTCTGGCCGGCGGATCGCGCGCTGCGACGAGGATCCGCCGCGTCTGGCCCCGGCACACCGGTTGCTCGGCTCAGGAGCCCCCGATGCCGATCTTTCGCAAGCCCCGTCGTCCGCGTCCCCCCGACTCGCCGGATGCGGAGATGCTCGACGAACCGCCCGTCCGCGCCGTGCCGCGCGGGCCGAACCTCGCGGAGCGACTGCGCGCCATCGCGCAGGCCGACGGCCTGCCGGAGGACGCGCTCGAACCCGCGCTGCAGGCCATCGTCGACACGACCGGCGCCAGCGCGGGCGCCATCTGCCTCTTCGACGTGCGCTACGGCATCCTGCGCCTCGCGACGGAGATCGGGCTGTCGGACGAAGGCTGCCGCCGGCTCCGCTCGGTGCGTCGCGGCGATCCCGCGTGCTGGGACATGCCGCTGCACGGGCTCCTCAATCGGCGCGCCTATCTCATCGAGAGCGCCGCGCGGAACCGCTACGTCCCGAGTCTGATCCCGCCGGGGGCGCCGGTGCGGACGGTCGCCTGCGTGCCGCTCTACGCGGGCGGCGCCGGGCTCGGCAGCATCGTGCTCGTCACGGTCGCCCCGCGGGCGTTCGCGGAGCGCGACATCCAGGCGCTCTGGCGTCCGCTGCAGGAGCTGACGCGGATGATCGAGGCGGTCCGCCGCCAGGCGGGCGTGGGCGCGCCGGTGCCGCTCGACGCCACGTCGTTCCGCCGTCCGCTGCCCGACGTCGACATCGTCACGATCACGGCCGAGCGCGACCGCCTCGCCGAAGAGGTGAAGACGCTCTCTGCCGAGACCGAGCGCGTCGCGGGTGCGCTGCGCGAGCAGCTCGGCGAGACCGATCGCCTGCGCCGCTCGCTCGCCGAGGCGACGGCGCATCAGGAGACGCTGCGCGCGGAGCTGACGCGCGCGCAGGGCGCGGCCGAGCAGACCACGCGGCTCGCCGCGGCGCTCGACGCCGCGGAGCGCGAGCGCGAACGGCTCGCGGCGGCGCTCGAGCAGGCGGCCGTCGCGCAGATGGAGCACGCGCGCCGCGAGAGTGCGCTCGAGCAGGCGCGCACGGAGGCCGAGGATCTCGCGCAGCAGGCGCGGACCGAGCTCGAGCGGGCGCGCAGCAGCGGCCGCGATCAGGCGGCGCTGGCCGAGCGGCTCGCACGCGATCGGCAGAGCGAGCTCGAGCGTCTCGAGAAGCGGCTCGCCGAGGCCGAGGGCACGCTGGCGGCCGAGCGCGGCCGCGAGCAGGGTTGGCAGAATGAGCTGACCCGCCTCACGGCCGAGAAGCAGGCGCTGGCCACGCGCGAGCAGCGGCTGCGCGAGGAGCTCGACGCGGCGCTCGCGGGTCAGGCCGCGGCGGCCGACGCCGACATCGAGGGCATGCGCGAGCGCGCCCGCGTCGCCGAGGAGGCGCGCGTGGTGCTCGAGAGCGAGCTCGCCGCGGTCCGCAGCGAGCTGGCGCTGATGCGCACGACGCTCGACCAGCTCGAAGGCGACGCCGGGCGGGCGCGCGAGGATCTCGTGCGCGCGACCACGGCGGAGGCCGACGCGGTCGCGGAGTGCCGGCGTCTCGGCGAGGAGCTCGCGAATGCGGAGCGCGCCGCGGCGGACGCGCTCGCGCAGCGTGAGGCGGTGGTGCAGGAGGTGACGGCGCTGCGTGAGGAGCTCGGGCGTACGCGCGCCGGCGCCCGGCAGAGCGAAGCAGACGGCGCGGCGGTGGGGGCACGGCTCGAGATGCTGGCCGCCGAGCGCGACCAGCTTCGCGTGCTGCTGGCCTCCGCCGAGGAAGACCGTGACCGCGCGCGCACGGAAGCGCGCGCCGAGCGGGACGCGCTCGCGGCGCAGCATGCCGTCGAGCGGGATGCGCGCGCGGCCGAGCTGGCCGCGGCCGTCGCGGAGCGCGATGCGCTCGCGGCGAAGCTCGCGGAGACGGGCGATCTCGTCACGGAGGACGTGGAGCCGGTCGAGATCCCGGCGCCCGACGAGGCGTGTGCGGACGAGTCCGTCACCGTCATCGCGGTGAGCGAGCCCGAGGACCGCGTCGCGCAGCTGTCGGCCGATCATCCGGCGGTGATCGTGCTCGACGCGAGCGATTCGTGGGCGCGCACCGTGGCCGACCATCAGGTGGTCGTCCTGCCGCCCGACGCGGCGGCGGGCGAGCAGATCACGCACCACCAGCCGAAGCGCGTCGTCGTGAACCTCGCGGCGCCGGGCGCCTTGCAGGCGCTGATCGCGTTGCGCGCGGCGGGCTGCACGGCGCCGTTCTGGGCATGCATCGCCGACCCGTCGGGCGATCGCGGTCTGGCGCTCGGCCTCATCGAGCCGGCGGTGCCGCCGCTCGATCCCGACGCGGTGATCGCGGCGCTCGGGCCGTACGCGGCGCAGGGCGGCCGCGTCGTCACGACGGGCGCCGACGTCGACGCGCTGATGAGCCTGCGGCAGGCGCTGTCGCGTCGCCGCGTCTCGGTGTCGATGGCCTGGGACGGCAAGCAGGCGGCCGACCTGCTCGGCGTCGTCAAGCCGCTCGCGGTCGTGATCGACCTCGATCTCCCGCGCCGCGACGGCTACGCGGTGATCGCGGGGCTCGGCGGCATCACGCCCGTGCCCTACGCGGTCGTGATCGGCGGCAACGAGGATGCACCCGCCGCGCTCAGCGCGCAGCTCGCCGATCCGGCGAACGCGCGGCGCGCGGTGACGCTCTCCGCCGTCCTCGAGGATCTGCTGGCGCGCGACGAGGTCACTCCGGTGATCGAGCGCCGCCAGAAGGTGCGCGTGCTGACGGGCACCGGACGCTGATCGTTCGTTGACAGACGGGGGGGCACCCCGTACCCTGCGCGGCAGACGTGTTCCGGGAGGCCCTGACATGCCGTCCGAGCGCGCTCGCCTGATCGACCTGCTCGATCAGATGCAGGCGGCCGACGTCGCCGGAGCGCAGGCATTGGCGCAGTGGGTGGCGGGCTGTGCCGATCCGCGGCTCCGCGGCGGTCTCCGCGTCGTCCAGGCGCGCGACGCATGCCATGCCGCTCTTGCCACCGCGCGCATCGTCGCGCTCGGCGGCACGCCGGCGGCGGCGCCCAGCCGCAACCTCACCGCGTTGCTGCACGTGCTGGCCGCCCCGGGCGTGGGTGACCGTTCCAAGTTGGCGATCTTGATTGCCCGGTTTCCCGTCGAGGCCGACGATCCGTTCGTTCCGATGCTGGGCGCCAGCGCGGCCGACGACGAAACGCGCGCGCTGCTCGAGACCATGGCCGACGACGACCGCGTCAGCCTGCGCTGGCTGCGCGGGCAGGGCAGCGCCCTGCCGGTGGTCGGCGTGCGCGTCGACGCCGAGGAGCGCGAGCGTGCCGAAGCGCTTCTCGACGCGCTCGGAGTCGCCGAGGCCGCGTCGTCGGCCGTCCTGGACGCCTGGGCGGCTGCGTGCCGGCTGCCCGCCCTGCGCGGCGGGCTTCGCGCGCTCGCGGCGCGCGAGGCGACCCACGCGCGGCTCTGCGCCGAGCGACTCGGAACGCTGGGCGCCACGCCGCGCGCGCAGCTGTCGCCGGCATGTCGCGAGGCGGCGATGGCGTTCTTCGGCGGCGAGGGCGTATCCGACGACGACAAGCTCGACGTCCTGCTCGCCCGCTATCCCGTCGACGACGACGTCGCCGTCCCGATCACGGCGGTGGCGGACGTGCTCGGCAGCGACCTCGAGACGCGGGAGCTCTTGCGGATGATCGCGGCCGCCGAGGTGACCACCATGGCCTGGCTGCGCGCGCAGCGCGCCGGGCTCACGCCCGCGGCCGACCGTCCAGCCAGCTGACGATCGCGCCGGCGATCCGTGCCCGGACGTCGGCCTCGGTCCCGTGCCGCTTCGGCACGCGGAATCCGTGATCGCCGTCCTCGATCTCGACGAGCGTCGCGCGCGGCAACCCGTCGAGCACGCCGCGGAGCAGCGCGCGGTCGGCGAGCGCGTCGCGCGTGCCCTGGACGAACAGCATCGGGGCGGTGATCCGTGCGAGCGGCTCGGCGCGGACGACGTCCGGCTTGCCGGCGGGATGCAGCGGGAAGCCGAGGAACACGAGCGCGTCGACGGCCGCGCCTATGGCGGCGACGTGCGCCGCCATGCGTCCGCCCATCGAGCGGCCGCCGATCACGACGTCGCGCGGCGCGAACCGTTCGGTCGTGTGGCGCAGCACCGCGCGCCATGCCGCTTCGAGCACCGGCCGCGGGTCGGGCAGCTTCCGGCCGGCGGCTCGATAGGGAAAGTCGAACGTCACGACGGTCCAGCCCGCGGCCGCGAGCGACCGTTGCAGGCCGGCGAGGAAGGGATGGCGGCGATCCGAGCCGGCGCCCGGCGCGAGCACGATCGCACGTCTTGCGTCGGTGGGACCGCAGACGGAGAGCGGCACGCGCCGGCCGTCGCGCAGCGTGCATTCGTCGTCCTGCAGCACGGCCACGTCATCGCACGCGACGTTTCGACATGCGATCCGCGTTGCGCTAGGAGACCGGCGGTCATGCGGCGGGTCATCGGCCTCACCGGCGGGATCGGATCCGGCAAGAGCACCGTCGCCGCGATGCTCGGCGCGCTCGGCGCCACCGTGATCGACGCCGACAAGGTGGGCCACGACGTGTACCGCCCGGGCACCGAGGGCTTTCGCCGCGTCGTCGAGGCGTTCGGCGCCGACGTCGTCGCGCCCGACGGCACGATCGACCGTCGCGTACTGGGCGCGCGCGTCTTCGCCGACCCCGCGGCGCTGCGCCGCCTGAACGGGCTCGTGCATCCGCTGATCGGCGAGGCGATCCGCGACCAGCTGATGCAGGCGCAGGCCGCGCCGAGCCGGGCGCCGATCGTCGTCGAGGCCGCCATCATGATGGAGGCGGGCTGGACGTTCTTCGACGAGGTGTGGGTGGTCGTCGTCGAGCCGGCGACGGCCATCGCGCGGGTGACGGCGTCGCGCGGCATGACGCCCGACGAGGTGCAGCGTCGCATCGCCGCACAGATGACGTCCGCGGAGCGGCGGGCGCGCGCGACGCGCGTGATCGAGAACGACGGAACGCCCGCCGAGCTGCGGGCGCAGGTGGAGGCGGCATGGCGCGCGGTGGCTGGCTGATCGCGATTGGATTGCTGCTCGCGGCGACGGATACCGCGCACGCGAGCTCGTGCGACGTCGAGCGGCCCATGACGGGCGTCCTCGTCGCGGTGAAGTCCGGCGTCGTGTCCGTCGCGGAGGTCGACGCGGGCTCGGTGGCCGAGCGCGGCGGCCTGCGCGCCGGCGACGTCGTCGTGCAGGTGAACGACGTCGTGCCGCGCTCGTGCTCGCAGTGGGCCGACGCCGTCGAGGACGCGCGCGACGACCACAAGGCCGTGCTGCTGCTCGTCCGCCGCGGCGAGACCGAGGTGCCGCTGGCGCTGCCGTCGTCGGTGTGGGGCGTGCCCGAGCCGCCGCCCGCGGTCGCCGCCGACGAGGACGAAGACGCGCCGGCGCAGCCCGCGGCGAAGCGCTTCGTCGAAGCGCCGAAGCCGGCGCCGCTGCCGCCCGAGGAGCCCGTCTCCGTCGAGGCGGTGACGACCCAGCTCGCCGCGCTCGCGCCGAACCCGGACGAGCCGCCGAAGAACCTGGTCGCCTACCGCGAGCAGGTGCTGCGCATCCGTCGCGAGATCGAGACGCTCGCGGCGCGCCAGAGCGCGCCGCCGCCCACGATCGACGCGCTCCGCAACGTCGCCCGCTACTTCGAGGCCGCGGAAGTGGCCTGGGAGGCCCTCGAAGGCGACCGCGACATGGACCGCCGCAGCCGCCGCATGCCGGTAGCCGAGAACGCGACGGTCCCGTACTTCAGCGATTCACCGCAGGCCGCGGTGATCGACGAGTTCGACTTCCTGTCCGCCACGGTCTCCAGCGAACCCACCCGCGCCACCCGCTTCGCCGAATCCAGCGGCCGCTGGCGCCCGATGTGGGCAAGAATCCTGCTCTGGGAGCGCGGCAACAAAGAGCTGCAGCAGCTGCGCGCGGGCGGGCAGTAGATAGACCGCGGGGTGCGCGTGTGCCGGCGGGGTCGTGGGGCCCTCCGAGCGCGCGCGTCAGGAGCACGCGCTGTGGGGAAACGGGGCGGGGTGGTGCCGTGCGAGTGCCGCGCGCAGCCGGAGGGTCCCACGACCCCGCCGGCACACGCGCACCCCGCGCACCTCAGCGCCCGTGCTTCGCCGCCCGCTGCTTGCGCTTCTCTTTGATGACCTCGTTCCGCCGAGCGCGCACGCGCTCACGCCGGCGCTTGCGCCGCCGTCGAAGATTTCGCTGTCGTTCCGTCGCCATGGGCGGGGGGCATACACTGCGCCCGCGCGCAGCCGCAACCCGTTGCGTCGCTGGCATTCCAGCGGCGAGGCGCGCTAGGGTCCGCCAAGGGCGTGGATGACGGAGCGGTTTCCCACGACTCCCCGCGCGCCGCGGGCCGTACGACTCGGGGCGATCGCGATCGGCCTGCTGGCGGTGGCGCTGGCGACGCGCACCACCATCACGAGCGCCGACTGGGTCGGCCGCGTCTTCCCCGGCTTCCTCCTGCTCGACAACCGCGTCGTCGCCTCGATCGGCCTCGCGCACTGGGCGGGCGGCAGCGACCTGTACCAGAGCCAGGTCATCGAGGTGGACGGGCGCGCCGTCACGTCGACCCCCGAGGTCTACCGCTTCGTTCGGCAGCTCGCGCCGGGCACGCCCGTGTCGTACCTGCTCCGTCGCGGCGGCGTGGAGCGCACGGTCGTCGTACCGTGCGAGCGCTTCGGCGTCCGCGACTGGATACTGCTCTTCGGCGCCTACCTCCTCAACAGCGCGACGTATCTGGCGCTCGGCCTGATGGTGTGGGTGCTGCGGCCGCGCGCGCCGCTCGGCCGCGCGTTGCTGTCGTTCGGCACGTCGTCGGCGCTCTGGATGGTCACCGCGATGGACCTCTATGGCCCGGCGACGTTCTTCCGCGTGCACGTGATCGGCGAGTCGCTGTTCCCGGCGGCGGCGCTGCACCTGTCGCTGCAGTTCCCGCAGCCCCATCCGCTCGCCCGCCACATCTGGGTGGCGTACCTGCTCTCGGTCCTGATCCTCGTCCCGTACGAGCTCCTCCTCTACCGTCCCGACGCCTACACGCTGATCCACAACCTGGCGACGTTCTACCTCGGCGTCGCCGCGCTGACGTTCGGCGCGCGCCTGATCTCCGAATACTGGCGCGGCCGCTCGCACCTCGCGCGCCAGCGCATCCGGGTGATGACGCTCGGCACGCTGGCCGGCTTCGCGCTGCCCGGGGCGATCTTCCTCGCGTCGGCTGCGACGGCCGGCATGGTGCCCGTCAACATGGGCGCCTTCACCGGCTTCCTCTTCGCGCTCGCGCTCGCCTACGCGATCGTCAAGCACGACCTCTTCGAGATCGACGCGATGGTGAAGCGGGGCGCGTACTACCTGCTGCTCACCGGTGCGGTCGGCGTCGCGTACGTCGGCGCGGTCGTCCTGTTCAACGTGGCGCTGCCGGGCGCCATCACCGACTCGGCCGCGTTCCCCGTCGCGTTCACGCTCGCCGTGCTCGTGCTGTTCAATCCGTTGCGCACGTTGCTCCAGGGCGTCGTCGACCGGGTGTTCTTCCGGACGTCGTACGACGGCGCGCAGGTGCTCGAGGCCGTGGGCGCGCGGCTCTCGTCGGCGTTGACCCGCGAGCACATCGCGACGCTCGTGCGCGACGGCGTGCAGGGGGCGATCCCGAACGCGAGCACGCGGCTCTTCGTCGCCGTGGCCGACGGGCCGCTGCGCGAGGTGGGCGGCACGCTCGACGTGCCGCGCCCGCTGCTACCGGCGCTGGCCGACGGCCGCCTGCTCACCGCGTTCGACTCCATCGAGAGCTATCCCGATCCGTCGACGCACGAGGTGGTACGCGACGCGCTCGCCGAGATGGAGGCCGAGGTCGCGGTGCCGCTGATCCGCCAGGGCGAGGTCGTCGGCCTGCTGACGGCGGGGTCGAAGCGCTCGGGGTTGTTCTACACCGCTGGCGATGCGGCGTTCCTGCGCGCGCTGGCGTTCCAGGCCGCGACGGCGCTGCAGAACGCGGCGTCGTACGAAACGGTCGTCGAGCTGAACGCGCGACTGGAGGAGCGCGTCGCCGAGCGGACCGCGCAGCTCGAGGCGTCGAACCGCGACCTCGGCAGCGCGCTCGACGAGCTGCGCCAGGCGCAAGTGCAGCTCGTCCAGTCGGAGAAGATGGCGTCGCTCGGCCGTCTCGTGGCCGGCGTCGCGCACGAGATCAACAACCCGGTGAGCTTCATCGCGACGAGCGTGTCGCCGCTCCGCAAGCGCCTCGAGCGCGCGGCCGGCGCGGCGCCGGAGCCGGTGCAGAAGATGCTGCGCGAGGCGGAGGACATCGTCGACATCATGGCGCGCGGCGCCGAACGCACCGCGGCGATCGTGAAGGACCTGCGCAGCTTCTCGCGGCTCGGCGAGGCGGCGCGCAAGGCGGTCGACCTGCACGAGGGCCTCGAGGTCAGCCTGCGCCTCCTCGAGTCGCGATGGCGCGAGCGCGTCACGGTGCACCGCGACTTCGGCGACCTTCCAGCCGTGGAGTGCGATCCGGGCCAGGTGAATCAGGTCTTCATGAACATCCTGTCGAACGCGTGCGACGCCATCAGCGGCCAGGGCAACGTCTGGGTGACGACGCGCCGCAACGGGTCGTCGGTGGAGGTCGCGATCCGCGACGACGGCGGCGGCATGCCGCCGGAGGTGGTGACCCGCATCTTCGACCCCTTCTTCACGACGAAGGACGTCGGCGGCGGCACGGGGCTCGGGCTGGCCATCAGCCATGGGGTGATCACGGGCCACGGCGGCACCATCGACGTGGAGAGCGCCCCGGGGCAGGGGACGACGTTCCGGATTCGCCTGCCCATCGGTCCGGCGCTCGCTTGACAGCGTCGGGAGCGGAAGCCGATAGAGGTCGCGCGTGTCGCTCGACTACCGGCAGTTCCCGATCCTGGTGGTGGACGACGAGCCGGACATCCTGCGCTCGTTCGCGTTCAATTACGGCGACGACTTCGACATCCTGACGGCCGACAGCGGCGCCCAGGGCCTGGAGGTGCTGCGCGAGCGGGACGTCGCCGTGATCGTCGCCGATCAGCGCATGCCGGGCATGGGCGGGACGGAGTTCCTCGAGCGCTCCGTCGGCGTCCGTCCCGACGCGATCCGCATCATCTTGACCGGCTACACGGACGTCGACGCGCTCGTGCAGGCGGTGAACGCGAGTCGCATCTACCGCTACGTGACCAAGCCGTGGGAGACGGAGGAGCTGCGCATCGCGCTCCTCCGCGCCGTCGAGGTGTTCCACCTGCAGCGTGAGAACGCGCGGCTCGTCGAGGAGCTGCGACGCGCGAACGAGCGGCTCGCGGTCGAGAACGCGTACCTGCGCGAGACCACCGTCGCGCCGGCCGAGATCGTCGGCGCCAGCGCCGCGATCCGCGACGTGCTCGGGATGGTGTCGAAGGTCGCGCCGTCGCGCAGCACCGTGCTCGTCGCGGGTGAGACCGGCACCGGCAAGGAGCTCGTCGCGCGCGCGATCCACGCCGCCAGCCCGCGCCGCAACGACCTCTTCGTGGCGATCAACTGTGCGTCGCTCTCGGAAGGCATTCTCGAGAGCGAGCTGTTCGGCCACAAGCGCGGCGCGTTCACCGGCGCCGTCGCCGACCGCAAGGGGCTGTTCGAGGTGGCCGACGGCGGAACGCTGTTCCTCGACGAGATCTCCGAGACGACGCTCGCGTTGCAGGCGAAGCTGCTGCGCGTCCTGCAGGAGGGCGAGATCCGGCCGGTGGGCGACAACCGCTCGCACCCCGTCGACGTGCGCGTGATCGCCGCGACGAACCGCCGTCTCGACGAGGAGGCGCGTGCCGGACGCTTCCGCGAGGACCTCTATTATCGGCTCGCGGTCTTCCCGATCACGATCCCGCCGCTGCGCGATCGGCCCGAGGACATCGGCGTGATCGCGCGCCATCTGCTGCAGCGCCTGTCGGCCCAGCTGCGGAAGCCGATGGGCGAGCTCACGCCCGAGGCCATCGCGCTCCTCGAGCGCTATCCGTGGCGTGGCAACGTGCGCGAGCTCGCGAACGAGATCGAGCGCGCGATGCTCCTCGCCGACGTCGGCGCCCCACTCACCGACGATCTCCTGTCGGCGCACGTGCACGAAGCCGCCGCCGCGACGGCGCCGCCCGGCGTCCTGCAGAGCAAGACCGACGACTTCGAGCGGCAGCAGATCGTGGCCGCGCTCGAGCGCGCGAATGGCGTCAAGATGCGCGTCGCCGAGGAGCTCGGGCTGAGCTACCGCGGCCTGATGAAGAAGATGCGCCGGCTCGGGCTCTGACGGTCACCCGACGCGGCGCGCGACGACCGCCGTCGTGCTGCCGCCGAAGCCGTGCGTCGTCGCGAGCACCGTGGCCAGCGGGACGTGGCGCGGCGCGCGGCGGACGACGTCGAGATCGCATTCCGGATCGAGGTCGTCGCAGTTGCGCGTCGCGGGGACGGTGTCGTGTGCGAGCGCCAGCAGCGCGGTGGCCAGCTGCAGGACGCCGGCGGCGGCGAGCGGATGCCCGAGGGCGCCTTTGATGGACGTGACCGGCACCGAGCGCCGCCGGCTGCCGAGCAGCGTGCGCAGCGCCCGCATCTCGGCGAGGTCGGTGCTGCGCAGGCCGGTGGCGTGAGCGCTGACGCACTCGAGGTCGAACGGGGCGAGGTGGCTCGCCTCGAGTGCGCCGAGCGCCGCGGCCAGGATACCGTCCCCGGTGGGATCGGTGCTGGCGACGAACGTGGGCCGATCCCGGCCCCAGCCGAATCCGGCGAGCTCGCCGTAGACGCGCGCGCCGCGTGCCCGCGCATGCTCGAGCGTCTCGAGCGCGACGATGGCGCCGCCCTCGCCGAGCACGAAGCCGCTGCGCCGGCGGTCGAACGGCCGGCCGGCGGCCTCGGGCGGACCCGCATCCGTGGCGAGCACGCCGGCCCGCGCGTAGGCCGCGAACAGCATCGGCGACAAGGGCGCGTCCGCGCCGCCGGCCAGCGCCACGTCGAGCTCGCCGCTCCGCAGGCGATCGCAGGCGGACGCGATGGCGTCGAGCCCCGCGGGGCATTCGGAGCAGAGGCTCGTGACCGGCCCGTGCACGGCGTAGTCGCTCGCGGCGAGCGTCGCCGCGGAATGGGGCGACGCACAGAACGCGAAGCTGCTCTCGACGGCCCGCGGACCGCGCGCGTGGAACAGCGCCGCCTGCTCCTCGCTGACCGCGACGGCGCCCATCGCCGTGCCGAGGAAGAAGCCGGCGCGCGGCGACGCGAGCGCCGCCGCGGGCATGTGCGCGTCGTCGACGGCGATACGCGCCGCCGCGATCGCGAGCTGGCTGAAGCGTCCCGCGCCACGCGCCTTCGCCGCGGTCATGAAGTCGCGCGGGCGGAAGTCGGGGATCTCGGCGGCGACGGCGCCGGGATGCTCGCTCGCGTCGAAGCAGCTCACGGGACGCGTGGCCGAGCGGCCGGCGACGACATGGTCCCACAGCGCCTCGGGACCCGGTCCCGATCCCGCGACGATTCCGAGACCGGTCACCACGACCCGCCGCGACGGCTCCGCGACGCGGGCGCAAGCGAGCTGCTCGGGGATCTCTGACAGCCGGGCATTCATCGTGGAGTGATGCTCGCGGACGACTTGGCGATCTATAGCAACTGCCATACCGCCGGCGCATCGCCGTCCTTTCGAGAAATCGGCGTGGGCGAGGCCGAACCCGGGTTCCCACTCCGTCGCGCGAGGGCCCGCGCGTTCCCCGTCAGGTGCCGGTGCGACGTTGCGGCGTGCGCAGCGCGAGCGGCAGGGTGACGTGGAACGTCGTGCCGCGTCCCGGTTCGCTGCGCACCGAGATCTCGCCGCCGTGCTCGACGACCATCTGGTGCACGAGCGACAGACCGAGGCCGGTGCCCGTCTCCTTGGTCGTGAAGAACGGCTCGAAGATGCTCTCGAGCTGCTCCGCCGGAATGCCCGGGCCCTGGTCGTGGATGTCGATCGTCGCCATGGCGGCGTCCGGCGCGCGGGCGATGAGCGTCACCACGCTTCCCGATGGTCCCGCGTCGATGGCATTCAGCAGCAGGTTGAGCACGATCTGCTTCAGCTGATCGGGATCGGCCCACACCGCCGGCAGCGACCCGTCGAGGTCGGCCTCGATGCGGATATGGCGTTTGCGCGCCGTCGACTCCATCAGCCGTACGACGGGCTCGAGCGTACCGGCCAGCTCGATCGCCCGGCGTTGCGCGGTCGTCGACTTGCCGAGCGCCAGCAGGTCGCTGATCAGGTCGTTCACCCGCTTGAGCTCGCTCTGGCTCAGCTCGCGGAACTCGCCGAGGAACTCGACGTCGTGCATGCGCTGCGGCAGCAGATCGAGGAACGTCTTCACGGCGACCAGCGGATTGCGGATCTCGTGCGCGATCCCGGCGGCCAGCATGCCGAGCGACGAGAGGCGATTGGCGCGCTGGAGCACGACCTCCGACCGGCGCAGCTCGCGCGACAGACGGCTGTTCTCGAGCGCGACGCTGGCGCCGCTCGCGACGGTTGACAGCTGCGCGATGTCCTCGCCGGAGAAGATGCGGTACTCGCGGTTGGATCCGAGCAGCACGAGGCCGGTCAGGCGGTCCTTGATCCGCAACGGTACGACCAGCTCGACGCCGCGCAGGCGGAGCGGCGTCGCGGCGTCGGGCCACGCGGTCTCGAGCTCGGTCGTGAGCGCCGGATCGCCGATCGCTTCGAGCGCCTGGCCGACGGCGTCGGGCAGCGCGTCCTCGACGTCGTCGTCGGAGGGATGGACGCGCAGCAGGCGACGGCTCTGCTCGTCGCGCAGGAACACCTCGCACGGCTCGGCGTCGAGGATCTCCGTGAGGCCGTCGCCGAGGCGCGAGACCAGCGTCGGCTCGTCGAGCACGTGCACGAGCTCGCTCGCCAGGTCGCGCAGCCGCTGGCGGGCGTCGAAGCGGCGGGGGAAGAACGCGCGCTGCACCCGCGTCTCGAGGCCGGTCTGCAGCGCGGGTACCACGAGCAGGCCGACGACCAGCAGCAGCTGCGCCGCGACGACGAACATGACGGGCGTGACCGCCGGCATGCGCGTCGTCAGCGCGTAGAGCGCCATGCCGCCGGGGATCAGCACCACGCCGAGCGCCAGCGAGAAGCTCACCACCTTGCGCACGACGTAGTCGACGTCCATCAGCCGATGCCGCGCGATCGCGTAGCCGATGATGCCGACGTAGAGCACGTTGCCCAGGTTGCCGAGCGGATACACCTCGACGCCGTAGATCGGGAGGAGGTTCGTGAAGACGAACGGCACCTGGACGCCGCCGGCGAGGAGCCAGAACTTCGCCTGCACGCGGCTGCGTGGCGACGCCGAGTTGCGGTACGCGTACCAGACCCGCTCGACGGTGAGCAGCAGGAACACGACCAGCAGCGCCGTCAGCACGGCATAGAGCGGCGTCGGGTCGACGTACCAGCCCCAGGCGTGCGGCGCGACGCCGCGGACGAGCCAGCCGGCCATGTTCGCCATGGCCAGGAGCGACGCGACCGCGTAGCCGACGCCGAGCAGCACGCGCCATCGACGGCTCGACGCGCCGGCCAGGACCAACGCGCCGTGCAGCGAGGCGACGGGGGCGTAGCAGATGCCGGTGCGGAACACCCGGCTCCACCATTCCGCCTCTACCGGATCGGTGAAGTGGTAGAGCGCGAAGATGTCGAGGTTCCAGAAGACCAGGCAGCCGGTCATCCAGGCGAACACCATGGTCAGCCGGGAGCGGCCGCGCCGGACGACCGCGCCCGCGATGACCAGGTTCGCCACCGCCGCGAGCAGCGGGACGGCCGCGTGGTACTGCATCGCTCATTCGATTGTCCGGTAGGAAGCTGGACTCACAAGCGTGCTCCGTAGCGTGGATGCGTCCCCGGGGGCCCATGCGAAATCGGCTGGGAACCGGCGTTCCCACACGGCGCCGCGTCGCCACGCACTACGCGACGCGGGACGACGGCATGCGGGTTGCTGTGCTCGTGGTCGAGGTTCCGATGCTTTCCGACGCCGTCCCTTCAGTTCCGCCCACCCGCCGCGACGGCCGTCTCCGCGGGCTGCTGCGCGGCTACCGCTTCCGGCTGTGCGAGACGGGCGACGACGTCGCACGTGCCCTCGCGGTGCGACGGCGAGTCTACGGCGACGAATGCGGCTACGCGGTGCCGATCCCCGACGTCTACGACGCCCGGTCGTGGCTTCTCGTCGCGGAGGACGCGGCGACCGGAACGGCGGTCGGCTCGATGCGGCTGACGCCGCGGTCCGAGGGGCCGATCGAGGCGGAGGAGTACTTCTGGCTTCCGCCCGAGCTGACGCGCGGGCGCGTCGTCGAGGCCACGCGGTTCGCGATTCTCCCCGAGCATCGTACCGGCCCGCGGTTCCTGCCGGCGGTCGCGCTCGGGCTGTTCAAGCTCGCGATCCGCTACGTGATCTCGCTCGGGACCGATCGCGTCGTCGTCTGTGCCAAGCCCGAGCGCGTCTGGACCTACGAGTGGATCGGTTTCGAGCGGACTGGCCGCTCCGCGCCCTACCGCAAGCTCGGCGGCGAGCCGCACGAGCTGCTCGTCAGCCCCATCGGGGCGACCCTCGCGCGCTCGCGGGACCATCGCTTCTGGGACTTCTTCATGGAGTCCGACGACGCCGAGATCGTGATGCCCGAGCCCCGCGTGTGGGGCGACGTCGCGCGGGCTTAGGTCCCCGTCGGCCGAAGCGCGACGTCGGCAGCCGGAAGCGACACGCGGAACGTGGTGCCGCGGCCGAGCTCGCTTTCGACGGTGATCTCCCCGCCGTGCTCGACGACCATCTGGTGGACGAGCGGCAGGCCGAGGCCGGTGCCCGACTCCTTGGTCGTGAAGAACGGCTCGAAGATGCTCTCGAGGTGCTCGGGGGCGATGCCGGAGCCCTCGTCGCGGATGGCGAGCACGACGGCGCCGCCCGCGCCGACATGGCCCTCGAGCCGCACGCTGCGTCCCGGTGGGCTCGCCTCGATCGCGTTCAGCAGCAGGTTCAGCACGATCTGCTTCACCTGATCGGCGTCGGCCCACACGGCCGGCAGCGTCCGCGGCAGGTCGATCACGATGTCGACCTCGCGCTTGCGGGCCGGCGCCTCCATCAGCCGGACCACCGGCTCGATCGATGTCTGCAGCTCGACGACGCGGCGCTCGGCGGTGGTCGACTTGCCGAGCGTCAGCAGCTCGGAGATCAGGTCGGTCACGCGTCGCAGCTCGCTCTGGCTGAGCTCGCGGAACTTGAGCACGAAGTCGCGGTCGTCGAGGCGCGACGGCAGCAGGTCGAGGAACGTCTTCACCGCGACCAGCGGATTGCGGATCTCGTGCGCGATGCCGGCCGCGAGCGTCCCCAGCGACGAGAGCTTGCTGGCCCGCTGCAGGACGACCTCGGAGCGCCGCAGCTCGCGCGACAGGCGGCTGTTTTCGAGCGCGACGCTGGCGCCGGCGGCGACCGTGGCGAGCAGCTGCAGGTCCTCGGCCGACGTGATCCGCATGGCCTTGTTCGGTCCGAGCGCGACGAGGCCGATCAGGCGCTCGTTCACGCGCAGCGGCATGACCACTTCCCAGCGACGGGCGGAGAGGGCCTCTGCCGCGGCCGGATTCATCGTCTCGACCTCGCCGGTCAGCACCGGCCCACGGAGGGGCTCCAGCACGTGCACGAGGCCGTCGTCGAGCCACTGCGGCGTGGCGGGCGCCGGGTGCGCGAGCGCCAGGTGGCCGCCCTGCTCGTCGCGCGCGAACACGTGGCAGTGCTCGAGGTCGAGGATCTCCGTCAGCGTGTCGCCCAGGCGGCGGAGCAGCTGCTGCTCCTCGAGCTCGTGGACGAGCGTCGTCGCGAACTGGCGCAGGCGCCGGCGGTAGTCGTAGCGCTCGGGGAAGAAGGCGCGCTGAATGCGGGTCTCGAGCGCGCGCTGGAGCGTCGGCACGAGGATCGCGGCGATCAGGCCGAGGGCGGCGGCGGTGAAGCTCAGCAGCAGCGGATCGCGCGCGTCGAGCCGCTCGGAGACCACCGCAACGACGGCCATCCCGGGACCGAGGACGACCACGGCGGCGAGCGAAAAGCTGACGACCTTCCGCACCAGATAGTCGAGGTCCATGAACCGGTGCCGCACGATCGCGTAGGCGACGACGCCGACGTACATCACGGTCCCGAGGCTCCCGAGCGGGTAGACCTCGATGCCGTAGAGCGGCAGCAGGTTCGTGAAGATGAACGGGACCTCGACCAGGCCTGCCACCAGCCAGAACTTGATCTGCACGCGCTGGAGTGCCGAGACGGGGTGGCGGAACCCGTAGGCCATCAGCACGACGGCCGCGCCGAGGTAGAAGACCACCAGGGCGCTGACCGCCGCGTAGGGCGGAGTCGGCTGCGGATACCAGCCCCACTGGTGGGGGGCGACGCCCGAGACCAGGAGCCCGGCCAGGTTGGCCACGGATACGATGGCGGCCGTCGCGTAGCCGCCCACGAGGAGGCCTCGCAGCCACCGGTGCTCGAAGCCCCCGATGGCCATCGTCGCGTGGTAGCAGGCCACCGGTCCGAAGCACCACACGCTGCGGGCGATCCGGCTCCAGAACTCCGCCTGGCCGCGGTCCACGAAGTAGTAGAGCGAGAACAACCCCAGGCTCCAGCTGGCGATGCCGATGGTCATCCACGCGAAAATCCACGCGGTCCTGTCGCGGTGGCGTCGGACCAGGACCGAGACCGCGATCAGGAGGTTCGCCGCCGCGGCACCCAGCGGGATGAGCCAGTGATAGCCCATGGGGTCTGTTCGATTCTGTGGGCCCCACCCCCGAGTCACAAGCCCATTCGGACCTGGGAACCGCGGGGCCCATACGCGCCTGGTGTGCACCCCGGTTCCGGCGGATGCCCTCGGATACCCTTGGTTTACCGCCATGTCCCAGGGCACGGGCGTTGCAATGGAGGCCGCCAGGAGGAGGCCCATGGCAATGCTCACCGAGAATACCGCCCGCGTCGAGACCGAGTCCGAAGACGTCGCCCTCGAGACCCTGCTCGACGGGTACCGATTCATCGTCTGCCAGACCCCCGAGGAAATCACGCAGGCGCTCGACGTCCGGAACCGCGTGTACAACGACGGCAGCGGGTACGGGATTCCGGTGCCCGACGAGTACGATCACCGATCATGGCTGCTGCTGGCCATCGATCTCGAGACCGGCAAGCCCTGCGGGAGCATGCGGCTCACGCCGCGCTCGGCGGGGTCGATCGAGGCGGAGGAGTACTTCCGCCTGCCGCTCCCCCTCCAGACCAACAAGGTCGTAGAGATCTCGCGGTTCGCAATCCTCCCCGAGTACCGCAAGGGCAAGACGTTCATCCCGGTCGTCTCGTTCGGGCTCTTCCACCTCTGCAAGCAGCTCCTCGACGTCGTCGGCGCCCAGCACGCGATGCTCTGCGCGAAGCCGGAGCGCGTCTGGACGTTCGAGTGGACGGGCTACCGCCGCTCCGGCGTGTCGGGCACCTACGGGAAGCTCGGGAACGCCGAGCACGAGCTCATGACCTGCGATCTCCGCAAATCGCACGAGATCATGGAAGGCCACCCGTTCGCCGCGATCTTCGTCGGTCCCGCGCTGCCGCAGGTGGAAGTGCCCGCGCAGGCGCCGCCGCTGATGGGCGCCGCCCCCGCGCGTTCGGTCCGTCGCCTCGCGGTCGGTGCCTGAGTCGTGACCACCATCGAGTCATACGCTCGGTGGGTGATCCGGCATCGCTGGACCGTCCTCGGCGGCGTGCTGCTGCTGACGGTTCTCCTGACCGCCGCCGCCACCCGGCTTCGCGTCGAGGTCGACCCCGACGCCCAGGTGCCGCAGGCGCATCCCTTCATCGAAGCGCTGAACGAGGTGCATCGCCTCTTCGGCGACAAGAACCTGATCGTCGTCGGTCTCTTCCCGCACGACGGCCGCGTCTTCACGCCGGCGTTCCTGGCGAAGCTCGCGCGGGTCACCGAGCGGCTGCGGAAGGTGCCCGGCGCGAACCCGGCCCTCGTGCAGAGCCTCGCCGCGCCGCAGGTGAAGGACATCCGCGGCACCGCCGACGGCCTCCTGTCGGTCACACCGGTGATGGCCGAGCCGCCGGCCGACGCGGCCGGCGCCGCCGCCGTCCGCGAGCGCGCCTTCGCGAACCCGGCCTACGTCGGCACGCTGGTCTCGAAGGACGGCAAGGCGGCGGCGATCCAGGCGAGCTTCGAGCTGACGCCGCAGACGCCCGGCTATCGCCAGCTGCACGCCGCCGTGCGCGCCGCCATCGCCGAGGAGGAGGACGGCACGTTCGACGTCCGCCTCTCGGGCCTCGTCGTGTTCCTCTCCCAGCTGAGCGCCTACGCGAGCCGGATGGTCTACTTCTTCCCGCTGGCGCTCGTGGTCATCGGGCTCGTGCACTACGACGCGTTCCGCACGCTGCAGGCGCTGTTCCTGCCGCTCGCGACCGCGCTCATGTCGGTGCTGTGGGCGCTCGGTCTGATGGGCCTGATGAACGTCTCGCTCGACCCGTTCAACACGACGACCCCGATCCTGATTCTCGCGGTGGCCGCGGGCCACGCGGTGCAGGTCTTGAAGCGCTTCTACGAGGAGTACGACCGCGTCGGCGACGTGCAGGAAGCGGTCGTCGCGAGCCTCGTACGCGTCGGACCGGTCATGCTCGCGGCGGGTACCGTGGCGGCGCTGTCGTTCTGCTCGCTGGTCACCTTCGGCACCGCGACGGTGCGCACGTTCGGTCTCTTCACGGGGTTCGGGATCCTGTCGGCGATGGCGATCGAGATGACGCTGATCCCCGCCGTGCGCGCGATGCTGCCGGCGCCGCGGCGGCGCGAGCTCGAGCGCGAGCGGGCGGCGCATCCGCTCCTCGACCGGCTGCTCGCCGGCGCGACGCAGGCGGCCCTCGGCCGTCCGGTCGCGGTGGTCGGCGGGTGCGTGCTGCTCGTCCTCCTCTGTGCCGCCCTCGCGGGGCGCGTGCAGGTCGGCCAGAGCGTCAAGGGGCAGTTCCGTCCGACGGACCAGGTGCGGCTGGAAGATGCGCAGATCAACCGCGAATTCTCCGGGACGAACACGCTGATCCTGCTGGTCGACGGCAAGGAGCCCGAGTCGATGACCGAGCCGGCGATCCTGCGCGCGATCTCGCGCATGCAGGCGCGGCTCGCCACCGAGCCCGGCGTCGGCAAGGTCACGTCCTACGTCGACTTCGTCGAGAAGATGCACGCGGCCATGACCGCCGACCGGCCCGACGCCGGCGTCCTCCCGGACACGCGCGCGCTCACGGCGCAGTACCTGCTGCTCTACTCGATGTCCGGCGGCGCCGAGGACTTCGACACGATCATCGACCCGACGCATCGGATCGCCAAGGTGCGCCTGCTCGTGCACGACGACGACACGCGCGTCGGCGACCGCCTGATCGCGACGGCGAAACACCTCGAGCGCAGCATCTTCCCCCCGGGCTACGAGATTCGCTACACGGGCACGCTCGCCTCCACCGCCGCGACGAACGAGGTGATGGTGCAGGGCAAGCTGCGCAACATCGTGCAGATCGCCGTCATCACCATCGTCATCTCGGCGATCCTGCTGCGGTCGTTGCTGGCCGGCCTGCTCGTCGCCGTGCCGCTGGCGCTCGCCGTCGCCGTCAACTTCGGCGTGATGGGCCTGCTCGACATCCCGCTCGACAGCATGACGGCGGTGATCTCGGCGATGGCCGTCGGCATCGGCGCCGACTACGCCATGTATCTGCTGTTCCGCGTGCGCGAGGAGCGCACGACGTCGGCCGACCTCGCCGAGGCCGAGGCGCGGGCGCTGCAGACGTCGGGCAAGGCCATCCTGTTCGTGTCGTCCGCGATCGCGTTCGGCTACGCGACGCTCTGCTTCTCCGGGTTCGCGGTGCACGTCCGGCTCGGGTCGCTGGTCGCGCTGGCGATGCTCGTGTCGTCGACGGCGGCGCTGGTCGTGCTGCCCGCGATCGTGACGCTGCTCCGGCCCGCGTTCCTCGAGCGCTACGCGACGAAGCCGTCCTACGACCCGCCGAAGACGAAGAGGATGCACGTCGTGGCCTGACGCCGGCCCGCCTCGGAGTCCGTCCGGGGTAACGTGCCGCCCCCGGCTCGTTCCCTCTCCCGAGATTCACTCCGGACGGGCTCCGAGACGGGCTGGCGTCAGGCGTGCGGCTCGCGCGGCAGGCGCACGTGGAACGCGCTGCCGGCGCCGCTCGCCGACTCGACCCACACGTCGCCGCCGTGGGCGCGCGCGATCTGCTGCACGATCGCCAGCCCGACGCCCGATCCCGACACCTCGCGGCCGTCGACCAGCTGCTGCGGGCCGGGCACCCGGCCGAACGGCTCGAAGATGCGGCGGTGGTAGATCGGATCGATGCCGATGCCGTTGTCGCGCACGGTGAGGACGGCGTTGCCGTCTTCGGTCGACGCGGCGATCTCGATGCGGCCGTCCTGCGCGGGCACGTACTTCACCGCGTTGCCGAGGAGGTTCGCCAGGAGGTGGCCCAGCTTGCTCGGCTGTCCCCACACGCGCGGCAGCGGCGCCAGGTCGACGCGCACGTTCTTGGCTTCGACCTGCGGGCGCAGCGTCTGCAGCGTCAGGTTCGCGACCGAATCGAGGTCGACCCACGTCGTCGGCTCGGGGCTGGACGTGACGCGGAACAGGCCGAGGAGGTCGCGGATCATGTCCTCGGTGTGCTCGGCGGTGTGCAGGACGCGCTCGAGGCGGTCGCGTGCCTCGGGGGACAGCCGCTCGCGCTCCTCCTCGAGCGTCAGGTCGGTCAGCATGACGATCGAGTTGAGCGGGTTCTTCACGTCGTGCGTCACCGTGTAGACGAACGACTGGACCTCCTGCTGCTTCGCCTCGAGGGCGGCCGCGGTCGCGGAAAGCTCTTCGTTGGTGCGTGCGAGGTCGGCCGTCCGCTCGGTCACCATCGTCTCGAGCTGCGCCGCCATGCGCCGCAGCTCGGTGCCGTGACGGCTCGCATAGAGCGCGAGAAAGTTGAAGGCGAGCGCCGCGAACGTCCCGTACGCGAGCCGCAGGCCGGGCGTCATCGCGTCGGCGTGGCCGACGACGCCGAGATACTCGAGCAGGCCCAGCGCGCCGTAGCAGAGCGCGCAGACGTTGGCGGTGACGAACACCGAAGCGTCGGGGCGCAGGACCTCGGTGTGCACGACGAGGAACGCGTACGCGACGACGTAGATGCCGAGCGACATGCCGCCGAACTGGCTCAAGATCGCCGTGAGCGCGACGGCGTGGAAGCCCTCGTACAACCACGCGACCCGGCGGTTGGGCGCCCAGCGATCCGCGAACCGCGACAGCACCAGGTTCAGCAGGCCGAGGGCGAGGAAGCCGCCGACGACCGGACGCCGTGGAAACGTCATCCAGCCGACCGCATTGATGATCCAGACGTAGACCGCGAAGCCCAGCAGCCCGAATGCGGCGACGAGCACCGCCGACCGTGCGTCGGGACGGACCGCGGGCGGACCGAGTGCGGTCATGTCGCGGGCGACGGCCGTCCGTTGCGACGGAATGCCGCATACGCGGCGATCAGCGCGTCGGCGGTCGGAAACGCGGGCTCGCTGCGGATGAAGCGGACGTACTCGTTGATCGCCGCGAGCGTCGCCGGCTGCGCGTTCCGCGCCGGCTTGTCGAGCAGGTCGTCGATGCAGGCATGCAGCCCGCGGTCGGCGTAGACGTGCTGCGGCTGCAGGAAGTCGAGCGCGTCCTGGCGGCCGTCCCATTCGATGAGGCGGGTCTGGCGGCAGAAGTGCGCCGTCTTCCGGGACAGCGCGACGTCGGTCGACGGGTCGCAGCGCACCCAGGCGTCGCCGAGGTGCGCCGCCGCGTAGACGTGCACCGAGTGGCTCGAGACGAACGGCTTCAGATACGGCGGCGCGATGGAGCCGAAGTACTCCTGCGGGTTCACCTCGAGGACGCCGAACGCCGCCGGCACGCCGGCGGCCCGGAACAAGGCGACGAGCAGGTTGCTCTTGTTCGTGCACACCCCTTCGCGGGCAGCGAGCGTCACGGTGGCTGGGATGCCCCAGGGGCCGAACGCGTAACGGACCTCGTCGCGCACGAACCGGAACAGCGCGATCGCCCTCTCGGCGGGCGTGGTCGCGCCGGCGGCGACGTCCCGGGCGCAGTCGACGATCGCCGGCTCGCGCCAGTCGCAGTAGCGGCCGTGTGCGAAGAAGTCGTCCATCGTCATCCGGCGGCCCGCACGGCCTGCGCCGTGCCCAGCCCCGTGTTCCCAGGACCGAACGGCCGGAACAAGAGCACGAGGGCCGGGGTGAGAAACAGGTTCGCCGCGAGCGCCGTGACCATCGTCCAGCTCGCCAGGATGCCGACGTGGTGGAACGACTGGAACTCCGGCACCTGGTACGCGCAGAACCCCATCACCAGCGCGAGCGTGGAGGACGTCATGCCCCAGCCGGTCCCGATCAGCGCGCGGCGGACGGCGGCGGGGTAGTCGCGGTCGACGAGCCACTCCTCCCGCACCCGGGTGAGGAAGTGCGTCGTGGTGTCGACGGCGATGCCGAGCGAGACCGGCAGCACGATGGACGTGCCCGTTCGCAGCGGGTAGCCGACGACGCCCATCAGGCCGAGCGTCGCCAGGATGGGCAGCACGTTCGGCGGGATGCAGAGGAGGGTCAGCGCCGTCGAGCGCAGGAACAGGGCCACGAGCGGCAGGATCAGGAGGAACGAGCTGGCGAGGCTGATCGCCTGGTCGCGGGCCAGCATGTCGTTGCCCCGCGAGACCTCCCAGTAGTCGCCGACGAAGCGAACCTCGAGGGCGTCGCCGAGGTGCTCGCGGATGAACGCGTCGGCGTCGTGACGGAGCGCGCGCAGCTGCTCCGTGCCGAGATCGGTCGTGCCGAGCGCGATCGTCGCGAGCCGCTCGGGGCCGTCGATCAGCGTCGCCAGGTCGGTGCCGTCGCCGCTCATCGACAGCAGGAGGAGATACTGGGAGGCGAGGGCGGCGTCGGTCGGCAGCGGCTGCGGGGAGGTCCCGCCGTGCGCGGCGCGATGCATCGCCGCGAGATAGTCCGCCACGGACCACGCGCGTACGACGCCGGGACGCGTGGCGAGGAACTCCTCGAGCGCCGTGATCTGCCGCAGCACTTCGGGCCGCGTGACGCTGCCGCCGTCGCGCGGTCGGACCGCGACGTGCGTCTGGAAGACGCCGCTCAGGGTCTCGTCGACGACCGCCTGCGTCTCGAGCAGCGGGTGGTCCGGCGGCAGCTCGCGGGTCGCGTACTGCTCGACGGTGAGCCGCGTCGCGGCGAGGGCCCCCAGCGTGGCCACGAGCAGCGCGACCAGCAGCACTTCGCGCGGGCGCCGCACCGTCCACGCGGCGACGTGCTCGAGGAAGCGTCGCAGCGGACCGATCTCGGCCCACTCGATCGCCCGCGCCGGCGGCGGTCCGAGGGCGGCGAGCGCGCCGGGGATCAGCAACGCCGCGACGAGGAACGTCGTCAGGCCCGCGACGGACATGTTGAGACCGAAGTCGCGCGTCAGCTCGAGGTGGCTCGCGCTGAGCGCCAGGAACCCGGCGCTGGTGGTGCCGGCGGCGACGAGGGCGGGCCACAGGGCCTCCGCCATCGCGCGCTCGGTGGTCGCCTCCGACCAGCCGTGGCGCGCCACCTCCTCGTGGTAGCGGGCGATGAAGAACGACACCTCGGCGACGCCGATCACGAGCATCATGAGCGGCACCGACGTGTTCGTGAACGTGAGGCTCTGTCCGGCGAGCTCCATCGTGCCCAGGACCAGCACCGTCGCGATGCCCACCGTCACCAGCGGCAGCACGACGGCGGCCAGCGAGCGGAACGTGTACCAGAGCGTCAGCGCCATCAGGCTCAGGCCGACCGCCTGGGCCAGCCCGAAGCCGCGCATCACGAGCCGGGCGTATTCCGCCTCGGTGATCGGGTAGCCGGTGAAGCGGACGGTCACGCCGGGTGGGAGCATCGTGCCGACCATCTGCCGGAAGGCGGCGATCGTCTCGGCACGGGCGGCCAGGGTCCGGTGGTCACGCGCGAGGAGCGCCGCGACGACGGTGGTCGTGCCGTCGGGCGACACGAGCCGACGTTGGAGCAGCGGATCGGCGAGCACCTCGGCGCGCAGCGCCGCGGCGTCGGAGCGCTTGCCGAGCGGCGTCAGCGAGAGCGCCTCGCCGTCGGCGCGGACCCAGGGCACGGTCGCGAGGCTGAAGACCTGCGTCACCTGCGGAATGCCCGCGACGCGGCGGCTCATGGCGTCGATCGCGGCCAGCACGTCCGGACGGAGGACGTCCGTGCCCTGGAGCACCGCGACCAGCGACGAGCCGGCGGTGTCGCCGAACTCGTCAGCCATGCGGGCGGCGAGGTCGTCTTCGCGGGCGTCGAGGAAGAAGGTGCGGAAGGAGAGGTCGAACTCGAGGTGCAGCGCGCGCCAGGCGGCGAGGAGCGTGAGCACGGCCAGCAGCATGCCGAACGACACGCGCCGTCGGATGAGCAACCGCGCCAGCGCCCTCACGCGTCCGCCATAACACCGCGAACGGGGCCAGGGTCAAGGCGACGCTTGCCGAACGCCGAGGGACCACGTATGCGCGCGGCATGCCGAGAACAGTGGTGGCCGTGTGCGCGCTCGTCGTCCTGCTCGGAGCCGGTTGCGGGACGATCATCAGCAAGTCGAAGAGCGGCGGGTCGGGCGGGACGGGCCTGGGGCACGTCTACTCCGGCGTCCGCTGCGACGCGGCCGCCGTGCGCGGCATGTCGAGCGCGGGCGCGGCGATCCCGATCGGTCTCGCCGCCGTCGTCGATCTCCCGTTCTCGCTGTTCGAGGACACGGCCTTCCTGCCGATCGACCTCGTGATGTCCAGCGAGCACGGCTGGGACGCCGATCGCGCCTGCGGGCCGGACGCCCGCTAGGAGCGCTCGCTGCAGCACTCGGGCCGCGGCGCGCTCGCCGTCCCGAGCCGGCCGTCCTCGGCGCGGACCACCACCTGGGTCCCGCGGCATCCGTAACGGATCTCGACCTGATAGGTCGCCGTGCCGCGCTGGCGGACGTCGGTCGTCGTGGTGCCCTCGCGCGCGCGGATCGTCTCGCAGTCGATGTCGGCCAGGACGATGCGGGCGACGTCGGCCGCGTCGGGTGAGAAGGTCTTCGCGTCGAGCCGTACCAGCGTGAGGAACGCCCACACGCAGGTGACGATGATGGCGACCGGCACGATGGTGACGATGCGGCCGACGATGGGCTTCGTCGTCCGTAGCGGCCGCCACCAGTCCTCGGTCGCCAGGAAGGCGTTGAACGTGTTCCAGGCGCCGCGCCCGAGGAAGACGAACGCGAACATGCCGAGCTTCGTGTTCGGGCCCCAGTCGAACACCTGGTAGACGTAGCGGGACGGCGTGACCGCCATCCAGGCGGGTCCGACCGCGGTGAACGTCGCGAGGAACGTCCACGCGCCGATCGCCTTCGCGAGGGCCGCCCACGGCATCCAGCGGTCGCCGCGCACGAACACGACGAGGAACCACGCCTGCAACGCCGTGTAGGCGACGACGAAGGGCAGGGCGTCGCCGTAATGGGCCTGGTAGCCGTCGACGACGAGGTCGGATGCGAGCACGGCCACCGCGCTGGCGACGGTGACGAGCGACACGAACACGTTCGCCCAGCGCTGCCATCGCCGCATCGGCGGACGGTCATATCGGAGCCCCGGGCACGGGCCAAGGCGACGGCGGGAAGGCCATGCCGGGCGGGCGTTCCGGCGGCTGGACGCGCCTTGACAAGGCCGGAGGGGGTGGGGCACACCAACCGGATTGTCCAATTTCAAAGGGAGGCTGTTCTGATGCTGCTCGAAGGCAAAGTTGCGATCGTCACCGGCTCTGGCCGGGGTATCGGCAGGGAAGAAGCCCTGCTCATGGCCAAGCTCGGTGCGAAGGTCGTCGTGAACGACCTGGGCGCCCACTTCGACGGCACGGGCGCCGCGACCGCGACGCCGGCACAGGACGTCGTCTCCGAGATCAAGAAGATGGGTGGCGAGGCGATCGCCAACGGCGAGAGCGTCACCGACTTCAAGGCGGCGAAGCGGATCGTCGAGTGCGCCATCGACACCTTCGGCAAGCTCAACATCGTCGTCAACAACGCCGGCATCCTCCGCGATCGCATGATCTTCAACATGGACGAGGAAAGCTGGGACGCCGTCGTCGCCGTGCACCTGAAGGGCACGTTCGCGATGTCGCGCCACGCCTGCGAGTACTGGCGCGAGGAGCACAAGAAGGGGAACGTGCTCAACGGCCGCATCATCAACACCGCGTCCGACGCCGGTCTCCTCGGCAACGTCGGCCAGTCGAACTACGGCGCCTGCAAGGCCGCCGTCGCGACGATGGCCATCATCATCGGTCAGGAGATGAAGAAGTACGGCGTCACCGCGAACGCCATCGCGCCGGTCGCGCGTACCCGCCTCACGGTCGACGCCACGCCGTCCACCGCGGCCCTCATGGGCGGCGAGGTCGCGCCCGGCGAGTTCGACATCTGGGGCCCGCAGAACGTCGCACCGCTCGTCGCCTGGCTCGCCAGCGACGACGCCGCGGGCGTCAACCAGCAGGTCTTCCGCGTCGGCGGCCGCACCGTGTGGCCGATGAAGGGCTGGCACTCGGCCACCCGCATCCAGAACGAGAAGGCGCAGACCTGGGACGCCGCCGAGCTCGGCAAGGTGCTGAAGGCCGAGCTCGCGAAGGGCATCACCAAGCCCGAGACGATGAACGACATCTTCTCCGGGGGTCTGTGAGCACCACGCCCGCCGCGCCCGCGCAGCGGCGGGTGTTGATCGTCTGTCACGCGAACACGAGCCGCAGCATCATCGCCGAGGCGGTGCTGCTGCGGCTCATCCGCGAGCGCGGTGTGTCCGACGTCCTCCACGTGAGCTCGGGCGGCATCGCGCCCTACGCCCGCGACGGCAGCCTCGTCTCGCTCGACGCCAAGTTCGTCCTGCGCGACATCGGGATCCCGGAGCCGCCCAAGCCCGGTGCCACCGACCTGAAGCGCAACGGCCACATCCTGGCGGCGGCCGACCTGATCCTCGTCATGACCGACCAGCAGCGGCGCATGCTGGACGGGTTCCCGGAGGCCGCCGGCAAGCGTGTCTTGACCCTCAGGGAGCTGGCTGGCGATGTGGGTGACATCGAAGACCCGGCCATGCAGAGTGAGGACGTGTTCCGCCACTGCCGGGACGAGATCGTCGATTGTCTGGAGCGCGGCTTCCCGCGCCTCCTGGAGGATTGAGGGATGGTGCTGGGTCTGTTCAAGAAGACGCCGAAGCTCGAGGCCACGTTCACGCCGACGCTCGCCGTCGCCCGCGAGCTGGCGAAAGAGGTCGAGGTGAACGGCGATCTCGTCATCAAGAACGTCGGCAAGGACGTCGACCTGACCGACCTCGAAGTCGTCCTGATCGCCGGCGGCACGCGGCGCATCGACCTCGAGCTGCCAGCCGCCTGGCGCGGTCCCCAGCATCTCAAGGCCGGCGGCGAGCTGCGCCAGACCGTCGCATGGAAGGTGAAGCTGGCCGCGCCGATGCGCGCGCCGCACGGACAGATCCAGCTGAACACGGCCACCGGCGGCAACCGCGCGCCGCTCGCGCACAGCAACAAGTTCCCGCTCGGCAACGAATAGTCGCCGACCGAGACCATGTCTCGGTCGGGCGCGGGTTTGTACCTTTCGTTTCCGCGCGGGCCTCGTGCCGCGGCTGGCGAAGCCGGCGCGGCATGCGGGTACGCACGGCGTCGGTGCGAATGTGGGTGCTCGACCGACGGGGCTACGGCGCCACGCCGTAGCCCTGCAGGTTGCACATCGCGTCGACGGCGCGCTCGCCCCACACGAGGGGACACGGCGTGCCGTCGTCGCACCGGAACACGGGTCGGTCGACGCCGTTGTCGTAGTCGCACTCGACGCGCAGCCGGGTGCCGGCCGGCAGGACCTCCGGCGTCCGATACAGCACCTCCTTCGGATGCCGCCAGTCGCGCTGCTCGTACATCAGGACGTCGTCGCGGTACGCGCGTAGCGCGACCCCCCGTTCGTGCATGTGCCCGCCGAACGTGATCAGCGCGAGCGGAGCCGCCAGCGTCCAGGCGCTGGCCACCGTCGCCGTCGTGAAGGGCGCGACGGCGATGTCCTTGGCGGCGAACCCCCAGCGGTTCACGAGCCGTGTCCCCGGCTCCACGCGGCGCAGCCGGAGCTTCACCCGCGATCGGACGGTGATGGGCCGGGACGTGGGATTCACGACGTGCATGTCCATCACGAGCGGCTGCGGCGTGCTCCAGGGCAGCCGAATCCCGTCGGGAAGGCGGAGCGACGCCACGGGCCCGATCGTCGCGACCAGCCTCGACATGCCGGGGTCGGGAACGCAGGCGGACGGCGTGCCGTCGCGCTGCTCGCGGGTGTGGGGGACGACGCCGCTGGCGTCGAGCAGGTTGAAGTGGTGCGACTGGCCGCGCACCCGCACGTGGTAGCCGGCCAGCATGTCGCCGGGCCGTCCGACGTCGGTCTCGAAGTACTGGCAGACCTCGCGCTCGGAGTGCGGCGGCACCACCACGGCCGGCATCCGGATCGTGACGGCGGTGGTGGACGCAGGGAGCGCGAGCAGCGCGACGAGCCAGACGAGCGGACCGGCGTTACTTCGCAGCGGGCGTCTCCACGACGACCACGCGGTACGACGTGAACGGCGGCGTCTCTTCGTCGAGGAAGCTGCCGCGGAAGCGCTGCTCGCTGCCCGCGGCGACCGGCTTGATCTTGCCCTGCGCCAGCAGCGTCTTGCCGTCGGCTTCGGGGACGCCGAGGACCTCGGCCTCCTCGTTCCAGGTCTCCGTCGAGGCGACGACTTTTCCCGACCCGTCGAGCAGCTCGATGCGGAGCTTCACGAACTGCAGCGGATGGTCGCTGGTGTTCTTCAGCCGGCCGACGACGTTGTAGAACTTCGAGCCGTAGCCGGACTCCCACTTGCCGGCGTCTTCGAGGACCTTCGCGTCCGGCCCACCCGCCCGCGCCAGCGACGCGAGCAGGAGGGCCGTGACCACGAAGGCAGCGTGACGCATCAGTCGGTGAGACGCGTGAGCGTGCGCAGCGAGAAGTACGCCGGGTCCCAGTTCCGCTCGACGAACGAGCTCTGATAGCGGCCACCGAGCGCGGCGCGATTCGTCTTGTCGTTCACGCCGATCACGAGGTTCGGGTACACCGACGAGTACGTCTCGCCGTCCTTCACGAAGTGGTAGCCGCACGCCGCGGTGTAGAAGTACTCACCGGCGCGGTTGTGTACCAGCTTCCAGTAGATGCGGTACATCTCCTTGTCGAAGTACATGATGACCTTGCCGAAGTTGTAGTACGGATCGCTCGACTCGCCTTCGACGATCCACACCGGCCGGGGCACGAACACCAGGTTGTCCTGGATCCACCACGGGGCGCCCTTGCTCCCCGGCTTCTCGTAGCCCGCCGCCATGTACGGCGTGTCCACGGTGTAGCGCGAGGCGCTCGACGCCTTCATCGGGAACGGCTCGGGCCGCAACACCGGCGCGAGGATCTTGCCCTCGCCGACCAGCTTCCACTTGTAGTACTCGATCTTGCCCGCGTAGCAGTTGAGGTCGTCCGAGAAGATGTCCATGCCGGCGACGGGGTCGGACCGCGTGGCGGCGTTCACGCGACGGGCGCGACGGGTGGAGGGGACGAACGCCCAGATGGCGTCCTGGCTCTCCCAGTCCCAGTAGCGCTTGGTCAGCGTCGACACGCCCTCGACGTCCTGCGGCTCGATGGCGGCGCCGATGGCCTGCAGCGTGAGGTTCTCGGGATTGTCCTCGATCTTGCCGTCGATGCGGCCCTGGTAGCCCATCGCGTGGATGAACGCCTTCACCCGGCGGAACTCGCCGTTGGTGTCGACGCCGTTCAACGTGAACGTCGCGCCGCCGCCGCCGCCCATGAAGCCGGCGAAGGCGAAGTTCTGGGCGATCTTGCAGGCGACCTGCGGGTCGTTCTTGTCGATGTTGGGGAAGGGGAAGCCGATCAGGAAGTCGGGGATCTTGCCCGTGGCCTTGTCCTTCAGGCCGCACGTCTCGGGATCGAGCTCGTACTTGCCCTCGTTCGCCGCCGTCGCATCCCAGAACTTCTTGGCGTAGTTGTTCTTGTAGGCGACCGGGTCGACTGGGACGACCTTGAACCAGTACTCGCCCGCCTGGAGCCGCTTCAGCACCGGCTCGGGGAGCAGGTCCTTACCCTCCTGCCAGTTGTTGGCGTCGAGGATCATCGGTTTGTCCTCGGCTCGTACGGCACTGGCGACGGAGAACACGAGCGCCGCAGCGAGCGCGACGATCGAGAATCGGGCCGTCTTCGTCATGGGACCTCCCCCTGGGAACGCAGATGAAATGGCGAACCTCGTTCGCTCGTTTCTGTTACGGTTGTCAAGGTCTTCACGGACTGGAAACCGATCGCGCGGTGTTGCGCAGCTTGTCGAGCTCCCATTGGAGCAGTGCGCCGATCAGGAACACCCCCGGATCGCCCTCGCGCCGCGCGTAGAGACCGGTCCAGGACGGGTTCCGTCCACCGATCTCGAGCCCGAGAACGGGGTGATCCGCGCGATCGATGACGCGCAGGCGCGCGGCCTCGGGTCCCAGACGGTAGTCACGTATATCATCCGGCATCGGGTCGACCATCGTGATGGGCCGAAGCGTCGTGAGCGCGTCCAAGAGGTCGGTCGGAACGCTCGACGGCCAACGCCGCCCATCCGCGTCCGCCCAGCCATCGGGCGTCCGCACGAGGGTGAGACGCTGGCCGCCCGCATCCAATTCGAGACGTGACACCTGCGCGGTGTCGACGCGGAGCAGCGGCGGCTCGACGCTCGTTTCGGTCGTCGCCGGCGCGGGCACGGCCGACGGCGCCGTGAAGCGCAGGTACGTCACGAGCGCGGCGAGCACGATGCCGAGCGCCACCGTGACGCGTACGTTCACGCGATGCGTCTCCGACGCGCCGCGACGAGCGCGACGAGGGCGAAGACGGTGCCCGGCAGCACGACGCCGGTCCAGAAGACGATCCGCGAATCGCGCTCCGTCAGCGCCAGCCCGGAGAACGTGCCACGCGCCGGCCCCTGGCGGCGCGGCGCGGTGAGCGCGTCGTCGCGCGACACCAGCTCGGCGACCGTCACGAGCAGGTCGCGGTTGCCGAGGAGGTTCAGGTGCAGGTTCCCGGCGAAGTCCGCGTCGCCGACGACACCGATGCGGCCCTGCCGTCCGTCCGGGGCGGCGACGTGCACGACGACGGCCACCGGCAGCGGCCCGCGGCGGTCGGTGCCCTGTCGGAAGATGGGCGGCTCGTCCTTCAGCGCGCGCCGGTCGACGTCGGCCCAGGTCCGATCGCTCGTGATGGCGAGGTAGTCGCCGTCGACGCCCTCGCGATCGACGAGACGCAGCGATTGCGCGAGCGGCAGCAGTGCGTCGGCCGCGGGCGCCGTCGGCACCATCGCCTGGTTGAGCAGCGCTATGCGGGCTGACAAGCCGTCGGTGCCGAACAGGCGCGCCTCTTCGTCCACGACGATGTCGGCGCCGGGCTCGATGCCGAAGCGGCCGAGCAGCTCCACGAGCGAGGCGGGGGTCCCGGGATCGGTCAGCACGAGCAGCCGTCCGCCGCGGCGCACCCAGGCGTCGAGCGCGTCGATCTCGGCCGTCGCGAAATCGCGCGACGGCCCGGCGAGGACGACGAGGCCGGCGTCGTCGGGGATGCCGGCGGCGCCGCGCAGCGTGCGCACGACGAAGCCGTCGGCGGTGAGCGCCGCGGCCGCGTCGCCCGCGCCGCGCCGCTCGTCCTCGTCGTTCGGATCGCGCTCGCCGTGGCCCTGGACGAAATACGCGATCGTGCTCGGGACGCCCGCCACCTTGAGCAATGCCGCCGTCAGCATGTCCTCGTTCACGAGGTCGACGCGCTCGCGCCGTGCGCCGCCCTCGCCGCGGCTCTCGATGACGGCGACGTTGTAGTTGCTGACGCCGAGCCGCTCCGCCGCGCCCGGGCTGCGGTCGAGATCGAGCAGGCGCACGGTCATGCTCGGTGCCGCGTCCTCGTAGAGCCCCAGGAGATCGGCCATCTCGCGGCGCAGCTCACCTTCCTGGCTCGAGTAGAAGACGGTGACGTCGACCGGCGCGTGCAGGCGGCCGAGCACTTCGAGCGTGTGCGGCGACAGCGTGAACCGTTGCTCGAGCGTCATGTCGAGCCGCCACGGATGGCGCATCACCACGACCATCAGGCAGCCCAGGATGGCGGCGACGAGCAGCGTCTGGAGCACCGTGTGGAGCAACGGGTGCTTCATGCGAGGCCCCGCCAGGTGCGCGCGCCGAGCGCCCGCAGCGCGACGAAGAGGAACAGCACGGTGAACGCGACGAACGCCCCGACGTCGCGCGCGTCGACGACGCCCTGCGCGAAGCCGTAGAAGCGATCGAAGAACGACACCGCGAGGAGCAGCGGGGCCACCTGCTCGCTGAGCGCCGCCTCGTTCCAGGAGACGAACCAGAGCAGCACGACGGTGCCGTACGTGAGCATCGCGCTCACCACCTGGTTCTCGGTCATGGCCGACGCGGCCAGGCCGATGGCGATGATCGTCGTGCCGATCAGCAGCAGGCCCACGTAGCCGGGCACCAACGGACGCAGCGGGAACGCGTGCAGCTCATGCAGCACGAGCGGGCCGACGAGCGCCGTCGACAGCATCAGCGCGTAGACGAGCAATGCCGCGAGGAACTTGCCCGCCAGTAGCTCGTGGTCGCGGACGGGCAGGGTCCAGAGCAGCTCGAGCGTGCCGAGCTTCCGCTCCTCGGCGAGCATGCGCATCGTGAGGAGCGGCAGGACCATCTGCGCGACCAGCCGGAGGTCGAGGAAGACGTAGCGCCAGAGCCCGGCGGAGAGGTTCGCGCCGCCGAAGACCACGTAGAACGTGAGGTCACTGTAGAAGAAGTAGTTCGCGAGCAGCGCGAAGACGGCACAGAGGATCCACGCGAGCGGCCCGCCGAACAGCAGCCCGAGCTCGCGACGGAAGACGAGCATCGTCTTCCTCATTCGCCGCGCTCCGCGTCGCCGACGAGCGCCAGGAAGGCCTCTTCGAGCGACGCGTCCACCGGCGTCAGCGCGAGGAGCGACCAGCCGGCGCCGAGCACCGCCTCGGCCAGCGCGGGCCGGCAGTCGTGTCCCGGCTCGACCTCGACGCGGCAGCGCGACGGTGGTCCGTCGCCCGTTCGCGGCTCGACGTGGCGGACGCCGGGCACGGCCGCCAAACGCGCCGCGAGCGCCGCCGTCGGTGCGTGCGCCTCCACGTCGACCAGCCGGGTGGGACGCAGGCGCGCCGCGAGCCGTGCCGGCGTGTCGGCCGCGAGCACGCGTCCCTGGCGCAGGATGACCACACGATCGCACATCGCCTCGACCTCGGAGAGGTCGTGGCTCGATACGAACACGGCGCGCGTCGGCCGCAGCGCAGCGACGAGCGCGCGGGTCTCCGCCGCCTGTTGCGGATCCAGCCCGGCGGTCGGCTCGTCGAGCAGCAGCGCCGGCGGATCCCCGACCAGCGCCAGCGCGATCCCGACGCGCTGGCGATAGCCCCGCGACAATGCGCCGAGCCGGCGGTCGCGGACGTCGCGCAGGCCCGTGTGCTCGAGCGCGGCGTCGATCGCCGCGCGGCGCCCGGCGCCGGCGGGGACGTCGCGCATCGCCGCCACGAACGCCAGCTGGCTCGCGACGGTCATGTCGAGCTGTAGCGCGGGGCGCTCCGGCGCGTAGCCGAGACGCCGGCGGGCGGCCAGCGGTGCCGTCGAGAGGTCGTGCCCGTCGATCAGCGCGCGGCCCGTGGTCGGCGGGAACACGCCGGCCAGGATGCGCAGGGTGGTGGTCTTGCCTGCGCCGTTCGGCCCGAGGAAGCCCACCACCTCCCCGCGATCGACGCGCAACGAGACGTCGTCGATCGCGGTGCGGCCGCCGAAGCGCTTGGTGAGCTCCCGGGCCTCGATCACCCGACGGCCAGCTGCACCGGGGGCTTCGCTTCGGCTCGGGCCTTCTCGACGCGCTTGGTGAGGAACCGCGGCTTGAGGACCTTGATCCACGCCGGCACGAGCACGAGGCCGCCGAACGTGTTGAAGGCCATCAGCAGGGCGAGCAGGAAGCCCATCTCGGCCTGGAACTTGAGGTCGGAGAACCACCAGAAGACCGCGCCGACGATCATGGTGCTGGCGGTGAAGATGATGGCTTTGCCGGTCGTCGCCGTGGCGCCGTCGACCGCCTCGTCGAGCTCGTTGCCCTCGTCGGCGAGGTCGATCATGCGGCTGAAGTGGTAGATGCCGTAGTCGACGCCGACGCCCGCGCCGACGGCGGCGACGGGCAGCGAGTTCACGTTCAGGTCGATGCGCATCAGGTACATGGCCGCCTCGGTGGCGAACTGCGCCATCAAGACCGGGATCATGAGGATCAACGTGCCGACCAGCGTGCCGTAGGTGAAGTAGAGGAATGCGGCGACGGCGACCATGACCAGCGCCAGCGTCTGCCAGTACGAGTCTTCCACCGCCTCGTTCACCGCCGCGAGCACGCCGAACAAGCCGCCCGCGAACAGGAACTTCACCTGCCCGTCGGTGTGCTTCGCCGCCCATCCCTGGCCGCTGTTGATCGCGTTCATGATGATGTCGTGCGAGTAGCCGTGGAACAGCGTGACGATGGTGCCGTAGCGCATGTCGGGTGACAGGAAGCGGTCGAGGTCGCCGGCCTGGCCGGTCTGCGTGAACTGGTAGAACAGCTCGGCGATGAACTTCTCCTTGT
Organism: uncultured Binatia bacterium (SeqCode); assembly: GCA_964432595.1. Lineage (GTDB taxonomy): Bacteria > Desulfobacterota > Binatia > DP-6 > DP-6 > DASYLJ01. The sequence continues at coordinate 3,177 of CAYSOF010000003.1, read as the reverse complement.
CGGGGATGAACGCCCACTTGGGCTCGCCCTCGTGGAAGAGCCGCGAGAGCTGCTTCACGATGTCGATCACCGTGACCGACGCGCCGGCGCCGTTCACCGCCTCCATGTGGTCGGCGAATTCCTCCATCGCCGTCAGCGGCACGACGTTCTTCATGCCGTCGGCCTTGCCCGTGTCGGCGATGACGACGAGCTGGTTCGCGCCGAGGAACTTCTCGTTCAGCTTGGCGTAGGCGACGTTGTACGGGTGGTCGGCGAAGAGCAGCGCCGCCCCCGGCGTCATGTCGCCGACCTTGAGCTTCCAGCCGTAGTAGGGGCAGATGATGAAGAGGAAGATCGTCAGCCCGACGCCCGCCCACTTCCGCCAGCCGGCGCTCGCCGCGATGATCGCGTCGGTGAGCCCCTGGTAGATCTGCTCGTGACGGAAGTAGAGCAGGCCGAACAGGGCGAGCATCACGGTGGCCTTCACCGGACCCATCAGGCTGTACGCCGCCTGGATCGAGACGACGGTGAAGGCGACGGTGCCGAGCGCGAGCACGCTGCGGCCGAGCATCTTGAGCCAGCCGGGCGCGTTGCTGTGCACGCCGGGCGGGTTCGTCGCCGACAGGATGATCGGGTGCAGCGTGACGACGCTGATCAGGATCGAGAAGATCCAGAAGCACGAGAACAGCGCGACCTTCTGGATCAGCGGGATCGGCGCCATCGTCACCAGGAAGATGCCGGCGGCGTCGTTCAGGATGGACGCGATCGCGGGCGGGAAGAGGTGCGAGTACGACTCGACGATCGCCGTGTGCTTGTCGTGCGTGCGATGGTACTCCTCGTGGTACCGGTCCATCGACTGCACGGAATGTGAGAGCGCGCGTGCCGAGAGGAAGACCGGCACCACCAGGATCAGCGGGTCGAGGTTCAGGCCCAGCAGGGGCACGAGGCCGAGTGCCCAGATGCCGGACAAGATGCCGGAGAACATCGGCACCCAGACGCCCGGCCAGGATCTGAAGTAGTTCCACAAGAGGAACGTGAGCGCGAAGCAGGTGATGATGAACACCTGCTGCACCTCCGGGAGATAGCGGAGGATCGACGTCTGCAGCCACGGGAAGCCGGTGAAGTACACCGTGTGGTTGTCGTCCTCGATCTTCTCCTTGAGCTCCATCATCCGGCCGTAGAGGTAGTCGGCGTCGACGTCCTCCTCCCAGAAGCCGGCGTGCACGAGCGCGGCCGTGTCGTCCTCGGCGACGTACAGGCCGCGGATGCCTTTCGTGGCGTAGACCGCGAACTTCACGCGATCCGCGTCGGCCTGCGTCTTCGGGACGCCTGGATAGTAGACCTCGCGGATCTGGATCGCGCCCTGCACGGTGGTGATGGACTTCATCTTCGCGTGCGCGATCGACGTGATCTGGTACGGGACGACGCCCTTCGTCTCGATGATCCACCGGGTCATCTCGTCGAGCTTCTGGAGCGTCTTCGGGTTGTAGACGTCGCCGTTCTTCACCTCGACGATGGCGGTGAGGACGTTGGCGCTGCCGAACATGCGCCGGAACTCGTTGTAGATCTCGATGTACGGGTGGCCCTCACGCCACGTGATCTCCTTCCCGAACACGCTGATCTTGCTGGTGCTCGGGTAGAAGTCGATGAAGTTCGCGATGATCTTGATGCGGCTGCACTCGTAGGCGAAGAACACCGTCGCCAGCGCGATCAGGACCGACACCAGGAGTCGGTTGCGGAGCAGGAACCGGAGATATCCTTCGACCCAACGCTTCGGAATCATGACGGCCTCCCGGCCTTCTCTTCGTCCCGCAAGCGCTGCAGCCGGGAGCCTTCGATTCGGAACACGAGCCCTTCGGAGCCGACGGCGAGCCCGCCGCCGCCCGGCGCGAGCGTGATCGCGCGAATCCAGTTGGCGGCCAGCTGGATCGGCAGCGGCTCGGTGCTCCAGGTGGCGCCGCCGTCGGACGTGCGCAGGATCGTGCCGGAGTCACCCGAGATCCAGCCCTGCTGGCCGCGGATGGCGACGTCGTAGAACGAGCGCTGGTCGACGGGCGGATGGACCGTCGTCCACGTTTCGCCGCCGTCGGCGGTCTGCAGGATGACCGAGTCGATGCCGACGGCGAAGCCGCGCATGTTGTCGAGAAAGCGAACGCCGAAGAGCGTGCTCTCGACGGGCGGGCGCTGCTGGCGCCACGTCGTGCCGCCGTCGCTGCTCGCCATGATGGTGCCGAACTCGCCCACGACCCAGACATGGTCGCGGTCGGCGTAGGCGACGCCGTAGAGGTTCACGTCGCCGGGCTCGACGCCCGTGTCGAGCGCGCTCTCGGGCAGCGTGACGTGCTCGGGCACGCGGCTCACCTCCCAGGTGGCGCCGCCGTCCTCGGTGTGGACCATCGTGCCGAAGTCGCCGACGGCGTGGCCGCGCTGGGCGTCCGCGAACTGGATCGAGAAGATGTGGCGGTTGCTGCCGGTCTTGAGCAGCGTCCAGGACGCGCCGGCGTCCTTGGTGGCGTAGACGATGCCTTCCTTGCCGGCGATCCACGCGGTCTTTGCGTCGATGCAGGACATCGCGAGGAAGGGCCGCTTGGTGCCGGCATCCTGCCGATCCCAGGTCGTCCCGCCGTCACGGGTGTAGAAGACGCGGCCGAGCTCGCCGACCATCCAGCCTTCCGACTCCGTCGGGAAGCAGGTGGCGAAGAGATTCTGTCGCACCTCGGTCAGACGCACGGGTTCGGCGTGCGCCAGAACCGGTGGCGCGCACAGCAGAGCGAGCGCGACCATGGCGGGCTTCATCAGGAACCTCCTAAGAGCATCGGGTAGCTCGGGCGCGCCGCCTCCGGCACGAGCCCTAACTCGGGCCGTTTACCGCCGCTCTGCGCGAAGTGTCAACGGTGTGGCGCGTCACGCGGCACCGCGCGGGCGGTCTGCGGTGGGCGGTGGAGGCGGGATGGGCTACGGTCGCCGTCCTCGCTGTAAGTGCGCCGTCACGCGCCGAGCCGCCACCGCCACGCCGAAGGGCGCACTAACAGCTGCGGGCGACCTATGCCCATCCCGCCTCCACCGCTTCCACCGACGAGCTCCGGTCGCGGTGCGCATGGGCTTGGGTGAGGGAGTGGGGTGTAGCCCATGCGTACCAGCTATGCCGCGCCGGCTTCGCCGCAATGCCACTCACTTAACGGCTCGCCGGCGGCGGGA